>NZ_CP185959.1:2782500-3230000 GCF_050368945.1 Microbulbifer sp. MCCC 1A16149
TGGAGCGAAACTCGCTAAATTTCAAAGGCTTATCTTGCCGTCTCGCCGCGTTTTGCGTTGCCGCTCAAGCAGCGAGGGCGCGAACTATAGGGAGTGAACCGTCGGCTGGCAAGCAGTTTTTTCAAACTTTTTCCCAACCTGGCGCACCGCTTTCGCCGCGCAGGTAAAGATCAAAATAGCGACCCTTACCCATAAAAAAACACCCTCAATTGAGAGTGTTTTTTAGATGGCGGTGAGGGAGGGATTCGAACCCTCGATGAGTTTAACCCCATACGCCCTTAGCAGGGGCGCGCCTTCAGCCACTCGGCCACCTCACCGGATAACTTCCCGCTCTGATTCTTCAGAACGACAACAGCTTTTGACGCTTGGTCTTGGCTGCTGAAAGTGAGCGGCATCATACCAACGGCGAGGCAAAAATCAATGGGGAATCAATAACTTTTTGAGATTTCTTCAGCATAGCCTAGAAATCGTACAGGCATAAAAAAAGGCCGCGATGCGGCCCTTTCTGATCGACTACCGTCAGTCAGCGCTACCCTCACCAGAGGATTGCTTTTCACGCTGGATGCGCTGGTAAATTTCTTCACGGTGAACCGCAACTTCCTTCGGCGCATTGACCCCGATTCGTACCTGGTTGCCTTTCACACCCAACACGGTAACCGTCACATTGTCACCAACCATCAGTGTCTCACCGATACGGCGGGTTAAAATCAACATTACCTACTTCTCCTTGATCATCCTGTGATTTGGCACGACCGGTTATCCCAGACCAATGCCTTGAGTCATAATAACCCGAGAAGGCTTCAAACCGGGAATCTTGTCCGTCACTTTATTCAGTATCGCCCAGTCGCTGAAAATCTCAATAGGTCGCACCACACGCCAGACAACCGAATTGCTATGGTTAGAGGCGGAATCCATCACTCTGGTTATAGTTATCCCGCGGATTTGGCTTCCGATAGCTCGAAGGCGCTGTGTAGGGCACGCACCGCAAGCTCCAGGTAACGCTCGTCGATGATGACTGAGATCTTGATTTCAGACGTCGTGATCATCTGGATATTGATGTTGTCTTCACCAAGCGCCTCAAACATACGCGAAGCCACATTCGCATGGGACCGCATACCCACGCCGACGATGGATACCTTGGCAATCTTGTCGTCGGATACCACCTCACGAGCACCCAACTCCGCAGCCACTCTCTCCAGTACACCGCGCGCCTTGCTCAGATCGTTGCGGTGCACGGTGAAGGTGAAGTCGGTAGTACCGTCGATCGCACTGATGTTCTGCACGATAACATCGACTTCAATGTTCTCTGCGCCAACCGGCGCCAGGATACGGCAGGCCACCCCGGGGGTATCCGGCACACCGCGGATTGTCAGTTTTGCCTCGTCGCGGTTGAACGCAATGCCGGAGACTACAGGCTGTTCCATCTCGTTGTCTTCCTCATCCAGACTAATCAGTGTGCCGCTACCCTCTTCAAACGTGGAGAGCACGCGCAATGGCACTTTGTACTTACCGGCGAACTCTACCGCCCGGATTTGCAGTACCTTGGAACCAAGGCTCGCCATTTCGAGCATTTCCTCGAAGGTGATGCGGTCGAGACGGCGGGCACTATCAACTACTCGCGGGTCAGTGGTGTAAACACCGTCCACATCGGTATAGATCTGACACTCGGTGGCATCCAGCGCAGCTGCCAACGCAACCCCGGTGGTATCGGAGCCACCACGGCCAAGGGTAGTAATGTTGCCTTCGTCATCAACGCCCTGGAAACCAGCTACGACAACAACCTTGCCGGCATCGAGGTCGCGGCGCATGCGCTCCACATCGATTCGCTGAATACGCGCCTTGGTGTGGGCATTGTCCGTGAGGATCTTTACCTGGCCACCTGTATAGGAACAGGCATCATAACCGCGCTTCTTCAGCGCCATACTCAATAACGCAATGGTGACCTGCTCTCCTGTGGAGACCAGCACATCCAT
The DNA here is from genome assembly GCF_050368945.1 of Microbulbifer sp. MCCC 1A16149. Taxonomy (NCBI): domain Bacteria; kingdom Pseudomonadati; phylum Pseudomonadota; class Gammaproteobacteria; order Cellvibrionales; family Microbulbiferaceae; genus Microbulbifer; species Microbulbifer sp. MCCC 1A16149. Next base: position 2,784,474 of record NZ_CP185959.1, read on the forward strand.
TTCACGGGGATCCGGGTGTTCCTGGATCTGACGCGCAAGATCGATCAGACGGTTGGTCTCTCCGCTCATCGCCGAGAGCACAACCACCATGCCGTGGCCCTGCGCCTTGAATCCAGCCACCTTATCGGCCACAGCCTCGATACGCTCAATGGAGCCTACCGAGGTGCCGCCATATTTCTGCACGAACAAACTCATCGCTCTAGTGTTCCTTACTACCTGGGTGCGCGGTACCTGACTCGCGCGTGCCGCGCACTAAATCACCAAACCCAGGGCAAATCAACTGAAATTGCGCAATTCTTACTGATCTAACACCAGAATTTCACGATTTACTGGCGCAACTGATCATTTGGCTTACTTGATATTGCTTTTCACCCATTCCGGCACAGATTTCAACACACCAGGCAGTGCCTGCAGGTCGGTGCCGCCGCCTTGGGCCATATCCGGGCGACCGCCGCCCTTGCCACCCAGCTCTCCCGCGGCAAAGCGCATCAGGTCGCCCGCCGCCAGCCTGCCGGTGAGATCTTTGGTAACCGCGGCAATCAGGGCGACCTTTTCTTCTCCCGGCGCAGCCAGCAGAACAATGCCGCTGCCCAGCTTGTTTTTCATCTGGTCGGCCAGGTCGCGCAAGGATTTCGGATCAGCCCCATCAATAGAAGCCGCCAGCACCTTGACTCCGTCGACCTCTACTGCCTGGGAAGTCAGGTCCCCGCCAGCACCACTGGCGAGGCGGGTCTTCAGCTGTGCGAGCTCTTTTTCCAGTTTGCGGTTACTAGCGAGCAGTTGCTCGACTTTGTCGCCCAGGTTTTCCGGACGCGCCTTCAGCAGCGCGGAGGCGTGATCGAGGCGCTGCTGCGCCTGATCAAACATCGCCAACGCATGGGCACCGGTGACCGCCTCAATACGGCGCTGGCCGGAGGCGATACCGCTTTCTCCAACAATTCGCAGCAGGCCGATATCTCCGGTGCGCGCCACATGGGTACCACCACAGAGCTCTACCGAGAAAGTACCGGCATCGCTGCGCTCACCCATGGAGAGCACGCGCACGGTATCGCCGTACTTCTCACCAAACAGTGCCATGGCGCCTTTGGCCTTGGCTGTTTCAATATCCGTCTCTTCGGTTTCCACCGCGGTATTCGCGCGAATCTGGCTGTTAACCAGGGCCTCGATAGCGCGCAACTGCTTGGCGGTGACCGCTTCCGGGTGGGAGAAGTCAAAGCGCAGACGCTCGGAATCCACCAGGGAGCCCTTCTGGGTTACATGCTCACCAAGCACCTTGCGCAGCGCAGCGTGCAACAGGTGGGTCGCGGAATGGTTGAGGGCGGTGGACTTTCGCACATCTCCCGCCACCTCTGCCGCGACCTGATCACCTACCGCGATACTGCCCGCCAGCAACTTGCCCTGGTGCAGGTGATGCCCGCCCAGCTTGGTGCAATCAGACACTTCGAATCGGGTATCCCCCGCCTGCAGATAACCACTGTCACCTACCTGACCACCGGATTCTGCGTAGAACGGTGTGCGGTCCAGGACGATTGCGCCACTTTCACCTTCTTCGAGCCGCTCAACCTGCTCACCATCTTTGATAATGGCCAGCACCTTGCCGGCGGCATCGGTGTTGTCATAGCCGAGGAACTCGGTAGTACCCTCGATCTCAATGTTGCCGCTGTAATCCTGCTTGAACTTACCGGCAGCGCGTGCGCGCTCACGCTGCGCGTTCATAGCTTCTTCGTAACCCGCCATATCCAGGGTCAAACCCCGCTCGCGAGCGATATCCTGGGTCAGGTCGGTGGGGAAACCGTAGGTATCATGCAGGGTGAATACCAGCTCGCCTGGCACCTCGGTTCCTTCGAGCGATTCCAGTGCGTCGTCGAGCAGCGCGAGTCCCTTATCCAGGGTCTTGGCAAACTGCTCTTCTTCTTTGCGCAGGGCGCCTTCAATGATGGACTGCTTTTCGCGGAGCTCCGGATAGGCCTCGCCCATCTGCTCCACCAGCGCCGCCACCAGCTTGTGGAAAAAGATTTCCTGGTGGCCCAGCTTGTGGCCATGGCGCACAGCGCGACGGATGATTCGACGCAGCACGAATCCGCGCCCTTCATTGGATGGCATGACACCATCGGCGATCAGGAAGGAACAGGAGCGGATATGGTCGGCGATAACACGCAGGGATTTCTCCTCGGTGTCGGTGCAGCCAACCACTTCGCCGGCCGCCTTGAGCAGCGCCTGGAATAGGTCGATCTCGTAGTTGGAGTGCACGCCCTGCATTACCGCAGCAATACGCTCAAGCCCCATGCCGGTATCTACAGAAGGCTTGGGCAGCGGGTGCAACTCACCATCCGCAGAGCGCTCGAACTGCATGAATACCAGGTTCCAGATCTCGATATAGCGATCGAGGTCATCGTTTTCGGAACCGGGAGGACCACCGGGAACGTCTTCGCCATGGTCATAAAAAATCTCGGAGCTGGGACCACAGGGACCGGTATCGCCCATCTGCCAGAAGTTGTCTTCGTCCAGACGAGAGAAGCGGTCCGCGCTGACACCAACTTCCTTGAGCCAGATATCTGCGGCTTCGTCATCGCTGATATGAACCGTTACCCACAGGCGCTCCGCCGGCAGCTGTAGTACCTCGGTCAGGAACTGCCAGGCAAACTGGATGGCCTCACGCTTGAAGTAGTCGCCGAAGCTGAAATTGCCCAACATTTCGAAAAAGGTATGGTGACGAGCGGTATAACCAACGTTCTCCAGGTCGTTATGCTTGCCACCGGCACGTACACAGCGCTGGGAGCTGGTGGCGCGCACATACGGGCGGGAATCCTGACCAAGGAATGTGTCCTTGAACTGCACCATGCCGGCGTTGGTGAACAACAGCGTCGGGTCATTTCCCGGCACCAGCGAACTGGAGGCAACCCGGGTATGCCCCTGCTCTTCAAAATACTTAAGAAATGCTTCGCGAATCTGTGCGCTCTTCATTCAGCCAACTTCCACATCGTCAGTAAGATTTGTACCGGCGCATTGGCTGCGCCACCCTGTTCAGCCCTGCAGGTCGTCAGCAAGGCCGGCCTCAGGCATTTTGCGCTGGGCCAGTAAATGGATATGCAGATGGAATACGGTCTGCCCCGCCTGGCGGCCGTTGTTTACGATCAGGCGAAACCCCTTTTCGAGCCCCAATTGCCGCGCCACGCTCGAAGCCACCCACATCAGATGACCCAGCAGCGGCGCGTCATCGGGCTCAGCCTCTGCCAGACTCACCAATGGCTTGCGGGGGATGATCAACAGATGTGTGGGCGCCTGCGGGGCACGATCCTCAATCACAATGCACTGATCGTCTTCGTAAATACGCTGCGCCGGCACCTCTCCCGCAATGATGCGACTGAAAACACTGCCTTCTGCCATGATCCTTCCTGTTTCCACCGGGGCCCCCCCCGCAATACTGTCGGACTACTTTTCCAGTTTTTCGTCCGCGGTCAGTTGCCGTGCCTCGGACTCCAGCATCACCGGGATACCATCACGTACCGGATAGGCCAGCCCGCTGGCCTTGCACACCAGTTCCTGGGACTCTTCGCGATACTCGAGCGGGGCCTTGCTGACCGGACAGACCAGCAGGCTCAGTAATTTCTTGTCCATGATTCACTCTACATAAGCCCACAGCCCGGAATTGCGGGGCTGCGGGTCAAAAATGACCGCGTATGGTACAACGCTTTCGGGGGGTTTTCACGGCCGAAGGAAGATTTCCAACGGCCGAAAATCGCAGGAAGGGCGTCCGTTCAGGAGCTGGCCACAGCGCGCTGCGCCGGAATACCGTGTGAAGAGGACTCGGAAAAGCGATTGAGATGCTCTACCAACAGCGCCAGGGCTTCTTCTGCCGCTTGCGGCTCGTTGAGCAGCTCGTGATAGGCATCGGGAAAGGCGTGCAGCTGGTGAACATTGCCCGGCAACCGGTCAAACCACTCGCGGCTAGCGGAGGAATCGACCAACCTGTCACTCCCGGGCAACAGTAGCAGGCTGGGTACTTTGATGTCCTCGGGCCGGGCCAGCAGACGGTCGCGCGCACGCTGATAGCCATCAAACCAGCGCGGCGTCACCCGATCATGCACCAGTTCATCATTTATATAGGCGTCCACGACCTCGGGGTCGCGGCTTATCCACTGGGCATCCAGCCGGTTGGACAGAGATAACGAGGGATAAACTTTCGCCAGCAGGCGCACCAGGCCCCCTTCGACAACCCCGGGCTCGCCGCAACCGACAAAAGCCGGGGCAGACAGTACCAGGCTTGTAATCGAACTATCACCCACCGGGTTCATTGCACTGGCGCAGGCGATCACCCCACCCATACTGTGCCCCAACAGGTGCACCGGCACCCCCGCATTTTCGTGGCGAACGAGATGTATCAGGCGACAAAGGTCTGCGGAGTAGTGGTCAAAATCTTCGATATCGCCACGGCGCCCCGGGGACAGGCCGTGACCAACATGATCGAGGGCGTAGACACTGTAGCCGTGGGCATTGAGGTAGCGGGCATGCAGGCGGTAGCGACCACTGTGCTCGCCCAAGCCATGGGATATCACCACCACACCAAGGGCATTCTCTACCCACCATCGGCGGTAGTGCAGCCGGATACCGCGGGATTCAAAATACATGGCACGCTCCTGCTCTTATCGTTATTTGAGGATGTTGCCACTTCGATATGATCGAAGTATTTCGGGCCGGTTACTGATTCCATTTTTACAATGAATCAGCGCTGCCCGCCACCGCTTCCAGCCACCTTTTTCACACCGCTAATCCGACCTGTAGGTCCGGCACGCTGCCACCGCGTGGCGCCAACCATCCAGCAGCGCCCGCCGCTGTAGTTCACCCATCTGCGGCAGGAAGTCCTGCTCTATATCCTGCAGCGATTCCGGGAGCTGATCGTGCCGCCAGATACCCGCTCCGATACCCGCCAGCAGTGCAGCGCCCACTGCCGTCGATTCGATTTGGCGGGGCCGCTCCACCCGCAGGCGGGAAATATCCGCCTGGAACTGCATCAGGAAATTGTTGGCACTGGCACCGCCATCCACCCGCAGGCACTGCAGCTCGACCCCGAGTGCCTGCGCCATCAGGCTAGCCAGCTCGTGACTCTGATAGGCAATGGACTCGAGTGTGGCGCGGATTATCTCTGCGCGCCCGCCGCCGCGGGTAAGACCGAATATGGCACCGCGTGCCCCCGCATCCCAGTGGGGGGCGCCCAACCCGCTGAATGCGGGAACCAGATAGACACCGCGGGTATCCGGGATCGAATGGGCAATCTGCTCCGTGTCCGCCGCCTGCTGAATGACACCGAGGTCATCCCGCAACCACTGCACCGCAGCGCCACCATTGAACACGGATCCTTCGATGGCAAATGCGGGCTGGCCGGCGCCATCGCAGGCAATCGTGGTGAGTAGCCCTTCCGGTACCAGCGGCCGGCGCTCACCGGCATAGGCGAGCATGAAACACCCGGTACCGTATGTATTCTTGAGGCTCCCCGGCTCGATACACCCCTGCCCGAACAGCGCGGCCTGCTGGTCGCCAGCTACTCCGGCAATTGGAACTTCGGCACCGAAAAAAGCGTCGGGATCGGTATTGGCAAACACCCCTGAAGAGGGACGGATTTCGGGAAGAATGGACGATGGGCAATCAAACAGCTTCAGCAGCTCATCATCCCATTGACGCCGGTCCAGATCGTACAGCAGGGTCCTGCTGGCGTTGGTGTGGTCGGTAAGGTGGGACTTGCCGCCGGTGAGTCGCCAGATCAACCAGCTGTCGACGGTACCGAAGCAGAGCTCCCCTGCCTGCGCTCGACGGTAAAGCGCTGGCGAATCCTGAAAGATCCAGCGCAATTTGCTGGCGGAAAAATACGCGTCCAGTAGCAGTCCGGTTTTGGCCCGCACCAGAGACTCGGCGCCGGCTTCGCGCAGCTGGTTACAAATTTCAGAGGAGCGGCGACACTGCCAGACGATCGCGCGATGCACCGGCTCGCCGGTGCTGCGGTCCCACAGCACGGTGGTTTCCCGCTGGTTGGTAATGCCCAGCGCGCGCAGGGAACTGCCCTCTACCCCGGCGCGCTGCAGTGCCGCGGCGCACACCCGGAGTGTCACCTGCCAGATTTCCTCGGCGTCGTGCTCCACCCAACCGGGGTGTGGATAGTACTGGGGAAATTCCGAGTAACTGCGGCCGCACAGTCGGCCTTCGGTATCGAAGACAAAGGCAGTGGTACCAGTAGTACCCTGGTCGATGGAGAGGATCATCGCGGCTCACTATTCTTTATTGGCTATTCTTTCTCGAGTGGGTCGACCGTTTAGTCCTCAGGCAGTATATACGCTATACAGGTTTCCCGACGCCATGCCTCATGTTGCGACGCCTCATGTTTCAGCCCCACCAGCGTCGAGCTCGGCAATGGCATACTGGATGGCATCGCCGAAAAAGCCTCGATAGGCGAGATATCGCTGCCGCCGGGCGCGCTCTTTCATCTGCTGCTCGCGGGGAGCCGCCGGATCCATTGGCCGCCGGAACTTGCGCTGTAGCTGCTCCAGTGCCAGCTCAAACCAGTCCACCTCTTCCTGCAGCTGATCCATTGCCGGCTGAATCATGCTCGAGGGTATACCGCGCAGCTGTAATTCCTGGCGGATACGCAGTGGTCCCTGCCCTCGCTGTACCCGCGAGCGGCAGAACACCTCGGTAAAACGCTGATCTGACTGATAATTGAGCTCCTGCAGGCGCTGCAGTACTGCATCAAAATCCGCGTGCGGATGCTTGGCAGCAAGTTTCTGGCGCAATTCCTGACAGGAATGTTCACGACGGGACAGCAATTCCAATGCACTACTGAACAGTGCCTGGAAGGCTTCGACAGGGGATGGGGGTTCCTCGAGGGAATCTGTCGGCGGCAAGTTTGCCCCGCCGCCGACAGTATCTTGGGGAAAAGACAAAATCAGTCTTCCGCGGCTTCCACTTCTTCCGCCGGTGCGGCGACCACGTCACCCAGAAGCTGGGCGCGCAGCTGGGATTCGATATCGTTGCGGATATCGGTATTTTCCTTGAGGAACTTGACTGCATTGGCCTTGCCCTGGCCGATCTTGTCGCCCTTGTAGCTGTACCAGGCACCGGCCTTGTCCACCAGGCCCATCTTCACGCCGTAATCGACGATCTCGCCCAGCAGGTTAATCCCCTCACCGTACATGATCTGGAATTCGGTCTGCTTGAATGGCGGGGCCACCTTGTTCTTGACCACCTTCACCCGCGTCTCGTTACCGACGACTTCGTCGCCCTCTTTTACCGAGCCGATACGGCGGATATCCAGGCGTACTGAGGAGTAAAACTTCAGTGCGTTACCGCCAGTGGTGGTTTCCGGGGAACCAAACATCACACCGATCTTCATACGGATCTGGTTAATGAACACGCACAGGGTGTTGGTATTCTTGATATTACCGGTGAGCTTACGCAGTGCCTGGGACATCAGTCGCGCCTGCAGGCCGACGTGGGAGTCGCCCATTTCGCCTTCGATCTCAGCACGCGGGGTCAGCGCGGCAACGGAGTCCACAACCAGTACATCGACAGCACCGGAGCGCACCAGCATATCGGCCACTTCCAGAGCCTGCTCACCGGTATCCGGCTGGGATACGATCAGCTCGTCAACGTTGACACCAAGCTTCTCTGCGTAAATCGGGTCCAGAGCGTGCTCCGCATCCACAAAGGCACAGGTGCCGCCCTTACGCTGAGCTTCCGCAATGACCTGCAGGGTCAGGGTGGTTTTACCGGAGGATTCCGGGCCGTAGATCTCAACAATACGACCGCGAGGCAGGCCGCCAATGCCGAGCGCCACGTCCAGGCCGAGGGAGCCGGTGGAAATCGCGGGGATACGCACGCGCTCTTTATCCCCCATGCGCATGACGGTGCCCTTGCCGAACTGACGCTCGATCTGTGACAGCGCCGCCTGTAAAGCCTTGTCTTTGTTGGAATCCATGACCCTTCCCGTGTACTTGAAGATTGGTTATGGGAGGGAGCTTAGAGAAAAATTACTGTATAAGCAACCAGTAATCCGGAATTGATGGTCGGCAGCGGGAATTGCTTTCCGGTGCCAGAATTCATTGATAGCGGGAATCAGCTGGTGCGGTGAGACTCGGCAATATCCAGCATGCCCTGCAGCGCCGCGACTACGGTCTGCGCCTGGATTTCCGCGCGACTGCCGGTGAAATGCATACAGCGAGCATCCACCTTGACCGGCTCCTGGCCCTCGCCATGGGCCCAGGCGATCCAGACGGTGCCTACCGGTTTTTCCTCACTGCCGCCATCGGGCCCGGCGATACCGCTCACCGCCACCGCCAGATTTGCATCCAGGCGGTTGAACACGCCCACTGCCATCTGCCGTACCACCGACTCGCTGACCGCACCGAGCTCCTCCAGATCTTTCTGATCAACACTGAGAAAGTCCCGTTTGATACGATCTGCATAGGACACCACCGAGCCCTCGAACCAGGCGGATGACCCGGCCACGGAGGTGATGGCCGCGGCGACGGCGCCACCGGTACATGACTCGGCCGCAGTCACCTTCCAACCGAGGCTCTGAAGCGCGCGCCCCAGGCTGGCTGCCAATTGCCGGGTTTCAGAATCCACACTCACTCCTTCCTCACCATCGCCAGATCAACACCCCCGACGGATCAGGGCTGGCCCCGAGTTTACGCAAACAGTAAATGACAGGCTAGATGGCCTCAATCCGCCCACAGAGATGCGCGCGCCGGCTGTCCCCACCGGTGAGACTGAACCTCAGCAAATCGTCATCCCGGGTGTGCAGCAGGGAGACCTGCGAAGGCAGCAGCACCGGCTTTTTAAACTCGACACCGAAGCGAAACCGGTCAAACAGAGGATCGGCTGGGGCGGTCGCCTCCAGCGCCGCGAGACAACGCGCCTTCAGCCACATGCCGTGGGCGATGGCACGGGGAAAACCGAATAGTTTGGCCGTGGAGGCAAACAGGTGAATCGGATTCCTGTCACCGGAGACCCTGGCATAACGCCGGCCAATATCCGCTGGCACCGGCCACTCGACAGTTCCATCGGGGGCAATGTCCCCGCGCTCGGCGGCAGACGCGCGGATTGGCCGAGCAGCGCCGCTGTGCGCAGCCCTCGCCAACAGGGTGCTCGCACATTCCCACACCAGCTCGCCGGCCACGTATACCCGGGTGTGGAGATCGAACTCATATCCCCGCTTTACTGCAGTCGGGGCGCCCAGATCGCAGCGGATATCCAGCCGGTCGCTTTCCTGCAAACGCCGGTACTGGCTGATCTGGTTGCGCACGTGCACCACCCCCAGCACCGGAAAAGGGAAGGCATCGGAAACCAGCAATTTCAGATGCAGCGGCATGGCCAGTACGAAGGGGTATGTGGCGGGAACCGAGGGCCCGCAGCCAAAGCCGCAGACCTCGCGATACTCACGCAGTTGCGCACTGTCGATCGCCTGCTGCCGCAGTCGCACGGTAGCGAGCACCGCCTCGCCCCCGCCAGATACCTGGCGCCGCTTGCGCGCGGTGAGCGCACGGAAATAGAGCGGCAGCACTGCCGGACGGGCATTGAGTTGAATCTGTAAGGGCATAGGCCTGCTTGCTACTTCGGCTGCAGTGGAAAATCTGGGCATAAGACTGGTCAGTTCTGCATCATAAGTCGAATCCGGGGCACAGCGGTACCCCGCCGACCATTTTGCCTACCGTTGATGCCTGAAAAATGACAAAGCCCGGCAGGTGCCGGGCTTTGTTAAGAATAGCAATAAACCGGGGATCAGCTACCGGGCAGCTCGGAAACGCCCATATTGAACAGGGTGAAGCCGAAGATATCCGCGTACTGCTCGATGGTCTTGGAGACCGGTGTGCCCGCGCCATGGCCCGCATTGGTCTCGATACGGATCAGGGTGGGGGCGGCACCTTGCTGCTTGGACTGCAGTTCGGCGGCGAACTTGAAGGAGTGCGCCGGTACCACGCGATCATCGTGATCCGCTGTGGTCACCAGGGTGGCCGGGTAGGACACACCCGCATTCACGTTGTGTACCGGAGAGTAACCTTTCAGATACTCGAACATCTCCTCGCTCTGCTCAGCGGTGCCGTAGTCGTAGGCCCAACCCGCACCGGCGGTGAAGGTGTGGTAGCGCAGCATATCCATCACGCCCACGGCAGGCAGTGCCACTTTTACCAGATCCGGGCGCTGGGTCATTACTGCACCCACCAGCAGGCCACCGTTGGAACCGCCACGAATCGCCAGGTAATCACTGGAGGTGTAGCCCTTTTCAATCAGGTACTCACCTGCGGCGATAAAGTCGTCGAACACATTCTGCTTCTGCAGCTTGGTGCCCGCATCGTGCCAGCGCTTGCCGTACTCACCGCCGCCGCGCAGGTTGGGAACCGCGTACACACCACCCAGCTCCAGCCATACCGCGTTGGCGATGCTAAACGACGGGGTCAGGCTGACATTGAAACCGCCATAGCCATACAGGATGGTCGGGTTCTTGCCATTCAGCTCCAGGCCTTTTTTATAGGTGATCAGCATCGGCACCTTGGTGCCATCTTTGGAGGTGAAGAACACCTGTTCGGACTCGTAAGCGGCCGGATCAAACTGCGCTCCGGATTCGCGGTACACATCGGATTCGCCCTTCTCCACGTCAAACGCAAAAATGGTGGATGGCGTTTTGTAGTTGGTGAACGAGTAATACAGGGTTTTGTCTTCGCGCTTGCCACTGGGCGAGGACACGCTGCCCGGCCCCGGCAGGGAGATTTCCCGCACGCGCTTGCCGTTGTAGTCGTACTGGTACACCCGCGACAGAGCATCCACCATGTATTCAGCGAAGAAGTAACCACCGCCGGTGGATGCGGTCAGTACGTTGTCGGTTTCCGGGATAAAGTCCTGCCAGTTTTCCGGAGCGGGGTTGGCGGCATCGACGGTAACCACTTTCTTGTTCGGGGCATCGCGGTTGGTTACCAGAAACAGTTTGCTGTCCAGGTTATCGATCACATAGGTATCGGAATCGAAGTCGGTCAGCACCGGTACCAGCGGCGCATCCGCCACGGTGAGGTCGCGGATAAACAGATCGTTACCAGAAGTGGAAGTCGCCCCGGAGATCACCAGGTAGCGATCATCTTCTGTTACATAGCCGGAAACATAGCGACGCTTCTGCGCTTCGGATCCGCCGAATACCAGTACATCTTTGGACTGCGCCTGCCCCAGCTTGTGGTAGTACAGCTTGTGCTGGTCGGTCTTGGCGGAGAGCTCGCTGCCTTCAGGCTTATCGTAGCTCGAGTAGTAGAAACCTTCGTTACCCTTCCAGGAGATCCCGGAAAACTTCACATCGACCAGCGGCTCTTCAAGAACCTCTTTGGTTTCCGCATCAATCACATAGATTTTGCGCCAGTCACTACCGCCTTCGGACACGGAATAGGCCGCAATGGAGCCGTCTTTGGAAAACTTCAGGCTAGCCAGTGACGTGGTGCCGTCTTCACTGAAGGTATTGGGATCGAGGAAAATTTCTGCTTCGCCGTCCCCTTTCTTGCGCCAGACTACATATTGGTTCTGCAAGCCGTCGTTGCGGTAGAAATAGGTGTAGTCCCCCTCCTTGAATGGGGAGCCCACTTTTTCATAGTTCCACAGGGTTTCCAGGCGCTGCTTCAGGTTTTCCCGGTAAGGGATCTGATCCAGATAGCTGAAGGTCACCTTGTTCTGGGCTTCAACCCAGGCTTCGGTTTCCTCACTGCGGTCGTCTTCCAGCCAGCGATAGGGATCCGCTACTTCGTTACCGAAATAGTTGTCGACAACATCGTCTTTGCGGGTTTGTGGATAAGCCAGCGCGGCGGATGCGCTGGGGCTTTCCGCCTGCACTTCGCTCATGGACTGGGAGACCTCCGGAGATTCGCCCGAGCAGGCGGCCAGCACGCCGGCCACCGCCAGTATGGATAGTTTTTTCATTATTGAGTGTCCCTACGGGGTTGCTACGAAACCACCTAGGAAACCCAATTCATCGTTACAGATCAAGGACTTGGCGTTTACACAGGCCGCGCCAAACAATCATTCAGAGATACAGGAATCGACAGAGCAATGAAGCGCCACAGGCCACTCTTTTAGCACAAAACACCAGGTGTTTTATCGACTAAACCAGCATTACCCAACACACCCCGGCAATAATGAGAGACGCCAGCACACTCAGTACCGCCCCTTCCCTGACCATCTCCTGAATCCGCAGCTTACCGGTACCATAGGCAATCGCATTGGGTGCGGTGGCGACCGGCAGCATAAACGCACAGCTGGCACACATGGCGGCAGGGATCATCAATACCATGGGATCAAACCCGGCGCTGGTGGCGACGACCGCGAGAATCGGCATCAGCAATGTCGCCGTCGCAGTATTACTGGTGATTTCGGTAAGGAAGGTGACCGACAGACACAGCAATATAAGCATTAGCCACAACGGCATGGCGGTGAGGAAATTGAGCCCCTGCCCCATCATGTCGCTGAGTCCAGACGCGGCAAAGCCCTTGGCGATGGCGATTCCCCCGGCGAACAGCAGCAACATTCCCCACGGAATACTTTCGGCAGTTTTCCAGTCCAGTAGTCTTCCACCCTTGCCATTGGGTACCAGGAACATCAGCACCACTGCCGCCAGCGCCACGGTGCTGTCACCGGCATCGGGCACACCAAACAGATCGCTCCAGCCGCCAAAGGGTTCGTTGCGGGTTACCCAGAACAATATCGCAATCCCGAATACCGCCAGGGTGCGCACCTCTTCTGCCCGCCAGGCACCGACTGTGGGCCGCTCCAGCGACTTGTGCAGGCGAATCCCCCGCGTCAGCCACAGGGCCATAATCGGCAAAGTGATCAATACCACCGGCAAACCGATTTTCATCCAGCGCGCGAAACTGAATTCCTGCCCGGTAATCTCTTCATAAATGCCCATGAAAATAACATTGGGCGGTGTACCCAACGGGCTGCCCACACCGCCGAGACTGGCCGCATAGGCAATTCCCAGAATCAGCGCGACGGTCAGTCGATGGTTATCCGCGCGGGAGAGGATCGCCAGTGCGATGGGGAGCATCATCAGGGTGGTCGCCGTGTTGGATATCCACATACTCAGCAGCCCCGCTGCCAGCATGAATCCCAATACCAGCCGTCGACCACTGGAGATCCCCACCACCTTGAGCATGTACAGGGCGAGCCGCTCGTGGGCACCGCTCTTTTCCAGCGCCTTGGACAGCATGAAGGCACCCATCAGCAACAGGATCACATGGCTACCCAGCGACGATGCCACCAGCTTGTGATCTGCCACGCCGAACAGTGGCAACAGCACAAACGGCACAATGGAGGTTGCCGGAATCGGCAGTGCCTCGGTGATCCACCAGATCACTGTCAGCACGGTAATCGCCGCGGTCACCGCGGGTAAATACGGCATCCCCAGCGACTTCACCACATAATAGAAACCGACCGCGATAACCGGGCCAAGGGGAATAAACAATTGTTTGGTCATGATGGATATTTCGCTATTCTATTGTTTTATTCCGACGCTTGCGCTTCGGTCGCGTGTGCATCACTCCGGATTTCAGGCAGACGGCGATGCAACAACACATGGCGACTCTCCCAATCCACGGCGGGCGTGCCACATTCATTTCTGGCGTTCACATTCCAGCACTGGATATTCACACAGATTCCCTTATCCCCGCGGGTAAAACCCAGGGTGACAAAGTTATTGTTGCTGATGCTTTTATCCGGTTCGTTGCCTGACGTCGCGCGCAGCACGGAGCGAGTACTGCCGGCCTTCAGATAATTCACCTTTACACGAATATCGTCGGTGGGCCGATCGGGAAAGATTCCCGGCTTCTGTTCCGGTACTGCGGCAGCGCTCGGCAGACAGGACAACGGAGAAGAAACCACTTCCACCACTTGTTTGCCATTCAACTTAAATTCCGCAAGGCGACTGAAGTGCACATCCCCCGCGAGAATCAACACATCCTGGCGACAAGCGTTCAGCGCACGTACCAGCGCCTGGTACTGACCGGTATCCGCGAGAGAGTGGTCACCAAACCCTAACGTCACTCGCAGCGCGCGCCCGATTCCCCCCGCGCGAAATTGCCAGCGAGTGAGTAGTGGTGCGGGAAGTACCAGTACTCCTGGGGCTTCCAGTCCCTGAAGCCAGTCTTCCAACTGCTGCAGGGTAGCCGGGTCGGTAAAGTTGCCGTCGCGACCGCGACCGCGCTGCAAGCGGGTATCGAGAACGAAAAAACTCAGCTCATCACCGACATCAAACTGGCTCGCCCCGCGCCCGTGCGGTAGCTGGTACGCATTGAATAGCTGGCGTGCGCAGTCATCCCAGATCCGCCGTACCCTGGACGACCACAGCACCGGCAGAAACCCCGGGGGATTGGGGTAATCGTTCCAGAACTCATGGTCCCCGGCGAGGAAATAGTGGCTCCCCGAGCGCAGCAACTTGCGCAGCCCTCCCCTCCAGGTCTCCCGGTACTCCCGCGCAAATATCCTGTTGAGCAAACGCCGGATGGCGCCGTCGGAGCGCAGCGCGAGCGGGGAAAAATTGCGTGTGCTGAATCCCGGTATAAAGGTAAATCCGGTGTTTGAGAAAGCGGTATCCAGATACACCTGGTCCCCGCCAAGGAAAGACACGTCCGGGCGCGCAGTGTCGGGCAGCGCGGAAAATGCCTCTGCCAGAGCACCGTGATCCGCATTGCGGTAGAAGCAAGTGCCGTACCAAACGTTGAACCTGCTGGCGAGCGAGTCCGGCCGGCCGCGACAATCTGCTTCGGCGAGTTTGCTCTGCTCCCCGTTATGCCACTGCCAGAGGGACAGCCGGTAATAACAACCGGGAGCTGCGGGCATTGTCACCAGGGTGTAGCTAAGCCCCTGCGCCTGCCGCTCCAGTTGCAGCGGGACATCACGGCAACTGGATACACCGGAGGGCATCTCCGCGCCCTGGGGCACCAGTGGCTCGCTGCGCAGCCACAGTCGCCCTGTGGACAGCGCATCGTGCACCCCCACCCAGACCTGTATTTGATTACCCGCCGCAAACCCGTGTGGCACCAGCATGTAACTGTCCGAAACCAACGCCTTCGCGTCGCCACTGCTTTCCGAACAACGCAGCCCGGCATCCGCTGTATCCATACCCTGACAATCCTGCCTTTTTCATTCTTTTTCTGGCGCACGTTTGCGCGCGCGCCTTATGGTCGCAGAATCTGACTAGAGGTCAATTGCGCCGCGCCATGGGATACACTGGCGGCGCCAGAAATAGGGACAGGGAGACCGGCTTGAAAACTTTCTTTGCAGTCATTGTATTTGCGGTACTGGTCTGGGTAATACCGCTGGCCTGGCAGCGTTTGCGACGACGCTACCTGCGCTCGCGCCCACTGAGCCCGCAACAGGAGGCGATCCTGCGCAGCCGACTCGCCCTGTATCCTCACCTGCCGAAGGCAAGACAGCAGGAACTTCAACAGAACATCAGCCTGTTCCTGCGCGATAAGGAATTCGTCGGATGTAATGGACTGGAGATTACCGAGGATATGCGCGTGGTAATTGCCGCACATGCGTGCCTGCTGTTACTGGAGCGCGACAACAACTGCTATCCGGATCTGCGCACCATCCTGGTTTACCCGGACGCCTATGTGGCCGAGGAAACACGGCACCACGGCCATGTGAGGTCCACGCACCTGAGTGCCCGCGCCGGTGAGGCCCACTACCGCGGCCCGGTGGTGCTGTCATGGGATGATTTGCAACAGGGGCTGGCGAACCCGCAGCAGGGCCACAATGTGGCCATTCACGAGTTTGCCCACAAGCTGGATGAAGAGGACGGCTATGTGGACGGCAGGCCGCCCTTCGAGTCATCGGAGGAAGGCAAGAACTGGGCGCCGGTGATGCGAGAGGCATTCGCCGAACTGCGACAGCGGATTCACTCGGTGCACGCAGAGGCTGAGATAGAGAGAGAGGAAGGCAGGGATACTTCTGCCCAGAAAGTATCCGTACTGGATACCTATGGCGCGCAATCCCCTGCGGAATTTTTTGCCGTGGCCACAGAGGCCTTTTTCATTATTCCAACGTCGATGGCAGCAGCTCACCCGACCCTTTACCGGGAGATGCAAAAATTTTACCGAACAGATCCTGCCGCACTGCTGCGTGGAAATCATCCGGGCGATTGATATCACAATTGATCGCCGGATCGCTCACTTCCACATCGACCACTGCATCCGCGAAAATGCGCAATACCTTTTCCATACCGGTATTGCGCAGGCGCGACAGGGCTGACAGGTACTTGCGGCCGATGGCGATGGGGTAACCGCGGGTTCCGGCACATACCGGCACACAGATACGATCCTCCCTGGCGGAATCGAGCATGTTCACCAGGGTCTCCGCTTCCACAAACGGCATATCCCCCATACACACCAGAATCGCCTTGGGGTTGGCACCGGCACGCTGCAGATTTTCTACCGCGAAAGCCAGGCTGGACCCAATACCCACCGGCCATACTGGCGCGTGCAATGCCTGAACCGGCAGCTTTTTCAAGCCATTGGCGATAACGGCATCGCGGGCGCGAAGAACCACCTGGACGGTGGTGTCTTCCAGTACAGATGCCGCATCCAGGGCAGTCTGCAAAGTGCGCAGTAACATCGGCTCGCCCTGAATACTGGCGAGACGTTTGTCACTACCAAAGCGATGGGAGTATCCGGCGGCCAATACGACGATTGAATATTCCATTTAGTTTTCTCCCATCGTTTTTAATTAGGTTCAATTTTTATAGTCGGTCAGTAATCCTTCTTCCACTGGAGCTCGACACTTCCGGCACCACTTTCATTGTTATCCGACGATTTGATATCCAGACGCAGATTTTTGCGTAGCTCGATCTGCATCTCCGCCTGCCACGGGTTCAACGGGTCGGTACTGCGCTGAAGCTCCAGATAGATACGGCTGGTGATGTATTTGCCCAGGCTGAGGGAGTACTGGTCGCCCTCGTCCGTAGCTTCGGATTCGAAATCCAGTGTATCCAGACCAACCAGATCTCGGGTGCTGGCAAGCGGGTCGAATCCGGTGCCACCGGTCTGCAGGGTCCGCACCACACCAACCAGACGCACCGCCTGCAGGGGCGATATATCGGTCAGGGATTTGCCAAACAGCAGCTGGGCAAAAATCTCATCCTGGGCCGCGGCGGGGTTGGAGCTGAATTCGATCTTCGGGTCATCCGTGGTACCGGAGATTTCCGCGGTGATCTCGCCTTCCGGGTAGGTGTGCACGCCCTTCACATAGATCGCGGCCACATTGTTCTCGAACTGGACCTGCCCTTCCTGCAGCTCAAATTTCTTGCCCAGCAGGTCGAACTTGCCGCGCACAATGGTCAGGGTCCCGGAGGCCTGTGGATCCGCGGCAGTTCCGGCGATCTCCACCTTGCCCTTCAACTCTGAGTCCAGCCCCAGACCGCGCACATAGGACTGCTGGTCGAGCACCACTTCCAGGGCCAGCTCGATGTTCTTCAGCAGGCTCGATCCCTGTTCGCTCTCACCACCGTAGACTTCCACCTCAATCACATCGATCTCGGGCACACTGCTGCCGATAAAATGCTCCACCTGCACCGCCAGCGGCCGCAGATTGAGGGTGCCCGCGAACAGTGCGTCCTCGGTGGTGCCGGTCAGCGTCAAGTCACCGCTGAATGCGCCCTTGGCGCCCGGCATATTCAGCAGGTGCGCTTTGCGCGCGGTAAGTGAAAAGTTGAGTTCGGGAGCTACGCTCTCTTTGAACGTGACAGCGCCCTGCAGTTCCACCCGACCGCGATCGCTGTCGCGCGCACTGGCTTCGACAACACGCCAGGCGTCCGGTGTCAGATCCGCCACAAACACGATACTGCTCAGACGGGTATTGCTGGGACGGTGCTCGTAGTAGCCGTCGCGCAGGTTGATCTTGCCTCGCGCATTGGGCGCTTGAGTCGTGCCATTTGCGGACAGGTTGAAGTCGAGCTTGCCGCGCATGGAGTGAATTTCCGGGTCAAAAAACGCACCCAGGGCTGCCAGGTCTGCATTGCCGCTGGCGCGGAAATCTACTGGCAGTGGCGGCGATTCACCTGCGGGCTTCTCCCGGAACAACTGCTCCAGAATCGGCGCGATTGCCAACGTGGCCTGTGCATCGGCTGCCGTGCGACTGCCATGCCCTGCGTCCAGATTGATATCCAGGTTACCGGCGCGGGTTTGCCAGTTAAGCAACAGTGTGAGTGGCGCCTGCACCAGCGCATCGTCCCGCAGCGCAGGCGCGCGCCCGCTGATTTTGAGCTCTCCCTCGAGGTCCGGGTTTTGCGGGGTACCCCGCGCGGTGGCCCACAGAGACAGCTCGCCACTGTCACTGATATCCGCGCTGATCCACTCTTCGAAATCCGCCAGCACCGCCTGGGCGCGCACCTCCAGATCCAGCGCCTGCTCGCTCAGGCTGCCATCGGCGGTGAGCTGGTTGCGTCCCGCCCACAGCAGCTTGACCTCGGACAGCATGATCTGCGCCTTGCCGTAACTCACATCGCCCTGTACGTGCCAGGGTTCCCCGCGAAACTCCCCCAGACCGAGGATATTTGCGGTGGCTTCCGGGGAAGCGAAGGGGCCGGAGAACTGGCCGTCGATACTGAGTTCCCCGCTCAGCGAGGGGGGTAATTGCACGCCGGCCAGCTTGGCCAGCCCAAGTGGAATATTGCGTCCGGCCACACTACCGGTAGCGCGTTGCGCCTTCGGCTCCACCACCCCGTTCAGCTCCAGCCAGGCATTACCCCGCTGGCGAGCGGCCTCGGAGTCGGCGGCCAGGGCTGCCGCCCCCCGCACGCGCTCACGGGATTGCTGCAGCGGGTAGTCCTGGCCCGGCTCTTCCACTTCGCCGGCGACCAGCGACTGGGCGCCGGGCTCCGCGGGCTGCGCGGCGCCATCGGTGTAGAGATCCAGGCGCAGACGGTCGAAGGTAAGCTCCTCTGCGTTCCCGGCAGCGCCGCCGCGCAGGCGATAGCGGTATTCCCGATAGTGGCCGTCGGAGGACAGCCGCGCGGACATTTTGGGGTTGCTGAAAGGCCCGACCACAGACACTACCGCATCCAGGTCGACCTTGGTTCCCGGGTCTACCGGCACTCCGAACTGTTCCGCTGGCAGCAGCCCGCGCGCCGCCACATCCAGTTGAAACTGCAGCGCCTTGCCCTGTATATCGACCTCGCCGCTACCACTGACGCGCAGCCCCTTCCCCTCCAGTACCAGATCGCTGATCGCGAAGGTTTCCAGGTTACCGCTGCCGTGCCCTTGCAGGGTGGTATCCAGCTCCCGGTACTGCGCCGTGCTATCAAGTTGTACTGTGAGTTGGGGATTCTTCCACGGACCGGCGGCGGTCACCTGCAGGCGCTCGATGAATCCATCAAGTTCCGGTGGAATCTCCACATCACGGGTTTCTTTTAACGCTGCCAGGATTTTGCGTATCTCGGCCACCGCCAGCTGCTCGATGACCGCTTTCAGGTCAATGGATTCAGCGCCGATATCCACACTGCCGCTTGCATCCAGCGCCGCATCGGCCAGCTCCACACGCGCGGTGCGGATGTGGATAACTTCTTTTTCGGTTTCCACTTCACCGGTCACATGAAGCGGCTGCTCCTGATAGCTGGACCTGAGCTCCAGGGTACCGTCCACACTGGGTAAACTGAGCGGCCCCGTTACGGCCAGATCTGCCGACAGCCAGCCGCCCTGAAGGTAGTCCTGCCAGGGTTGCGAAATGGCTATCGGCAATCGGTTTAACTGCAGCTTCAGGTCCATGGATTCGCCATTGATCTGACCGCGCAGGGCGTGACGGGAATCATCCACGGTGAGCGACAATTCGTCGGTAGATACCGACCAGGGCGCGAGTACCACCTCCGCACTTCCGGCGAGGCCGAAGCGGTGATGTACCAGCGGCAGGGAAAACTGCTCCACGGTCACATTGAGCTGATTGTCACCGGCCAGCTCCAGCAGAAAGCGGCCATCGGCATCGAGCACTTCACCGGCCGGCAGTTGCAAGGTGCGACCGAGAAAACCACCGCTTTGCTCACTCGCAGACAGGGTCAATGCATAGATGGTATCGCTCTGCATGCGGCCATCCAGCTGCACGTGCATTGCGCTGCCCTGGATTTCATCGATCTCCAGCGCCAGGGCGGATTCGCGGCCGGGCCAGCGGTAACTGCCGTGACCGTTGACCGCCACCACCGGAAAATCCGTCAGCGCAGCATCGATCACGGTGAGCTGCTCCACCGCGAGCCGCTCCAGCCAGATCGCCGGCATAGTGGGGTCATCCACCTCCTCGGCCACGTCTTCCACCTCCTCTTCACTCACGTGGGCCTGCAGGTATTCCCCCAGCAGCGTGTTATCGAACAGGAAGGTGTGGGCACTTAGCTCCGGGATATGAATCTGATTGCGCAACAGGTGCTGGATATCCACATGCAGGGTCAACTGATGCGCCTCGATCATGGGGCGTTCTTTGTAGCGCACCTGCAGGCGCTCGAAATACCAGAGGCCCAGCGCCTGGCTGCGCAACCCTTCCGCATTGATTTCCAGGTCGGGCAAATAGTGCCGGGCAATAGCCAGACCACCGCGGGTAATCGCCTCGCGACCACTTTCGGAGCCCACCAGGAAAATCGCCATCAACAGAGGCAACAACAGGCTGGCGGCAATCAGCGTCAGGCGCGGCGCGCGCGGCCAGCGTTTGCGCGACCTGTGTTTGGAAGCGCCTGCGGGCGGGACGGGGTTGGGGACGTTTGAATCAGCCATGGTTCAGAACGCCTGTCCGAGACTGACGTAAATCTGGTAACTGCTGTCGTCCAGATCATCACGACGGTCCAGCGGGAAGGCGATATCAAACCGCAGTGGCGCGAAGGACGTCATATAACGTACCCCCAGGCCGACACCCCAGTAGAGGTCATTAAAACTCGGCTGCGGATCGGCGTAGGCATTACCGCCATCGAGGAACAGGACACCGCCCCAGGTTTCGGTAAACCGGAAACGGCCCTCGAAAGAGACTTCGCTGAGTGCGCGTCCACCGATGGGATCAGACAGGGTCGGCGGCTCGCCGGGTACCGTAGAGGGGATCAGGCGCCGCGGCCCCAGGGCCTGGTAAGCGTAGCCACGCACCGAGCCACCACCGCCGGCATAGAAACGTTCGTCCGCTGGAATATCCAGGTTGTCGATACCACTGATGACACCGGCCTTGATGCGCACCGCCAGGGTGGGATCAAAGCGGGTCTCTTCCGCAGTGAGGTAACCGGTGGCAACCAGGGTATTTTTTACAAACCGGGTGCCCGAGCCCCGCAGATCGAAATACGGTTTGACCTCCAGGGCCACGGTCGCCCCTTTGTGAGCATCGAGCAGATTGTCGGTGGTATCAATTTTGAGCCCGAGGGGAAACGACAGCAGGTTGTAGTTTTCGCTCTGCTCGCCCTCTTCCTGCACCTTACTGAACTTCAGCTCGCTACCCACACTGAAGGTGCGGTGTTTGGTATGACGGCGGGAAATAATGCCGCCGATGGTGACGGACCGCGCCTCGTAAGAATCCCGTTCTTCATTGGATGCTTCGGCCTTGGCGGAAAAATCCTGATCATCGCGAAAGAAGCGCGGTACCAGCAGCTCCGTCTTGAGGGACTGTTTTACCTCGTTGACCCGGGTTTCCACCTCAATCTTTTCACCGCGACCGAGAATATTGCGGTGTTCCCAACCCGCCGAGACTCCAGCGCCCTCATCGGATGTGTACCCCACCCCCAGACGAATCGTCCGGTGCTTGCGCTCGATCACCAGAAAAGTGATATCCACAATCCCTGCGCTGGGCTCGGAAACCTCCGCGTTCACCCCGGCAATCAGGTTGGTGCGCAGCAGGCGCAGCTTGGCCGCATCCATTTTTCCCCGGGAGAAACAGTCTCCCGGTTCCAGCTTCAGGCGCTTGCGCAGAAAGTCCTCATCAACCGTGGTCACCCCTTCCACATACACCTGTCCAATATTTACCTCGGGGCTCTGCGCCACACGGTATTCCAGTCTCGCCGCATGTTCGCTGTGAATGACCGTCGCCTGGTAATCCACATCCACATTCAGCAGGCAGGCATTTTCCGCCAGGTAATTTTCAATACGTTTAACGCCCTCGGTGACCTTTTCCGCCTCCAGGGGTTCACCCTCCCGCAATCCCACACCCGGGAAACCGGACTTGAGGTGCGGAGGCATATTCACTTCGAGAGATTTAATGCGGTACAGCGGCCCGGGCACGACCCGGTACAGGATCTCGCCGTCGGTCACCGATTGCCGAACCCGGCCATCGTAATAACCGCGCGAACGCAGCAGTTTTTCCAGGGTGCCGCGCTCGTAGCGGGCCACATCCAGTGGATCCTCGTAGGCCTTGAGCACACTGCTGGATTTGCGCTGTTCCTTGACCTGGTCTTTCAGCCAGTCCTGAAGCTCGCGGTCTTCGGAAACGCGGATTTTGAATTTGGGCAGATTGTCGAAAAATGGCAGGGCATTACCCGCCTGAGGCAACAGCAACAGCGATAGAGCGAGCAGCACGAACGCCGCGATCTGAAAGCGGGAAACCATGGAAGCGAAGAAAAATACGCGCAAGACAAATATCCGTTTGCCAATCATCAACACTGCAACGCCGAGCGCCGGTGAAAGTTGCCGCAGTCGGCGCAACTTTACCGGACTTTACACCACCGGCCGGTATGCCAGTCGAGGGGTTACGTCGATGATCTGGCCAGCCCCTTGAGACAATTCAGCGTCCAGGCGCCGTCGCTGAGCCGGTGCGCTCCATCAACGGGTTACAGTTGCGGACGATGACCCGCCCTTCCAGCAGGTTGCCCTTGGAATATTCGCTGAAGATGCACTCGTTGCTTTCGGGGTCGTAGTTTTCCACCCAGAGGTTGTCATCTTTCCAGGTGGCGCCCAGATGGCGTTGCCCCTCCGGCACAGTGATACGCATCACCCCGCCGAAGCGTTTCACGAACACCTGTTCGAAATGGAAGTAATAGGCAAGCCAGCCGGCGAGAAAGATGATGGCACCGACAATGGCACCTTTACCCAGGCTACCGAGCCGACTGCCTGCAAAAAGGGACAGTACGACCAGCGAAATAACAGCGGCCCAGTATAGATAGGTAATCATATTTATCTTCCGTGAAATTATTGATTTATAGAGGCTGAGTTTTTGTGAACAGATACCGGAATCCGTTTTCTACAGCGTAACGCAAGCCTAGCGCAGAATCGTTCATTCCGGGTAGCGCAGCAGGCGATGTATCACCGGCCGCCAGCCCTCCCACCAAAGTGCAATCAAAGCCCGGAATCCGCTGAAACACGCGGCAAACTGACGGAGCCTTGACCTGGATCAAGGGGCACAATCGGCGCCACTTTACACTGGAGTCAGTTAAAGGCAAGTGGCTGGGGAAAACGAACAATCCCCGCCTAATCAATCGCGGAGGCAATCATGGACGCAATGATCGACCTGTTCACCAGTTTTTCCGGCCTACTGAGCCTGGGCATCATCGCCTTTGTATGTGTGATGGGCGGGTATATTACCCGGATGGCGCTGCGCAAGATGAATGAAGAGCAGGCGCGATTGGAGAAGGCGGACACCGGTCACCGAATGAAAACGGCATAACCCAAACGCAGAAGCCCGGGAACCTTAGTTCCCGGGCCACAGCTTGCTGAAAAAAATGCCTAGCCTTGTGCCGGATCAGTCTGCTGAATCCGGCTTTTTTGCCGGTTACCGCGGCTCGCCTGGCGGCAGTTATTCACCAGCGAGCTCAGGCAGTTTTTCATACAGCTTCAGCGCTTCCGGATTGGCCAGCGCCTCCTGATTCTTGACCGGCTTACCGTGCACCACGTTGCGCACTGCCAGCTCCACAATCTTGCCGCTGATGGTACGCGGGATATCCGCAACCTGGATCACTTTGGCCGGCACATGGCGGGGCGTGGTATTGGCGCGAATCGTGGTTCGAATCTTCTGGATCAGGTCGTCGTCCAGGGTCAGGCCTTCACGCAACACCACAAACAGCACCACTCGTACATCGTCACGCCACTCCTGGCCGATGCAGATGCTGTCCAGCACCTCCTCAACCTTTTCCACCTGGCGGTAGATTTCTGCGGTGCCGATACGCACACCACCGGGATTGAGCACCGCATCGGAACGACCATAGATGATCACGCCGCCGTGTTCGGTGATTTCCGCATAGTCCCCATGGGCCCAGACACCGGGCCAGTTGTCGAAGTAGGCACCGTGGTATTTGCTGCCGTCGGGATCATTCCAGAAACCGATGGGCATACACGGGAAAGACTTGGCGCAAACCAGCTCTCCCTTGTCTTCCAGTACCGCCTTGCCGTCGTCGTTCCAGACCTCTACCGCCATACCGAGTCCGCGACACTGCAACTCGCCGGGATACACCGGCAACACCGGATTGCCCAGGGCAAAACACGAGACAATGTCGGTACCGCCGGAAATGGAAGACAGGCAGACATCCGACTTGATATCCCGGTACACGTAACGGAACCCCTCGTGGGCCAGTGGGGAGCCGGTGGAAAGTACCGCGCGCAAACGCTCCAGCTTGTGGCTCTCACAGGGTTTGCAGCCGGCTTTTTCCAGCGCGGCAATGTATTTGGCACTGGTGCCGAACACACTGATGTTTTCCTCGTCCGCCATATCCCACAGGCACTGGGCTGCCGGGTAGAACGGCGAACCATCGTACAACACCAGGGTGGCGCCACAGGCCAGTCCGCTCACCAGCCAGTTCCACATCATCCAGCCACAGGTGGTGAAGTAAAACAGGGTGTCGTCGCGGGAAATATCCGTGTGTAGACGGTGTTCTTTAATATGCTGCAGCAGGGTACCGCCCACACCGTGCACGATACATTTGGGCACGCCGGTCGTACCGGAGGAGTACATGATATACAGCGGGTGGTTGAATTCGGTCTGCTCAAAGCTCAGTGCACGGGTCGGCGCAGTGCCGGTAAACGCGTCCAGTGTGATGGCCCTGTCGAGGTCACCGATGGCATCCGCTGTCTGCGCCGCGTCGCGCGCCACGGGTACCACCACCAGCTGCTGGATGGATTCAATCTGCTCGACGATCTGTGCCAGGCGCGGCAGGGAATCAATAGTCTTGCCGTTATAGAAATAGCCTTCACAGGCGAACAGCACCTTCGGTTCCACCTGGCCGAAGCGGTCCAGCACCCCGTTGATTCCGAAATCGGGGGAACAGGAGGTCCAGATCGCGCCCAGGCTGGTAGTGGCGAGCATCGCCACTGCGGTATCGATGATGTTGGGCATAAAACCCGCTACCCGGTCGCCCTTGCCAACACCGGCACTGACCAGAGCCGATGCCAGCTGCTCAACCTTGTCGAAGAGCTCAGCATAGGTCAGCTGGCGGCGACGGCCGTTCTCGAGACGTTCGATCAAGGCGACCCGATCATCGCGGAACTTCAGCAGGTTTTCGGCGAAGTTCAGTCGCGCATCCGGAAACCACTCGGCGCCGGGCATGGTGTCTTTCCCCAATACCCGCTCGCCGCGCTCACTGGCGACAACCTCGCCAAAATCCCACAGCTCACTCCAGAAGGAGGCCCGGTTATCCACAGACCACTGGTACAGGGCGCTGTAATCCGGCAGTGAAGTCTCATGCTGCTCGTTCACCCGGCGACGAAACTGATCCATCTGGGTGCGGGCTACGGCTTCGGGGGTGGGTTGCCAAAGGGGCGCTACGGGATTGCTCATCTCGACCAAACTCTCTCGATTTTGCTGCGGAAACCTGCGAGGAAACAGCTTCCCGCAAGTATGGCGCTTGTTATTGGTTTGTGTGGGTGCGCGGGCGATCTCCGCCTGCGCCACCTCGCTGTGACCGCTGATCATTATTCGCGGTCTCGCCATGGAGACAATCATGCCTTGGTCTAACAGTTAAAACTAATTTAAACTTTTTTATATTTGTTAACATTTACTTAATATACGCTTTATCCGGGCCATGACCACAACAGGGGAAATCCGACGTGAGCGCCACCATCAAGCAACTGCGGGCCTTCGTGGCTGTGGCCCGCACCCACAGTCTGGCGGAGGCCAGTGCGCAGCTGCACGTATCGCAGCCGGCTATCTCTATCGCCATTCGCAGCCTGGAGGAATCCCTGGGCGGTGAACTGTTCAGCCGGGACGGTCGGCAACTGGTGCTCACCCCCGAGGGTACCCAGTTTGTGGAGCGCGCCCAGCAACTGCTGCACAACTGGGATAACACACTGGATGCGGTGCAACAGCGCTTCCAGCTGCAACACGGGCAGCTCTCCATTGCTGCGATTCCCGCCTATGCCCTCAACCAGCTGCCCGCCCTGCTGGAGAAGTTTCACCGGCGACACCCGGATATCAACATCGTGATAGAGGATATCGTGATGGAACGGGTGGTCAGTGCGGTTCAGGACGGACGCGCGGAACTGGGCATCAGTTTCCGCCCGGATGACCTTGGCAACCTCAGCTTCACCCCCATCGCCGATGATCGCTTTATTGCGGTACTGCCCGCGGGACACCGACTGGGGAAAAAGAAAAACCTGCGCTGGCACGACCTCGCACAGGAGGCATTTATTGCCATGAATCGAGGATCCGCGGTACGGCGCTGGACGGACAGCGCCTTCGCCGGATGTCAGCCCGGGGCGCAGGCCGCCCGTTTGCTGTGTGAGGCAAACCAGCTCAGCACCATTGGCAGGCTGGTGCAATCCGGGCTCGGCGTCAGTGCCGTGCCCAGTCTGTGTGAGGAGCAGATGCGCGGCTACGGGCTGGTGTGCAAACCACTGGCGGAACCGGAGGTGGTGCATCAGGTGGGTATTCTGACCCGCAGCAGTGGCGGACTTTCTGCCGCCGCCGCCGCCTTTAAACGCATTGCCACCGCCCCAAGCGTTTAACGCGGGGGGCTGGCTACCGCCCTGCGGATTCCGCCCGCTGCCGCAGCAGCACACGCAGGTTCTGCAGCAGATCCCAGCCGGTAATTGCGATCACAATACCCACACCAGCACGCCAGCCACCGGCGCTCGGCTGCCAAACTTCCCCGCCTTGCCACACCAGTGAAAAAGGCGGGTAGATTGACATCAAGACCACCAGTAACCCCAACCAACAAATGTTCAGGGCAATGTCTGCATAGAGTCGTGGTTGCGTCCAGTAGGGCGACACCAGTTTGATCAGTGACATCACCACGCTGAGCCCGAGGGCAATATTCAACCACGGCAGAGCTGCCTCAAACGCGGGAGAAAATGTCAGCCCGCCCTCCGCCATCGGCAGTCTCCAGATATCATTCACCCAGGCCATGGCGAGCAGCGTCACCGCGAACTCCACCGCGGAGTCGAAGCGCTGTATGCGGCGACCACCATGGGCGACTTTCGGCAGCGCGCGCGGATTCCAGTTTTCGAGTACCTTGCCGTAGCCAAGTTTTCCGCCGGCAAGGAAAAACACCAGGGTTACCCAGGCAAATGCGTGAATAGCACCCTCGTATACGCCGGCAAACCAGCTCACGGCAGCGCGGACAAAATTCACCTTTACCTCAAAATATAACGCTGCAATCACGTCAATCGCAGAGACCACGGCAATCACAGCAATCACCAATTTCAGTACCTGTAGATACACTGGAAACAGCGGCTCGCTGACCAGCGAACGGCGGGACTGGTAACCCGCCGCAACCACCATCGGGTGGCCTTTTTTCGCGATCAAAGTGAGCACTTCCTCATCGGTCAGGGGGCGCCCCAGAGAATCACTCAGCTCATCGCACTGGTCCTGCAGATCCGAATAAAGTTCATTGCCGACATCTTCACGCAATTGCGCCGGCAGGTAAGTCCGTACATTGTCGATATATCGCTGTACCCAGCTCATCCAATTTCCCTCGAATAAGTTTTTCATTCCGGCACTCCGCCCAACGTAACCGTGCGCTATCCCTGAATGCCGAGTTGATCAATCACACTATTCAGACGGAGCCACTCCGCGCGCATCTGCGTCAGAGCAATCTCGCCGCCAGCGTCGATCTGGTAAAAGCGCCGCTTGCGGCCCTCTTCCTGCAGCCAGTGGCTGCGCAACAACCCCTGGTCCTCCAGGCGGCGCAACAACGGATACAGAGTGCCCTCGTCAATTTCCAGGCCTTTTGCGCCCAGGCGTTTGCGCAGCGAATAGCCGTAATGCGGCTCGCGCAGCGCCAGCAGCACCGCCAGGGTGAGCGCACCCCGCCGCACTTCCATCAACAGTCTGTCCAGTTTTTCCGGCGCCTGTCCCATTCACCACCTCATACTGTGTGCCACACAGTAAATACTGTGCACCACACAGTACTCTTACGCAACAGGGGATCGTGCAATTGGCGCCACAATCACCAAAAGGCTGGCCCTGACGGGGTTACAGAAATAATTACGAGAAGGATTACAGGGGGGACTTGCTTGATGAAGTTTGCGGGGAGTTATACGAAGAGGCGGAGACCGTTGCCACGCGGGCCGAGCCGGCCTGCCACCTACAGCTTACCCGGCCGGGTAAGCCTCAATCTCTGCCGACAGCAGTGCTTTTAGCGGGGCCAGCTCGGCTTCAAAATGCTTCCACTGCGCAACGCCGCTGCGATAGATCGGCTGACGCACCTGCTCGGCGCTGGGTGTGCGCACCGCGCGTTCGGTTTTGTGAAAATCGATACAGTCAGCCTCAAACGGCAGGCCGCAATAGTCGAGTATCCGCCGCACCTGCCCTGCCAGGTCGCCCACCACATCCTCGTAGTGGACCCGCAATACCTTGCCCGGCAGCACGCTGTCCCAGTGATCCATCAGCCGTACATAGTCGCGGTAGTACTCGCCAATCTGCTGCAGACCGTAGGTAAATTCCTGGCCCTCGGCAAACAGCTGCTTGAAACCACTGAAACAACAGGACAGCGGGTGGCGGCGGGCGTCGATAATTTTCGCATTGGGCAGCATCAGCTGGATCAAACCGATGTGGCGGAAGTTATTGGGCATCTTGTCGATAAACAGCGGTGCCCCGTCGCGGTGAGTGCGAGTCTCGTCGAGATAGCGCTGCCCGAGCTGTACAAGCTTCTCTCCCTCCAGTTCATGTAACACCGCAGGATAACGTGGCTCTTCACTGGCGCGGCGACGGCCATCGAGGCGGCGCGCGGTGGCGAGGACATTGTGCAGCTCCAGAGTGCCATCCACCTGAGAATGGGAAGCGAGTATCTGCTCCAATAACGTTGAGCCGGCACGGGGCAGGCCCACGATAAAGATCGGGTCCGGTGCATCGCAACCAGCGCCTGTGTGCTTGTCGAACAGCTCGCGGGTGCAGTGGGCAATCTGCAGGTCAGTATCGCGGCGATTTTGCTCGATACTGTAGCGACACTCCTCCTGCTTCAGCGCATTGCCTTTTTCATACCAGTGGAATGCCTCGTCAAATACCTTTCTATCTTCCAGCGCCTTGCCCAGGGCAAAACACAGGTGATAGCGATCCTCGCGCGCGGTAGAGCGAGCCGCTTCCAGCTCGCGCATGCGCGCAATTTCTTCTTCTCCGAAGCGGTAGGTTTTCATATTGGCGAGACTCCAGTAAGCATCGCCAAAATCCGGCTTGACCCGACAGGCATCGTGATAGGCGCGATTGGCCGCGTCCGCATCGCCGATGGTCTTCAGAGTGTGGCCGCGCTGCAGATGCACACCGTGCAGCTCCGGTGCCTCGCTCAGTACCCGATCGTAAGTGGCGAGCGCCGTCTTGTAGTCGCCCACCATGGCACTCTGGGTAGCAAACAGGATGTCCGCCTGGCGACCGCCCTGCTGTTCTTTCAGTAACCGGGCCTGCTCCAGGGCGGCGGCAAACTTCTGTCGTTTGCGCAGTACTCCGATGTAATCAAAACGTGCCTGGTGAAAATCCGGATACAGCGCAAGGCAGCTCTCCAGCAGGAAGTCTGCATCATCGAGAATACCGAGTTCCGCCCCCACTAACGCAAGCAGGCGCATGCCCTCCGGATGATGTCGGTGCTTGTGCAAAAATGTCCGGCACAGCTGTTCCGCTTTGTGCAGCTTGCGCTCGTATAACAGGCTGGCGGCACTCAATAATTCCGGCGGCAACTTTTGCAGGTGCTGGAATTGGCGCAGTGCATGTTCTGCAGCGCCAGTCTCACCCTGCGCACGCAGTGCCAGTGCCTGCCCGCGCCAGCTGGCCTGCAGGGCGGGATTCAGTTCGGTGGCGCGACGAAAAGCCTCGCAAGCAGCGCGTGTATCCCCCAGCTGCGCGGCATTATGTCCGCGCTCCTGGTACCCGCGGGCGTTGCCACTATCCTGGGACAACAGGCGCTCCAGTGTCAGCAGCGCGTCGCGGTGCTCACCAAGGTAGCGCTGACTGGCCGCCAGCAGATAAAGCGCTTCCAAATCTTCCGGGCGCCTTTCCAACAGGGCGGAAGCCTGATCCCGGGCACCGGTAAAATCGCGCTTTTTCATTGCGCTGCGGATTTCCGAGAGAGATGCCTGATAAGCGGGGTCGGAAGGAGAAGAAGACACGTTCAGTCGCTCGCGGTTACTTGATCGGGGAATACGTTGGGAAGTGTATCGCCATGCCGGTATCGGCCGACATGGCGAAAATTTCGCGATTCCAATTTGGAATCCTGATCTGGAATCCCAATTTGAAACCACAGTATCGGGGTCACAGGATCAATGAAAGATCAATCCGTGACCCGACAGCATTTCCAATCCTGAGATCAGAAATCGTAGGTCACCCGTACACCAAGGGTGCGCGGACGGTTGGTGGTGATGCGCTTGGAATTGTCCAGGGTGTTGATAAACAACTCGGCGCGCTCATCGGTGAGGTTTTCCGCGTACAGCTCGGCACCCCAGTGCATTTCACGCAGACCCACAGACGCGTCAGCCGTGGTGTAAGCATCCTGCTTGAAGCGATCGTTGGGCTGGACCACGATGGAGCTCCAGGCTTCATCGCTGTACTGCACACCGGCCTGCCAGTAGGCGTCAAACTGGGACACGGTCCACTCGTAACGCGCACGCAGGTTCATCTGCAGAGGCGGAGACAGAGCCAGCTCGCTGCCTTCCGGGGCAACGTTCACCGCACTGCCCGGCACATCGGTGATCTCGGTGTCATTGTAGGAGAAGGCACCAGTGATCTGCAGGTTGTCCGTGGGCAACCAGGTTACGTCCCCTTCAATACCATTGATCTGCGCATCCAGTGCGTTATCGAGGTAGAACAGGAAGTAAACGCTGGGGTCGAATACCGCAGTCTGGATATTTTTCCAGTCAACACGGTAGACACTGCCGTTGAACTGCAGAGTGTTGTCCACCAGGCTGGCTTTCCAACCGGCCTCGTAGTTATCGACGGTATCCGTGGTCACCGTGTATGGCACGGTCGTGGTTTCGTTGCCATTGCCGCCACCGCGGTTATACGCCGGCGGACGGAAGCCCTCGGAGTAAGTCGCATACAGCAGGACGTCATCGTTGGGTGTGTAGCTCAGAGTGAACTTGGTGATGGTGTCACTTTCGTTCAGCGGCGTCTCGATACCCGCTTCCACCCACTTGGAATCCAGGTTGTCACCGTACTGGTCTACGTCGACCCCATCGGCGAACTGTGGAGAGTTACCGAAGGCGGAGTTGGCAGAGCCCAGCAGTTCCACGTCGATATCGTAACGACGCACGCCCACGGTCGCAGTCAGCTGCTCGGTTAGGTCGTAGGACAGCTCACCAAAGAACGCCAATTGCTCTTCAGTACGGGTGATATCGTTAAAGAACGCGACTTCTGCCGGACGCGCGCTCGGGTCAATGGCAGTGGCTTTGTTCGGGTCAGTGGTGTCCGGAGACCAGCCACGCGGGTAGTTTTCCGGGAAGCCGAGGTCGGCTACAGAGGCGTAGACGAAGTTACCGCGGTCGAGAATTTCCACATCTTCATAGAAGACGCCACCGGTAAAGCGCAGCGCATGCTCTTCCGGAGTGGAGAAACGCAATTCGTGACTGGTGCGGGTGTTTTCCACCAGACCGACGTAGCCCTTGGTCGGGTCGTAACAGGTATCGACGTAGTCACAGGTGTAGTAAGCCACGTAGGCGCCCACATCGTTGTAGCCGGTGTAGTCCATGGACTGCTCGACTTCGCGATCCAGGTAGGCACCGGTGTAGACGACATCCAGCGCCGCCAGACGGCCTTCCAGGGTCCAGCTGGTGAGATCAAAACTGTCGTCGAGGGAATCTTCAAAGTAACGACGCACTTCCAGATCGTCCACGTTTTCCGGGTCGTGGTCAAATACACCGTCCGCTTCCAGGTCCTGGTGCGTGTGCTGTACCAGCGCTTCCCAGTCGTCATTGATAACGTACTTCACACCTACGCGCGCGCCCTGGTAGCTGGCATCGTTGAAGTCTTTTTCCACCAGGTCTTCGTTGGTGGCGCTGGATACCGGCAGCCCTTCCCAGGCCGGGTTTACTTCCGCATCCGGGGTGTAGGTACCGGCAACGTTGTCGATATAACCGCCTTCGTTGGACTGGTAAGCCGCCACGCGCACCGCCAGTTTGTCATCGATCACCGGCAGGTTGACCACGGTTTCCAGGGTATCGGACATCTCGCCATCCTTGGTGGTGGCGAGGCCAGCATCGATGCTCAGTTCGAATTCATTCAGGCGCGGCTTGTTGGTGATCAGCCGCACGGTACCCGCCTGGGAGCTGGCGCCGAACAGAGTGCCCTGTGGGCCTTTTAGTACTTCCACGCGCTCGATATCGGTCACGTAGACATCCAGGTTGCGGCCGCCGACGCTCACCGGCGCCTCATCCACGTACAGGGCAACGTTCGGAGCGGAGCCATTGGCCTGGGACAGCTGGGTGGCAATGGTTTCCGTAGCCATACCGCGAATATAGATAGACGACTGACCCGGTCCACGGCCGCCAGAAGTCACATTCGGCATGTGGCGGATGTAGTCATCAAAGTTGGCGACGTTCAGGTTCTCCAGGTTCTGCTCACCGAGCGCCTGAACCGTCACAGGGATATCCTGGGTGCTTGCTGCGCGCTTGGTCGCGGTAACCGTCACCTCTTCGATTTGCCGCGGCTGGGCAAGGGCTGGCTGGCTCCCCAGTACCGCAGCGGTCGCCGCAAGTATGGCGCTGTGAAGCTTTCTTTTTTTGAACACAGAGATCTCCTATCGAATTATTGGCGTGTTCCCGACACAAAAAACCCACAACAGCACACTGCCGCATGACGGCACAGGCCGCCTGCAGGAACGCATGCATCATCTCGCTAAAACTTAGTGGTGTAATTATTATGAATAGCTAAAGCTGCCTTTCAGACCAGATTCCATAGGCCTTTTGCAGTGCTATAGAGGGCGGAGCAGCGAATTAACATTCAGCTCCAGGTGCCGAGTTGCGCGAAAATTCTATAGAGATGGCGCCAAAAGATAAACCTTACCCGATAAATTCAGCCAATATCGTTCATTTATTAAGCGACCTTACCGCTGACCACCCATTCAAACTATTTCGAACTGTAAATTTTATTTTTCAAAGCAGATGTCGCGCGTCACAGCGGCCCAGTATTCGCGCTCACGCTCCCCCCACCCCCTTCGCGTCGTAACTGGCAACAAAATTAAAAAAACAGATAAAAAAATGGCCCGCTGAAAGCGGGCCATTTCAAGAAACGAAGTGAAAAAATGCAGGCTACTGCGCGGTGGCCCGCAGCATCCACGCAGTTTTCTCGTGGACACGCATACGGTCTCCCACCAGCGCTGCGGTGGATTCGTCATCGGCATCCTGTGCCGCCTTCAATACTTCACGACAGGTTTTTACGACCTGTTCGTGCCCCTGGGTAAGGATGCGCACCATCTCTTCCGCCGCAGGAACATCTTCTACTTCCTTGATGGAGCTGAGCTCGGCAAATGCCTTGTAGGTACCCGGAGCGACAACATCCAGGGTACGGATACGCTCGGCGATATCATCCACCGCGGTAGCCAACTCGGTGTAATGCTCTTCAAACATCAGGTGCAGCTCACGGAACAGGCGCCCGGTAACATTCCAATGGAAGTTGTGGGTCTGCAGATACAGGGTATAGGAGTCTGCGAGGAGACGCTTCAGTCCTTCGGCAACCTGTTCGCGATCTTTCTCACCAATACCGATATCAATATTGCTCATTAGCAGCCTCTTTTTGTTGGCTCGGGTTTAATCCATTAATCAGGGCACAGTGCACGCTTGGCAGCCCTGGATATTTCATTCAGATGATGAATCCCCAAAAGGAGTTTCCACCTGATTCATATCAAGTCATCCCTAATACTATGGTCACAGATTTTTTTTCAAACCCCCGAGGCCATTGACTGTGAATATACGGTCAATAGCCTCAACCAATAAGCGCGCAATACTTTTTCATCACGCTCATCGCGCGCTCGCTATTACCAACCGCACTGACGATCCTTGTTCTGCTCCTGCAGATAAGCCATCAGTGGCTGGAAATAATCCACAATGGCGGACGCATCCAGTTCACGCTGGCCTGTAAGTGCTTCCATGGCATCCGGCCACGGCTTGCTCGCGCCCATGGCGAGCATATCGCGCAGTTTTTTACCGGCGGCATCATTTTTGAAAATGGAGCAGCGATGCAGTGGGCCAGTTTCCCCGGCGGCTTCACACAGCGCGCGATGGAACTGGTACTGCTGAATGTGCGCCAGGAAATAACGCGAGTACGGGGTATTGCCCGGAATGTGATACTTCGCACCCGGATCGAAATTCGCTTCGCTGCGCTGCACCGGGGCTTCGATACCCTGATACTCTTCGCGCAGCTTCCACCAGGCCTTGTTGTAATCCCCCGGTTTCACCTCACCGTTGAACACCTGCCAACGCCACTTGTCTACCAGCAAACCAAACGGCAGGAAAGCAATCTTGTCCAGCGCCTGCTGCATCAGGTAACCGATATCTTTGTCCGCGCCGGGAATTTCTTCCAGTAGGCCGATTTGCTTCAGGTACTTCGGCGTAATGGAGAGCGCGATGGTATCCCCGACTGCCTCGTGGAAACCATCATTGGCACCCTCTTTGTAGAGGTACGGCTGCTTGTTGTAGATACGCTGATAGAAGTTGTGTCCCAGTTCATGATGGATGGTTACCAGATCTTCACCGGTTTTATTGATGCACATCTTGATGCGGATATCGTCCTGGCCATCCAGGTTCCAGGCACTCGCGTGGCACACAACATCGCGATCACGCGGCTGCACGAATTGGGAACGCTCCCAGAAAGTTTTTGGCAGTGGCTTGAAGCCTAGGGAGGTAAAGAAGGTCTCCCCCGCCTTCACCATATCCTTCTCACTCATGCCGGAATCCACAACCAGCTTGGTGAGATCGTAGGGCGCCTGCATATCGTCGTCTTTGACGATCTCGTAAACATTGCCCCACTGTTGCGCCCACATATTGCCCAGCAGGTGCGCCGGGATTTTGCCGCTGGCTGGCGCAACGTCGTCACCGTAGTGCTCGTTCAACTTCGCGCGCACATGGCAGTGCAGCGCTTCGTACAGCGGCTTTACCTTGCCCCACTGATTATCCATATCAGCGGCGAATTCATCCGCGGGCATATCGTATTTGGAACGCCACATGACACTCAGGTTGTCGTAACCGAGTTCCTTGGCGCCGGCATTGCCGATTTCCACCTGGCGCTCGTACAGCGGCTTCATCGGCGGAGACACTTTGCGCCAGCCTACCCACAGGTCCTTGAGCAACTTGGGGTCCCGGCTGTTGGCCATCATCTGGCCCATTTCTGTCAGGGTGTAGCATTTACCTTTTTCATCACCCTCGGCAGTGTCATCCCCCGACTTTTGTTCCGGGCAGTATTTTCCCGCGCCGTACATACCCTGCATTTTTGAACCGATCTGGGCCAGCTCTGCGGTCAGCTTGGGGTCGTTCGGCGCCGGGAATACCAGGCCCTGCTTCAGCATGGTGAGCATGCGGCGGGTTTCCGGATCCAGCTTCACATCATCAAACTTGGCCGCCTCCTGGGCCAGCTCCACTGCCAGTGCGGTGTATCGCTCTACCGCCAGCGCTTCGGTGAACTGGGAATCGACATTGATGTAGGTGGACGCCAGCCAGCTCGCG
This sequence comes from Microbulbifer sp. MCCC 1A16149, assembly GCF_050368945.1. NCBI lineage: Bacteria > Pseudomonadati > Pseudomonadota > Gammaproteobacteria > Cellvibrionales > Microbulbiferaceae > Microbulbifer > Microbulbifer sp. MCCC 1A16149. Next base: position 2,820,500 of record NZ_CP185959.1, read on the forward strand.
TGACTGACTTCTTCTGCCACTGTCTCCAGCCGCTCCTGGGCACTGTCCAGAAAAGCCTTGGCGTCTTTTGCGTCCATTGCATCACTGGCACCATCGGCCTGGGCCACTGTGCCTGCACTGGTATTGTCAGCCCCGTAGGACACTTCTGTGGCGGAGGACGGCACTGGTGCCTGAGCTCCAGATTTGTCGTTTCCGCTATCGCAACCTGCTGCAGCCGCAGCAGCGGCGACGGCGATGACCAAGGCTAGTTTTTTCATCGGTATCCTCTGGTGTCTTTATTGAATTATTGGCTGGGACCAGCCCGGATAAGGGCGAAGAGAAAATCTTTTACTGTCGCGATTTATAGCACACGGTTCTCCGATGGCGGGATGAGGCCGCAGACCAACGGAACACATCGGCACAAAATTCCCTCTAACCACGGCGATTTGGAGGATTATTTCGCAAACATGGACGGGCGAAAAATTCACTGGCGAGGCAGTTGACCAGAAAGTACACAGCCGCGCGCAAAGACAACCGCGGTCAGAGACGGATAAACAATGAGAGAGGGAGAATCGGGGTGGGCAGGAAGCCCGGAGGAAATTGGAGGCAGCCCAACCAGCACACCCCCGGCACATGATGTCACTGCTACCGTTGCTCCCTTCCGGGCCTGGCGGGGTTCACAGCTGATCATTGCGAGGAGACCGGAAGGGCCGCCACAACGCTCGAGCACTCAGGCTAGCACTAATCGACAGCTGTCGCTGTCCGGCTACCACCCTGGAGCCAGTCGCCATATAACGACCTGCGCTCGAAGAGGGCGCGATTATAGAGACTCGTGGCGCCAGTATCCAGCCCCAATTTGGTTCACGACAAAATAGTTAATGCAGGGCAGGGAAAAACCTCCCACCAAAGCGCCAAATTGCCATGGCAAAAAGCTATACTGTGCGGCGCCCGAATCCGGGCCCTTCGTCCATTTCTCAGCCACCTTCTGACCGGAAACCTTATGCACCTGTTTGTCGACAGCCTCACCAACGTGGATTTCAGTTATCTCCACCGCAGCCGCGGCATCGTTGGCGAAACCTGGCTGGCCAACGCCGCCCTCGACGGTGCTCTGGACGAGCAGGGCATGGTGTGCGATTTCGGCATCGTGAAGAAAACCCTGCGCAACTGGCTGGATACAGAGCTGGACCACCGCCTGCTGGTACCCACCCGGTCCCCACAGCTGTCCATTGAACAGCGCGAAGATGGCATCCAGCTGGAGTGGAAGCTCGACAGCGGTGAGACTATTTCCGTCGGCGGGCCGGCCCAGGCCTTCGCCCTGGTGGCTGCCGAGTCGATCACGCCCGAGTCGGTGGCGACCTGGTGCGTGGGCGAGCTGGATGGCATCTTTCCCACCAGTGTGGATAAGCTGCACCTCGGTTTCACCAGCGAAGCGATCGATACGCCTTTTTATCACTACAGCCACGGGCTGAAGAAACACGACGGAAACTGCCAGCGGATTGCCCACGGACACCGCTCGCGCATCCGCATCGATGTCGACGGACAACGCAGCCCGCAACTGGAAAGCGAATGGGCAGAGCGCTGGGCAGATATTTACCTGGGCACCCGAGAAGACCTGCAGTCCGAGTCCGAGCAGACTTTGCACTTCGCCTACAGTGCGCGCCAGGGGGCCTTTACTCTCAGCATCCCGGCAGACCGCTGTGAAATCCTCGAATGTGATACCACGGTGGAACAGCTGGCCCAGTACATGGCTGATCAGCTGGCCACTGCGCACCCGGGCCGCGAGATTCAGGTGCGCGCCTACGAGGGTATCGGCAAGGGCGCCATCGCCTCGGCGAAGCGCTAACCCTTGTGAACCTGATCCTTTTAGAGCCCGGTGATTTTCTCGATTCCGGCCTGGCGGGCGAGCCTGGTTCGCCGGTAATTACCACACTTCGCGGCCGCCGTTTCCAGCATATCACCGAGGTACACCGGGCCGATGTGGGGGACACCCTCAAGGTCGGGCTGCTCGATGGACAAATGGGCGAAGGGGAAGTGGTCGAGCACCGCGAGGGCCAGATCACCCTGCGGGTATCCCTGCACCGCGCACCGCCGCCGCCCCTGCCGCTCACCCTGATCCTCGCCCTGCCCCGCCCCAAAATGCTGAAGCGCACCATTCAGCACGCCACCGCGCTCGGGGTAAAACAGCTTTACCTGATCAATGCTTACCGGGTGGAGAAATCTTACTGGCAGAGTCCCTGGCTGAGCGAGGAAAAACTCCGCGAACAGTGTGTGCTTGGGCTGGAGCAGGCGGTAGATACCGCAATGCCGAAGATCGAATTACGCAAACGCTTCAAACCGTTTGTGGAAGATGAGTTGCCCGATATTGCCGCTGGCTCCCGCAAACTGGTAGCGCATCCGGTAACCGACACCCCGTGCCCGGTAGATATCCCGGACCAGACCACCCTGGCAGTAGGTCCAGAGGGCGGCTTCATTCCTTACGAAGTAGAAAAATTGCAGGAAGCGGGCTTTGAATCCGTGCACCTGGGACCGAGAATCCTGCGCGTGGAAACGGCGCTGCCGGTATTGCTGGCCCGACTGTTTCCTGGCCGATAGCCCCTCTACCAAAACTCCCCCAAACCTCTCCGCAAAAATCAGCCGCAATAAACCCGCTGTAATAAAAAAGCCGCGCTAAAAAGCGCGGCTGCAATGGCAGTCAAGACACTGCCGGGTCTCACAGAGCGGGGTGTGGGGACACCCCAAGAGAACTGATGATTGCCTGTTCAGTTCCGGGTAGCGACTTAAGCCGCTACTTCAGAATCTACTGCAGATTTCTGCAAAGCCAGTTTCGGGTCGACGTACTCGTACCCCAGCACATCTGCCACCGCCTTGTAGGTCACCATACCGGCGTGCACGTTCAGGCCTTCCAGCAGGTTGGCGTCATCCAGCAGCGCCTGCTTGGCACCTTTGTTGGCCAGAGAAACAGCGAACGGCAGGGTCGCATTGTTCAGGGCCATGGTGGAGGTACGGGCAACACCGCCGGGCATGTTGGCAACACAGTAGTGCACCACGCCGTCTACCACGTAAGTAGGCTCCTGGTGGGTAGTGGCTTTGGAGGTTTCGAAACAACCGCCCTGGTCGATCGCAACGTCCACAACCACCGCACCTTTCTTCATGCGGCTGATATGGTCGCGGGTCAGCAGCTTCGGAGCCGCAGCGCCCGGGATCAGTACCGCACCGACAACCAGGTCAGCTTCCAGCGCGTGCTTTTCAATGGCATCGTTGGTGGAGTATTCGGTGCGCACAGCGCCACCGAAGATATCGTCCAGCTGTCGCAGGCGCGGCAGGGAGCGATCAAGGATGGTCACGTCAGCACCCATACCCAACGCCATTTTTGCCGCCTGGGTACCTACTACACCACCGCCGATAATCAGCACTTTGGCCGGCGCTACGCCGGGCACACCGCCCAGCAGTACGCCGAGGCCGCCCTGGGCTTTTTCCAGGTGGTGGGCACCGCACTGTACGGACATACGGCCGGCGACTTCAGACATGGGCGCCAGCAGCGGCAGGCCACCGAAGCGGTCGGTTACGGTTTCATAAGCGATACAGGTCGCACCGGACTTCACCAGCAGTTCAGTCTGCTTGGGATCGGGCGCGAGGTGGAGATAGGTGTACAACAGCTGGCCGGGACGCAGCATTTCGCATTCGTGGGGCTGAGGCTCTTTTACCTTCACGATCATGTCGGCAGTGGCGAAGATTTCTTCCGCGCTGTCGATGATCTTGGCTCCAGCCTGCTCATACATTTCATCGGTAAAGCCAATGGCTGAACCGCCATCTTTCTGCACGATCACGTCGTGACCATGGCCGATCAGCTCGCGTACGCTCGCCGGGGTCAGGCCGATACGGTACTCGTGGTTCTTAATTTCTTTTGGGACACCGATCAACATAACGAATCTCCTCAATTACTCTGTGAGCGCAGTCTCGTGCGCCCCTTCTTTTGTTGGATTTCCGCAGTATAGGACCCTCTTTTGAGTGGATTTCTGGACATTTTTAAATATCATTAGTGGAATCCACTAGTAATTTGGCGTAGAGAACGTTTTTTAGCCAAACAAGACCAAAATTTGCGCCACAGACAAGTCAAGTCGGCTATTTAGCCGTCTTTCCCTGCATCGTGGAGGGCGGCTAGCAACCAGAATGACCAATAAGTCAGAACGTCGGAGACAGAGAGTGAAATGAAAAGGCGTGCCAGTGAACTCAGCACCATCGACCGCAACATCCTGCGCGTATTGCAGAAAAACGGTCGCACCAGTTACGCAGAGCTCGCCCGCCAGGTGGGCCTGACAGCCACCCCCTGTGTGGAGCGGGTAAAGAAAATGGAATCCGACGGGGTGATCCAGGGCTACACCGCACTGATCAACCCCGAGTACCTGGATGCGGCGCTGGTGGTATTTGTGCAGATCCGCCTGAACCGCTCTGCCCAGGACGCATTCGAAGATTTTCGCACCGCGGTATCTGCCCTGCCCGAGGTCCAGGAGTGCTACCTGGTCTCGGGGAATTTCGATTACCTGATCAAGGCCCGGGTGGCGGACATGAGCGCCTACCGCAAATTTTACGGGGAGACCCTGCTCACCCTGCCGGAGGTGCAGGAATGCACCAGCTATGTGGTGATGGAGCAGGTAAAGGAGACCCTGGAGGTTCCGGTACATTACAACCGCTGAACAAGCTGCAATCACGTCAACAAGCATCAATTACGCGCCAACTATTGGACAAACGACCACCGCCCAACGCGCCAGCCTCTACGATTAGTGGAGATAGGTTTTTTAACTCACGTTGCGGGTAATGATGTACCAACCTCTACGTAACCAGCTCCATTGGCGGAATCTTGTTTTCCTGGCCTGTCTGCTGCCCGTCGGCTGCGGGGACAAGGAAGCGGCAAAACCAACACCACCGCCGAAAAAAGTAGAGGTGGTTGAAGCCAAGCGCATGAGCTTCAGGCCCAGCTTTGAAGTGCCCGCGGTGGTGGAAGCCGTGGAAACCGCGCAGATTTTTCCCCTGGTCGCTTCGAGGATCCTCTATCAAAACATCGAGCCGGGTAAGTATTTCAAGCGGGGAGAGGAACTGGTAAGGCTTGACCCTTACCCGTTCGAGACCGCGGTTGCGACGGCGGAGTCGAGCGTCGCCGAAGCGATGTCCAATTATGAGGAGGCAAGGTCCAACTTCAGTCGCGCACGCAACCTGCGCCCGCAGGGGTATATCTCTGCGAAAGACTTCGATACCGCAAAATCCGAAATGCAGGCAGCGGAAGCAAAGCTCAACACGGCGCAAACCGCGCTCAGCCAGGCGAGACAGGATCTGTCTCATACCTCTATCGTTGCGCCATTTTCCGGTCGTGTCGGACATCCAAACTATGCGGTAGGCGACTTCTTCATACTTCCGAACTCGGTACCGATTACCCAGCTCGTCAAAATAGACCCGGTGTATGTGCTCGCCCATATCGGCCAGAAGGCATACAACGAGTTTTACAGCGCGGTGGAGAAGCTGAAACAGCAAGGACGCGCCATTCCCAATATGGAGCTCTACATCGTGTTACCCGGTGACACCGTGTACCCGTTCAAGGGGGAATTTTTCTCCTGGGATGCCACGGCCGCCTCAACCCGGGGAACCATCGCCGCGCGCGTCTTGTTCCACAACCCCGACGGCCTGCTTCTACCCAAAGAAAATGTCACGCTGCACGGCAAGTTACTGGAGGAAGTGCAACGCATCGTCATTCCCCAGAAAGCAGTCTCCCAAGATCAGCAGGGTCACTACGTCTACCTGCTGGACAAAGAAAATAAAGTGAAGCGGGCGAATATCGAAGTTGGTATGCGCATCGGCCCCAACTGGGCGGTGCGCAAAGGGCTCAATGTCGGCGACCGGGTGCTCGTCGAGGGCCTCCAGAAAGTCAGCGCCGGCGATGCCGTGGAAGTCACTCCGGTAGACATCAAACAGCTCGAAGACCCTGCCCCATCCAATCTCCGCCCCCCACCCCATTCACTGCGCGAGCAGCTGCGCGCGGAGCGGGAAGCATTCCGGGAATACCAGAGAGCGACCATGGAAATGCGGCAGCGGAACGAGCCGGGCGACGTCTATACGCCCTATGAAACCGGCAAGTAACCCGGGAACCTAATTCGTGAGCAGTAACGGCCACCTCTTTATTAATCGTCCGCGCTTCGCGTTTGTGATCGCCATATTGATCACATTCATGGGCCTGCTCGCAGCCATGGTGATGCCGGTAGATCAATACCCGGATATCGCGGCGCCGAAAATTTCAGTGGTCGCCACTTATCCCGGCGCCGATGCCGAGACAGTAAAAAACGCAGTTGCGATCCCCATCGAGGAACAGGTGAACGGCGCCGAGGGCATGGTTTACATGACCTCTAATTCCGGCAGCGACGGCACCTACACGCTGTTCATGACGTTCGACATGGATACCGACGACGACATGGCCCAGGTGGATGTGCAGAACCGGGTCGCACTGGCAGAGCCGTCCCTGCCACCGGAGGTATTGAAACGGGGGATCAAGGTTCGCAAACGCTCGTCTGACATGCTGATGGTTGTAAACCTGTTTTCCCCGGATGAACGGTTTGACGGCGTCTTCCTGTCTAACTTCGCTTCGCTCAACCTGCTGAACGAGCTGGCCCGGGTACCCGGTGTTGGGGAGGCAAAAATCATTGGCCCGCTGGATTACGGCATGCGTATCTGGCTCGATCCGGTGAAGATGGCGAACCTGGAAATTTCCGTTCCCGAGGTACTGGGCGCGATTCGGGAACAGAACATCCAGGCGGCCGTCGGGCAACTCGGTTCACCGCCCTCCCCCGAGTCCACCCAGTTCCAATACGTGCTTACCACCAAAGGCCGGCTGAATTCGGAAGAAGAGTTCGGAGAGATTGTGCTGCGCGCCGATGAAAAAGGCGGCGTCGTCAGGGTCAAGGATATCGCGCGTGTGGAGCTCGGTGCACAGATCTACAAAGGCTACGGCGAGTACAACAATGGCCCCGGTGTCCTGCTGGCAATTTATAAACTGTCGGACGCAAACGCACTGGAGGTTGCGGAGAATGTGAAAGCCAAGGTGGAGGAGCTTTCACAGTATTTCCCCGAGGGCGTCGAAGCGGTCATTGGACACGATACCACCGAATTTATTGCTGTCTCCCTGGAGGAGACGGTGATGACCCTGATCATGACCGTTATCCTGGTCATCATCGTGACCTACTTGTTCCTCGGTAATGTGCGTGCCGCACTGGTACCAACCCTGGCAGTACCGGTATCCATTATCGGCACTCTCGGCGTCCTCTACGCCATGGGTATGACCATCAATACGGTCACGCTATTCGGCTTGATCCTCGCCATCGGTGTAGTCGTGGACGATGCGATCATCGTCGTGGAAGACGTCGAACGTATCATGCACGAAGAAGGCCTGGACAAGCGCACCGCCACTGCCAAGGCCATGAAGGAAGTGTCGGGCCCTATTGTCGCTACCTCGATGGTGCTGCTCGCGGTATTCGGGCCAACAATGTTACTGCCGGGCATGACCGGCAGGATGTTCGGGCAATTTGGCACCACCATTACGATCGCGGTGCTGATCTCCATGATCAATGCACTGACACTGAGCCCGGCACTGTGTTCAACGGTACTGAAGGAAGGCCATCACAAGCCCAACCCGGTGATTCGCGGCTTCAACTGGGGCTTTGAAAAGGTCTCCGCCGGATACCTCAAAATCGTGGACTGGCTCGCCCGCCATATACTCCTGAGCCTGGTAATCATCGCTGGCCTCTTCGTCTGCCTGGTTCTTATGTTCCAGACGGTTCCGAGGAGCTTTATCCCCGATGAGGACAAGGGCTTCTTCATGGTCGATGTCCAGCTGCCGGAAGCCGCAGCGCTGGATCGCACAGCGAAAGTCATCGACCAGATCAATGAAGTACTGATGGAAGACCCGGCCATCGACAAAGTACTTTCCGTTAACGGGTTCAGCCTGCTCAACGTGATGCTGCAATCAAACGCGGGCATGGTGATCGCCAAGCTGAAACCCTGGGATGAACGCAAATCCCCCGAGGTATCACAACAGGCACTTCAGGCAAAATACCAGGCGCAGTTTGCCCAGCTGCCCGAAGCCCAGGTACTGGTCTTTGGCGCTCCAGCAATTCCCGGCCTGGGCGCCATGGCCGGCTTCTCGTTTATGCTCGAAGACACACAGGGGGTCGGCGCCCAGGAACTGTTTAAGGTGGTACAGGACTTTTCCGCCGCCGCTACCGAGCAGCCAGAAATAGCCCGCGCTTTCTCCATTTTCAAGGCCGGCTCGCCCCAGATCCGCCTGGATATTGACCGCGTAAAAGCCAAAACGCTGGGCGTAAAGATCAGTGATATTTTCATGACATTGCAGACCCAGCTCGGGGCGATCTACGTCAATGACTTCAACCTGTACAACAAGACCTTCAAGGTCATGGTGCAGGCCGAGTCCCGGTTCCGTCAGCAGGAGAGGGACCTCGAGAAAATCTACGTCACCAACAACAAGGGCGAACCCATCCCCCTGCCGGCCATCCTGAGCACCGAGCCCATTCTCGGCGCAGTGACACTCAAGCGATACAATACCTACGATTCAGCAAAAATCAGCGGCGGCCCCAATGTTGCCGGCGGCTTCAGCTCCGGGGATGCCATGGATGCGCTCGAGCGCGTCGCGATAGAGACACTGCCCGCCGGCTTCAAATACGACTGGTCCGATTCCAGTTATGAGGAGCGCAAAGCCGGCAACGCGTCCACCATTGCCCTGGTACTCTCGCTGATATTCACCTTTCTGTTCCTGGCAGCGCTCTACGAATCCTTCCTGACGCCACTCGCGATTATCCTCTCGGTCCCCATCGCTATCGTCGGTGCCATTGCAGCGCTGATCATTGCTGGAGAACCCCTCAGCCTGTACGGCCAGATTGGGCTGGTACTGCTGGTCGCCCTGGCCGCGAAAACCGCGATCCTGATCGTGGAATTCGGCAAAACCCAGCGCGAAGTGGAAAGACTGTCGCTGCACGATTCCACGGTCACCGCCGCAAAATTGCGCTTCCGCCCCGTCATCATGACGACCCTGTCGTTTGTGGTGGGCACCATTCCTCTTGTGATTGCATCCGGTGCCGGTGCCGCCAGCCGGATATCGCTCGGTACCGCGGTGATGGGCGGCACCATCATGGCGTGTATCGCCGGTACACTACTGGTACCCATTTTCTTCAAAATTGTTCAGGGGCTGCGCGAAAAGGTACATCGGGGAGAAACGGGAGGAAGGAATCGTCCGGAAGAAAATCCGGAGCAGACAACCCAGCACTAAGTGAGCCGCCACATGGGCAGCAAGCTGGTTGCTCCTGGGAGATACGGGTACCGACTGCTGACCGGTACCCGGAAGCGGTTCTCAGTAGTTGATACCGAGCTTGCGATACAGGAAGCCAATCACCCAGGCCGGGCCGATCAGCAGGAACTGCAGGTCCTTGAAGAAAGAAGGCTTCTTACCCTCGATATGGTGCCCCACGAACTGGAACACCCACATCACCACAAACAGCCCCACGGACCACCACAACACACTCTGCCCACTCCGCTCCAGCGCACTGCAAGCACCCAGGCAAAGCAGCGAAAGTGCGATCATTCCCAGTGCCAGGGGAAATGACATCAACAAGTAAAACAGCATCGTGGGTATCAGGGCCACCACCGCCCAGTTCAACCAGACCAGCTCCGCCATCCACTGGGGCTGGGGAATGGACCAGAAGAGCCCAACAACCGTCAGATAAATCAGGGGCACCGCCACCCAGTGAATGGCTTTATTGGTGGAATTCTGGTGGCTCTCGCCGTATTCGCTGAACCATTGGTCTGCTGTACGCATGGCTTACCCTCGCCTTGGTTGTTATTGGATTGGCTTTTGGGATGGTACAGGAGAACCAAAACAGACCAAATGGTCACGAAATTTCTGCGCGGATAAAAATGGGGACTTACAGCCCTTCAGTAAAGAAGCTCAGCAACACGATTTAGCTTAGCTTTAAGCTTGAGCTCATCCGGACTGGAAAATTCCCTCGATGATAGAATACCAAATGTAAGAGGACTTCGTGTATTGATGCTTTCCAGCGGGTTCCTTCCATGCTCAGCCTCAGTAAAAACAAAGTTCATTTGCGCACGAATGGAATCTAAAACCGCACTCTTTCCATACAGATCTTCAAAAGCAGATATTGCTGCCAACGCATCAACTGCCCGACATTTTAGCTCTACAAGGTCTATTGAAATGGCATTGCGCATAATGGGATCCTGTGAACAAATACCCAACTTAGAAAACCTTTATATACAGAAACGTCATCGAGGTTGAATAGAAGAATTGTAAACCTTTCCAGGAGATTTTTTCTCAACCACACACCAGCATTTTTTGCAGAAAATCATATTTCTGAATCTATCCAGAAATAAATAATCCGGAATGTTAAAATTATCCTCAATTAACACGAAATCGATATCGTCTTCAGAAAGCAATATATTACCCACAGCCTTATCGGGGATAACCCCTGTAGCCCAATCAAATTCGGCTCCGCTTTTCTCTAAAAAGTTCACTATTGGCACTAAGTGACTGCAAACAGATAGCCTCGTTGCAGGCTCAAATGGAGACTCAACAATTTCTATCTTCATGGTTTTCTATCCAAACCGGCCCTAAATGAATTTAATGCAGGCCAGCTACAAATACCTGATGAACGAATATTCAAATTGAACAAACAAGATTTCACGGAATGGACAAATACTGACCAATATCAGAGTAATTTACGAAGTATATCTAGTAGCCCACCTTCACGAAGCACTTGATCAGTAAGTTGCTTCTCTTGATACCCGTAGGAACTTCCATATGGCTTTCGGCTAAAATTTTTCCACGAAATGCCCTTCTGATATCTAGCCCCACAATTCATATCTCGAGAAATTTTCAGGTCTTCGCAATCAAATTTATCGACGACGTGATACTTTCCAGCGGAAATTCCACCCTCGGCTGACGACCTCCAAATTGAGCTCTCGACTGTGTCAATAAACCAAGCAACGGAACTTAACGGAAATTCTGACTGGTAAACGTCCAATCCTGGCTCATCTTCCATACTTGGAACTAGCGACGGGCCTTTTGAAATCAAATATAGTAGTTTATCGGAAACCAAAACAAATAGCTCTTGCCCCTCAAACCCCAAATTCGGAAGCCTAGAAACCAGCCGATAACCTGCAGGTAAATCATTAGTGTTTAGCATTTCAATCACCATCAATCAAACTTGCAAGCAAAATTTTTACTTCACCAATTTTCGACTTACTTGCCCTGCTATATTTATTTCAGAACTAACACTTATGGCCAACATCGGACTTTGAAACACCTAAAAACTGTCACACCCCAAAATGCACGATATCCTCAATAATTTCGAGCTCTTTATCTATAAACTTTCTAAAAAACTCACCTCTACTATTCTCACCTCGGATATATTTCTTTGCGAAAATTGCCAAATTATCAAGAGCATCGCCATGCTCAGCCAGACCAGTCCCGCTATCCACTGATGCTGAGGAGTGGACCAGAAAAGACCGACAACCGCCAAGTAAATCAGGGACACTGCCACCCAGTGAACGGTGTTATTGAGGGATTAGCATTTTGGATAGTACTACAAGCGGGAGCTAGACCGAAAAAGTCACGCAGGCTCTTCGTGCCAATGACGGATTGTCCGAGACTAGCATTTGCAAATAACAAAGATGCCCACTCAAAACACTGCATTCAATATACTAAAACTCTACCGCTACAATAGGTACAAACCAATTAAATTTGCCATATACCTCCCCGGCTGATACTCACCGGATGAAAGAACTATTAACGTCTTTTCACTGCAATGATCACACGAGCTAATTTGAAACTGGAGGGGCAATCCATCTATCTTGTAGAAAGTAGTACCTGCCACAGAAACCGCCTTCACCCCATCTAGAGTAGCAACGACTTCTTCAGGGTTAGCTGCAGTAAGCCCACTCAATGGACGCCCGCCAACCACCCTTGATACAGATGAATCACCACATGATAAACACTTGCAAGAAAAATCTTTCTCTATAAACCCCCTTTCATCTCCATCGTATAGTTTTATCGTTTTTTTTAAATGGTTTTCCAAAATTTCCATCCTATTTAGGAGCAATTACTCCAGCCTCCAATAAGTCATCGATATTTGCCGGGAGTTCATATTGAACCCCCATCCCGGGCTCCCCGAACCAAGGAATAGCCGGACTGGCTTCGACTTCGAACTCTTTAAGTACAACATACTGGTTATAAGGCTTATTAAGTGTGTTGTCAGGTAAAGCCCTAGAAGGAAATGACTCACCTATTGGTGAAACAAACGTCCCTTTGTCATGAAATCCTAAGTCGTCTACCCAACCTCCATAGCGATCAATTCCATCTCCCGGCTTCAACGAAAATTTACTAACATTCACCGCACCCCGATTGGGGGGCCAAGCTGACGGACCAAGTAAGCCTTGTAACTTGTCCCACTCTTGATTCTTCCAGAGCTTATAACCTTCCGAAGCTTGCGTGCTATCTTTAAAAACGCCTTTCGAACGCTTTTGAAATGTATTCCACTGATTTTCTTTACAAGTTAAGCCATAAGGATCTATCCAACCGATCGGATTAGGCGCGTAAGAATAATTGTTTATCCCTCCTTCTAAGCCAATCGGATCTTGATTTAAGAATGCGCCCTGATGTGGATCATAAAATCTAAACCGGTTGTAATGCAGTCCACTCTCTTGATCAAAATACTGCCCCTGAAAACGAATCGGCTGGGAAATTTTTTCACAATGGGCTAAGGCTAAGTTTCCATACGACTTGTAACTGACACTCCAGACCACGTCTCCATTCGCGTTGGTCAGTACATCTGGCGTGCCCAAATGATCCAGGTGATATTGATAAGTCTCACTATTTTCACTTAAGGCAACCGGCGTGAAGGTTGCCGGTTCAAAATAGTAGGTACGAGATTTCAGATCCTGGCCACTAGCAACGTCTCTCGTGGCCTCCTGTAACAGCACATCGCCATTCCAAAGAAACTCTGTGGCGGTGTCCTTTCCCTGCTTGCAAATACGCCGGCCCAGCGGATCATACTGATATTCGGTCTCCGCCAGTAGTTGCACTTTCCCTGTATCATCCAGCTTGAACTGGGAAACTGCTGTTAACTGGTGCTTGCTGTTGTAGCGGTAACGAGTCTGTAGCTTCTGACCTTTGCCACGCAATGCAGCAACACGGTTACCGTGAACATCGTACTCGTAGTGAGTATCGCCACGGAACTTGAGCCGGTTGCCGTTGATCTGAGCTGAGCCCGCCTGCTCCTTTGCTTCCTCGGCGCTGCCTGCAGCGGCGAGGATGTTGGAGGCGGGATCGTGGACGAAGTGTTCGGGATTGGGACCCTCGACCTGTGTGAGTCGATCAAGGGCATCGTAATGATAATTTCGGGTGCCGCGAAGACTGTCTTCGATACGGCTGAGCTGGCCGCTGCGGTTGTATCCGTAGGTGCGCTCCAGTAAAGGGCGAACCGGTGCAGGGTTTTCCACAGGGTCATCCGCTTTGGCGACACGCAGCTTGTGCAAGCGCCCCTGGGGGTCGTAATCGCTCTCTGTGGAAAGACCATTTCCGTGATGGCGGCGGATCTCGCGGCCGAGTTCGTTGCGATTGATCCGGGTAAGTAGTTGCTCGCTGTCTGCGCCTACGGGCAGACGATACAGGCTTTCAAATTGGCCGGCGGCGTTGTGCCCTATCCGCAGCTCCTCTCCATCCGGAAGTACCGTGGCGATGCGGTTGCCGGCGGCATCGTAGCGATGGGTAATTTTCGACTTATCCTGCCAGTCCGCGACCATGCGCCCTGCGGGGTCATACTCCCAGCGGAGCTTGCGGTGCCCGTTGTCGGCCTCGGCCATCTGCCCGGCTTTGTTGTAGCGGAAGCTGGTAACGCTGTCCGGGGTAGTTTCCTGCAACAGACGACCAAAGGGATCTCGCTCAAACAGGGTATCGATTCCCTGACCAGAAGCGGCATCGGTCACTGCCCGGCTGGCAACAAGATGGCCAGCATTGTTATAGGCATAGCGGGTGATACGGCCGTCGAAACCCACTTCTTCGATAAGGCGTTCGTTCAGGTCGTACTTCAGCTGATAGCGCTCGCCCTTTTCATTGATCAGGCCGACCAGGTTGCTCTCACCATCGTAGAGGTATTGCAGCTCGCTGCCGTCGGGATTGGTGCGGGATTTGACCTAGCACAGCCATCATTGCGGTAAACAGTTCTGCGCCCGTCAGATTGAGCAATTGTCTCTAACAATCCCACAGATTATCGGAAGCCTTGAGGGCACTCAAAAATTAACCTTAAAAAAACTTCTTTTTAATGAACGTAATGCAGGCCAGCCACATAAATAGAGAAAAACATATTCAAATAGAAAAAGTCCGGCCGTATAGACCGAACAAATCACTTCTAAACTAAATCACTTTACGAAGAATATCTAAAACCCCACCTTCAATTAGCGCCTGATCAGTAATCTGTCGCTCTTGATACCCGAAATTTCTATCAATTGGCTTTCTACTCAAATTTTTCCACGAAATCCCTTTTTGATATCTCGCGCCACAGTTCATATCTCGTGACACTTTAATTTCTTCGCCATCAATCTCTTTAACAACGTGGTATACGCCCTCCGGCAAGCCACCTTCTTTGGAGGATTTCCACAGCTGATTTTCTACTGCCTCAACGAACCAAGCAGCCGCAGTGACCGGATACACAGATTGCGCTACTTTTATCCCCGGCTCATCCTCCTTTTGAAAGCTCAAGACTGGGGATTTGCTTAATACGAAAAGATGCGTATCCGACCTTACAAAAAACAACCTTTCAGCATCAAAGCCGATATTTTCAGCCTGACCAATCATCGTATACCCGGATGGCAACCTATCAGTATGCAACAACATTTAAATGCCCTTAATAATTTTTGCAGGGATAATCTTTACTGCACCGCTTTTCTCTAGATCACCAATCGACAAGGGGTCTCTCTCAAAAGTGAAAGTTTCCACAACCCCATATTTTTGGCCAATTTCTTCAGCATATCGTGAACCCGGATCAACTTTCGTCAATCCATTCCCTGAAAATAACTCATTCGCTCCAAACTCTGACTGCACTATATGCCTAGCCACTAGAATATCTCTCTTCTGAGGATCTGAAGTGTAAACTTCGGCAAAACCAGCAACATCTTCTCTACGATGAATATTACCTCCAGTTTTACCAAATTCACTAATAAACTCCCCATAATCTTCGGAAATGGAAACATCCATTATATCATCCATTTCAACGCCCATATCAGACAATTCTTGCGCCAGCTCAGAATCACCAAAAACGGCCATATTTTCATAAGTTGGGATAAAGTTTTTTCTCTCCGCCTGCGGTGGCAACTTATCCATATCAATGATTGCAATACTAAACTTCTGATCAGGGCTAAAATCACTAATTCCAAAAAGTCCTGCCAAAAGCTCTGGATCCGAATCTGCAGCCTCTGCCATATCAAAGGTGGTCGCCCAGTACGGAGCTCTACCTGAGGGCCGAGGAAACCCCATTGTTTTATTTTTTATGGATGCTGGATCGCCAAATACTAGCCGCATATAAAAACGATCATTTAGCTCTCCTTTACTAACAATGTCTAAAAGCTCAGTATCTTTATATTTTGGTTTATATCCGCCCGCCTGTATCTTGATCCTTGCTTCCGAAAGTCGTTTCTCTGCCTCGTCCAAGGACACTGGTGGTCCTCGTCGAACTGAACCAGATGAGGCCGTTTTTTTTGAGTGCTCAGTGCTAGATACTCTCTTTTGAACTTCATCAGAACGAAAATCTGAAAATGAAGCACTTTCAGACTTAACACCTTTATACTTCTTCAGTCGCTTGCGCTGCTTCTGATACTTGGCAAAATCCAGGATCAGATCGCCTACATCCTTGAAGCGGAACATCAGGCGCGCATTTTTGGCCATGGCTGCGGCGCCGCCGACGCCGCCGGTAAAAGCGGCAAGTACGATGGTGAGAATAATTTCAAATACACCGCCACCGGCAAACTCTGAAATCTCCAGGCTGTGCTGCGCTTTTACGTAATCCTTGGCAAACCGGGAAATGTCACTGCGCAGGCCATCGTCGTCATAGACCAGGTGTGCTATTTCGAACGCCTGCTCGAGCTGCTCTACCGTAATGGTGCTCGGATCGAACCCGAGTACGTCGACAATTTCTTTTTTAACTTTTCCCATGTATTCACGGGATGAGGCTTCAAAGCTTTTGTCGTGTGCGTAGTAATCATAGGTAGCACTCGCCAGCTGCGTTTGCATGCGGATCGGGTTGACCAGCAAAGCCACTTCGGCGATGTCTTTGGTCCACACCACCAGGTCCCACCCGGCCTGCCCCAGGCCTTTGGCCACCTGGCTTACCTGGGCGCCCAGTTTTTCAAGCTCGTTGCGCTTCTGGTGTACGGCGTCAATACGGGCCGCTTCCGCACGTTCCTCGGCAATAATCTTCTGCAGGGCCATTCGGATACGGCTGCGCAGGCTGGTCTGTCGCTCGTCCAGCACCGGCTCACCCAGGGGTGCCTCTTCGACCAGTATTCTGCGCTGGCGTACCGCGGTGTAGACCTCAATATGGTCGCGGGAGAAGTGTGTCGGCAAGCCCGGAAACTGCTGGGTATGCAACAGATCCTGCGTTAGTTCGGCGTGGCCGAACGAGCTGACGAGGGCGCTATGGGCGAGGAAACGATCAAAAATCTGGTCAAGTATTGCGGGGGAGAAGGTCGCGAGCAGATCCGCGGAAAAGTCATTGTCAAAAACAGTCGGTGACGAGGACCAGCCCTCGCTGACCAGAAAGCGCTCGCCGCGTTGATTTTCAACGTAAATATGCATGAAATATCCCTTTCCACACGCAGATCAGAGGATGAAATATCTGCGTAAATCCATAAGGGAAGAATTCTAAAAGAAGAGTAGATACCCGCAAAGCCGGACAGGGGGAATAATTCCAAATATTGGAAAAAATTCGGAAAATATCTGGGAGCCCCCTCCTGACTGGTACGGAAGTACCTTATCAGGAGAGGTAAAGTTTCAATTCTGGCAATTATTGCCGAGAGAATGCGGAACTGTGGATTTCCATGGGGACCTGCACGGATTGTCGGGCGAACTTCAACCCCGCTGGAAACTCCGCGAAGGAAAAAATCGGGTGTCTCCATTCCGGTAGGAGAAGGGTTCCTCAGAGCCGCCTTCGTCAGTCGTGTCCTGGGAGCAAGGCAGCGCCACCAGGGACTCCATTGCATCGCGGCGCAGCACGGGCTTGATCCCGCGCAACACAAGAAACGCGAGCGCCGCCTCAACCGCGGGTTCTATGCAGTTTTTCACTATGGGGGTCAGACCTCCGCCAAACTCTTCCAGCTGCTGCGGCTGCGCTCCGATCAGAAGGATTTCCCGCGGGTAATGACCGGTGAGCTGGGCAATTGCCAGCACGTCCTGAAATCCAGTCTGGTGCAGGCTCATCTGCTTGGCTCCGAGAAATTGCGGCACCTCGTCATCCCGTACCAGTTTTATGGTGCCGGGCTCAAGGCCATAGTCCACCGCATCAAACACAATAAGTGCGTCGGCCTGCTGGATATGATGCATCAGATATATGCACTGTGTGCCGCCATCCATCAGCGTGACCTCAGCATGGCAGCGAGAAAAATCGCAGACGGCATGCATGTGTTCGACGCAGCGCACGCCAAATCCTTCATCGGCCCACAGCAGGTTGCCGATACCGAGAATCAATACGCGTTTTTTGGATGTTGCAGTGTGCGAAGGCTTTCGCATGGGAGCTCCCGGTTGTCTTTATTCTTACCTATTTTTACCGTGTAACCGTACGGTTTCAGTTACGAGAGGATAGCAACTCGCACAGGGGTTGCCGGGCAATCGGGAAAACACTGGCGTCTGGAATCCTCTGCCTTAGAAAAATCGGCATCGGATTAGTGGTGTGTGGGGAAAGGAGAGCGAAACGCGCGGAAATAAAAGCGTGCAAAGTACAACAAGTGGCGCGGACCGATCGGAGTCAGCCCGCGCCACTCTGGATGGTTTACCGGCTATCGTCGCACGCAGGCATCCAGCTGCATCCTGTACAGCTCGGCCATATCATCGTCGATACAACAGAAAATTACATGGCGCGGGCCATCGTCTCGATCGAGATGGTTTTGCACCTGATCTACAGCTATTTCTACAGCAAGCTCCGGAGGGTAGTCGTAAACGCCACAGCTGATGGCGGGGAAGGCAATGGAGTGGAAATTATCGCGGCGCGCCAGCGCCAGGCATTGACGATAGCATCCGGCGAGCAGTTCTGGCTCGCCCAGGTTTCCGCCGCGCCAGACCGGGCCGACCGTATGGTATATACGCTTGACCGGCAGTCGGTAGCCCGGAGTGGATCGCACATCCCCTACCGGGCAGCCGCCAATGCGACGACAGGCCTCGAGTAATTCCGGGCCTGCGGCGCGATGGATAGCGCCGTCGACTCCGCCACCACCCTGGAGCCTCTGGTTGGCTGCATTGACGATTACATCTACGTGCAACCGAGTGATATCACCGAGGTGTACTTCGATCACTCTCTATACTCCAACCACAGGCACCACCGGTCAGATGCACATTCCTGTACGAGTGCTTTGATCGATTACTGCTTTTGCCCCAGTAACTGACGGTGGCGCGTTGATATTTCCTCAGGGCAATGCGTCAAAGCACTTACTAAAACAATAGCAGCTGCGGAGAGCACAAAGCCCGGTAACAGCTCGTATATATCAAAGATGCCACCAGACAGCTGTTTCCAGATCACAACGGTTATACCCCCTACCAGCACGCCAGCGATGGCGCCGGTGCCGGTCATACGCGACCAGTAGAGGCTAATCAGTATCGTGGGGCCAAATGCCGCGCCCAGGCCTGCCCAGGCATAGGCCACCACATCCAGCACCTTGGAATCCGGGTCCATCGCCACACCAACGGCAATCAGGGACAGCGCCACCACCGCCCAGCGCCCGACACTCACCAGGCTTTCAGAAGTGACTTTTTTACCAAACCAGACGTGGTAGATATCCTCTGCCAGCGCTGCGGACGAAACCAGCAACTGGGAATCCGCGGTACTCATGATTGCAGACAGAATGGCCGCGAGCAGGATACCTGCAACGAGGGGGTGGAACAGGGACTCCACCAGTGCCATGAATATGCGCTCACCATCCGGCAGTGTCTGGGCCAGTTCCAGGTGGCCAAATAACCCGACACACATAGCGCCGAGAAAGCCCGCCAGAGACCACACCGCAGCCACAGAAGCAGCGGCTGGCATGTCATCGGGGTGCCGCAGCGCCTTGAAACGCGCAAGGATATGCGGCTGTCCGAAGTACCCGAGGCCCCAGGCCAGTGAACTCAATATGGCAGCGACTCCCAGGGAGGCTCCGGTACTGTCGCTCATCCAGTGCATCAATTCCGGGTGCTGCTCCCGCATCAGGTTTACTGCATTGCCCAGACCACCCTCATCGGAAATCACCATCACCGGCACGATTACCAGTGCCAGACTCATCAGCAACCCCTGGAATACATCCGTCCAGCTCACCGCAAGAAACCCACCAAACAGGGTGTAGGAAATCACCGCAATGGCGCCAATCACCACCGCCCACTGGTAGTCCCAACCGAATACCGTTTCAAACAGCTTACCGCCGGCGATCAGGCCCGAGGCCACATAGAACAGGAAAAACAGCAGAATGAATATCGCGCAAACCGTGCGCAGGTAGGGGTGCTCAAGGTTAAATCGCCGGTGCAGGTAAGCCGGTACCGTGAGCGCATCGTCCAATGCGTAGGTATAAATCCGCAGGCGGCGCGCCATGGTCGTCCAGCTCAGTACAATGCCGCTGAACAACCCGATGGCAATCCAGGCGGAGGACAACCCGGAGGCATAGGCAGCACCGGGCAGACCGAGCAGCAGCCAGCCGCTCATATCCGAGGCGCCGGCACTGAGTGCGGCCACCGCCGGAGGTAGCGAGCGGCCACCGAGAAAATAATCACTGGCATCTTTGGTGCGCTGGTAAGCGTATACGCCGATGGCAAGAATCAACGCGAGATAAGCGATGAACGTGAGGGCGACAAGCCATTGTCCGGACATGTGGGGTTCCCCGTCAGAATTGGCAGACAAAGCCTCTCTTGGCGAAAGAATAGGCTGAATCCGTCGTTATTGGTCTTTATTGCGCGTAAATCTACCCATTTGCTGGCGATAGCTCAATCGGCAAACTAAACCAAGGGTGTAAGTTGCGCTAAAGCATACATTTGAAAGTGCCAGGGAGCGGCATTTTCAGACTGAGCAGTAAGGGAATATCAAAACACTATGGGTATTTGTCTCGACGAGCTGCGCCTCCTGGTGGTTCGTCCCACGTTAAAGCAGTTGCGCGCCTGGTCCCCGGGGATGGAAGCCCTGTTACTGGGAACCGCCGCACAGGAGTCCGAGCTGGGGTTTCACCTCAAAACCGGACACCGCCACGGTATGGGCATCTTCCAGATACTCCCCAGCACCCACCGACAGATCTGGGACAAGTACCTGATCAACTTCCCTGCGCTCGCCTCCAAGGTACGCGGACTCGCCAGCCAGCGCGACTTCCTGCAACACCCCCACGCCGAACTCGCCACCAACCTGCGCTACGCCACCGCCATCGCCTGGCTGGTCTACCGCGCTGCAGGTGTGGAAACTGTCGAAAGCGAAAACCTGCCGAAAATGGCGCGGCTGTGGAAAAAACATTTCCACCACGGCCCCAGCGCCAGGTTGCGGGACTTTGTCGAAAGCTACAGTGCGCTGATCAATCCCGAAAAAAATCTCCCTTCCGGGTCGCCGACCGGCGGAAGGCCGCCCCCCAAAAACGAAACAGCCGCGGCAAATGCCACGGCTGTTAAGAAAAGCGATACGCTACTGATCGAAGACGAACCTACAGATTCCGCGCCTCGATATACATTGGCTGAGCAGCCTGAGCCGGCTCCTCCTCGCGGGCATCTTCGGGAATCCAAGAATCCACCGACTGCTCGATCGAACGCGCGTTCACCTCAGGCGCGGGTGTAGAACGATCCAGCTCCAGACTCTCGAAATCATACAGATCCCGATCCGCCAGCTGTGATGGAGACACCCGCGTGAGCGCGGCAAAAATATTATCGCTGCGCCCGGGGAATTTCTTGTCCCAATCGTTCAACATGCCCTTGATCGCCTGACGCTGCAGGTTTTCCTGACTACCGCACAGGTTGCACGGAATAATCGGGAAATTCTTGTGCTCCGCAAACGCCACCAGATCAGACTCACGGCAATACGCCAGCGGGCGAATCACAATATTGCGCCCATCGTCCGCACGCAATTTGGGTGGCATCGCCTTCAGGCGGCCACCGTAAAACATATTCAGAAACAGTGTCTCGACGATATCATCCTTGTGGTGTCCCAGCGCAACCTTGGTCGCACCGATCTCCTCCGCAAAGCCGTACAGCGTGCCGCGACGCAGACGGGAGCAGAGACCACAGGTCGTCTTCCCTTCCGGCACCACCTCTTTCACCACACTGTAAGTATCCTTATTCACAATGTGATAAGGCACCCCCACAGACTGCAGGTACTCCGGCAGGATGTGCTCCGGGAACCCCGGCTGCTTCTGATCCATATTCACCGCCACCAGCTCAAAGTGCACCGGTGCCGTCTTCTGCAGGTTCATCAGGATTTCCAGCATCGCGTAGGAATCCTTACCACCGGACAGGCACACCATCACCTTGTCGCCCTCTTCAATCATATTGAAGTCGGCGATCGCCTTGCCCACATTGCGGCGCAGGCGCTTTTGCAGCTTGTTGAATTCCAGCCGCTCGCGGCGGTTTTCCAGATCAGACATTGGGTAAATCTCAAACTCCCGAACGACAACAACTTGCTGCCGCCGGCTACGAAGTATTTCAGTTGGATGCGAAGGCGCTGACGCCGGGTAAGTCTTTGCGGGACCGTCTGTGGCCATGGATGGCCACAGCCGAGCGTTCATGGATGAACTCGTAGCGTGTGCCGCAAAGGCTTACCCGGCGGCAGCGCCGCCACCAGCCCCAGCAACGAAGTCACTGGGGCCAGCAAAAATCAGCCCGCGATTGTACGCTTTCCGATCAAGAAGTGCACAGGCTATCGGACCGGGTGTCCACATCGCCTTTCAGCAGACTCTCCAGACACGGCCATACATGCTCCAGCAACGCCGGCTGGGCCTTCGCCGTGGGATGAATACCGTCCGTCTGCATCGCCCCCTCCTCCAGCGCTACCGGCTCCAGGAAAAACGGAATCAGCGGCACCTGCTCCTCCGCCGCCACCTTCGGATACACCGCCGCAAACGCCTGCGTATACGCCTTACCGTAATTGGGCGGCATCTGCATACCCAGCAACAGCACCTCAGCACCACCGGCCCGGGCCATCTTCACCATCCGCTGCAGATTCTGCTGCAACGCCCGCGGCGGATACCCCCGCAGACCATCGTTGCCGCCCAGCTCCACCACCAGCCACTCCGGTGAATGCTCAGTCAGCAACCGCGGCAAACGCGCCACACCGCCGGAAGACGTCTCCCCACTCACACTGGCGTTCACCACCTCAACCGCCAGGCCGCGCTCCGCCAGCCGCTCGCGCAGCAACTGCACCCAGCCCTGACGCTCATCCAGCCCGTAAGCCGCACTGATACTGTCCCCCAGCACCAGTAAAGTCTTCTGCTTCTCTGCCGAACTCACTTGTTCCCGCGCGGCCGAGTCTGCCCCGGAAATAGCATCCGCCCGGGCAAAACCGGCGTATAAACCCGTGACCAGCGCGACGAAAAGCAGACCTCGCGGGACAAAATCCGCCCCGAATCCCCGGAAAAAAACTGCCGCCATGTCATACTCTCCAATTCAAACTGGTCGCTACAAACGTGAACCACATTTTGCAGGAATTACAGGGACTTGCCATGTCGATGATGCTAAAAGCCGAACATCTTCACCACCGTGTCAGCACCAGCGAAGGCCCGCTGACCCTGCTCAACGACATTTCCCTGCAACTGCCCGCCGGCCAAAGCCTCGCCATCACCGGCGCCTCCGGCTCAGGCAAATCCACCCTACTGGGCCTACTCGCCGGCCTCGACCGCCCCACTGAGGGCAAAATCTGGCTCGCCGGCGAAGATATTACCGCCATGGACGAAGAGGAACGCGCCGCGCTGCGCGCCCGCTGTGTGGGCTTCGTGTTCCAGACTTTCCAGCTGTTGCCCGGCCTCACCGCGCGGGAGAATGTCATGCTGCCGAGCGAACTGCGCGGCGAGCGCAACGCCGGCAAGCGCGCGGAAGAATTCCTCGAGCGCGTCGGCCTCGGCCACCGCCTGCACCACTATCCCCGACAACTCTCCGGCGGCGAACAGCAGCGGGTCGCTATCGCCCGCGCATTCTGCAGCATTGCCAATCAGGGTTCAGGCTCAAACTCAGACACAAACAATGGCATTCTGTTCGCCGACGAACCCACCGGTAGCCTCGACGCGCACAACGGCGACAAGGTGATCGACCTGCTGTTCAATCTCAACGCCGAAACCGGCACCACTCTGGTACTGGTGACCCACGAACAGCGCCTGGCCGAGCGTTGCGGTGCCCACCTGCGTATGGCTGCAGGGGAAATTACTACTGCCGACATTCCCGACGGCTATTTCGGTGATCAGGCGGAGGTATCCGCCTGATGCTACCGCTTCGACTATTGAGCCGCGATTGGCGCGGCGGCGAACTGGCACTGATCGCCACTGCGCTGGTGCTGGCGGTCAGTTGCGTCACCGCCATCGCCCACTTTGGCGATCGCCTGACCCGTGCCATGCATATCCAGTCCCAGAGCTTCCTCGCCGCCGAGCGGGTGGTGCAGAGCAGCAAGCCGGTACCGGAGGCGTGGCTGGACAAGGCCAGTGAGCTGGGCCTGCAACAGGCGCAGACGGTCGGCTTCGCGTCCATGCTCTCTGCCGGAGACGAATTCCAGTTTGCCTCGGTAAAAGCCGTGAGCGACGGTTACCCACTGGTGGGCCAACTGGAGATGCGCACCACCACCACCGCGACGCCAATCACTACGCAACAGGGCCCCGCGCCGGGCAATGTGTGGCTGGAACCGCGCCTGCTGCCGCTGATGAACCTGGAAATCGGCAGTGACCTGCAACTGGGCGACAGCACGTTTACCGTCAGCGGGTTGATCGACCAGGAACCGGATCGCGGCGCCAACCTGTTCTCCATGGGCGCGCGCCTGATGATGCATGCCGACGACCTCGCCGCCACCAATATTCTCCAGCCCGGTAGCCGCGTCACCTACCGCTACCTGTTCGCCGGTGATGACGCCGCCCTCAAGCAGTATTTCAAGTGGCTGAAGCCGCACCTGACCGAGCACCAGCGGGTGATCGACCTGCAGGAAGGCCAGCCGCGGGTTGCCAAGGCACTGGATCGCGCGGAAAGCTTCCTGTACCTCGCCGGCAGCCTCGCGGTTCTGCTGGCCAGCGTGGCCGTCGGCCTCGCCGCACGCCGCTACGGCCTGCGTCACGCCAACTATGTCGCAGTAATGAAAAGCCTCGGTGCGGGCAAACAGAAAATTCTTGCCATCTACATCGGCCAGATGACCGCGCTCACCCTGATCGCCACCGCGGTCGGCCTCGCCATCGGCTCCTTCGTGCAATCCCAGGCGGTAAACCTGTTGCAAGGCTTCTTCCCGGTCACACCACCGCCCAGCAGCTGGCAACCGCTGATTGTCGGCATCGCCACCGGTCTTGCCTGTGTGATCGGCTTCGCCCTACCGCCACTGTTCCGCCTGGCACAGACCGACCCCATGCAGACCCTGCGTCAGGACTGGAGCAACCCGGACAAACGCGAATGGCTCGGGCTGATCCCCGGCCCGCTTTCCATGCTGCTGCTGATCTGGTGGCTTTCCGGCAGCCTCGCCACTACTGCGGCACTACTCGCCGGCTTGGGCCTGCTGGTGGCTGGCAGCGCCGGAATCAACCGCCTGCTGGTACGCGGCAAACTCGCCGCCCTCGGCGGCAGCTGGCGCATCGCCCTCGGCAGCCTGCAACGCCGCGCCGGCTTCAACACCCTGCTGATTGCCGCCTTCGGCACCGGCCTGCTCGCCATGCTCGCCATGTTCTACGCCCGCACCGCGCTGATCGATGAGTGGCAGATGCAGCTGCCGGAAAAGGCCCCCAACCACTTCCTGGTCAATATCGCCCCCTACGAACTGGACGGCGTCAAACAGAAAATCGAAGGCAAAAACCTCGAAGGCACCGAGTTCTACCCCATGGTGCGCGGCCGCCTGACTGCAGTGAACGGCACCCCGGTTGATGAGCGCGAACAGAAAGACGGCGCCATCCGCCGCGAACTCAACCTGAGCTGGACCGACACCGTCCCCGCCGACAACAAGATCGTCGCCGGCGAATGGTGGGACGAAAACACTACAGAAGGAGTGTCCGTAGAAGTCGAAGTCGCCGCACGACTGGGACTCGAAATGGGTGACGTATTGCGCTTCTCCATCGGTGGCCTCGAAACCGAAGCCCCCATCACCAGCCTGCGCACCCTCGACTGGAACAGCATGCGTCCCAACTTCTTCATGCTGTTCGCCCCCGGTAGCCTCGACAACTTCCCGGCCACCTACATCCAGAGCTTTTACCTACCGCCGGAAGAAAAGCTGTTTATCAACGAACTGGTGAAAAACTTCCCCAGTGTCAGCATCATCGAGCTGGACAAAATCATCGCCAATATCCGCGAAACCATCGGCCAGGTCGCCATCGCCATCGAATCCGTCCTCGCCCTGATGCTGATCGCCGGCGTACTGGTGCTGATCGCCGGCGTCCGCGCCAGCATCGCCGAGCGCTTGCAGGAAGCCGCCGTCATCCGCACACTGGGCGGCCGCCGACAGCTGCTTATTCGCAGTCTGATGATCGAATTCGGGCTGTTGGGGATTGCAGCCGGTTTGCTTGCGGCGTTTGGCACCGAGGCAACGCTGGCAGTGCTTTCGCAGCGGGTGTTTGAACTGCCATTCAATTTCCACCCGGGCCTGTGGATACTCGGCCCGCTGGTGGGCGCGCTGCTTGTTGGCACTGCCGGCACTCTCGCCTGCCGAAGTGCAGTGAGCCAGCCGCCGTTGAAAGTTTTAAGAGAATTAGCTTAATCGCAATTCTCGGCGCTGATTTCCGGTCTTCGCCGAAATGACAAAGTAGCAATTCCACGCTGCTAACGAAGTATATATTTTTGAATTGAAGGTGGAGTACCGGGTATCTGTTTTTGAAAGCGTCGCAAACAGGATGTTTGCGCCGCAGCGCCCAGGGATGGGTTCACAGCGGTTTCAAAAACAGATACCCGGTACTTCACCGCCACCCACCTGCTTAAGAAGAAATCCCACTGAACCATGATGGATTTAGAGTTCGATAAAAACCACATCTGGCACCCCTACTCCTCTCTGATCAATCCTCCTCCGGTCTACCCGATCGCAAGAGCCGAAGGGGTAAGAATTTATCTGGAAGACGGCCGCGGGTTGATCGACGGCATGAGCTCCTGGTGGAGCACTCTGCACGGCTACAACGTTCCCGAACTGAACGCCGCCATGCAGGCACAGATGGAAAAAATGAGCCACGTCATGTTCGGCGGACTTACCCACGAGCCCGCCATCGAACTCAGCAAAAAACTCGTCGCCCTGACCCCGGAACCGCTGCAGAAAGTCTTCCTCGCCGACTCCGGCTCCGTCTCCGTCGAAGTCGCCATCAAAATGGCCCTGCAATACTGGCAGTCCCAGGGCAAGCCGGAGAAAAACAGACTGCTGGCACTGCGCAACGGCTACCACGGCGACACCTTCGGCGCCATGGCCACCTGCGATCCCGTCAACGGCATGCACCACCTGTTCGCCAGCCAGCTCACCCAGCACCTGTTTGCCCCCGCGCCAAAGCCAAAATTCGACGAACCCTGCACTGACGAAGATATCGCCGAACTGCAGCACATGATTGAGCAGAATCACCCGCAACTGGCGGCGGTAATTCTGGAGCCCATCGTCCAGGGTGCCGGCGGTATGCGTTTCTACTCACCGGAATACTTGCGCAAGGTGCGTGCACTGTGCGACGAATTCGACCTTCTACTGATCGCCGACGAAATTGCCACCGGCTTCGGCCGCAGCGGCAAAATGTTTGCCTGCGAGCACGCCGGCATCAGTCCGGATATCCTCACCCTCGGCAAAGCACTCACCGGCGGCACCATGACCATGGCGGCCACGTTATGTACCGATAAAGTTGCCAACGGTATCTGTAACGGCGAAGCCGGCGTCTTCATGCACGGGCCCACGTTTATGGGTAACCCCATGGCTTGCGCCGTCGCCAATGCCAGTATCGACTTGTTGCTTAAACGGGACTGGCAACAGCAGGTTCAACGCGTTGAAATGCAGCTGAAAGAAGAATTGGCCCCGTTGAAAAATGCCACCGGTGTCACCGATGTGCGTGTACTGGGCGCCATCGGCGTAGTGGAAATGAAACAGCCTGTGGACAACCGAACGCTACAGGAAAGTCTGATCGAGCGCGGCGTTTGGCTACGCCCATTCGGCAAGCTGGTTTACACAATGCCGCCGTACATCATTTCTGCATCAGATCTGACAAAGCTGACAAGTGCAATGAACGAAACGCTCTCTGCACTCTGAATATCGTAATCCATCACAAAACATAAAAGCTGGCGGAGAAAGCTTTCCCGAAGTAAATCGCAACACGTCCTTCTTGTGCGAGTGCAAACGCTCGCCGGGCAACCCACCTGCCCGAAAACAATAATTTACAAGAAGGATTTTTCACCATGCGATTGATCAGAGCCAGCAAACCGCTCAGTGCCGCCATCGCCGCGGCCCTGGCGGGTTCTGCACTATTCTCTTCCGGTGCCCTAGCCGCCAACTACGGCGAGGCGCTACAGAAATCCATTTATTTCTACGAAGCCCAGCAGTCCGGTCCGATTCCCAGCTGGAACCGCAATGAGTGGCGCGGTGATTCCGCGATGACAGATGGCGCGGACAATAATGTGGATCTTACCGGCGGCTGGTACGACGCCGGTGACCATGTGAAGTTCGGGTTCCCTATGGCCGCCAGTGCCACCATGTTGGCCTGGGGAGTGGTAGAGAACCGCGAGGCCTACGCGCAGACCGGTCAGCTGGACCATATCCAGAACAACCTGCGCTTTGTAGCCGATTACTTTGTCAAAGCACACACCGCGCCCAATG
Source organism: Microbulbifer sp. MCCC 1A16149 (assembly GCF_050368945.1). Lineage (NCBI taxonomy): Bacteria > Pseudomonadati > Pseudomonadota > Gammaproteobacteria > Cellvibrionales > Microbulbiferaceae > Microbulbifer > Microbulbifer sp. MCCC 1A16149. Next base: position 2,848,738 of record NZ_CP185959.1, read on the forward strand.
AACTCTGGGGGCAGGTGGGCAACGGCGGTGCGGATCACGCCTGGTGGGGCTCGGCGGAGGTGATGCCGATGGCGCGGCCTTCCTATAAGGTGGATGCGAACTGTCCGGGATCGGATCTGGCCGGTGAGACCGCGGCGGCACTGGCGGCAATTGCGATGGTGTTCGAGCCAACGGACGCAACCTATGCAAGTAATCTGTTGCAGCACGCGGAGCAACTTTACAGCTTTGCGGACAATTACCGCGGCAAATATAGCGACTGTATTACCGATGCCACCAGTTACTACAACTCCTGGAGTGGCTATAACGACGAGTTGGTATGGGGCGCAGCGTGGCTATATCGCGCCACTGGCAATCAGTCCTACCTGGACAAGGCCAACAGCTACTACGACAACTTATCCACAGAGCAGCAATCCACTACCCGCTCCTACAAGTGGACCCACGCCTGGGACGACAAAAGCTACGGCAGCTACGTATTGATGTCACAGCTAACGGATAATCCCCAGTACCGCGCCGACGCGGAGCGCTGGCTGGATTTCTGGACCACGGGCTATAACGGCAATCGGGTTTCCTATACCCCCGGTGGCCTCGCACATCTGGATCAGTGGGGCGCGGCCCGTTACACGTCCAATACCTCGTTTATCGCGCTGATCTATTCAGATTACCTGAACAGCAAGGATCCCGGAAATCCCCGCGTGCAGACCTATTATGATTTCGCCGTGGGTCAAATGGAGTATCTGCTGGGCGACAACCCGTTGAACATGAGCTACCAGATCGGTTACGGCCCAGTCTCCCCCACTTCGCCCCATCACCGCACCGCACACGGCTCCTGGAACGACAGCCTGTCCGATCCCGTGGGTAATCGCCACACACTGGTCGGCGCCCTGGTTGGTGGGCCGGATACCAGTGACAACTTCCAGAATGATCGCGGTGATTATGTACTGAATGAAGTGGCCACGGACTACAACGCCGGCTTCACCGGTGCCCTGGCGCGCCTGTGGCTGGACTTCGGCGGCAACCCGATTCCTGAGAGCAGTTTCCCTGCACCTGAAACCCGCGATACGGAGTTTTTCGTCGACGCCAAACTGAATTCCAGTGGCCCACGCCACACAGAAATCAGCGCGCGCCCGCACAATCGCAGCGCCTGGCCAGCGCGACTCACCGACAACCTGAGCCTGCGTTACTGGATCGATATTTCCGAACTGGTGGATGCAGGCTATTCCGCCAGCGACCTGCAACTCTCCAGTGCCTACAGCCAGGCCAGCGGCTTCAGCGGCCCCCACCCCTGGGGCGATCCTGTGGACAATATTTTCTACGTGGAAGTCTCTTTTGCCGGTATGGATATCTATCCCGGCGGCCAGTCCGAGAGCAAGAAGGAAAGCCAATTCCGGGTCGCGGTGCCGGAAGGCCTGCCGTGGGACCCGAGCAACGATCCGTCGTGGGATAATTACACCAGTGACCGTCTTGAAGCACCGCTAATCGCGCTGTACGACGATCGCGAACTGATCTGGGGCCAGGAACCCGGTGAGGGCTGTGGTGGCGACTCCGGTATCAACTGCGCGCCCACCGCGAATGACGTGAACGTACAGACCGGGTTCGAATCCCAGGTGATGGTGACCCTGTCCGGCAGCGACAGCGACGGCAGTATCACGGCCTATACTGTGGCAACCGGTCCCGCAAATGGCAGCCTGAGCGGTAGCGGTGCGGAGCTGCTGTATACCCCCGATGCGGGCTTCTTCGGCGCCGACAGCTTTACCTACACCGTCACCGACAACGCCGGTGCGGTATCCCCGGCAGCCACCGTCACCATCGATGTGGAATCCCCGCCAGTACCCGCCGTCAGCATTACCTCCCCCGCCGGCGGCAGCACCTTTGATGAAGGGGAAGACATCACCGTGCAGTACACACTGCAGTACGCAGACGGTGTGAACCTCTACTTCGACGGCGTGCTGACATCCAGTGCCAGCGGCACAACCGATCTGGTCATCCCGGCGCCGAGCCTCGGCGACCATCAGATCGAAGTGCGCGCCGTTGACGACGGGGAAGAACTCACTGCCAGCGACAGTGTGACGATTACCGTGGAAGCGGAGTCTACTGGCGGCGGTGACGGCGTCAGCTGTGAAGCGCTGAGTGCCGACACCTGGAACAACGGCTTCGTGCTGAACAATATCACCGTAACCAACGACGGCAGCGAGGCAATCCAGGCGTGGGAAATCCAGCTCACCTTTGCCGAGCCCATCACCCTGGTAAACGGCTGGAGCGGTGAGTTCAGCCTCTCGGCGGACGGCCGGGTGGTAACCGTTTCCAACGCGGCCTGGAATGGCAGTCTGCAGCCCGGTGGCTCCACCGTGCTGGGATTCCAGGGCGGCCACAACGGCAACTTCAGCCTGCCCACCTGCAGCGCTGATTGATCATACCTCCCTCCTGAACAAGTCCCCGGCTTCCGCCGGGGACTTCTCTTCAAGCAGTAAAAAACCGGATAAGAATAATGAGGAACCCATGAATAAACTAAACCTGCTTGCGCTTTCCAGCGCACTGGCGCTTGCCATAAACATGAATACGCATGCCCAAGTCCAGGCACAACCCGATGACGACTGGCTGCATGTGCAAGGCAATCAGATTGTGGATCAACAGGGTAACCCGGTGTGGCTCACCGGTGCCAACTGGTTTGGCTTCAATACCAGCGAGCGGGTATTTCACGGCCTGTGGGCGGTAAATCTTGAAGAAGCCATGGCCGACCTGGCCGGCCGCGGAATCAATATTCTACGGATTCCTATTTCTACCGAACTGATTTACGAGTGGCAGAGCGGCCTCGCCGCGGTACCCAGTATCAACGATTATGTAAACCCGGAGCTGGAAGGCAAAACGTCTCTGGAAATCTTTGATGCGGTGGTCGCCCAGGCGAAAAAGTACGGGGTCAAAATCCTGATTGATGTACACAGTGCAAAAGCGGACAACTCCGGTCACTTTGCCCCCATGTGGTACGACGAGGTATTTACCACCGAGATTTTTTACCAGACCTGGGAGTGGATGGCGGAACGCTACAAAAACGACGACACCATCCTCGCCTTCGATATCGAGAACGAACCCCACGGCAAACCCTGGGCGGATTCGCCATTCGCCAAATGGGACAGCTCCACCGACGAGACCAACTGGAAACACGCCTGTGAAACGGCGTCAAAACGGGTCCTGGCCATCAATCCCAATCTGCTGGTGCTGTGCGAGGGCATCGAGTCCTATCCCAAAGACGGCGTAACCTGGAACAGCAATTCCAGCAAGGACTTCCACAACTACTGGTGGGGCGGCAATCTGCGCGGTGTGGTCGATCACCCCATCGATCTCGGGCCCAATCAGGACCAGCTGGTTTACTCACCACATATTTACGGCCCTTCCGTCTACCAGCAGCCCTGGTTCGAGCCGGACTTCTCCTATGAATCCCTGATCAATGACGCCTGGCGGGACAACTGGTTCTACCTGTATGAACAGGGAATCTCGCCGCTCCTGTTCGGTGAGTGGGGTGGCCATATGGATGGCGGCCAGAATGAAAAATGGATGGGCTATGCCCGCGACCTGATCGTCGAGTACAGGCTGCACCACACCTTCTGGTGCCTGAATCCCAACTCCGGCGATACCGGGGGCCTGTGGGGATACGATTGGAAGACCTGGGACGAAGAAAAATACGCGCTACTGGAAAGTGCGCTGTGGAAAAACACCGACGGCAAGTTCGTAGGGCTCGACCATGAGGTGCCACTGGGCAGTAGCGCCACCGGTATTAGCGTCAGCGAGTATTACGGCACAGAAACACCGAAGCTGAATGTCGTCTCGCCGACTGATGGCAGCCAGTTCCTGCCCGAAGAACCCGTATCCATTGCATTCAACCTGCGCAAGAGCAGCGGCACCAACATTTACCTGGATGGTGGCCTGGTCGCTACCGCCAATAGCAGCCCTACCACGGTCACAGCGCCCGCAGAAATCGGCACATACCAGCTGCAGCTGGTTGCGATAGACAATGGTGGTATCGAACTGCCCGCCAGTGACAGCCTGTACATTGAAGTCGTCAGTGAAACCACCCCCGAACCGGAACCAGAGCCCGAAACGGACGTCATCTGTGAACTGGGTACCGCCGATGTGTGGGCAGACGGGTTTGTCATTAACACAGTCACCGTAGCCAATGGTGGCAATACGCCGTTGAGCGGCTGGTCGGCAGCGCTCCGCTTTGCACCGGGCACCCAGTTTGACAGCGGCTGGGGCGGCGTTTTCCAGGCCAGTGACGACGAACAGACGATCACCGTGAGTAATCTGGAGTGGAATGGCAGCCTGCAACCGGGAGCATCAGCGACGTTCGGTTTCCAGGGCGTGCACAACGGCAACTTCAGTCTGCCTACCTGCAGCGGCGACTAAAATACACAACCCATCCGACATAAACCGGGGTCACAGTGAATAGTTTTTAAATTTTCCTGTGATCCCATTTTTGATTAACCGGTGATTCAGCCCGCGGCTGTAAAAACGCCGGCTGCGTTCATTTGCTGGCCAAAGGAGGAACTCAAATGGCTCCGGATCAGGCGCACATTCCGGAAAATTAAACTAATCACTAATAACAAGCACCAAGTACCCCGATAAAAATAAAAATTTACGCAACAAGAGAGACAATGACGATGAACAAAAAATCCCTTTTGTTCCGCGCCCGGCTCTGGGTCGCGGCCGCAGCCAGTATTGGGCTTTTGCCTTCGCTGGCGCAGTCACAGGAATCCATTTCCTGTGACGTGGACTATCCCATCAGCGACTGGAACGGCGCTTATCAGGCCGACGTGGGCATCACCAATACCGGCAATGCGCCCATTGCCGGCTGGACCCTGGAGTGGGATGTCGGCAGTGGTGAAAGCCACAGCGGCGGCTGGAATGCGAATATTGTGCAAAGTGGCACCCGTATCCGTGCCTCCAATGCCGCCAGCCATTGGAATGGCACCATCGCCCCCGGCGCCACCCACAACTTTGGTATCCAGCTGACCGACGCCGTGCCCCCGGCGCAGATCCCCGCCGTTTTCACCCTTAATGGCACAGTGTGTAACGGTGGCGGTTCGTCGAGCAGCTCGTCCGGCGGTGGCTCTTCAAGTTCGTCTTCAAGCTCTTCCTCCAGTGGTGGTTCCGGCTCTTCGGGCAGCGGCGGTTCGTCCGGTGGTGGAAACGCGATTACCCTGCAGGAAAACGCCACCGGATTCTGTGGTGTCGACGGTAGTATCGATAGCAATAATGCCGGATTCACCGGCGGTGGCTTCGCCAATACCCACAACCTGAGCGGAACGCGCATTCGCTGGAGCCTGAATGCGGCATCTGCCAGCGATTACCTGCTGGACTGGCGCTTTGCCAACGGCGGCAGTGCAAACCGGCCCGCCAATGTGCGCGTCAACGGTGCCGACCTGGCCAGCGTGGATTTTCCCTCCACCGGCGGCTGGACCAGCTGGAGCCAGGCTAGCGTCGTGGTCGCGCTGACCGCTGGGGAAAACACTATAGAACTGGTTGCCTCGGGCAGCGACGGCCTGGCAAATATCGACGCCCTCACGGCAACTGGCGACGGACCATCTGCCGGTGCCTGTACTTCCACCGGTGGTGGCAACTATCAGATGGAAAACCTGACGCGCGGCGTCACCGTCGTACCCACCGGCAATGGAAACCTGGTGAGCTGGCGAATTCTTGGCACCGACGATCCGGATGTGGCCTTCAACCTTTATCGCAACGGCCAGAAGATCAATAGCCAACTAATTACGGGCGCGAGCAACTATCTGGACCGGAACGGGTCTGCCGGTGCCGCCTATTCAGTACGTGCAGTGACCAATGGCAGCGAGGGTGCGCCGGCACCCGCAGAACTCGTGTTCAACGGGAACGGCTTTTTTGACGTACCCATCCAGCGCCCGGCGGGCGGGTCCGGCTACACCTATTCCGCCAACGATGCCAGCGCAGCCGACCTTACCGGTGATGGCCAGTATGAACTGATTGTAAAATGGGACCCCAGTAACTCACGCGATAATTCCCAGAGTGGTTTTACCGGCAACGTCTACATGGATGCCTATCGTCTCAATGGCGAACGCCTGTGGCGTATCAATCTGGGGAGCAACATTCGCGCGGGCGCCCACTACACCCAGTTCCAGGCCTACGACTACGATGGCGACGGCCGCGCGGAAGTGGCGATGAAAACCGCTGACGGTACCGTGGATGGCACTGGCAATGTAATTGGCAATGTCAGTGCCGACTACCGCAACTCCGCCGGTTATATTCTCTCCGGCCCGGAGTTTCTCACCATCTTTGACGGCCGCACCGGCGCCGCCATCGACACCGTCGATTACCAGCCCCCGCGCGGTAACGTGAGCAGCTGGGGAGATAACTACGGCAACCGCGTGGATCGTTTCCTGGCCGGCACCGCCTGGCTCGATGGCGCCACCCCCAGCCTGATTTTCTCCCGCGGTTATTACACCCGCACCGTGATCTGGGCAGTGGACTTCGATGGGCAGAACCTCTCCACCCGCTGGATATTCGATTCCAATCAAGCGGGCAGAGAATACGAGGGACAAGGCGCTCACAGCCTATCCATCGCGGATCTGAACGGTGACGGACGCCAGGATATTGTCTTCGGTGCCATGGCGATCGGTGCTAACGGCCAGCCGCTGTGGAACACCCGCATGTATCACGGTGACGCACTGCACGTGAGCGATTTCGTACCCGGCCGTCCCGGCCAGGAAATCTTTATGCCCGCGGAGCACAGCAACCAGCCCTCGTCGCGGTTGATCGACGGCCGGAACGGCTCGGTGATTTTCCAGACCCCGGCCAATGGCGACAATGGCCGGGCCGTGGCCGGTAATATATGGGCAGGCAATCCGGGGGGCGAATTCTGGTCCTCGCGGGTCAGCGGTCTACTCAATGCCAGCGGTAGTGCGGTCGCCGCCAAACCCGGTCCCACCAATTTCCTGATCTGGTGGGATGGCGACGGAGAACGGGAATTACTGGACGGTACCCGCATCGACAACTACGACCCTGCAGTGCGCTTGCTGACCGGTTCCAATGTTGTCTCCAACAATGGCACCAAGGCGACGCCATCCCTTTCCGCCGATCTGTTCGGTGACTGGCGAGAGGAAGTGGTGTGGGCGACCAGTGATAGCTCCGCGCTGCGGATCTATGCTACCCCCTACGGTACGGATCTGCGCATACCTACCTTGATGCACGATCCACAATACCGCGCGGCCATCGCCTGGCAGAACAGCGGTTACAACCAGCCGCCGCACCCGAGTTTTTATATCGGCAGTGAGGTACTGACGTATCCGTGGCCGGATATCTATACGCCCTGAAGCGACAGGGAAGTTCGATATTACAACGCAAAAGGGCTCCGTAATGGAGCCCTTTTCGGTTTCGCGGCATTTTAGCGCTTCGGCTGGATAAAGCGGAATTCTTTTACATCAATATAGTTTTTCGCATTTACCAGATCCGCATCATTGGTGCGGACAAACAAACCGACCTTGGCACCTACCCAGCGTCCGCGGCGCGCCTGGAAGAGTTCGCCCAGTGCGCGGAAGCGGCCATTTTCTTTCTGGTAGCTGAGCACTGTCTGCCCGCCCTGACTTACCGTCATGCGCAGGGTCAGTTCGCCAGATTTCACACGGCTGTGCGGTTCAAAGTGCTCAGTGCATTCCTTGCGCGCATCGCGACAGCTCACTTCACCGATTTCCATTTCGCCGGTGCCGGGCAGGTTGCGGAACCCGATCCAGGCGTAGTCTTCGCCAAACATAAGTAGGCCACCTTCCACTTCGCCGAGCGTCTCGGGAATTTCCAGCGTGGCCTGTACGATAAACTCCGGTGCCGGCAGTTTCTGCAGCAGCAAAGATGGCTGCATCCACAGGTTGTCCCCTTCCGGGTCCACGCTCTGCTGTGCGAACAGACGCAGGTAACCTTCGCGCGCGTCCAGGCTGTACCAGTCTTCACTGTAATTGGCATTCCACTGCCACTGCAGAGCCAGCTCGTCATCGGCAAAGTCGTCCGCAAACGGCAGGTTTTTTACCGGACTCGGTTTGCTGACTTCCGGTTTACGATAACTGGTCACCGGGTTGCCCACACCATCGTCGTCTTCATCCACACCGATTACCGGCCAGCCGTCTTTCCATGCCATTGGCTGCAAGTGCACGATACGGCCATAGGGACCGCGCGCCTGAAAGTGGATAAACCAGTCTTCCCCCGCCGGGGTGTGAATCCAGGAACCCTGGTGCGGGCCGTTGGTGATGCTATTGCCCTGCTCCATCACGATACGGTCTTCATAGGGACCGTAAATATTTTTGGAACGGAATACCGACTGCCAACCCACCGGTACCCCGCCGGCGGGCGCAAATACGTAGTAGTACTCTCCGCGCTTGTAAAACTTCGGCCCCTCAAGCGTGCGGTAACCTTCCAGCGCATGGCCATTGATCACAACCTCGCCTTCCGCTTCCACCTCGGAGCCATCGGCGGACATTTTATGCAGCGTGAGGATATTGTTCTTGCCGGAACGGCTCTTTGCCCAACCGTGCAACAGATAGGCTTGGCCATCGTCATCCCACAGCGGGGTCGGATCGATAATGCCCTTGCCCGGCAGAATCAGCTTCGGCTCGCTCCAACCCTGCTTGGGATCTGCGGTATTGGTCATGTAGATGCCGTGATCCGGATCGGGAAAAAAGATCCACAGCTTGTCGTCGTGGTAGCGGATATTCGGTGCCCAGATGCCGTTACCGTGCTGGGGCACAGCAAAGGTCTCCGCAGGGACATTCTTGTCCACCACATAGTCAATCAGTTCCCAGTTCACCAGATCCGTGGAGTGCAGCAGCGGCAACCCCGGAGAAGCATTGAAACTGGACGCGGTCATGTAAAAGTCATCCCCGACCGCAACCACGTCCGGGTCTGAATAGTCTGCGTACAGGATGGGGTTCTGGTAGTGACCATTGCCCAGATCCGCCTGCCACAGGGCAACTGGCGCAGTCGAAAAGTGGCCTGGCTTGATTTCCGCTACTTCTGCGTGGTCGCAACCGTTGACCAAAAGAGCAGTTAGGATTAATGGCAAAATCAGCCTGAAAACGTTTACATCGTGCTTCATAATTTTCCCGCGGTTATCGGTTTTTTTCTGAGGGGTACTATTTCAGAGGGGACGTGAAAATTGGCTGACCATTTTATCTTTGGTCAGGCCAAACTTTCAATCAATGTGACAGAGGGAAGGAAAAGGAAAGTTAAAAGAGCCTCGCCACTTCTCGGCGAAGTGGCGATAAAACGTGCAAAAAGCCAATCGCAGATCAGTACTTCACGCTGCAGCCATAGGCACGAGAAGAAGCAACGGCAACTTTTTCACCGTTCAGTGCCGCATCAAACGCAGCGGCCACATAATTGTTGGACTTGGGAATCACTGCCGGATTGGCCGAGTCATTGTCATCAATCGCACCGGCGTACACCACCTCGCCTTGCGGGTTGATGATAAACATATGCGGAGTGGTCTTGGCACCGTAGGCGCGGCCCATGCTGCCATCGCTATCCAGCAGGAATGGCACGCTGGCAGCCAGCTTGTGGCTTTCCGCCACTTCCAGTGCCTGCGCCGGTTCCAGGTAACCCTGCTTGCCCTTGGCGGAGGAAATGACGGTCAGCCAGTTGATATCCTGGTCGGTGTATTTCTTCTGCAGTGCCTGCATATTGCCACTGCCGTAGTGCTTCTTCACATAGGGACAGTCCTTGTTGAACCACTCCAGCACCAGCCACTCGCCTTTGTAATCCTCCAGGCTGCGGGTTTCTCCTGCCGCGTCCACTTCGCTGAAGTCCGGCGCCTTTTCGCCGGGCACCGCCACAGCCATGGTCAGTGCCGGCAGCGCCAACAGCGCAGCGCCACTCAGCACATTACGGAAAAAACGTTTACCACTCATACCTTGTGTACTCACGATCACGCATCCTCTTGGTTGATAAAATCATTCCTGATTGAACAGTGCTTCGATCATCTCTGCTTTCAGTATCTGCGGCAGTAAAACTGGCGTGCGCTCTCCCGGGGCATACCACGCATAAACCGGCACCGAGTTCCTTCCCAGCTCCCCCAGTGCGCGGGTAATGTCCGGGTCCTGATCGGTCCAGTCCGCGCGCACCAGAAATACGTCATTGTCCCGGAACAGCGCCTCGACGTCCTCGGACTCCAGCACCAGTTTTTTGTTCACCTGACAGGTAATACACCAGGCCGCGGTGTAGTCGATAAATACGGCCTGATTGCGCGCCAGTGCCTGATTGATGGCATTACGATTGTACGGCTGCCAACCGCCTGCAGACTCGGTCTGCGCGCTTTTCACACCACTACCGTTTTGCTGCAATTTACTGACCGCGCCAAAACTCATCACCAGCGCGGCGAGGACCAGTAACCAGGCGATCCAGCGACTGCCCCGAAACTGATGGCGGCCCAGCCAGAAGGCAAACACCACTGACAGCATCAGCAGGGCACTGATCAGCCAGCCACTTTCACCAATCAGCCTGCCCAGCACCCACATCAGCCAGATCACCGTGGCATAAAGCGGGAAGGCAAGGAATTGCCGCAGCGTCTCCATCCAGGGTCCCGGTGCTGGCAGGCGGTTGAGCAGCGCGGGAAAAGCGCACAGCAATACAAACGGCAGCGCCAGGCCGATACCCAGGCCAAGGAAAATGGCCATGGCGCCGTAGGCCGGCAGCAGTGTCGCTGCCCCGAGTGCGGCGCCCATAAACGGGCCGGTACAGGGCGCGGCAACAAACACCGCCAGCACACCGGTCACAAAAGCGCCACCGCGGCTGTTGCCCGCAAGGTTCATCAGGTGGTGTCCGAATTCATACAGGCCGCTGAACGACAGGGCCATTACCCAGAACAGTAGAATCAGCCCCAGCACCACCGGCGCCGATTGCAGCTGGAACCCCCAGCCGATGGCGGCACCGCCGGCGCGCAGGATCAGTAACAGCGCACCCAGCGCGGCAAAGGTCACCAGCACACCCGCAGCGTAGCGCAGGCCTTCCTTGAGGCGTCCCGAGGCCTCAGCTTCCGGGCCAACCAGGCCAAACAGCTTGATCGACAGTACCGGGAATACACAGGGCATCAGGTTGAGAATGGCACCACCGGCAATGGCGGCGAGTACCAGCAGCCACAGTGGTTGACCGCCGTCGACAGGCGCGGGTTGTGAGGCCGGTGCGCTGGAAGACGCTGCCTCAATTTCTACATCGTCCAGCTGCCAGGCGCGCTCGCCGTCACTGACAACGAATCCGGTGGTCGGTGTCACCGGCGCGCCGGGCACCCGCTGGAAGGTGTAGCGGATGGTGTTTTCCGCTTGCTCGACCTGAGGCTCCTTGGCGGTAAGCAAGCCGCCATCGAGAGGGAATACATCCGGCACCGACCGCTGTTTGCCGCCCTCACCCGCCTCAAGGATCAGTTGCAGGGAATCTCCCGCTGACATGGCGGACACATTGGCGACGGTCCAGGGAAAGTTTCCGGTGTCGGCGGATTCGGGCACCCGTGCGGCGAACCGGTCCCGCAGCGCCTTGTCCTCAAGGGACCACTGTGCGGCATCCGCCACAGGCCGCGACAGGATCATGGTGCCGTAGCCGGGAATGCAATCGACCTTGCACACCAGCCACTCGAGATTCACCACCAGCTCCATGCGCGACGCATCGGGCTTTACCGAAAACAGGTAGGCCACATCGCCCTCGTAGCCGAGATTGGTCAGATGCTCGATGGGTAGGCGTACTGGAAACGGCCATTGAATATCGCCCACATCGCCACTGGCGCCGACAAAATCAAAGCGCGGTGCAGCGCCAGAATCCCCGGCATTGCGCCAGTAAACATGCCAACCGGGGTCAACTTCGAAATAGAAGCCGATGGTTTCGGTTCCACCGGCAAACGTATCCGGCGCCAGCCAGCGTACTTTTACATGGTCGCCGGAGGCGGTTTCCTGCGTCGTATCCCCGTGGCTGTGAAACGCGAGGCCCCACAGAAAAAAGGAAAACAGAAATCCAGCCAGAGATTTCAAAGCCAACAGACACCCCACTTTGCAGCCGTCAATGGATTTACTTTGTCAATCGTATTGTGTTTGTACTCACCGGTCATTCAAATGGATTACCACGGTTGCTGCAAGCAGGTCGAACGGCATGGATGAAAACACCCGCCAACCACTGATAAAATGTCCGTCTTTCATCCCGGCATTCGTCCCGTCAACGCACAAGGCTTCCATGTCCAATCACGCTCCTGCCTCCTCCGAGCCCGTTCGCCTGACCCAGTACAGCCACGGCGCCGGCTGTGGCTGCAAAATTGCGCCCGCAGTACTCGACAAGATCCTCGCAGACAGCGGCACCCAGCTCGCCGATACCAACCTGTGGGTGGGCAATAGCTCCCGTGACGACGCCGCTGTGTACGCGCTGGACGAGGAACGCGGGGTGGTGTCGACCACCGACTTCTTTATGCCGATCGTGGATGATCCCTACGACTTCGGCCGCATCGCCGCCACCAATGCCATCAGTGATATCTACGCCATGGGGGCCGATCCGCTGATGGCCATCGCCATTCTCGGCTGGCCGATAAATGTGCTGCCGCCGGAAGTGGCGCGGGAAGTGATTCGCGGCGGCCGTGCCGTATGTGAAGCCGCGGGCATCCCGCTGGCGGGCGGCCACTCCATCGATGCCCCGGAACCCATCTTCGGGCTGGCGGTCACTGGCGTGGTGGAAAAACGCCGGCTGAAACGCAATGACACCGCCACCGCCGGTTGCAAACTGTATCTGACCAAGCCCATCGGCATCGGCGTGCTCACCACCGCGGAAAAGCAGGGCAAGCTGCGCGAAGAAGATATCGGCGTGGCGCGCGACCTGATGTGTACCCTCAATCGTCCCGGCAGCCACTTTGCGCGGCTGTCCGGCGTCACCGCGATGACAGACGTCACCGGTTTCGGCCTGCTCGGCCACCTGGTGGAACTGGCGGATGGCAGCGGCCTGTGTGCCGAACTGGATTTCGACGCTGTGCCCCGGATAGCCAGCGTGCCCCACTACCTCGAACAGGGCTGCATTCCCGGCGGTACCGGGCGCAACTTTGAAAGCTACGGGCACCGGGTTCGCCTGCAGGAAGAAAGCCAGCACCAGTTGCTGTGCGACCCGCAGACCAGCGGTGGATTACTGGTGGCAGTTACCCCGGAAGGTGAGGCAGAGTTTCTCGCCGCCGCTCAGGCACTGGATTTGCACCTCACCCCCATCGGCGAACTGGTGGCGCGGGAAGACGCCGGCCACGAATTCGCGGTGACCCTGCGATGAGCACAGTGAAAGCCCCCAGGCCGGATACCGGCGACTTCCGCGAGATCTTCCTGCACGACGTGCCAATGATCGATACCCGCGCACCGGTGGAGTTCAACAAGGGATCTTTTCCCAATGCGGTTAACCTGCCGCTGATGACCGACATCGAACGCCAGAAGGTGGGCACCTGCTACAAACAGAAAGGCCAGCAGGCGGCGATCGCGCTCGGTCACGAGCTGGTTGGTGGCGCGGTAAAGGAAGCACGTGTGGCCGCGTGGGCGGAGTTTGCCCGCAATCATCCCGAAGGCTACCTGTTCTGCTTCCGCGGCGGCCTGCGCTCCCAGATCAGTCAGCAATGGCTCAACGAGGCGGGCGTTCCCTATCCGCGGATTACCGGCGGCTACAAGGCAATGCGCACCTTCCTGATCGAGGAACTTGAAAGCGCCGTACGCGAATGCAGTTTCACCCTGGTCGGTGGAATGACCGGCACCGGTAAAACCGAAGTCCTGATGCAGCTGGACAACGCAGTAGACCTTGAGGGCCACGCCAACCACCGCGGCTCCAGCTTCGGCAAGCGAGCCACCGCACAACCGCCACAGATCGCGTTTGAAAATGCACTGGCGGTGGATTTTCTCAAGCGCCGCGCTGCGGGCCAGACACACTTTGTGCTGGAAGACGAAAGTCGCCTGATTGGCCGCTGCTCTGTGCCGCTTTCCCTGCACCAGGGCATGGGCAACTACCCGCTGGTATGGCTGGACGACACCCTGGAAGGCCGGGTGGAGCGGATCCTGAAGGATTACGTGGTCGACCTGTGTGCGGAGTTTGTGAAACTGCACGGCGCCGAAGAAGGGCCGGTGGCCTTTGCCCAGGCACTGCGCCAGAACCTGGCCAACATCACCAAACGGCTCGGTGGCCAGCGCTACCAGGAACTGGACACCATCATGCAGGAGGCACTGCAACAGCAGACCGCCGATGGCAATGTGGACCGCCACCAGGACTGGATCACCGCGCTGCTGCGGGACTACTACGACCCCATGTACGTCTACCAGGCGGAAAAGAAAGCCGCACGTATCGTATTCCGCGGCAACCAGCGCGAAGTGGTGGAGTACCTGCGCGCGCAAGTGCAATAAAGTAAGCCGAATTTTTTCCGACAATCCGTTAATCGTTTTTTCCACTATTGAACTGGAGAACTCGCATGTTGAATCGTGCCCCTCAGCAATGGGCAAAGGTGCTTGTTGCCCTTTGCCTGCTCCCCCTCACCCTGCTTTTCGGCGCTACCGCCAGTGCCGATGAATCCAGTCCGAAGGTTCTGCGCGTCTCCGCCATTCCCGATGAAGCGCCCACAGAACTGCTGCGCAAGTTCAAGCCGCTGGGGACTTATCTGGAACAGCAGCTTGGAATGCCGGTGAAATTTATTCCGGTGACCGACTATGCGGCGGTGGTGGAAAGCCTGGCGGCCGACCGCGTCGACCTGGCCTGGCTTGGGGGATTCACCTTTGTGCAGGCGCGCCTGAAAACCGGTAACGCAATACCCCTGGTACAGCGAGAACAGGACCGGCATTTCACCAGCAAGTTCATTACCGCCGATCCCGCGGTAAAAACCCTGCAGGATTTGAAGGGCAAAAGCTTTGTCTTCGGTTCCATCTCTTCCACCTCCGGCAGCCTGATGCCGCGCTACTTTATGGCCAAAGACGGTATCAAGCCGGAAACCTTCTTTGGCCGAGTAGCCTACTCCGGTGCCCACGATGCCACCGCAGCCTGGGTGCAGGCCGGCAAGGCGGATGCCGGTGTGCTGAATGCCTCGGTGTGGGACAAGCTGGTAGACAGTGGCAAGGTGGATACCGACAAGGTGCGGGTGCTGGCAACGACACCGCCCTACTTCGATTACAACTGGACCGTACGCGGCGATCTCTCCCCGGCCCTGACGAAAAATATCAAGGCAGCCTTTCTGGCACTCGACCCGGCCAATCCTGAGCACAAGGCCATTCTCGATCTACAGGCCACAGAGCGTTTTATCGAAACGGCTCCGGAAAACTACCAGTCCATTGAAGATGCGGCACGCTCGGTGGGCCTTTTGAAATGAATATCGCGTTGCGCGGTGTCGGCGTGATCTTCACGCGCGCCACAACCGCGCTGCAGCACCAGGCTCAGGTAAAGCCCGCGCTGGAGAATATTGCGCTCGCTATCAAAGAAGGTGAGCAGGTAGCGATTATCGGGCCTTCCGGTGCCGGGAAAAGCACACTGCTGCGCCTGCTGGCGACCGCGCAGCGGCCCGACACCGGCAACATCAGCATTCTCAATACCTCCCCCTGGTCGATCAGCAGTGGCGTGCGCCAGAAATTGCGCGCGCGAATCGGCCTGGTTCAACAGTCGCCTCCGTTGCCACCGCGGCAACGGGTGGTCACCGCTGTCGCCGCCGGTCGCGCGGGTCAGTGGTCGCGGTTGAAGGGCCTGCTCAACTTTTTTTATCCCATGGATATTCCAGGTGTGCGCGCAACCCTGGCGAAACTGGATCTGGGGGACAAACTATTCGAGCGCTGCGATCAACTCTCCGGAGGTCAATTGCAGCGTGTCGCCATCGCCCGTGCCCTGTACCAGCAGCCGGCACTGATTCTGGCCGATGAGCCGGTGTCCGCGATGGACCCGGTGCTGGCGGAACACACGCTGAACTTGTTGAAACAGGAAGCGGGACAACACAGCGCAACCCTGGTAGTGAGTCTTCACAACCTGGAACTGGCGATGAGACTGTTTCCCCGGGTCATCGGCCTGCGCGACGGCGCCATACTTTTCGACAAACCGGTGGAAGAAATCACCGCCGGCGAGCTGGACCAGCTCTACGCCAACGAACAGCTACAAGCCGCAGTTAACCATATCGGCCAGGATCAACCGCAGTGGCAACCACTGACACCACCGCGCTGCCAACCCTGATGACTGGCCTGCAGCGATGACGCAACCCAGCATACATACGGCCGCCGATCCATCGGGATGGCAACAGCGCGATCCGGCACTCCTGCCCCGCTTGCTGCTGGGCGCCGTGGTGTTGCTGCTACTGTGGCCGGGCCTCCATTTCAGTGAACTGAATCCGGGCGTGCTGTTCGATAGGGATAACACCCAGGCCATGGGCACATTGCTCAATGGCGCCTGGCCACCGGCACATAACCGCGAGTTTCTCGAACTCCTGTGGCATTCGACCCTGGAGACCCTCGCCATTGCCGTGGCCGGCATCGCACTGGCGCTGCCACCCGCCTTCGCCGCCGCCCTTCTGGTTACCCGCGCCCTGTCTCGCTCGGCATTACACCGGCGCGGACAGCCCTCGCTGCTGGGGCGCAGCTTGCGCCTGCCGGTGCGCGCACTGCTGGTTTTGCTGCGCAGCGTGCCGGAAATCGTATGGGCACTGCTGTTCGTGCGCGCGGTGGGGCTAGGCCCCAGCGCTGGCGTGCTGGCAATCGCCATTACCTATGTGGGGATGCTGGGCAAAGTCTACGGAGAAATTTTTGAGTCGGTGGACCGGCGGCCGGCGGAGGCACTGATCGGCGCCGGCGCTTCGCGGTTTAGCGCATTCCTGTATGGCGTATTGCCCAATGCCGCCGGCGAGATGCTTTCCTATACGGTCTATCGCTGGGAATGCGCCCTGCGCGCCTCGGTGGTGATGGGATTTGTCGGTGCCGGCGGCCTGGGGCAGCAGCTGGAGCTCTCCCTGCGGATGTTTGCCGGCAATGAGGTCGTGACGATCCTGCTGGTATTTCTGCTGCTGGTTTTGGTTGCCGACCAGGTCAGTCGCCTGCTGCGGAGTCGGCTACTGTGAAACCGGAAACAAACTCCAGAAAATACCCGTTCCGCTGGGGTAACCTGTTCCTGCTGTTGGCTATCCTCGGCGCGATTGTCGCTGCCTTCCAGTTCCTGTCCGTAGATTTTTCTGCGCTTGCAGAGCCCACAACCCTGCATGCAATGGCCGAGTATTTTGCGGAGTTCCTGCAGCCGGATCTGTCCCCCGCCTTTTTACGGGCAGTGGGCCAGGCCGCACTGGAGACCATCGCCATGTCCGCCATGGGTACTTTACTGGCGGCGCTGCTGGGCGCCTGCCTCGCGTTACCGGCAGCGGGATATTTGGGCGGGTTAATGCAGGCGTGTGCGCGCGCTGTGCTCAATGCGCTGCGTTCCGTTCCGGAACTGGTGTGGGCGGCGCTGATGGTGCTGGCCGCAGGACTGGGCCCCAATGCCGGCACCCTGGCACTCGCCCTGCACACTACCGGCGTACTGGGCCGTCTATTTGCCGAGGCTCTTGAGAATACCCCTACCATAGCTGCCGATGCGGTACGCAATTGCGGGGGCTCCCGCACCACCGCGTTCCTTTACGGCACCCTGCCAATACTGTGGCCCCAGTGGTCCGCGTATACCCTGTACCGCTGGGAAAATAATATCCGCATTTCCAGCGTGCTCGGCTTCGTGGGGGCCGGAGGACTCGGGCAGATGCTGTATATCCACCTGAGCCTGTTTCAGCAGTCTCAGGCAGCGACGGTCATTCTCGCCATCCTGATACTGGTGTTTGCGGTGGACGGGTTCAGCCGGTGGTTAAGGCAGAAATACCTGGCCAAATAAACTGCGCACAATTATTGGATAAGCCAATCACCAGATGTGCTTATGCCGCCTTATTTTCCAGCCAGTGGAACATGGCCGAGCAAACCCGGGGAAAGTTACTCCCCCCTACCGTCCAGTGACAGACGCCGGGCAGCTCCACCAATTGGGCCCGCGCACCATATTTGTTGGCGATAGCACGCTGTATTTTGATCGGGGTAATGCGGTCAACTGTTCCGCCGATCACCAGTACCGGGCACTGCACAGCCTGGGCATCAACCCGGGAAAAGCCATGGGGCAAAAAGCCGCCGACACCGATCTGGAACGTGGCCATACCGGATTCATAGGTGGACATGTCAAATATCTGCCGCTGAACAACCGGAGTTTGAGTATTCGCAATGCCATAGCGGATATTGCTCTCCCTCACCTCGGTCACGCGCGTCCACAATGGAAACCGAAACAGGTTGCGGCCAAAGGTGCGCACCATTGACCAGCTCCAGCTGTTAATGCCGCCGGGGGCCGCCGAGGACAGCAGCACCAGCTTCTCAACCTGGACCCTTGCGGCCACCAGCTGTGCCAGTAACCCGCCCATAGAGTGCCCAACCAGAATCGGCGCCGTCTCAAGCGCGTTTACTTTGGCAACAATAAAATCCACATATTCCTGCAGACTGGCCCGGGCCAGCCGGGCCCGGTCATCCGTATCGTACGCCGACTTTTCCTTGTGATATGGCAGGGTGGGCGCGTGCACCACATACCCCTGCCGCTCAAAAGCCTGCTGGAGTTCCGATAAGGTTTCCCCAGTACTCCACATACCGTGGATCAGCACGACCGGCGGTTTGGTGTTATCCACAGCGCTCATACGCAATACCTCTTACATTCAGTACGTCAAAGGCCCAGCGGTTAAGCTGTGGCCTCAAGGTCCTGAGTCACAACGGGAGATACCGCCCGCGCAAACTGCAATACACCGTCTGCAATCGGCTCTTCGGTCAGTGCCTTCTTGTCCTTGCCATAGTGCATGGTTACCACCCATGGTGCTCCCCTGCCCTGACGGGGCATCCGGTCTTTGGCCCGATCCATATAACCGGGTGCAAACCCATCCAGCATACCGGTACCACTGGCATTGTTCTCGAGATCAACCGGCCGCGCTACGGAAAGCCCCTGCTTTTCCATATGCGTGAACAGATTACACAAATAGCGTCCGCCGATATCGGCCTTAAGCGTCCAGGGCGCGTTGGTATAGCCGAAGATCCACCCGTAGTTGGGGAGATCCTGCACCATGATGCCCTTGTAAATCATTTTTCCCGGCACGTTTACCGGGTTGCCATCCAGGCGGAATTCCATACCACCCATCAGCTGTACATCCAGGCCGGTAGCGGTAACGATCACATCCGCATCCAGGTGCTGGCCGGACTTCAGCATGATGCCGCGCTCGGTAAAGTGATCGATATGATCGGTAACGATATCCGCCTTGCCAGAACGCAGGGAAGTGAAGAAATCACCGTCCGGCGCTGCGCACAGGCGTTGCTCCCAGGGATTGTAGCTTGGCGAGAAGTGGCGCATATCGAAGTCGGGGCCGACCTGCTTGCGGACATGGGACAGCAACAGTTTGCGCATGGCGTTTGGCCACTTTCTGCAGGCCAGATACAGGCCACGCTGCATCAGGATGTTGCGTTTTCTAGCGAGATTGAACACCCACTTCTTCGGCAGGACTTTATTCAGCAGCATGGACAGCTTGTCGGTACCCGGCACCGACATCACATAGCTTGGCGAGCGCTGCAACATGGTCACACCGGCCGCCTTATCCGCCATGCTCGGTACCAGGGTAATGGCGGTTGCACCACTGCCGATAACCACGACTTTCTTGCCGGCATAATCGAAATTTTCCGGCCAGAATTGCGGGTGAACGATGTCCCCCTTGAATGACTCCTCACCTTCAAAGTGAGGACGATGACCCTGATCAAAATTGTAGTAACCGGCGCAATTAATCAAGAACGCGCAGGTAAATGTTTTCTCTTCACCGGACGGCTCGTGCACTGCGGTGACGGTCCAGCGCTGTCGCGCCTCGGACCAGTCCGCACAGGTGATGGCCAGGCCATACTGCACCTTTTCTTCCAGGCCGAACTCGGCTGCGGTTTCCTTGACGTAATTGCGGATATTGTCGCCTTCCGCCAGCACCTTGTCCGAATACCACGGTTTGAAGTTGAACCCAAAGCTCGCCATATCAGAGTCGGAGCGAATGCCGGGGTAACGGAACAGATCCCAGGTGCCCCCCATTTTTTCCCTGCGCTCGAGAATGGCCAGACGCTTGTGCGGGTGTTCTGAGGCGATATGGCAGGCGGTACCGATGCCCGAAAGCCCGGCACCGATGATGATGGTGTCGTAATGCATCGCTGTCACAGTGGTCTCCTTTTTTATATGTATTGATGACCAGACCTGAACAATATTTCAGAAATTCCCCTTGACAATATTGACGAATGACGACTATTTTTTGACAAATCGCGACAGGCTAAACCATGCCCGTATCGCCAACCCCGTTGCGAATCCACAAAACAAGCCGGTAAAAAATCGGAGCGCCCGTGCCCAACCTGATCAGAGCCACCAATCTGTGGGGATACGACGAGCTGGTCAGAAACCTGGGGGGAGACCCGCGCGCACTGCTCTCCAGACACCGGATTCCCGTGGCCGAAAATCGCGAAGACAATTCGTTCCTGATCTACCGCGATATGGCCGCGCTGTTCGAGGACACCGCCAAAGCACTCGATTACCCGGAGTTCGGCCTGAAGCTCGCCGAATATCAGGGGATGGATATTCTCGGGCCAATTTCCGTGATCGCGCGCAGCTCTGCCACCGTGGGAGAAGCCCTGGATAGCATTGCACGATATTTACACCTGCATTGCCCGGCACTCGGTATACGCAGCACTTTCGAGACACAGGGGCAGTCCCGGCATATCAGGCTCGAATACTGGATAGACGATGGCAGCGGCTATTCGATACAGGCCTACGAACTGGGACTCGCCAATGCCATGCAGGTCATGAAGCTGTTGTGCGGTGAAGCATTCAATCCACTCAGCACCTGTTTCATCCACGCCCGACTGGGCAGTGAAAAGACCTACCGCAAGGTATTTGGCAGCGCGGTGCATTTCAACCAGAGCTGGTGCGGCTTCCTGCTGCCAGACACCACACTGTCCATTCCGCTGTCGAGTGTGGACCACCAGACCCGGCAACTGGCGGAGCTCTACCTGGATGCGCAACAGCCCCCCTATACAAACTCGGTCTCTGAGGATGTTGCCAGGTTGATCAGGAGCCTGCTGCCCACCGGCCTGTGCAGCAGCGAGACGATTGCCTCACACCTGTCCATGCACAAACGTACCCTGCAGCGCAGGCTGGCCAACGAGGGCACCACCTATGAAAAGCTGTTGACCGTGGAAAGGCAGGTAATGGCCCGGAACTACCTGATGGAACCCAACCTCAAACTCAGCCAGATAGGCGGCCTGCTCGGGTATTCAGAACAATCCGCGTTCAACCGCGCTTGCCGGGACTGGTTCGGTGCCACACCCCGCACCTATCGCGCGCAGTTACTGAATCAGCGCTGATCGCGAGACAGGGCCGCAGTGGGTAGCTTCCGATAATGTCTACCAATCGCTGTACATTCACCCGCCGTTGGGTAAATCTGAACCACACCTTCATCCCCAACCTAACAGGATCGACACAATGAAGAAAACCTCAGCGTTGATTGCCACCACCCTTCTGGTTTCTGCATCCGCCTTCGCCCAGCAACCGGATACCAGCCAGGCAGACAAAGCGAAAGAACACGTCGCAGAGCATCGCGAGATGGCGGAAGGCAAGCGTGAAATGGCCGCCGAGAAGCAGCTCAAGAAAGAAGAGAAGCGCATGATGGCCGAAGAAAAGCGTGCCGCCGCTATGGAGAAAAAAGAAGCCCGCAAGGCTGACAAGGCAATGGAAGCGGAAGAGCAATCCACCGCAGGGAAAGAAGAAGCCAAGGGTCTGGAAAAACAACAGGCCAAAAAAGCGGAGCAAGTGCGCAAGGAAATGGATAAGGGATCCGAGCAGGGTCAGGCTGCGCGCGCGGAAAACAGCAAAAAGTGGTGGCAGTTCTGGAAGTAATACGCGGGTAATTGCCGAGTCGGTGCAGCCCCCATATGGACTGGGGGGCTGCACAGACTGAAGGCTTAGAGATATCCCTCCGCCTTCAGCTCGGCCATGGTGGCCTCAATGCTCTCGCGCAGGGTCGCCACCAGGAAGTCGATGCTTTCCTTGTTCAGGGGCAGAGGCGGAGACAGCACGTTCATGTGTGCCAGCGGGCGCACAATCAGTCCGCGAGCCTAACAGTGATCGGCGATACGGTTACCCACCTTGGCGGCAGAATCGATCAGTTCCTTGGTCTCCTTGTCGGCTACGTTCTCGATACACATCATGTACTTACGACCGCGCACATCACCGAAGATGGGCAGGTCGATCAGGGTTTTCACCTGCTCCTCGAAGTAGGCCCCCATCGCCCGCCCTTACTAGGCTTTTCGAGAAGTACAGCACCAGTGGATGGCTAGAACCATAGCCAGAATTAGGCCCACCAAAGCAACCACGATAAATCCAGTTTCAGATGCAAATGGAGGAGCACCCAAAGTAGGTGACGTTAACAACGCAAAAAGAGAGAAATATAAAGCTAATAGACCAAGCCGCCAGGCTTTAACGAAGAGTGAAATTATAGCTAGTGGAGCCGACACTAGAGATAAAAGTACCGCTGGTGTGAATGCTGCCGCACCAAAATAATAAGCCGCGAGTGATATGACTACAGCCAGAAAACCAGTCGCCATTTTTCCATTCTTTGTCATCTGTCTTACAGCGACATGAAGCCGCTTGCAACTTAGTTCGAGTATGTTCTCGTTTACTTCAACAACCTCCACAAACAATGACGTACTTTCTTTTATTAGTCTACGCAAATCATCTGAATTGACTCGAACATCTCCCTCCCAGAATTCTATACAGAGCCCCATAACTATCTCTACGCGTAACGCCGCCAGCAGGGGCAGCTTACCTTGTGCGCGTTTTGCGCAAAAATGGGAGCATAGCGACCTGTGCAAAACGTGCACAAGGTAAGCTGTCCCGCGGAGGGCCGAAGGCCCGGAGCAAACAGCCTGGCCTGGTTACATGTTGACCCACTTTCCGGCCTCCGCAGACTTTACAAGCTGTGATACAGGAAGCGGTACTAGACCGATAGGCCTATGGCCAAGTAGCAAGCGTATGAAATGAAACGGCCATAAAAGAGGTACACCTTCTGGACTAAAATACGATTCAGAGATCCCGCTAATGTCGACGTCAAATTTCTTTGCATACTCCTGTAACAGCTCTAACCCATCGTCGCCATCCACGCCTAGGTCAAAATTTACTAGCGTATCTCCCGAGATTTTTCCCGGCTTTATCGCGGTAAATTCTGATAAAAACTTTATGATCTCAGGTTCCATAAGACATGTAACGCCCGCAACAGGGGCGACCAATGCCATGCACATTTTGTGCGAAAGTGGGAGCACAGCGACCCGCACAAAATGTGCATAGCGTTGGGCGTCCCGCGGAGGCCCGAAGGGCTGGAGCATTCTGCTTGCGTTTGTTAGGCAGTTGCTCTGCACACGCTCAATTATAGCCACCCTTGCCTTTTGGCCTCCTCAACCTCCGCTTTCTTTTTTACTTTAAGTCGGTTTTTTTGATTCAACTTGTCATAATCTTTGTTTTTCGCGAAATATGGGCCTGCGTTTTCACCATAATAGTCCTCGTGAGTGAAAGCCATAATCCAAGCCATGTTTTCGGGGAAAACATAATATTCGGAAGCCTGAGCATTCTCCGGCTTTGCATTAGAGAGAACAGCAAGCTTAAAGTTGTCCGGAAGTACAACGTATCCTGGTGCGACTTGAGCCTCGTAAGCTTTGATTGCAGCTTTTCCACTTAGCGCCGGATATACTCCCTTTGGGAATACAGCCCACAAATAGGGCAAGGCACGCAACTTAGGCTTTACTTGGTCCGGATAAAATACCTCCAACCAATCTTCTTCCCACTTCTCCGTCCGCGCCCGGCTATAAACTTCTTCCACTTCATCCGGCTCAATTTCAACGGGAGCTGAAAATGCTCTTTCCATGTGGTTTGCCTAACGCCGTGCTCAGGGACGGCTTACCTTGCGTGCATTTTGCGCAAAAACAGGAGCGCAGCGACTGCGCAAAAGGTGCGCAAGGTAAGACGTCCCCTGCAGCACCTTGTTAGGTGCTTCGCTAGTGGTGCACCACATATCATGGCTAAACACCTTCACTATAAGTTTCAGCGCTCACGTCTTCTACTTCTTCCGCGAAGATTTCATAAACACCAATTTCAGGCAAAAATATACTGTAGTGCTTTAAATGAGGTGGAGTCGAATTTCTTTTCAAGCTCGTTTTAATAGTTTCCTGAAGATCTTCAGTTGAGCCGAGATCTACCACTTCGCAAGAATACACAGCCAGGCATAGTGAGCAAAGGTCGGCATCAGAAAATTGTATTTTCTTAACGCCAATAAACTTCAGCAGAAAATTTCCAATTTCTTCGTCGTAAAGCTCAACATGAAGAGTTCCAGCTCTCTTTGTGAGCTTTGCCCCACAGAACCCTTGCTTTTCATAACCGAAGTAACCGGCGACACTTTCCATGTTTTGGCTCACCTAACGCTTTGCTCACCGGAGAATTAGGAGCGAAGCGAGTAATTTTTCCGCGTGCAGCAACTTGTTAGAGGGAAAATTGCGACATCCTGCGGGTTGATAACAGTCTTTATAACTATGACGACAGCGAATATTTATTGTGCTATCGATATAAACCATCTAATCCTGGCAACGAAAAGAATTGAGATGGATTACCTGTTTTGGTTTCATAGGCTCGATTGAGACGACTATTACTAGTAACTAGAACACAATAATTTTTCGCTCTAGTTATCCCAACAAAATGTAAATTTAACTCCTGCTCCCAATTATCATATATTACATCGAAACAACCTCGAACAAACTTTCTTTTAGGGTGAATCCAATCGTATAGATCCAAGTGATAAACAAGTTCAAATTCTAGCCCTTTAGATTTATGAAGCGTCATGACTTGAACTTCATTCTCATTTATCGGCTTATAGTGTTGAAGTAACTTAGAATCCAAACATATTGCATTGATCAACTCTTTATCTGAAGCACTGATGTCAATATTTAAAACTTCCCCAGTGATATCTACAATTGTACGTGATAGTTCATCCTGAACTTTATCACCAATAGTTGATATCGTTTCACGCAATACAGATAATCTATTCTTCGAAATTGGAGTGAAAGACTGAATATATTCAACAACATCATTTAAACGATGATGCTCGTCGTATCTAAACCTCAAAAGCTGAGAAAATAGATTACAAACCCTTGTATTTCTAACTGCTAATGGGTCTTCGTCAAAAATTCGAAACGGTACATTTAATCCATTACTAAGAAATTCTAGAGATATGTTATTCCTTACAAGTATTCCTATTTGCGAGTATGACTCGACTATGTTTTTCTTAAGCGCAATTTCAATTGACTCATTTATTTTTTCAGTGACATCTACTTGAGTACCTGTGTAGTGGCGCCTATACACTCTGACATCACTAGCAGGCAATAAATCACACTCAGCGTCGTAAAGCCGGTTAGAATAGTTAGTAATTGATGGATGACAGCGATGATTAATATTTACAATATGATGTTCGAAGACATCAGGATTATTTGTTAACTCTTTAATGAACTCTGGGTCACTTCCACGCCAAGCATAGATGGATTGTTGTACATCACCAACTGCAACACCGACAAGTCCCAGCTCTAATAACTTGAGAAAGAGTGCATGCTGTGGCTCAGAGGAGTCCTGATATTCATCTATATATACCGAGCTGTATTTTGCTGCAATATATCTTTGACAAGCATGAGATTCTGCTATGACATAATTTGCTATCACACCTAGCAGTTCAAGCAAGACGAAACCATGATCGAATAATGTGCTAATATCATCTTCGAGGCATTTAAATGAAGTGGAGTTTACCTCGTCGCTGTAATGAGGTATTACACTCAGTTTTTCTAAAACAAATTCGGGTATTTCATCAAACTTAATACACTCTAACTGGTGCTTTTTCCTATCAAGAACTCTTGCTAAAAAAGGATGTATAATCTCACTCAAACAAAAATGATCAATTGTGCCAAAAAAGCTCATTTTAGTATCACAAGCATTCTTCTTACATCGCTGTCTTAATTCCTTACTGGCTTTTACAGTAAAAGTAATTCCAATAACACCTTTGTAAGGCGGAAGATCTTTAACTTCATTTCTTATCTTTTCTGCAACGACAGTAGTCTTTCCACTTCCTGGACATGCAGTAATAACCATATTTGAGTTTGAGGTTATGGCTGCTTTCTGATCCGGCGTATACTCGAAATCACTCATGTTATTGGCCTGCCAACTTAACCGCATGATGCAGTGGCTTAGCTAGCTCGCCCCCGCTAACTCCTATGAGCGCCTGTTGATTTTGTGACAAAAACTCTCGCATTCTAATAGCTTTTTTACTTTGCAAGTATTTTACTGCATCATTGATATCCGTCTTTCCAGAATAAGTTAACAACTCAGCAGGAAGTTCTAAAGACAGATCGGCTTCTAGGTCAACCTTTGAAAGAAATATTCCGTAAGGATTTATTTGATCTGAAGTCGTTTTCCAAACTCCTGAATCAACTAAGCCTTGCGAAGTTGTTGTTGGGGTATAGTCGGGGCCATTAGCTAGGCCAGCCAATGACAAGCATCTATTAATACCGACAGCTCTTTTATTAACACTATTTTTAATGCCTGAAACATCATTGTCTGTTCTCATCACCCAAGGTATTTCCATAGCATCTAAAATTTTGCTATAGACTTTAAATTGAATTCCATCAACACTAAGGATAGAGATATTACAAAAATCCAAATCTATACCTATCTGTCTTGCTAACTCTTCGTAAAAAAGTTTTTCCGATGGGCCTTCTACCAAAAAAACACAGCTAGAAAAAAAAGCCTCAGCCGGAAGAATGCTCATCCTATAACCTAAGTCGTCCCAAGCATCGGAAATGCATTCAGAACAACCACCGCTGGCCGCTGTACTACCAGTTTCAGTTAAGAGAATTCGAACTATCGAATCTGGCTTATATCGTTCTGTAATTTGAGGGGAGTGACTTGTAATTATGGTTTGCCCGGGCAAATCATGAATTAAGTAATCAGCTAGCTTTCGTTGTTGATGTGGATGTAAATGGGCTTCAGGTTCTTCAACACAGTAAAATGTAACCTCGTGGTCAGGATCAAACTCTCTTTGACTTTTTGCCTTCCATAAGGCCAATAATATTTGATTGTTTCGTCCATCACCGCCAATCATTAGTTTTGAGCCAGATGTAGATGCACCTAATTCTAAATTTTCAATAAACTGATTTACCTTTATAGCCCCAGTGTCCAAATGAACACTATAGTTATCATTTTTATATGATAGCTTTTTCAACTCTTCATTAACTACTGAAGTGGCATCCTTTACATAGTTAAGCTCAGCAACCTTTTCATTAACTTCGTTTAGCTTGGCTGAGATGGCTAGCATTTCAACTTGGTCACTCTCGAGATCTTCAGGCTTAAGGCTCTCTTGCGACTGTTTAAGTAATTTTCTTTTCTCTATTTGAATGAACTTTTGAAGGTCTCTGCGGGATTTTACATATCGTAAATTCAACTGTTTTAAATAGAACCTTGATGGAATAATCTCAAGCTCATCATCCGAGCATCCAATAGATATCTCGTAATCAAGTGTCGTTCTATCTGCTGTAAGAGCAATCACGGTCTTGCTTTCATCACTCACACTTCCCTTTAGTGAAGAAAGAACAGCATCTTCTTTAATTTCAGAAAAATAAATTTTAATAGTGAAAGATTCTGCTTGAACTCCATCGCTATCTATGAAGAAGTCGGTAGCTTCTGGCTCAATATCCCTATCTGACAACGATTTATCGAGTAGCAAACGGATGCCATAGAGCAAATTTGTTTTACCAACATCATTGCCCCCAATAATTAATGTCTTATCTGTAAATCGAATAGTGGCTTCTTGGAAGTTCCTGAAGCCTTTAAGACTTACTTTTTCAATTATCACTTTAAGTGCCCTTTAAAACAGTCTGAAAGGTCAGGTTTGATAGCAATCAACCTTACTCATAAAATTATTATGGTTGCAATGAACTATATGATTCACAAGGAATTACGATTGCCCTCTAACGCCGCAATCAGCCGCGGCTTGCTTTGTGTGCTTTTTGCACGAAAATAGGAGCGCAGCGACCGTGCAAAAAGTGCACAAAGTAAGACGTCGGCTGCATTGCATTGTTAAGTTTTTAGTGCCCCATAGGATCGAAATATGCCTCCCAAGTCAGCACGCCTTCTTTTTTAGCTTTTGCTTTTTTCATGTAGACCATAGCATCGTCGTGGGAAGAATAATTTATAAGCGCTACGCCCAAATTGTAAAAAGCATGTTTATTTTTGCTGCTTTGATCTATTGCCTTTTTAAGATATTTAGTGGCGTCTTTATGGCGACCCATGTCACATAAGACCGTCCCATAATTTATTAGCGTTGTTTCATCACTGGGATCTACACTCAACGCACCTTCTAGTAACTTTCTGGCTTCATTGAAATTCTCGTGCCACTTGGAGCTATCCTTCCAAGTTTCATCAATCAATAATTTTGCCTTTTTGTTTATATCTTCGATGTCCATTCCAAAACTTAACAGTTATATCGTGGGCGAAGTGCGCTAATTTATCTGCCCACTATCCGCCGCGGTATTTTGCGTCAAGAATGCGCGCCAGGCCCCATGACGTCAAGCTTTCCGGTAATCCGTCAACCATACACCCCAAAGCATAATGAGTCACTTTGCCCACTATCACGTCCTGGCTCACCTCGCCCAAGTCATTGATTATATTTATATTTCCAAGGTATAGCTCTTTCGGCTGGAGATAGCGGGCACTGTAATCGCTTGTAATGGGATATGGCTAGCAATCACCCAGAATACTGTATATAAAATCAGTACAAGTTCCTTGATGATGGTGCCCCCATGGAAGATGTACCTCACCCACTACCGCCCCACCCAATTAGGTTCATGGATCGCCTGCGCGCCTTTATGCGAGCTAGACGACTGGCATACAGGACGGAGGAAACCTATTGCCGGTGGATTCGTGACTATATCCGCTTTCACAATATGGAGAGACCGGAGAACCTCGGGGCTGAGCAGATTGACAACTGGCTTTGCCACCTCGCCTGCAACCGTTCTGTATCCATCAACACCCAGAAAACCGCCCTCAATGCCGTGGTGTTCCTGTACAGACAGTTCTTGCGCCGTGAAATCGGTCAATTGAGTTTTACCCGCGCCAATAAGGGGCGAAAGTTGCCCGTCGTATTTAGTCACGACGAAGCAATGCGTGTACTGTCCCTCCTTACGGGCCAAAGTTGGCTGGCAGCGTCGCTGATGTATGGTGCGGGATTGCGGATAATGGAGGCCGTGCGCCTGCGTATAGGTGATTTGGACTTTGGCGAATCTTCCTTGACTGTCAATGAAGCCAAAGGCAGTAAGGCACGTCGAGTACTGTTACCCCGGTCACTCGTTAACCCCTTGCAACACCAGATTGATATGGTTTTGGCTTTAAACCGCCAGGATCGGATAAAGGGTTTCGGTTCTATCTACATGCCGGGTGTAAAGTCTTCTAATTCGACCCACAGTAGCCCGGGATTACTGTATCTATTCCCCGCGGAAAGGCCTGCCTTTTGTCCACAGTTGCAAGTGACTCGCCGTCATCATATCCGTGAACAACAGGTACGACGCGCTGTGGCACGCGCAATTATTAAGGCCGATGTAAAAAAGGCTGCAAGCTGCCATACCTTTCGTCATTCATTTGCCACCCAGCTACTCGCAGCAGGTACAGATATTCGAAAGATACAGGAGCTGCTAGGACACAGTAACGTAAAGACGACGATGATCTATACCCATGTTATCGGCACACATACAGAGGAAACTCACAGCCCGCTGGATAACGACATCCAGTGACAAGGGTTGTGTGGACAAAATCAGGTCAGAAAGCAAAGAGAGCATTGCAAAAGCCTCTGGCCAATTTTATCGAGGCAAAAAAAACGGGCCCACTAGGGCCCGTTTTTTGGGAAGCAATTAGCCGATTACCAGCCAGTTACTTCCTTCAGTGCATTACCGATTTCCGCCAGGGAACGGACGGTTTTAACACCAGCGTCTTCCAGTGCCGCAAACTTCTCGTCTGCAGTACCTTTACCCCCGGAGATGATCGCACCGGCGTGGCCCATGCGCTTTCCAGGAGGAGCGGTTACACCAGCGATGTAGGAAACGACCGGCTTGGTGACGTTTTCCTTGATGTAAGCAGCTGCTTCTTCTTCAG
Source organism: Microbulbifer sp. MCCC 1A16149 (assembly GCF_050368945.1). NCBI lineage: Bacteria > Pseudomonadati > Pseudomonadota > Gammaproteobacteria > Cellvibrionales > Microbulbiferaceae > Microbulbifer > Microbulbifer sp. MCCC 1A16149. The sequence goes on from NZ_CP185959.1 coordinate 2,879,035, forward strand.
CAGAACCGCCGATCTCGCCGATCATAACGATCGCTTCGGTCTGCGGGTCGTTCTGGAACATTTCCAGGATGTCGATGAAGTTGGAGCCCGGGATGGGGTCGCCGCCGATGCCCACACAGGTGGACTGGCCGAAGCCGTGGTCGGTAGTCTGCTTTACGGCTTCGTAAGTCAGAGTACCGGAGCGGGACACGATGCCCACTTTGCCCGGCTTGTGGATGTGGCCCGGCATGATGCCGATTTTGCACTCACCCGGAGTGATCACACCCGGGCAGTTCGGGCCGATCAGGCGTACGCCCAGCTCGTCGCACTTAACCTTGGCATCCAGCATGTCCATGGTAGGAATGCCTTCGGTGATGCACACGATCAGCTTGATGCCGCCGTTGGCTGCTTCCAGGATGGAATCCTTACAGAAAGGTGCCGGTACATAGATAACGGATGCTTCTGCACCGGTAGCTTCTACGGCTTCTTTCACGGTGTTGAATACCGGCAGGCCCAGGTGAGTCTGGCCGCCTTTGCCCGGGGTTACACCGCCGACCATTTTTGTACCGTACTCGATAGCCTGCTCGGAGTGGAAAGTACCCTGGGAGCCGGTGAAGCCCTGGCAGATTACTTTGGTGTCTTTGTTAATCAGTACTGACATGATTATTTACCCTCCGCAGCTTTAACCACTTGCTCTGCCGCGTCGGTCAGGCTGGTGGCAGCGATGATGTTCAGGCCGCTGTCGCTCAGAACCTTGGCACCCAGGTCTGCGTTGTTACCTTCGAGGCGAACAACAACCGGGATCTTAACGCCGACTTCTTTCACAGCACCGATTACGCCTTCTGCGATCATGTCGCAGCGTACGATGCCGCCGAAGATGTTAATCAGAACGGCTTTTACGTTCTCGTCGGACAGGATGATCTTGAACGCTTCAACAACGCGCTCTTTGGTCGCGCCGCCACCAACGTCCAGGAAATTAGCCGGCTTGCCGCCGTGCAGGTTGACGATGTCCATGGTACCCATGGCCAGGCCAGCGCCGTTTACCATGCAGCCGATGTTGCCATCGAGCGCTACGTAGTTCAGGTCCCACTTGGCTGCGTGTGCTTCGCGCTCGTCTTCCTGAGACGGGTCGTGCATTTCACGCAGGTCCGGGTGACGGTACAGTGCGTTGCTATCGATGACGATTTTCGCATCGAGGCAGTGCAGGTTTTTCTCTGGGGTGATTACCAGCGGGTTGATTTCCAGCAGGGCCAGATCTTTCTCTTCGAACATCTTGGCGAGGCCCAGGAAGATCTTGGTGAACTGCTTGATCTGATCGCCTTCCAGGCCCAGCTGGAATGCCAGCTCGCGGCCCTGATAAGGCTGAGCGCCTACCAGCGGGTCGATGGTGGCTTTCAGGATTTTTTCCGGGGTCTCTTCCGCAACTTTCTCGATCTCAACACCGCCTTCGGTGGAGGCCATGAATACGATGCGACGGGTAGCACGGTCCATCACTGCGCCCAGGTACAGTTCCTGGTCGATGTCGGTGCAGCTTTCCACGAGGATGCGGGAAACCGGCTGGCCGTTTTCGTCTGTCTGATAAGTTACCAGGTTGTTACCCAGCCACTTTTTGGCGAATTCTTCAATTTCCGCTTTGGAGTCTACCAGCTTAACGCCGCCCGCTTTACCGCGGCCGCCAGCGTGCACCTGGGCTTTAACAACCCACTTGTCTCCGCCGATTTCGTCTGCTGCCGCTGCTGCTGCTGCCGGGGTTTCCGCTGCGATGCCTTTGGAAACCGGCAATCCGTATGCTGCAAACAGTTGTTTGCCCTGATACTCATGCAAGTTCATAGTCAATACCAATTCACATTTGAAATGTGTTTACCAATTGCAGATTGCTCTGCACCTTTAGACAGGTTCCTGAGCTTGCGTCGTTACAAAACCAGGAGCCTGAAATGAATCCGGGGCGAAAACCGTGTCCCGGTTCCGCCCCGACTTTACCTGTCGCTTACTTGCGCTTTTTACGGTTGGCGATGTGGATCGCGTGGCCGTTGGCTGCCAGTGCAGCTTCCTTAACGGCTTCAGACAGGGTCGGGTGACCGAATACGGTCATACCGATGTCTTCAGCGCTGGAGCCGAACTCCATGGCGATCGCCACTTGCTGAACCAGGTCGGCAGCGGACGGGCCAACAATGTGGGCGCCCAGTACACGATCGGTTTCTGCGTGTGCGATGATCTTCACCATGCCGCCAGTTTCGTTGGCAGCTACGGCGCGACCGGAAGCCACGAACGGGAAAACACCTACGTTGTAGGGCTCGCCGTCGGCTTTTACCTGCTCTTCGGTACGACCGACAGCGGCAATTTCCGGGTGGGTGTAGATCACGTTCGGGATCACGTCGTAGTTCATCATCGGCTTCTGGCCGGCGATGCGCTCAGCAACCACTACGCCTTCTTCAGACGCCTTGTGCGCGAGCATCGGACCGCGAACAACGTCACCTACTGCCCAAACGCCCGGTGCAGAAGTCATGCACAGGTCGTTGACGTAGATAAAGCCGCGCTCGTCCAGCTTAACGCCAGCATCTTCAGACAGCAGACCTTCGGTGTAAGGACGACGGCCCACACTCACGATCAGCTTGTCGAAGGTTTCCTGGTGCTCTTTGCCATCTTTGTCTTCGTAAGTGACGACAACTTCTTTGCCCTTCACTTCGCTGCCGGTTACGCGGCATGACAGACGGATATCCAGGCCCTGCTTCTTCAGGATTTTCTGGGATTCTTTGGCGATCTGCTGGTCCATGATGGACAGGAAGCTGTCCATGGCTTCGAGAACCACAACGTCGGAGCCCAGGCGATTCCATACGGAGCCCAGTTCCAGACCGATCACACCAGCGCCGATCACGCCCAGGCGCTTCGGTACGGAGGTGAACTCCAGTGCGCCAGTGGAATCAACGATGATCTTGTTGTCGATCGGAGCCGGCGGAATGTTTACCGGCACGGAACCGGAAGCCAGGATGACGTTTTCGGCTTCGTAGGTGGTGGTCTTGCCGTCGTGATCGGTGACTTCCACTTTCTTGCCCGCGAGCAGCTTGCCAGTGCCTTCGATGGAGGTCACTTTGTTGGCCATGAACAGGCCGGCGATACCGCCAGACATCTGCTTAACAACGCCGTCTTTGCGCTCGATCATTTTCTTGACGTCGATCTTTACCTTGCCGGTATCAATGCCATGTACGTCGAGAGAATCTTTGGCTTCGTGGTATTTCCAGGAGCTGTCCAGCAGCGCCTTGGACGGGATACAACCCACGTTCAGGCAGGTACCGCCGTTGACGACCTTGCCTTCTTTGTTGGTCCATTTTTCAACACAGGCAGTTTTCAGACCCAGCTGCGCTGCGCGGATTGCGGCCACATAACCACCGGGGCCGGAGCCAATTACTATTACGTCAAATTTTTCTGACATGGTCTGTTCCAAATTTGAGTGGATTCAACGAATGCGGTGTTTCCGCATCGCCGGGGATCTGCCCGGCTTTCCTGAGGCGGTCTTGGTGCCGCTGATGCCTGAAGTTATTCACAGGCTCATATGCTTCGGGCGGTTACCGAATACACCGGAAACCGCCCTTTCTCCAAAAATCGAACGACTTAGACTTCGAGCAGGATGCGCGCCGGGTCTTCGATCATTTCCTTGATCGCTACCAGGAAGCCAACTGCTTCCTTGCCGTCGATCAGGCGGTGGTCGTAAGACAGGGCCAGGTACATCATCGGCAGGATTTCTACCTTGCCGTCTACTGCCATCGGACGCTCCTGGATCTTGTGCATACCGAGAATCGCGGTCTGCGGCGGATTCAGGATCGGAGTGGACAGCAGGGAACCGAACACACCACCGTTGGTGATGGTGAAGGTGCCGCCGGTCATCTCTTCGATAGACAGCTTGCCGTCGCGCGCACGCAAGCCCAGGTCACGGATATTGTTTTCCATGTCCGCCAGGCCCATGTTTTCTGCGTTACGCAGAATCGGAACAACCAGACCTTTCGGAGAGGAAACGGCAACACCGATGTCCTGGTAACCGTGGTAAACAATGTCGTTACCGTCGATGGACGCGTTCACCGCGGAGTAACGCTTGAGCGCTTCAACCGCTGCTTTTACGAAGAAGCCCATAAAGCCCAGACGAGTGCCGTTGTGGGTCTTCTCGAACAGATCTTTGTAGTTCTTACGCAGATCCATGATCGGCTTCATGTTCACTTCGTTGAAAGTAGTGAGCATGGCGGTGGACTGGGAAGCATCCAGCAGTCGCTCGGCGATGCGCTTACGCATACGGGTCATGGGTACGCGCTTCTCAACACGCTCACCCGGCGCAACTTCTACCTGCGCAGCAGCAGCCGGAGCCGCAGCAGCAGCCGGAGCGGAGCCCGCTTTCATCACGTCTTCTTTCAGTACGCGACCACCTTTGCCGGTGCCTTCGACACCACCCAGGTCCACGCCTTTTTCTGCCGCCATTTTCTTGGCAGAAGGCATGGCGATTTTCTCGCCGCCAGCGGCCGGAGCCGGTGCTTCTTCAGCCGGAGCCGGGGCTGCTTCAGAGGAGTCACCCGCGCTGCCGCCGGCACCCTCTTCAAACTTGGCAATTACTTCGTTGGAGAGGACGGTATCGCCCTCACCCTTGATAATTTCGCTGAGGGCGCCGTCTGCCGGAGCAACAACTTCCAGCACGACTTTGTCGGTTTCAATATCCACGATCAGTTCATCGCGGGACACGGCTTCACCCGGTTGTTTGTGCCAGGTGGCAACGGTGCCATCCTGAACGGATTCCGGGAAAGTTGGCGCTTTAATCTCGATGGTCATTGTTCCTGTTTCCTGAGATTGCTCTTCGTTGTACTGCTGCCTTATTTGACAGTCAGCGCCTCATTGATGAACGTATTCTGTTCTTCCAGGTGGGTGGACATATAGCCCGCCGCCGGTGCAGCAGAAGCTGCGCGGCCGACATATTCCAGCTCCAGCTTCGGATGTGCTTCGTTCAGCAGACGACGCAGGTGATGCTGGCTGGAGTACCAGGCACCCTGATTCATCGGCTCTTCCTGACACCAGGCGACGCTCTCGATGTTCTTGAATGCGGAAACCGCTGCCAGGAACTCGTCGTCCGGGAAGGGGTACAGCTGTTCGATACGAACAAAGGCCACATCTTCCTGCTCGCGCTCCATGCGCGCTTCCAGCAGATGGTAGTAGACCTTGCCGGAGCAGATAATCAGACGCTTCACCTTGGCAGGATCTACGCCCTCGTCCTGAATCACGTTGTGGAACTGGCCGTTGGCCAGCTCTTCCAGGCTGGAAGTAGCCAGCTTGTGACGCAGGATCCACTTCGGGCTCATGATCACCAGCGGGCGACGCATCGGGCGAACTGCCTGGCGACGCAACAGGTGGAAAATCTGTGCCGGGGTGGTGGCGTTACACACCTGGATGTTGTGCTCTGCACACAGCTGCATGAAGCGCTCGAGTCGCGCGGAGGAGTGCTCCGGGCCCTGGCCTTCGTAGCCGTGCGGCAGCAGCATCACCAGGCCGCACATGCGGCCCCACTTGTGCTCACCGGAAGTAATGAACTGGTCGATTACCACCTGCGCACCGTTGGCGAAGTCGCCGAACTGCGCCTCCCAAACCACCAGGGATTTCGGGGTGGTGGTGGCGTAACCGTATTCGAATGCCAGTACCGCTTCTTCGGACAGCAGCGAGTCGTAGATATCGAAACGCGGCTGGTCTTCGGACATGTGCTGAAGGGGCACATAGCTCTGGCCGTCTTTCTGGCTGTGGATAACCGCGTGACGGTGGGAGAAGGTACCGCGACCCACGTCTTCACCGGTGAAGCGGACCATATAGCCCTCTTCTAGCAGCGTACCGTAAGCCAGGGTTTCCGCCATGCCCCAGTTCAGTGGCAGTGCGCCACCGGCCATCTTGCGGCGGTCTTCGTAGATCTTGGAAACCTGGCGCTGCATCACGATACCGTCGGGAACGGTGGTCATGCGGTTGGCCACGTCTTTCAGCTTGGACAGCTCGTAGCTGGTATCGCCTTCTACGGTCCACTCGTGGTTCAGGTACGGACGCCAGTCTACAAACATGGACTCATCCGGCTTGTTCACCAGGCCGGTTGCCACGTCTTCACCGCGATCCAGTTTGTCACGGTATTCGTTGGCCAGTTTGTCCGCTTCCGCTTTGCTCACCACGCCTTCTGCGATCAGCTTGTCAGCGTACAGAGTGCGGGTGGTCTTGTGCTTGCGGATGGTCTGGTACATCAGCGGCTGGGTGCCAGACGGGTCATCGGTCTCGTTGTGGCCGCGACGGCGGTAACACACCAGATCGATAACGATGTCTTTCTTGAACTCGTAGCGGTAATCCACTGCCAGCAGGCCGGCCAGTACCACCGCTTCGGGATCGTCGCCGTTCACGTGCAGCACCGGAGCGTCGATCATCTTCGCCACATCGGTACAGTACTCGGTGGAGCGGGCATCTTCGCGCTTGCTGGTGGTGAAGCCCACCTGGTTGTTCAGTACCAGATGGATGCTGCCGCCGGTGTAGTAACCGCGGGTCTGGGACATCTGCAGGGTTTCCTGCACAACGCCCTGACCGGCAAATGCCGCATCACCGTGGATGTTGATCGGCATTACTTTCTCACCAGTGCTGTCGCCACGGCGATCCTGACGGGCACGCACGGAGCCCACAACTACCGGCGCACAAATTTCCAGGTGCGAGGGGTTGAAGGCCAGCGCCAGGTGCACTTCGCCACCGGGGGTCATCACGTTGGAGGAGAAGCCCTGGTGATACTTCACGTCACCGGAGGTATCGAGGGTTTTCTTGCCTTCGAACTCTTCGAACAGGTCCGCCGGGTTTTTACCCAGGATATTGACCAGCGTGTTCAGGCGACCGCGGTGGGCCATACCGATCACGATTTCTTTGACCGCGTAAGTACCGGAGCGACGGATCAGGGCGTCCATCAGCGGGATCAGGCTCTCGCCACCCTCAACGCCGAAACGCTTGGTGCCCGGGTACTTGGAGTCAAGGTGGCGTTCCAGGCCTTCAGCGGCAGACAGGCGCTGCAGGATTTCAGTGCGGACGTCGTTACCGAAATTCGGTTTCGACTGGCTGCGCTCGAGGCGCTGCTGGAACCACTGCTGCTCGTCCAGATTGGACAGGTGCATGATCTCTGCACCCAGGTTGCCGCAGTAGGTATTTTCCAGGCCTTCCACGATCTCGCGCAGGGTCGCCTCGCCGTTACCGAAGAACAGGTCGCCGGTCTGGAAGGTGGTGTCGAAATCGCCTTCAGTGAGGCCGTGGTAGTTCAGCTGCAGATCCGGCACCTGTTCACGGGCCATGAGTCCCAGGGGGTCCAGGGTGGCTCTCTTGTGACCGCGGTGACGGTAGGAGTTGATCAGTTGCAGAACTTTGATCTGTTTGCGTTCGTGCTCGATATTGACCGAGCCGGCGCCGGGAGCGGCGAGGGGGCGGGTACGGTTTTTCGCCAACAGCTCGAAGTGCTGGCGAATGGCAGCATGTGAGACATCACCGCCATTGACGCGCGGCAGGCTGTCAAAATAATTACGCCATTCTTCCGGTACGCCACTGGAATCGTGCAGATAGGTCTCGTACAGCTCCTCCACGTATCCGGCGTTGCCGCCAGAAATATGCGAAGTACGCCAGAGTTCCTCCATTGTGCTTTCGTGCATTAATGCCTACCTCAGTTGACGGCGCGCACCCTTGAATTTCACGCCGCTCTTTCCTGTCTTTCACTCACAAAAGGGGAGGCGCTAAAAAGACACCTCCCCTTTTTCGTATAAGCCTGACACCTGCTTTGCTGTCGGCTTAATTGTGATTATTTTTGGTGGGAACCCGCGCTCCCGTTTGGGAATGACTCCCCTACACGGCGCGAGTTATCAGCATATTACGGATGTGGCCGATTGCCCGGGTGGGGTTCAAACCCTTCGGACATACATTCACACAGTTCTGGATACCGTGGCAGCGGAACACGCTGAACGGATCGTCCAGTTTGCCGAGACGCTCATCGGTTGCGTCATCGCGGCTATCCGCGAGGAAGCGGTACGCCTGCAGCAGACCGGCCGGGCCGATGAACTTGTCGGGGTTCCACCAGAACGACGGACACGAGGTAGAACAGCAGGCACAGAGAATACACTCGTACAGGCCATCCAGCTTCGCGCGCTCTTCCGGGGACTGCAGGCGCTCGATGGCCGGAGCCGGGGAGCTGTTCTGCAGGTACGGCTCGATCTTCTTGTACTGGGTGTAGAACTGTTCCATATCCACAACCAGGTCACGAATGACCGGCAGGCCAGGCAGCGGGCGCAGTACCAGCTTGCCCTTCGGCGCGGCCTCGGAGATCGGCATGATACAGGCAAGACCGTTCTTGCCTGAAATGTTCATACCGTCGGAGCCACACACGCCCTCGCGGCAGGAACGGCGAAACGCCAGGCTCGGATCCTGGGCCTTGAGCAGTTCCAGCACGTCCAGCACCATCAGGTCCTTGCCCTGGGTATCCAGGTCGTAGTCCTGCATATACGGCGCAGAATCGGTTTCCGGGTTGTAACGGTAGATGCTTACTTTCAACATGGTCATTCCGCTCCCGAATTAGTAAGTACGCGCTTTCGGCTCGAAAGCATCGACGGTGTTGGGCGCGAAGTTAACCGCACGCTTGCCAACACGTTTTTCCGCGGGGAAGTACATGGAGTGGCACAGCCAGTTCTCGTCGTCGCGCTCCTGGAAGTCTTCGCGGGCGTGGGCGCCGCGGCTCTCGGTGCGGACTTCTGCAGCGATGGCAGTCGCTTCTGCAACTTCCAGCAGGTTCTGCAGCTCCAGCGCTTCGATACGCGCGGTGTTGAATGCACGGGACTTGTCGTCCAGACGCACATTGGCGATACGCTCGCGCAGGCCTTCCAGCTTCTTCACGCCCTCGGCCATGTAATCGCCGCGACGGAATACACCGAAGTGGTTCTGCATCACACCCTGCAGCTCGGTACGCAGGCTGGCAGCAGACTCGCCATCGTTGGTGGTCTCGAGACGGTTCAGGCGCGCCATGGCGGCTTCGATATCGGACTCGGATGCTTCGCGGTTCTCGATACCTTCGCGCAGGGCCTTCTCGATGAACAGGCCGGACGCGCGACCGAATACCACCAGATCCAGCAGGGAGTTGCCGCCCAGGCGGTTGGCGCCGTGTACGGATACACAGGCAACTTCACCACAGGCGTAGAAGCCGTCGATCACCTGATCGTTACCGGAGGCATCCTGGGTCAGGGCCTGGCCGTGAACGTTGGTGGGGATACCGCCCATCATATAGTGACAGGTCGGCACTACCGGGATCGGCTCTTTCACCGGATCGGCGTGCGCAAAGGTCTTGGCCAGCTCACAAATACCCGGCAGGCGGCTGTGCAGCAGCTCTTCACCCAGGTGATCCAGCTTCAGGAATACGTGGTCGCCATTCTCACCAGCACCGCGACCGTCGAGGATCTCGAGCACCATAGAACGGGCTACCACGTCGCGGGAGGCCAGGTCTTTGGCGTTCGGCGCGTAACGCTCCATGAAGCGCTCGCCGTCCTTGTTGATCAGGTAGCCACCCTCACCACGACAACCTTCGGTCACCAGTACACCGGCACCGGCGATACCTGTCGGGTGGAACTGCCACATCTCGATGTCCTGCACCGGCATACCGGCGCGCAGGGCCATACCAACACCGTCACCGGTGTTGATGTGCGCATTGGTGGTAGAGGCGAAGATACGGCCGGCACCGCCGGTCGCGAATACAGTCGCCTTGGACTTGATGAACACTACTTCGCCATCTTCGATACAGATAGCGATGACGCCGACCACAGCACCGTCCTGGTTTTTCACCAGGTCTACCGCGAACCACTCGTTCAGGAATACGGTGTTGTGCTTGACGTTGTTCTGGTAAAGGGTGTGCAGCAGTGCGTGACCGGTACGGTCCGCCGCAGCGCAAGTACGCGCCGCCTGGCCACCGCGGCCATAGTCCTTGGACTGGCCACCGAAAGGACGCTGATAGATGCGACCTTCTTTAGTACGGGAGAACGGCAGGCCCATGTGCTCGAGCTCGAACACGGCTTCCGGGCCTACGGAACACATGTACTCAATCGCGTCCTGGTCACCGATATAGTCGGAGCCCTTGACGGTGTCGTACATGTGCCAGCGCCAATCGTCGTTGGGGTCATCGCTGGCAATGGCACAGGTAATGCCGCCCTGGGCGGAAACCGTGTGCGAACGGGTCGGGAATACTTTGGTGATTACCGCAGTCTTGAAACCGGACTGGGCCATCTGCAGGGCCGCGCGCATACCCGCGCCGCCGCCGCCAATTACGATACCGTCAAAGGTTATTGTTCGCATATTCGACATGACTTACATACCCCACAGAATTTCGAAGCCCCACACCGCGTAGAACACGGCGACGGCACCCAACAGGACCTCTACCAGGATGCGCAGAACGGTAGCTTTACCGCCCATCATGCGATTGGTGAGGTAGTCGGTGACAACGGACCAGAGTCCGATCCAGGCGTGAGCGAGTGTGGAGAGCAGAGCCACCAGGGTGAATACGCGCACCCAGCGCTGTTCAAACAGCGCGGACCAGCTGGCGTAGCCAAAATCCTTGGAGAGGAAAATAAAGCCCACTATAAAGAGCGTGTAAGCCACCAGCACTACAGCACTGATGCGCTGAATGAACCAGTCGTACAGACCACTGCGGCCGAAGCCAGTAACTGCCTTTACCATACCAGAACCCCCGCCAGCAGAATGAGCACTACAGAAAGCACCAGCACGATGACGGCGCCGCGACGACCACCTTCGAGGCTCTCACCCAGGCCGATATCCATCAGCAGGTGACGTACGCCAGCGATCAGGTGGTAAATCAGCGCCGCCAGGGATGCCCACAGGACCAATTTGGCCGGGACGCTGGTAAAGAAGTCGGCTACTTTTTGGAAACCCTGCTCGGATTCCAGACTGGAGTCCAGCATGCACAGTAAAAGCGCAACCACAGCGAAGAGCACCACACCGGAAACACGGTGCAGAATGGAAACCAACGCTGGTGCAGGGAGCTTGATAGTAGAAATGTCTAAATTGACAGGTCTGTTCTTGTTCACAGGAATAACACCTTGTTGCCCTGAAAGACGGGGCGCCCGTTAATTTTCTATTTACCGGGCGAGCTTGCTGATCACTTTTCACCCAACCTGGGGAGGTCTTGTACAAAGTGGCCTTACCAAGGCGCAAGCCGCGCGGATTATAGGCATTCAAATTTCAAAACACAACGAACCGAGGGCCGCAGATGACGGCTTTGTACCAGTTGCAAACGGCGCCAAGCACCCGACCATGGTATGAGACGTCCATTTCAACAAACCCGAATTTCCGCGCCAGAATTCCTTCCGGAACAGGCAAAATCCCTGCCACCCACGCCCAACGCGATAGATCCTGCGGTCATAGAACCCGCCGGCCACATCGATTTGGTTTGACAATTTGGAGCGCGGCACTTAAGTTTGGCCGCGCTCAAAAGCCCGCTAGCCCCCAATCCGCGTCGGATGCAGCCAAAGAAGGCCCTCCGAGCCCGCAGAATCCGGCACTTTCCGGGTTTTGTACGTGCAAAGAATGCACCTGAGACAACCCTTCCCATAAAAAGGTGATCACAGGTGAGCGCGGAACGCGCCCCTATTCGGGCCGTCTGATTACTGAAGTGATTCAGTGATTTGTGTGGAAATAAAAAAGCTGGCAAACGAATAGTTTTTAGGAGTCCACAATGTCCGACAAGAAAGCTCAACTCACGGTCGACGGTATCGACGCCCCTTACGACCTGCCGGTTTACTCTGGCACCGCCGGCCCCGACGTTGTCGACGTCAGCAGCCTGGCGAGCAAAGGCCTGTTTACCTACGACCCGGGCTTCATGTCCACTGCCTCCTGCGAATCCCAGATCACCTATATCGATGGCGCCAAGGGCGTACTGCTGCACCGCGGCTACCCCATCGAGCAGCTGGCGCAGAAATCCGACTATCTGGAAACCTGCTACCTGCTGATGAACGGCGAGCTGCCATCTGTTGAGCAGAAGAAGGAATACGTCAACAGCATCATGAACCACACCATGGTGCATGAATCCCTGGTCAACTTCTTCAAGGGCTTCCGCTACGACGCCCACCCGATGGCCATGATGTGCGGCGTAGTAGGCGCCCTCGCCTCCTTCTACCACGACTCCCTCGACATCACCGATCCCGAACACCGCAAGATCTCCGCTGACCGCCTGATTGCCAAGATGCCGACCCTGGCCGCCATGTGCTACAAGCACAGCAAGGGCCAGCCGTTCATGTATCCGGACAACAGCCTCAGCTACTCCGAGAACTTCCTGCACATGATGTTCGGCAACCCCTGTGAGCCGAGCAAGATCGACCCGGTTGTGGCCAAGGCCATGGACGTGATCTTCCTGCTGCACGCCGACCACGAGCAGAACGCCTCTACCTCTACCGTGCGTCTGGCCGGCTCCTCCGGCGCCAACCCCTTCGCCTGTATCTCCTCCGGTATCGCGACCCTGTGGGGCCCGGCACACGGCGGCGCCAACGAAGCGGTTCTGAACATGCTGCAGGAGATCGGCGACGAGAGCCGTATCGACGAGTATGTTGCCAAGGCCAAAGACAAGAACGATCCGTTCCGTCTGATGGGCTTCGGCCACCGCGTATACAAGAACTTCGACCCGCGCTCCCGCGTAATGCAGGGCATCTGCGACGAAGTTCTGGGTGCCATGGGTGCCGAGAACGATCCGCTGCTGCGTATCGCCAAGAAGCTGGAAAAGATCGCCCTGGAAGACGAGTACTTCGTCGAGAAGAAACTCTACCCGAACGTCGACTTCTACTCCGGTATCATCATGAAGGCGATCGGTATTCCTACCGACATGTTCACCGTGATCTTCGCTACCGGCCGTACCGCTGGCTGGATTGCACACTGGAACGAGATGATCTCCAACCCGTACAAGATCGGCCGTCCGCGTCAGCTGTACACCGGCTACACCGCTCGCGACTACGTGGCTGCAGAAGACCGTTAATCCCGGTCTTCCCCCACACGAAAAAACCCGGCACATGCCGGGTTTTTTTATGCCGGTAAAAAGTCACTTGCCGATAATTATCCCTGCATAGCGTTCCTTCTATTAATTACCAAAATCGCCACCGGCTTACTTGCCCCTCTAAGATTGTATTCGCTTTAGTCTCCGCAAATTTGTCGCACCAATTTCTGGCTCGCCACGCTTGGTGAATAAACACCGCCAAAAAATTGGCGTTGATAAAAACTCCAGTTTTTCCGGACTTTCACAAAAACACGATATAAATCGCAAGCCCTGCTGGAAATATCAGCAGGCGCTATGAACACACGATGATAAAAAGGAAAATCCGATGAAAATAGGGAAGTTGATTAACCGCTTTACGTATATTTGCGGGCTGGCCATAGCGCTAACCTGTACGCAGGTACAAGCTCAGGAGCAACCACCTCTGGATCTGGACAATGGCAACGCAGCTATTGAAGCAGTCATCCCCGCGGTCGCACCGGCTATATTCCAGTACGTCTCCCCAACCGGTGGTGATGCCACACTCGTATTGCGTATCACCACCATGGTGACCAATGCCTGGTTTGACGCGAGCGCCCCCTACCATCCGACGGCGGTTGGTGTTTACTCCCGCCTCGGACGCCGCCCGGCTTCCGAAGCGGAAACCAACCGCAATATCAATATTGCCCTGCTTTACGCGAGCTACCATGTAATGAACAGCCTGCTGCCAGAGCAAAATGGGTTATGGCGCAGCATGCTGGAAAATGCAGGCCAGGATCCGGACGATACCAGCCTGGACCTCACTACTGCCGTGGGTATCGGCAACGCCGCCGGCATGGCAGTGGTAGAGGGACGACTGCGCGATGGTATGAACCAGCTGGGCAACGAAACCCGCGTTGGACCACAGCGTGACAACAACCCCATGCCGTACATGGATTACACAGGTTACCAGCCAATCAACACCGCCTATACCCTGTTCAATCCTTCACGTTGGCAACCGGACCTGCAACGCCAAGGTATGGGGCTATACAAGATTCAGCAGTTCGTCACTCCGCAGTACGCCCTGACCGAGCCCTACTCCTACAAGTCTCCGCGTAAATTCCGCGCGTTACCTCCCCTCGCCAGTTACCACTGGAATTTCGCTGCGTATAAACAGCAGGCTGACGAAGTACTGGCCGCATCTGCCAATCTCACCGAACAGCAGAAGCTGATGGCGGAACTCTTCGATAACAAGATTGAGGCACTGGGTTTTTCCGCAGTGTTCGCGGCGCTTTCACAGGGACTCAGTCTGCTTGAGTTTATCCAGCTGGATTTTCTCACCAATATGGCAGCGCACGACGCAGGCATTTTCGTGTGGCAGGAAAAGCGCCGCTACGATGCGGTGCGCCCGTTCAGTGCCATCCAGTATATTTACGGAAGCCAACCGGTGACGGCCTGGGGCGGCCCTGGTAAGGGCACGCAGACTATCGCCGCACATGAATGGAAATCGTATCTGGAGGAAGCAGATCACCCGGAGTACCCCTCCGCATCGACCTGTTTCTGTTCCGCGCACGCACAATCGGCACGTCAGTACCTGGGATCGGATCTTCTGAACTGGAGCATTCCACGCTCGGCCGGCTCTTCCCGCGTTGAACCAGGGCTGACGCCCGCGAGTGATACCAGCCTGGATTTCCCCACCTGGACATCATTGGAAGAAAACTGTGGGCAGAGCCGCGTGTGGGCAGGCGTGCATTTTCAGGCTGCAGTCGATGAGGGACGCCGTATCTGTGGAGTATTCGGAGATAAGGCGCACGGTTACCTGCAAAAGCTAATTGACGGAACCGCATCGGTGCGCAAGCCAGCGAGAAAAATTCAGAGCAGACATTAAATCAAATAGAAACGCATTTTTCGCGCTGCGCCAATTAGGAACGCCCGTACCGAAACCGGTGCGGGCCTCATCGCAGGCAGAATAAAAACCCGAAACAACAAGTACTAAAGTACCAATAAATACTACTTTTTTCGTCTCAGTCAGATAAAACCCAAAACAAAATTTATATTCATTTTTCCCAGATAAATTCCTTCTGTTTTTCACTGGCGCTATTCTCCCCCGATTAAAACTGTGACAAAATTCTCAAGCTGGCCATGCAGCTGGAATATAAAACCAAAAAAACAGTTTCAATCACGCCCGGGCGCGGCAAAATTCCTACTCCTCTTTATCTGCGATAAAGCTAAAAGAATACCCAGATAAGTCCGATAAAAGGCTCAGACTATGTTCCGCATTTTCTCCGGGAAGTCCCGCAACAATTCATCCTCAGGGGACCATGATCTTAATGGCTCCCGGCAGGGGCGTTCGATCAGCTTCGACCCGAACCTGATCCACGATCTTAAAGGTGATCACAAAGAACTGATCCAGATCTATCAACGCATATGGTCAGAGGGCTATGAACGGCAGGATTTCCGGAAAATTTCTGAGCTATTGAAAGCCTTCAAATCGACGTTCCAGGCCCACCTGATAAAAGAAAACGTGAGCTTTTACGTGTACTTGGAACAATCTCTCGGCGATGACCAACATACGCTGCAGATCGTCAAAGATTTCCGTTCCGATATGAATGATATTGCCAATGCCGTAGTGCAGTTCTGCAAGCGCTACTCCCGTGAAGTTTTTACCGGGAAGATGCTGATGGACTTCAAGCAGGAGTATGAAAAAATCGGCGAGGCGCTGACCAGAAGGGTTTCCCTGGAAGAACGGGAGCTATATACGCTGTACCGTTACTCGTAACAGGAGTTCCGTCGGCAGACCGACAGTCAAAAACAGTTTGATCCACAGCTGCAATTTTCAAAGGGTCCATTGCAGAAAATACGAATATATCTCTTTAGAAAGACAACAATAACAAAAGCAGGGTTGATGATGACTCGAGGGAATACCCGTAATACGGGTACAGGGAAGTACTTCGGGGGGAACTTGTGACTGAAGTTTCCATGGAAAAGCAGTTTTCAAAAGCGCAGTCCGAAACCAACCAGAAAACTGCGGGCTACCCCATCTATGTAGTCGTCGGTGCCGGTCCGGTGGGCGTTCGATGCGCAGAGCGCTTGCTGGAAAATAGTGAAGACGCACAGGTTGTACTGATCGGTGCGGAGGACGAAGCCCCGTATAACAGGGTCAGGCTGTCCCAGTACCTATCTCAGGAACTCTCCCTGCAAGAACTGG
Organism: Microbulbifer sp. MCCC 1A16149; assembly: GCF_050368945.1. NCBI lineage: Bacteria > Pseudomonadati > Pseudomonadota > Gammaproteobacteria > Cellvibrionales > Microbulbiferaceae > Microbulbifer > Microbulbifer sp. MCCC 1A16149. The sequence goes on from NZ_CP185959.1 coordinate 2,895,234, forward strand.
AAAACCCGGTCCGGAAACAATCCGCCGGCCGCCTTGCCGAGTTTCACAATCGCCGAATTACCCGTATTGATCGACAAGAGCGTATCGTCTTCGATGAGGAAGGCGCACCCCAACCCTATACCAAACTGATCCTCGCTACCGGATCCCGACCGCGAGTGCCCGATATTCCCGGCGCACACCTGGAAAATATCATTCCCTTCCGCGATCTGCGCGATGCCAAGGTTCTCACCCGTCTGCGCGATAAGAGTCAAACCATTCTGGTAGCAGGTGCGGGCGCACTGGGATTGGAAGCCGCTGCGGCACTTAAGACACAAAAAAACCGGGTTGTACTTCTCGCCCGAGCGGGCTTACTCGGTGGAAAACTGAGTACCACATCAGAAGATTATCTCAAGGCTGCCCTCAGCGTACTCCAGGTGGAGCTGATAGCCGGTGCCGAAATCGAAGTGTTCAACGGCAGCAAGACTGTGAGCAATGTCCAGCTCTCCAGCGGGGAAAACCTGCACGTAGATACCGTTGTCCTGTGTACCGGCATCACCCCGGAAACCACATTGGGTGAGGAATCTGGTCTCGACACCGCACGCGGCATCCAGGTTTCTTCCTTTATGGAAACCAGCGATCCGGATATTTACGCAATCGGTGAATGTGCCGAATTTGCAGAACAGGTGTACCAATTGGTGCGCCCCGGCTTCGAGCAGGCCGACATCTGCGCGCGACATATCTGCGCCCAAAAAGATAAAGACATTCCGACGCCCTATTCCGGCAGTCGCACCGATATCGAACTCAAGATTTCGCATATCCCCTGTGCACTGCTTGGCAAGACAGAGCCCGGTGGCAATACGAGTGTGTATCGTTATGAAAACCGCTTCAGAGGCCAGTGCCGGGAAATCTACCTGCGCGAGGGAAAGCTGGTAGGTGCCAGCTTGATCGGCGCCTGGAGTGAACGCGCCCGGATTAGCACAGCCGTCAACGATGGCGAATCGATTTCAGCGGATGCGCTGTGTCGGTTTGAACAGGACGGATACCTGTGGACAAAGCAGGAAAAGCAGGGAATAAAACAGCAACCGGACAGCTACCTGGTCTGTCAGTGCAATGGTGTCAGCAAGGGAGAGCTTTGCGCAGCCATCGCCAATGGAAAACGCTCGCTGCATGATCTGGAGATGGAGACTCAGGCTGGATCGGTATGCGGCAGCTGTCGACCGTTCATGGCAGAGCTGCTCGACACCCCCGTTCCCAACCTCGTCATGCGACACGCGACGAGTATCTTATTGATATCCCTGCTCTCCCTGTTGTTGATTGCAATCGCGGTTTTTCTGCCCGCGCCCGATGTCAGCAACAGTGTGCAGGTCAACTGGTACCTGAAAAACCTCTGGTACGACAATTTCTGGAAGCAGGTGAGCGGCTACACACTGCTCGGGCTGTGTCTGCTGACCGCCAGCCTAAGCCTGCGCAAGCGCCTGAAAAAGCGCAATCTCGGCCACCTGGATCACTGGCGCTACTTTCACAGTATCGTCGGCTGCGTCGCGCTACTGGTGCTCATTGTCCATACTGGCTTCCGACTTGGCGACAACCTTAACCTCGCACTGATGCTGGTATTCCTCGCGGCTACATGCACCGGCTCCCTGGTGGGGGTATTTATGGCCCGCAATCACCACTGGACCGACCTGAAATTGCGCGAGCACCGCAAGTGGTGGTCCCGGGTTCACTACGCGCTGCTGTGGGCACTGCCGGTATTAATCTTTTTCCATATCCTCGCCGTGTATTACTTTTAAATGAATAACTATAAATTCAAGTTCTGGCACTACGGCCTGGTACTGACCGTTTGTGTTGCCGCGCTGATCACGTACAACCTGGAAGCCTCGGATAAATCTTATTTTCTCAGCGGTGAGGCCACCCACGGCCACCACCAGGTGGAACTCGCCTGTTACACCTGCCACGGTGACGGCTTCGCGGGCCAGGAAGTGATCCAGCAGGCGTGTACTGGCTGTCACAGTGAAGAACTGGCGCTGGCAAACGATAGCCACCCGCGCAAGAAATTTCTCGACCCGAGAAATGCCAACCTGTTGAACCAGCTCGACGCGCGCCAGTGTGTGTCCTGCCACACAGAGCACAAACCGGAAATCACCCACGAAATGGGGGTTACCCTGGCCGGGGATTTCTGTGTGCACTGCCACAGTGATATCGCGGAAAACCGCCCCAATCACGCCGACTTTGGCTTCGATACCTGCGCCAGTGCCGGTTGTCACAACTACCACGACAACCGCTATCTGTACGAGGGATTCCTGACCGCACACATAGGTACTCCCGACTTGCTTGAAGGCGGACAGCTTCCCCTGCGAACCCTGGTGGCCGGCTGGAAAGAGGCACACCCTCATAGCGAACCCCACCAGGTAGCGTCGCCGGATATGGCACTGCCATCGGATACCGGTGACGCGACCGCAGACATCGTTGGCAACTGGCTGTCCAGTACCCATGCGCAGACCGAAACCAACTGCAGCAACTGCCACCGTGATGGTCAGTGGCAATTCAGTAGCGCGGAGATAGTTGACACCTGCGGCGACTGTCACAGCCAACAGCGGGATGAATTTACCGGGGGTAAACACGGTATGCGCCTGTCACAGGATGTGCCCGAGGCATTTCGAAGGGAGTCCGGTGCAATGACGCCGTTGGAAGCCGTAATCCCGATGAAAAGTACTGCAAAGGGTGAGCTCAGCTGCATCAGCTGTCACGGTGCGCACGAGACTGACACGCGCTACGCCGCCGTAGACGCCTGCCTCAGTTGTCACAACGATGAACACAGCCTGGCCTACCGCGCATCTGCACACTTCAACCGTTGGCAGTCGGATGCTTCAAGTGGTGTCAGCTGCGCCAACTGCCATATGCCGCGAGAGGTGCGCGGCGATCAGGTTGCGGTCAACCACAACCAGAATCACAACCTGCGCCCCAATGAAAAAATGCTGCCGGTATGCCTCAGCTGCCACGGAATCGAGTTCTCCGTTGCTGCGCTGGCAGACAAGCAGTTACTTAAGAACAACTTCAATGGTCCGGTAAAAAACCAACACGAGACGTTCCAGCTGATTCGTGAACGGATCGCCAAGATTCAATCCAGCAAGTAATCCCATCAGGAGGGGAAACCATGCGAACTAGAGCGTTCATCTTGGCTGCAGTGGCAGCGCTTTCAGGTTGTGGGGAAAAATCAGGAATCGAACCCCAGAGAATGGCCGATGCGATTTTCGCAGTCATCGAGGCAGACCGCGCAAGCTATACCACCAATGTGGTCAACCGACTGCAGAATGAAGAAAAAGTCATCAAGGCGGATGAGCACTGGCAAGACAATCAGGCACTGCCGCTGCCCGCGCAAATGATGCGCATGGGGGCCGAACGTGTGGCGGAACAGGAATCCGGTTTCAATTATGCGTTACTGTCCCAGTGGGCCATCAACAAACAGAACAAGCCGCGCACAGAGTTAGAGCGCCAGGGCCTGGAGTTTATTGTCGAGAATCCCGGACAGAACTTCTACGGAACCGAGAAGCTCGGCGACACTGAATATTTCACCGCGGTTTATCCAGACGTGGCCGTGTCTCCCGCCTGCGTCAGTTGTCACAATGAGCATGTGGACAGCCCGCGCAAGGACTTCGAGCTGGGACAGACCATGGGTGGTGTGGTGATCCGTTTCCCCCTATGAGTTGTGGATAAGTTTTCATGCGCGGTTTCCGCCAATAAAAAAACCCGGCTTTTGCGCCGGGTTTTTTTATTGGCGGATTTACCGGCGCGAGGCCGGGAAAGCCTGGAAAGCCTGAAAAGCGCTCCTGACCACCCGCCTTTGCGTCAGGCCAGTCGCTACTATAGAAAAGCGAACTTCAGCACAAAGATACTAGCTACCAGATAAACCACCGGCGGACACGTCTTAAACTGGCCATTGAGCAGCTTGATACCTGCGTAGGAAATAAACCCGAGACCAATACCATCGGCAATGGAGTATCCCAGCGGCATCGCCAGTGCGGTAATCACCGCTGGCGCGCTCTCACTGTGATCACTCCAGTCCACATCCGCCAGGCTGCGCGCCATCAGGCAGGCCACAAACAACAGCGCCGCGGCAGTGGCATAGGCCGGTACACTCTGCGCCAGCGGCGCAAACAGCAGGCACAGCAAAAACGCCAGCCCGCAGACGATTGCCGTAACCCCCGTGCGGCCACCAGCCTCAACCCCGGCAGCACTCTCGATATAGCTGGTCGTCGATGAAGTCCCCAGTAACGCACCACCCAGGGTGGCCCCGGAGTCGGCCAGCAACGCCTTGCCAAGACGGGGCAGCGAGCCGTCCGGGCGCACCAGACCAGCGCGATTGGCCACCCCCACCATAGTACCCGCGGTATCAAACACATCCACCAGCAGCATGGTGAGGATTACCGTGACCATCGATATATCAAATGCACCGGCAATATCCAGCTGCATCAGTACCGGTGCCGGTGAAGGGGGCATGGATACCACGCCTTTGAACTCCACCGCCCCAAGTAGCCAGCCGGCCGCACTGACCGCGATGATGCCAATAACCACCGCTCCGGCGACACCGCGCTGGGAAAGCGCTGCGATCAACACAAAGCCAACCAGACACATGAGCGGCTCGAACGCCGTGAGATCGCCAAGAGATACCAGCGTGGCCGGACTGTCGACCACAACTCCGGCATTGCTGAGCGCCACGATCCCCAGGAACAATCCTATCCCGGCGGAAATACCCAGTTTAAGATTGCGCGGGATGGCGTTGATCAGCCATTCGCGAAACGGCAGCAGGCTCAGCGCCACAAACAATATTCCGGACAGGAACACCGCCCCCAGCGCTGTCTGCCAGGGATGCCCCATCCCCAACACCACGGCATAGGTAAAAAACGCATTCTGCCCCATGCCCGGCGCGAGCCCCACCGGATAATTACCCAGCAGCCCCATAAGAATGGAACCAAACGCTGCCGCCAGGCAGGTCGCCACGAACACCCCACCAAAGTCCATACCGGTCTCGGAGAGCATCGCCGGATTGACCACGGTGATATAGGCCATGGCCAGGAAGGTTGTCAGCCCCGCAAGCACCTCGCGGCGCCAGAAGTTTGCCGACACCTCCCCCTTCAGCGACGTCGCCGGCCCGAAATTGAAGTACTCCACCACTCTCTGCATATCAGTTCACCGATGTTCTCGTTCCCAATTAAGTGGGCCAACCCCAAACAGGTGTAACCCAGATGCTTTTAACGACTGCAATTTTTAAACCAAGTGGTCAACTTTTTGGCGCGACACTTGCTTACCCGTAGAGAGCACAGACTGCTCCCCGGTTTGACTGTGGAGGATTCCCAATATGGAAGGCTGTCTGTTGCGGCGAAGGACACAGTAAAACACCACAACGATGGTTTGACCCCCACGATGAAAAAACGAACACCTCTCAGTATTTTCTGCATCTGCCTGCTGATCACTTTGCTGTCGAGCGCCCACGCGTCCAGTCCGCGGCCGGTGATCTTCGATACCGATATGGCTATCGATGACTGGTCTGCGCTGCTGGTGCTGGCCATGCATAAGGAACTGGAGCTGGTCGCCGTTACCAGTAACGGCGCCGGCGAAACCCGCTGCGCCCCCGCGCTGGACAATATCGGGGCGCTGCTCGACCTGACCGCCAGCGGTGACGTGAAGATCGCCTGCGGAGACGACTACCCCATGGACGGATACTTCGCATTTCCGGAGCCCTGGCGGCAGCAGGCCGACACGCTCTCCGGCATTACATTGCCCGACAGCACCCGCACCGCCACTGAAAAGCACGCAGTGGATGTCATACACACCACCCTGGCCGACAGCGATCAACAAGTCGTATTGGTAGCCACCGGGAGTCTGACCAACATCGCCCAGTGGCTCGAAAAATACCCAGCAGATACCGATAAGGTCCAGCGTCTGGTCATCATGGGCGGCGCCTTTGAGGCCCCGGGCAATATCATCGTGCCCGGGTTTACCGACAACCACCCAAATACAAAAGCGGAATGGAATATTTTTGTCGACCCAGAAGCCGCGGCCCAGGTTTTCGCCTCCGGACTGCCCATTGAAGTCGTCGGTCTGGATGTCACCAATCAGGTGAAAGTAACCGAGGCATTCGCCCGCGACTTCAAAGCGGTTGCGAAAACCCCGGCTGCGCAGTTCTGGGATGCGGTGTTGGATGACAACGACTGGTTTATCGAATCCGGGGAATACTATTTCTGGGACGTACTGGCGGCACTGGTGGCACTGGACCCGGCCTTCTGCCAAGGAGACATGGCACCGGTTACCGTCAGCCTGGAAACCGGATCTCCCTGGCAACCATCATCCCTACGCTCAATCCCCAATATCACCTACAGTGGCGCCGAGCGGCGACACCTGGATGCGGAGAAAAGTGGCATTACCCGCACTGGCGGTGACAACCCGGCGGTAAAAATCTGCCGTGAAACCGACGCCGAGCGAGCCTTTAACCTATTTACCCAGACTCTCAACCAAAGCTGATCAGCGGGGGGCTTCCAGCCCTACTCCGGCGAGGATGGAGCGGCTGAGAAAGTCTGCGATGCGGTCGATCATCGACCGCTCGTATTCAGCGCGGTTGAGAATGGTCAGCACCTGCGCCTCGAAATCCGCGTAATGCTGCGTGGAAGACCAGATCAGAAAAATCAGGTGATAGGGGTCCACCGGTGCCATTTTCCCGGCAGCGACCCAGGCTTCAATCACCTCCGCCTTTTTTCTCATCCAGGGACGCAAATCATTGCGTAAATAGTCCCGCAAGTGCGGTGCCCCCTGAATGATTTCCATCGCAAACAGCTTGGAAGACTGCGGGTGGGTATAAGAAAGCTCCACTTTGCGGCGAATAAAACGGTCGAGTACCTCGGCCGGATCATCCTCCGCGCGCAGCTCATCGAAGTGGTCGTTCCAGAGGACAACAATTTCCTCCAGCACCGCGACATAGAGATTCGACTTGGTTTTAAAGTAATAGTGCACATTGGCCTTGGGCAAACCTGCGCGGTCCGCAATGGCCTGAATACTCGCCCCGGCGAATCCCTTGAGTACGAACTCCTCTCGCGCCGCCCCGAGTATCCGCTCCAGGTTCTGGTCACGGATCTTTCCGCGACGATAGGTTCTTTTTGTTTCTGCCGAGCTGTCAGCCATTGTTATCAACCATTGCCGTAAAGTCCCTGAAAGAATCCCCGAAGTTGTCCATTGCGACAAGATTACCTAGCGCCGCCCCATTAACGCAACTTGCGTGCCAGAGGCCTCCAGATAGAAAGAATAAGGTCACCCCATTAAAACCTGTCCAGTTGGCCAGCTTTTTGCTTGAGCAGTATCTATCGGATGCAAGTCTTCCGGATTCGGTAAAAAAAGCTGCTGGAGCCTCTGTTGAAATTTGTCCTGAATCACGATCTTGTCGAGGAAACCGCACCCGCTGCGGATACCACGCTACTGCGCTATCTGCGGGAGTCCAAACGCCTGTGCGGCACCAAAGAGGGCTGCGCTTCCGGCGACTGTGGTGCCTGCACGGTATTGCTGGGAGAGCTGGACAACGGGCGTATCCACTACAGCACTGTTAACGCCTGTATTACCCCCGTCGCTGCTGCCAACCGCCGCCACCTTGTCACCATTGAGGCCCTGGCCAATGGTGGAAAACTACACCCTGCGCAACAGGAAATGCTGGACAACCACGGTTCCCAATGTGGTTTCTGCACACCGGGCTTTGTCATGTCGCTGGCGGGCCTGCACCAGCAATTGCTTGCGGGCGAATATGCGCAGGCGGACCGCGCGCAGGTGTGTGAAGCCATCTCCGGTAACCTCTGCCGCTGCACCGGCTATCGCCCCATCGTCGATGCAGGCCTGAAAATGGTGCAAGCGCCTGACGAAGCGCACCGTCTCGACGCACAGACGCAAATCGAACAACTGGCCAGTATCGCCGACACAGACGCGCCAGCGGATTACCTCCAGCCACAGAGCCGCAAAGAACTAGAACAGGGACTGGCCCTGCATCCAGATGCTCGCCTGATCGCCGGAGGCACTGACCTGTTACTGGAAGTCACCCAGCAGTGCCAGCCCATTCGCAAAATGATCGATCTGTCCGGTGTAAAGGAGCTGCACCGTATCGAAGAGCGCGACGGTGTGATTCACCTGGGCGCGGCGTTGACTTATCGCGAGCTGGAAACATTCTTTGCCGGTCGCTCCCGCAGTATCAGCGCCCTGTTTGAACGCATTGGTTCGCGCCAGATCCGCAACCGCGGCACCCTGGGCGGCAATATCGCCAATGCCTCGCCCATTGCCGACCTGCCACCACTGCTATTAGCGCTGGACGCCAGCATTACCCTGGCGGACAACCGCGGTGACGAGCGCCAACTGCCCCTGTTGGATTTCTATCGAGGCTACAAGGAAACGGCACTGGAAATCGGGGAATACCTGGCCGAGATCAGTTTCCCCGCCAGGGCTGTGAATGATTTCCACCGGGTTTATAAAGTCAGTAAGCGGCGCGAGGACGATATCTCCGCAGTAATGGCGGCCATCCGTTTGCGCACCGGGGCCCGCGAATACGGCGACGAGTTTACCGAGGTGCGCATTGCCTTCGGAGGCATGGCGGCCACCCCGGTGCGAGTCACCACTGCCGAATCAGAACTTCTCGGGTCTAACAGACAGGATGAAAGCGCGCTCCACGCTGCACTGGCCGCTGTCGCAGAATCTCTAAAGCCCATTGGCGATGTCCGCGCCAGTGCCGACTACCGGTTGCAGATCGCACAGAACCTGCTGCGCAGTGCCTGGCACGCGTTGAATAGCGAACGGTCCAGGAGCCACGCATCGGAGGCGCTCCATGCGTAAGCTGCCAAAAGCACTGGAGCGCGTGCAAACGGAAAGTGCACACAAGCCCACGTCTATCGCCCACGAGTCGGCCTACAAACACGTTACTGGTCGCGCACAGTACCTGGACGACATCCCCGAGTGGCCGGATATGCTGCACCTGGCCACCGTGGGTGCCGAGCACGCCAGCGCGATAATCGAGAGTATTGAACTCGACGCCGCGCGCCGCGCACCCGGCGTGGTGGATGTCATCACGCAGGGGGATATTCCCGGCAGCGCCGATGTATCACCCGTATTCAGCGGCGACTTGCTGCTCGCCGGCGAACGCGTCGACTATATGGGGCAACCGGTAGTGGCGGTGGCCGCCACCAGCCTGGAAGCCGCACGGCGCGCGTGCAAGCTGGTAAAAATTCGCTACCGCGCACAGCCTGCGCGACTGTCTGTGCAGGAAGCACTTGAGCGGGAGGAGTTCGTACTGCCAAGCCATACGATCAGTTCCGGCGACGCCAGTGCCGCCATTGCCAGTGCCGAACACCAGCTGCACGGCGAGCTCTACCTGCGCGGCCAGGAGCATTTCTATCTCGAAGGGCAGATCAGTATCGCCCTGCCCAACGAGGATGGCGGTGTGCGCGTCCACAGTTCGTCCCAGCACCCGGCCGAAGTACAGAAGCTGGTGGCTCAGGTGCTCGGCGTACCACTTCATCTGGTGCAGGCGGAAGTACGGCGTATGGGCGGGGCCTTCGGTGGCAAGGAATCCCAGGCCGCCGCGCTGGCGTGCATGGCCGCGGTTTTCGCGGTGCGCAACCAGCGACCGGTGAAATATCGCATGCCGCGACGCGACGACATGACACAAACCGGCAAACGCCACGACTTCTGGAACCAGTACCGCGCAGGCTTCGACAGTAGCGGGGTTATCCGCGGTGTAGAAATGGATCTGGCGGGCCTGTGCGGCCACAGCGCCGACCTGTCCGACGGGGTCGTCGACCGCGCCATGTTCCATGCAGACAACGCTTATTTTTACTCGACGGCGCGTATCAGCGGCCACCGCTGCCGCACCAATACCGTATCCAACACCGCGTTTCGCGGCTTCGGCGGCCCCCAGGGCATGCTCGCCGCCGAGGCCATGCTGGACGATATCGCCCGCGCTGTGGGTGCGGACCCACTGGATGTCCGCAAGCGCAACCTGTACAGCGCCGACAGAAATACCACGCCCTACGGCCAGGCACTGGAGGAGGAAGTGTTGCCGCAGTTGATCAAGCAACTGGAACAGACGGCCGACTACCGCGCGCGCCGCGAACAGATCCGTGCATTCAATGCATCCAGTACGCAGGTCAAAAAAGGGCTGGCGCTCACGCCGGTAAAATTCGGTATTTCCTTTACCTCCAAGCACCTGAACCAGGCCGGTGCGCTACTGCATATTTTTGCCGACGGCAGTATTCACGTCAGCCACGGTGGCACCGAAATGGGTCAGGGATTGCACACCAAGATCGCACAAATCGTCGCGCGGGGATTTGGCGTAGACCTGGAGCGAGTGCGGGTGGCCGCCACCGCCACCGACCAGGTCCCCAACGCCTCCCCCACCGCCGCGTCCGCCGGCACAGACCTGAACGGCATGGCGGCGCTGAACGCGGTGAATACCCTGAAGCGGCGCCTGCTGGAATATGCCGCGGAGACCTACGGTGCCGATATCGAGCGCATCAGTATCCGCGACGACCAGTGCTGGGTTACGGAGCGCGCGATTCCCTTTGCCGAGCTGGTGAAAGGCGCCTATATGGAGCGCGTGTCCCTGTCTGCGACCGGCTTCTACCGCACCCCGAAAATCGGCTACAACCGCACCGCCGCACGCGGCCGCCCCTTCCTCTACTTCGCCAATGGCGCAGCGGTCTCGGAAGTGGAGGTGGATCTGTACACCGGCGAGTACCGGGTAATACGGGTGGACATCCTCCAGGATGTGGGCGACTCACTGAATCCGGCGATCGATCTCGGTCAGGTGGAAGGCGGCTTTGTGCAAGGAATGGGCTGGGTCACCAGTGAAGAACTGCTGTGGAACGATCAGGGGCGGATCATTTCAGACAGCCCCGCCAACTACAAGATTCCCACTGCCGGCGATGTGCCGGAAATCTTTAACGTGGATTTTTTCCAAAGGCCGAATGAGGAAGAGACGGTATACCGCTCCAAGGCGGTGGGCGAGCCGCCTTTGATGCTGGCCATCTCCGTCTGGTGTGCACTGCGCGATGCCTGCGCCAGTCTCGCCGAGTATCGCTACAGCCCTCCTCTCGGCGTACCCGCCACGCCCGAGCAGGTGTACTTCTGCGCACGCGCAGCGAAAGATTATTCGGAGGCAACATCGTGATCAATAAAACCCCCTGGTTCGAGGCGGCCGCCGACCGTCGCCGTCGCGGCCAGCCGTGGGTACTGGCGACCGTATTGAGTACCCGGGGATCCGCACCGCGTAACAGCGGGACCAAGATGGTCATCGACGCCCGTCACAGCTTTGACACACTGGGTGGAGGGCAACTGGAATTCCAGGTAATTACCCGCGCCCGCGAGCTGATCCAAGACGGCCGCGAGCGGCAGCTGCTGGAACACTTTCCCCTGTCCTCTCGCGCCGGTCAGTGCTGTGGCGGCAGTGTCTCGGTACTGCTCGAATGCTTTGCGGGCGCAGAGCTGCAGCTGCACATTTTCGGTGCCGGCCATGTGGCCCGCGCCCTGCTGCCGGTATTGGCCCCCCTGGAGTGGCAACTGCACTGCATCGACAACCGAGCGGAACTGCTGGATGAAATAGCGCTCGAGGACAATCTAAACGGCCGTGTGCACAACCATTTCCTCACAGACCCGGTGGAGCATATATCCCGGATGAATACCGGTGCCTTTGCGCTGGTCCTGACCCAGGATCACGCCCTGGACTACCGGCTGCTTCACGCCCTGCTGGATCGCGACGACTGTGCCTATCTGGGTATGATCGGCTCACGCACCAAAGCACTGCGTTTTCGCCGTCGGCTGGCTGGCGATGGCCTTACACCGGAGCAGATAGACAGCTTTTACTCTCCCGTTGGTCTAACAGACGTACCCGGTAAAAAACCGGCAGAAGTGGCCATTTCCATCGCCGCCCAGTTGCTCGCGGAAAAACACCGGCTCGCCGCCAGTGAGGAACAGAAATCCACCGGAATCAACTGGAAAACCCTGCGCGAGAGCCTGAATACCGATCTCGCAGCAAGTGGTAAAAACACAAAAGTACATGAGAGAGAAACATCGTGACACCGCACACGCTCAAGCAATTCAACCAGCTTGCACCGGAGCAACAGCGAGACCTGTTACTGGACTGCTGTCATTGCAGTCGCTGGGCAGAGAGGCTGCTGGAACTGGGCCCGGCCAGAAGTGTTGGGCAAATCCAGAACCGTGCATTCAAAGCCTGGAGCAAACTCCACGAAACCGACTACCTGGAAGCATTTGCCGCGCATCCGCGGATAGGCGACCTGCAGCGACTGAAAGAAAAATTCGCCAGCGCAGAGCAAGGGCAGGTTGCGCACGCCGATGAAGCCACACTTGAGGAATTACAGCGTCTTAACGACACCTATTACGAAAAGTTTGGTTTTATTTTCATCATCTGCGCCAGTGGAAAATCGGCGCAGGAAATGCTTGCCGCGATAAAGTCCCGTATCGACAACAGCCGCGAACAGGAAATAGAAAACGCTGCCTGTGAACAGGCAAAAATCACCCGGCTGCGGCTGACAAAATTGCTGACGGCGTAAACCGAGCCGTGCCGAAGGAATAAGGGAAAGTACTATGCATAAATCCCCGATCACCACCCATATCCTCGACCTGCACCGGGGGCAACCCGCCGCCGGGGTCCGCGTGGAACTTTACTGTGCCGGTGACTTGATCGCCATCGCGAACACCGACAGCGATGGCCGTGTCGTTCACTGGGATACAGGTTTTGAGCTGGCACCCGCGCACTGGGCACTGGTATTCCAACTACATCCATGGTTCCAGCAACAGGGAGACGAATGCTTTTTCCCCAGCGCGACACTGGAATTCAGTATTTCCGACTGCACACGCCACTACCATATCCCGCTGCTGCTCAATCAGTACGGCTACACCACCTACCGTGGAAGCTGAGAAAAGTCGAAACGATATTGAGCCTGAAGCACAAGAGTATCGAGAGGATATTGAATTGAAACAAACACTGCTGCGCAGTCGTATAGTGCACTTTCGTGACGATGTCGCCGGCTCGCCGGATACTGCACTCGAGTATTTCGAGGATGGCGTTATCGGCTTCGCGGATGGGCGTATCACCCTGCTTGAAGATGCTCGCCGTGCCGAGAAGCAGGGCCTGGACCTGAGCACCGCTGAACACAGGCCCGAGGCGCTGGTCACCAGCGGCTTTATTGATGCTCATGTGCACGCACCACAGCTTGCCGTGATGGGCAGCTACGGCGAAAAACTGCTGGACTGGCTACACAAATACACCTTTCCTGCGGAGCTGCAATTTGCCGACGAGGAAATTTCCCGGCAAAACGCCGAATTTTTTATCGATGCCCTGCTCGCCTGCGGAACCACCAGCGCCATGGTATTTACCACCAGCTTCGCCCACAGTACCGATCACCTGTTCCAGGCCGCCGAGCGCGCTGGCATGCGACTGATCGCCGGTAAAGTATTGATGGACCGCAACGCCCCAGATGCGCTGCTGGATACTCCGGAACGCGCCCTGCGCGAATCTGCCACGCTGATCGAGAAATGGCATGGACGCGGTCGGCTCGGCTACGCCGTCACCCCCCGCTTTGCCGGCACTTCCAGCCGCGAGCAACTGTCGGTAGCGGGTCAGTTACTACGGGATTATCCCGACCTGTGGCTACAGACGCACCTGAGTGAAAATCTCGATGAAATCACCTGGACCGCCTCTCTTTTTCCCGAAGCCAGCGACTACCTCAACACCTATGAACTGTATGGGCTGCACGGCGAACGCAGTATCTACGCCCACTGCATTCACCTGAGTGAATCAGAACAACACCGTATCGCCTACGCTGGCGCCTCTGTGGCCTTCTGCCCCTCGTCCAATCTTTTTCTCGGCAGCGGCCTGCTGAAACTACAACAATTGCGCGAGCACGAAATCCCGGTGGCGCTGGCCACCGACGTGGGCGCCGGCACCAGTCTGTGTCAACTGCGGAGCATGGGGGAAGCCTACAAAGTCTGTCAGCTCGGAGACTATCCCCTGGGGGCCGCTGAGGCTTTCTATATGGCCACACTTGGCGCTGCCCGCGCCCTGCACCAGGAAAGGCATATAGGCAACCTGGCACCGGGCAAGGAAGCAGATATTCTGCTGCTAAATGGCAACAGGGAACCGCTATTGCGCGAGCGGCTACGTCACTGCCGGGATATTCGCGAGGAGCTTTTTGCCTACATGTCCATGGGGGACGAACGCATTATCGAGCGCACTTATGTAGCAGGAAAGGTGGCAGGCAAGATGGCAGGAGAGGTGGCGGGAATGAAAACAAAAATGGGCACATGTTCGCCCCGCCACGAACCGCAACATCACGAACGCGTGCACGCACCCTAAGAAATTTAGCCATGCCTACCCGGGCCCGCATGGCAAACCGGAATAAAAGAGATCACAGATGGAAACCCTGCTCTACGATTGGTTCAACCTGCTGTTGCGTATGCTGCACGCCATTGCCGCCATTGCCTGGATAGGCGCTTCATTTTATTTCGTGTGGCTCGATAACAATCTTGAGGCGCCAGATAGTGAAGGAAAAGCCCGTGGACTGGCCGGTGGCCTGTGGGCATTTCACGGCGGCGGCATCTACCAGGTGAGCAAATACAAGCTCGCACCACCGGTGATGCCTGAACGCCTGCACTGGTTCAAATGGGAGGCCTATACCACCTGGATTAGCGGCGCGTTACTGCTGACACTGGTTTACTACGGGCGCGCTGACCTGTACCTGTGGCAACAGGGCAAGTGGTTGGCCACGCCGACCCTAGCCATCTATATGAGCATTCTGTTTCTCGCTGCTGGTCTGCTGTGTTACGAGCTGCTATTCCGTTTCCTGCGCCCGCACAGTCGCCGGGTGTTCAATGCCCTACTCATAATGCTCATCGCCCTCGCCTGCTGGCTCTCCAGCCAACTGTTCAGCGATCGCGCGGCCTTCCTGCAAGTGGGTGCACTGCTTGCCAGCATTATGGCCGGCAACGTCTTTTTCGGCATTATCCCTGCCCAGAAGGGTTTTATCCACGCGCTGGACCACGGCGAGGAACCCGACGCGGTCCCGATGCTGGCAGCCAAGCATCGCTCGATACACAATAATTATTTCACACTGCCGGTAGTATTCTGCATGCTTAGCAATCACTACCCTTTTCTTTACGGTCACCCGTTCAACTGGCTCGCCCTGATGGCTATCGTCGCCCTCGGCGCCTATGTGCGACATTTTTTCAATCTCCGCCACCGCGGACAGTTAAAGCTGCATATTCCCGCGGTCGCCGCCGTCGGTTGCATGCTGCTAGCCCTGGGCCTGGCCCAGACGCAAAAAAACAGCACCGACCTGAACGACACTGGTGCGCAGCAATCAATCGATGTATCCGGCGGTGCTCCCATGCATCTGGCTCCCATGCATCTGATAGAAACCCACTGTCAGGGCTGCCACTCCTCGGCTCCCACTCAGCCGGGCTTCAGCGCCCCTCCTCTGGGACTAGAACTGGATACCGCTCAGCAGGTTAAGGCTGCACGCAGTAGAATCCTGCCGACACTACAAAGTCGCTATATGCCTCTGGGTAACATTACCGGCATGAGCGACAACGAGCGTGCAACACTGATCGCCGCACTGGAAACCGATAACGAAGTCACTTTCACCGAAGACTGAATTCCCCCAGTAACCCCCTGAGAAATCCCTCCTGAAAAACGCACCAATTACTGTCACATATGCACGTTAATGTGGCAGTAATTATCTGCGTTTCCCGATTGAAAATTTCACCTTGACGCCGGTAGAAAGCATTTTTAAAGTTGACCAACTGATCAGGATAAATACTTGCTCAGTGCCTTTAATGCAGCCCCCAAAAGCTTCGCATTTACCTGCGGATGAATCGGTACCCGGGTAGAAGTGGTCGGTGCGCACTTCCACATTTTGAGTGCCTATCGACCAGCTGTAGTGGTAACCAGGCGGGAGCCCTAGTGGACCACACAGTCAATTCTGTAACCACCCACTGGAGTCCCCGAAAATTCATCCTCAGGAAAATTGTAATGAAAAAGCATCTAGGTACTTTTGTATTGCTTGCGGCATTGAGCGCATGGGTAAATGCCGATGTAGATAATGGAGACTTTGAAGACTGGACGAGTGGCAGCCCGGACGGCTGGACCACAATCGATTCAGGTATCGACGTAAGCCGGACAACGTCCACCGTATACAGCGGTAGCTCGGCGGCGTCGGTGAGAGTAACAACCGGCACGCAATCCTCAACGGATCTTCGGCAGACCGTCAGCGTCAGTGCCGGCCAGACCTATAACTTTTCCGTCTGGGTCCGTCATACCGAGGGCAGTGTCGCCGCACGACTCTATGTCAACGGTTACCGGGATTACACCAACTACTCGCAGACGGGTCAGTGGCAACAGCTGAGTTACAGTTTTACCGCCAGCGGCAGCGGCACCATCGAAGTGGGACTGCGCTTTTACGACCGCTGGGGATTCGACGGCTCAGAGGTAGTTTATGTCGATGCGTTTGAACCCACCAACACCAGTGGTGGCGGATCCAGTGGCGGGGGCTCCGGTGGCAGCAGTTCCAGCGGCGGCGGCAGTTATTACGATTCCGCAAATGGCCTCAGTGGATACACGCTGAAAACTGCGCTCTACAATATTATCCAGGGGCACAGTACCCGCAGCTATGGAGACTTGTGGGATTTCTATGCCGCCAGTGACCGGGATTACTACTACGAATATGATGGCTCCATTGTGGATATCTACTCCGAGAACCCCGCTGGCAGTGATCCCTACAATTACACAGCGGTCAACGATCAGTGCGGAAACTACAGTGGTGAAGGAGACTGTTACAACCGCGAGCACAGCTTCCCGCGCGCCTGGTTTGGCGGTGCCGTAGCGCCAATGAACACCGATGTGCACCACATTTTCGCCTCCGACGGCTATGTCAATTCCATGCGCAGCAGTTACCCGTTTGGCGAAGTGGCTACGACCAGTGCCATATCCAGCAACGGCAGCAAGCTCGGCAGCGGCCAGTCCAGCCAGGGCTATACCGGCACGGTGTTCGAGCCCATTGATGAATTCAAGGGAGACCTGGCGAGAGCTTATTTCTATATGGCTACCCGCTACCAGAATGTGATTGCCGGTTGGGAGAACAACAGCAGTTACGGCAATGCCATGCTCAATGGCTCCAGCAATCAGGTATTCGAGAACTGGGCGCTCCAGCTGTTGATCGACTGGCACAATGCGGATCCGGTAAGTCAGTGGGAGATTGATCGCAACAATGCCGCGTACAATTTCCAGGGCAACCGGAACCCCTTTATTGATCATCCGGAATATGTAGAGTCTATCTGGGGACAGTAATCATTTCTGCGGGAGGTGATTTTCGCGATATGTGACAAGCGCCACCCTGCGGACTCGCCGGCGAGATTTTTCGCCGGCGAGCTCGCTCAAGCTTTTTTCCATCTACCAGTTACCGGGCACCACCGGTTAATAGCTTTTTATAATCCCTTTCTAGTTCCCGCATGGAATCAGGATATTCTTTACCGCGCAGGCTTCGCGCAGAAAGTGCTTTCCCTCCCCCTCTGCAAGGGAAAACCAGTCCGGGAATTTACCGCGATTTACCCAGATGCGCTTGTTAGTCTGAGCCGAGGATTGCTCGATCTGACCACTGCCTTCGGCACTGCCGAAGTACCAGACATGATCCACCCGCTCATGGGCGGCAAGCTGCTGCATTAAATCGTCGCGAACACCAGTGACAATATTGACCACGCCGGCCGGTATACCGGAGCTTTCCAGTAGCTGCGCCAGCAAGCCATAGAAACCGGCCCCAACCTGTGTATTGTTTTCCGAAGGCACCAGCACCACGCGATTGCCCATAGCGATGGCCGGCGCCAGCAGTGAAACCAGTGCCAACAGTGGAAGCTGGTCCGGGCAGGCTATACCAACCACACCGACCGCTTCATTCATTGACATTGCAACCCCGGAGGGGGATTGCCGGCGCATTGTGCCGTCAATTTTGTCGGCCCAGGCGGCGTATGTGAAAAGACGCTCCACGCTGTTGCCCACTTCGCGTTTTACCGCCTGTTCAGGCACGTCACCAGATTGCCCCAGATGCCAGCCAAACTCCTCAGCTCGCGCACTCAGGTTCTCGGCCACTGCGTATAAAGCCCCGGCACGCTGGCAGCCGCTAGTGCGGGGCCAGCTCTCCACCTTGAGTGCAGCCTCCACAGCACCTGCGACAGAACCGGCGTTGCTCGCAGTTGCAACGGAGCTCTTTCCCGAACGCGTAGCAGTGTTAGAAAATTCAAACCGCGGACGCAGGTACACTTCCAGTCCCCCAGCGCCCCGTTCATATCCAGATTGTCCACCGAAGTCGCAATCGATATCAAAAGGATCGCAGGAATTGATACAGATCGTGTCGGCGTTAAGCTTTGGCCCCACCTCCAGGGCGCGATTGACATTTTCCGACCACACACTGGCAAGTGTGCTGCGACCAAAGCCGTTGGCAAGCGCCACAGCCTCGGACTGGAGCCGGAAAGTCATCACGCTAAGTACCGAGCCGAACACATCTTCGCGGGCAGCTGTGTTTGAGGGTTCGACAGCACTCAGCAGCGTCGGTGGATAAAATTGGCCCTCAAGTGACGACGAGATGGGCGATTGCCAGAGTTCAGCTCCGTCATCCACACCCTGCGCCACCAATTCAGCGATACGAGCATACCGTGCCGGGTCAACAATAGCGCCCAGGTCGGTGTTGCTATCCAGCGGATCACCTACACGCAGCTTTTCCATGCGCGCACGGATTTTTGTAATGGCCGCGGCTTCAATGCCCTCCTGTACCAGTAGTTGCGCACTGTTCCACATGCCCTGTCCCTGGTTACACCAGATGGCATCGACCAGGCCTTCCACGGCACTATCCAGATCCGCGTCTTCAAAGAAGATAAACGGGCGCTTGCCCCCCAGTTCCAGGTTCAGCGCTTTGCCGCTGCCGGCAGTGCGGTTACGGATGGCACGGCCCACTGCCGCAGAGCCGGTAAAGTCGAGCAGGTCGACCTCCCCGTGATCCACAAGGAATTCACCGGTGGCTGGACCACCGGTAACAATGTTGACCACTCCTGGCGGCAAGCCAACTTCCTCGCACAGCTCAGCAAACATCAGCGCGGTGAGGCTGGTATGTTCAGAGGGTTTCAGTACGATGCAGTTACCTGCGGCGAGTGCCGGAGCGATTTTTTGCGCAGCCACCAGCAGTGGAAAACCTGCCGGATTAAAAAGGCCCGCTACGCCTCGGGCCTGTCGGCCGGATAATTCCGTATCAAATAGCTGCGCCCAGCCCGCATAGTGCTGAAAACAGCCGCTAGCGAGGGGAAGATCGATATTGCTGGTTTCGCGAATAGGTTTGCCGCTATCCAGGGATTCCAGCACCGCAAATTTCCGCGCCTGCTTCCGCAGCAGCTTCGCCAACTTGTAGAGATAGTGGGCGCGACCACGGCCGCCGAGCTTCTCCCAGGTGGATTGCGCTACGTGTGCAGCATTTACCGCGGCATCCACCGCATCCCTATCGGCAGCCGCAATCGTTGCCAACCGCCTGCCAGTGGCTGGGTTAACACTATCCAGCGTTTCCGCTGAAGATACCCACACCCCATTGATAAAAAGTCCGCAGCCTTCCGCGCGGGCGTCCAGCCAGCTATCGACTTCTGCAGTATTCACCGCGGCGGGGCCGTAGTTCATGGTTTTAAAAATTTCCGCGACCTGCATAAGGTAGTATCCACTGTTTCAACACGCTGATGCATTTCAGAACCTTTCCCTGGCTGCATCCGCTCACGCACACTGTGCCAGTTGCCGTTCGATATCATCCAGAAGACTCGAGGCACCAAACCGAAACAGCTCCGGTGTCAGCCACGCGTCTCCCAGCTCTTCCTTCACCAGCACCAGATAGTTGAGTGCATCTTTCGCTGTCGAGATGCCACCGGCGGGCTTAAATCCAACAAGGTGGCCGCTCAGGGTTTCGTAGTCCCGAATTGCGCGCAACATCACCAGGCTTACCGGCAACGTCGCGTTGGTGGACTCCATACCGGTAGACGTCTTGATAAAGTCGCTACCCGCCATCATGGCGACCATAGACGCGCGGGCAACATTGGTCAGGTTGTCCAGTTCACCGGTGGAAAGGATGGTTTTCATATGCGCAGCACCGCAGGCAGCGCGAAAAGCTTGCACCTCCCGGTAGAGGGAAGCCCAATCGCCGTTCAACACATGGGCGCGGGTGATAACGATATCGATCTCCTGTGCGCCCGCGGCAACCGAGGCTTTGATTTCCGCAATGCGGGTTTCCAGCGGCGACAGACCGGCGGGAAAACCGGTGGACACTGCGGCCACGGGGATACCGCTACCGGCCAGTGCGCAAACGGCGGTTTTCACCATCTGGTGGTAAACGCACACGGCACCGGTTGTAAGCTGTAGCGATTCAATATCCAGCGCGTGTTGCAACCCAGGACTCAGCGGCGCACGCGCCTTGGCACAGAGACGGCGCACTTTACCCGGCGTATCCTGGCCAGACAGCGTCGTCAGGTCGATACAACTGATCGCTTTCAACAGCCACGCCGCCCGCCAGTTTTTTTGCAGGGAGCGGCAGGCAGCCAGCGCAGCAATACGACGCTCAACGGCACTGCGATTTACCCGGATTTCCGCCAACCAGTCCGCATTGAATACGACACCCGGGTTGGCAATCTGGCCAGTGGCAGGCGGTGGCTCCATCTTCTGATTCATCGGTATCCGCTTCCCTGCGAGTGCAACTGAGGATAGAAAGACCGACCACTCGCCAGTGGCGCCAGTCGGAAAAATTCGGCCAGGGTCTGACCGATATCCGCAAAGCTGTGCCGCAACCCCAAGCTGCCGGGGGCAACGCCGGGGCCGGAAAAGAGCGCGGGGATATGCTCGCGGGTGTGGTCACTGCCAGGCCAGGTGGGATCGCAACCGTGATCGGCGGTAATGACCACAACATCGCGGGGACGCAGCAGCGCCTCCAATTCCGGCAGGCGGCGGTCCATGGCTTCCAAAGCGGCGGCATAACCGGGCAGATCCCGACGGTGGCCATAGAGGGTGTCGAAATCAACAAAATTGGTAAATATCAGGGTCGGCTTATCCGGCTGCTCACTCGCAGCCGCGAGCGTGGCATCGAACAGCGCCATATTGCCGTCAGCCTTGATGCTGCGGCCAATACCACGCCCGGCGAAAATATCGCTGATTTTGCCGATCGCCACGACTTCACCACCGCTGCCTTGCAAACTATCCAGCAGTGTAGGTCCGTGTGGTGGTGTCGTGTAATCGCGGCGGTTAGCAGTGCGCGAGAAGGTATCGGTACTCTCACCGATAAAAGGCCGGGCGATCACCCGCCCCACATTCAGCGGATCAACCAGCGAGCGCGCGGTTTCACACAACGCCAGCAGGCGCTCGAGACCAAAGTGGGTTTCATGGGCGGCAATCTGCAATACCGAATCCGCAGAGGTATACACAATCGGCTTGCCGCTGCGAATATGTGCTTCCCCCATTTCCCGCAGAATTGTGGTGCCGGAGGCATGACAGTTGCCGAGGATCCCGGGCAGGTGACCGCGGTGGATCAACTCATCGGTCAGTGATGCGGGGAAAGCCGGCACGGCGTCGGGAAAGCAGGTCCAGTCAAACTCTACTGGCAGGCCGGTAATTTCCCAGTGGCCACTGGGCGTGTCCTTGCCGGCGCTGACTTCGGCGCAATGGCCGTATGCGCCAGTAATCGATGACGGCGTTTGGATACCCTCAGCCACACCACCGCTGCATGCTTCCAGCGCGCGCCCCAACCCCAGTCGCAACAGGTTGGGAATGGTCAAAGGACCACTCCGCAATCCCTCCCGATCTCCGTGCCCACGACTGCAACCTGCGGCAATACTGGCAAGGGTATTGGCCCCCGAATCACCAAATTTGTGGGCGTCGGCGGTCGCGCCGATGCCAAGGGAATCCATTACCAGGATAAAAGCACGCGGTGGTGCTCTGCGCTCCGCCGGTTCACTCTCAGACATATCAGCCTTCCCCGCGCCCGCCGAATCGTTGCAGGATCACTGGAGCAGGCTTCACGTCGGTGCTTTCGTCTCTGATACCCAGACGGAATGCCTGTAGCAGTCGTGCGCGGGCTCTCTCTGCATCCGCCTCGCTGGCGGCGTGAATCATCGCCAGCGGTGTGTCTGCGCCAATAGTATCTCCGGGCGCGCGGATGTCACTCAGCCCCACGCGGTGATCCACCGGGTCGCAGGCGCGTCGGCGACCGCCCCCCAGCTCCACCACGGTATTGCCAACGGCGCGCACGTCAATTTCGGTAACGATGCCGTGGCCTTCTGCAAAAACCGGCACGACGATGGGGGCGGCAACCAAATGCTTTTCCGGCCGATCCAGTAAATCCACCGGCCCACCCAGCTCAACTACCATGTTGGAGAAATATTCGCAGGCAGCGCCACTCTCCAGGCTCCACTCCATCATTTCACTTCCCTGGCCCAGTTCACTGACACGACCACTCAATTGCAACAGCTCTGCCCCCAGGGCAATCACAACCTCATGCAGACGCGGATCGCGGAAGTCGCCGCGGAGATAATCGATCACCTCGCGCACTTCCAGCGCATTGCCTGCGGTTGGTCCAAGTACCTGGGACATATCGGTGATGAGCGCTGAGATAGGCAACCCCAGCCCCTCGCCCACTTCAACAATACTGGTGGCCAGTTCTACCGCCATGGGGAAGTTATCCGCAAAGGCCCCACTGCCGGTCTTGATGTCCATCACCAGACTATCCAGACCAGCGGAGAGTTTTTTCGAGAGGATAGAAGCAGTAATCAGCGGGACCGACTCCACCGTGGCGGTGACATCGCGGATGCCGTAGAGGCGTTTGTCTGCGGGCGCCAGTTCTGCAGTCTGGCCGACAATAGCGCAGCCGGCCCGCTTGACCACCTGCTGGAAGGCTGGAATATCCGGGCTGGTGTTGTAGCCGGGAATACTGTCCATTTTATCCAGAGTGCCGCCGGTATGACCGAGGCCACGACCGGATATCATCGGCACGAAGGTGCCGCAGGCAGCAAGCATCGGCGCCAGCATCAGGCTGACTTTATCCCCCACACCACCGGAGGAGTGCTTGTCGACTACCGGGCCCGGCAGGTCCAGTGCCGACCAGTCGAGTGTGGTACCGGAACCCTGTAGCGCCCGGGTCAAAGCCACAGATTCAGGACGTTCCAGCCCCTGAAAGAAAACGGCCATCGCCAGCGCAGCCACCTGGCCCTCGGTAATGCTGCCATCCATCATGCCGCGGGCAAAATATTCGATTTGTCCTGAGGACAGAGCGCAGCCCTCGCGTTTTGCGTGAATGATTTCCTGGGCCAGCATTATTATTTAATCCCTGATTATTGCAGCTGTATTACAGCTTTTTATCGATCGACACATCATAGTTCAATCTTAACCAGTTGGTCCACTTTTTGCAGCTTTACCTGTATGATCCCGCAATGATTTTCTCGCGGAGCAAGTGTTTCAAATTGACCGGATAATCAGCCTTTGATAATTTCCAGACATCGCGTCCCAGTAAAAAAATTAATAACGCGAGCTAATTACTCTCCCAAACCGGTAGCGGAATACGACGGGACAGCGCAGCTCCAGCAGGCACCTATATGAGTTTGATTGGCATACTTGCCCTGGTAGTCATCGCTATCCTGTTTTCAGAAAACCGCAGAGCCATCAAGCCACGCACTGTCTGCGCAGCGTTCGCGATACAGGCCGGCTTCGCCGCCCTGGTGCTGTATGTGCCCGCCGGGCAATCCGCACTGGCCACCCTGTCAGAAGGGGTACAGCATGTTATCGACTATGCAGATACGGGAATTAATTTTCTGTTCGGTGATATTGGCAAGAAAAAACTCGGGTTTATCTTCGCCTTCCACGTACTACCAGTTCTGATTTTCTTCTCATCCCTGGTGGCCGTGCTCTACTATCTGGGCATCATGCAGAAAGTTGTCGGGATTATTGGCACTTTCTTTCACCGGGTACTGGGCACCGGCCATACCGAATCCCTCTCCGCCACAGCCAATATTTTCGTCAGCCAGACCGAGGCCCCCCTGATCATACGGCCTTATATTGCCGGTATGACACGCTCGGAACTGTTTGCGGTGATGGTGGGCGGGATGGCTTCCATCGCCGGCTCACTGCTGGTGGGCTACGCCAATATGGGCGTGGACCTGAAGTACCTGATTGCAGCAAGCTTCATGGCGGCACCCGGCGGCCTGCTGATGGCGAAGCTCATGGTTCCCGAACAGGAGGGCCTGCGGGACACGGCCCAGGAAATTGTTTTTGATGAAGGCGAGCGGCCAGCCAATGTCATCGATGCCGCCGCAAGTGGCGCGCTGAGCGGCATGCAACTGGCGGTCAATATCGGCGCCATGCTAATCGCCTTTATCGCACTAATCGCAATGGTCAACGGTGCTATCGGCGGCATTTTCAGCTGGTTCGGACTGCAAGGGGTGACACTACAAAGTATTCTCGGTGCCGCTTTCTCGCCCATTGCCTATTTACTGGGGATTCCCTGGGCAGAAAGTATCACCTCCGGCAGCCTGATCGGGCAGAAACTGGTACTCAATGAATTTGTCGCCTACGCGGATTTTGTCGATCACAAAGAGGCGCTTTCTCCCCACGCCCAGGTCGTAGTGACTTTTGCCCTGTGTGGCTTCGCCAACTTTTCCTCCATTGCCATATTGCTGGGCGGCCTCGGCAGCCTTGCGCCATCGCGCCGTCCGGAAATCGCTCGCATGGGACTGAAGGCCGTCATGGCCGGAACCCTGGCCAACCTGATGAGCGCGGCGTTGGCCGGATTCTTTACCTCCCTGTAACGCCCGCAACAATATGCAACAAGATTCCCCAATGCTCGAAGCAGCGCTAACAAGCTTCCCCCAAACACTGCGCACCGAACTGGAACAGGTTACAGCCAGCGGCGGCATAGTGCGCCCAGACTTGGTGCAGCATTTCTGCGAAGCACTGGATCTCGATGTCGATGCCCTGATGCTGCGACTGGTGCCGCTGGCAGCCGCCTACGGCGTGGCACCGGTATCCCTTTACTCTGTCGGTGCCGTTGCGCGCGGTGAAAGGCTGGATAGCAACGGGTATGCAGCGCTCTACCTGGGGGCCAATATGGAATTCCCCGGGCGCGCCCTCTGCTTCAGCCTTCACGCGGAGCAAGCCGCGGTGGCCAGCGCCTGGAATAACCGGGAACCCGGCATTGCCAGCCTGGCAGTGTCCGCAGCCCCTTGCGGCCATTGCCGACAGTTTCTGTATGAACTTTCCGAATCCAACCCGCTGCAGATCGTGTTTCCCGAGGGCACCCGTCAGCGTTATCGGCAAACAGATATTGCCGAACTGCTGCCCGGCGCTTTCGGCCCCGCTGATCTCGGTCACGAGGGCAATATGATGGCGGTGAACATTGCCGCCACTTCCGCGCAGCTGGAGGTTGAGCAAAGCGCGAATGGCGACGCGCTGGTGACGGAAGCCCTCAAAGCCGCGCGTTTTTCCTATGCACCCTATACTCGAAACCATGCCGGCTGCGCAGTGCAGCTGCAAAACGGACTGATATTTTCCGGCAGCTACGTGGAAAATGCTGCACACAATCCCGGGCTGTCACCTCTACACGCTGCACTATCGAATATGCGCATGGCGCTTGGCCCCGGAAGCGGGCGCGAGGGTCTGCAGAAAATTGCCCGCTGCGTGCTGGTGGAGAAAGCAGCCGATATTAGCCAGCGGGAACTGGTCACCACGCTGACCTCCTCCTTTGCGCCAGACATTGCATTGGAGTATTACGCAGCCTATTAACCCATCATCAAGCGCCCGGCGACTAACCCGTTAGCCGGCCCCACTTAAAACGAAAAATACAGGGCACAGTGAAATGAACGAAAACTTTGTTTTGATCGACCACCCACTGATTCAGCACAAGCTGACGATCATGCGCGATCGCGCCACCACGGCTGGAAAATTCCGTCTGCTGTTGAAGGAAATCAGCCTGCTGATGGGCTACGAGGCGACGCGGGACCTGCCAATCACCAGTAAAAATATTGAAACCCCGCTGGAGGAGATGGATGCTCCGACGCTGTCAGGTAAAAAACTCTGCCTGTTCTCCATTTTGCGTGCTGGTGATGGACTGCTGTCCGGGCTGCTGGAACTGGTACCCTCTGCCCGGGTCGGCCATATCGGCCTGTACCGCGATAGCAAGACACTGGAAGCGGTGGAGTATTTCTTCAAGGCGCCCAAACAGCTGTCCAACCGTTTATGCCTGGTGGTTGACCCGATGCTGGCCACGGGTCACTCCGCCTGTGCCGCGCTGGACAAAATCAAAGAGCATGGCGCCAAGAATATCCGCTTTATTTGCCTGCTGGCGTCCCCCGAGGGGCTGGCCACACTGGCCGAGAAACATCCGGATGTAACGGTTTATGCGGCCGCTCTGGACAGGGAACTCAACAGTAAAGGGTATATCCTTCCGGGTATTGGCGACGCGGGGGATCGCCTGTTTGGCACCGGCAAATAGCCGCCCCGCATCGCATGTGAGAGAATCACCTGCAACCAAGTTCAGTACGACCAGACACTCTATGCCCGATAATAAAAAGCCTGGCACCGCAAGGAAGTCGGGCATTCGCGAAGCAAATACCCGCCAGATCATTGCCGCGGCAGAAGCCCTGTTCTCGGAAAAAGGCTTTAACGGCACCTCCACCCAGGAGATTGCCGACAGGGCCGGCTTGCCCAAAGCCAATGTGCACTACTACTTCAAGACCAAGCAGGACCTCTATACCGTAGTGTTACAGGACGTCCTGCAGGGCTGGCAGAAAGATGCAGAAATCTTTCAGCGCTCCTCGGACCCGGGGGAAGTACTGCGGTCTTATATCCGCGCAAAAATGGAACACTCGTTTACCCGGCCAAAAGGCTCAAAAATGTGGGCGATGGAGGTTATCCAGGGTGGGCCGGTGATGGGCAAAGAGATCCGCAAGGCGCTTGTCTCGTGGGATGACACAGTGCTGCAGCGAATCCAGTCCTGGATCGACGAGGGCAAAATCCAGGCTGTCAGTCCACAGAGCATGCTCAACATGATCTGGGCTACGACGCAGTACTATGCCGACTACGATTATCAAATCCGGGTTTTGAATGGCAACAAACGCCTGACCAAGTCGCAGCAGGAAGAGGCCATTGAGGATGTGAGCCGGATGATCCTGCACGGGGTTTTGACATAGCCCCCAGGCACCGCAACTTCAGCCGCCGGCTTGGGTTTCCTCCACTGCAGCCTCAAATACATCCAGCGCCAGCGCCACATCCCCAGCATCGACAGATTCATCCGGATGGTGGCTGACGCCCCCCGCACAGCGTAAGAACAACATGCCTACGTCGGTCGCGACTACCATGGCCATGGCATCGTGACCTGCGCCGCTTGGCAAGGAAAACTCCGGCTGGCCACAGCGCGCCAGAGCGCGACTGCCGGCTTCGCGCAACCGCGGGGCACAGGCCACGGCCGGTGCACTGTGAATTTCACAGTACTCCATCGCCACCTGTGAGCGATCACACAGGGACTCGATACCTTCGATGATTTCTGCCAGCGCGCGGTCGCGCAGCTGGTCTTCGCCACTGCGGATGTCCAGAGTAAATTCACAACGGCCGGGAATCACATTGACCGATCCCGGTTGCGCTTCGATTTTGCCAACAGTGGCCACCACGCCACAGCGGCGCGCGACCGCATCCACAAGCTGCACCGCACCCGCCGCTGCAAGCAGCGCATCCCGGCGCATGGTCATCGGCACGGTGCCCGCGTGGCCGGCGCGGCCCTGCAGGGTAAACTGCAGGCGCCGCGCACCGGCGATGGCTGTCACCACCCCGAGCGCCAGGTCTCGCTCTTCCAGCACCGGCCCCTGTTCGATATGTAATTCCCAGTAGCCCAGTAGCGACTCCCCGGCGCGGGAGGCTGTGGTAACCATTGTCGGGTCCAGACCGAAAGCGGTAAAAGCCTCGGCCATGGAAACCCCGTTGGCATCGCACAATTCCAGCAACCCCGGATCCCACTGGCCGGCAACGGCGCGGCTACCCAGCAGCGTAGCGCCAAAGCGGCTGCCTTCCTCATCCGCAAAACCAACCACATCAATGTGAAACGGAAAGCGTTTGCCACGCTGGTGAAAGCGCGACACTACTTCAATGGCGGCCAGCACACCGAGAATACCGTCGTAACGACCGGCACCCGGCACCGTATCCAGGTGAGAACCCAACACCAGGGTTTGCCCATCCGCATCGCTGCCGGCGTAGTGCCCCCAACAGTTGCCCGCGGCATCGGTGCGGGTTTCCATTCCAGCCTCACGCATCCACTGCATTACCTGCTGATTGCAGTGGCGGTGCTCATCCGTCAGATAAGTACGACAGATAGAACCCTCGGTGGCACTGATGGTTGCGAGCAGATCGCAGCGTTGCAACAGGCGCTCGGCACTCACGCGGCCTCCGCAAAATTGTCGAGCTGCTTCAACAGCGCGGTCTTTTCCGCCTCGGGCAGGAAGCTGGCCTCAAAGCCGTTGCGCAGTAACTGCAGAGCCTGGCTACGGTTGAGGTTCAGCGCACGGTGCATCGCGATAAAGTTATCGTTCATGTAGCCGCCGAAATAGGTGGGATCATCGGAATTGACGGTTACCATCAACCCACGCTCCAGCAGCTGCAAAATATTGTGCTGCGCCATTTCAGGAAACACACACAGACGCACATTGGACAGCGGGCAGACCGTAAGCGGCACGCCGCGCTCGCGCAGCCATTCCACCAGCGCGTCGTCTTCCACACAGCGAACACCATGGTCGATGCGTTCTACCTGTAAATCCTGCAGCGCGGAATAAATAAAGGCGGGCGGCCCCTCTTCACCGGCGTGTGCGGTAAGACGGTAACCGCGCTCCCGGGCACGACGATAAAGTTCGGCAAATTTTTGCGGTGGGTTACCCTGCTCGCTACTGGCGAGACCGATGGCAACGAAGTCGTCCCGATATGCCTCTGCCTGATCCAGCACCCCCAGCGCCTCCGATTCCGGCAGGTGACGCAGAAAACTCAAAATCAACTGTACAGACTGTCCCCAGCTGCTACGAGCCTCGACGATGGCGCGCTTGAAACCGGCCATAAATACCGGAAAGTCGATACCGTTCGGCAGGTAGGTCTGCGGCTCGATCATGATTTCGGTGTGGACAATATTGTTCTGCCGGCAACGCTGCAGATAGTCCATCATCAAATGGTAGAAGTCCTCTTCATCCCGCAGCACCGAGGCACCCAGGTAGTAGAGGTCGAGAAAGCTTTGCAGGTTTTCAAAGCGATAAGCGGCCTCTACCTCTGCCAGCGATTTATAGGGCAACTGCACACGGTTTTTCTCTGCCAGTTGCAATAGACGGCCCGCTTCCAGGGTGCCGTCCAGATGCAGGTGCAGTTCCGCCTTGGGCGCGGCGCTGAGCCAGTCTTCAAAATGGATTTTTTCGTTCACGATCCTTTCTCTCACTGTGTCCGGGCCCGGGTAATCAGGCACCCAGGATATCCATGGCTGCCGCGACCGCATCGCCGGTATTGACGGCTACCCGGTTCAGAATCAGTACCTGCTCCAGGCAGGCCAGGGTCTGCAGAACGGCATCTTTGCGCGCATTGTAGCCCATGGTGCCAATACGCCAGATACGCCCGTGCAGCGGGCCAAAAGAGGTCCCGATCTCGATGGCAAAATCCTCTAGCAACTGCGCGCGGATCTTTTCACCGTCCACACCTTCCGGAATATATACGCCGACCACATTGTTCATACGATGGCGCGAATCCCCGAACAGTTTAAGTCCCATGGCTTCAAGGCCAGCGGCCATCGCAGCGCCGGCACGTCGATGACGGGCGATCACGTTTTCCCCGCCCTCCTCGAGCCACAGGCGCGCACACTCCCGCGCGGCATAAAGCATACTGGTGGCTTCGGTGTGGTGATTGAGCCGCTCCTCGCCCCAGTAATCCATGATCATCGCCAGGTCGAAATAATTGGAGCCAATACGCTCGCCGGCGGCGTCGCGATGGTGACTCGCTCGTATCCCCGCCTCCACGTGGCGACGGCTGTTGATCCGCTGTACCGCATCGTCGTTAAGCGTAATTGGCGCGATGCCGGAGGGGCCGCCCAGACATTTCTGCAGACCGGCGGAGACTACGGAAATACCCCAGTTGTCGGTCAGAAAAGGATTGCCGCCGATGGACGCCGTGGCATCACAATAGGTGAGCACCCCTTTTTCCCGGCACAACTGGCCGATGTCCGCCAGCGGCTGACACATGGTCGTGGAAGTATCCCCCTGCACCAGCGCCACCAGATCCGGTTTGATCCTGTCGATGGCCGCAGCCACCTGTTCCGGTTCCGCCACCCGCCCCCACTCGAACTCAAGGCAGTGCACCTCGGCGCCGGCGCGCTCGGCAATTTCCCGCAGCAGCAGGCCAAAGCGCCCGAACACCGGTACCAGCACCCGCTCTCCGGGCTTCAACAGTGATACCAGTGCCGCCTCGATACCTCCGCGGGCAGTGCTGTCTACCATGAACGTCCAACGGTTTTCAGTCTGGAAAACACCGCGATAGAGGTCCATGGTCTCATTCATGCAACGGGTCATGAACGGGTCAAACTGCCCCACCAGTTGCTGTGACATAGCTCGCAGCACCCTTGGATCACAGCTGATGGGACCGGGCCCCATCAACAGCCGGGGCGGGGGTACAAAAGGTTTCATATTCACTTTGTCTGATTCCTGCATCACCGTGTACTCACCCCATTGCCGCCTGGTAGATCATCCGTGTACCACTAAAAAAAAGAAAAATCGCAAAAATCCGCTTCAGCGCCGCACCGTTCAGACGCGAGCCCAGCCACACGCCTACCGGCGCCAGGGCCACCGACAGCGGGACAATCAGGGCAAAGCCCGGCAGGTTGATAAAGCCGTAGGTCGCTTCCGGTGCATCCACCGGAGTCTCCCCCAACAGCAACATCAACAGCGCACCGGGTAGCGCGATCACAAAACCCAGTGCCGCGGCGGTACCCACCGCGCGGTGCGCGGGCGTATTGAACGCGGTCAACAGCGGTACTCCCAAGGTACCGGCACCAATACCCATCACTGATGACAGTAAGCCGATCACGGCGGCCATCCCCCCTTGCACCGGACGCCCGGGCAGGCGCTCGGCCAGCGCTGCGGCATTGGCCCGCAACAACATATTCAGTGCCACCAGCAGCGCCACCGCACCAAAAATCCCCGACGCCAACACGCCGCCGCCATGGGTCGCCAGCAGCACGCCACCGATAACCCCCACGGCAACAAACGGTGTCCAGCGCTTCAGGATTTCTGCGTCCACATTGCCGCGCTGGTGATGCGCGCGCACCGAAGACAGGCTGGTGGCGACAATAATCAACAGCGAAGTGCCGGTGGCCACAGACATGGCCGTGGCCGCACCGACGCCCAGCCACTGAAAGACGAAGAACAGTACCGGCACAATCACAATACCGCCGCCAACGCCGATCAGGCCCGCCAACAGGCCGGCTATCATGCCGGTAAATACCAGTGCGGCAATCACCGGCAGCCACTGCATAAGAGTTTCCGCAAACATCGAACTATCCGCTTTTAATCCAGGGTTTCACACAGAGCCAGGCCGTCGCTGCGCGGATCTGTCGCGCATTCGACGCGGCCGCTGGCATCGATATAAATACCCCCAGCGTGGCCCATCATTTCAATATGCTGTGGCACCGGTCGTATCTCGTGGCCCATGGCCGCGAGCTGGGGGCCGATTCGCTCATAGAGCGCCTGCTCCATTTTCAGGTCCATGGAAGTCTCGCCCCAGGTACGCCCCAGTAGCCAGCGACCTTCGGCAATGGCATCTGCCAGTGGCAGCCCCTGGTAGAAACGGCGTGCGAACACTGCCGCCTGGGTCTGCGGCTGCCCTTCCCCACCCATGGTGCCGTAGGCGGCACGCCCACCGTCGCCGAAATTCGCCATCGCCGGGTTCAACGTGTGGAAAGGCTTTTTACCCGGTGCCACAAAATTGCGTGAAGCCGGATCTCGGGAAAAACCGAGGCCTCGGTTATTCCACACCAGGCCCAGTTCCGGTAAAACCACACCGGATCCGAATTCCCAGTAGACACTCTGGATAAAACTCACCAGAGTGCCGTCCCTGTCCAAAGCGCCCATCCATACGGTATCGCCGGGTTCCGCTACTTTGCCCCACGGGCGCGCACAATCTGCGCGGATATTCGCAGCCAGCTGACGGATATGTTCCGGCTGCAACAACTGCTCCCACTGATCGCTCAGACTGACCGGGTCTGCCACTTCGCGATCGCGTACCAGAAACGCCTGCTTGGTAGCTTCGATCAGGTGATGCACCCGCTGCAATTCGTCCCAGTCCTCCTGGTACAACTGATCGTAAATGGCAAGAATCAGTAGCGAAGCGACGCCCTGAGTAGGTGCTCCCAGGTTGAACAGCTGAGCGAGAGACGTCTCCACAGAAAGTGGTATTTGCAGCTCGGCACGGTAATCGTGGAAGTCCGTTGCCCGCAGGGGGCTTCCGGCGGTTTCGAGAGCAGCAGCCATTTCCTCTGCCAGGGATCCGCGATAAAAACTGTCCAGTCCCTCTGTGGCCAGCCGCTCGAAAAGCGCTCCCAGGTTTGGGTTGCGCAGCCGCGCGCCAACGGCAGGCAGTTTGCCGTCGGGGTAGTAAAGCTGCTGAATATCCTCACAGCCCTCCGCCGCACACTTTCGCAGCGCGGCAACCAGGCTTTCGGTTACCTCTATCCCCTCGTCACAGCCGCGACGCGCCTCGGCAAAGAGCGCTTGCAACGGCTGCAACTCGGTAAACTGCCCAATGTAGTCACGTGCCGCCTGCCAACCGCCCACGGTGCCGGCAGAGGTGAACGCGGCACCGGCGCCGCGGCTGGGCGGCGCTGATTGCGGGTCGATGGCCGCGGCCGCGCAACCGGCGGCATCGATGGCCACGGGCGCTTCCCCCTCACGCTGGATCAGCCAGAAACCATCGCCACCGAGGCTGTTCATATGGGGATAGTGCACGGCAATGGCAGCCGCGGCGGCTACCATTGCGTCCACGGCGGAACCGCCGTTGCGCAGAATTCCCATTCCCGCCTCGGTCGCTTTGAAATGTGGTGCGGTAAAGGCAATGTTTGTCATGAATAACTTCCGACTGTTTTTCTTGTTTCGCGGCCACGCCGCGTATGCGGCACCAGTTTTCGCCCTGCAGCAGGCTGCAACATTTGCGCCAAATTCCTGTCCAATCGGTTAATTTTTTAAAAGCCTCAGCGCTGATGCCACTTTGGCGAGCGCTGGGTGTCGCAATTAAACCGATTCCCAAGCAACGGGACGCACCAGCAGAAAGCATCGGGATCCCGGCATGCACAGCTATGTTGCACCGCGCTCGGATCCATACCCCACAGGTGCAACTGAGCGTTACGTTTACACCGCGGCTACAACCAAAATAAAACTTATCTATCTGGTCAGCTTTTTGCATTATTCTCGCAAACGGCATAAATGTGCAAATGGAGCGCCCATGAACACCCCTTACCCGCGTGACCTGATTGGCTACGGTGCCGAGCCACCGCAAGTACGCTGGCCGGGCAATGCCCGTGTCGCGGTACAGTTTGTTATCAATTATGAGGAAGGCGCAGAGAACTGTGTGCTGCACGGCGATGAGCGCTCGGAAACCTTTCTTTCAGAAATTATTGGTGCCCAAGCCTACCCCATGCGCCACATGAGCATGGAATCTCTATACGAGTACGGCAGTCGCGCCGGTTTCTGGCGGTTGTGGCGGCTGTTTCAGGAGTTTGATTTTCCGGTCACCGTGTACGGCGTCGCCATGGCGCTGGAGCGCAACCCACAGGTGGTAGAAGCGATGCTGAGAGCGGAATGGGAAATCGCCAGCCATGGCTATCGCTGGATCGACCACCAGTTTATGCCCGAGGAAGAAGAGCGTGAACAGATTGTGCGGGCGATAGAGGTACACCAACGGGTAACCGGCAGCCGTCCACTGGGCTGGTACACCGGGCGCGACAGCCCCAACACCCGCCGCCTGATTCAGGAACAGGGCGGCTTCCTTTACGACGCCGATTCCTACGCGGACGATCTGCCTTACTGGACGGATGGGTGCCAGGGCCCCCATCTGGTGGTTCCCTATACCCTGGACAGCAACGATATGCGTTTTGCCACTGCTCAGGGGTTTCATACCGGCGAGCAGTTTTTCACTTATCTGAAGGATTCTTTCGACACACTCTACGAGGAAGGTATCAGCCATCCCAAGATGCTGAGTGTGGGGCTGCACTGTCGCATCATTGGCCGCCCGGGCCGCCTGCAGGGACTGAAACGTTTCCTGCAGTATATCCGGGAGAAATCCGGAGTCTGGGTTTGCCGGCGCGAGGAAATCGCCCGCCACTGGCACAAGCACCATCATCCAGAAAATAGCGCTAAGTAGCCAGGCGAAACCGTCCAGCTAAACAATTCAGTCAAAAAAGGAGAGTAGCGTGAGCGCATTCGTCATCGTGGATATCAAAGTCAGGAATCCCGCAGAGTACAGCCGATATATCGAGCTGATCACCCCATCAGTCGCCCACTACAATGGCCGCTATCTCGTGCGCGGTGGCAAACCACAGACCCTCGACGGCGACTGGGTTTCCGAACGCATAGTGATCATGGAGTATCCCAGCCGGGAAAAGGCTCAGGCCTGGCTAACAGACCCCGCACTTGTGGATATCCACAACATGCGCCGGGAGAACAGCTACCAGTGCGACATGTTGCTGTGTGACGGGGTAAATTGATTTCTAGACTTCCGAGTTGGTTGCCGCACCGGCCGCGGCGGGCAGTAGACGGCGAGTTGCCTCGATCAACAGCGCAATCACCGCGCCGGTGGAAATGGGAAATTGCAGTAGCGCCGCGAGCCGCGCCGGAAGAAACGGCAGATCCCGGGCCAGCAGCGACACAATAACGCCGCCGGCGACTGCAGCGAGTACCAATGGCCAACTCTTCACGCGGCTGTCGCCGGCATTAACAATGTCGATCCCCGCCAGCAGCACCAGGAAAAACATCAGCAGGGTGGCGCCGTACACCAGTGCAGGAGGAATGGCGATAAACAGTCCCGCTACCAGCGGCGAAGCACCAAGTAGACACAAAAACACTGCCACAAAGCGTCCGATATACGGGCTACACACCCCAGTCAGACGAATAACGCCATTATTCTGGCTAAAGGAAGTATTGGGAAAGCTACCAAACAGGGCGGCAAGAAAAGAATTAAAGGCATCGCCACTCAGGCCACCGCGTACACGCTGCCAATAGTTATCAGACCCCACTTCGATAGAAGACAGGCGGCTGGTGGCGGTCAGGTCGCCCAGGGTCTCTACCGAGGAAATAAAAAATACCGGCAGCAGCACCGCCACGACACCGAAATCCACGGCCAGGGGAAAGTGATTGAAGTCGGGCATAAAGAGCGGATCGAGATCTCCCAATCCTGAGAAATCCACCAGATCAAATAGTAGAGCAATCGTAAAAGCTACCAGAAGACCAATAGTAATACTGGCGATACGCAGATAGCGATTGCGCTGGCGAGATAAAAACAGGGTGACACCGAATACCGCGATCGCCAGCAGTGGCACCAACCAGGGGGCGTCACCGGCCTGCTCAAAAGCCGCGAACTCCCGCCACAAATTTTGCAGTGTGGTGTACACCAAAGTGGCACCAATCAGAATCACCGCAGTACCGGTGACATTGGTTGAAATCAATAAGCGCAAACGCTGTACGAAGCGCGCGCAGATGCCGATAACCAGCGCGCACACTGCGCAACTGCCCAATACGATACCAAGGGCTTGCTGCGGAGCGTGGTTTTCCAGCAGAAGGAAGTAAACAGCCAGTATCGGGCCGATAAAAGTAAAGCTGGTGCCCTGGATACTGAGCAAGCCGGAACCCAGTGGTCCCAGGCGATGAATCTGGATAAACGTGGCAATACCGGAGATAAACAGAGACGCCGAAACCAGATAGGCGGTATCCGCCTCCGCCAGCTGCATTCCGTGAGCGAGGATCAGCGGTGGCGCGATCACCGCGCCAAACACGGCCAGCAGGTGCTGCAAAGCAATCAACAGCGAAGCTGGTAGCGGCGGGCGCGCATCAAAATGGATGGCGATGTGTTTCATGTTTTATCTCTTTTATTAAGTCTTCTGACTAAACGAGAGCAAGAGCCATGCCACGTACTATTTATCGAAGAACAGCATTTCTACGGATAAGGATGACATCATGAGTAATGAAAATAACCTCGATCCACAGGCTTACCTGGAACTGATGCAGTCAACGATGGGTATTCCCATACGCGAGGAATGGAAAGCCGGTGTATGCCTGCACCTGGCCAACGCTGCGCGGATGGCCGATATCGTGGAGGCAGCTGATTTGGACCGGAACACCCTGGAACTGGCAGGTGTGTTCGAACCGGGCAAGGGTCGATGGAACGCGGCCACGGAGGATGCATAGTGAAGGATCCTCTTTTCTCCAGCGCCAGTGAAATCGCCGCTGGTGTCAGCACTGGCCGCTTTACAGCGAGTAAAGTGGTGGAATCTTTTCTCGCGCATATCGCACAGAGAAACCCAACCCTGAATGCCTTTACCGCCGTGCTCGCAGAGCGGGCAACAGCAAAGGCGGCAGATATCGATGCTCAACTGGCACTGGGTAAAAACCCGAGCCCCCTCACCGGAGTACCCTTCGCGGTAAAAAACCTGTTCGATATCCGCGACCTCCCTACCCTCGCCGGTTCGGCGATCAATATCGCCGATACGCCGGCACGGGAGGACGCGCTATTGATCCGCCGTCTGGAAGAACAAGGTGCAATACTGCTTGGCGCGCTGGGAATGGGAGAATACGCCTACGACTTTACCGGAGAGAACGCGCACTATGGTAACTGCGCCAACCCCTGGAATACCGCCCATATGAGTGGAGGCTCGTCCTCCGGTTCCGGCAGTGCGGTGGGCGGCGGCCTGGTGCCGCTGGCCCTGGGATCTGACACCAACGGCTCCATCCGCGTGCCGTCTTCTTTTTGCGGTATTTTTGGCCTCAAGCCCACGTATGGTCGCCTCCCTCGCAGTGGTACCTACCCCTTTAGCGACAGCCTTGATCACCTTGGCCCCATGGCGCGTAGCAGCCACGATCTGGCGCTCGCTTTCGATGCCATGCAGGGCTACAGCAACAGTGACCATGCCTGCGCGGACCGGCCAACAATAAATTCTGCTGAAACATTGAAAAAAGGCGTGGAGGGCCTGCGGATCGCTCGTGCCGCAGGCTATTTTTCCCTGGAGGAATACCCCCAGGCTGCCCGCGCAGTGGACAAGATATGCAGGGCTCTGGATTGCACCGCCCAGATAGAGTTACCGGGTACCCTGGAGGGGCGCTCTGCGGCTTACCTGATTACCAATGTCGAGGGTAGTCGGCTGCATTTGCCGCGGCTGCGCACAAGACCACAGGATTTTGACCCGGACACCCGCGACCGGTTTATCGCCGGTGGCATGCTGCCGGCAACCTGGTATGCCCGGGCACAACAGGTGCGTCACTGGTATGCGGAAAAAGCGCGCGAGGTATTTCGCGATGTGGATATCATCGTCGCCGCGGCAACCCCGTGCGTGGCACCGCGCATGGGCGAGAAAACCCTGACTATCCGCGGCGAGGCACAACCCTTGCGCCCCAATCTGGGTTACTTCACCCAGCCTATCTCCGCCGCCGGTCTGCCAAGTTGCGTGGTACCGACATTAGATGAAGAAAGTGGCTTGCCCATCGGCGTACAGATAATAGCGGCACCCTGGCGAGAGGATCTGTGTTTACGGGTCGCCCATGCGCTGGAAGAACGCGGCTTCGCTGCACTCCAACCGGGCGTCATACAAGAACATTTTACTGACTGAAAAACGAAGAGGCCCCGCTCATTGACGGGGCCTCTTTTCAGCGTCACTCATTTTTTTGAGTTCAAAACTCTGCCGGCGATATGCTCTCACGTCCGGCCAACAATTCCTGTACCGCCGTGAAATCCACTACCCCACTATTTACATAGGTAGGCTTATCCAGCAGAGGCGGATAACCATCGCCTCCTGCGGCAAGGAAACTGTTGGTGGCAAGCCGGTAAACCTTTTCAGGGTTCAGGAGCTGGTTTTCAACACCAACAACAATATCCCCATCGCCGTTAAAAGACATGCCGGAAAACTGTATACCGCGGCGGTTTCCGCCGGACAGCCCAATGGCCTCAAAGTACTGCTGCAACTCCTTGCCATTCAGATCCACATAACCAATGGTGTTGGCAAACGGCATTACCTGCATCAGCGATTTGACGGTAACGTCACCTTCATACAGGTTGTCCCGAATACCACCACTGTTGGTGATAGCAATATCCGCGCGGGAATACTGTATGAAAGCCCGGGTAATCAGGCTCCCCAGCGGGCTCACATTGTAAGGTTCACGTCTGTCGCGGCGATCAAAGGTTTTTTCCGCGCGAGTGATAACTTCGCTCAAAGCCTCACCGCCTTTGTCCTGGAAGCCCTGCAAAAAAGACTGCAACTCCGCATCCGGAGTAATACTGGCTAGAACCGTTTCCGGCTCATCGCCCTTCCCTGCTTTCAGATTGACGGGGATCAACTGGTAGTCCACCAGTTCTACGGAGTCCTTGTCGATAACAAGATCCGCACGCCCGACGTATTTACCCCACTCATGCGCCTGCATGATCCAGGTGTCGTTTTCGAAGTCGGGTTTGCAGGGTGTGCCCGGCTGGTAATCCCTGATCACATCTCCCTCTTTATCCGTGCACACCGGCTGCTGGGAGTGGCCACCCACAATGAGATCAATACCATCTACAGCTTTGGCAAGAGCAACATCGGTGCCAGTGTCATTGATATCGTGCCCCATATGGGTAAGTGCGATGACCACATCGGCTTTGTCCTGGAGCTCGGGCAATAACGTTGCCATTTCCTGTTCCGGCAGAATAAAGTCGAGTCCCTCTACGTGTTCCGGGTTGCCGATATATTCGGTGGACTGGGTAATCAGGCCGACAACTGCGATGCGCTTGCCACCCTTGTCAAAAATTTTGTAGGGCTTGAACAAGCGCTCGCCATCAGCTGCGTAGGTGTTCGCCGACAGAAAGTCGAAACTTGACCACTCCTGCTGTTTTCTGATCACTTCGAGCGGATTGTCAAATTCATGGTTGCCCACGGCCATGGCGTCGTAGCCCATACGGCTCATGCCTTTGAAGTCCGGCTCCGCGTCCTGCATATCCGACTCCGGCACACCGGTATTGACATCGCCGCCGGACAACAAGAGCGTATAGCCACCATCTGCTGTGACTTCCGCACGGATCTGGTCGACCAGGGCCTTGCGCGCGGCCATGCCGTATTCACCATCGCTGTTGTGCCAGAAGCGACCGTGGTTGTCGTTGGTGTGCAGCAGGGTCAGACGGACAGGCTCGTCCATCCGGGCTGCAGGCGTTTCCGGCTGACAGCCGGAAATCAATAGCAGCGCTACCAGCAGAGTTGTGTAAAAACGTATGCCTTGCGAATTTGATTTCTGTTTAGCCATGGTAACTCCGGCATGGTTTGTATGAGTTTTCTTACACGGTTCTTTTGCGGAGCTGACGCTGCGCAAACCCGGGGTATTCATGCAAAAAAAGCCGGCGCAGATACGCCGGCTTGAAACGACTACGGATGCCGAAAATCAGAAATTGTATTTCAGTCCCAGCTTCACTCGCCACGCAGATTGCTCTGTTCG
Source organism: Microbulbifer sp. MCCC 1A16149 (assembly GCF_050368945.1). NCBI lineage: Bacteria > Pseudomonadati > Pseudomonadota > Gammaproteobacteria > Cellvibrionales > Microbulbiferaceae > Microbulbifer > Microbulbifer sp. MCCC 1A16149. The sequence continues at coordinate 2,935,023 of NZ_CP185959.1, forward strand.
GAAACGGCTGTAGTTGTCGGTATTCAGACCACCGTAGGGCTCGCCGTATACGTATTGCCCCTGGTCATTGACGTCGTAATCAAACAGCCTTTGCTGCGGAAACTCGAGGTCGTAAACCTTGCCCCAGTCGTCGTTCAACAGGTTGGCAAAATTGTCGACGGTGAGATAGACCAGACCGCGGTGGTCCGGCATAAAGCCGGGGACTTCCTGGGTGATCGCCAGGTCCATGGTGGTGACCCAGGGCATATTCTTGGAATACTTGTCGGTAAAACCACCAGCGGACCCGGCGACACCAGCCTGCTCGGCAATCGCCATGATTTCGTCATAGCTGAGACCGTTTTCGAAGTCCACATTGGGATCGTCGGCGCCGGACGGAATGTAAGCCAGATAGACATCGGAATCATCAAAGCTTGGCTGATCACCGAAATCCGCATCCCGGTAGGCGTCCAGGGTATAGGAGAAGGGACGACCGGAACGACGCTCGACAAACAGATTGAAATTGGTGGCGTAGCCCTGAACAAACTCGGTGCGATAGCCCAGGTTCAGTACAAAGCGGTGCTCAATTTCATAGTACGCAGTGCCTTCCAGCGGCTCGCCACGGTTTTCCACCACTTCGTACTGGTAGTTGGATTCCGCAGTGGAGCTGGTGCCCGGGTTAACTTCGGTGATGTCCTGGTGGGTATAGGACAGATTGAAAGACAACCCGTTGTCGAAGGCCTTGTCCAGAGCGGTAGTCCAGATAATGCTGCGGCCACCGTTATCCACATTGGTAAGCTCCAGGTCGTAATTGCCCTCGAACTCGGTGCCGTCATAAATGTTGTCCCAGATAATGCGGTCGCCGACCCGTTTGCCGTTGTCTACACGAGACAGGTCGCGCCAATAGACTGAGTCTTCACGATCTACATAGGTAAGCTCATTGGTCCAGGCGAAATCGGTGCCGAGCCCGGGAATATCGAAGATATAATCCACTCCCAGCTGGTAACGCCAGTCGGACGGCAGCTCGAAATCCGGATCAATGCTGTTGGTACTACCGGCACCCGGTGCCAGGTCATTCATGGCCACCTGGGGAACACTGGTGAAGTCCACAATACTGGGATCGAGATCAGTGAGGTAGGTCGCGTCCTTGGTGGTACCGTCATTGGTGTAGGCGTTGGATACCCATACCAGCGGCATGCCGCCACTGAAACGGCCCACGCCACCACGCAGCGTCAGATCGTCACGCAGATCCCAGGTGAAACCAACCCGTGGCAGCCAGATATCCCGACCGTCGAGGTTTTCGGTATTGGAATAACCGTAGGTTTCCTCAAAATTACTGTTGGCACTGGGCGCGTTATCAATATTCAGGGTCTCGTAGCGCAGGCCCGCAACCAGTTCGAAGTTGGCAAATGGCTCCAGGGTTACGTCGCCGTACAGGGAGTATTTGGTGCTGCTAACGTCATAGGCAATATCCTGAATGTCGTTGGTGTAAGCGTTGCCATACTCCAGGCTGGAAGCGATACGGTTTTCAAAATCGTCAATGCTGTCGAAGCCCCAGGTACCGGCAGAGTCGCGGCCATACAGGTTGTAGTTCCAGGTATCCTCGAGCTCGGCACCGAAGCGATACTGGGCATTGTCAGCGAGATAGGTGCCGTGTACACCGAAATTCCATACCTCATTGGCCAGTACGTTGGCATGACGGTTTTCATCCTGGCCCGCAACGATATTGCCGCTACCGGTACGGATATTGACCTCACCCCAGTTAGAGTTGGTCAGGGAAGCCTGCTCATATTCCTTGTAAGAGAGGTTGACCTCGGTACTGAATACGTCACTCCAGTCGGAGAACAGATGCGAGGTGTAATAGGTGTTGTCCTGAGCCATGGTCCACAGGTTGGAAGACAGGTTCAGGGTACCCTCGTCCTGGGTGTAATTGCGCGCAGAACGAGTTTCCTGGTTACTGTAGCTGAAGTCCGCACGGTGATAATCGTTGATATTCCAGTCCAGTTTGACCAGGAATTTCTCGTCGCTGTCGGGCGATGGTGCGGCGCCCACGGAGTCACTCACACCATAAACGTCTTCCATGATACCCAGTACACGAGACACGTCTTCAGGGGAGACATCGTGGTTTGCCAATGTATCCAGGTTGTAGTCGAACGCGACCTCCTCTTCCCAGCTTTCATAGGAGGAAAAGAAAAACAGCTTGTCCTGGATCAGCGGGCCACTGAAAGTAGCACCGTAGGTTTCTTCTTCATTATCGATGTTGTACTCGGTTACCGAGCCGTCATCGGACAGCTTGTCGTCCTTTGCAGTCCCGGCCCAGGGCACGGACTCAAAGAAAGCACTGCCGTGAAATTCATTGGTACCGGATTTGGTAACAGCATTGATATTACCACCGGAGAAGTTGCCCTTGCGCGCGTCAAACGGAGCGTACTCAATGGATATCTGCTCCACTGCGCCCAGCGAGATCGGCGGACGGGCATTGGGGTAGCCATTGGAGGCCAGACCAAAGGTATCGTTGATACCCACACTATCGATGGTCAGCGAGTTGTACTTGGGGTTCGAGCCAGCGACGCTGAGCTCAACACCATCCGGGCTGACCACAGCCAACGGGTTTGAGCGCACCACATCTTTCAGGTCGCGGTTGAAGGTTGCTGCGTTGGCAATCTGGTCTTCCCCGAATACGCCACTGGATCCACGATTGTTGTAAACCTGCGCATCGGCAACCACCACCACTTCTTCTATCGCGCTCAGCTCGACACCTGACTCACCCAGGCTGATGGGCAGGGTCAGGGCTGATCCCAGACTCAGGTAGATATCATTCAGGACCTCTTCACCCTCTTCCGACTCCACACGAATGGTGTAGGGACCGCCCACGCGCAGGCCATTCAGGCTGAAACGACCGGACTCACTGGAAAGAATTTCACGACGGCTGTTGGAAGGGGTATGAATGGCGATGATTTTGGCATCGTCTACCGGTTGGCCACTGGCACCGGTCACTACACCGCGAATGGCGGTACTGGTTTCTTGCGCTGAAGCGAGGGGCGCCAAGCCCATCGCCGAAATCACCGCGGCAGACAAGAGCCCATGCGGAAAAAGGCTGCGTTTCATGAAGTTCTCCTCATTGTCAGATGGCCTGAAACAACGACCGTCGTTGTAATTGATGCTTATCGTTATCCGTATCCGTCATAACAGGTTGCTGACGGAGGTCGATGCGTTGTGATTCTCAGGGAGAAATATGACACCGACATTAAAATCTCTCGAATGTTGACCAAAAGGACAACATAGGAAAAAACAGCAACTATCGTGCCAAAACCTGTCCAAGTGGTTAGGTTGAAATCACCAACCATAGAGATCGGTTACACGGCCACGGTCAGACGTGAAATCAACATGCTATTTCTCTGAATCGTCAGCCTTACTCCCCTGTTTTCGAGGTCAGGCAGCACCAATTTCGGGCAGTGTGATCAGCGGATAACCGGCGATGCATCAAAAGCGTTCACGCCAAACAAAACCTGTCCTACTGTTCAACTTTCAATAGAGATATGGGTAATATAGAGATTCCAATAACGACAACAGGGGCGCAAAGTGAAGTCCGAGAAACGTATTCTGGCCGGTTTATTCCTCTATCTTTCCCTACTCCTGGTCACCAGCAATGCCCTGGCGTGGGGGGAAAACGGCCACCAGATTGTGGGCGAAATTGCCTGGACCTACCTGCAACCGGAAGTAAAAACTGAAGTAAAAAAGCTGCTGAAAATCGCCGGTGAGCCGGGGCTTGCAGAAGCCAGCACCTGGGCCGACCGCGTTCGCCGTGAGGAGCAATACAAGTGGAGCGCACCTCTGCATTACATCAATCTGCCACACGAGTGGCACGGTTATGTAGAGGCCAGGGACTGCCCGCCCGCCGGCTGCATTGTGAAAGCTCTGGAGAAGTATGAAGAGACCTTAAGCAATCCCAGGGCCACTCAGGACGAGCGCGCACAGGCACTGCTGTTTGTGATCCACTTTGTGGGAGATCTGCACCAGCCGATGCACACGGGGCTTCGGGATGACCGCGGCGGCAATGACATAGAGGTGCGCTTCTTCGGCTTTCCAACCAACCTGCACGCACTCTGGGACGTCTACCTGCCCGCAGGCTTTGTCGAAGACTGGAAAAACTACGCCCATCAGCAGCAGGGCAACATCACTGACATTCAACGCACAGCCTGGCAAAGCAGTGACAAGCTCATCTGGACCGAAGAGTCACACCACCTGGCACACAACAATGCTTACACCGACAAAGCGAATCTCGGAGAAGATTACTACCAGAACAACCGTAAAGTGGTCGAACAGCGCCTGCAGCAGGGCGGCGTAAGGTTGGCTGGTCTGCTCAATCGGGCATTAGGCACCCATTAATAGCAAGCGCGATTGGCCAGCAAACTGCCAGCAAAAAAAATCCCCGCACCGGGACTGCCGGTGCGGGGATTTTTTGTTTCAAAAACAACTTACGGATACGTGTGTCGGCACCACTCAGGGCAGGTTGTGCACATGGCTACCCACGGGTCCGGAGAAAATACCACCGTCGTTCATATCCCAGTTAATTGACCAGGGATTGCACAGGAACACCAGCCTAAAATTTCAATGTTTTCAATAGGTTACAAATTACATGCTTATTGGAGACAACCCAAATGGCACAAAAACCGAGCCGCAAGTTCCCCTATATCCTAAAACGTGGTGGCGGCTATACATTCCGCTATATCTTCCCAACCCATGTACAGACTGCCTTACCCCACTTACCGAAGGAGCTAAGGCGCACCCTACGCACTGATAGCTATTCTGAGGCTGTTTGTCTGGTCAGTGGAGTAATCCCCATCATTCAACAGATCAAGCGCTGTAGAGAACGTCAGGCACTCCACCAGCTTTGCACAGCTTTAACAGAAGTAGGCTTCTATACCACTACCCAGGTTAACCGGAGTAGTACAACGACCAGTATCAGCCAAACAACCCCAATAGCCAGCACCACACCGCTACTATCCAAGGCGTGGGAAGACTTCACACAGTGGAAGAGCTGGAAACCCAAAGCCGCGTCTGCATTTGAAAATATGTTTGCTGACCTATTGTTTTTCCTTGGTGATCGATTCGTAGACACCATCTCAAAGAAGGATATTAAAGACACCTTACATAAAATCTCATTGCTTCCAAAACGTAACTTTAAGAAGTATCGAGATAAACCGATACAGCAACTTTCAAAACTGAACACTCCCATAGAAGAGCGAATTTCGGGTAAAACGGTGAAAGGATATTTGGCGCTTTGTCAGAGCCTGTTCAGCACCTACTTGGTGAATGAAGTTGAATTACTTTCTATTTCCCCAACAGATGGCATCAAGTGGAAGTATGAAAATCAGCGCTATGCATGCATGTCTGACACTGAAATTAGAGACACCCTGAAGGCGGCGGAAAGCAAACCTGAGTGGTTCAAATGGTTTTTCAGAATAGCCGCCTACTCTGGTGCACGAAGATCTGAAATAGCCAGCCTGACAAACGAAGATTTTAAGATAGATTCAGATTCAGGAAGACATTACTTTGTCATTAGTGAGGGTAAAACCAAGGCTGCTACCCGGTGCGTCCCAGTACACCCAGAACTGATTGCCTATGGACTGCTGGACTGGGTCAGTTCAAGAGCTGATCAGCTATTCCCAATACCAGCTCTACACCCTTTCAGAGCTACAGACATTTTCCGAAGAATGGTAAAGAACAAGGAGAATGACATAGGAGAGCGAATCACGCTTCACTCAGTGAGACACACATTTATCACTAAAGCCCGCTCTGCTGGGATAGCTGACACTTTGATACAACAAGTAGTCGGCCACGAGAAGAAAGGAGCTGGTATCACTGATCGTTATACGCACACATTCCCCATTAGCTCAGTAGCTACTGTGGTGGATGCAATCAAGTACGATTAGGTAACATACAGTTACATGGAGGTAATACTGCCACCCCGAAAGGAAAATATAAGTTTCACGTAAAGTGCAGTTAAATATAGGGAGATCTACACAGTCGAAAGCTACATAAAGGTTTGAAGGCGGGAATCATCATTAGTCGTCAAATCGACCGTCATCTCTAGCCAAAAAACGCACTAAGCATGAATGAAGCAAAATCCAACTATGAATAGTCATTGAAGCAACAATGTCAGCATGCTTCACAAGGCCGGTTTTTCGAATAGTCACCATCTTTGTAAAGTCAGCAAAGCACAGCGAACCATCAACATCTTGTTCCCATGGAGGAAGGTAAAATTGTCGGCTGTAAGCGTAGGTTAAATAAGACTGCCTATCCTGTACCGTCACATCTTCGCCACCCAAAAAAACAATTGGTACGATCTGAGTGGTATCCACTTGCTCAATATTTCGATCAATATCACAAGTATTGCCCACTACCATCCAGTACTCAAACTCCCCCAAGATTCCCGCTTGGCCATCATCCCAAATTAGAGGGACGGCAGATTGCAACCTAATAATATCGCCTTGATATGGAAGCCCCTCAGGCCGAACACGGTAAAAGTTTTTATACACTTCGGCGCTATTTGAGAGTTTAGCGATAGTAACTTTCAGGTCTTCAGCATCATAAACTGGAGGCCACCGCTCACCCGCCATAAGCTATACGCGCCGCGTGAGCCGTTTTACTGGCATTTTTGAATATGCTTCCGACATCAAAGAACTAACATGCTCATCTAACTCTCTATCGATGGGCAGCATGGCTTTCCCGATATTCCGCAAATATTCTGTAGAATTGGAAACAAGCTTTTCAACTGGAGAGGCAGAGTAAGAAGCTCCTGTTGCAAATGCTCTATTAGGCACAGGAAAAACAGTGCCCCCCACACCTGTAGATTTGTGATCGACAAAACGAATAATTACTTCGTTTCGAGGAGTTTCAACCTGGCAAGTATATGCTCCAGTAGCAGCTGCTATACCGGAAAGCGCGAGTGTTGTAATTGAAGTGCTCACAGTAACCCCTTAACTGTCCATCCATAGTTTTAATTTTTCAGCCATAACTTTATCAAAAAGACAATAAATATCTTGAGTGAAAGACTCTATTGTTTTTTCAATTCCAGTTAGCTCGATATTTTCTTCTGAGTGTAAATAGCGATCTAAGTCAAAACGAAAGCAATCGCTAGCACCTTGCTGATTTTGTGTTAGTCCGAACCTTAAAGTCATCTCCCCATCACCATTCGCAAGGTTGGACCGAATTTCAGTCAAAAAATTAGTGTTAGATAAATCATCAATTTCGTGAGGCATACTCAAAAATTCCCCAGAAACGAGACTCCCCCACTCAAGTTGCTGATTCAAATCTGAAGATATTCGCTCTTTATCAATATTGTTGACGTAACGGACACCCAAGCGAAAGGCACTCACTTCCCCAAAAACCTCTGTTAAAGCATTCATGCCTATAGAAAACTGTTCGATTAAAGCGTGACGGTCTTTATGGTCACTACTATTAACTCTTAATATTTGCTGATTAAGCGTTATCGAGTTCCTTCCCTTCACATCCGAAAATTCATATTCAATTTCATCTTGAACACTAAAATTCCCAAGCGGGTCAATGGAAACGCCTCTAACATTGTTCTGCTTAAACTTGGGAAATGTTTTTCGGACCAAATCTTGAAACATCGCGATATCTGCCTGCTGGCGTCCGATTCGCGTGATTGGATGAAACCTCAGCTCAATATGAGTAGATGCAAGAGGGTTTCGTCCATAAATTTTGGGGGAAACATTTTCGAACTGCCAAGTCATGGATAGATATCTCAATCCTGAGAAATAGAATTTTAGGACGAATTGCGCACGAATCTTACAGTAGCGAACCAATCCTTACTATCTAGTAGTAGCTAAATTTTGACCTGACACCATATATTTGGTTCAAAAGTGCACAAATACAGCCACCAATAGGTCAAAAAGCAGCCAAAACATGGGCAACTTTGACCGCTAGGTCACATTTTGAAGGCTTACGACCTAGCATGCAGCTCAAAAAATCAGCAGCTGGAGCGGTCGATTAGTCCGCCTTCGTATAGATACCTTTCTACCTTAACTTAGCGAATACTTTACTTGTAGCACTTTCGACGTGCTAGCCCGGATACATGAGCTTATTATCGCCACCCAGCGCTAGCTAAATCTTCCTCAAACACCAATCCTTCTAAGTCATACTCTTCATACAACTCTTTAAATTTTTCATTACAAAATGGAGCTTGATAAAACTCGTACTCGGATTTAAATAAAAGTTTTTCATCCACATCATTTCTATCGAACTCGAGATTGTTGACTGTCATAGGTTCACCGAATTCATCGTTTTCACGAGAGCTACTCTCGGTATCAACCTCCCCCTCTTCCATGATATGGAACAAGTAGAAATCATGCCCCTCTACCTCAATAGGCAAGAACTCCCCAAAGGGTTCTAACATGAGCTTAAAGAGGGCATATGCTTGACCAGAGAACACCAAGCCTGCACCTTTCCATACAGAAACATCAGGTATCTTAACTGCCTGGGTACCATTCATAGGCCCAAAGGATGAGCTAACTTTTCCCCACTCGCTAGCTATAGGTGAGCTATTAGAACTGGTGAGCCTCTTGATCTTACGCAAAAGGTCTTCCCTACCCAGCTGTTCTACTATTTGAATAGTATCAAGCTGCAACACTTGAAACGTTTCATAGTCATTTCTTAGTTTAAAAACCATTATATTTGGGTTTCCAATTAGCATCTTTCTTTTGAACAATTTCGGGCGGGTGCGTACCTTCTCTGAGCTGCCGTTTGATCACAGACAACCTGTTCATGAATGCGTTTTTCTTAAGTGTGTCTGGTAGCGCACCAACAATCCAGTGCTCGTAGTTCCAACAATGTAACTCTTTATGTACAGGTGCTTTAGGAGTTGCCCAGTGATGCCGGCTATCCTTATTGTCGGGAAGATAGATACCATTTAGAGGATCGTTAATCCCAACACCATGTTCGTGTAAAGAGAGGCGCACATCTAGGATTGCCGCCTGAATCCACCGGCCTTTTCCTGGAATAATATGATGGGCAACATGAGCGGGGCTCGGTTTTGGTTCATCAGCTGCGGCCATATTCTTTTCAAGCTTTCTAGTTGGGTGATGCTTTTCTTTGGCCAGTGCCATTTCAGACTTTCCAGCCGCTTCTGCCCTGTATGCATCGAGTTCAGCCTGAAGACCAGCCATTGACTTTAAACGAATACGCTCTTTCTTTAGATGTAACCGGGTGGCCTCCCACTCCGCCTCACGCTGTTTCCGTGACTTCTCTGACTCGTTTTTACGAGCACTATCTGCACGAGACTTGTGGTACGAGTGTGCCAGTTTTTCATATTCGTAAACTGCCATCTCGAATGGTGTGGCATATTTTGGTGGAGCTTCTGGGGCTCTTGGCTGCTCGAAACGCTCTCCCATTGCAATCTATCCATGATTAGTGAAAATTCACGGAATCTTACAGGGGCTAAACAAAGGGATCAAAAAAATCTCTAGTTGGTACGATTTCACCAACAGCAAATTCTTAATCTAACAACGTTTAAAACCTATATTTCCTATCTCAAAAAACATCAAGTACATTTCAGTTCTTAAAAAGTACAATAAGGAAATACAAAAATTCAAATCATATCAATTACATTTTTTGGTAAAGATACTGTCGTTTTGTTATGACACCCCTTTTACAAAAAGCTAGTGGATAGCCCCAACCTTTGCAACAGCTCGACCTGCTTACCAAAATATGTATCGAGCTGAATGATGTCTGGATTTTCTTTCACTCCGTAGTAAATCGAGACTGGCTCCGAAAACTCCCCATCAGAATTTTTCGGGTCTGTCAAAATGGCAAGAGCAAATGCATTTACCATAGCGTATGAGACGATGAATTTTCCCTTCTTGGAAACGCCCAGAGCCGCGCCAGAATCAAACACCAAGTGTTTCTCGAAACCGTCGCCATGAAGTAGCGAACTCCGAATTAGTTTATAGAAAACTTGTGATAGCGGATAGTTAGTACCGCGAATGCTGTACATAAATGATATTGCCTGCACGTTCGGCATGCAGAGACGCATAATGAAACCTTCATTATCACCAATAAATTTCTTGATCCTCTGCCCAACTTTTCCATTTTTTGCAAGATGCGGATACTTTTCTTTGGATAGCGCATCAACCGCAATAGAAATATGTTGCAACGCCTCCTCTAGATCATCATCGATTGAACGAAACGCACGAAATAAACTTCTATTAATTTTGTTCATGGATTAATTTCCGGTGTAGAGGTACTTAACCACCTGGCGCCGATTAAAGTCACAGGATTTATGTTTTTAAAATATCATATACTTAATTGGCTTATAAGCTTTCTTATACTTTTCTTATTCGGTAAGACTAAGCCTATCCAACACTCGCTTAACAGTCATTGCCCTAAATTCATTACCTCTCGCCGTACGTAAACCAGCGTTGTTGAGAGTGTCAGCCATCTCCTGAAGTGAGTGCTTTCCAAGCATCGGTTTCAGTATACCGGAGAGCTTCTGTGCTGCTTCCTGGGCGTGTTTCTGTCTCTTGATATTGGCCTCAGTGGTTGTAACGTTTGGTCGTCCCAGCTTAACCCCACGAGCCCTTGCTACCGATAGAGCGGCCTTAGTACGGGTGGAGATGAAATCCCTCTCCTGTTCAGCCAGAGCTGCATATATATGGAGCTGGAATTTATCTGCGTGCGGCATCTGAGCAACTTTAAACTCTAGCTTTTTATCATCGAGTAATGTTGCGATAAACGAGACTTTCCGGCTCAAACGATCAAGCTTAGAAACCAACAGAATAGCCTTCTCAGCCTTTGCCATCTTAATTGCGCGGTTTAGCTCAGCTCTATCACTGTTCGATCCAGATTCAATGTCTGTGAACTCCTGAAGCACCTTATACGGCTGACCACTGTAGTTATCCAAGAATAATTGAATATCTCTTTGCTGTGCCTCCAGCCCCAGACCACTATCACCTTGACGTTTAGTGCTAACTCGGTAGTAAACGACGTACTGAATCAATGCCTTGCCCCTTCCTTGTTGCTATGAGCCAAATCATAACATTTCGAAACGGACATTTTCACAAATATTGAAAACCAATTGCGTATGAAAACAGGCAACAACAGGTGTAGATCAGCTTCACTAATAGACACGCCTATATCCCCGCCACCCTAGCGCCACGTTACTCTCACGGCCATTGACCACGCATCCCCCTGATCCATTTCACCTGTTATTTCATAGGGCGTTGTTGCTGTAAGCGCCTATTTTTGTGGGCTTCATGAATTCGCGGTGATTTTTTAACATGGAGGGCTGTACTCGAAAGACCAATCTGTTAAGCCACACGCCAATGATGTCGGCGCGCTACCACTATTCCGGGTCTATATTTGAGCCACATTAACAACTTATGGTCGCTACAAGTGAGAGCAATCAACTTCTATACTCTTACCGTCTTTCTCCTGACACTTAGCTCTTTAAACACTGTGTTGGCATCTGATTTTCTACCGGCCTGGTCTAGATGGCAGCTTTCGCCTAATGGTGCAGGTTGCGATCTATTAAAGACATACCATTTCTTAGAAAATACAGAACCAAAAAATGATCATATATTTTCAACAATTAGCTTTCTATTCAGAGGATATGTACCGTCGGGCCCTAACAGCGGAACTAGCGAATCTGGGAGCATCCAAATTGGTATACATCTTCAATCACGGGACAACAGTAAGACAAAGCCTGAGATAATTGATAACGCTGTAATTCAGGGATACAAAGTTAAGAGAAACGAACATTCCGACTCAAATACTATTTTTTTCTGGATGAACTCTGAAGAATCTCAGGAAGTATTCAATGAATTTTATGAAGGAGAAAACATTCAGATCACACTGAATTACAGCGACGGAAATACTCAAGAGTTCAGCATATACAAGAGCGAAGGGCATATTAATAGAGTTTGGGGCGAGATGCTCAAGACGTGTATGAAATTTCACAGAAAGTAATTTTTGAATGCGGAACCTTCTGATTTTTCCTACCCTCGATCACTCAAAATTGGCTATCTATCCGCAGTGTTTACAAGAGGTTTAGAGGCAGTTGGACACTAGCCCAGTAGGTAGATATGGTTCAGCTAAGTTGGACACTATTTCTAAGGTTAATTGCAGTAGATTTAGACACACCAAACAACTGTTCTGCCTTCCTTGCACTACTACCATCTTGGATCATATAGGCAATCACTCGATCTTTAGTTTCATCGTCAATCTGTCTACCTTTCTTCTTGTTCGATTCCAAGCGTCTGGCCTTGTCTTGATCCTGCTTCAACACGATAAACATTAATTGTGTGTGCTTCTCTGGATCATCTAAGAGAGAGTAGACAGAATCAATGATTGACTCTGATTTGAGTTCTACAAGCTTTGTGCTGTCATTTTCCATTGTCTTAGGCTTGCCGTAGACGACAGTTATAGGGGTTAGAGACGTCTTGTTGAAGGCGAGGTATGCTTTTTCATTCACTTATAATTTTCTCCTTAATTTTGATTATTTTGCTTTCTTTAACTTTCATCTTCTCTGCAATCCAAGCCACTGGATAACCACTCTCAAGCAACCTACAGATGGCGGCGTATTTCGATCTATGCATACTTATCCTTTTTATTAATTTAAATAACTGACCAGCAATGAACACAACCAGCTCAGCAGATAACCGCATCAATAGGATCGACAGGATAGGATTGTGAAAGATACTGATCGCTACTGAGGTGGGCACATCTGGATGCAATGGGCCTACTTATTATTTTTATAATGAAAGGTTGGTTTTATTAAGTATTCCCCAAAGTACTACATAGGCATTTCCCTTGCCTCTCCTATAGGAATACTCACTTAGGATCACTTATTTACTGAATTTATTAAGAATAGATAGTAGATATCTTAAGAAAACAGGCAGGAACCAAAAAAAGTACTACATAGGGGTTCTCTCTCTCCCTCCCTATATAAATACTATCTATTACTATATTGTCTGAATGTATCTGTATCCGTTGGATACCATAGCCAGTACAGAAAAAGCTTATCTTGCGAATAGATCACGTAGGATCATTCACTTGGTCAGATTCAAAAGTACTATATACGTCGGTCACTGAACCTTAAGCACTTGGTCAGAGGTGAAGCTACTACCTAGCTCGTCATTGATGGCCTGAGTGGCTACCTCTATCAGCTCTTGCTTGTACTGCTCTCCGATAATGAAGCTATCGTGTACAGTCAGCACAGGCTCAGACTTACTACTGAAGTATTCGATAACCCGAAGAAGAATATTGCTCTCATGGAGATTGGCATTCTTCCAGCTACCACGACCGAAATACTTAGAAATCACCTTGTGGCTTTCCATCATCGATAAAATTATTTCATCCAGCGTAATTTTATAATCTTTCTCAAGATGCCGCCGCCATTCCTTAAGGCTTACCATTTCTTCTTCTTTGATTCTGTCTTTATCCAGGAATGATTGCTTGATCTTGGATATCAGTGCATCTACATCCACAGCACCACCATAGATAGGAGCTTCAATAGACAGTAGAAGTAGCATAATCCGCTTGCACAGCGAGCGATTAATCTCATTGATATAGGAATTGTCGCCTCTACCCTTTGGGAGAATCTCGCAACTATAAATATCCTCTGGGAGATCAGCACCAACCAAACCATAAAAAATAGTACTCTGTGTGGATCGAATGTCCACCTCACAGGTTGGACTACCATTGATGGTTATCGTGTCTCTCAAGGAAGACTGCATGCTCATCCAGCAAGCGCCTTGTAGCCTACCGTCATAGATCATTTCTTTGGTGTGGAACAATCGAAACAGAGTTTTATCTGCATCTGATATAGGATTTCCGTCTACGCGAATATCAGAGTCATACAGTCCATTTTGGTATTGCCTAAGAGTGTCACCACCTACTGTCTTTGCAACCTCCTCAGAGGCAGCTATACGCCTACCTTTAGGATCTTTGTAAAACACCATCTGACTGTTATCAATATCAACACAATCAACTGAAATAAAACTAAATGATTTATAGCCCGATGATGTGAATCTGATTTTTGTGCTGTAACCCTTACATCCCTTCTTAACCTCAATGAGGCCGCTCATTTCAAGTTGAAAAACAATATTTTCAATAATTTTTCTGCCACCAACAAGGAACTGCTCACCCTTCTGAATCAGGATAGATAGGCAGCGACTATCACTATGCACTCTATAAACATGATGCAAGTTCAGAATCAATGACTCGTATGTTTCGAGCCATTTTTTTGATCTACCTTTGATAACTCCAGGAATTACCAAAGAATCATTGCCCTTGTATGTGAGTGGGAGAATCGAAATCGCATTATTATTGTTGTACCACCAGTCTTGGCAAGCCAGACGCTTTTCATGCTTGAAGCTACGTTGGCCTAACTTTTGTTTCTTCTGGGGAAGTACTACGGTATCGCTGGTAAGGTTATTATCGTTCTGAGGTGTGGTCGTTTTGGTCAAATTGTTCCCCTTGCGTACTTTGTGATTTGATGTGAGATTTCAGAATTTGATTGAAAAATTGGCTGGTAGCCATTTCGAGATTGTCCAGTTGTTTGTTCATGTAAGGTATTAGGCTTTTCTCAATGTAAATGTTTAGTTTCTGTACTTCGGCTCTATTCGAGTCCATGTTTTTTCCCTTTTTTGGAAAGGAGGCGCTATTGCCCCTCCCTCAGCTACTGCACATTCGATCGAGGTAAACAGCAATTTTCTCATTACGAGATTGCTTCCGAGACTTTTCTAATTTTGATGTACGTAACTGATCAACTTCGCTCCTTAGATGTCGAATCTCAGCGAGAAGAGACTCCTCCTCTGAGTTTCCAGCATCTGTACCAGCCTCTAGCCTTTGGGCTTTATCAAGGTGTTGAGCGATTTTCTCTTTGTTAGCCATATAGTGTGCTCTCCCTGTTAGTTATTGTTGTGCGCCAAACCGTTTGGAATCCAACTTCTCTACGTAAGATGAGACATCAATAAACAGCTCCATCTCTTTCAGTTTAGCCTCCTCTTCTTTAGTGATAATTTCCCGAATGCTCTCAAGGTCCATACGCAAATAGTTAACGGCCTGAATGAGAAATTTTTCAATCACTCCTTTATCAACTGTTTTAATCAAGATCCTTTGCTGTTGTGGCTGGTGTTGGTGCTCTACAACGATCTTGTTTTCATCTTCCAGGATGGCTTTCAGGGAAATTTCCTCGCCGCTGTCCTTGTATGTGCTGACCTCATGGAGGAATCCACCACGGCAATTGATGGCCGGAATACTCTGAATACGAGAGAGCTGAATTGGTTTAGCGAACTGTAGAAGCACATCATGACCAGCCATCAAGCTGTTATATAGCGATAGACGAAGAGACTTAATAAAACCACTATCATCTTCATGTGTCGCCATATGATCACGGTATTCTTTCAGTGCGTGATATTCAGACTTTCTATTTTGTGTTTGCATATTTAATTTTCCTTTTAAAAATTTATTTCCTTTAAATGACTAAACCTCAGCTGGTAAAGGAAATAAAAACCCAGCTGAGGCTATACCCCACAATTGGTTGTTTGGAGTTAAGAATAAAAATGGGGCCAAATAGACCCCTAAGGGAGCAATCAATGCTCCATCCTATGATGATAAATAGCCCACCATCCCTCACCATCCAGCAGAGAGATGGCACTGCTTTGCAACTCAGTGAATTAAGCGAGAATAAAAATTATGGTGTTACCAGCGGGCGCAATTCTGGTTAACTATTTGTGTAACAATGAAGAAGTGAAATACAGAGCTTATTTTTATAGCTGAAAATATACGCCTTCCATTAAGCTCAGCATCAAGGAAACGTTCGTATAATTCCCTTCTCAGGTAGAGCCGCTCGCGAATATAGGAATCTATGGTATTGCTACTAAGATACATCCGGCAGGGTTACTGGTGGAAGCTTCAAGATCTCCTTCTAATCTTTCATTTACAGTGGATTCGAAATTCAGTGATTCACACAATAAGATTCCTACTCATCAATTTAGAATAAATAAGTTAAATGGATTTTTTAAGTAGGTATTAAGAAATGTGGGGCTATATTGTTTTTGATTATCTCTATATTTTTTGATGCCCTTTCGCGTAAGCAAACCGCGAGAGCGGCCCATGGGGCATCAAAAAATATAGAGATAATCAAAAACGCTGGAATATCTTTATATTATACACGGACTTGGCGCCCAGGTCAATAGACCTAACATAGAAAGTTGACCAATATCAAGGAGTTTAAGGGGTAAAATTACACTTCTTTACAGGTAGATCAAAATTTGAACACCTCATACCCAATCCGCACAACTTTCTTTAGTTCATTCATGTGTAATCGGGTGTGATCGACACGCAACCACTAAGTAATTAGCATTTGGCTGTCCGTCATGAATCGCGGGCAAATTGCAAAATCCTTTTATGGGCTGCCATTGGTGGCCCTTTTTTATGTAACATCCACCTAGTTAATATCGCAAAAGGATATGTCGAATGCTCGCAAGGATGTTTTTGAGGCTGTTTAAGTACCCGCTCGCTCTACTACTTACCTCCGTCGTGACGATGTACGTCTTAGGAACCTATATCCCCTCCCAGCTAAGTGGAAGCAGGATGTTTACGAAAGTAGCAGAGATATCGTTATCTGCGGCACCCTGGATTGGAGCGTTATTTCTGCTTGGTGCTACCGTACTTTTCTGGTTGGGCTTCGCCAGATTGTGGATGTGGAAAAATGGTAATGCAGCATGCTGCTCACAATGCGGAGGTATGGTTGACCAAAAATCAGGTAGATATGGGGCCTACTTACATTGCTTGGCATGTGGTAAGAATGAGAGTAATTGACTGAATATTGCGGAGTATTCGTGAGATTGATTTATCACTATACAGATGCATCGGCCCTAAAAGGTATTCTCGAGAATGATGCTCTTTGGCTTTCAGACCAAAGGTTTATGAACGATCCTTCCGAATTCCATCATGCCATTGATGGATTTATTAGGCACCTTGAAAAGAAATTACATAACGAAATTGCAAAAGATCGCATAAAGTCACGAATCAAACGCGGCGCACAGACACAAATGGAAAACCGCACGTTTCTGACATCATTTTCCAGTGGAGATTTACTGAGCCAATGGCGCGGCTACTGCCCTAGTGAAGGCGGGTATGCAATTGGGTTCAATAAAGAAAAACTAAGCAGTTTTTTGAAATCTAAAGCATTCAGCTTGAAGAATTCGGAGGGAAAGTCTTTTTCACACTTCGATATATTGAACTGCATGTACGATGAAAATGAAAAACAAGCGAACTACAACTACTTAATAGACTGTAGTATACCGGCTACTGCATTCATTCCACCTAAAGGTGATCAATTAGATAGGCGATTAGATAAAATTTTAGCTGACTATCATTTTCGTCACTTAACGGCCACTCATAAAGATAGCAGCTATCGCGAAGAGTCTGAAGTCAGGATTCTTTACTCGAAGCCCGGCCCTGATATTGAGCGGGAATATCGGGAACAGCTTGACGCTGCCATTCTACCGACAGAGTTTAGAGAAAAGAACAATTATCTATTACCGTATGTTAGGTTAACTGGTGTATTGGAGTGTATAGAAGAAATTATCGTAGGCCCGAGTGCAGATCAAGAACGAGCCCATAATGGATTAAATGATTTTTTAAAGCTTCAAAGCCACGATAAACCACACCTTTTAGAGGTTACACTTAGACTATCAACAATACCTTACCGCAATTAGTAACTTTTCTATTCCCGACGAAATTAACTTTAACGGTCCCGACAGTTAAGTGATAACTGCCCTCTTAGCCAACCAATCATGATCTCGCTTTAAAGCACGATACGAACCAATTGTATCCTCTATGTTTTTTCTCAAATTTCTATCTACAGGCACTTGAAGCCGACTGTTATAGAAGTTTCCGTGATTTAGCGATCTCACTTCGTAGTAAGAGATGCCAGCATTTGGTTTGATCCGGCGTATCTCAATTGGCTCTCCGTCAATCTGTATCAAACGCGGTTTGGTAGCCTTGCCCCTGGACTGTTCAACGGCCCGCTTTAGGGCTTCCCGTAAACCAATAGCAACTGGATAGACATAGCTAATGCAGCAGCCTATCAGGGGGCATAGGATGTACTGAGAGCCTTCGCGGCTGGCAATGAACTTCAATCCATCGAATTTGAATCTGTGGTCTGACACTAGTGACACCCGAATACTGTATATAAAAACAGTATATTTTATTCAAGGCTCGGCTAGGTACAAGACTCGGCACAAAATTTGACACAAAAAGAAAAAGGGGCATCATTGCTGACACCCCCATTGAAAACATTGAGGACTAGTAACTTTTTAAAAAATCCTTATTTATCAGTTACTTAGTCTTTCAGGGCAGGTTGTGCACATGGCTACCCACGGGTCCGGAGAAAATACCACCGTCGTTCATATCCCAGTTAATTGACCAGGTCATTACGCCGTTGAATGTCGGGTAGGCCTGTGATGGCGTCAGGGTGTCACAATTCAGCTGCTGGGTAAGGCAATCCAGCGCGCGGTTGATATCCGCGGTGGTGGCAAAGCCACTACCCGCTGAACTGGGCCCTGATGGCAGTGCCAGCCCTACCTGATCCGGGCGCAGTCCCTCAAAGAAGCCTGCATCGCCGTAGCCCAGGGGGAAACCTTCAATCAGCATCAGCGCGGAAGACACCATCATATCCACAGAGCCTGCCGGGTAAGCCGGTCCGCGATAGGGTGTGGCGAGGCCGCCGTTGTTGTACAGCTGTACGTGCAACAGATCGAGTTCATCGCGCAACTGATCGATCATCGGCAGATAGGCGCCCCAGATACCGGTATAGGACACATAGCCACCCTGTACATAGGGATGTTCCGGAGCCATGGACAAGTACATGCCGGGATAACGCTGCTTCAGTTGTTTTACTGCATCCACCATATTCTGGATGACCGGTGCACCGTGCATCACACCCGCGCCGGACTCCAGATCGATGTCGATACCGTCAAATCCGTACTCGTCGATCATCGCCGCGGTACTGTTGACGAAGTTGGTCACGTTCTCCTCGGTGTTCAGGGTAACGGTCCCCTTTTCACCACCGTAAGAAGCGATCACGATTTTGCCCGCGGCGCGCTTGGCTGCGATGTCATCTATGAACTGCTGCTTGTCGAGCCCCGGATCCAGATTGAACGCGATATTGCCGTTACCCGCATCGTCCACAAACGCCACTACGATCACATCCCACACATCGGATACTTCACTGATGCGGTACAGACCGGAGCCGTTGTCGAAGTTATGCCAGTAACCCACCAGCGCATGCTTCGGCAACAGGCCGCTATTGCCACCCGATGAAGAGCCGCCGGACGAGCTGGACGAGCCGGAGCTACCGGAAGACGAACTGGAACCGCCACTGGACGAACTGCTGGAAGAAGAACTGCCACAGTCTCCTACCTGGCTCCAGGCATCTCCCCAGTGCGCACCGACACCCGGCTCATACGCCCAGGCGGCCTCGGAAGAACACCAGCCGGCGATATTGCACTGGAATTCCAGCCCCACATTCTGCACCAGCTGGCCCGCCGTATAGCTGGTACCCGCGACATACTGCACAGAAGTACAGGAGCCGCCGCCGGAGCCACCGCTTGAGCTTGAGGAAGATGAGGAACTGGAGGAAGAACTTGAAGACGAGCTGGAAGAACTAGAGGAACTAGAGGACGAACCTGACGATGAACCGCCGTCACAGGCGCCCTCGTATTTCCAGTGCGCCCAGGTACCGGAGTGGGTTACCGGATCATTGTTCTGCGTCCAGTAATTTGCGGTATACGCATTGCCCAGGTGCTTGACCGAGTTACCACCCACATAGATGGCGCTGGCTTCCCAGTCCGGACGCGCGGAGCAGTCTACCGCTGCGGCTTCGAACGAGAATAGCCCGAGCGCAAGCAGACCAAGTAATTGCCTTTTCATATCTATTTCCCGATTTTATTTGGAAGTTTTTAGAAAAGAATTTCGAAAAGAACAGGGGGCGCCTTAGCGCCCCCTGTGTACTGCTTACGGCTTAGTTGCAGGTCGCTTCGCCGATTTCTTCCCAGTCGGAAGAAACACCCGGCTCGCTCTGAGTCCACCATTTGGCGCGGTAACGCAGGCCATTGTGGTTCACCTCGTCACCACCGTTGTAGGCCGTGCTGGCATTCCAGGGCACTTCCACATCGCTGATGAGTTTCCAGTCCGCAGAGCTGACGCCCGGCTGCTGCTGGGTCCAGTACTTGGCTTCCCAAACCAGTTGCTCGAAGCTCACCTGATCGCCACCGAGGTAGGTGCTACCGGATTGCCAGGCATCGAAATTACCGGCATTCGGATCGATCATCTCGCAGCCACCGCCGCCTTCAACGTTGGTTACGCTGACGGTGATGCTGTCACTGGCACTGTCGATACCATCGCTCACGGTCACGGTGAGGGTGAAGTCGGTATCGGCGCCCACCTGCGGTGCGGTGATGGTGATGCTCTCGCCGGAACCGCTTTCCATACCACTCCAGGTGTAAGTCAGTGCATCGCCGTCGGCGTCGCTGCCATTCGCGGTGACGGTGAAGCTTTCACCTTCGTCGACAGTGATCGGACCGGGCAGGCTGACTTGCGGCGGATTGTTTTCTGCCAGCAGGAATACACTCACCTGATCGGTATCGGACAGTGAACCGTCGCTGACGGTCAGCGCGAACACCAGCTCTTCTTCGGCACTCACCTGAACCGCGGAGAAGGTGGGGCTTGCTGCACTGTTGTCGCTCAGCGTTACTGCGGCGCCTGAGGTCTGGCTCCAGCTGTAGGTCAGCGCATCGCCGTCCGGATCGTTGGAAGCACTGCCGTTGAGGGTAACGGTTGCAGGCGTGACCACCATCTGGTCGGCACCGGCATCGGCGTTGGGTGCGCGATTCGGCTGCTCGGCCAGTACCGTCACGGAAACCTGATCGGTATCACTGGCATTGCTGTCATCGGCAACGGTCAGTGCAAACACCAGGGTTTCGTCGGCGGTAACGGTGGGGGCAGTAAAGCTTGCGGAAGCGCTGGTAGCGTTCTGCAGGCTCACGCTGGTTCCGGAAACCTGCGTCCAGCTATAGGTCAGCGGGTCGTTATCCAGGTCGCTGGAATTACTGCCATCGAGGGTTACGCTTGCACCACTGTCTACAGACACATCACCACCGGCGCGGGCAGTCGGCGTACGATTACCCAGGCCATCGCCGTGACCGAGGCTTTCGTGCATGGCGTTCATGATGTCGCCATTGTCCGCATCAATTTCCCAGGAGAACAGACCGGCCAGGTTGTTGGCCTGTACATAGGCACCCTTGGCCATCACGGAGCGACTGTTATCGTAGGTGATCAGGTCGCCGGTGCTCGGCTTGAAGATGTACGGCGCTTCTGCAGTTTCGTCGTAATACTCTTCCCACTCACCGGTGGCGAGTCGGCCGACGATGTCGCGGTAGTCCACAACGCCATCTTCCCAGGTACCGGAAACCATGCCAGTGGCAGTACCGGTCATGTGATCGTTGCCGGTCCAGCCGGAAACACCGGTCCAACCGCGGCCGTACATGGCAGCACCAACCACCAGCTTGCCGGGATCAACACCCAGGCCGAGCAGATTCTGGATACCATTGTCGGTGGTGTAGTCGGTGTCCGGACGCCAGCTCGGTGCGTACAGCGCAGTCTGGTGACCCAGTACTTCGTTGCTCCAACCACCGTAGAAGTCGTAGGTCATCACGAAGAAGTAATCCATGTACTGCTGTACATCGGTGTAGTCCACATCTTCGATCTTGTCGGAACCCGCACCAATCGCGGACGTAAGCTCGTACTGACGGCCGGTTTCCTGCTCGAGACCGTCGAGCATGGCACGCAGGTCGCGCATCAGCAGGCGATAGGTTTCGCCGTCGATGGACGCATCACCCAGGTTCGGGTTAGCGCCCTGGCCGCCCGGATATTCCCAGTCGATATCCACACCATCGAAGAACTTCCAGGTGCGCATGAACTCTTCAACGGAGTCGACGAAGGTTTTACGCTTGGCCGCATCGCTGAAGAAATAGAACGGATCGGACAGGGTCCAGCCACCGATGGATGGCAGGATCTTCAGATCCGGATAGGCCTGTTTCAGGGCCATCAGCTGGCCGAAGTTACCCTTGTAGGGATCGGAGAAGGTCTGGTCGGCCTGGGCTTTCTGCAAGGCCGCGAACGGGTCGTGCAGAGAAACCTTGAAGTCTTCACGGCCGGAGCAGGAGCGCTGCAGGGCCTGGAAGGAACCTTCGATTTCTTTCAGGCTGTCGTTGATGCCATCGCCACCACAGATGGGGATAAACCCGTAGATCAGGTGGGTCAGGTTGTAGGAAGGCATCATGTCCACGGAGAATTTACGGCCGTATACGCCCCACTCCACAAAGTAAGTGCCCACCACGGAATTACTGGTGTTCTGGTATGGCTGGTTGTTTTCACCGGCGGTAACGGTGATCGGGTCCAGGTGGCTGCCGTCAGTGTCGGCAACCACGATGTCTTTGGCTGCAGAAGTTGCGCAACCGTCGTCGTTACACAGCGCCACTTGCAGAGCGTACTGGCCGCCCTCGGCAACCTGCAGAGTCGCGGTACCGGATTGGGTATCGCCGCCACTGATGGTCTGTTCCAGTACGACTTCGCCATTGAGCAGGTACTGTGCGGTGGTGGCCGGGTCGCCGGACCACTTGGACCAGGCTACCGGAACTTCCGCGTAGTCGTTGATGGTCACCAGCTGCTCGTAGGCAGTGGCCGCTTCGTCTACTTCAATGATGGCAAAGCTGGTTTCCATCCAGTCGATGGTGGGAGCGCCGGGCGCGGCGATGGCAGCGGAGGAACTGGCAAGTCCCAACGCGAGGAGTGCGCGACGCCAGTGGCTTGGTGTGAGCCCTTTCATTGATTTTCACCTTGTCGTTATCTTTTATGGATCAGGATCTATCAAAGAGGGCAGCGGTGTGATGTATCCGTCAAACCTCGACGGGCAGCGCTGCCCCCGATTGAACGGCATTCAAAAACATCTCTATGCCGGTACATCTAATCTGTTACTGCGAACAGGTACCTCAAATTTCCCCAGCCGAGGCCGGGACAATGACACCGCTGTCATTTTTAATTAAATTATGACAGCGGTGTCATTACTTTTTCACAATACCCTGCTCTCTCATGATTTGGCCAGCCCCTTTGAGACAGTCTTGAGAGGTGAGTCACATGAAGATTAAGATTCTGGCGTCGAAATCCCGCTCCATGGCCTGGAGAGAGACTCGTGAAAGCACCGGGAAAGCGCAGAAGAATGCATTTCCCCGGTCCACAAAATGAAAAGCGGCCGATATACATCGACCGCTCCGCCCCACTTTACCCAATCAAGCTGACTGAAACTTCCCGCTCTTTCACTCGCTGAAATCAATCAATTTCAGATCAGTGGTCACCCGCTGTGGGCCTATTTACGGTCATGTCCAGTCTCGGTTACGGACCGCTTGTTGTTGGCACTCCACCTCGTCTCGCGATGGGGGAGTCTTCCCGGGACTGTTACCAGTTTAGGATCGCGCTGCCCTACCCCAAACTTTTTTCTCATTTTTTGCGGCAGGGCTGAAGAATCTTTTAAGCCGCTAACCCCGAGGAAATCGCTAACCCCGAGGCCCAAGACTTACTGGTAGGTCACATCCGCATCTTCCAGTTGCACCTGGAAGTTGGACATCAGCTCTTCCGCCCGCTGCCGATCCGCCGGGCTCAGCTCATTCAGTGCGCCATTCACATCCGACAGCCAGAAATCGTGTGAATTGGTATGCACGTTGTTGTCCAGAATCATCCGCTTCTGATAAATCCAAAAGTTCGACCAGTCGTACCACTCGGGCAAGCCATCGAACCATTTGTTGGGGTTGCCCGTACGCATAAACTGGCTGACGTACTGGATAAACGTATCTGACAGGGCCTCGCGCTGGGACTGGTTCTGCGCGCTGATCATATAGCGCATAAAGTCCGGTTGATCAGGGCCTGGGAAGTTGCCAAACAGAAACGGCAGGTCCATACCGTGAATCGCGCCGAAAGATTCCTTCCACGGTTGCGGAGCATCGTCCCAGTCGAAGTTGTAGCGGTAAATATTGCCCTGCATTAAACGCAGATAGCGGCAGATATTATCAACGGTCAGATCCACCGCCAGGCTGAGGGTACGGTGCACCGGGTAGTAAGAGGCGTACAGTTCCGGCTTCACGATATCCGTCACTGCCAGGTTCGCAGGGTCCTGATAATTTGCCATATCCCACAATTCGGCCAGAGACGGCTTCAGGTAACCAGCGAGCACTCCCGCAAACAGGGTACCTTCGTCTCCCGCGGTACCCAGAATCATCGGTACCTTGTGATAGCCGCCGGCAATCAAGTCTGCATACCCCGCCCAGGGAATGACGTGCCCATCGGTAAAGTGCCCCATCACAACCGGACTCGGCGTATGCCGTACTATTGCCTCCGCGGGAAGCGCGCGCAAAAAGTCACGGAGCCACGCATCGCTTTGATTCAAACGAAATTGCGCTGCGGAAAGCTTGTCTGCTGCATAGCCATTTTCGACCAACAGCTGGTCAATCACATCACTGGACTGCACCTGCCCCAGCGCCTTCGGATAGGCATTGGGAAGCCCGGACATACACAACATCCGGTCTACCAACGTATCGGCCAGTGGCGACTGCAGAAGGCCCCAGGCATTGATACAGCCTGCAGACTGGCCGGCAATGGTCACGCTATTGGGGTTGCCGCCAAACTGCTGGATATTATCGCGCACCCATTCCAGCCCCTTGATAAGGTCCAGGGTCGCATAATTTCCAGAGTCGTCTTTCGGGTCCCCCTCGGCCAGGGCATCGTTGTAGAACCAACCTAGGCTACCGACCCGATAGTTGACACTGACCACAACGGCGTTGGCTTTGTTCGCGAAGTTGGCTCCGTTGTAAAGAACCTCGGAGCCTGCACCCAGGCGGTTGGAACCACCGTGAATCCAGAACAGTACCGGCAGATTATCCGCACTACTTTTCGGTCGCCACACGTTCAGGTACAGGCAATCTTCACTGCCAATAGGTAAATCAAATGTGGCGGGATCCGGCTCGCCGAAGAAGCTGCCGGGCTGGGGGCAGATATTGCCGAACGTACTGGCATCGCGCACCCCACTCCAGACCTGGGGATTTCTCGGGGCACGCCAGCGCAGACTACCAACGGGTGCCGCCGCAAACGGGATTCCTCGCCACGACTGCGTGTTGCTCTGGTCGTTCACACCCTGGACCTGGGCACCCCCCATGGAGGGAATATTGCGTATCAGCGACTGACTGTCTGCCGCCAGGGATACCGGACTAAAGGATAAAAAGACAAGCAACATGATCAATCGCTTGCCCAAACACTTGCTTTTAACGGATAGGTCTTCGAAGTTCTTCATTATTATTTTCCTCGATTATTTTGTCCGCGACGGCAGAATTTACAGCACTCCTTTTTTCACAGAGTAACGTTCTCGCAGAATACAGGTTGAGTCCCCGGGAAAATCAGAGCTTCCCGGGTTCATCGCTAGTTGAAATAAATCTAGGCCGGATCCAGCTGTGGCCAGTGGTAGTCCCTGAGTTTTACACGCAAGTCTTTCTTGCTGGTTTTTCCGGTCGCGGTGTGCGGAATTTCGTCCACCAGCAAGCAATCATCCGGAATCCACCAGCTCGCCACTTTCCCATCAAAGCCAGCCAGTAACTGTTGCGGTTGGGGTTGACTGCCGGGCGTGGCGACAACCACAAGCAAGGGCCGCTCATCCCACTTTTCATGGGCGACACCAATCACCGCAGCCTCCTGCACGCCCTCCATCGCCACGGCAATATTTTCCAGCTCGATGGAAGAAATCCACTCTCCACCGGACTTGATCACATCCTTGGTACGATCGGTGATTCCGAGATAGCCCTGAGGGTCAATCGTGGCGACGTCGCCGGTATCGAACCAGCCATCGGCTGTCAGTGCCGAGGTTTCCGCCTTGAAATAGCGCTCGCAAACCCAGGGTCCACGCACTTGCAAAGCGCCAAAGGCAATACCATCTCTGGGCAACTCTCGACCCTCGTCATCGACGATCCGCATCTCCACCCCATACACCGCGCGCCCGGCCTTGAGGCGGCGTTTTTTCGCCTCTGCAGCGGGAAGTGAATCCGGCACTCGTCCGTTGAACGTTCCAAGAGGGCTCATCTCCGTCATACCCCAGGCATGATGGGTGTAAACACCATGACGCTCTTCGAATTCCTGCATAATCGACCAGGGACAGGCGGCGCCGCCCACGATCACCCGCTGCAGACTCGGTATTTCAAGAGCGGACTCGCGCAGGTACTTCTGCAGAGCCAGCCAGACAGTGGGGACCCCGGCGGTTACGTGGACGCCCTCCTCCCGGATCAAACGACACAGGCTTTCCCCACAGCCCATTTTGGGCCCCGGCAGAACCAGTTTGGCCCCGGTAACCGGGGCGGCGTAAGGCAGGGACCAGGCATTTACATGGAACATGGGCACGACCGGCATGACCGTCTCACAGCCCTGTAAGGCAAATGCATCAGGCAGCAATACACCGTAGGTGTGCAGCGCAATTGCCCGGTGGGAATAGAGCACGCCCTTGGGGTTACCGGTTGTGCCGGAGGTATAGCACAGCGCGGCCGCTCTGGATTCCTCAATCTCCGGCCAGTCGAAATTCCCATCTTCCGCGGCCAAAAGTTCCTCGTAACAGTAAACATTTGGCAGGCGAGTTTTCGGCATCTGCGCTTTTGGCGCGAGGACGACAAAGCCTTTCACCGCGGAAAGTTCGCTCTCCAGAGATTCGATCAACGGCACAAACATAGGATCGATGAATAGCAACCGATCTTCTGCATGCTGAATGATATAGATGAGTTGATCGGCAAATAGCCGTGGGTTAATCGTATGGCACACAAGCCCGCTACACGAGGTGGCAAAGTAAAGCTCGAAGTGCCGGTAATCGTTCCACGCCAGCGTGCCGATACAATCACCCGCGCGAGCGCCGAGTTTTTCCAGCGCGCTCGCCAGCTTCGCGACGCGCTGAAAAGCCTCCCCATAGGTATACCGGTGGCGTGGGTTGTCCGTCGTAACCGAGACAATTTCCTGTTCAGAGAAATTACTCTGCGCGTGACGCATTATCCCGGTCAGTGTCAGTTGTCCCTGCATCATCAAGCCCTGCATGTTTCTGGCCTCTTCGGTTATTTGTGTGCATCTCAATGTTTAGAGGTCTACATTCAGGCGCAGAGCCCAGACACGAGGATCGCCATAAAATCCCGAAACAATCGGAAACCCGGATCCACGCAGGTCGTACCCGGTATTTCGATATGCTTCATCGGTCAGGTTGCGTCCTTCCAGGGCCAGACGCCAGCTTTGTGCATCCGGCGTAAACACCAGCGCTGCATTCCAAAGGCCATAGCCCTCCTGGAACACGAGGTCACTCAGGTCGGTGGTCGGGTAGACATCATCCCGATAGCTGTAACTGAGCCGTGCATCCAGGGTGCCCACGTCACTGATTGGAAAACTGAAATCGCCGTTCAAGGTATAGGTCAGTTCCGGGGTGTTGGTGAATACCTGCTCATCCGCTACGTTTACTCCACCCGAGAGGTACTCTTTGTAATAGGCGTCCAACCAGGTTGCATTGCCACTTAGGGTAAAAAATTCGCTGGGCAACCATTGGTATTCCAGTTCGAGACCGCGAATCACACCGGCACCAGCATTGGTGAAATCACCGAAGAAGCTATCGGTATTTCCATCGCCCGTCGTATCCACACCGGTAAAAATGCTCAACTGGATATCTTCGTAGTCGCTGTAGAAGGCCGCAGCATTGACACGCAGGGTATCGCTGATATCAGCCTTCGCTCCCACTTCGTAACTGACCACCCGCTCCGGCTTGTAAGGTTTTCTTGAGTCTGGAACCTGTACGGTGTTGGCGCGAATATTGAAGCCACCACTTTTGAATCCCTCACTGTAGCTTGCATAAAGCAGGGTTGTTTCCGTCAGCTGATGGTCAATTCCGACACGGGGCGAAAAGTCTGTCCAACTTTCCGATTCGGTAAAGTCTGCAGATACCTGGCCATTGGGGATGGTAAAGTCCTCATCGGCCATATTCTGGTTGAGGACGTCTGCCCGCTTCTCCTCGCGGTTGAATCGCGCCCCCAGGCTCAGGGAAGTGGTGTCGGTCAGGCTGTAACTCAAATCGCCAAACAGCGCTGCCGCACTGGTTTCCACCTCACCGCCACTGGCACCGTAAATTGCAATGGTGGGCCCGATGATGGTTTCCAGCCCCGGGGCCACCAGAGCGGTAGGCAGGCCGAAGCGGTTGCGGACCATTCCGCCAGCAGTGGCATCCAGTAGATAGAGACCGAAAACACCGTCAAGCTTGTCGCCACCATACTGCCACTGGAATTCCTGACTGAGCTGTTTGTCCGTCTGCACCCCATCCACATCGGCAATCGGGTGGGGCCCCAGGTCAAAGTCAATGGCCTGATTAAATTCCCCCTGGCGTCGGGCAGTGATGGATTTAAACCCCCAGTTACCTTCCCCTTCCCAACTTACCGTCAGCGCAGTGCCGGAATTGTCTGTGTCGTTGCTCTGGTTGCTGAACCCGTTATCCACATCGTAACGGTGCTCGCTGACAGGAAGTGGTGCCGCACCACTGAAAAAGGATTCAATACCATTCACCACCATCCGCTGGGCACCGGGTACCGCAGATCGATCGTAGACCGCATCGTGTGCGAGGTTTACAGACCACTGATCGCTCGGCCGCCACTCGATCGCCGCGCGCCCGGCGTAGAGCTGCTTGTTGGAAACCTCTGCGCCGGTGAGGCGGTTTTCCCCAAAACCATCGCGTTCGAATGACCCCAGGGCCAGGCTGGCATACAAGTTTTGTGCAAGCGGCGTGCTGACGGCCACCTTGAGATCCCGCTGGTTATAGCTGCCGAGCGCCGCCTGAACAGAAACCTCCGTTTCGTCACCAATCGGCCGGCTGACATACTTGATCGCACCGCCGATGGTATTGCGGCCATAGAGCGTCCCCTGGGGACCACGCAGAATTTCCACACGCTCTACATCGAGCATTTCCAGAAGTGCACCTTGTGGTCGCGCCAGATAGACATCGTCCACATAAATGCCGACCCCCGGTTCAACTCCCCACAGCGGGTCCGACTGGCCGACACCGCGAATATACGCAGTGACCGTGGAACTGGTTGCGCGCGCCGGGTAAACCGTGAGTCCCGGAGCCTGGGACTGTAAATCTGAAAGGTCTGAAATGCCGGATATCAGCATCTCATCGCTGCTGATGGCGCTGACCGCCTGAGGAACTTCCTGCAGTGATTCATTGCGCCGGCGCGCAGAGACCACCACCTCCTCCATGACCAGGGCACTTTCTTGTGCAAAGGTTTGCGGTGCGTGAACGGCGCCTATGCTACTCAAACCGGCGATCGCCAGTGGCACAAGCTTTTTTTGAAATCCAGGTACCGCATTATTTTTATTAGACATACCCAATTCCTCTCTCGCTATCGTTTTATTGTGAAATCATTTTTCTGTTCATTTCAGTCGGCGATTTCCGCACTCGGCAACCGCGTCGTGTTC
Source organism: Microbulbifer sp. MCCC 1A16149 (assembly GCF_050368945.1). NCBI lineage: Bacteria > Pseudomonadati > Pseudomonadota > Gammaproteobacteria > Cellvibrionales > Microbulbiferaceae > Microbulbifer > Microbulbifer sp. MCCC 1A16149. The sequence continues at coordinate 2,964,612 of NZ_CP185959.1, forward strand.
TTGGAATGTGTGCGCAGAAACGCGCGAATTCTCACGTTACAAACTTCCGGCACCTCCATGGGTGAAGCGTGGCCGGAGTTCTCAATAACAAAAAGCTCGGCATTTCCCATGGTTGCGGCGTACTCCGCCTTGTAGGCAACCGGGGTGTAATCCCGGTCTGCAGCCATGATCAGTGCCGGCACGGGACTGCCCGCAATTTCGGGCCAGACATTGAAACGACCAATTGCACGCAGGATTTTCAAGTAGGTTTCCCTGTCCACCGCAGCGATGCTGTGCAGGAACTGCTCGCGCAGTATTTGCTGATCGGTGCGGGGAAAGAGTTTGGGGGCGATGCGTTTTGCCAGGGCCGGCAGACCGAAGCTTCGCACCATCAAACTGCGCAGCGCGAGCACCATGTTCAGACGCCAGCGCCCAGCCAGCATCCCCGGCCCGGAATTGATGACCGTGACCGAACGCAACCGTTCTGGATTACTGGCGAGCAGCTGAAAGGTCACCATCCCACCCAGGGAGAGGCCGGCGATATGCGCACGGTCTATTGCGAGATAATCCAGCAGTGCCAAGGCATCTTCGGCCAGGGAGTCCATGGAGATATGTCCCGCAGGAGCATCACTGCAGCCGTGGCCGGGAAAGTCGAGTGTGAGCACACGGAATTCTTCCGCCAGGCTGTCAACCTGAGGTTGCCAGTCAGTGCCCCGGGACCCAAGCCCGTGGAGAAACAACAGGGGCTCACCCTGTCCGGCGCTGTCAGTGAAGTGGAGATTGTGGCCATTGCGGCTCAGGTACGGCATGGACTCTTCTCATTTCGCTATTGTTATTTTTCTGCGTGGGTTAACCCACTCCATACAGGGCTAACGCCCAAAAATGGAATCGGAATACTGATTCCGATAACTGAAGATTACTCCTCCCATCAGCTCTCCGCAAGGCGTTAATTCGGCAGAAATAAATTTAGGCGCCAGCAAGTGGCGCGGGCAGGTCGCGGGGGGCCGTGGAAGTGTTGTGAATTGGGCGATGGCGCCAGGAGGAAGTGCTTATCGGGGACCGCGCAGGTACCCCAACAATAAGCGGGCGATCTCGTTTCGCAGGGCGTTCGCGGGCAAACCACCGAGTGTGCCCGTTACCGTGTGCTGGTTAAGTGCACCGAGCACCATATGCACTCCGGATGCCACCGCCTGGCGGGGATTGTCGTGCAGCACCTGATCCATATAAGGCGCCAGGCAGTCACAGGCAGTCTCGGAGATATGGGTATTGAGCTGGTGCACCAGGTCCCGGAAAGCCGTACTACGGGAAGCCCTGAGAATGACGGCCCGGAGCACACCGCGCCTGCCGGTATACACATCAATGTAGGTGTCCGTGAGCAGACGCACCCCTTCCGCGAGGTTCTGGCAGCCTGCACCGGCATCCCGCAGGGAGGCGGTCGCTTCGGCCAGGCGCTGCATAAAGCGCTGCAACAAGAGCAGAGACAGAGTCTCTTTATCCCCCAACAGTCGATAAAAAGTCCCTACGGAAGAGTCTGCCTGGCTGGCAATATCGGCCACGCTCGCCTCTTCGAACTGATTGTTGGCCAGCAATTCCTCCCCCGCCGCCAACAGGCGCTCGAGAGCCTGGCGGCTGCGAACCTGGCTTGGTTCCGGCACCTGAACCAGTGTGAGATCGGGTTGCGACATTGTTATTCCATCAGTCCCTGGCTGCTTCTCGACTGTTACCTTCCGTCACTGTGTCATTGCGTCACGCTGATGACAGCTCTAACGCGCAGGCGAAAGCTTACCCCATCGCCGTCTGTTGACATACACGCAATCCTACCGACTGCAGATTTTTTGTGGTCAGGAGAACGCGACCATACACTCCCTCCGACTGTATCCCGAGTTTTACTAATAACCCGGGAGCTGATTCAACTGGTTATTCGATCTCGCTGTACTCGAACGAGTGGAGAAAGGTGTACCTATGCAGATTAAGTCGATGAAACAATTGGGGCTAGCCGCAGTAATGGTTGCAGGCCTTGCGGGCCAGGGTTGTGCCAACATGAGTGATACCGATCGCCGTGTGGGTACCGGTATTGGTATTGGCGCGGTAACCGGCGCGTTGGTTACGGGTAGACCTGGCGGCGCTGCGGTTGGCGCAGTCCTGGGCGGTGCTGGTGGCTACCTGTATGACCGCGAGAAAAAACGGCGCTACTACTACGACCGCTACGGTCGCCGGGTCTATCGCTGAACACAGCTTATTGCACCGTTTAAGTACAACCATATGAGCCCCTGCCGGGGCTCATTGTTTTTTCAGGGGTTTGACCAGCCCCTCCAGGCCTTCGATTTTTATCTCCAGCGTAATCGCCATCAGGTGGCCCAATCGCCCCTTGGGAAACTCCTTCTTTGCAAACCAGAGCAGGTACTCCTCCGGCAAGTCGATCAAAGGCCGCCCCGCATACTTGCCGAAAGGCATCTCGGTACGGGCAATATCTATCAGGTCCTGCTTTTCCAACATCGTGATTCCTGTACTACGTTTGCGAATCCGCCAGTGATTTATCCCCTGAACCTTGGGGTACTGCAGCACCCGCATCGACATCTCATCGGCTACCGGCACACATTCTACACTGTGAGTAACTTATCCCACCGAAAGTACCACTGGCCGCAGAAGTAATTCTGACGCCAGCGGTTCTGTGGCAGCATCTGGTTACATGGCCGTCTCTGCGGCCGTTCATTTTTTAACCGTCGCACATGATCCGACGCACCCGCATAAGGAATTCGAGTGAACGATAAAAAGCTTCCCCAGCGCCTGGGCCTGCCCCTAGGGCTCTCCCTCGCTATTGCCCTGCTGTCCGCCTGTAGCAAACCTGCGCAAGACGCGGCAACCGAGACCGCAGCACCCGGTGCGAACGACAGCGCCGCCAGCGCTTCCGATACCGTATCCACCGAAGGTATGTGGATGCCCCGCCAGCTACCGGAAATTGGCGGCAAGCTGAAAGATCTCGGTCTGGAGCTGGATCCGGAAACCATGACCGACCTGACCCAGTTCCCGATGAATGCGGTGGTCAGCCTCGGCGGCTGCTCCGCGTCCTTCGTATCTCCCAAGGGCCTGGTGGCCACCAACCACCACTGCGCCTACGGCTCCATCTCCTATAACTCCACCGAAGACAACGACCTGCTGGCCAACGGCTTCCTCGCCAAAACCCTGGATGAAGAAGTACCTGCAGCGCCGGGCTCGCGCATTTATGTCACCGTGGACATGCAGGAAGTCACCGACAAGGTGAAAAGCAAACTCAACGACGACATGGATGGTGCCACCCGCTTCAAGGCCATTGAAGACGCGGAAAAAGCGCTGGTTGCGGATTGCGAATCCGATCCGGGCCACCGCTGTGAGGTCTACAGCTACTACGGCGGTGCCAGCTACTACCTGATCAAACAGCTGGCCATTCGCGACGTGCGCCTGGTGCACGCTCCCGCTTCTTCCATCGGCAAGTTTGGTGGCGATATCGATAACTGGATGTGGCCGCGCCATACCGGTGATTACTCCTTCCTTCGCGCCTATGTTGGCCCGGACGGCAAGCCCGCGGACTTCTCTAAAGACAACGTACCCTACAAGCCCAAGCATCACCTGAAGGTTTCTACCGAAGGACCGCAGGAAGGCGATTTCGTAATGGTTGCCGGTTACCCCGGGCGCACCAACCGTTACCGCACCGCGGTTGAAGTAAACAACAACTTCAACTGGTATTACCCCACCATGCAGAAGGTGCTGGCGGAGTGGTCTGAAGTCATCGGCAAAGCCACCGCAAACAATAAGGACGCCGCGCTCAAATACGCAAGCCTGGTGGCCGGCCTGAACAACTATTCGAAAAACTTCACCGGCATGATGGAAGGCTACAACCGCAGCGACCTGCTGCAGCGCAAGCAGCGTCTGGAAAAAGACCTGCAGGCGTGGATTGAGGCCAACCCGGAATCCAAGAAAAAATACGCTTCAGTAATTAAAGACCTGCAGAAACTGATTGCCGAGCAACAGTCCACCCAGGAACGCGACATGCTGCTGGGTTACATGAGCCGCTCCTCAATGCTGAGCTCGGCACAGCGCCTGTACCGCCTGAGCCTGGAAAAGCAGAAGCCGAATATGGAACGCGAGCCCGGCTACCAGGAGCGCGACATGACCCGCTTTACCGAGAGCATGAAGCGTATTGAGCGCAACTTTGCGCCTTCGGTAGACCAGGCCATCTGGACCTACTTTATCGAGCGTTACAACGCACTGCCGAAAAACCAGCACCTGGAGAGCTTCGACAAGTTCTTTGACGGAGAGCTGAGTGGCGACGCCCTGCAGCAGAAGCTGAGTGCGATGTACGAGAAAACCGGCCTTACCGAAACCGACACCCGACTCGAGTGGATGGATAAATCCCCGGAAGATTTCCGCAACAGCGAAGATCCGTTCATCCAGCTGGCGGTCGCCACTTATGATGACCGCTACGCGCTGGAGCAACACGACAAAATGATGTCGGGCAAATTTGCCGAACTCCGTCCGCAGTATATGGACCTGCTGATCGCCTACTACAACGAACAGGGCAAACCGGTTTACCCGGATGCCAACAGCTCCCTGCGCCTGACCTACGGCCTGGTAAAAGGCTACACACCGCCTGCAGGTACCATCAAGGGCCCGGCCGATGGTAACGACGGCAAAGACAGCTTTGTGCCCTTCACCACCCTGCGCGGCATTGAAGCCAAGTACACCGGTGAAGACCCGTTCGATGCGCCGCAGGCAGAACTGGATGCGATCAAAAACAAGGACTACGGTCGCTTCTACGATGAGAAACTGGACTCGGTTCCGGTCAACTTCCTGACCACGGTGGATATCACCGGCGGCAACTCCGGCTCCGCCACCATGAACGCCAAGGGTGAGCTGATCGGCCTGGTCTTTGACGGCACCTATGACAGCATCAACGCCGACTGGGACTTCAACGACAACACCCGCGCGATCCACGTCGATGTGGAATACATGCTGTGGGTAATGGAAAAGGTGGACGGCGCCCATAACCTACTAGAGGAGATGGGCGTGGCAGCCGAATCAGTCGAAGCGCAACCTGCGGACTGACGGCCCGGCCCCACGAAGAAAAAACCGGCGCTTGCGCCGGTTTTTTTGTTTCTGCGCTCCTCCTCCCAGCCCCAAACCTCCCGAGACGGGATCCACATCTGGATGTCACGGCCATCAGGTCCGATCACTAGCTCCTCTCAACCGGCCCAGCGTCACCTTCCATTCCCGCCACCATCGGGGCAGCCAAAGAGTGCCTCGAGGTCAAAAAACGACCAGATAACGGTATGCAGTTCCGCCCCTTGACGCATTATTACAGCAGCTGTAATTTCTTACTCGGGAACTTACAGTAGCTGTAACTTATGAGGCTACTCAATGGAGCAACTGCCAGCCGCTTACACAGGCTCGGATGCAAATTGTTGTCGATGCCACCTCCCCGCCGTCACCCGGCGGGATGGCGACACGGCAGCAACCCCCTCTCAGGACGCTATTCAGTTAGCGCTCACGCAGTTGTGGAGGGAGATCCCCCGACGGAGTGACCTCGCTAAACAATAAAACCCAGAGGACAGACGTGATGAGACGCAACTTACTTTCCTTAGCAATTGCCACCAGTGTGACGATGGTTCCGCAAGCCTTTGCCCAGACCATTGAAGAGGTGACGGTTACGGCGCAAAAGCGTGCGCAGAGTGCACAGGATGTCGGCATCAGCATCGCCGCCATGGGCAGCGAAGAGCTGGAAAACCTTGGCGTAATGGAGGCCTCGCAAATCACCGAATTTGTGCCCAACATGGAACTGGGCATGTCGCCCGACTCGGGCATCCCCATTTTCGTGATTCGCGGTGTGGGACTGCAGGACTACAACGCCAACAACACCCCGACCACGGCCATGGTGGTGGATGATGTCTATCAACCCTTCGGGGTCTATGGCGCATTTGCCATGTTTGACACCGAGCGTATGGAGGTATTGAAAGGACCCCAGGGCGGTCTGTACGGACGCAACTCCACCGGCGGCGCCATCAATATCGTTTCACGCCGCCCAGAGTTTGGCGAAAACCAGGCCAACGCCGCGGTGGACGTCGGTAACTATGGCACCTTCAACGTGCGCGCTGGGGGCGACCTGTCCCTCACCGACAATCTGGCGGCGCGCGTGGCCCTGCAAAACGAGCTGAGCGAGGGTTGGTACGAAAACACTTACCTCAACCGCAAACAGGGTGGGCGCGACAAGACCCAGGCACGGATCACCCTGTCCTATAAACCCACCGACACACTGCGCGTGGACCTGCGCCAGACCTTCGGCCGCGACAAGTCCGAAGTGGGCATTCCCGAACCCGAAGGTTACCTGAACCCCAACAGCAGCTTCGGCCCCACCGGACTGGAAGACGGCCTGGGCAATGCCAGCCCCGACATTCAGGGCCCCAGTCCCGGTGACTACTGTGACTCGGTCATCAATACCGGCATCCCCGATTCCAGCTGCGTAACCATGAACGGCAAAACTCCCGACGGTATCTATCGCGGTGAAGATTCCGTCGTGCGCCACGTCGACGACACCTTCAATTCCACCTCGCTCAACGTAGAGTGGGACCTGGATGCTGTGACCCTGGTGTCAATAAGCAACTTCACCACCCTGGATTTCTACCACACCAACGGCCCCGGCGGGGTCGGCACCGGTGCGGCCAACCAGGCCGAGTGGGAGGCCTATGCCGAGCTGGTCGGTCGCGATATTAATTTCGACAGTAACTACGTCACCGACTACAACTCGGATATCAGTTCACTGTCCCAGGAGCTGCGCCTGCTGTCGGATAACGACGGGGCTCTTAACTGGATGGCGGGCCTCAGCTACGCGCAGGACCAGCTTGACGAAAACCGGACCTGCTCCTTCGGCGCCAACCTGTTCGCCGACTGGTTCGCCTTCCCCGGCTGCGGCACCATGGCCTATGAGCAGGAAACCCGGGTCAGCTCTGCATACGGCCAGCTGGTATACGACTTCAACGAAGCCTTTACCCTGACCACCGACCTGCGCTACACCCGCGAGCAGAAGGACTATGTCGGCGGCGTGCTGGTCAACGACGGTGCCTGGGCCTGTTACGCATGGGGTTTTGCAGACTATCAGACCTGCCTTGCGGGCTATGAAGACCAACCGATTCAACTCTCTTCCGGTACCCCGGCAACCTACGACGAAACAGACCCATCCTGGAAAGTGACCCTGGACTGGAAACCCACTGACAACACCTTGCTGTACACAAGCGTGGGACACACTTTCAAGTCTGGCGGTTTCTTCGGTGGCTTCTTCTTCAATGCCGAGGCGGTGGAATCCTACAAGCCGGAAACCAACACCGCGATAGAGCTGGGCTTCAAGTCCACCCTGGTTGACAACACAGTGCAGCTGAACGGAGCCGTCTTCCATTACGACTACAAGGGTTTCCAATCGCCGCTGGAAATCCAGACCGCTACGGGCACTTTCTCGGGCCTGACCAACATGGGTGACGTAGAGACCCGTGGAGCCGAACTGGATCTGCGCTGGCTGCCGATCGTTGGGCTGGACCTGCGCATGGGCCTGGGTTACATGGACACTGAAATCGTGAAGGGCCCGAGCGGTACCGGCCGTATCTACGATATCCTCGGTCAGGAAGTGGATGTAGTGGGCAACCAGCTCAACAACGCCCCCGGCCTGAGCGTGAGCTCCCTGGCGCGTTACGAGTTTGGCGTGACCGACGAGCTCGGCGCGGCGCTGCAGCTGGGTGTTAACTGGACCGATGACTACTACCTGAGTATCACCAACGAACCCTACTCCAAAGAAGAAGGAGGCACACTGGTCAATGCCCGCGCCGAGTTGTTCCAGGAAGCCGGTGACTGGAACCTGGCACTCTGGGGCAGGAACCTGACCGATCGTCACTATCGCACCAGCACCAACGACGACGGTGTTTTCAGCAATTACTCCAACTGGAGTGCACCGCGCACCTTTGGCGCTACCTTGTCGTACAACTTCTGATTCCTTGCACCAGACACCACCACGGTGTTCTATTGGGATTAGCGGCCCTCCGGGGCCGCTTTTTTTATGCCCACCCACAAAAACGGAGATCACCACGACTGCTAGCCCCTACTTTTGTGATTCGTTTAACGTTCCACACCTTTCGTCGAGCTCGCCGCGCTTTCATCCCTTGAAATCAAAATGTGCGCACGCATGTCATACACAGCAGCGCATACTGCATGCTATTGCACGCAGCACAGAATCCACCCGAGCTGAAAGGAGCAACCTTATGGATATTTTGAAAAAATTGAGCGTCATCGGATTTGCCGCGCTACTGGTAACGGGTATCACTGCCTGTGAAAAGGAGTCCGGCGCGGAGGAAGTAGGCGAAACCATCGATGAGACGGTGACCGACATGGGCAATGCCGTGGAAGACGCCTGTGAAGATGTGAAAGAAAAAGCCGGCGCAGAGGACCAGGACTGCTAACCAGCAAGTGGGCGGAGCTGGCTCGGACTCGTTTTACTCGAGCCCGGGCCAGCTGGCCTGATATGAGAATTCGATAAGATTACAGCAATTCCGTTTTTACTTTGCCGCACCGCTGGCAGCGGGATTCGGTAACCAGCTTCCCTCTTTTCACATCAAATTTCCGCTCGGTCACTACTTTCCACTTGTGGAATCCATCGCGACACAGGCTACTGCCTTTGTGTTTTTCCCACGCGGTTTTTCGCTTGAATGGCAGTACGTCCCCCATAAGGGTCTCCAGTCTGTTTGCTCGGCGGTTAGGCTAACGTCAATGCTGATCCCTGCGGTAAGACAACATCGTTTGCAGCACGCCATCCTTTCTGACCCAACCATGATAAAGCGCCCCGGCAATATGCAACAGCACCAGTCCCATCAACCCGAGTGCCATCAGTCCGTGCACTTCCCGCAGCAAGCCGTAGGTATCGAGGCTAGTCGGTAAAACCGGTGGCATGGCAAATTGCCCGAAAAATGTAAGAGGTCTACCGGCGGCATTCTGCATCAGATAACCGCTGACAGGTAGCACAATCATTGCCACATACAGCAGCAGATGGCTGCCCCTTGCAATGAGGCGTTGTAAACCTGACAGGCCAGCCGGGAGGGACGGCGCGGCACTCATCAGTCGCACCGCAATCCTGAAAACTACCGCGACAAAGGCAATGATCCCGAACGACTTGTGCATCGAGAGAAGGGTCGGCTGCCAGGGTTCAAGGCTGCGTACCATCAGCAAGCCGGCAAACAGCATGGAAAATACTAATGCAGCCATTCCCCAGTGCAGGATTCGTGCGCTCAGGCTGTATCGGATGACGCTGCTTCCAGAGTTATTCATCAGCGCTCTCCTCGCCATTGAACTTCAGTGTTTCTATTTTCCAGTGCTCGAAGGCGCGACGGCGATACGACTCCGCATAGGCTGCAGAACGTGCCCGCAGGATGCGATCATCTGTGGCAGCCATCCCTGGAGGCAGTACCAGGGGGTCAAAGTTGATCGCATTACAGCTGCCATTCACCTGTGGTGAAGCATCCGTAATGACCACTTTGCCGGCAACCAGCTGCTGCCGCGCAGCGGGCCAGGGCTGTGTGGGGTCGCTCTCATCGTCCTCTTCTTCCGCCAGGGTAAACACCAGGTCAAAGGTTACCGGACCGGATGCAAGACGGCGGAAAAACTCATCGTGTAGTACGTTGCTCCCCTCCCCGGTAGTCACGCCATGGTCTTCCTCCTCGGTTTTACCCGGCCGCGCTTCCCAGCGCACTGCACGCCGCTGTCCCGCACTATCCTTCAGGTAAAACGCATTGATACTGTGATAGGTTTCGGTTGCCAGACTGTCGCTTGCGCGGTACTCAGATGCCCAGCGGGTAAACGCCCTGCTTTCCGGATGCGCGGCAAAGAACTGCTGTATTTTTTTCGGGTCCCGCTTTCCGGTTTCCTGGTCTGGCGCCAGTGCGCTCAGTTGCTGGTAAAAGTCCTCGGGATTACGCACCGCCATCACGGGCGGCGTATTCATGGCGGTGCGCCAGACATTCTGTGGATCAACGGCGATACTCAGCGCCAGGCTGCGCACCGGCGCTTTCAGATCTGGGGCAGTCGGGTCATTACCGGCAATGGAGAAACGGCCAGTAAACGGCGTTGTGCGTTTGGAAAACACAAGCGCCGTGGTGTATGGCTCCAATGCTCCGTCGGAAACAAACTCTCCCGCAATACAGAATCCTTTGGCATGGGCGCGGCGAAACCCCTCGTGGACCTTGTTGCCCTGCTGCAAATCGACAAATTGCTGCGTGGTGACACGCCCGCTGCCAAACCCGCCCGCCGCGTACACAAAGGCCCCGGCCAGCCCGCCGACCACCGCGACCAGCGGCAAATAGCGCCTGGCAAAGTAGACCAGATTACCCATCTTCATTGCATCGACCTCATTGCCCTAACCTCTTTACCGCGGCTCTTTATCTAGAAACTAGTTATCTCGAAACTAGTTATCTCGAAACTATCTTCAATTGAAGATAATTCATTGGTATCTTGAACTCAAGATTTCACACCTGTACGCAGATATGGACAACCTGGATCACATTCAAGCTCTCTGGGCCAAGCAGATGCCCGAACTGGACACTCACTCAATGGCGCTGATCGGCCGGCTGCAGCTGGTGTACAAGCATATGACCCAGACGATGTCGCAGACCTTCCGCCGTTACGGCCTGACCGACGCAGGGTTCGATGTACTGGCCACACTGCTGCGCAGCGGACCGCCACATACACTGACCCCGACACAGTTACTCGAGCAAATGCTGGTGACCTCCGGATCCATGACCAGCCGCCTGAACTCTCTGGAGAAGCAAGGCCTCATCCGGCGTGAGGTGAGTGAGGATGATAGAAGGGGGCGGCAGGTCGCCCTGACAAAAAAAGGGCGCACGGTTATCGAGAAGGTGATGGCACACCACGTGGCCACTCAGGATAACTTGTTAAGCGTATTGAACGAACGGGAGAAAACGCAGTTGATCAGACTACTGCGCGGTTACCTGGCCCGCACTACGTCCGACCACTGAGGCTGCCGGGTTACACTTCGGCACCGGCAGCGTGTGCCGAAGCCCAGGCCCACTGAAAATTGAAACCACCAAGCCACCCGGTGACATCCAGTACTTCACCAATAAAGTACAGCCCTGGCTGCTTGTGGCTGCCCATACTGCGGGAAGATACCTCATTGGTATCCACGCCTCCCAGGGTCACCTCGGCGGTGCGGTAGCCTTCGGTTCCCTCGGGCACCAGGCGCCATGTCTGTAGCTTCTCACCGAGTGAGGCGATCTCACTCTCGCTGTACTGCTTGAATGGCTTGCTCTGGATAGCACTCTGCTGCAGGAAAAACTGCACCAGTTTTTTACTCCAGAGCTCTGCCAGTACCGTGTGCAGATAGCTTTCCGGTTTTTTACCGCGCTGCTCTCCCAGCCATTGGGCCAGATCCAGTCCCGGGGCCAGGTCGAACTCTACCGCTTTCCCCTCGCGCCAGTGGCTGGAAATCTGCAATACCGCAGGACCACTCAGTCCCTTGTGGGTAAACAGCATCTGTTCGTGAAAATGTCCCTCATCGCAACTGACATTCACGGCCAGAGAGGTCCCCGGCAACTCCTGCTGTCGCGCCAGTGCGCGCTTGTTCAGGGTAAATGGAACCAGCGCTGCGCGGGTGGGAATGATGTTGTGACCAAACTGACGGGCAACCTCATAGCCAAACCCGGTCGCCCCCATGGTGGGAATCGACAGGCCGCCGGTCGCGACAACCAGGGATTCGCATACCACCTTGCCGAGGGAAGTGTGCACCTCAAAGCCTTTTGACTCGCCCTCCCCCAGCGGCTCGATGCGCTGAATTTCGCAGCGAGTGCGGATCTGCGCTTTCGCCTCCCGGCACTCGGCCAGTAACAGGTCAACGATATCCCGCGACTTGTTGTCACAGAACAACTGGCCGAGGGTTTTCTCGTGGTAGGGAATGCCGTGCTTTTCCACCAGCGCAATGAAGTCCCACTGGGTGTAGCGGGCCAGGGCGGATTTACAGAAGTGCGGGTTTTCGCCGTAGAAGTTGTCCGGCGCCGTGTACAGGTTGGTGAAGTTGCAGCGACCGCCACCGGACATCAGGATTTTCTTGCCGACCTTGTTGGCGTGATCCAGCACCAACACACTGCGGCCGCGCTTGCCCGCCACCGCCGCACACATCAGGCCGGCGGCACCGGCGCCGATGATCAGCACATCGGTCTGGGCGGGAAAATCAGTCATGGCAAAAAAATTTCAGAATAGAACGATCAGGTCTTGGGCAGTGTCACGCCGCGCTGGCCCTGGTATTTGCCGCCGCGATCCTTGTAGGACACGTCGCAGATCTCATCGGATTCGAAGAACAGCATCTGCGCCACACCTTCATTAGCGTAGATCTTGGCTGGCAGGTTGGTGGTATTGGAGAATTCCAGGGTCACGTGGCCTTCCCATTCCGGCTCCAGCGGAGTCACGTTGACGATGATGCCACAGCGGGCATAGGTGGACTTGCCCAGACAGATGGTCAGCACAGAGCGCGGGATGCGGAAGTACTCAACGGTACGCGCCAGGGCAAAAGAGTTTGGCGGGATTACGCAGTAATCGCCCTGCACGTCCACAAAACTGTCTTCGTCAAACGCCTTGGGATCCACGGTTGCGGAATGCACATTGGTGAAGATCTTGAATTCGTTGGCACAGCGCACGTCGTAACCGTAGCTGGAAGTACCGTAGGAGATCAGGCGATCACCGGAGGTACCGTGACGGACCTGGCCCGGCTCGAAGGGCTCGATCATGCCCTCGTTCTCTGCCATACGGCGAATCCACTTATCGGATTTGATGCTCACCCTGCCCCCTCGATTGCTGTAAATGACTGGTCATAAAAAAGAGGCCGAATCATAGCCGGTTTGCCCTGTTCAAAAAAGTGCCAGTAACACTGCTGTCCCTCTTGCTGCCCCCAAACAACTACTGTATAAATTGCCAGTAGATACTGTATAGATAACCAGTCAAACACAGCCAGACAGCCCGAGTGGAGCAAGCCAATCGTGAACAGCGCCGAAAACTTCATGCAAAACAAGCAGTTAAGTGACCAGGCCGACAATCAGCCCCTGCGACAGCTGCTGACACGCCCGGATATATGGCAGCTGGCCAATCGCCAGCGACAGCCCCGCACGGGTATTGCCAGTGGCTACCGCGGCCTGGATGCCCTGCTCGCCAACCACGGCTGGCCCCGTGCCGCCACCACCGAGCTGCTGGTGGATAAAGCCGGTATCGGTGAAATGTCGCTGATACTCCCCACTCTCGCACAACTGACCCAGCAGGGGCGGATGGTGATATTGATCAACCCGCCGCATGTCCCCTACGCACCGGCACTGGTGCAGGCGGGTATCCAGCTGGAGAAACTGCTGATCCTCCACCCCAGAGGTCAGCGCGATCAATTGTGGGCAGCGGAACAGTCGCTGCAATCTGGTGCCTGCGGTGCCCTAGTGAACTGGCAGGGCAAGGAATCCCCGGCAGACAAGGACCTGCGCCGCCTGCAGGTTGCCGCCCGCGATGGCGACTGCCTGCACTTCCACTTCCGCCCCGGCTCCAGTGCCGACACCCCCTCACCCGCCACTCTCAGGCTGAAACTGCAGAGCGACGGGGAGCAGCTGGCGCTGCACCTGCTGAAACAGCTCAACGGTAAATCCGGCCAGCGGCTGCACCTGGCCCGCAGCCCGGATCTGGTCCGCCGCGACCAGCCGCTGCACTGATTCAGGCACCCATCGGGTTCCTGTAACGGAGAGGAGGTTTTCCCCATGCTCTGGCTCTGCATCCAGTTCCCACAGCTCCCCCTGGAAGCGCTGACCCGCGCCCACCGGGCCGGAGACCAGACCCCGGTTGCCGTTTCCCAGGGCAACCTGATCCAGGCCGCCAATGCCGCCGCCCGCGCCCACAATGTCTGCGCGGGCCTCACCATTCCCACCGCCTGCGCCTACTGCCCGCCCCTGGAGTTACTGGAGCGCGACCGGGAGCGGGAATCCCAGCTGTTGCAGCAGCTGGCCCAGTGGGGCTACAGCTTTACCCCGGTGGTCTCTCCTCGCGGCGGTGTTTCCGACAAAAGCGGGCAGGCACCGGCAACACCGGGGGACGATACCGCCTGCCTGTTTCTGGAGTTGAGTGGCAGCCTCCGGGCCAGCGGAGGCCTGGCGCCCCTGTTACAACAATTGCGCAAGGAACTGCACAAGATGCGGATCCAGCATGTCATGGGGCTGGGCCACAGCCCCAGTGCCGCGCACCTGCTCAGCCAGCTACCGGAACACCGCCAGTGGCTGGCAGAAACCAAAACCCCGGCCACGCCACAGCAGTGGCGTCAGTGGATAAGTTTTGCCCCCAGCAAACTGCTCGATTGCAGCCACACGGCCATCGCCAAGCTCTATGCCAGTGGTATCAAGCGGGTGAGTCAGCTGCTCGCCATCCCGCTGTCGGAGGTGGGCAATCGTTTCGGCCGCGGCTTTATCGATTACCTCGCCCGACTCAATGGCACCCGTCCGGACCCGGTACCCAGCTACCAGCCACCGCCGGAATTTCACAGCGAACTCTTTTTTTCCAGCCCACTGGATAACAGCGAGCAACTGCTGTTCCCCGCCGGACGCCTGGTGCGGGAACTCTGCCGGCAGCTCCAGCGCCGCCAGCTCTACAGCCAGCAACTGCGCTGGGTCCTCGATTACGGCAGCCGGGGCAGCCAGGAGGTCAACGTGGAAATCTCACGCCCACAGCTCGATCCACAGCGGCTGATCGCCCTCACCAAGCTGCAGCTGGAGCGCGTGGAGCTGCGGGAGCCGGTTCAGGCCCTGGCACTCAAATGCCAGCAGCTGCGCGCACTGGAGGCCCAGAGCCTGCGCGAAGACTTCTTCGACGAAGGCAGTAACCCACACGACAGCTATCAACTGATCGACAAGCTCAAGGCCCGGCTCGGGCACCAGGCGCTGTCCGGGGTGACCCTGCAGGAAAGTTACCTGCCGGAGCAGGCCTGGAGCAGCGCGGACAGCCTCAGCCTGCAGAGCAGACCCCGAGGCCATCAGCTGAACCCGATCAATGCACCCCGCCCCAGCTGGCTGCTGCCCCGGCCAGACAGGGTGCAACAGCGCAATCACAAACTGTTTTACGACGGCGAGCTGCAATTGCTACAGGGTCCCGAACGCATCGACGGCTACTGGTGGCAACACCATCGTCACGCCCGCGACTACTACATCGCCCGCAGCGATCAGGGCAGCCTGTACTGGGTCTATCAGGACCTGACTTCGGAAGACTGGTTTCTACACGGCGTGTATTCCTGATCCCCCCGATAAATACCGTACCAATACCCCACAGCCACAACACTTTGCATGCAGTACGCAGAACTTTTCTGCCAGAGTAATTTCTCGTTTCTCCAGGGCGCTTCCCACCCGCAGGAACTGGTCAGCACCGCCGATCAACTCGGCTACAGTGCCATCGCCATCACCGACGAGTGCTCCATGGCCGGCGTGGTGCGCGCCTATGCAGAGCTGGAAAAACTCAGGGCCACGGGCAGCCGCCTGCAGCTGATCTGCGGCAGTTTGTTCCGCCTGCCGCAGGATCGACAGGAGCTGGTTTTACTCGCCCCCGACAAAACCGCCTACAGTGAAATCTGCCAGCTGATTTCCACCTCGCGCCTGCGCGCCGAAAAAGGCCAGTACCAGACCTTCCTTCAGGATATTATCCGCTTCTGCAGGCACGCTCTCTGCCTGTGGCTTCCGGGAGATGCCACGCTGGAAATACCCGCCGTGCTGAAACAGCACTTCGGCAAGCGCCTGTACATCGCCCTCAACCACCAGCTGTTACCCGGGGAAAACCGGCAACTACAGCGCTTGCTCGCATTTGCCGAGTCCCAGCAATTACCCATCGTGGCCACCAATGCGGTGCTGATGCACAACCGCAGCCGCAAACCGCTTCAGGATGTGCTCAATGCCAACTTCCATAACTGCACGCTGGAACAGCTCGGCTATCGCCTGCAACAGAATGCGGAGCGCTATCTGCGCACCCTGCCAGAGATTGCCGCACTCTATCCCCAGGATGCCATACAAAACACGCTGAAGATCAGTAGTGAATGCACTTTCAGTCTCAGGGAACTGCAATACCAGTATCCCTCCGAGGTCCTCGCCGCGGGCAAGGGGGCCAGTGAATATTTACGCGAGCTGGTGGAAACCGGCAGTGCAAAACGCTGGCCCCAAGGACCACAGGCACATATCCGCCAGCAGATCGAAACCGAACTGGCGTTGATTGCCGAACTCAAATACGAGCACTACTTCCTCACGATTTACGACATCGTGCAGCACGCTCGCGACCAGCATATCCTCTATCAGGGACGCGGCTCGGCGGCCAACTCCGTGGTGTGTTATTGCCTGTTTATTACCGAGATCGACCCGCACAAAATCGGCCTGCTGTTCGAGCGGTTTATCTCCCGCGAACGCAACGAGCCGCCGGATATCGACGTCGACTTTGAACACGAGCGGCGCGAAGAAATCATTCAATACATTTATCGGAAGTACGGCCGGGAGCGGGCCGGGCTGGCGGCCACAAAAATCACCTACCGGTTCAAAAGTGCCCTGCGGGATATCGGCAAGGCGCTGGGCCTGGGGGCGGCAACCATCGAACGCCTACAGGCCGGGCGCGCCTGGTGGGATACCCTGGAGGATTTCCCACAGCAGATGCAAAGGGCCGGTATTCCTGCGGATGGCACCGCGGGCAGAATGCTCCCCACCCTGCTTGAGCAGATCTACGGCTTCCCACGGCACCTGTCACAGCATGTGGGCGGCTTCGTGATTACCGAACAGCCCCTGAGCCAACTGGTGCCCATCGAGAATGCGGCGATGGATGAGCGCACCATCGTGCAGTGGGACAAGGAAGATATTGAAGACCTGAAACTGATGAAGGTCGACATTCTCGCCCTCGGCATGCTCACCGCGCTGCGTAAATCCCTGACCTACATGGCCCTGTACGGACAGCGGATACAATTGCGCGACATCCCCACCGAGGACCCGCACGTCTATCGAATGATGTGCAAGGCAGACACTGTCGGTGTCTTCCAGATCGAGTCCCGGGCGCAGATGAGCATGCTGCCGCGACTGCAGCCGAGTACCTTTTACGAACTGGTGATCGAAATCGCCATCGTCCGCCCCGGTCCGATCCAGGGTGGCATGGTGCATCCCTACCTGCGCAGGAAACAGAAACAGGAACCGGTGCGCTACCCCCATGAAAACCTGCGTCCGGTACTGGAGCGGACACTGGGCGTGCCCATATTCCAGGAACAGGTGATCAAACTCTCCATGGTGGCGGCAGGATTCAGCGGCGGCCAGGCCGACGCCCTGCGCCGCGCCATGGCCAGCTGGGGAAAAAATGGCAACCTGCTGCAGTTTAAGGAAAAGCTGGTTAACGGCATGCTGCAAAACGGTTACCCGCGCAACCTGGCAGAGCAACTGTTCGAACAGATGAAGGGTTTCGGCTCCTACGGCTTTCCGGAGTCCCACTCTGCCAGCTTTGCCCTGCTCGCGTATTTTTCTGCCTGGATCAAGTACCACCATCCGGCCGCTTTTTACTGCGGCCTGCTGAACAGCCAGCCCATGGGGTTTTATGCACCGGCGCAGCTGGTGTACGACGCCCAGCGCCATAACGTGAAAATACTACCGCTGGATGTGAACCACAGCGGCTGGCACCACAGTCTGGTTATATCGGAGAAAAAAGATGGCAACGGGCAATCCGATGCAGCAGCCAGTCCCGCCATCCGCCTGGGAATGCGCCTGATAAAAGGACTCGCCGAGGAATCCGTAGACGCGATAGAAACGGAAAGGGTACAGGGCAACTTTCAATCCCTGGAGGAGTTCGCCCGGCGAGTCGACATTCCCTCCCAGCAGAGTGCGATCCTGGCCCACGCCAATTGTTTTTACAGCATTGCGGAGAACCGTTTTCAAAGCACTTGGCAGGCATTGAACCGTCAGCTGGAACAAGCCACACCGGTACAGCATCAACCAGAAACCAGCCAGGAAGACAATATTTACAGCGACTACCAAAGTACCGGCCTGACCCTGCGGGAGCACCCGATCATGCTGCTGCGCAAGCAGCGTCGCTTTTCCAATCTTACCCGCGCCTGCGATCTTGAAGGACTGAGCGATGGCGACCGAATCAAGGTGCTCGGCCTGGTTACCTGTCGCCAGCGTCCAGGCAGTGCCGCCGGTGTATTGTTTTTGACACTGGAGGATGAAACCGGGGTGATCAATGTGGTGCTGTGGAAACAGACTCAGGAGCGCTATCGTGCAGAGATTCTGCGCGGGAAAATTCTATTGATCGAGGGCAACCTGCAAATCAGCCGGGACGCGCAGCAACAGAAATATGCGGTCATCCACCTGATTGGGAAAAAACTCGACAGCCTCACCAACAAGGAAATTCAGCATGTGCGAAGTTTCCACTGAGGTAAGCGGGCAATAAAAAAGGCCCCACAGAGGGGGCCTTTGTTGCAAACAGCGCGAATCAGAATTCGGCGCTGGCTCTCAGGTACCAGAAGCCACCATTGAAACCAAACGGTGACGTCAGAGACTGGCGCACGCCGAGGAACTGCAGCGTCGGGTCTACTTCATCATCCGGGCGAACATCGAAAATATTCTCACCACCGAGGGAAAGTTTGTAGTTCTCCTTGAGAGTGATCGTGGTTTCGATATCAACCAGAATTTCACCGCCATAAGACGACGCATCGGAAGCATCACCCGGGCCGAACAGGCCGAAGGTGCTTTCCCAGCCGCTGTAGCGGTTGAACCGCAGGTAACCGTTGAACAGGTCACCGGAGTCGTAGTCGAACGTCAGGGTGGTGCGATCGCTGGGCACCTGGTTTTCCAGATCGAACACACGCGACGCGTTGATGGTATTGGGCGCAACTTTGGTCACGTCCTGCTTGTTGTGATTGTGGCGCAGGTCAACCACCAGCAAGCCACCGGCGAGGTCGAAGTCACTGGTCACTGCCAGGTCGATGCCCGACACATCGGAATCAAACGCGTTGACGAAATAGTTGGCGTTGCTGTCCTCCAGCAATGCGGCATTGGCCACACCGGCATTTTCCAGCAACGTCACCTGCGCAGCACCAATCGTGTTGTTGCGCAGCGCCAGGCGGTCCTCGATTTCGATATTGTAGTAATCGATGGTCACGCTGGTGTTATCCAGCGGGCTCCACACTGCACCCAGGGTGAAGCTGGTGGACTCTTCCGGAGTCAACTCTTTGGCGCCCAGCGCCATGGCGACCGGGTGATTTACCGGATAAGTTCCGTTGGGAATCAGGTTGCCATCGGAGTCGGAAGTGGTGGTTACGTTGAGAGTATTCACCTGCCCCGGGGTCGGTGCGCGGAAGCCGGTGTTGGCGGTACCGCGCAGGGCAAAGTTTTCGGTAAAGTCGTAGCGCGCAGAAAGCTTCCAGTCGAAAGTGGAGCCAAACTCTTCAAAGTTTTCAAAGCGCAATGCCGCACCCAGCAACAGCTTGTCGGTAACGTCTGCCTCCAGATCCACATAGGCCGCCGTACTTACACTGCTGTACTCTCCGGCCGCTTCCGTCGGGAAGCCCTGGAAGCCATCGGAGCCGACACCGAATACCGCAGCAGTTGGCCCCACAGCGATAGAAGCCTCATCACCGGCACCAATTTTGTAGGTTTCGTCCCGCCATTCCATACCGAACGCCAGGTTCAGCGGCGTAGCGAAAGCTGCAACGTCGATTGGTTTAACAAAATCCGCATTGACGCTGGTTTCGGACTGGGTGAGCGTGCCCGGATTGAACGTCAGCGGAGAATTGATCCCCAGGCTCGGGTTGATGGAATTTTGCAGTACGTAGGAAACTTCATTCTCGGCACTGCGCGCACGCAGATCCCAGCTGATGCCATTGGACCACTCACCGCGGGCACCGACCACCGCTGAGAAATCGGTGATATCAGCACCAAACGCCGGGTTGTAGCCGCCCGGGAACTGGGTGTAGATGGGGTTGCGCAACACGAAGCCGCTGTCGCTGCCGCTATCTGCAACCAGGTAATCGGCGGGGTTCAGACCCTGGGCGATAATATCGTCCACAAGCGACTGGGGCGCGTCGTCCGGAATAAAGTCTCCGTTCGCATCCTTCTGCAGGGTTTCACGGGCAGTGAACATCTCAGAGGGATCCAGTACCGGACCGCGATAGAAGAAGTCGGAAATGGTTTCGTTCTTGGAATAGCCCAGGTTGCCGTACAGCTCGGTGGTGTCGTTCAGTTCATAACCGGTGTTCACGAATAGCTTGAGTGCCTCCACTTCCGGGTCGCCCCAGCGCTGGCCAAGACCATCCAGCGGCACCTTGTCTGCACCTACCACGTCTCCGACCGCCAACGCATCCGGACGCGCACCACCGCGCCAGGTTTTGTCCGCGGTGGAATGTTCTATAGTGGCATTCAGGAAGCCCTGTTCACCCAGTGCAAAACCGCCATTGGCAGCCAGTGACGTGCGGGCGCCGTCGCCATCGAAATACTCACCGGTCTGCGCAGACAGGGCGAAGCCTTCCGCATCATCTTTCAAAATCACGTTGACCACACCGGCAATGGCGTCGGAGCCGTACTGGGCCGAGGCACCATCGCGCAGCACCTCAACCCGCTCGATCGCCATGGATGGCAGCGCGGCAAAATCCACTGCCTGGGCGCCCTGATTGGTGGTACCCAGCGGCGCCAGCTGCAGGTTTACCAGCGCAGAGCGATGGCGACGGGTACCGTTGACCAGCACCAGGGTCTGGTCCGGGGACAGGTTGCGC
Organism: Microbulbifer sp. MCCC 1A16149; assembly: GCF_050368945.1. Lineage (NCBI taxonomy): Bacteria > Pseudomonadati > Pseudomonadota > Gammaproteobacteria > Cellvibrionales > Microbulbiferaceae > Microbulbifer > Microbulbifer sp. MCCC 1A16149. The sequence goes on from NZ_CP185959.1 coordinate 2,985,397, forward strand.
AGGGTCACGGGGCGGATAAACGCGGTGCCGTCGGCGATGGGGAAACGTTGGGTATTGAACGAGGGCGCCACCTTGGCCAGGGACTCGGTGAGATCAAAACTGCCCTGATCGGAAAACTTGTCGCCACCGAGTACGTCAACCGGTGACAGGGTCTCGGTAGGCGCTACCCCCTCTTTGCGGGTACCGGTGGTGATGACCTCTTCCATCACGCCGTGATCCGTCGCAGGCGCTGGATCGGCTTCCTGTTGGGAAAACGCCAATGAGGCCGGCAATGCGGTTGCCGCCGCAACCGCCAGGGTCAATGCCTTGATTCTGAATTCTCGCATAGTTATCCGTCCTATTATTTTTCTGAAATCGGGACCGATAGATCGCTTTTAGTCGTGTCACGAAAACTAACGTGACCCAATTTTCATTATTGTTTTCATATTCGAAGCTGCACCAGAGTAGGGCAAATTTTGAGATGCATCAATAAATGGTGCACGAAATGAATTAGACGCCAAAAAATAACAAAAACCCCTGTGATCAATCCTGATCCAGGGGGATAGGTATATTGGGAAATATAAAAAGAAGAGACTTTTATCCGCAAAACAGGGAACTGTCAGCCAAAGTCCTGCTTTGCCATCCAGGGAATGATGCGTTCAAAGGCACGCTCGATATTTTCGATGGACGTGGCATAGCTGAACCGCAAGGCATTGCGACTGCTTTCACCAAAGGTATCACCGGCGATGGTGCAGACACCCGTTTCGCGCAAAAGGCGCAGGGCCACATTGTTGCCATTTACCCCTTCGGGAAGGGAGGGAAACATATAAAAAGCGCCCTCTGGCACATAGCCTTCCAGGAAAGGGGTCTCATCCACCAGCTCTACCAAGCGGTTGCGACGCTTCTTGTAGGTATTCACCACGTCGGTCACAAAGCTGCGATCCCCCTTGAGCGCGGCCACCCCACCCCACTGGCAAGGCGTGTTTGCCACCGTGGTAGTGAACATGTGGTAACGGCGCAATTTGCGAATGGCACCCTGGCTGGCAATGAGCCAGCCGACCCGCATCCCAGCCATACTGAACGTCTTGGAAAAGCTACTCATGACCATCACATGGTCCAGATCCGAGCAGCACGACAGCACACTGGCGTAGTCCCGATCATCGTAGATCAGATGGTCATAAACCTCATCGCTGATCACATAAATTCCGCGATATGCCGCTTCCTGTACGATGGTCTCCACCGTTTCCCGCGGATAAACCGTGCCGGTGGGGTTGCTGGGAGAGTTGAGGATAATCGCGTGGGTGTTGGTATCGATCGCATCGATCACTTCCTGCGGATCCAGCTGGTGATTGTTTTCCGCCCGGGTCGGAATATGTTTCACCTCGCCCCCATTCATACGAATCAGCGGTGCATACAGCATGAACGATGGATCAGGCACGATAAATTCACGGCCCGGTGCAGATACCGCGGTGAGCGCCAGATAAATGGCCTCGGTAGCACCGGTGGTGATCAGGATATTTTCAGGACTGATCGCACGCCCGGAGCGCTCTCCGTAATATTCCGCCAGTGCCTCCAGTAATTCCGGCAATCCCGCATCCATGGTGTAACCGGTCTGTCCCGCATTCAACGCATCTACCGTGGCCTGTACCACATGGGGAGGGGTTGGCGCATCGGGCTGGCCAATAGACAGGTGAATAACATCGTCCATGGACGCGGCCATATTGACCATTTTGCGAATACCCGGCACAGGAATGGTAAGCAGCGCCGGGTTCCAGACCGGATCTTCCGATTCGTAAAAATCAAAATCCAGCCGGCTCATATACCCACTCCTGCGGTGGCAGTTTCTTCCGAGCTCTCAAAAAAAAGTCCCGGCCGCTTGTCGGTAAGCGGCGCCGCCAGCTGATAAGCCTGGGCCGCGCGTAACACCGCCCGATCATTGAAGCGCGCACCGACAAGCTGCAGCCCAATGGGTAGCCCGGCACCGTCGAAACCACAGGGTACGGAGACGGCCGGTTGCCCGGTCATATTGAAAGGATAGGTAAATGGCGTCCACGACGGCCAGCGCGTGCTGGGCCAATCTTCCGGAACTTCGCGGCCCGCGGTAAACGCCGTGATCGGCAGTGTCGGGGTCAACAGTAAATCGTATTTTTGATGGAAAGCCGCCATACGCTCGCACAGCGCCGCGCGCTCGTTGACCGCCTCCAGATAATCCAGCATGGAAAGCTGCGCGGCCTTCTCGGAAACCGCCACCAGCTGCGGATCCATAACCATACGTTGCTTCTTGCCGATATCGCGTAATGCATTGGCAGCGCCGCCGTAAAACAGGTGGCCAAATGCCGCCAGCGGGTCGTCAAATCCCGGAGCAACCTCCGTCACCTCAGCACCGAGAGACTGCATCAGCTGTGCCGCCTTGCGCACGGTTTCTTCAACTTCGCGATCCACCTGCACGTAGCCGAGCGTCGCACTGAAGGCAATCTTTACGCCCTTAAGCAACTGCTCTGGCTCTCCCTGGATTTCTGCGAGGTAGTCGATATTGCGCCGCGGAATGGCGTTGGTATCGCGGCAGTCCGCTTCGCTGAGTACATTCATCAGCAATGCGCAGTCGGCCACGGTCCAGGTCATGGGACCGGCGTGCGCCAGGGTACCGAATGGACTCGCGGGCCAGTGCGGCACTTCGCCAAAACTGGGTTTGAGCCCCACAAGGCCACTAAACCCAGCGGGAATACGGATTGAGCCGCCGGCATCAGTACCGAGCGCGAGCGGCCCCATCCCGAGAGGCACCGCAGCGGCGCTGCCGCCGCTGGAACCACCGGCGGTCTTGGAGGGATCCCAGGGATTGCAGGTAACGCCATCGACGGGGTTGTCGGTAACCCCCTTCCAGCCAAACTCCGGGGTAGTGGTCTTGCCCAGGGGCACCGCGCCGTTTCGATTGAGTGCCGCAACACTCGGCGCTTCCTTGCCGAGCGTGGATTTTGGATCAATGGTTTTTGAGCCCTTGATGGTGGGCCACTGGGGAGTGAGGAACACATCCTTGATCGCCACCGGCACACCGTCCAGTAGCCCTTTGGGATTACCCTGCTGGTAGCGCTGCTCGGACTCGCGGGCAAATTCCAGCGTGGTCTCTTCGTCCACCAGATTGTATGCGTTCACGACCGGGTTACATCGCGCTATCTGCGCCAGCATGGCCTGAGTGGCCTCTACCGGGGAAAACTGCTTATCTTGGTAACCTTTGAGCAATTCCAGTGCAGACATACGAATGAGATCGTTCATCGGCGATTTTCTCCCGTTTGCGCAATCACCTGCGGTGTTTTTATGACATGTCCCCCTAATGTAGACCTAATCGGCGCCGTTTCGGCAAAATACACGTCGAACAACCCGCCCCGATGATGTCTACGCCGGCACCTCTATCGATCCAGCCAGGTAAAAGGAATCCAGCCCGACATCAAAACTGTGGCGGCAATATGCTCCGTGCTTTGCGTATCCCAGACCTCCGCGGAACTGGCCATCGGTAACGCTGGATAGTTGGAGTGAGGCGCGTACAGCTTGCCCTGCCATACCATGTCACTATCCATATGGATCAGAGGCCGAGCCTCACTGCCCCCCAACTGCACAAGCGGCCAACCATCTGCCTTACGATGTTTGGTGATACGGAAGTTATTCACCACATAAAAGTGATCTGTATCGACGGCGACTCACCGCTGGGGCCGAAAAATAAAACCAGGGTTACCAGCGCTGACTTTGCTGTTTTCGATAGGAATTTTTTCAATCCTGCGATATTCATGCCAAATTTCTTTACAGCAAAAGCAAAAAAAGCCCTCCAACTGGAGGGCTTTAACATTCGCTTAAATAATTAGACTACATAAGTAGTACCGAGATAAAAGGTAGATACCTCAGTTTCGTACTCGGTATTCATCCGCTCATCGCCGCTCTGAAACGCTGTGGTGGACTCGTCGTTCGGATTATTGATATCCAGATATACGGAGAGATTTTCTTTTGCAGCATAGGAGGCACGGAAGTCCCAGTGACCAAACTCACCCCGCTCAATACCATCCGATGAATTTTCCAGGCCATTCAGGGCAGTGTACAACCCGGAAAACTGATACTGCAGATTGAATTCGCAACCGAAGATTTCCGCAGTATCAGCATTTTTCACCGTGCGAACGGTCAACTCATTAACGCCGGATCACAAATAATCGTTTTTTGCTCGGTACGCTTCTCAAGCGCCGGAAACTTCAGGCATTGGAATATTGTAGGTTTGGGACAATGCTTCCAGGTCCTGCACAATCGTGGGATACAGCATTACGCCTTCGGCCATTTGCTCACGCCGCAGATCCCAGGCCCGCTTGCCGGGTACGCGTATAGCGCCGCCGTCATCCGCTGCACAGGACTCCCACAGGTGGGTCAGTGCCGCCGTCTGGCGAAGGAAATTCTGCTCACTGCCAAACGCCTTCGGATCGATAATCTGCAGGAACACAGAGTTGGCTTCATCGTCTTCCGCCACATTGTCCGCGCGGCCATAGCCACTGAGTGCCATCGAAAGCACTTCCAGCATTGCTGACAGCGCCGCCCCCTTGTAGCCGTGATCAGCGCCCCCCACCGGCAGGATACTGCCACCGCCGGCGAAGGCTTTCGGGTCATCGGAAAGGTTGCCCTGGGAATCTTTCAGGTAGGCCTGAGGCAACTTTTTCCCTTCCCGCTCCGCCCTGGCAACATAGCCACCGGCAGTGACCGACATACTGATATCAAACAACAGTGGATAGTCAGCGGCAGGCGCGCAGAAGGCAATGGGATTGGCAGAGAACAGCGGTGTTCTGCTACCCTGCGGCGAAACGGTGTGTTCCGCCGGTGTAGAACAAGTAAGGATCGCCACACAATTTTTTTCGACGATTTTCGGCAGGTAAGCCGCAAGACAGGCGATGTGCTGGCTGCGGCGGATAGTCGCGGTCACCACACCGTGCTCCTGAACGCGCGCCAGTGCCAGGTCAATAGCCTGATTGACGACCCAGGGGCCCGGCAGGAAGTCGGCGTCCCAATTGAAGCAATTACCGCGGTCGGAAAGCGCGTGGGGCTCACCCTCAAGACGCGATTCGCCGCTTTGCAACCACTTCAAGTTGCTGGCCACACGATTGAGGCCATGGGTAGTAAACCCCATCAGGTCGGCTTGCAGAAAGGTTTCCGCCATCACATCCGCACGTTCGCGGGCGAGGCCAGAGGACACAAAGAGGTCGCTGGCAAACTGTTTCAGCGCTTGCGCCGAGTATCGGGTGGACATGGAAACTCCTCTACTTTGATTTTCGGTTGTCGGGCTCAGTGGTCGGAAACCTTGCCCCGCATGGATTTGATCTGCCCGCGGCGGGTCTTATGCTTCAGCCGGCGTTCCTTGGAGCCGCGGGTCGGTTTTGTAGGCACGCGCTTTTTCGGGGTTTTAAGCACACTGGAGATCAACGCCTGCAGCCGTGCCAGCGCATCTTCCCGATTTTTTTCCTGGGTGCGAAAGCGCTGGGCCTTGATCACCACAACACCGTCAGCGGTGATACGCTGGTCCCGCAAAGCTAGCACACGCTGCTTTATTTCTTGCGGCAGACTGGAAGCCGCGACATCAAAACGCAGGTGGATCGCGCTGGATACTTTATTGACGTTCTGGCCACCGGCACCCTGCGCACGCACGGCACTGAGTTCAATCTCAGACTCGGGCAACTGGATCTGGTTAGAAATAATCAACATGAAAAGCTCTCTGGATATTCGTACAAAGCCTAACCCGATCCATCGGCTATGCTCAAATTGTCCGGCGTGAATTTCGCCCAGACGCACCCTGCCTGAACACTGTGCAAATAGACTGAACGATTAGCAACTCCGGGAAACTCTGCGGATGGAAAAATCCAAAAATTTAGACCAGGCCCACTTCAACCCACCGGTATTTTACGCCGCGACTGCCGCCCTGTTGCTGATGGTCGCCTACGCCGTGCTGGCGCCGGACCACGCAACCAGCACCTTCAAGGCGCTGCAATCCTGGGTTGTAGTGCATATGAGCTGGTATTACGTCTTGGTAGTGGCGATCATCCTGATCGGCACGATCATGATCGCCTTTTCCAAATTCGGCGAGATCAAGATGGGACCGGAGCATGCGGAGCCCGATTACGATTACCTGTCGTGGTTCGCAATGCTGTTTTCTGCGGGCATGGGTATCGGTCTGCTGTTTTTTGGCGTCGCAGAGCCGGTCATGCACTATCTGCAACCGCCAGTGGGGGAAACCGGTACCGTCGAGGCAGCCCGTGAAGCCATGGTACTCACTTTTTTCCACTGGGGTTTTCACGCCTGGGCGATTTACGCCATCGTAGCCCTGATTCTTGCCTATTTCAGTTACCGCCACAAACTGCCATTGACCCTGCGCTCGGCGCTCTATCCGATGATCGGCGAGCGTATCTATGGCCCTATCGGTCACACCGTCGACGTATTTGCGATCGTCGGTACCGTCTGCGGTGTCGCAACCACTCTGGGATATGGTGTGTTGCAGATCAACTCCGGTCTGAATCACCTGTTCGGTCTACCGGTGGGGCCGACTGTTCAGGTCGTACTGATTATTGTCACCACCATTCTGGCCACCATCTCGGTAGTACTCGGCCTGGATGCGGGGATAAAACGACTCTCGCAGATCAACATGGCACTCGCAGCGATCCTGCTGTTCATGGTGCTGCTGTTCGGTAGCACCGTTTATCTGCTGCAGGCGTTCGTACAGAATTTTGGCAGTTACATGTCAGAAATCGTGAACAAGACCTTCAACCTGTTTGCCTACAAGCCCACCGACTGGCTGGGTGGCTGGACCATCCTGTACTGGGGCTGGTGGATGTCATGGTCACCGTTCGTGGGACTGTTTATCGCGCGGATTTCTCGCGGGCGCACCATCCGCGAATTTGTGGTCGGCGCCATGATGGTACCGGCACTGGTCACCATGCTGTGGATGACCTTCTTCGGCAACTCTGCTATCCATATGATCCTGGACGAGGGCCTCACGCAGCTGGGGGAGATAGTGGCCCAGGATCAGTCGGTGGCCCTGTTCCAGTTCCTCGAACAGTTTCCATTCTCCGCCCTATTCTCTTTTGTCGCGGTGATTATGGTGGTGGTGTTCTTTGTCACCTCTGCAGATTCCGGCGCGCTGGTGGTCAATATGCTGTCTTCCCACGGGCGCGATGACACCCCCCTGTGGCAAAGGATTTTCTGGTGTTTCCTGATCGGTGTGGTCGCCATCGCCCTGCTGCTGGCGGGCGGTCTCGGCTCCCTGCAAACCGCAGTGATCACCAGTGCACTGCCGTTCTCTGCGATTCTGCTCGTTGCCATGTACGGGCTGATAGCCGCTTTGCGCACGGAAACGGTCAAGCGGATTACCCAGTCAGCCATCGTCGCCCCGATCAGCGCGCGTAACCCGGTGGTGTGGCAGCGGCGCCTGAAAAATGCCCTGCAACTGCCCTCACTTGAGGAGGTGCGCGAGTACATTAGCAATACCGGCAAACCCGCACTGGAAGAGTTTGCCGCGGAGATGCGCAAAAACGGCTATGAGGCCAAGGTGACGGAGCACGAAAACCAGTTCGTGCAGATTGAAGTATTCCAGGGCGATGAGGTCAGCTTTGTCTACGGTCTCCACCCGAAGGCCACCATCAAACCCGATGCCAGCAATCCGGAGCAGGAACTGGACGATACCTTCGATGACGGTTCACCCGATAAATACTTCCGCGCCGATGTGCACCTCTTCGAAGGTGGCCAGGATTACGATGTCATGGGCTGGACTGCAGAGCAGTTGCTGACCGACATGGTGTCGCAGTATGAACGGCACCTGCAGTTCCTGCACACCTTGCGCTAGGGTTGAGATGTTTACGGAGTAGCCACAAAACCCCAAATTCTCAGACCGGGCCAGCCCAATGAAACTGCGTACGACCGACGACGGCAAAGCGAGATTTGATCCGCCGGTGTTCTACACCTCTACCGGCGTATTACTACTGCTGGTGGCCTACGCGGTTCTGTTTCCGGAAGATGCCACCGCGCGTTTCCAGAGCATGCAGAACACCATCGTCACCTATATGGGCTGGTACTACGTACTGATTGTGGCCATCCTGCTGGTTACGGTGGTGCTGATCAGTATGTCGCGGCTGGGCGATATCAAGCTCGGACCTGAGCACGAAAAGCCCGAGTACGGATTCTGGTCCTGGCTGGCAATGCTGTTCTCTGCCGGCATCGGTATCGGCCTGCTGTTTTTCGGCGTCGCAGAACCGGTGATGCACTACCTGAATCCGCCGGACGCCGACCCGGGCACTGTGGAAGCCGCGCGCGAGGCAATGATCCTGAGTATCTTTCACTGGGGTTTCCACGTGTGGGCCATTTTTGCCGGCGTGGCGCTGATCCTCGGCTATTTCAGTTATCGGCATAATCTGCCACTGACCCTGCGCTCCGCGCTTTATCCCTTGATCGGTGAGCGTATACACGGTCCTATCGGCCATGCGGTGGATGTATTTGCGATCGTCAGTACCGTGTGCGGTGTTGCCACCACACTCGGGTTCGGCGTGCTGCAAATGAACGCCGGTTTGAATCACCTGTTCGGCATCCCAGTGGGGGAAATCACCCAGGTTATCCTGATTGTGGTCACCACTTCCCTCGCCACCATTTCAGTCGTGGTCGGGTTGGATGCGGGCATCAAGCGGCTGTCGCAACTGAATATGGGCCTGGCGGCACTGCTGTGCCTGACTATTCTGGTGCTGGGCAGTACCGTATTTCTGTTTCAGGCGTTTGTACAAAACGTGGGAAGCTATCTCTCGGTACTGGTCAATCGCACCTTCAACCTGTACGCATATGCTCCCACCGACTGGATCGGCGGCTGGACGATTTTCTACTGGGGCTGGTGTCTCAGCTGGTCGCCTTTCGTGGGGCTGTTTATCGCGCGGATTTCCCGCGGACGCACGATTCGGGAGTTTGCGGTGGGCACTCTGCTGATGCCCACGCTGATTACCATCGTCTGGCTGACCGTATTCGGCAACTCCGCGATCAGGTTCATCAGGGATGAAGGCCTGCAATCCCTCGCGGATATCATTCAGAAAGACCAGTCCCTGGCCCTGTTCCAGTTTCTCGAGCAATTCCCATTTTCCCAGGTACTTTCCGGGCTCGCCATCATATTGGTGGTGATCTTCTTTATCACATCGGCGGACTCCGGCGCGATGGTGATGAACATGCTGTCGTCACACGGTCGCGACGACACCCCGGTTTGGCAACGCATCTTCTGGTCGGCCATTATCGGCGTGGTGGCGATCGCCCTGCTGCTGGCGGGCGGTCTCGCATCACTGCAAACCGCCGCCATCGCCAGTGCCCTGCCCTTTTCCATTATTCTGCTGGTGGCCATTTACGGATTGATCAAGGCCCTGCGCATGGACTCCGCCAAACGCGATGCGCAGTCCGCCCCGGTCGCGCCGATCAGCGCGCGCAACCCGGTGTCCTGGGAGCGTCGTCTGCGCAACCTGGTCCAACTGCCCTCACTACAGGAAGTGCACGAATATATTCGCGAAACCGCAGAGCCCGCCATGGGCAAGTTTGCGGAGCAGATGCAGAAAAACGGTTTTGTGGCGAAAGTCAGCGGAGAGGAAAATGCGGTGGTCCACCTCACCGTCTACCAGGGTGAGGAGGTGGACTTCCTGTACAGCATCTACCCCAAGGCCCATCTGAAGCCCAATGCATCCAACCCGGATACGGTCCTCGACGATACCCGCGATGACGGCTCCCCCGACATCTACTTTCGTGCAGAAGTGCACCTCAGTGAGGGCGGACAGGATTACGATGTCATGGGTTGGACCAGCGATCAGCTGCTTACCGACATCCTCTCCCAGTACGAACGGCACCTGCAGTTCCTTCACTCCCTGCGCTAAGCCAAGTGGCGCAGCCACCGCACAATCTCCTTCTTCTCGGGAGGAGATTGACGCCATTCCCCCCGGTAAATGTTTCAAAAATACCCGCCTAAAAAAATGTGACCAGCTAGGCACAATTAGTTTCGACTTTCCGTTCACTCTCCAATTTGCGTCAGTTAATATCGGACGGATCCCGGTTATTCCGGGACTTTTAGCGACATAACAATAACGACGCGCGCACCAGATAAGCATCGATAACAAGTGGCTAACGGCCGCCAAAAGCACAGTGCGCAGCGATGAAAGGAGAAAAACATGCCCAACGCCAAGCGCAGCCTGGCGGCAGCCATTGCCCTCGCCTCCCTGACATGCGGTCTGAACAGCACCGCTGCAGCGGAAGACTCCCCTTTTTCTCAAGTGATCGCCTTCGGCGACAGCCTCACAGACGTGGGCAATGCCGGCGTTTTCACCAGCGGTGAAGACAAGCAGGCGGCCATCAGCCTGATGTCACAGAACCTGGGCCTCGGCCAGGTAACCCCTTCCTGCGCGGGCATGTACCTGTGCCTGCCAGATGTCGATCCCTCACTGCCTGAAGACCAGATGCTCGCCTCGGCACAGGCACAGGTGCGCGCGGCACTTCCCAACGTGGGCGGAGGCTGGGCGGTAGGTGGCCACCGCGCTGCGGACGTCCTGCTGAATATTCTCGGCACCCGCGGCTATATGAATTACCTGAACGAACAGGGGCTCACTCTGGACACCAGCGCGCACAACTTTGCCAGCGCCCTGTTACCAGACCCCACCCGCACCACCAGTACCGGGCTTTACGCCGATCTGAACCTGCTGGGCCTGTTACTGCAGGGGCCCGCCGCGGTGGCTGAACTCCGCGCCGCCGCCGAGCAGGCGGAAGCTGCCGGAGACCCCACCACCGCAGCACAGCTCAACGCGCAGGCCGACGGTCTGCAAGCACAGATTGATGCCGCTCCCGCAATGATCGTTGCCGACTCCGGAATCACCGGCAATCCGCATCCGCTGGGGCTCGGCTACCTGGAAGCCAGCAGCGGCCGCGCTGACGGCAAGGCGCTTTACTGGGTGAACGGCGGCGGCAATGATCTGCTCGCCGGATTTACCGCAACCCTGAGCGGCGGCATCACCGCACAAGAGTTTGCCGCCCAGACTGGTCTCGCCGCCAATATGCTCGCCGATGGCGCGCAGGCGCTGTCCGATGCCGGCGCCAACTACATCCTGGTCGCCAACGTGCCGGATATCAGTCAAACCCCGGGCATGTTCGCCGCCGTCAGTCAGGCCGTTGCCGCGAGCCCGGAAGCCGCGCAGCTCGCGAACGCCGTGGCCGCAGGCCTCATGACCCAGGAAGAGGCCGACGCTCAGCTGGCTGCCGCGATAGACACCACCCTCGCCCAGGCCAGCGGTGCGGTAACCCTGTTCAATAACACCCTGCTGTCCGATGCCGGAAGCATCGACGGCGTGCTGATGGTGGATATGCAAGGCATCCTCAAGGTCTCCCTCGACAATGCCGCGGCGCTGGGCTTTTCCAGCGAGTTTGACCAGAGCACCCTGTGCTACGAAGGCGGCAGCTGTATCGAGCACCCGGTATACGGAAAAAATGGCACCGCGCCCGATGCCGACCAGTTGATTTTCAACGATGCGGTACACCCCACCCAGGCCGCACAGCGGTTGCTGGGGGATTACTATACGGCGGTGGTCAGTGCCGCGCAGATTGCCGGCCAGCTCCCCGACATGGGCGTGCAGGCATCCCGCAGCCATGTAACCGCACTGGAGGAAGGGTTTGTCGGCACTCGCTACCGCACCGCGGAAACAGGAGTATTTGTTAGCGGTGTCTTCGGCAACAGCGATTACGACAATAGTTTTGCCCAGGCAGCGAGTGGCGATGCCACCGGTAGCCTGATCGGTGCCGGATATGCACTGCGCGATAACTGGCAGTTGGGTTTCGCGGTAAGCCGATCAGACCTGTCTGTCGACAATAGCCAGAGCAATGTGGATTCCACCTCCACCAACTACAGCCTCTATACCCGCTTCCACTACAACGAGTTCTTTGTCGACGCCAGTGCGACGGTGACCGACGTGGATTACGATCGTATTGGCCGACAGTTACAGCTCGGAGACCAGTTCAGCGATACCATGGAAGGCCAGACCAGCGGCGAAAACACCACCCTGGACCTGACGGGCGGTATCAATATCTCCGGTGGCGAATCCCGCTACGGGCCCTTTGCCGGCGTTACCAGGGTCACTGCGGACGTGGATGGCTACAGCGAAGAGGCACTGGACGGATTTACCTATACCGGTGCCGACGGCAGCCAGATGGACCCGTTCGGGATGAACTTTGGCAGTCAGGAGCGCCGCTACACCACCATGCGACTCGGTGCCTTTGCCGACAAAGCCTGGGGTAATGTGAGCGCCTACGCACAGCTGTGGTATGAAGATACTACCGGGACCGAAAACGACTCCCTGGAAGTGGGCGTCAAATCCATGACCGGTAACATGAACGCCATGCCGAGCTACGCCAGCAAGGACACGGGCCTGTTCGAAGACGGCGCCGGTGCGCTGGTGGGACTGCGCTGGCAGGCGGCGAATGCCATTGCGGTAAGCGCCAACCTCACCTCGCGACCGAGCTCCGAACACGGCTCGCTCAACGTGACCTATCGCTTCTGATTGCCACCGCAATCTGCTAGCGACACCCCCTACTTCGCGCCCACTTCTGTGGGCGTTTTTATTTCCAGCCTCCGAGACGCTGCTGACGTTGTACACTCGGCACTTCCATTTCAACCAGTAAGCAATTCATGTACCTGATCCAGACACCGCGCCTGAGACTGCGCGAACTGACCGATAGTGACTCTGATGCAGCGTTTACCCTTGCACTGGTAAACGACCCGAGCTTTCACCAGTTCATCGGCGACCGCGGTGTGCGCACGCTGGAAGATGCCCGCAGCTATATCGAGCAAGGGCCCCGGGCCATGTACCGCACCCACGGCTTCGGTATGTACCGGGTAGAACTGGAAGACGGTACGCCCGTAGGCCAGTGTGGATTGATCCGGCGCGATGAGCTGGACGACGTGGATATCGGTTTCGCTTTCCTGCCCGCCTATCGCGGCTGTGGTTACGCGTTCGAGGCCGCTTCGGCGGTGATGGACTGGGGGAAACAAACCCTCGCCCTGAAACGTATCGTCGCCATCGTATCGCCGGAAAATCGGCACTCCATTCGCCTGCTGGAAAAGCTTGGCCTGCGCCACGAGAGAGACATCACGCTACCCGGCGATGACAAAGCCATTTTACTGCTGGGCTGGCAAGCGCGAGAGGGTTGAGCCCGACAGAAACCGCTACTGTCTAAAAGCCATGCTGCTGTGCACAATAGCTACCGAGAAAGAAAGTTGCTGTGCATAAAAAAACCGCAACCGGTCACCCGGCTGCGGCTTTTTTATTTACACAGGATCTCCGTCAGTGTGCGCTGGCCTGGCCGGCGCCCTGCGGGAAGCGGATGCTCTCCACCATCTCCTGAACTTCACTGGGCGCTTCGCGGGTGACTTTCGCCACGGCGATGGCGACCGCGAAGTTGATGATCATCCCCAGGGTACCGATACCTTCCGGTGAAATACCAAACCACCAGTTATCTGCGGTATTGGCCGCCGGATTGATGAACTTGAAGTACACGATATAGGCCGCGGTAAACAGGATACCTGACAGCATCCCCGCAATCGCCCCTTCCTTGTTCATGCGCTTGGAGAAGATCCCCATGATGATCGCCGGGAAGAAGGACGATGCCGCGAGCCCGAAGGCAAAGGCGACCACCTGCGCCACAAAGCCCGGTGGATTGATCCCGAGATAACCCGCAATACAGATCGCCACCGCCGCTGCAGATCGCGCATACAACAGCTCCTGTTTCTCGGTAATGCGTGGCATCAGGTTGCGCTTCAACAGGTCGTGGGATATCGAGGTGGAAATCACCAGCAGCAAGCCCGCCGAAGTGGACAGTGCCGCAGCCACACCGCCGGCAGCCACCAGCGCAATTACCCACGCAGGCAGGTTGGCAATTTCCGGGTTGGCCAGCACCATGATGTCGCGGTCCACGGACATTTCATTGCGCTCGTCACCGGAGTAGAACATCTTGCCGTCGGCATTTTTGTCTTCCCAGGAAATCAGACCGGTTTCTTCCCAGTTGCTGATCCAGCTGGGGGCTTCCGCATGGGCGGTACCCTGGCCATCCGGGCCGTTGATGGTGTCGATCATGTTCACCCGCGCAAAGGTGGCGATGGCAGGTGCGGTGGTGTACAGCAGCGCAATAAACAGCAGCGCCCAGCCCGCAGATTTTCGCGCGTCGCGCACTTTCGGTACGGTGAAGAAGCGCACGATCACATGCGGCAGACCAGCGGTACCCACCATCAGTGCAGCGGTAATAAAGAACACATCGATGGTACTTTTTGTGCCCGAGGTATATTCCGCAAACCCGAGCTCAGTTGAAAGTCCATCGAGTTTATCCAGTAAATAGGTACCGTCAGACAGCATGCCACCAAAGCCGGTTTGCGGCAGCACGTGACCGGTCATCATGATGGAGATAAAAATCGCCGGTACCATGTAGGCAAAAATCAGCACGCAGTACTGAGCCACCTGGGTATAGGTGATGCCTTTCATACCACCGAGCACCGCGTAGAAAAATACCACGCCCATACCGATGACCACGCCGGTAACGATATCCACTTCGAGGAAGCGGGAGAAAACCACACCCACACCGCGCATCTGCCCTGCCACATAGGTAAAGCACACGAAGATCGCACAGATCACTGCAACGGTACGCGCCGCCTGGGAATAGTAGCGGTCACCGATAAAGTCCGGCACGGTGAACTTGCCAAACTTGCGCAGGTAAGGTGCGAGGCAAAGTGCCAGCAGCACATAACCGCCAGTCCAGCCCAGCAGATACACGGTACCGTCGTATCCCATAAAGGAAATCAGGCCGGCCATGGAAATAAACGAGGCTGCGGACATCCAGTCCGCCGCCGTGGCCATGCCATTGGCCACGGGGTGCACACCGCCACCGGCCACGTAGAAGTCGTTGGTGGAACCGGCGCGTGCCCAGATGGCGATGCCGATATACAGCAGGAACGTCGCACCGACGATCAGGAAAGTAAGTGTTTGCACATCCATGGTCAGTGACCTCCCTGCAGCTGTTGCGCTTCGCCGGCAACGTCGGTTTTACCCGCAGTCTCGGCCACATCATCGTCTTCGTACACGTCGTACTTGTGGTCCAGCTGATTCATTTTGTAGACGTAGACAAAAATCAGGGCCAGGAACACATAGATGGCGCCCTGCTGGGCAAACCAGAAGCCGAGCTTGAAACCGCCCATGCGAATCTGGTTCAACTCATCGACAAACAAGATCCCGCAGCCGAAAGACACCACAAACCAGATCACCAGCAGGGTGAACATCAACTTCAGGTTTTCTCGCCAGTAATCACTGGCGAGCTGTTTATTTTTGAAACTCATCGTTTTCTCTCCTCAATTATTCTGGAATTATCGGATTGACGTTGAATCTGTGTTGCACCGCTGGAGTACATCCCAGTTCAGAATACATATTTCACGGACAGTTGCATGCGCTGCATGTCCCCCTCGTCGTCAACCAGCAGCCCGCTGGTATTCTCAACCTCCTTTCTGGCAAAAATGTACTCGCCACCCAGGGTCATCTTGGGTACCGGTGAATACATCAAATTCAATTGCAGGCTCTGATAGGAAGACGGCGTAGTGTCGGAAACCAACCCCGGGTTATCCGCCTCAGTGGCGGAGAGCACCAGGTTGCTGCGCCACTGTTCGCTCCAGAAGTGACGCAGAGCGACAAAACCACCGTGCTGATCGATCAGCTCGATGTCCCCGTCGACGGGATCGATGATACCGGCGCGGTAACTGTTAAGCCCCAGGTAGCGGCCGAGGGCGTTCCCGTAACTGTACATAAAACGCAGGTCGTCGCGCCCCAGCTGCCATTTTCCGGAGAGGCTGATAGCGTAACCCTGTTCCGATTCAGAGACATCTGCACCCTCATAGGCCAGCTCGCGACTCATGGAGGCAACGGAATAATTGAGGTCGCCAATGCTGTTGTTGTAACGCAGGATCAGGTCCGGACGGCTGTTGTCGTCGTAGGGGTTTTCCGACCCGTTGTACAGGGTAGTTGCCGGGTTTTCTGCGGCGAATTGCAGGCTTCCGCTGCCGATGCCCTGGGTATAGCGAATCTGCGGCTGGCGTTCAAAAATGGTCCCTACCGGGCCGACAAAGTCCAATCCCTCAGGCAGTGCGCCCACATTGAAAAATGTCGACCACGACTGTCCTGCAAGTAGTGAACGGTCGCCATCGATTTTCCAGTCTACATAGGCGTGGCGCAGCCGCTGGGCGTAGGAGTTACTGATACGCTCATCGCCCTGGGCACCGGCCATGGCATCGATCTCGATATGGGTATTTACGCTGCCCGCGCCCATTTCGGTGGACGACTTGAAAAACAGCCGGGTGGATTTTGCATGGGCGTTGTAGTGCACATCACCACTCTCGCCCCTTTCCAAACCACCAACAGGGATGGTGGACGGCACCAGGAAGTCTTCACCAATGGCCGCGGTGGCACCACTGCCATCGGAATAGTCACTGAAGATACTGTCCAGTTTGACGTAGCCGCCTATCTGAATATTGGTGTTGCCGAATGTGGGGGACTTGGCCGGTTCCGGGTTTTCAATTTCAACCGGGCGCGCGGCGAGCGCGTCCACCTGTGCCTGCAGTTCGGCGATCCGCTGCTGTAATTGCGCTGCGCTCATTGCTTCGGTTTCCGCTGCCAGGGTGGGCAGGGCATTCACCATCGCTGCCAGAGCCACCGCACCGGCCAGTTTGCGGTTTTTTATTATTTTCACCGTCATCACTATTGTCCTTGCCGTTGTTTGCCATTTGGGGATAACACAGGTCCTAGCAAACAACGTCATGGATAATCAGGGTATTAACCATTGGTCTAAATTCGGGGTCCATTTAGACCAATGTCTATGCCCGGGAATATTACCCGGCGCGCACAGCCACTGCCTTTCGACTTTTGTCTAATACGTGCTGTTGTAAGCGCGGTGACAAAATACCCCCAACAATCGAAACACCAATAAATACAGCATCGATGAAGAGGGCCGGTCCGTGACCAGTACAAGTGAAACCTACCCCGTACCCAATGCCTACGCCGCCAATACCCTGTTGGACGAAACGCGCTATTTCGAGCTTTATAATCGCTCCATTGAAGACAACGACGGTTTTTGGCGCGAGCAGGCACAGCGCATCGACTGGATCGAGCCTTTCAGTCAGGTAAAGGATGTGTCTTTCGCCAAAGACGACCTGCATATCCGCTGGTTTGCCGATGGCAAACTGAACGTGGCCGCCAACTGTCTCGACCGCCACCTGGCGGAACACGGCGATACTACTGCCATCCTGTGGGTGGGCGATGAACCGGGCACGTCCCGCGAAATCAGTTATCGCGAACTGCACCGGGATGTATGCCGCTTTGCCAACGGCCTGAAAAGTCTCGGGGTCCAGAAAGGCGATGTGGTGACCATCTATATGCCGATGATCCCCGAGGCCGCCGTAGCGATGCTCGCCTGCGCGCGCATCGGCGCCGTGCACTCGGTGGTATTCGCCGGTTTTTCTCCGGAGGCCCTGGCCGGGCGTATGGACGACGGTCAATCTCGCACCCTGATTACCGCCAACGCCGGCCGTCGCGGCGGCCGCTCGGTACCGCTGAAACAGAATGTGGACCGGGCAGTGGCCCTGTGTGAAGAAACCACAGTGGAAAATGTGGTGGTAGTCAATTACACCGACGATGCGTCCGACTGGAACCCGGCAATTGATCGCGATTACGCCGAACTGGTGGCGGCACAGAGTGACGACTGCCCTGTAGAAGTGATGGATGCGGAAGATCCGCTGTTTATCCTCTACACCTCCGGCTCTACCGGTAAACCCAAGGGCGTCCTGCACACCAATGGTGGCTACATCACCTACGCCTCGATCACCCACGAGTACGTATTCGATTATCGCCGCGGCGAACGCTACTGGTGTGCCGCAGACATCGGCTGGATCACCGGCCACAGCTATATCATTTACGGCCCACTGGCCAACGGCGCCACCACCGTGATGTACGAGGGCGTGCCCCACTACCCCGACGTCACCCGGGTATCGCAGATCATCGACGACCACCAGATCAATATTCTGTATATCGCCCCCACTGCGATCCGCGCATTGATGGCCGAGGGCGACAAGCCGGTAGCAGGTGCCGACCTGAAAAGCCTGCGTCTGCTGGGCACCGTGGGCGAGCCGATCAACCCGGAGGCGTGGAAGTGGTATCACCGCACCTTTGGGCGCGGCCAGTGCCCGATTGTGGATACCTGGTGGCAGACGGAAACCGGGGCCGCCATGCTCACGCCGCTGCCCGGTGCCACGGCACTGAAACCCGGCTCCGCCACCCGCCCCTTCTTCGGCGTACAACCGGCGCTGGTGGACAATGAGGGCAATATTCTCGAAGGCGCCACCGAGGGCAACCTGGTGTTACTGGGCAGCTGGCCGGGACAGATGCGCACCGTGTTCGGCGATCACCAGCGCTTTGCAGACACCTACTTCAGCACCTTCGCCAACATGTACTTCACCGGTGACGGCGCGCGTCGCGACGAAGACGGCTATTACTGGATCACCGGGCGGGTTGACGATGTACTCAACGTATCCGGTCACCGTATGGGCACCGCGGAGCTGGAAAGCGCGCTGGTGGCCCACGAGGCCGTCGCCGAGGCCGCGGTGGTGGGCTATCCACACGATATCAAAGGCCAGGGAATCTACGTCTACGTCACCCTCAACAACGGTATCGAGCCCAGCGAAGCCATGCATACCACACTGCGCAACTGGCTGCGCAGCGAGATTGGCCCCATCGCCACACCGGATGTCATCCAGTGGGCGCCGGGCCTGCCGAAGACCCGCTCCGGCAAGATCATGCGCCGAATCCTGCGCAAGGTGGCCGCCGATGAGTGCGACCAGCTGGGAGACACTTCCACCCTGGCCGACCCGGGAGTGGTGGATGACCTGGTAGCCAATCGCGCGGCGGCGACGCCGGCCTGATAGCCAAGCGCGGGTTGGGAAATGTGCAAACGTTTCCGACCCGCAGTACCTTTCAGCAAGTCCAGCACGTCTTTTCCAACGCATCCAGCGCAGAACGACCCATAAAAATAATAATCCCGACTGGTGTAACAGGATGTACACCGGTATCAATAAAAATCTCGACAGGAAGCGCGGCGACTTTCCCAGTAAACTGTTCCTACTAGACTGGATCCAGGCAACCGGAAAGGTCCCACGTAAAGAAGGGATGTATAGCGATGAATTCTCACACCAGTAGCGGACAGGCTGCGCGGCAGTTCATCATTGCCGACGATCATCCGCTGTTCCGCGGCGCCCTGCGGCAGTCCATCCAGCAGCACTTTCCCGGCGCCACCATCTTCGAGGCCTGCGACATGCAGAGCCTGCAACAGTGTGTGGCAGAACACCCGGACTGCGACCTGCTACTGCTCGACCTGCACATGCCCGGAGCCCACGGTTTCAGCGGGCTGATTTTCCTCAATGGTCAGTATCCGCAGCTGCCGGTGATGGTGGTATCCGCCAATGAAAAGCCGGAAATCATGTGCCGCGCCATCGACTACGGCGCCTGTGGTTTCTTGCCAAAATCTGCGCCGGTAGAACAGATCGTCGATGCTCTGCAGCAGAGTCTCGAGGGCGAAATCTGGTTGCCACCGACGGTGGCGGAGCGCTATGAGGCCGGCCATAGCAGCGGCGATGATGCGGAAGTGGTAGATGTGATCGCCACCCTTACCCCACAGCAGTTCCGCGTGGCTACCATGCTTGCGGAAGGCTTACTGAACAAACAGATCGCCTACGAAATGCAGGTCACCGAGGCCACCGTCAAGGCGCACCTCACTGCCCTGTTTCGCAAGCTGAACGTCAATTCCCGCACCCAGGCAGTATTGGCCCTCGGCAGTCTGGATGTGGAGCCTCCAGGACAGTTTGCGCCGCCGCAGCGGCCCGAATCCAAACCGGTCAACTGACCTGCCCGCTGCGCACCAGTCGCCGGATCAGGTTGCGCAGCGCTGCCGGTTTCACCGGTTTGGCCAGGTAAAAATAGCCCCGCTCTGAGGCACTGTTGCGCACCGCTTCCGAGGTGTCCGCACTGATCAGTATGCCCGGCAGCGCCAACTGCCAGTGCGCACACAGGGCCTCCAGCGCATCGATCCCGGTCGCCTTGTGATCCAGGTGATAGTCGACAATCACCACTTCCGGCGGTGTGGAAAACTGCCAGCGCGCCAGCGCCTCATCCAGCGACACCGCGGTGACCACACGACACCCCCAGCCCGTCAGCAGGCTCTCCATGCCTCGCAGAATCTGCCGCTCGTTGTCGATACACAGCACCGCCGCCGATGCCAGGCTCGCGCTACCGCCGGCAGCGGGCTTCTGAATTCGCGCAGCCTGCACTTCGCCCACCGGCACACGGATACTGAACATGGAACCGCGCCCGGGGATAGATTCCAGGCCAAGGCGGTGCCCCAGCAGGTCCGCACTGCGACGCGCAATCGCCAGACCGAGCCCCAATCCTTTATCGGCACTGCGCTCACTGCTGCCGAGACGCACAAACTCATCAAAGATCTGCTCACGGGCGTCAGCGGCGATGCCCGGGCCGGTGTCCCATACCTGGATTTCCAGCACCTTGCAGGCTTCCCCTTCACTTGTGGTTTCAGTGCGCCGACGCACCCCTAGCAACACCCGTCCACGGGCGGTGTAGTGCAGCGCATTGCTGAGAAAGTTTTGCAAAATCCGCCGCAACAGATGGCGGTCTGAGTAGACCCAGGCATCGGTGGGTACATAGCGCAGGGAGAGTCCGCGCTCGCTGGCCAGCGCGGAGAATTCCGCATTGAGTCCGTCCAGCAGCTCACGCAAAGGAAAGCTGGCGTGCTTGGGGGTCAGGCTGCCCGCGTCCAGTCGACTGATTTCCCGCAGCGCGCCAATTAATTGTTCGGCGGAAGTGAGCGCACTGTCGATATAGTGAATGTCGTCCCCCATCTCCCGCCAGCTGCCGGCCGCGGCTTTTTGCTGCAGGGAGGCGATAAACAAGCGCGCGGCATTAATCGGTTGCAGCAGGTCGTGGCTGGTGTGGGCAAGAAACCGGGTCTTGGCCGCGTGCAGTTCGCGGATTTTCACTTCCGCCTCGGCGCGACGGCGGTTCTCCTGCTGAAGCGCCCGGTTGCTATCCGATAATTCCGCAGTACGCTGCTGTACCCGGTCTTCCAGGCTGCGCCGGTTTTCCTCCAGTGCGTCCACTGCCGCGCGGTACTCGCTGATATCGGTAAACGTGGTAACAAAGCCACCGCCGGGCATGGGTGTACCCCGCACCTCAACGATGGCGCCGGAAGGTAGCCGTCGCTCGAACCGGTGCGCGCTGCCGTGGCGCAACAGATCCAGGCGTCGCTGCACCTGCGCTTCCAGAACCTGCGGATCGTCACTGCGTCCGTACAGGCCGCGCTCGGCATTGTGCCGGTAGAGATTCGCCACCGGACAACCGATGTACAGCAGTCGCTCGGGATAATTGAACAGCTCCAGGTACTGGCGGTTCCAGGCCACCAGGCGCAGCTCGGCATCCACCACGCTGATCCCCTGGCTGATGGTTTCCACTGTGGTCTGCAGCAGTTCCTGGCTGAAGCGCAAGCGTTCCGAGGTGCTATCCACCAGCCGCGCAATATCCTCGAGCTTCAGCGGCCGGTTACTGTGCAGCAGTCCCATCACCTGGTGCGCCGCCGCGGAACCCACGATCCCCGCCAGGGTGCGCTCCGCCTCGCCAATCACAAAACGCGGCGCAGCGTCGTCGGGCAACAGACGCTGCTGGCTGCGCTGCTCGAATTCGTTCCAGATTTCCTCCAGCCGGTCGCGCCCCACAAATGGCTGCAACAGGCTGTGCAGCTGTCCCATACGGATACTGGTGGGCACCATATCCGGCACCGGCTCGTCACTGTGCTCCGGGATCACGAAAGCTATGGCCTGGCGAATATCCCCGGCGCTCTGGCGGCAGAAAAACGATACCCCGACCAGCAATACCACATTGAACAGCAGGCTCCAGAAAACCCCGTGGCTGAGGGAATCCAGGTTGGAAAGCCCGAACAGCTGCTGCGGTCGCAACCAGTCCAGCCCGAAAGCGCCCTGCTGCAACAAAAGTGCATTGGGGAAAGTCGCCGGTAACACCAGGCAGTACAACCACAGCCCGTACCCCGCAATCAGCCCCGCCCAGATGCCGCGTCTGTGGGCCCTGGGCCAGTAGAGCGCAGCAATTAAAGCCGGCGCCAGCTGCGCAGCCGCAGCAAACGACAACAGGCCAATGGACGCCAGTGCTTCCATACCGGTGATAGCCCGGTGCATCCCCCAGCTCAATAGCATCAGCAGCAGGATACTTACGCGGCGGATCAGCCGCAGGTGTCTGCCCAGGGAGACTGCGGTCAACCGCGTATACCGGCTCAGGTAGAGCCACACCGGTGCCACCAGTTCGTTGGAAACCATTACGGCGAGGGTGACCGCGGCAACGATCACCATGCCGGTGGCGGCGGAAAAGCCGCCGATATAGGCCAGCATGGTCAGTGCGTTCTCGCCACCCTGCAGCGGCAGGGTCAATACCAGGGTGTCGGGATCACTGAGCCCGGCCGCCACCAGCGGTTGCCCGACCAGAGCAATCGGCAGAATCAGGACAGAGAACAGTATGAGGTAAGCGGGTAACAGCCAGCGCGCGGTATGCAGGTCGTCCGGGTTGCGGTATTCCACCACCGCCATATGAAATTGCCGCGGCAAACAGATAATCGCCGCCATCGCCAGCAGGGTCTGGGTAACAAAATTGACGTCCGGAACCAGTCCCTGGAAATTCAGGGTCCACTCGCTACGGGGCAACTCCATACCGCTGCCGCCGGATACCAGTAGCCAAAGCGCGAACACCGCCACTGCGGCGAACGCCAGTAACTTCACCAGGGATTCCATCGCGATCGCCACCACTACCCCCAGGTTGCGCTCGCGGCCCTCCAGGTGTCGCGTGCCGAACAGGATCGCAAACAGCCCCATCAGCAGCGCGGTGGCCAGCGCGGTATCCAGGTTGACGAAGGTATCGCCCTCGCCGCTGCCGCCGATGGCCTGCCAGCCCATGGTCACCGCGCGCAACTGCAGGGCGATATACGGCAGGCTGCCGACAATGGCCAGCAGTGTCACCAGCGCCGACAGCCCGCGGCTCTTGCCATAGCGCGACCCGATAAAGTCGGCAATAGAAGTGACTTTCTGACGCTCCCCGACCTGCATCAGCTTGCGCAGGAAACCGCCGGCAAACACGAATAACAGGATGGGGCCCAGGTATATCGGCAGGTAACTCCAGGTGTCACTGACCGCCTGCCCCACGGCACCAAAGAATGTCCACGAGCTGCAATATACGGCCAGGGTGAGGCCATAAATGATCGGGCGAAAACGCTGGATCCACTGCTTGCGCTGGTCTGCCCGCCACGCCACCACAAACAGCAGCGCCACGTATAAAAGGGCAAAAAATAGCAACAGGGGCTTGCCGATCATGGTCTTCTCGCAGCAGCAGGACAGGACAATTCAATTCCCTGTATACCTGAAGGATAAGCCGAAGGGCAATTAGCGAATAGTCGAGCGACTGGTGGCGAATGGATGCAGAAATGAAAAGGAGCGGCGGGTTACCCCGCCGCTCTCGCTGAGAGTCAGAAATCAATCAGGCACTGCACAGTTGCCCCCGGGCTCAAGAATCCAGAGCCGCTTTCACCATCTCGGCGTACCGGGCATCCGCTTTGCCGAACTGCACCAGCATGCGTTGCTGGACCGACGCGCTGGCCTGACACAAACCGCCGGCAATGTTATCCACAAGCTGTTGCTTCTGATCGTCCCGCATCAGACGGAACAGGGCTCCGGCCTGGGAGTAATAATCCTGATTATCCTGGCTGTGAGGCTTCACCCACGCATCCCGCTCCAGGGGCATGGGTGGCTCGGCTACGGACGGCACCGGCACCGGTGCCCCCTGATTGATCCGGTCGTTGGGGAAAAAGTGCACCTCACTGCCCTGATTGACGGCAAAGGCACCGTCGCGCTGATAGTGGCTCACCGGACACTTGGGTGCATTTACCGGAAGACTGTTCACGTTTGCGCCCACGCGATAGCGGTGTGCATCCTGATAGGCAAACAGTCTCGCCTGCAACATCTTGTCCGGAGACGCGCCGATCCCGGGTACAAGATTGCTTGGTGCAAATGCGGCCTGCTCCGTCTCGGCAAAATAGTTTTCCACATTTCGGCTCAACTCCAGCATTCCGATATCCACCAGTGGCGCCTCATCATGCGGCCACACTTTGGTGAGATCGAACGGGTTTACCGACAGGTTTCTTGCCTGTTCCTCGGAGAGTATCTGCAGTTGGACTTTCCATTTGGGATAATCACCGGCATCGATGGATTCCACCAGATCCTGCTGGGCGCCAAAGGCGGGGTAATTTGCCGCATCCTCGCTGCGCACATTCTTGATACCCTGCTGTGTTTTCAGGTGCCACTTCACCCAGAAGCGCTCGCCCTCTTTGTTCCAGAAACTGAACGTGTGCGAACCGAACCCATGCATGTGCCGATAACTGAGGGGAATCCCGCGGTCGGACATGAGAATGGTCATCTGGTGCAGCGATTGCGGGTGATTCGCCCAGTATTCAAAGCTCGCCGCCGGATCCGGCACATTAGTTCGCGGGTTCTTCTTCTGCGAGTGGATAAAGTCCGGGAACTTGGATGGATCATTCAGGAAGAACACGGGTGTGTTATTGCCCACCAGGTCGAAGTTGCCCTCCCTGGTGTAGAACTTGATGGCGAAGCCGCGGGGATCCCGCGCATAATCGCTGGAATCCTGACCACCACCCACCGTAGAAAAGCGCACGAACACCTCGGTGTCCTTTCCCGCTTGCTGCAGGAAATCGGCAATGGTCCAGTCGCTGAGGTCTGTACTCAGGCGGAAGGTTCCATAGGCACCGGTTCCTCGCGCGTGTACCACACGTTCGGGAATGCGCTCGCGATTGAAGTGAGCCAGTTTTTCGAACATCCGGAAATTATCGAATGTCAGCGGACCCCGCTCACCAGCAGAAATGCTGTTGTTGTCGTCGGCAATCGGCGCACCGGCGGAAGTGGTCAGTGTGTTGCTCATGGCGGATACCTCTTTCCATTGACCCGCCAGTATCAGTAACAAAACTTCGCGACGAGTCAGAGCCTGCGCGATTCTTCTCCCCCGCGAAAAGTGACGATTGATCCAGGTCAAGAATGACGATTATTCCGTCAGCCCCTTCTCTTTGGTATATGACTATCCAGACGCCACTTATTTGACACACCAGCCCCCTCAACTAGGCTCAATTCGGGAGTTTGATCCTTCGATGATAATCAAAAGAGAATTGCGCCATGATCATTGCTACTGACATGCCAGAAGTGAGCCGCTGTGCCGCCACCGAGTGCGCCTACAATACCGATTCCGCCTGTCACGCCCGCGCGATCACCATTGGCGATGGCGAGGATCCGGATTGCGATACCTTTTTCAGCAACCACGAGCACACCAAGCGTGAGCGCGTTGCCGGGGTCGGGGCCTGCAAGGTCACCGGCTGTAATCACAATCAGGATTTCGAGTGCAGCGCCGACCAGATCGAGCTTGGCTACAGCGGAGACTCGGTCAACTGTCTGACCTACGCCCACTGAACCAGACCGCGTTCGCAAATAAAAAAAGGGAGGGAAGCCGAAGCTTCCCTCCCTTTTTGCATTTCTTCTAACTTCAGTTTCTAGCTTCAGCGTCTCACTTCAGCTTTTAACTGCACGCTGTGCTCAGTCGGCCACTTTTGATCCCTTGAGACCGTAGTAGGCGATGTACACATAACATACCACCGGCACCAGGAAAGAGATCTGCAGGCCAGCGGTGTCCGCGACAATGCCCTGAATCAACGGCACTATGGCGCCACCGACAATGGCCAGACACAGTACTCCGGATGCCTGTCCCGCCTGCTTACCCAGTCCCTGCAGTGCCAGGCTGAAGATGGTCGGGAACATGATCGAGTTGAACAGTCCCACCAGCAGGATGGCCCACATGGCCAGGGCTCCGGCGCCGAGAATCGCAGCAAGCACCAGCAAAATGGCTGCCGCGGCATTGAAAGCCAGTACCAGCCCCGGTGAAACCGTGCGCATGACCACGGCGCCGATAAAGCGTCCCACCATGGCACCGCCCCAGTAATAAGCGATGTAGTGTGCCGCCTTGGCCTCTTCCATCGCCGCCACACTGTCGAGGCCGAGGAAGTTCACCAGGAAGCTGCCGATGGACACCTCTGCACCCACATACACAAAGATACCGACCGCGCCCAGCACCAGGTGGCGATGGGACCAAACGGACTCCCCCTCAGCGGCCACCGCACTGTTTTCATGCATCTCGATCTGCGGCAGTTTCAAGCGGCTGAACACCACAGCCAGCGCCGCCAGCACACCGGCCAGCATCAGGTAGGGAACCTTGACCGCGTCCGCCTCTGCGTCGGCGCTCAGGGCATCCGCGCCCACCGTCGCTGCTGACAGGATCAGGACACCGCCAAAGAAAGGCGCAACGGTGGTGCCGAGGGAATTGAAGGCCTGGGTCATGGTCAGGCGACTGGAAGCCGTGGCCGGATCGCCGAGAGCGGTCACGTAGGGGTTTGCAGAAACCTGTAACAGGGTGATCCCGGAGGCGAGCACAAACAGGGCGGCCAGGAATACGGGGTAGGAATGGCTCTCAGCCGCCGGATAAAACAGCAGACATCCCAGTGCCGCTACCGACAGGCCACCCACTATCCCCTTCTGGTAGCCGATGCGTTTTACCAGTGCACCTGCCGGCAATGACACCGTGGCGTAGGCGCCAAAAAAGCAGAACTGGATCAACATGGCCTGGGTGTAGCTCAGGTTGAAAACCGCTTTCAGATGGGGAATCAGAATATCGTTGAGGCAGGTAAGAAAGCCCCACATGAAAAACAGAACAGTTAACGCGGTCAGCGCAAAGCGAAAATTGCCACCGGCAGCATTAACGGAAGAACCCGCATCGGTATTTATATTGGTCACTGGAGCCTGGATCCCGGCCATAGTTCACCTCTTATGATAGTTATTGTCCCTGCATCACCATTGTCTGAATGCCTGGTCAGCGGAGTACCCGGACGCAACATTCGGGGATTGCCCCAGTTACTGAGACGCACCAGACAGCACTAACCAATCCCCGCTTCACACGGCTCACCAGAATTGAGGTAGGTGATTGGGCAGCGGGAGTTTGCAGTGCAGCCGCAGACAGTAGCACGGTGCCAGGGCACCGGCTGTTGCCACTTTATTGCAGGCGTGTCCCACTTTTACGGGCGGTGGGAAGTGGGAGAACCCAGACAAAAAACGGCCGCCGGTTGTCCCGGCAGCCGTTCGATTCGCCGCCAGAAATCGCGGCGGCGGGGTTAGCGTGTAATCACTCTTCCAGGGGCGGGTAGGCGTTTTCTACCAGTACCTGGAACGCTTCCGGGAACCAGCGGCCCGCGTGTGGTGCATTGTCCAGGGCACCGGTACCCACGGAATTGTCGTAACGGTTCTGGGCATTCGGGTCACACATGGGATCGTGCTGCTTGGCCGGATCGTTGGGGTCCGGGGTGAAGTTGGGGTCGCTCACACCGTCGGACTCACCCTGAGGTTTCACCCACACATAGGCGTCGATACCCGGCGCGGGTGCGGCTTGTGGACGGAAGCCCACACCGCCGGCCTGGTTACACCAGTTGCCGCGGTGTACCCGGCGATCGATCCGACTCTCGTTCACATAGGTGTTGAGATCGGTACTGGTGGACGGACCCGTGGGTCTGTCGGCACCGCCCCAGCCGTTGCGTCCGGTGTCGATCAGCATACCGAGGGTCTGCGGTGCGCCGCGGGCGATCATCGCATCGCGCCAGTCCTGGGCAAAGGTGAGTTCTTCCAGGTAGTCGTTCCACTCGTAGAAGTCCGCAGAGCGCACCGGCTGCCCCCCCACATTCAGGGTGGGATCTGGCAGGTAGGGCTCCTCTACCGGGGTGTAGTTAGCGGAGTTGGTGACGAATCCGGCAATGCTGCCCCAGCCTGCATCGGTGGAGTCCACCACATCACCGATCAGGTTCACGGCCGGACCGAAGTTGCTGCTCCAGCCGAGCCAGCCGGAGTGGGCGATATCCACGTAGGAGTAGACATTGTCCAGTTGCGAAAGCTGGTTAAGGGCGTAGCGGATACCATCGCGGTAGCCGCCGGGACCGTTCGCCTCCTGACAATCTGGCAGGCTGATGTTGGTGATCAGGTTCGGCAGGGAATCCACTTCGATGATGGTAACAATATTCAGATCCGCATAGGTGGGGTCTGCAAGGATTGCCACCAGCGGATCGATATATTCCGTTTGGTAGCGCTCGAAGCCGTTTTCTGCAATCAGCAGTTCACCGTTGGAGGCGAGTGCCGCGCAATCACGGTTGGGCAGGTTGTACACCACCACCATAAACAGATCGGCACCCTGGGCCAGGGCCTCGTCCAGATGGCCCCTGAGGCCGCGACCGTCAGTGAGCGCACCGATGCGGTCCATCCACACCGCAGAACTGACATCGGCAATGGCGGCACCGCCCGGCTCGTTCAGCGCGTTTGCAGCCCAGTCCGGATTCACGTACCACTTGCCCGACGCGGCGAAGGGGTTGTCGTGACGCACGCCGGAACCACTGCCGCTACCAGAACTGCTGGAAGAGCTGGAGGTACTACCACTGGAGGAGCCGGAACTGCTGGAGCTGCCACTGGATGACGAGCTCGAGGACGAAGAGCTTGAGGAGGAACTCGAGGAGCTGCTGGACGAGCTACTACTAGACGAGCTGCTGGAAGAACTGCTCGAACTACTGGACGAGCTGCCGCCGGAGGAGCCGCTGCCCCCGCCGTCACCATCCACCGTTACCGCCACCGGCGCGAGACCGCCGGGGAACGCAATAAAGCCCACACTCACCTGGCCACCAGCGGGAATACTGTCGTTGTAGCCTGCGGAGGCAACAACATAGCTGGCGCCCTCCCGGGAGGCGACAACACCGTTCCAGATATTGCCGATCTCCACCGGCATATCAAAACTGAGCGTCCAGTTTGTCAGGGGGGTAGTGCCATCATTGACTACGGTGATTTCTCCCTGGAAACCGGCACCCCAGTCGTTGGCTATTTTCATGGTTGCCTGCGCAGCGAACGCCTGCACGGTGCTCAGCATTAATGCGAGCGCGCAGGAGCACACCAACAGCACCCTGTTCGGTATCTGTTTCATGATCGCTATCCAATTATTGTTTTGTCGTTAAACGTTTGTGATGGGAAGAAAAACCGGTGCCATCGCGGCACCGGTTTTCAAGTCCGCCGGATTACTCGGGTGAGTTTGTCCACAGGCGGTTGAGCAGGTTGGTCTTGCGCTGGTCGAAGTCGAGCCATTCTCCCCAGCCCGCGGTATTGCTCTGCGGGTCGTAGGCATGGCCGTACCAGCCTCCGGTATCACCGGATTCCGGGTTGATCGACCAGTAGCAGCCCTGGATATTTTTCTCGACCATATAATCGACAAATGCTTCCTGCCACTGGATATCCACAACCCCGGGCTGGATGTGATCCCAGCGAGCCTGGTCGCGCAGGGTGGCTTTCGCCGGCCAGTCCATATTGCCGCCGAACTCGCCGACAACCACCGCGTAGCCCATCTCGCGCAGGTAACCGAAGTGCTCGTCCCAGCCCTGACGCAGGAATTCCGGATCGATCACGATATTACAGTCGGCATCACCGGCAGCGTCGCCTTCGAGCCCTTCACATTCCGGCTGCGAGGCCACATCCATAAAGCCTTTCTGTACGAACACAGAAGGACCGTAGGTGTGCGGAGACCATACCAGGCGATCCTTGGGGATATCCGGCGGGTTGCTGCCCGCTTCGAACAGGTTTTCACCCCAGTTCGGGTTGGTCAGCGCATCACCGTGGGGCACTTGAGTAATGGTTTCCGGAGTACCATCCTGGTTACCGGCCGTGGCTGAAATACCTTGAACGAACAACAGGGTGTGCGGGTTTACTTCATTGATTGCAGCGAAGGCATCTTCGGTCAGGCTCTTCCATTCGTCCCAGGTGTAATCCCAGGGCTCATTGTAGATATCGATACCGATGATGTTGTCTACACCCAGTTCCTCTTCCAACCCGGCCAATTCGCGCAGGTTGTCGAGCCACATATCGCGGTTGTACTCCTGCACACGGGTAACGGAATCCGGATTACCGGTAGCCGCACAGGAACTGTCTTCACGGGGGAAGTCATACATATCGCGGTCGCGATCCACATAGGGCGGACGCGCATCCAGGCGGCCCGCACGCCAGCCGACGTAGTTGGAGCAGGAGTGGATATCCAGCATCACTTCAATACCGTTCTGGTCCGCGGCAATGATGAACTCTTCCATCGCCTGACGCGCATTGGGCACCAGTACCGACTCATGGTTTTTCAACACGCTACCGCTGCCCTGGGGATCGTTCGGGTCCAGGGTCTGCGGCGCTACCGGGAAGCGCACAACGTTCACACCCATCGCGGTGATTTCGCTCATGGTCTGCTGGATGGTGCGGCCGGTACCGGAGTTGCCATTCGCCCAGAAGGTATTGCCCACATAGAGTTCCATGGGAGCGCCGCTGGGGTTGGTCTGGTCGTTGGAGGGTTCGTGGCGCCCTTCGAGGCCAAACCAGGAACCACAGTTCATGGGAATAACTTCGCCGTTTTTGGTGATATTGCCCGAGTCGTCCACACGGAAACGACCGGAACCGGAAGAGCTGCCGCCCGATGAGCTGGAAGAACTACCAGAAGAACTACCAGAAGAACTGGAAGAACTTGAGGAACCACCGGATGAACTGGAAGAGCTCGAAGAGCCCCCGCTAGAAGAACTAGAGGAGCTGGAAGAACT
Source organism: Microbulbifer sp. MCCC 1A16149 (assembly GCF_050368945.1). Lineage (NCBI taxonomy): Bacteria > Pseudomonadati > Pseudomonadota > Gammaproteobacteria > Cellvibrionales > Microbulbiferaceae > Microbulbifer > Microbulbifer sp. MCCC 1A16149. The sequence goes on from NZ_CP185959.1 coordinate 3,016,291, forward strand.
CGAGGAGCTAGACGAGCTGGATGAGCTCGAAGAACTGGATGAACCGCCACCGGAAGATGAGCCGCCGTCGTCACCGATCACGGTAACTTCCGCTGGCGCCAGGCCACCGGGATAGGCGATAAATCCGACGCTCACCTGGGCGCCAGGTGCAATGGTGCCGTTGTAATCTGCAGCAGCCACCACATACTGGCTGGCGCTCTGGGACTCAATCACCCCGTTCCACAGGTTGTTGATATCCACATCCATATTGAAAGATACGGACCAGTCGGTTAGCGGCTCGCTGCCATCATTGATGACTACGATTTCCCCCTGGAAACCGCCACCCCAGTCGTTGACGATTTTCATTTCCGCCTCTGCCGCCAGCAGTGCAGCGGACGAGGTGCCCAGCCACATCACCAGGCCGGCTTTGGCGAAGGCCTTGTACATGGCCCGCCTTTGCATTGTTTTTACTTCCATCTCTTCTCTCCAATCGCTATCGAGTATTTCGGTTTTTTTTCTGGTACGAATCCGGGCCGCTACTGCAAAGCAGTGACGGCGCAATACAGGCCCGATCCGCGCCCGGCTTCCTGCCTTACCTCATTCCTGTGCAGCGGACACCGCCTGTCCGCACTGCTGCCCCACTAATTCCATCCTGTGTGAGTAACTGGTTTTAATCGGTAGCCAGCGAGTAAACCCGCTGCTCCTCAATTCCTCGCGTAACAAATTGCACCTGCAGTTCGCTGAGATCGGAGAGATAGGTCATATCCACAATCTCTCCCACATCGCGATCGAGTACCCGGAAGTGACTGCCATCCGGGAGGCTCATGGCGAGGCTCTGGCGGTCCTCGCGATTCAGTGTTCCATCACCGTTGCTGTCATCCGCCACATACTGGAAAAGCAGTCTTACGGTGATCGCCCCGTATCCCACGTTGTTGTGATAAAGAGGCCAGTAATGGGTAATGACCTGCGCACCGTCTGGAAACAACCTGCGCGGGACAATGCCGTCGCGGATAAAGAATCCGATATTGCGAAGACTCCCCTCTCCTGCTTGATATTCTGCTTCACGCAGTTCGCGCAATTGAATGGAGACACCGAGCAGATCCACTGAAGTGATCGCGTACGTATCGGTATCGGCAACCTCTTCCCGGAGACCGGCAGTTTCTACCTGCGTACCGTTCACCGCGGCTCCGTCCGACATGGACAGTCGTGCAGATGCCGTGGCGCTATCCGGTGCTTGGATCGTTTGCGGGGAAAGCGCGCTTTCAGAAGAATTACCAAATGGCCACACATTCACTAACACCGCCGTCGCGCCGCAGAGAATCAGTAGAGACACGAAGGTGACCCAGTCCACCGCAGCAATGCGCCGGAAAAAATGATCGGAAGGAATACTCTGAGTTTTCACGGGCGCACCGCCAATCCAGAATTTCGCGCAACGCGATCGAATACCCGTTGTTCGCTCACACCCGCAAGGTCACGTACAACCAGGGCATATTCACGCGCACTCAAGCTTTCCGCCTGCAGGTAAGCAAAGTGGTCATCATCAAGAAAAACCGGCGCGTGCGCGGCCACCTGCTTGTGGGTCAGCTCCGCGCGCTTCCCATCGAGATACGTCATAAACACCTGCATACTGCCCTCGTAGACTTTGCGATGCCGGGATTCATCGTAGTGAAACCGGTAATCCACCAATGCCGCATACAACAGGGATTTACCACCCGGGGACCAGCTGGGCGCACCCTGTACCTGGTGTTTTTGCGCGGACAACTGCAACGGAGCCGTTGCAGCAGCCGAAGCAGTATCTTCATCCAGTCTCATCACCCAGAGACTGCGAGCTGCAGGCGTGTCCGGATGGAATACGTAGGCCAAGCGATCACCTGCGGGCGACCAGGCCAGCGCCACTGCGCTGCCGCAGGCTGTACAGCGACCGTGCGCTTCGGATACGTCGTGTGCACTCGACTGCCGCAGAAAGCTTGCCAGCTCAATGAGGGGCGCGGCCTGCTGCACACAATCGCGGGCACATTCCGCACGCAGAATTTTTCCGCGGCTGTGATCGCGCGCGGCGATGGCGAGGCTTTTCCCATCCGGAGACCAGTCAAAATCCAGGATTTCCTCAGCCTCGAACTGCACACGCTCTTTTCCGGAATCCAGTGCCAGCACCACCAGACTTTTACGCTGTCGTATAAACGCCACGCGATTTCCATCGGGGCTGAACTTGGGGGACATTTCGTCCTCCAGTGTTCTGGTAAGCGGTGTCAGAGAATCCTGATTCCCTCTATACAAATAGAGATCAAACGCTTCATTTCTGCGGGAAATATCTATTTTTTTATTTGCTTCACGATTGGAGGAAAACACCACCAGACCCTGCACGGAAACATCGGCATCGATATCCCGCCAACGAACATTCTCGGTAATTTTTTTCAGCTTTATGCTTGTATCAAGTCCATTGAAAACATCAGCAGAATACGAATAAATATTCGATACCGGCCCCATCACTTTTGCACTGAACACTACTTCCTGCGCGAGCAAGGGAAGAGACAATGCACAAGGCACTGCGTATACAGCCATTCGAAAAAAACAAAACCGACACTGATGATGAAAACTGCTGAAAAATTTCAACCGCATCTCCATGACAACCAGGCATATCTGGAAAAATAATTATTTTGGGCAGCGCCACGCGCGACACCGGTGTTGTTGCAACGTGCCTGAAATTCAAAACAGACCCACAAAAAGATGACTTTCGAGCCAAATTTTCAAAATTGCGGCATTGAAAATACTGAGAGGAAAAAAGATGTGAAATCAGGTACAAAAAATGAGACGCACTCGTCACATCGGGAATGTGAGTGCTGCAAGAGGGAGTTTTTCTGCTAAGAGCCTACAGATTCGAAGGCAGCTACCAAGGGAAAGTAGCGCGGAAATTCGTTTCGAGGATGGTGATATCCGAGAATTGGGATGATCGGGAGGTAATTCAGAGGAGAGATAAAAAGGGGAGGAAGCGGCCCGGTACACGTTTACCGGGCCGCAAGATCAAACCGGATTGTCAGCTGACCTTTTCACCGTGCGCCTGCTTGTCGGCGTGGTAGGAGGAGCGCACCATCGGGCCACAGGCCGCGTGGGTAAAGCCGATCTGCTCCGCGTAGCGGCGGTACTCCTCGAATTCGTCCGGGTGTACATAGCGCTGCACCGGCAGGTGCTCCTTGCTCGGCTGCAGGTACTGACCGATGGTGAGCATGTCGATATCGTGCGCACGCATATCGTCCAGCACCTCGAAAATTTCTTCCTTGGTCTCACCGAGGCCCACCATCAGGCCGGACTTGGTCAGCACATCCGGACGGCGTTTTTTGTATTCCTGCAACAGTTTCAGGGACCACTTGTAATTGGCACCGGGACGGGATTCGCGGTACAGACGCGGCACGGTTTCCAGGTTGTGGTTGAACACATCCGGGGCTTCGGCCTCGAGAATATCCAGCGCGATGTCCATACGGCCGCGGAAGTCCGGGGTCAGGATCTCCACCTGCAGGTTGGGCGACAGTTCACGGGATTGCTTGATGCACTCGGCAAAATGCTGGGCACCGCCGTCGCGCAGGTCGTCGCGGTCTACAGAGGTGATGACCACGTAGCGCAGACTCATGGCCGCAATGGCTTCAGCCAGTTGCTGAGGCTCATTCGGGTCAAGCGGGTTGGGCTTGCCGTGGCCCACATCGCAGAACGGGCAGCGACGGGTACAGATCTCACCCATGATCATGAAGGTGGCGGTACCGCCGCTGAAGCATTCCCCCAGGTTCGGGCAACTGGCTTCTTCACATACGGTAGCGAGCTTCTGTGAGCGCAGGATGCTCTTGATCCGCTCCACTTCCTTGGACGCCTTCACCGACGGCACTTTCACCCGGATCCAGTCCGGCTTGCGCAGCGTCTGGTCGCTGGCGATCACCTTCACCGGGATACGCTCTACCTTGTCACCATCGCGCAGTTTTTCGCCCTGCTGCAGACGACGGGTGCGCTTTACCGGGGTGATTTCAGGTTTGGCGGCCTCACCCGGGTCGACAGTGGTCGCTTTGATTTCGGACTGGTCGGCGTCAAATCGTTCAGACATTGCTCGTTCCTGGTTCGGTGCCCTGCGCTGTGCCGGCTACCGCAAATAACTTTTCGTCAAATAACTGTTCGTCCACCGGCTGCCAACTGGCCTCCGGTAATTGCAGCTTTTGCTGCAGGGCCGCGACAAAGCTTTTTGCCACAGCATCCCACGCGGGGGTGGGCTGGATAATCTCCGCCATCTGCACCATCTGCATGCCCGCGTAACCACAGGGATTGATACGCAGGAAGGGGCCGAGATCCATATCGATATTGATCGCAATACCGTGGAAACTGCAGCCTCGACGTACCCGCAGGCCAATGGAGGCAATCTTGTTGCCGGCGCGCGGTCCTTCGGTCAGATAGACCCCCGGGGCATCCGGGCGCGGTGCGGCGGCGATTCCGAATTCCGCCAACATGGTGACGGTGGCCTCTTCCAGCGCGGTAACCAGATCGCGCACACCGATCTTGCTGCGGCGCAGGTCCAGCAGCGGGTATACCACCAGCTGGCCGGGACCGTGATAGGTCACCTGGCCACCGCGATCCACCTGTACCACGGGAATATCCCCGGTATTGAGCAGATGCTCAGCCTTGCCGGCCTGGCCCTGGGTGAATACGGGGGGATGTTCAACGCACCAGATCTGATCCCCGGCGTCATTGCCGCGGTTGTCGGTGTAGTGGGCCATGGCGCGCCATACGGTTTCGTAGTCGCGTCGGCCAAGGTTATAGATGACCGGTTCAGGGGCGGCCATCACAGCACCATATACACGCCCGGATGGGCTTTGAGCTCTTCGAACAGTGCCTTCAGCTGGGGCTCGCCGGTGGCAAGAATAAAGAAGGTCACCGAGGTGAATTTGCCATTGCGGCTCGGCTTGTGCCGCAAGCGCTCTTCATCCAACTCTGGCGCATGGCGGCGCATCACCTCCATGACGAATTCGTGGACCTGGTCATCGGTGTCTCGCACCACTTTGACCATGTAGTCTTCACAGGGAAATTCGATTTTTGGAGGCTGCTGCTCTGTATCCTGGGTCATACCACACTCACTGGGCCGCAGGGCAGATAATGGAGGCGCGGGGACCAATCCCAGCGGGAGTTGCGGCCGGGCGGCGATTATACAGTGCAGACAGGGGAGTGGACAGGGAGGAAAGATTGCAGAAGAAACTGCTTTAGGGAGGAAGAATCATAGCCCGGTGGACCACTCCACCGGGCTGATCGGGGTATTTTTGGCTCGAATTACTCGAAAAAGCCCATGACAAAGCGCTTGATCGCATCCCAGATACGCTTGAAGAAGCCGGCTTCTTCCACATCTTCCGCCACCACCGCAGGTACGTCGGCGACGGTTTCTCCATCCAGAGTCACAACAACCTTGCCCACCTGCTGGCCCTTGGCCAGCGGCGCCTTAAGCTCGCCGTCAATGATCAGGTCGGCCTTGATGCTCTCCTCACCGCCGCGGGGAATGGTGACGAATACATCGTTCTTCACCGCGACACCCACAGAGTCAGTTTTACCCGCCCACACGCGCTCGGTCTGCAGCACATCGTTGCTACCGTACACCTTATGGGTCTGGTAGTAACGGAAACCGTAGGCCAGCAGTTTCTGGGTTTCGGCAGCGCGTTTTTCATCGCTGTCCGTGCCCACCACCACGGAGATCAGGCGCATACCGCGTTTTACCGCGGAAGCCACCAGACAGTAACCCGCCTCTTCGGTGTGACCGGTCTTGATGCCATCTACCGCGGGATCGCGCCACAGCAGGCGATTGCGGTTGGGCTGATTGATGCCATTGAAGCGGAAGTATTTTTCCGAATACAGGGCGTAATGATCCGGGTGATCCTGAATCAGAGCGCGCGCCAGCTTGCCCAGATCGCGTGCGGTGGTGACATGCCCTTCCGCGGGCCAGCCAGTTGCGTTGACGAAATGAGTATCCTGCATCCCCAGCAGTTGTGCCTGCTGATTCATCACCTCGGCAAAGACTTCTTCACTGCCGGAAACATACTCTGCCAGGGCGATACTGGCGTCGTTGCCGGACTGCACGATAACGCCACGCAGCAGGTCGATCACCGGTACCTTGTCGCCGACCTTAACGAACATCTTGGAGCCGCCCTTGCGCCAGGCCTTCTCCGAAATATTCACCATGTCCTGCTCTTTGATGGCGCCCTTATCCAGCTCTTCGGAAACGATGTAGCTGGTCATCATCTTGGTCAGGCTGGCCGGCGGAATCTGCTTGTCCGCATCGTGTTCAACCAGTACCTGGCCGGTATGGGCGTCAATCAGTAAATAGGCGGAGGCTGCAAGCTGCGGCGGCGCAGGTATCAGCGGTTTATCGGCCTGGGCCACACTGGTGCTGACTATCAGGAGCAGACAGGCAAATAAGCGTTTGAACATGGGTATCTCTTTATTCCTTGCGTTCGAAAAGTGTCAATAACCCGGCGCCGGCCGGGGAATGCGCTGCCGAGCAGCTAATCAGTCAACCACCACCTGGGGTTGGCCGAAATTTTCCTGCTCTACAGATTCCCGCAATGCGGCCAGTGCCCGCTGCTGGGCAATGGGTCCGATACGCACCCGGTAAAGCATTTTTCCGTCACGGTTTATCGGGCTGACGGATACAGGATAGCCGAATGCAGCGGCCAGTTGGCCACGAATCTCTTCAGCCTGGGACGAGGAGCTGTAAGCACCCACCTGCAAAAATGTATTTTCTGGCAGCTTGAAACTGGCGTCTTGCGGGAGGCCTTTACGCGCTGCGGCGTCCTTTTCCACAGCCAGGCTTTCTGTCGCACTGGGCAGGGATTCGGGATCCAGGGCAACCACTTCGACCCGCGCTACGCCCTTGTCGATATACCCCAGTTTCTGTGCCGCGGTATAGCTGAGATCAATAATACGCCCCGGCACAAAGGGGCCGCGATCGTTGACGCGGACGATGATGCTGCGGCCGTTATCCAGGTTGGTGACTTTGGCATAGCTGGGCAGCGGCAGTGTTTTGTGTGCCGCGGAAAGGGCGTACATATTGTAGACCTCTCCATTGGCTGTTTTACGCCCGTGGAATTTGGTGCCGTACCAGGAGGCATGCCCGCGCTCGCTGTAGCCCTTCACGCCCTTCAATACCCGGTATCTGACACCATTGACCACATAAGGGGATTTGTTGCCAGCAACACCGATTGGTTCCCGCACCGGGGTAACTTCCGGTGTGGCCAGCATATCGACGGGCACATCCGGACCGCTGTCGCGGACCTGATCGAAGGGCACATCTTCCGGCTCCACTTTGGCCTTGCCAGAATCCTGCAGAGGTACAGTGCTGCAGGCGCCAAGCAACACCAGCGTAAAACCGGCCCCGAAACGGGCAAAGCCCGCGGCTTTAGCCGCAATTTTTCTGATTTTCATGCCTTCCCCCCGGAGCAGGCCAAACAGCGCCCGCTACCGCGATTTATCGTAATTGCTATGCGTCAAAAGGCCGGACATACCAATGATATCCGGCACATAAATTCTGTTTATTGGTTTGGCGCCCCCCGAAACCTCAGGAGCGACCACCCCGCGCTTTGATAATTTCCTGACCAAGCTCGTATACCGCCATGGCGTACAAACGGCTGTGGTTGTAGCGGGTGATTGTGTAGAAATTGTTCAGACCAATCCAGAACTGTTCCCCATTCTCAGTATCCAGGGAGAACACGTTGGCAGGCATATCCTTGGTAACCTGCGCCGTGGTGGGGAAGCCCTTGGCTTCGAGCTCACCCACAGTCCACTTGGGTTTCAGGTCGTCATTGACGATGGTCATGTCCGCATTGGGCAGTGGCTGGGTAATTACGGTGATTGGTTCGCCGGCTTTCCAACCGTGCTCGACAAAATAGTTGGCCACGCTACCGATGGCATCTTCGGTATCGGTCCAGATATCCACGCGGCCATCACCGTTGAAATCCACCGCATAGTGACGGTAGCTGGAGGGCATAAACTGCCCGAAGCCCATGGCACCGGCATAGGATCCCTTCAACGTGGCGGGGTCGATTTTTTCGTCTCGGGTGAGCAGCAGGTAGTTTTCCAGTTCCTTGGTAAAGAATTTGGACCGGCGGGGATAATTGAACGCCAGCGTAGAAAGCGCATCCAGCACCCGGTAGCTACCCATGTTGCCACCGTAGCGGGTTTCCACACCGATAATCGCCACGATCATTTCCGGTGGTACACCGTATTTCTCTTCCGCTGCTTTCAGCGCATCAGCATTCTTGTCCCAGAATTCCACACCGCCGGCAATGCGGGTGTTGGTGATAAAAATTTTGCGGTACTCGTGCCACGGTTTGGCTTTTTCCGCCGGACGCTTGATCGCCTTGAGGATTGAATCCTTGCGCTTGGCGTCTTTCATCAACAGCTGCAGCTCATCGCGGTTGAAGTTGTGCTCGGCCACCATGTAATCCACAAACGCCTGAGCCTGGGCATTTTCCTCGTGCCCCTGCTCTTGCGCACAGGCGCTGAGAACCAGTCCCAAACCTGCCAACAATCCTGTGGTCCACTTCAAAACAACCGCTCCTGTGTTCATAGAGTACTTCCAACTACTTTTTCAGTTATTAAAATCGATACGCTGTTGTGACTGCAAACGCGCCAAAAAGTGGCACGATACACGGGAAAAAGTGAAGTTAGGCTGAACGGGCTCACATTGAGCCACCAAGTATCAAGCCATTAAAAAAGTACTCTGCGTCTTTCCGTACTGATCGCCATCAGAATGCCGAAACCGGCCATCAGGGTAATCACCGAGGTGCCGCCGTGACTTACCAGCGGCAGGGGCACCCCCACCACCGGCAACAGGCCCGTCACCATGCCGATGTTCACAAACACATATACGAAGAATGTCAGCGTGATACTGCCCGCCAACAGACGTCCGAATACATGCTGGGCCATAAAACTAATATAGATGCCCCGGGCAATGATCAACAGGTACAGGGTGAGCAGGATAAGTGCACCGCGCATCCCCCACTCCTCGGCCAGCACCGCGATAATGAAATCCGTGTGGCTTTCCGGCAGGAAATCCAGCTGCGACTGGGTGCCTTGCATGTACCCCTTGCCGGCCCAACCACCGGACCCGATGGCCGCCTTGGACTGGAAGATGTTCCAGCCGGCGCCGAGGCGGTCCGCATCCGGGTTGAACAGGGTCAGAATGCGCTGCTTCTGGTATTCCCGCAGGCCCCACATCCACATGGGCCAGGCGGCCATAGCGCCCATGACTGCGGCACCACCGATCATTCTCCAGCTCAAACCAGCCAGGTAGAGCGCGAAAATCCCCGATGCTGCGATCAGGATTGAGGTCCCCAGGTCCGGCTGCCGCACAATGAGCGCCGCCGGAATCCCGATAATAATGAGGGTTCCCGCCACCGTGAGGAACGAAGGTGGCAAGCTGCGCTTGTGCAGGTAGGCTGCTACCGCAATGGGTACTGCGAGCTTTAGCGCTTCCGACGGCTGAAAACGAAATCCGCCAATCTGCAACCAGCGTTGCGCCCCCTTTGCGCCTACACCGAAAAACAGCACCGCCACCAACAGGCAACAGCCGGCAAGATAAAACCACGGCGACCAGCGCCGGTAAAATTCCAGCGGGATCTGTGCGGCGATCGTCATGCCCACAAACGCGAGCCCCATGAACACCGCCTGTCGCTTGACGTAGTGGATCTCTTCCCCGGATGCGCTATACAGCACCACCAGGCCGACACCCGCCAGCACCATCAGCAATAGCAGCAGCGGAACATCGATATGCCAGCGACGGGAGAAGCTTTCCGGCCGCCGCAGGCTGCTGCCGGCGTCCGGCAAGCGGTGCATATAATCGCGACTAGCCACGGATGTGCGCCTCCTGTGTAAGCATCATGGGCGGGCGCCAGGTCTGCAGGCTGGCGGTATCCTCCAGCGGACGAGACATCCAGTCAAAGAATACTTCCCGCGCCACCGGCGCCGCCACGAGGCCACCACCCTCACCATTTTCCACCAGTACCGACACCGCAATCTGCGGATCGTCCGCCGGCGCAAACGCCACAAACAGGGCGTGGTCCCGGTGACGCTCCTTGAGCGCCTCGGAGTCGTACCTTTCCCCCTGGGCGATCCCCACCACCTGGGCGGTGCCGGATTTACCCGCCACCTTGAAATCCAAGCCGGCGCCGGCTCTCTTGCCAGTGCCGTGGAGGCTGTAAACCACGGCTTCCATACCTTCGAATACCAGATCCCAGTGCTCCGGTCGCGCATCCACGTGATGCAGTATCTCCGGCGGCTGCTCCACGCCGTCGACGGCCATCACCATCTGCGGACGATAATGGGTGCCGCGATTGGCGATGGTTGCGGTCATCACTGCCAGCTGCAGCGGCGTAGCCAGTACAAACCCCTGTCCCAGCACCGCATTCAGGCTGTCGCCGGGGAACCAGGGCACACCGCGGGCGCCGCGTTTCCAGGCGCGTGAAGGGAACAGCCCCGGATACTCCCGCGGCAGGTCAATGCCGGTTTTTTCCCCCAGTCCAAAACGCGTGGCAACATCGTGCATGCTGTCGATGTCCCAGCGCGCAGCCATATCCCAGAAGTAAACGTCACAGCTCTGGGCCAGCCCCTGGATCAGGTCGACATGCTTGCCGTGCCCCCAGCGCTTCCAGTCGCGGTAGATGCGCTTGTCATTGGGCAGCTTGTAATAGCCGGGATCAGCTACTTCGGTTTCTGCAGTAATGATGCCCGCGGCGAGACCACCTAGACCCATCATCGGCTTCAGGGTCGATCCTGGCGGGTACTGCCCCTGTACCACACGGTTGAACAGCGGCACATCCAGAGAGTCCCGCAGCGCACTGTAATCCTTGAAGCTGATGCCGGTAACGAACAGGTTGGGATCAAATGAAGGCTGGCTGACAAAAGCCAGTACCCCGCCAGTTTTGACATCGATGGCCACCACCGCGCCGCGGTTGTCACCCAGCGCTTCGGTAGCCACCTGCTGCAAGCGGGTGTCCAGGTGCAGGGTCAACTCGGAACCGGGCTTGGGGTCGTGGCGCTCCAGCACCCGCAGTACACGACCGCGGGCATTGGTCTCCACGTTTTCGTAACCGACCTCGCCCAGCAGTAAATCTTCGTAGGAGCGCTCCAGTCCCACCTTGCCGATACTCTGCGTACCCCGGTAGCGGCGCACATCTTCCTCGGTGAAGCTGGACAGCTCGCGGTCATTGATCCGCCCCACGTAACCGACGCTGTGGGCAAACAACTTGCTCTGCGGGTAATAGCGGACCAGTTCCGCCTCAACGGATACCCCCGGCAGGTGGAACTCATTCACGCTGATACGGGCGATTTCATCCTCGCTCAGGCGGTAACGCAGGGGGACGGGCTCAAACGGTCGGCGGCGCTGCAGGCGGCGATTGAATTTCTCTACATCGCTGTCGTCCAGTTCCACCAGGTGGCCAAGCAGCTCCAGGGTGGCATCCAGATCCTTGACCCGCTCGCGCACGATAGAAAGGGTATAGCTGGGGCGATTGTCCGCCAGCATCTCGCCGTTGCGGTCGTAGATCAAACCGCGAGTGGGGGGAACGGGACGCACCTGGATTCGGTTCTGGTCGGACTGGGTGCGGTAGTCCTCAAAGTTGACCACCTGCAGGTTGTAGAAGCGCGCAACCAGCACCCCCAGCAAGGCCACGACGCCACAGATCGCCACCAGCATACGGTTGCGAAACAGCCGCTGCTCGGTGTGGTGGTCTTTGAAACGCAGGTTTTCAGACATGGTGGTCGAAACGGATTATTCGGTGGCGCGAAAATGACCACGAAGTGTACACAAGTTTGCCGCCCCTGCGGAGCTTTCGATACCCGGGCAGCGCCCTGGCCCGCCGAACAGCAGGTCGGCTGCACTCAAAAAGAATTGAACGCCAATCCCCTAAGACAGGGAATTGGCGGGCAAGTTCAGTCGGGATGGCTGGTGATCGATCTCCCCGCTGGGAGGCAGCCCCGGGGGGAACCGGGGCTATTTGTGGTACGGATGCCCCGCCAACAAGGTCCACGCCCGGTACAGCTGCTCAGCCAGCAGGACCCGCACCAGCGGGTGCGGCAGGGTCAGCGCCGACAGGGACCATTTCTGGTTGGCCCGCGCCACGCAATCCGGGGAGAGGCCATCGGGACCGCCAATCAGCAGGCAGACGTTGTCGCCAGACATCTGCCAGTCCGCCAGTTCCCGCGACAGTTGCTCGGTACTCCAGGACTTGCCCTTCACCTCCAGTGCAACCACGTGTTCCCGCGGATTGATGGCAGCGAGCATCGCCTCGCCCTCTTTCTGGCGGGCCTTTTCCACCAGTGCCGCGGAGTTCTTCTGGCCGCGATTGCCCAGGGGCACCTCGACCATTTCCAGCGTCAGTTCCCGCGGCAGGCGCTTGGCATACTCGTTGTAGCCTTCCTGCACCCACGCGGGCATCTTTCCACCTGCGGCGATGATTCGGATCTTCATGGACAGGACATCACTATCCGGGGCCTAAGCACAGTTCGCCCTCAGCTTTCGTGAGGATCGCTGCCGTCGGCGTTGTCGCGGGTGTTGGGGGTCATCGACCAGAGCTTTTCGAGGTCATAGAAACCGCGGGTCTCCGCCTGCATCACGTGCACCACGACATCGCCGTAGTCCACCAGCACCCACTCGCCCTGTTCCGTACCTTCGACACCGATGGGGCGAATGCCGGCTTTTTTACCGTCATCCACCACATTTTCGGCGAGAGATTTAACCTGGCGGCTGGAAGTACCCGTGCAGATGATCAGGGTATCCATCACGTCGCTGAGTTCCGATACGTCCAGCGAGACAATGTCCTTACCCTTGAGGTCTTCCAGTGCGTTTACCGCAATTGATTTGATATCAGTCATAACACCTGTATCTGGAGCCTTGGCTCCTATTGATTTCCGCTCTTGTAGAGCTGATGAGTTTGAATATATTCCAGCACCCGCTGCGGCAGTAAATACTGCGGCGAACGGCCACTTTCGATCAGGCTGCGGATACCCGTAGCGGATATCGGCAGCAGAGTCTGTTCCCTTACCAGTATGCGACCGGCGGCCCGCTGCTGCAGGTCACCGATATCGCCGCGATGGGTCGCCAGCAGCTCAGCCACCTCCCCCTGCGCGGGAAACTGCCAGCCAGGGCGGGCAACCACCACCAGATGCGCCAGTTCGATCAGGCGCTCCCAACGGTGCCAACCGGGCAGCCCCAGCAGGGAATCCAGTCCCATGCAAAAGCTGATGGAAACCCCCTCGCCCAGCTCCGCGCGGAGCTCTTCGAGGGTATCCACGGTATAGGTGGGCCCGGCGCGCAACAGTTCGCGCTGGTCGAGTTGCAGCGCCGGGCAATCTGCCAGCGCGAGCGCCAGCATGTCGCGCCGCGCCTCTGCGGTAACCCCGGGCGCCGCCCGGTGCACCGGCTGATGCGACGGCAGCAGGCGCATTTCCTCAAAGCCCAGTACTTCTTTCAGCTCCAGCGCCATGCGCAGGTGGCCAAAATGCACCGGGTTAAAGGTGCCGCCGAACAGGGCAATGGTTTTCATCCGCGAATATGTCCGTCCCCGAACACAATCCACTTCTGCGACGTCAATCCCTCAAGCCCTACCGGGCCGCGCGCGTGAATTTTGTCGGTGCTGATACCGATTTCCGCGCCCAGACCGTATTCGAATCCGTCTGCAAAACGGGTGGAGGCATTGACCATTACCGAACTGGAGTCCACTTCGGCCATAAAGCGGCGCGCGCGGGTGTAATCCTCGGTGACGATGGACTCGGTATGCCCGGAGCTGTAACGGGCAATATGATCCATGGCCGCTTCCATATCCGCGACCACGCGAATCGCCAGCACCGGCGCCAGGTATTCGGTGGCCCAGTCTTCGTCTGTGGCGGGCAGAGCCGCGGGCAGAATCTCGCGGGTCCTGTCGCAACCGCGCAGTTCTACGCCCTTCTCAGCATAGGCTTCTGCCAGCCGGGGCAGGAATTCCGCAGCCACGGCTTCCGCCACCAGCAGGGTTTCCATGGCGTTGCACACACCGTAGCGGTGGGTTTTCGCGTTGAGCGCAATATTGAATGCCTTTTCAGGATCTGCGCGGTCGTCCAGGTAAACATGGCAGATACCGTCCAGATGCTTGATCACCGGCACCCGCGCTTCGCGGCTAATACGCTCGATCAATCCCTTGCCGCCGCGGGGCACGATCACGTCCACATATTCCGGCATGGAGATCAGTGCACCTACCGCCGCGCGGTCGGTGGTAGCCACCACCTGCACCGCCGTTTCCGGCAGACCTACCTTTTTCAGGCCCGCGGAAATGCAGGCGGCAATGGCGCCGTTGGAGTGCAGCGCTTCACTGCCACCGCGCAGAATGGTGGCATTGCCGGATTTCAGGCACAGGCTGGCCGCATCGATGGTCACATTGGGGCGGGATTCGTAAATGATCCCCACCACGCCCAGGGGCACACGCATTTTGCCCACCTGGATGCCACTCGGGCGGTACTTGAGGTCCGAGATCTCACCCACCGGATCCGGCAGTTCCGCGATCTGCTTCAGGCCGTCGATCATGCCGTCGATCCGCGCTTCGGTGAGTTCCAGGCGGTCCAACAGCGCAGCGTCGAGACCGTTGTCACGGCCGTTCTGCATGTCGATTGCGTTGGCCGCCGCCAGTTGCGGTCGCTGGGCGTCCAGCTCGGCCGCAATGGCCTTGAGAGCGTCGTTTTTGGTGCCGGTGTCCGCTCGCGCCATCAGGCGGGCAGCAGCGCGCGCGGCGCGGCCCATGGCCTGCATTTTCGCTTCGGTAGAGTCCTGTTCGACCTCGGTAGCACTGACACTATTCACTGCAATCCTCCATGCATTTCACGCAAAATCCGGGGCACCCCCTCAAAATGGCCGCGCAGTATACCGCAACCGGGCCCGGAAAAGCCGACAGTACCGGTTATTCCCTGGCAACCCCCTGTTTCCCACCCAGTTTCTGATGAAGATAGGCGATTCCCAGCAGTGCCAGGCCCATGCCCATAAACGACGCCACGCGCAACAGGCCTTCAAGCCCGGACATATCCACCAGGAACAGCTTCACGATCACCAGCGCCAGTATCGCCATTCCGCCCTGATAGCAGCTGCGCCATCCGCGCCAGCTGCCAAACAGGATCCCCGCTACCGCCAGCAGCAGCCACACTGCGGAGTAGGTGTAGAGCTCACCGGTAGGCGTCGGCACATCCAGGCGGATGGTGCCCTGCCACAAGTGACGGACCTCCAGAGATACCCAGACAAATCCGGCCAGCGCGGCCACCAGGGTCGCGAGGCGACGCACACCCGGCAGATAGAACCGGCTGACCAGCAGGGCAAGCAGTGCGGCGCCGGCGAACGCCGGCAGCAGCATATTCCACAGCGGTCGCTCGCCGATGGCGTGCCATACCCAGGGCTCGCTCGTGGCCACGGAAAACAGGATTACCAGGTAATTGACCAGGCCCGCCAACACCAGCAGCCGCCCGTAACCGTCGTACCAGCGCGCGAAGCTATCCGCCACCAGTGCCTTGCGGTAGTAAACCAGGCCCAGTCCGGTAAACAGCCACATATTGACCACTGCCTCGGTAAAGCTAAATTCCGCGGCAAACGCATTGCCACCGTAAAGCCAGTAGCGGCACTCGGCCCACAATGCGAGCACCAGCAGGTGCAGCGCTGCGGCCTCCGCCCAAGCGGCGAGGGACCGCTGGCTCTGCTTCAGGATCAGCGTGGCCAGCCACGCACACAGGGCGGCACCACCATAGGTCCACAGGGACCAGTGGGCATCATCACCGTAAGTGAGCAGCCAGGGGTTCAGGGTGAGGCGAACGACCACCAGCAACAACACCGCTTTCAGCAACCAGCCCAGCGCCGGTACCTCAAAGCGCCGGATCACCCACGCCAGGGAGACCACCTGTAGCGCCAGCGCCAGGGTAAGACTCGCCTGCTCCAGCCACAGGCACACGGCGAGGCTGTAGGCAAAGTGCGCGGCGATAAACAGCCACACCACCATCCCCTTGTGCCACTGGTGCAGGGCCCCGCGGCTCCCCAGATACATGAACGCGGCACCAAACACTGCCGCGTACAGGCACCACCAGTACACCGGTAGATAATCACCGGCGAGCACATAGCCGGTAAGCAGGGACAGCAGCGGCGCCATCACCGACAGCGAGGCCCACCAGTAGCGGGCCAGTCCCTGGCGATAGTTATATAGCGCAAGACCGCCGAACAGCGCCGCAGTCACCAGCAAGTAGAGCAGGAAGCCGCCCTGCTGCTCCGCCGGCAGCGGCGACAGGGCAACGGGTGACCCACCCCACTGGTCAAGTCGCGCGCCCAGCCAGGCCACCAGTTGCCCGAGCATCAGAGCCCAGGGCACCAGCGCCAGACTGGCGCGCTGGCGGGCGGCTACCAGCACCACCAGTGCCAGTGGGCTCCACGCCCAGATGGCCCCGGGATGGAATCCCTCGCGCAGGATCGACAGACACTGGGCAGCGGCCAGCACCAGCAGACTGGGCAGGATCAGGGCAGAAATCCGGGCCGTGGGTTTCTCTCCCGCCTGCTCTCCAGCCTTCTCTCCAGCCTTCTCTCCAGTCTCCTGCTCGGTCTCTGCCGGGGTTTTCCACAGCAACCAGTTTCCGGGGACCACCGCGAGCAGCGCGTAGGCCAGTACCGCGAGATAGACACCGCGCCAGTGGTCGGCCTGATGTCCGAGCAGGGAAATCAGCCACCAGGCCAGTGCCCCGGCCAGCATGCCGAGCCACAGCCAGCTGCGGAATACATAGCGGAGCAGGAACAGCACCGACACCGAAATAATCAGGGCGTAAATCATGGCGCCCAGAACATTGCCACCGCCGGTGGATACCAGCGCTGGCACCGAGTAGGCGCCGAGCATGCCGATTGCCGCCAACACCGGCCCGTGCAGACGGGCCAGCCACATGGTGATCATCGCCACCACGGCGAGCAGCCCAAATGCCAGCCCCGGCTCCATAAAATGGTAAAGGTGCAGTGCGGAAAGCACTGCGGCAAATGCGGTAATGGCGCCGCCTCCGGCAAGGGCAGCGAACACCGGGTGACTGCCGCCGGTCCTGCGCCGCAGCACTTCGGAAGCGATGTACAGTACGCCCGCGGTAATCAGCCCCATGGCCACGCGCACCCGCGGCCCCAGCAATCCCTGCTCGATACCGTAGCGGGCAAGAAAAATTCCCGACAGGGCGACACAGGTTCCGCCCAGCCACACCATCCAGTTTTGCTGTATGCGGCTCCACAGCTGTGCCCGCGCCGCGGCCACTTCCGGGCTGACACCCCGAGCGCGCGGTTTTGGCGAATGCGCGGCGCGGGCCCGCTGCACGGGACGGGACGCGTACCTGGCGGCTACCGGGGGCGTGCGCTGTTCCTCCACCTGGCTGTCTGCAGAGGAAGCCGGCCCCGGAACGTCACTGGAGTTATCGGTGGGTGAAGCGGGCCCATCGGGAATGGCGACAGGAGGCGACTTGCTGGCAGGCTCTCGCGCAACGGTAGTGCGAGGCGTATCGCGCAATTCTTCCAACATCGCGCGCAGACGACGCAGTTCCCCGCGCAGACTTTTGACTTCGGCGAATGCAAATATCCCCATGAATGCGCCGACCACCACGGTGAGGATCAACAGCACACCGAGCAACACAAAGTTATCCATAACTCTCCAGAAAGCGATTTATTGTTTTTGCTGTTTATTCTTGTTTACCAGGGGACGCGAATTCCGCGCCGCCCGGTTATTGTTTTGCCCAGCGATCCAGGTTGGCGGCGATGCTGGCCAGCCGTTCCAGCGGGTCGTGGCTGGCCAGCAGCTCCACCCGCGCGGCATCTTCCAGCGGCAATAGCTGCGCCAGCTGCCAGGACAGCGCTTCGGCACTCTCCACCGGCGCGAATTTGAGCGCCAGGGTTGCCGCGTGCTGCTTCAATTCGTTCAGTACCGCCAGCAGGCCGTCACAGCTTTCCGGCACCGGGTGGGACTCCTCGTCCGGCAGCCACTCCACATCGGCCATCAGCAATCCGCCCTCCTCGGCAAAGGTCTCCAGTACCCGGAAGCGCGACTCCCCAGCCACATCAATATGTAGCAGCCCCTCTTCCCCCTGGCTCCAGTCGACAATGCGCACATACAACCCCAGCGGCCACACTTCTGCAGGACCCACCTCGCGGCCGTTGCGGATCAACACGACGCCGAAACCGGTATCGGTCTTCAGGGATTCGGTGACCAGCCGCAGGTAGCGCTGCTCGAAGATACGCAGCGGCAACGTCACCCCGGGAAACAGGGCCATATTGAGCGGGAACAGGGGGATCAACGACAAAATTTTGGCTCGCTTGCTGCTCTAGACGATTCTGGGCGGCGCGGGGCGCCAACCAGCGGAAGGAAACAAAGATACCACTGGTATTCCAGCCACAAGGATAATCTCCCGCACATAAAACAAAAAATCGCGCCAGCTGTTCTATGCTCAAAGCAATACGCGAATGCGAATCGAGAGGTACTCCCATGCGCTGGCGTCAGGGTCGCAGAAGTTCGAATGTGGAAGATCGTCGTGGGGAAAGGTCTCCCGGCGGCGGTGGCGGTATGGGGGGGCTGGGCAATCTGCTTGCCCTGGCTCCCCTGCTGCTGCGCAGTAAAAAAGGCTGGCTGATTCTGCTGGCACTGGGGGCGCTTTACTACTTTGGCGGCAACCTGTTCAGCGGTATGCAGAGCACCGAGTCCCCCAGCCTGGGCCCGGATGCCCAGACGGCGCCAGGTGTAGCACCGGACGATGAGGTGGCGCAATTCGTTTCCGTGGTGCTGGCGGATACGGAGGACACCTGGGGAAACCTTTTTCAACAGGCCGGCTCCCAGTACCTGACACCGAAGCTGGTGCTGTATACCGATGCAGTGCGCTCGGCCTGTGGCCTGAGCTCGGCGGCGGTGGGCCCCTTCTACTGCCCCGGGGACCAGAAGGTGTATCTGGACCTGAGCTTTATGAATGAGCTGAAAAAACTCGGCGCGCCCGGCGACTTTGCATTTGCCTATGTGATCGCCCATGAGGTCGGGCACCATGTGCAGAACCTGATGGGAACATCGGAAAAAGTACAGCAGGCGCGGATGCGCGCGGACAAGGTGACGTCGAACCGGCTCTCGGTGATGCTCGAATTACAGGCGGACTGTTACGCCGGCGTGTGGGCTTTTTACGCGCACCGCGACCGCAATATGCTGGAGCCCGGTGATATCGAGGAAGGGCTGCGCGCAGCCGCAGCGGTCGGCGACGACCATCTGCAACGCCGCGCCGGCCGCGCAGTATCCCCGGATGCCTTCACCCACGGTAGCGCCGAACAGCGCGCCTACTGGTTCAAGCAGGGTTTCACCAGCGGCGATGTCAACAAGTGCAATACGTTTGCGGCCCTGTCTGGACAGTAGCCTCTATGTGATAGCTCTGAAACAGTTACCGTGGCGACACCACTACCGGGGTCTTCGCATTAAGCAATGTGACTTAAACACCATCGTGAACTGGCTCGCCGGATCAGAACCCACTAAGCTTGCCGCTCACAAACTTACTCAACAAAAGTTCAGGGAGACTCCCGTGCCAAAAGCAACAGCCCGCCACATTCTCGTAGAAAGCGAAGCCCAGTGTCAGGATCTGAAAAAGCAGATTGAAGACGGTGCAGATTTCGGAAAGATTGCCCAGCAATATTCCAAGTGCCCCTCCGGCCGCAACGGCGGCGATCTGGGTGAGTTCAGCCAGGGTCAGATGGTGCCGGAATTCGACAAGGTGGTTTTCAACGATGAGTTGAACAAGGTACACGGCCCGGTGAAAACCCAGTTCGGTTATCACCTGCTGGAAGTGACCAGCCGGAAGGATTGATGAAACTGCCCCACAAATTCCCGTCGAATAAGGTGAGGTAGGTAGAAGCTAAGACAAGGTGCTGGGGCAAGTATTTCGAACCGTCGTCGCCATGGATGGCGGCGCCGGAGCGTACAGGGATGTATTCACAGCGATTCGAAATACTTGCACCAGTACCTTGGCGCCACCGAGGTACCTTACAGGGCTTACAGGGCTTACAGGGCTCCCAGACCTGGATCAGGGAGCCACTATTTTAATTCACTCTGCGCTGGTCTCAGCCTGCCACTCGAACAGGTTCAGCTCGATAAAGAAGAAGGCAACGAGCCACAGGAAGGCGTCCCAGAAATCCAGGAAGCTGCCATTGATACCCCAGTAAACGGCGCACAGCAGCAGGGTGAAGTACAGCAGGCCCTTGATCACCTGGGAGTAACGCATGATGGAATCGGACAGCTGATGACGCAGCTGCAGCCATACATCGAATGCCAGGATCGCCACCACCAGCAGCCAGGCACCCGCATTGATCACATCTACCCAAGCCAGCCACTGAATTTCACGCCACACCGCCGCATCACCGAGGACCTGGGCATCTGCCAGGCGCAGCAAATGGGTATCCGCCAGTGAACCGCAGTTCGCCGCGGTCAGTGCCACATAGTCGTCCTGCTCCAGTACCATCGACCAGCCTCCACTGTTGGCGAGGTCACAGGCAGATCCGGCTACCGGCAGCAGATGGGTCAGTGAGACCATCTCCGAGACGTAACCGTAAAACGAATAGACGATAAAGACGTAACAGAAGGCGGATACCGCGTTTAGCACCCATTTGGTACTGCCCTTGATCTTTTCATCGGACAGCACCCAGGTTTCCAGCTCGAACACCAGCAGTAACAGTACCCAGGCCAGGGTATCGATGGAGTCGTTGTAGGCTTCGATGATTTTACCGAAGCTGACACCATCGGCGAATACCGTGCCCGCCGCCGCCTGGTTTTCCATAAAAAACGCGTAGACGTTGT
This sequence comes from Microbulbifer sp. MCCC 1A16149, assembly GCF_050368945.1. Lineage (NCBI taxonomy): Bacteria > Pseudomonadati > Pseudomonadota > Gammaproteobacteria > Cellvibrionales > Microbulbiferaceae > Microbulbifer > Microbulbifer sp. MCCC 1A16149. The sequence continues at coordinate 3,037,122 of NZ_CP185959.1, forward strand.
ATGTGAGCAGGCAGTAGACGGTGTACTTGAAGATCTTGAACAGCGTATAGCGGTTGAACGGTATTCCGGCCAAAGAAACCACCTCAGACATTGGCGACGCCCCCAGTTAGCGTGATTATTTTTCGGTTGCTGCTATTATCAAACGTGAGATGCGCCAATATCGAATAATTATTCGGTTTTTGCAACCTTGAACACGAATTAACCGGTACCCAGCGGCAGGGGAACCGGCGTGGTAGAGCGGGACTGTGCCGCCGGCAGCTCGTCGGAAAGCTGGGCATCCCCCACTGGCGGTACCTCGGCACCGTTGGATTCCGACGACTCTGCTGTCTGTGCCGCCTGACGTGCAGCCTCCGCAGCCTTTTCCTGCTCTCTTTGCGCCACCGCAGTCTGCCCCTCACGACCGGCAGCGCCATCGTCAAACAGCTTGTCGAAGCGCACTTTCGGATCCGTCCACTCGCCATCGATGCGATAACTGACGCTCGCCACCCGATCCACCTGTTTCTTGAACACCTTACTGATCAGGTACACCCCTGCAGCAGCGGGCAGGCCACCGGCCAGCGCTGCTACGAATGCCAGGTTGTTGCCCACTGGCAGGGTAGCCACCAGGGTCAGGTTAAGGTCTTCGCGCTGGAGATTCACCCGGCCGGCCATCTGCAGCTCACTGGTGGGGCCTTCCACCTGGATGGGCACCGCGATCAGCAACTCCCCATCCCCCTCGAAATATACTTCCCCATGCACCCGGTCAAAGGTCAGGCCACTCTGCACCAGGTCGGAGAAGTCCAAGCGCAGACGGCGCGCCCAGGTATCGAAGTTGAACAGGGACAGCAAACGCAACAGGGAGGTACCCGCGTTTTCGCTGGCACGCATAAAGCGACCGTTGCGGATATCGATACGAATCTCACCGTTGAGGCTGTTCGGGCTGACCATGGCGGGAGAGCCCTGCCAGCGCAGGGCGGTATCAAACACTGCACTGCTGCTTTCGATGGCGGCTTCCTGCCCCCAGGCCTGCAACACCTTGCCGAGGTTATCGCCGCGCAAGCGACCGATAAACTGGGAAGATTCCCTACCGTCGCTGTCGCGCATCCACATCAATTGTGCGCCGAGACGATTCTCCCCTTCCCCGCGGCTATCGATCTGGATTCCGCGCAGTGTTCCCTTGATTTCACTCACTACCAGGCGCTGCTCCGAGGGGCGCAACTGGAAGGACCAGGGCCCCATGAGCTCTTCCCCCAGCCACAGCGCTTCGGTGCTGAAATCCACACTCGGCAGGCTGGCAAAATCAAATCCCTTCCAGCGATCCTGAAGTTCGGCGGTCAGTGTATCCGCACCCTCACCAGCCTCTTCACCGGCAGTTTCTTCCTGTCCCTCCGGGTCTTTCCCCTTCAGCGCAGGCAGGCGCAGGTGGGCAAGTTTCAGCTGCAGCGGTGTCGCCGCATTGAGCGTGCCGGCGAGTTCGCCCGCCGCGGTCTCGCTATCGAAATCCAGCTGCCAGTCGGCCCCCAGGCCGCGTCCGCGCACGTGAATATTCTCGATGCTGGTGGCTTCGGATACCTGTAACAGATCGGTACTGAGATCCAGGGTAATCGGCAGCGGCGATGCCTCTTCCCGCGCGCTGTCGACAACATCCTGCGCCACCTGACCCTGTGCGGAGGTGTCCCCGGTATAGATTGCCAGCGCATCTTTCCATGGCTGCAGCTCCACCCGAGACAGGTCGCCGATCACGGAGATTCCCGGTGTATCCGGCAGCCTTGCCCCGGCATTCAGGGCAATCGAGGCCCGCTCCAGCTGGCCATCGACCTGCCACAGCTGTCCCTGCAGATGCTCCCCGTAGCTGAGGTGGTACAGGTTGCCCTGTTCACCGATAGGGACCCGCAACACGAAACGGGATTTCTCGCCCGCGGGCTTCGCCAGCGGCGCCGGCAGGTTTACGGCCACCTGCTGCAGGTCCGAAGACAACTCCAGCACCGCGGCATAGGGCTTTTCCTTGGATGGTGCGGGAATGGTGACCCGGGCGGTGTAGTCCAGACTACCGTCCAGCCACTGCAATTCCGGGCGACCACTCCACGCGCCGATGCTCTCGGTCACCGCCTCGCCATGTATCACTACCTGGGTATCCCGCGCATCCCCTTCACCCAGATGCTGGATGGACGCCCGCAGGGGCTTGCCCCACAGCTGGCCACGGAATCTGGAACCTTTGAGGCCATCGCGACTGTGGTAGCGCACGTTGCCGTTGAGCTGTTCGATATCCAGTTTTAGATTCTGCAGCGAAAGGCTGGCGCCGGAGAGGGTCAGGTCGATCTGCTGGCTGGGTTCAAAGTCCGCGCCGCCCAGGGGCTGGCTCAGTTGCAACTTGCCCTGCATGGCTCCGTCCAGGGCCCAGCTGTCAAAGGCATTGCCGAGGCGGTCGCGCAGCGGGGATTCACGCAGGATTTTCAGGCCATCCGCTGCCGGGCCAGCGAGCTGGGCGCGCACATCCAGACGGGAACCGGCAGCTTCGGGAGAAAGGTGCACCGAGACATTTGCCCCATCCACATTCCACAGCCTGGCCTTGGGCGCCATCACCAGCACATCGCGATCATTGACGCTGAGGTGTCCATCGACATGCTCGGCCGCGGGCCAGTCCGGTGCGTATTTGAGGCTGCCGTCGCGGATATCCGCCTGTAACTGTACCGTGTGGCGGTTGTCGTGCTGCCCCAGTGCCAGCAGCGCCTCGTCATCGCCCTCGCGATAGCTGTATCCGCGGTAAATAAAGCCAGCCGAGGGAATCTTGCCGTCGTTGCGCTTGCCAACACTCTGGTTCAACCAGTCGCGCAGGTCATCACTCACCACCGTCGGCACCAGATTGCGCTGCTCCTGCACCGCCACATTGCGCAAGCCCAGTGCGAGCGTGAAATCTGCCGCGCGCGTGTGCGGTGTGAGCGGAATCTGTAACAGGAACTGGCCGCGGAAGTCGCCGGCTGCGGGAACGGCTTTGTTTTCGGATTCCGCCACAGCGTCCAGCAGCAGCGGCCCGGAGTAGATGGAAACCGTGTTGTGGTCGCGGTCGACATCCCAGGCAACGGTGCCGCGCGCGGCGCCGAAGGAAAACGGTACGTCGTAGAGCAGCGGGAAATGCGCGCTGAAACCGGCATCGCTGGCGAGCTCGACTCGTCCGCCGCGACCGTTCAGCGACAGGTAGCCGTTCACCCCGGTGACCGCCGGCGCACCGCGGTGTGCACCCGCATCCACATTGTGCAGATTGGCGGCAACGGACACCTCGCCATCGATACGCGCCAGGCGTACGTTCTGCAGCTCACCGGTTGGCTCCAGCGCCCTGAGCCACTCGTCGGCTTTGTCGGGCATCAGCTCCAGCACCCGCAACACCCGGTGCCAGGCCTGCAGTTCTATCTGGTCTACCGCGAGCTGCAGATTGCCGTGCTGGTCGCCACTGGCCTGCAGATTGACATCGGGCACCTCAAGTTGCTGCCAGTTGAGGCCCAACTCCTGCAGTACCAGCTCCCAGGAATCCCCTGGGCGCCAGCGCCCGGAAATATTGCTGGACAGGGCATTGAGGGTTTCCAGGGCACCTTTTTTCTGTGTCGGCGCCTGCGGCTGCTCTTGTTCGGTCGCCGTCATCTGCGCAAGGCTCAGGTCGCCGCGCAGGCTGTAGCCGGTCTGCGCATCCGAGCTCAGCCACAGTCGCCCACCGGCGAGCTTGCGCCCCGGCCAGTAGAGTTTTTCCGGCAGCGGCGACAGCTGGTACAACAGACCAACGAGGTCCGCGTCGACCAGCAGCTCGTTCAGCTGCACGTAGCCCTTGAGGGTGAATTCTTCGCTGTTGCGGGGATTGCCGTGACCTTCCAGCACCAGATGCAGGCTCTCTTCGCCGCTGTGCAGGCTCTCCATGGCACCGGTGACAAAGGCGCGGGCAACCAGGCGATGGAAGTCACCGCTGTTCTCCAGCTGGATCTCGCGCAGGTCAACATTGGCGGACTGTCCGTCAGTCAGGGTCAGGCCGATACTGGCATCGCGCACCAGTACCTTCGGCCCCAATTGGAAAATGCGGGCAGGATCCCCCAGGCGCGGCCCCATCTCACCGGTCTGCGGGTGTTTCTCCGCTGCCCCGGATACCAGCGGGAAGCCCTGCACCTGCCAGCCACCTTCCGGGCGCTGCTCCAGCTGTGCGGAAAAGCCGTCGACTTCCAGGTTTTTCCAGATCAGCTCGCGGTTCCAGATACTCGACAGCAGATCCAGGTGAAACAGGCCACGCTGCAGACGTACCTGCCCTTCGCCGCCAATTTTGAGACCGTCGATCTGCAGTGCCACTTCCAGCGCCTGCCAGCGCAACGAGATATGTTCCAGACGCACCGGTGCGCCTAGGCGTTCGGAGAGCCAGGCGCCGATTTCCGGGCTGTACTTGCCCACCTGGGGAGACAGGATGCGTCCGGTCTGGACCACGATGGCCAGAGAGATCACCAACACCACAACCAGTAGCCAGAACTTGCGGGCAAACCAGCGCAACCACAGCATCAGGAGAACCTCCCGCGGCCGTGACAGCACAGGTTATGGTTGCCGCTCGCGGCCACTGTGGTGAACTCACACCAGTACAATGTCGTACTGCTCCTGGTTGTAGATGGGCTCGACCTGAAACTGGATCGGGCGCGCGATAAATTCTTCCAGGTCCGCCACATTGGCGGACTCCTCGTCCAACAGCAGGTCGATCACCACCTGGCTGGCCAGTACCATGATCTTCTCGCTGTCATAGGCGCGGGCCTCGCGGATAATTTCCCTGAAGATCTCATAGCACACCGTCTCTGCGGTTTTCAGGGTGCCGCGACCGGCGCATACCGAACAGGGCTCGCACAACATCTGGCCGAGGGATTCGCGGGTGCGCTTGCGCGTCATTTCTACCAGCCCGAGCTCGGACACCCCGGTGATACTGCTCTTGGCGTGATCCCGCTCCAGCGCCTTCTCCAGGGTACGCAACACCTGGCGCTGGTGTTCCGTGTCCTGCATATCGATAAAGTCGATGATGATGATGCCACCCAGGTTGCGCAGGCGCAGCTGGCGCGCGATCGCAGTGGCCGCCTCCAGGTTGGTCTTGAAGATGGTTTCCTCGAGGTTGCGATGGCCGACAAACGCACCGGTGTTCACATCGATGGTGCTCATGGCCTCGGTCTGCTCGACTATGAGGTAGCCGCCGGATTTCAGCGTGACCTTGTTCTGTAGCGCCTTGCGGATCTCCTCCTCGACGCCGTACAAGTCGAACAACGGCCTTTCACCGGGATAGTGCTCTATCCTGGGGGCGATTTCCGGGGCGTACTTGCTGGTGAACTTGGCGGCGCGGCCGTGGGCCTCGCGGGAGTCGATCCGGATTTTCTCCGTGTGGGGACGCGCCAGGTCGCGCAGTGCGCGCATAAACAGCGGCAGGTCTTCGTAGATGATCGCCGGTTCCTTCGCGATCTTGATGCGCTGCTCCAGCTCGATCCACAACTTGTACAAGAACGGGATATCCCGCAGCAGCTCCTCTTCGCTCACCCCTTCGGCGACGGTGCGCAGAATGAAGCCGCCGTCGCCAGTGTGGCCTTCCTCGGCCAGTTTGGCGGACGCCAGATCCACCAGGTCGCGTAGGCGGTCGCGCTCGGATTCGTCCTCAATGCGGTTGGAGATACCGATATGGCGGGTCTGCGGCATATACACCAGGTAGCGGGCAGATACCGACAGGTGGGTAGTCAGACGGGCGCCCTTGCTGGAGATGGGGTCTTTCACCACCTGCACCACCAGGGACTGGCCTTCACGCACCAGTGCGCGGATATCCGCCACCTCGCCCTCGCGGGATTCCATCCCCTCTTCGTCCAGCGGCGCGATATCAGAGGCGTGGATAAACCCGGCCCGCTCCAGGCCGATATCCACAAACGCCGCCTGCATACCCGGCAGCACGCGCACCACCTTGCCCTTGTAGATATTGCCGACAATGCCGCGGCTGGCACTGCGCTCCAGATAAACTTCCTGCAGCACACCGTTTTCCACCAGCGCTACGCGGGTTTCCATCGGTGCCACATTGATGAGTAACTCTTCGCTCACTGGGCGTAACTCCTAGATCATCCCTGCGCCGGCGCGCTTGTCGAATTGCCAGTAGGGAATACCCGCCTGTTCCAGAAACCCTGCCAGGGTCTCCAGGGGCAGCCCCACGACATTGCTGTAACTGCCGTGGATAGACTCCACCAGCAGCGCGCCCATTCCCTGAATACCGTAGCCACCCGCCTTATCGGCAGGCTCGCCGGTGTTCCAGTACCCTTCGATCAGGCGACGGTCCAGGGCGCGGAAGCGCACCCGGGTTTCCACAACCTCACTGAATGCCGACTCAGTGCCGGTAAGACAGATGGCAGTGAGCACAGAGTGCTCCCTACCTGACATCAGCCGCATCATGCGGGCAAAATCGGTGAAATCACGGGGTTTTTCCAGAACCTCGCCGTCGATCACGCCGAGCGTATCGGCGCCGAGGGACCAGATATTATCGCTGTCCTGCAGCGCCAGGCCGGCGCGGGACTTCTCCTCGGCCAGTCGCAGCGCATACGCCTGCGGCGACTCTTCGGGGCCGCGGCGCTCTTCGACGGAAGTGGCAGCAGAGGAGAACTGCACGCCGATCTGCATGAGCAGTTCCGCCCTGCGCGGGGAGCCGGAGGCGAGAATCAGACGCTGTTCTGGGGTGGAGTGTGGCACGGTTCAGTTATCGTTATATCTTTGATGGTCAGGTGATCGACTGAACGCCTGATTATAGCGCCAGCGCTCGAAAAATAACCGCAATCTGCGCGTGACTTAACACTAATTTGCGTTATCGGCCACGGGATACCGCCGCCACAAGGAACCTGCCGCCTAGCGAATCTGCAAGCGGGAGGCCATCCGGTGCAGCCACGGCGTCACCAGCGGCCACAGCAGTGCGGTGGTAAGCGCCGGCCACAGGAAGGTCAGTCCGGGTACCGGCTTGCCCGCCAGGCTGTGCACCCAGTTGCCCAGTAGCTGGTTGATACCCACCAGCACGAACACCCACATCAGTTGCTGCCCGGGGTTAAATGCCCGGGTACGACGATATGTGAGCAAGCTGAAGTATGCCAGCACCGCCAGCGCCAGTGCATGTGCACCGAGGGTCGAACCGGTCACCAGATCCTCCACCAGCCCCACCATCCAGGCGAAGCCGACGCCCAGCTCCTGCGGCATGCGCGTGGTCCAGAATATCACCAGCAGCGCGCAAAACGCGGGGCGGAACCACAACCAGTGTGCTGGCAGGGGCATGACTGCCAGCAACAGGGCGATAAATATCGTAAACAGGATAAACCAGCGATTGTGCGCTTCCATGGCCTCAATCCTGAGCCGCGGGATCGGCACTGCTCTCGATGCCCTCTTCCAGCGGGGGCTCCACGTCGATGACCGCCAGCACAAAACGACTGCGGTTCATGCGTCCGCGCGGCTGCACTTCCACGTCCGCAAAGGCGCGGCCGGGATCGCGGCTGACCGAAGTAACCTCTCCCACCGGATAGCCCGCCGGGAATCGCCCACCGAGGCCGGAGCTCAGCAACAGGTCACCCTCGCGAATATCGCTGGTGTTGGCCAGGTGGCGCAGCTTGAGTCGGTACAGGTCGCCGGTGCCTTCCGCCACCGCGCGCACACTGTTGCGCAGAACCTGCACCGGCAGCGCATGGTTGGCATCGGTGATCAGCACCACACGGCTGGAAAAGTCGCCCGCTTCGATCACCTGTCCCAGCAGGCCGCTGGCATCCATAATCGCCGCGCCCTGTTGCACCCCGTCACTGCGGCCCTTGTCGATGATCAGCACATGCTCGAGCGGATCCGGAGATACCCCGATGACCTGCGCCACCAACACCCGTTGGTCAACGCTCTCGGCAGAGTTCATCAACTCCTTGAGCTGGGTATTTTCCGCGCGCACGGCAGCGAGCAGCTGGGCCTGTTGCTCCAGCAGCATCACCTGGTGTTGCAGTCGGCTGTTTTCTTCCAGCAGTTCTTCGCGGGTGCGCAGCTGCTCGCCGGCCCAACCGCCCACGCGCGAGGGAGTGTCGGTAATCCAGTAGAAAGGAGCAGCGAGGCTGGAGAGGCGCTCACGCGCGGGGTCCAGCCAATCGGTGTAGAGATTGATCAGGATCAGCGCAGTTGCCACCAACCCCAGTACGACAATGCGGGATTCTGGCGACGGGCCTCGGGTAAATAGCGGTTTAATGGGCGGCCCCCATTGACCAGTTCGGCAATGATGTTGTTATTGGCTTCGGCGCGCATCCATACGCAGGTGAATGAGCGGTACTCTTTTAATCTGCTTAATCTGTTCTTTCATCTACTCACAGATCGAACAGCACAGTCCCTGAGTACCGCCACTGACTAAGCGGGATTCCGCTCAGTTGGAAACCAGATACAGGCGGCTCTTGTCCATCATATCCAGTGCCTGGCCGCCACCGCGGGCAACACAGGTCAGCGGATCGTCGGCAACGATGACCGGCAGGCCGGACTCTTCCATCAACAGGCGATCCAGGTCACGCAGCAGGGCGCCACCACCGGTGAGCACCATACCGCGCTCGGCGATATCGGAGGCCAGTTCGGGGGGAGACTGCTCCAGCGCGCTCTTAACCGCCTGCACGATGCCGGTCAGCGGCTCTTGCAGCGCCTCCAGGATTTCGTCGCTGTTCAGGGTAAAGCTGCGCGGCACCCCTTCTGCCAGGTTGCGTCCGCGCACGTCGATCTCGCGCACTTCGCTACCCGCGTAGGCGCAGCCGATCTCTTCTTTGATGCGCTCCGCGGTGGCATCGCCAATCACGCTGCCGTAGTTGCGACGCACATAGTTGACGATGGCCTCGTCGAAACGGTCACCGCCGATGCGCACGGAATCAGAGTAAACCACGCCATTCAGGGAGATGATCGCGATCTCGGTGGTACCACCACCGATGTCCACCACCATGGAACCACTCGCCTCTTCCACCTTCAGGCCGGCGCCAATTGCCGCAGCCATGGGCTCCTCGATCAGCCACACCTCACGGGCACCGGCGCCGAGGGCGGATTCACGAATCGCGCGACGCTCCACCTCGGTGGACTGACAGGGCACACACACCAGCACCCGCGGGCTCGGGCGCATCCAGCTGTTCTCGTGCACTTTCTTTATAAAGTGCTGCAGCATTTTCTCGGTTACCTGGAAGTCGGCAATAACGCCGTCTTTCAGCGGGCGTATGGCCGTAATGTTGCCCGGGGTGCGACCCAGCATGCGCTTGGCCTCTACGCCTACCGCTTCCACGATCTTGGTACCGTTGTAATGACGGATGGCGACAACTGAGGGTTCATCGAGGACTACGCCGCGATCGCGCACGTAGATCAGCGTGTTGGCAGTACCCAGGTCGATGGAGAGATCACTGGAGAACATGCCCCGCAAACGTTTAAACATGGAATTCGGTTACCTTAATCTGAAATACAACACCTGAAGGCAGAATCAGGCCAGGTGCCGCAGAGCGCCGATCACAGACCCGATAGCGCCCCCCGGCGGGGAAAGCGTTACAGAGTAGTTAGTCCGCGCAAATAATTCTGTGTTCCGGGCGGCGTTTTCACCCGGTCTTCGTCAAATAAGCCAGCAGCTTGGGCGCCCTGGCCAGAATCGGCAAACTCTAACAACGGCGGGGGTTGAGGGCAAGGCTGAATAATAACCATAAAGAGATTCCCCCACACTTATGGTAAATTTGCGCTCCTTCTGTTCCCGCCGGCCCCCGCAAACCGGGCCTGGCCGCAATTTAGCCAATGAGAAGCTGGAGTCTCTATCCCCATGGCCGTCGACGCGCAAACTGTTGAAAAACTGGCCGAATTGGCCCGAATCGCCATTTCCGAAGAAACCATAGACGAAGTCAGCAACCGCCTGGGCGACGTTCTGCAACTGGTGGACCAGCTGCAGGCCGTCAATACCGACGGCGTAGAGCCCATGGCGCACCCCCTGGACGCAGTGCAGGTGCTGCGCAAGGACGAGGTCACCGAGCCAAACCGCCGCGAAGAGTTCCTCGCCCTGGCCCCCCAGACCGAAGCGGGCCTCTACCTGGTGCCCAAAGTCATCGATTAAACCCGTTCATCGACTGACCAGCCGAGCGCACCTGCTTAACAGACAGAGAATAGACAAGAAACCGGATTTCCCATGCATCAGTTGACCATCGCCGAGATCATCCGCGGCCTGCGGGAGAAGCAGTTCTCCAGCGTCGAGATCACCAGTCACCTGCTGGAACGTATCCAGCAGCTGGATAGCCAGTACAACAGTTTTATCACCGTCACCGGCGAACAGGCCCTGCGCGAAGCCGCCGCTGCCGACGCCCGCCTGGCGGAAGGCAATGCCCCGGCACTCTGCGGTGTGCCCATCGCACACAAGGATATTTTCTGCACCAACGGCGTGCGCACCAGTTGCGGCTCAAAAATGCTCGACAACTTCGTACCCCCCTACGACGCCACGGTTGTGGACAACTTCCTGCAGGCCGGCGCCGTGAGCCTGGGCAAAACCAATATGGACGAGTTCGCCATGGGCTCGTCCAATGAATCCAGCTTCTACGGCGCGGTGAAAAACCCCTGGGATCTGGAACGCGTGCCGGGTGGTTCCTCCGGCGGCTCCGCCGCGGCAGTGGCTGCGCAGCTGGTACCGGGCACTACCGCCAGCGATACCGGCGGCTCCATCCGCCAGCCGGCGGCACTCACCGGAACCACCGGCCTCAAGCCCACCTACGGGCGCGTTTCCCGCTGGGGTATGATTGCGTTCGCTTCCAGCCTCGACCAGGGCGGGCCCATTGCGCGCACCGCCGAGGATGCCGCGCTGATGCTGTCGGTGATGGCGAGTTCAGATAAAAAAGACTCCACCTGCCTGGATCGCCCGACCCAGGATTACACCGCCAACCTGCACGACAGTATTCAGGGACTGAAAATCGGTGTCCCCAAGGAGTATTTCGGCGAGGGCCTCGACAGCGAAATCGGCGCGCGCATCCAGGAAGCTCTGCAAGCTTATGAAAAGCTCGGCGCGGAGCTGGTAGAAATCAGCCTGCCCCACAGCAAGCTTGCGGTGCCCGCCTACTACGTGATCGCCCCGGCAGAGGCTTCTGCCAACCTGTCCCGCTTCGACGGCGTGCGCTACGGCTACCGCTGCGAAAACCCCACGGACCTGCGCGACCTTTACATGCGCTCTCGCGGCGAAGGCTTCGGTGAGGAAGTGAAACGCCGGATTCTGGTAGGTAGCTACGCCCTCTCCGCCGGTTACTACGATGCTTACTACAACAAGGCACAGCAGGTGCGCCGCCTGATCAAGCAGGACTTTGTCGACGCGTTCCAGAAAGTGGATGTCATCATGGGGCCCACCGCACCGAACCCCGCGTTCAAGCTCGGCGAGAAAAACGCCGATCCGGTGGCCATGTACCTGGAAGATATCTACACCATCGCCACCAACCTGGCAGGCCTGCCGGGCATGTCCCTTCCCTGCGGATTTGCCCACAACCTGCCCGTAGGGCTGCAGATCACCGGCAATTACCTGGACGAAGCGCGCATGCTCAATGTGGCGCACCAGTACCAGCAGGCCAGTGACTGGCACACCAAAGCCGCCCCAGTAGCAGAATAAGGAGACGCGACGTGGAATGGGAAGTCGTCATCGGGTTGGAAGTACACGTTCAACTCTCCACCCAATCAAAAATTTTCTCTGGCGCCAGCACCGCATTTGGTGCCGAGCCGAACACCCAGGCCTGCGCGGTCGACCTGGCCATGCCGGGCACTTTACCGGTACCCAATGAAGAGGCCTTCCGCTACGCGGTGATGTTTGGCCTGGCGATGAACGCGGAAATCGGCAAACGCTCCGTGTTCGAACGCAAAAACTATTTCTATCCCGACCTGCCCAAGGGCTACCAGACTACCCAGCTGGAAAAGCCGATCGTGGGTGCGGGCCAGGTGGAAATTCACCTGGAAGACGGCAGCAGTAAAACTGTTCGCCTGCACCACGCGCACCTGGAAGAAGACGCGGGCAAATCATTGCACGAAGACTTCCACGGTATGTCCGGGATCGACCTCAACCGCGCTGGCACTCCACTGATCGAAATCGTATCCGAACCGGATATGCGCAGTGCCGCAGAAGCCGTGGCCTACCTGAAGAAAATTCACAGCATTGTGACCTATCTGGGAATTTCCGACGGTGACATGTCCCAGGGTTCCCTGCGCTGTGACGCCAATGTTTCCGTGCGTCTCAAAGGCGAGGAAGAACTCGGCACCCGCGCGGAAATCAAGAACCTGAACTCTTTCCGTTTTATCGAGAAAGCGATCAAGGTAGAAGCACAGCGTCAGATCGACCTGATCGAGGACGGCGGCAAGGTGGTGCAGGAAACCCGCCTGTACGATTCCGACAAAAACGAAACCCGCTCCATGCGCAGCAAGGAAGTGGCCAACGATTACCGCTACTTCCCCTGCCCGGACCTGTTGCCGGTGGTGCTGACCGATGAATACGTGGAAATTATCCGTGGGGAACTGCCGGAATTACCGGATGCTAAGTGCGCGCGTTTCGAGAAAGACTACGGCCTTTCCGCTTACGACGCGGACCAGCTGACCCAGGAACGCGCAACTGCGGATTATTTTGAACAGGTTGCAGCCAAGTCCGGTGAACCGAAACTGGCGGCCAACTGGGTAATGGGTGAACTGGCCGCACTGTTGAATCGCGAGGAAAAATCCATCGCCGATTGCCCGGTATCCGCCGAGCACCTTGCCGGGCTGATCGCGCGAATCAAGGACAACACCATTTCTTCAAAAATCGCCAAGCAGGTGTTTGAAGCGATGGCCAATGGTGACGGGGATGCGGACGCGGTGATTGAGGCCAAGGGCCTGAAGCAGGTTTCCGATACCGGCGCCATCGAAAAAATGGTGGAGGATGTGATCGCCGCAAGCGGCGCGCAGGTGGAAAACTACCGCAACGCGGACCCAGACAAACGACCGAAAATGATGGGCTACTTTGTTGGCCAGATCATGAAGGCCTCCAAAGGACAGGCGAACCCGCAGATGATCAACAAAATTCTGAAAGAGAAACTGGACGCGTTGCTGTAACCCGCAGTCTTCCAGGACGCACCTGCAGGGGATTAGGCATATTGGCCCAGCCCTTGCAGGCTCCCTGCGTCAATTTCTCCCGCGCCTCCCAGTTAGGGTATTCTTCCTTTGAAGCGGACATGCGCAGGGGAAATCACGCATCATAGGTAGCGTCCAGAAATCAATCGGGAGTGAACAGGCAATGAAAATAATAAACAAACTGCTGTACGGGCTCGTCATTTTCACCGTGGGCAGCATGGCGCAGGCTCAGGGTAACTTCACCACCACCTCGGAAATTCGCGCCGCCCTGGAAACCGGCACCACCACTTCAGAACTCCTCGTCAGTCGCTATCTCAAACAGATCAATCAGCTCAACGACAAACTGCACGCTGTCACACAGCTCAGCCCCTCGGCGATGGAAGAGGCGCGACGCCTCGACAGATTGAGACGTGAGGGTCAGATTTTGGGTCCGCTGCACGGTATCCCGGTGCTGCTAAAGGACAATATTGATACGGGCGACGGTCTGGCAAACACCGCCGGCTCGATATTGCTCAACGACAACATTCCCACGAAAGACGCCTTTCTGGTCCAGCAACTGAAAAAGCGCGGCGCCATCGTACTCGGCAAAGCCAATCTCAGTGAATGGGCCAATTTTCGCTCGACCAAATCCTCCAGCGGCTGGAGTGGCACTGGTGGCCAGGCGCGCAACCCCTTCGACCTCTCCCGCAGCCCTTGCGGTTCCAGTGCCGGCTCCGCCATTGCGGTTTCCGCCGGCATGATCCCCCTGGCGGTGGGCACCGAGACCGACGGTTCCATCACCTGCCCCGCTGCGGTCAATGGTATCGTGGGCATCAAGCCGACACTGGGGCTGATCAGCCGCTCGGGTATCATTCCCATTTCGGCCTATCAGGACACTGCCGGGCCCATGGCCACCACGGTCACCGGCGCCACCCTGATGCTGGACGCGATGGTTGGGCAGGACCCACGGGACAACGACAGCCTGGCACCGAGCGGACAATACGCCGATGCGCTTAATCCGGAGGGGTTAAAGGGAAAACGTATCGGTGTCGTGCGCAACCTGATGGGATACAGTCCGCAGACCGACGCCGTATTTGAGCTGGCACTGACCGTATTGCAGGAACAGGGCGCGACAATCGTCGACAACGCAAATATCGAAACCCTGGAGAAAATCCACGGCCTGGAATTCGAACTGCTGGCCTGGGAGTTCAAGGACGCCCTGAATGAATACCTCGCAAATTCACCTTCCCAGTACAAATCTCTCGAAGCCCTGATCACGGCGAACCAAAACGCGCGGGAAACGGAAATGCCGTTCTTTGGCCAGGAAATTTTTGAGATGGCCCAGGGCTCCCGGGGACGTAAAGAAGAGGGCTTCGTGAATAAAATCGAAGAGCTTCGCCGGCTCGCCCGCGCACAGGGCATTGATGCCACCATGGCAAAGCACAACGTCGATATACTGATTGCTCCCACGGTCAGCCCCGCGTGGAAAATCGACCATATCAACGGCGACCACTTCACCGGCTCCGCCACCACCCCGGCAGCCGTTGCCGGTTATCCACATATCACCGTACCCATGGGGTTTGTACAACACCTGCCCGTGGGACTTTCGTTTTTTGCCAGTGCCAATCAGGAAGACAGGCTGATCGCCGCCGCTTACAATTACGAGCAGGCCAGCAAGCAACGTCGCGCCCCGCGGTTTCTGAATGGCGACCCCGCCCCTTACATTTCCGGCACCAATTGACAGAAGGAAGTAACAATGAGCCTGAAAAAAGACAAGCAAAAAGTCCTCGGCGAAGTATTCGATGATGAGCGCATCGCCGGCTTTCTGGTGGGCGAAGCCCCGGAAGGATTCAATCGGGATTTCTACCTGCTGGAGCGCGCCTACCGCGGTATGAAAGCGGAGAACTTTGAAACGTTCGTGCGCATGTTCAAGGAACAGGGTCTGGATCTGGACAGCCAGAGCCCCGAGGGCCAGACGCTGCTGGCGCGCATCAGCGAACACACTCAGGGTGACGATTACGCAGAAATCCTGCGTGCAGCTGGAGCAAAATAAGTCATGACCTCCAACCCGGCACATGGCGTCAACGCACTGATCCGGGGGGCGCAACTGCTTACCCGTAAAGAGTTGCGCCCGTTTATCATCATTCCCCTGCTCATCAACCTGGTGCTGTTCATCGCGCTGGGAGCAATGATGGTCAGCCAGTTCGACGACCTCGGCCGCTATATCGGCAGCCTGCTGTCCGACACCCCTGTAGATACCTCCAACATGTCCTGGTGGCGAGCAATTCTCGCCAAGGGCGCAGACTGGGCCGCGAGTGTTTTCCAGTGGCTAGCCTGGCTGATTGCCATCGCCGTGGTACTGCTGTTCTTTCTCGTATACGGCTACCTGTTCGGGATCATCACCAACATCATTGCCGCCCCCTTTAACGGCCTGCTGGCAGAAAAAGTCGAAGAACTCCTCACCGGCCACCCGCCGCCCCCTGAGTCCATCAGCAGCATGGTTTTCCGCACCCTTGGTCGCGAACTGCGCAAGCTCATGTACTTTATCGGCTGGGGCATCGTGATTTTTATTATCGCCCTGCTCACCAGCTGGACCGTCTTCATTCCCGCCATTCTCACCGCCCTGTGGGGTGCCTGGTGCATGGCGATTCAGTATGTCGACTACCCGCTGGATAACCACCAGCGCTCCTTCAGCGAGCTGAAAAGCGTACTGATGCGCAAGAAATTCACCACCCTCGGGTTTGGCGGTTCGGTGATGCTGGCGAAGATGGTACCGATTCTGAATATCTTCGTGATGCCCGCAGCAGTCGCCGGCGGCACCGCATTGTGGGTGGAAAGAATCTGGACGGAAGGCGATCCGGGAAAAGGCCCAAACGGCAAGGGGTTCCCTGTTGAACAGCCACCGATTACGAAAAGTAAAACGTGGCCAAAGGGCATTGAAGGCCCGAAAGGCAAGCAATAGACAGACATAAAAAACGCGGGCATCGGCCCGCGTTTTTTATGTCTAACGAAGTGCAAAACTGGCTGTGAAGGCCAAGAGCCGGGTGTCGGCTTTCAGAAGCGTCGGCGACAAGGACGTCGCCGACGCAGCGTACAAGAAAGTATTCACAGCGATTCTGAAAGTCGACACCCGGTGCTTGGCCGCCACGGGAGTCCCTCCGAGACCTCCAGAGTTAACGGCGTGGACGGCCACCGCCACCGCGACGTCCACCACCGCGATTGCCACCGCGATCATTGCGGTCGCCACCACTGCTGCGTTGCACGTGCACTTTGGGCGGCTTGACCAGCAGCTCTTCCGGCGGCACTTCACACTTGAGCTTGCTGCCCAGCAGCTCTTCAATCGGTTCCAGACGCATCGCGTCATCTTCACAGGCAAAGCTGATGGAAGTGCCGCTCTTGCCCGCGCGCCCGGTACGGCCGATGCGGTGAACGTAGTCTTCCGGCTCTTCCGGCAGGGTATAATTCACCACATGACTGATGCCGTCGATGTGAATACCACGGCCGGCAACATCGGTAGCCACCAGCACCTTGGATTTGCCAGTCTTGAAATCTTCCAGCGTGCGCACGCGCTTGTTCTGCGCCACTTCACCGGACAGCAGTCCCGCGTTGATACCGTGAGCCAGCAGGTTCTCGTGCAGGCGGCGGCACTGGTCGCGACGGTTGGCAAACACGATCAGGCTTTCCACATCGTCCTGCTGCACGATATTGAACAGCAGCGGATACTTCTCATCCCCGGAAACCAGATACACGTGCTGGGTAACCGTGTCGGTCGCCACGCGCTCGGGCTGGATTTCGACAATTACCGGCTCCGAAGTCCACTGCTCTACCAGATCGTCCACTTCCGGCGTGAAGGTGGCGGAGAAAAACATGGTCTGGCGGTGGGTCTTGCGCGGGGTCTGGCGGACAATGCGGCGCACATCGGGGATAAAACCCATATCCAGCATGCGGTCCGCTTCATCGATCACCAGGATTTCCGTCTGGTCGAGAAAGCAATCCCGTTTGCTGACGAAGTCCAGCAGGCGACCCGGGGTAGCTACCAGAATATCCACCAAACGCTCGTTCAGCGCCTTCTGCTGTTTCTGGTAATCCATGCCGCCCACCAGCGTGTGGATTTCCAGGTCGGTGTATTTGCACAGGCCCTTGGCATCGTCAGCAATTTGCATCACCAGTTCGCGGGTCGGCGCAATAATCAGCGCGCGCGCCTCACCGGCGTAGCGCTGGCCTTCAAAGGGGTTCTTGAGCAGATCGTCGATCACGGTGATCAGGAAGGCCGCGGTCTTGCCGGTACCGGTCTGGGCCTTGCCCACCAGATCGTGGCCGTTGAGGGTATGGGGCAGCGACTGGCCCTGGATGGGGGAAGCGTACTGGAAACCCAGGTCGGCGATAGCGTGCATCAGCGGCAGCGGCAGGTCCAGGTCGTGGAAGCGCACCTTGCCCTCGGCTTCCGGCACCGGGAACTCGTCCAGGCTCCACGGCTTCTGCGGTGTTTGCTTGCGAGCCTTGTCACCGCCCTTGCCGCCTCCGCTACCGCGACGCCGATTGCGCTGGCGGCTACCCTCGGACTTGCGGTCCGATTGCGGCGCCGAAGAAGCACTCTTTTCTGGCTGGGATCCGGAAGCTTTCTGCCCTTCTGGGGCACTCTGGGACTTGTCTGACGACCGACGGAAAAACTTACCTATCAAAGGATTGCTCGCTCAATTGTTCACAGGCCGGCCAGAGCCGGGACCTGCGCGCCGCGGACGCCCCACTGCTGTCAGAGGGCCCGCCACAGGCGGCGATGGGTTAAATAATCGGCGAGTATATCATTTATCCCGATAGCGCGAGTTACAGTCCGGACACACGTCCAGCGGCGCCTCAGGGTACCGGGAAACCGCGGTAACGCGCGATCCAGTAGTCAATACTCACATACCGTCCACCCCCACTAAACAGCAGCGCCAGCAACATCACAAAATAGGTCGCAGCGAACTCGATACCGTTCTTGAGCACGGTGAAACTGCCCGCCTCGGTCAGCCAGCTGTAGTTGCCGTGAGCCTTCAGCAGCGCTACCGCCTTTTCCTTGCGCACCACCGCCTCCTCGATGAGGTCCTCGCGCCACTCCCAGGGCATGGTGAGTGTTTGCTCCGGCAGAGCGTGCCATCCGTATTGCCAGTGGGCGGTCACTGCCGCCACCGCCATGGTGAACATCAGCGGAATCACTGCGATACGCACCCCCACCCCCAGTACCAGGGCTATGCCCCCGCAGAACTCGGTCAGTGCCGCCAGCCAGGCCATCAGCACCGGCGCAGGCAGGCCCAGGCCCCAGTCCGGATTGCCAAACCAGGCGGCGACATCATCGATCCCGGTGAGCTTGTTCCAGCCCGCGAGGATGAAGATGGGCCCGAGGAACAGGCGCAGTAGCAGTGGCCCCAGTCCATCCAGGGGCCGCAGCATGTTCAGGAAACAGGCGTAAATCCGATTGAACCCGTTGCTGGCGCCATCCATAATTCGCTCCCGATTTACCGTGAATGCCATATTGAACTGGTCGGACGGGGCGCAGGATTCTTACACTGCGCCCGCACCTGCCCGGGCTCCGAACAGTTTAGCCATCCTGTACCCACTCCATGCCAAGACTCTACAAACGCGCCACCGCCACCGAGCTGCGCAATCTCGCCAATCTGGGCGGACCGCTGGTTGTCAGCAACCTGGCGGTCGTCAGCATGGGGGTTACCGATACCATCGTTGCCGGCCAGTCCGGTGAAGTGAATCTCGCCGGACTGGCGCTGGGTTCCAGTATCTGGGCCGTGTGTGCGGTTGTGCTGATGGGCATGCTGGCTGCGCTATCGCCGGTGGTCGCCAGCCTGCGCGGCGGGCGCGACGAAGAGGGCTGCGCGCGACAGATGAGCCAATCGGTGTGGATCGCGCTGGTGGGAGGCCTGCTGGTGGCGCTGGCGCTGCTGGCTTCGCCCCTGTGGAGCCAGTGGATCCAGACAGAAGAACCGGTGCGCAAGGTCATGGTGCTGTACCTGCTGGCACTGGCCACCGGCACCCTGCCATTCGCGTTTGGCAGTGCCCTGCGTGGCTACTGCGAGGGCATGGCACAGGTGCGCCCCGTTATGCGTATCTACCTCGCCGCGGCGGCACTGAATATTCCCCTGGATATCCTGTTCGTGTTCGGCTGGGGGCCGATTCCCGCCATGGGCGGTGCCGGCTGTGGCTGGGCCACCAGTCTGGTGTGCTGGAGTATCGCCATTGCCCTGTACTGGCACGCGGGGCAGGATCCCGCATATCGTGCGCTGCGCCTGAAACTCCTGCCGCCGCGTCCCCACTGGCCCACCCTGAAGCACCTGCTGGCAGTGGGCATGCCGATCTGTATCGGCGCAGCCAGTGAAGTCACATTTTTTGCCAGCCTGACACTACTGCTCGCCTCCTACGGTGCCACCATTGTCGCCGCCCACCAGATCGGCCTCAGTATCGGTTCCACCTTCTATCTGGTGGCGCTGGCACTGGCCCAGGCAGTCAGCATCCGCACCGCGCAGGTGCTGGGACAGGGACGCCCCAAACGGGCGCGCTTTATCAGCATCGTTGGGGTCAGCAGCGGGCTGGTGTACGCGCTGCTGACCGGTGTGGTGCTGATCGGCTTGCGCAATGTGCTAGTGCTCGCTTACACCAGCAATCCCGACATCATTGCCATTGCCAGCAATCTGCTGCTGCTCGCGGCGGCCTTTCAGCTGGTGGATGTTGCCCAGGCCATGGCCTGGGGCGCCCTGCGCGGCTACAAGGACACCCGGGTCCCCATGTACATGCAGCTGTTTTCCTACTGGCTGGTGGGGCTGGCGGCGGCCTACTGGCTCGGCGAACAGTACTGGGGCGTTTACGGCTACTGGGTGGGTATCTGTGTCGGCCTTGGAACCGCCGCCGTCTTGCTGCTTGTGCGGTTGCGACATACCAGCGGCAAGGCGCTGATCGCACACTGATCGCCGGATTCGCCAATTACCGCGCAAATTGTCGGGAACCGATTGGCTATACTCGCGCTCTCAGCAAGCTGACACCCGATTCCCCGTTTTCAATTGTCTGTTTCCAACTTTGTATTTCCCTGCGCAGTTTCCGTAATGGAGTTTTTCATGCCCCGCCGCCGTTTGAGCCTTCCCGTAATCATTGCCCTCGCCTGCTACGCCGCCTACCTGCCAGCGGAGGAGTCCGATGAAAATGGCGAGCCGGTAGAAACTACCTCTACCCTGAACACGCAAACAGACGCGGCAGAGCAACAGGACCCGGAATCCCCCGCGGCAGAACCCTCTGGCAACGAGGTAGCGGAACAACCGCCGCAGGAGCCTCAGAGCAACGAGCGCGCCGCTACCGGCAGCAATGTCGATGCATCTGACCAGCCCGAAAAGCCGATGCCGAAGGCAAAGAGTATCGAACTCGATAAACCGGTCAGCGAAAAGGAGCTGGTGGCCCCGCCACAGGAGGAAGCTTCGGAGCAGCAGGCAGCCGACGCGGCAGCGGAGCCCGCAGCCCCCGCGCCGCAGGCCGAGCCAGAAGCCCCTGTCGGCAAGCCACTGCAGCTGCTGGGTTCAGAAGTCCCACCGGCCACGTCCACCCGCCTGGCCTGGTCCCCCAGCCAGCACTTTGAAGGCGTCTACAGCGCCACCCCGGTACTGGTGGTCAACGGCGCGGAGACCGGCCCTACCCTGTGTCTGACCGCCGCCCTGCACGGCGACGAGCTGAACGGCATCGAAACCGTGCGCCGGGTGATGTACAACCTGAACCCGCAAACCCTGAAAGGCGCGGTGATCGGTGTGCCCATCGTCAACCTGCAGGGGTTCCATCGCGGATCCCGCTACCTGACCGACCGGCGCGACCTCAACCGCCATTTCCCCGGCGACAAGAATGGCTCCTCCGCCTCGCGCATTGCGCGCTCGTTTTTTGACGAGGTGGTCGCGCACTGCAACGCCATTGTTGACCTGCACACCGGATCTTTTTATCGCACCAACTTGCCCCAGCTGCGCGGCGACCTGAAAAACCCAAAGGTGGTGAAACTCACCAAGGGCTTTGGTTCCACCGTGGTGCTGCACAGTGACGGCGCCAAGGGCACCCTGCGCCGCGCCGCCGTGGAGGCGGGCATCCCCACGGTCACCCTGGAAGCCGGCGCGCCCATGGTGCTGGACGAAACCTCGGTAAGCCACAGCGTGAAAGGCATACGCACCCTGCTCAATCAGCTCGGCATGGTGAACAAGTTCCGCCTGTGGGGAGACCCCGAACCGGTCTACTACAACTCCACCTGGCAGCGCGCCACTACCGGCGGGATCATTTTCAGCAAGGTTCAGCTGGGTGAGTTTGTCAGCAAGGGAGACCTGCTGGGCACCGTGACCAACCCGATCACCAATGTACGCAAGGAGATCCGCTCCCAGCACAACGGTCGCATCCTCGGAATGGCCATGAACCAGGTGGTACAACCGGGCTTTGCTGCCTACCACATTGGCATTCAGGCGCCGGAAGAACAGATCCCGGCACCGGAAGACGTAACAGCCGAAGAAGCGCCCGCCGCCACCGAGCAGAGCACGCAAACGGAGTCCGCCGGGCAACAGGAAGAAACACCGGTGACATCACCCGAGCCGGCTTCAGACACCCCGGACGAAGACGCGCCCACCGTGGATCACGATGAGCAGAGTGAGGAAGATTGAGCGCCTAACCAGACAGACGGGCCAATAACCTTTTTAAGGTTGCGGCCCGCTCACCCGATCAATGATCGGGGTTTTATCCACATGCAGTGGCTCCGGCTGCAGTGTGATATGACTGATGGCGAAGCGCTCGATCAGTGTCTCGCGCAGCATTGCCAGCACTTTCGGCCAGGTGGCCAGATCGTCCACCACGATATGCGCGGACAGGGAAATCATACTGCTGTCCAGCCGCCAGATATGCAGGTCGTGCACCGAGCGCACGCCCTCCACCGCGGCCATGGTTTCCCCCACCAGCGGCAGGCTCAACTCTCTTGGCACCCGCTCCATCAGCACATCCACCGCATCGCGCAGCAACTTCAGGCTGGAAAACAAGATAAGTACGCAGATCAGTACCGACAGCAACGGGTCGATCGGCGTCCAGTCGGTGAAATAAATCACCGCGCCCGCGACCAGTGCCGCCACCGAACCGAGTAGATCCCCCATCACATGCAGCAGCGCACCGCGAATATTGAGTGTCTGCTCACCCCGGTGCAGCACCCAAGCCACCGCAATATTCACCAGCAGTCCGATACTCGCAATCAACATCACCATACCGCCCTGCACCGGCTGCGGCGCGCGCAGGCGATCAAGCGCGGCGATGGTGATACCTACCACAATCAACAACATCAGTACCGCATTGACGATGGCCGCCAGCACTTCCGCGCGCCCCCAGCCAAACGACATCTCGCGGCTTGCCGGCTTGCGCGCGAGCATTGCCGCTACCGCGCCAAGTGCCAGGGAAAAGGAATCGGTGATCATGTGCCCGGCGTCGCCGAGCAGTGCGAGGGAGCCGGAAATCCAGCCGCCGATGGCTTCCACCACGGCAAACGCGAGCGTGATGACCAGGCCCCAGACCAGGGGTTTTAGATGGTTGCCGTGACTGTGGTGATGGGCGTGCTCGTGCATAGACTCCTTCCTGCCGGTTGCGTTGTTGCAGGAGCCTGGCTCGCGGCGAGTTGTCCCAGGTGTGGTCTGTTCGCCTGCGCAGGAGGCCCCTACGGGGGAGTACTTTTGTTGCGACCCAGTGTGATACGTTCCCGCCCGGCATAGTCAAGCCGGGTTTCCACCTCGGCGTAACCCGCTTCGGTAAAAATCCTGCGTACCGCCTTGCCCTGCTCCCAGCCGTGCTCGACCGCAAGCAATGCGCCATCGCTAAGGAAGTCCAGCGCGTCCTCACCAATGCGGCGGATATCCGCCAGCCCATGCTCTTCCGCCACCAGCGCCGATAGCGGCTCGAAGCGCACATCGCCTTCGCGCAGGTGCGGGTCCTGGGTATCAATATAGGGCGGGTTGCTGACAATCAGATCAAAGCGCTGTTGCGGCACCGCGGCAAACCAGTCGCTCTGCAGTACCGCAACGTTGTCGAACCCCAATCGTTGTCGGTTTTCTTCCGCCAGCGCCACCGCCGCCGGCATTCTGTCCACAGCTGTCACCTGCCAGCGGGGCCGCTCGCTCGCCAGGGCCAGGGCGATCGCACCGGTGCCGGTTCCCAGGTCCAGAACCGAGAGCCGCTCTTGTGGACACAGCTCGAGCACCGTTTCTACCAGTACTTCGGTATCCGGGCGCGGGATCAGGGTGGTGCGGTTGACCTTTAGGGGAAGGGACCAGAATTCCCGGCTACCAGTGAGGTGGGCCACCGGCTCGCCGGCAATACGGCGCTCCAGCAGCCGCTCGAACTGTAACTGCTGCTCATCGTCCAGCGGGTGTTCGGGCCAGGTGTAAAGCCAGGCGCGGGACTTCCCCAGCAGGTGGCAGAGCAGCACCTCCAGGTCCAGCCGCGGGCTGTCACTGTGCTTGAGTTCTACCGCGCGCTGCAGGTTTTCCTTCACCGTGGCCATGGGGATCAGTGCTGCCCCAGGGCGGCAAGTTGATCCGCCTGGTATTCGGTGCGCAACGGGCCGATTACCTCGTCCACTGCGCCCTGCATGACCTCGTCCAGCTTGTACAGGGTCAGTCCAATACGGTGATCGGTCACCCGCCCCTGGGGAAAGTTATAGGTGCGGATTCGCTCGGAGCGATCGCCACTTCCCACCAGGTTTCTGCGCGCGTCGGAAATTTCCTGAGCGGCAGCAGATTCTTGCGCGTTGTTCAGTTTGGCCTGCAACAACGCCATCGCCTTGGCGCGGTTCTTGTGCTGGGAACGTTCGTCCTGACACTCCACCACAATTCCCGTGGGAATATGGGTAAGGCGCACCGCGGAATCGGTTTTGTTGACGTGCTGACCACCGGCGCCGGAAGCGCGGTAGGTATCGACGCGCAGGTCCGCCTTGTTGATCTCGATGGCATCGCGCTCGTCCGGCTCCGGCATCACCGCCACGGTACAGGCGGAGGTGTGGATACGCCCCTGGGACTCGGTCTCCGGCACCCGCTGCACCCGGTGTGCGCCCGACTCGAACTTCAGCCGCGCATAGACATCTTCACCGGCAACACGGGTGATGATCTCTTTGTAACCACCGTGCTCGCCGGGGTTTTCGCTGATCACTTCGATGCGCCAGCCCTGCTTTTCAGCGTAGCGGGAGTACATGCGGAACAGGTCACCGGAGAAGATCGCAGCCTCATCCCCGCCGGTTCCGGCACGGATCTCGAGGTAAACGTTTTTGCGGTCGTTGGGGTCGCGCGGCAACAGCAGGGTCTGCAGTTCTTTTTCCAGCGGCTCGAGCTCGGCTTCCGCTTCGCGCAGCTCTTCCTGGGCCATTTCCCGCATTTCATCGTCGCTCTCATCGAGCATTTCGCGCGCGGTGGCCATATCGTCCTGCAGGGTCTTGTAGCGGCTGTAGCATTTGACCACGTCTTCCAGCTCGGAAAACTCTCGCGAGAGGTCGCGGAACTTGTCCTGGTCGCTGATGATTTCTGCATCACCCAGCAGCGCGGACACTTCCTCGTGGCGCTCCACCAGGTTGTCGAGTTTCTGTTGTACAGAAGCTTTCATTATTTGAGTTTCTTTTTCTCCGGCGCAGTGGCCGATACATCTGATTCCTGGTCGCAGTCTTCCGGGGCCAGGCCTATTATTTCCCGCGCAATGCGCAGCCGTTCCATATCGCCATCGGCGGTCGCCTTGCGCAGGGCCACAGTAGGCGCATGGATCAGTTTATTGGTAAGCGAGCGGGCCAATTGTTCCAGCAACTGCTCAGGGTCAGCACCGGTGCGCAACTGCACCAGGGTCTTTTCCAGTTCATCCTTGCTGATTCCCTGGGCCTGCTGGCGGTAGCTGCGGATGGAGTCCACGGCGCGCAGGCTGCGGTGCTCGCGCATAAAGTCCTGGGCCGCGGAATCGACGATCACGTCGGCAGCCTCGGCGGCCTTCTCGCGCAATCGCTTGCCCTCGTCGATCACCCCGCGCAGGTCGTCCACGGTATACAGATAGACGTCGTCCAGATTGCCTACTTGCGGCTCGATATCCCGCGGCACCGCGATATCCACCATAAACATCGGGCGGTGACGGCGCTGCTTGAGCGCGGTCTCTACCGCGCCCTTACCCAGAATCGGCAACTGGCTGGCGGTGGAACTGATCACGATGTCGGCGCGCGGCAGGTGCTCGGGGATATCCGCCAGCAGGATCGCCTCGGCGCCGAAATCCTGTGCCAACAGTTGCGCCCGGTGCAGCGTGCGGTTGGCCACGATCAGCTTCTTCACCCCTTTGTCCAGCAAATGCCGGGCCACCAGCTCAATGGTTTCCCCGGCGCCGATCAACAACGCGGTCTGTTCGCCGAGATCGGTAAAGATACGGGACCCCAGAGACACCGCGGCAAAGGCCACAGAGACCGGGTTTTCGCCAATGGCAGTTTCGGTGCGCACACGCTTGGCGACCGAAAACACCTGCTGGAATACATTGTGCAACGTAGAACCGACACTGCCGGACTCCCGCGCCACCGCGTAAGCGGATTTCATCTGGCCGAGGATCTGCGGTTCCCCGAGCACCAGCGAATCCAGCCCGCAGGCCACGCGCATCATATGGCGCACCGCAGTTTCATCGGTGAACTGATAGTGACAGCCGGTCAGCTGGTCGAGGGGAACGCTGTGGTAGTTGGAGATCCACGCCAATACCGCCTCCGGCGCTACCTCGCCGTAGATCTCGGTGCGATTGCAGGTGGAGAGTATCGCCAGTTCCCGACAATCCAGGGCCGCGCGGGCCTCTGCCAGCGCACTGGGCATTACCTCGGGGGCGAATGCCACTCGCTCGCGTACAGCAACGGGCGCACTATCGTGGTTGATTCCCAGGGCAAGGATCGGCATAGGTTCTCGTCGTCTCGTTCGGGCACCTCGGTGCGCCCGTCCCGAATAATGGTACTAGGGTCGGTAAAAAGGTCGCACATTGTCCGGGGCCGCTGCGCACCGTGCAAGCGCTATCAGGCTATCTGTGTGATAGTGTGCAGCAAGTGTCCAGCCAGTCACAACCTGTTTGGCCGCCAAACGCGGCTTGCATACCGCGGTTTAAATAGATGCTGACTTCGCGCCGAAACCCCGACCGCGGCCACAGCAGGAGGAATTCACAACTAGAATTATACGGCGATAACCCGGAAAAATACGCCAACAGACGCCCCACCACACAGAACGGCCCCGCCTCACTGCCCGCAAAAGCACAGGAGGTGCCACAGTTCAGCCCAGGACTCACGGCTGACCGGTGACCGGCGCGAACGTACGGACACGTTTTTTATGCAGCTTTTTTCATCCCCGATCCTTGCCACCTTTTTCGCCCCGCCCCAGTTGAGCCGGAAGGCCATCGCGTCTTCTGTACAGAATTCCGATGTACAGACATCCGATGGCAGCGCGCCGCAAGATGGCGCCCGACGTCATCCGACACGCGTACTCGCAACTGCAATATCGGTAGCTATCCTGTGCGCCTGCAGTCAGCAACCCCTCCAGGTCGATGCCGCCAATGAACCCGTGGCAGGTGCGGCCTACGCGGCCCCCGAAATATCCACTGCCGCGCAACCCATCGCCAGCGGCGCAGAGAAAGTGGCTGAAAATGACGAAACGACGCTGGCAAAACGGGGGGTGCCTGCTGAAAAAGAAGAAAAGAGCGACAAAACCAAACCTTTCCCTATTGAAACCTTTTACACGCTACTGGTGGCAGAAGTTGCAGGCAATCGCCAGCAGTATGACCTGGCGCTGGCGAACTACTACTTCCAGGCCGAGCGCACCAAAGATGCTGGAATCGCTGCCCGCGCCACCCGGATCGCACGCTACCTGAACGCGCGCCGTGCGGCACTGCGCTCCGCCCAGCTGTGGGTAGAACTGGAGCCAGAAAGCCCCGAAGCGCAGCTGGCTGCGACTGCCGAACTCACTCTCGCCGGAGAACTGGATGCCGCCATGCGCCACGCAGAACTGGCACTCAGCCTGGGCGGCGATGCACCACTGCAATCCGTGGCGGCCACCGCGGTAGATAACGAAGAACTGGCGAAGAAGATACTTCCGGAATTCCGCCGCCTGTCACAGAAATACCCGACCAACAACGAGGCCGCCCTGGCGCTCGCCATGCTGCTGCGGGCCAACAACAACCCCCAGGAAGCCCTGAACCTGACCCACCAGGTACAGGAGCGAGACCCGGCGCTACTCGATGCACCGCTGCTGGAATCCCATATCCTGATTGATATGGGGCGCAACAAAGAGGCGCGCCAGCTGCTGGAAAACCTGGTATCCCTCTACCCCAAAGAGAGCCGCCTGCGCCTGCAGTATGCGCGGTTGCTGATTCGCGAAGATATTGAACTGGCGCAACATCAGTTTGTGGAGCTGGTGAAACAGCGTCCCAACGATGCCAACTTGATCCTTTCCCTGGCATTGATCCAGTACGAAACCGGACAACTCGACAACGCCAAGCCACTACTGGAAAAACTGCTGCAACTCGAGGAACACGAATCCGCGGCACACTTCTATCTCGCCGGCATTGCCGAGAAA
Organism: Microbulbifer sp. MCCC 1A16149; assembly: GCF_050368945.1. Classification (NCBI taxonomy): domain Bacteria; kingdom Pseudomonadati; phylum Pseudomonadota; class Gammaproteobacteria; order Cellvibrionales; family Microbulbiferaceae; genus Microbulbifer; species Microbulbifer sp. MCCC 1A16149. The sequence continues at coordinate 3,064,781 of NZ_CP185959.1, forward strand.
AAAGATAAGGTAAGTGAAGCCGTTACCCACTATCGCATGGTGCGTCCGGGCGGCGATTACGTACAGGCGATTACCCGTGGCACCAACCTGCTCGCCGCCAGCGGCAATACCAGTGAGGCGCAGGACTGGTTTGAAGAATTGCGCGCGCGCCATCCGGGCCAGAAAGAACAGTTCTATCTATTGCAGACGGAACTACTCACTAAATACGGTCGTCTTAAAGAAGCGCAGACGCTTCTCTCCGGCGCTCTAAAAACCAACGGTGACAGTAAACGACTGATCTACGCCTATGCCATGACCAGTGAGCAGCTGGGAGATGTGGAAAACTTTGAACTGAGTTTGCGCAAATTGTTGTCCAGCGATCCGGATAATGCGAACCTGCTGAACACATTGGGTTACAAACTGCTCTCCTATGAGGACCGCCTCAACGAGGCACTGGTACTGATCAGCAAGGCGCTGGAACTGAGCCCGGATGACCCCGCCATTATCGACAGTATGGGCTGGGCACATCACCGCCTGGGCAACCATGCTGAGGCAGTGAAATACCTGCAAAGGGCTCACGAGCTGCTCAAAGATCACGAAATCGCCGCACATCTGGGTGAGGCGCTGTGGGCACTGGGTCAGCGCCAACAGGCCATGCAGGTGTGGGAGCAGGGATTGCAGAACAACCCGGAAAGTAAACTAATTCCCGAGGCCATGCAGCGGCTACAGGATCAACAAAGACTGGAACAGCATGTTACGGAAAGCTGAAGTTCTCTCTGTGTCCCGATTACCATTCACGTTCGATAAAAAACTGTGCGGGCGCATCGCTACCCGCACCCGGCAGCTGGTTACCGCGGTGCTGCTTGTCGCTGTCACCGCGTGCAGCTCGCAGAAACCACAACCGTCCCAACCACCAGCCCAATCGGCACAACCGCAATCCGCCGCCGCACTGCAGCGCTGGGAGGCCACCGGAAAACTGGGGGTACGGTCCCCCAAGGAAAACGGCAGCGCCAACCTTACCTGGCAACAGGCCAGCGGCAACTACCGCATCCATCTCAGCGGCCCATTGGGCGCCGGCGCTACGGTAATCAGTGGCTCACCTGCCGGTGTCAGCTTACAAAGCGGCAGTGAACCCGCCGTGTTTGCCTCCAGTCCCGCTCAGCTCACCGAGCAGATCATGGGCTGGCCCCTGCCTGTGTCTGAGATGTTTTACTGGGTGCGCGGACTGCCTGCGCCGGGTGCGATTGCCGGTGAGCAGAAGAATTCCCAGGGACTACTGCAAAGCCTGCAGCAAGCTGGCTGGCAATTGAGCTTTGGCGGCTACCAGAATGTCGGCCCCTACCAGCTCCCCACCCGCATCAAAGCCGCCACCAATCAGGCCGCCGGGCCGGTGAGTGTCACTGTGGTGATCAAGGACTGGCAGCCCAAATAAGCTGCTACAGCAAAAGTCTGGCGACTGCTAAACTGGCCGCCAGACTTTTTAACCGCCCACTCTCCATGAATGCGTTTTCCCTCCCTGCCCCTGCCAAACTGAACCTCATGCTGCGGATTCTCGGTCGCCGCGCGGATGGCTACCACGAACTGCAGACGATTTTTCAGTTACTGGATTTTGGCGACACCCTGACTTTTGAAGCCACCACCGACGGACATATCCACCTGCAGTGCCCCGGTGTTGACGTGCCACCACAGCAAAACCTGATTTATCGCGCTGCCCAATTGCTCCGGCAGCACTGTGGCAACCGAGAACAGGGCGCAAGGATTACGGTAGACAAGATTCTTCCCGCCGGAGGCGGAATTGGCGGCGGCAGCAGCGATGCCGCTACAGCGCTCCTGGGCCTGAATCATCTGTGGCAGTGCCGCCTGGACCTGGACAAGCTCGCGGAACTGGGTGCGCAACTCGGCGCCGATGTGCCGGTATTTGTACGCGGCCATTCCGCATTTGCCGAAGGAGTGGGCGAACGCCTGACCCCGGTATCCATTGCTCCCCAGTGGTACCTGGTGCTGACACCAGCCTGCCATGTCAGCACGGCGGCGCTTTTTTCCGATCCGCGTTTGACAAGAGATTCTGCCGCAATTACATTAGCGGCCCTTCGCGACAGGCGGCTGAACACACACTGGCTGAATCAATATGCCGGTAACGATTTCCAGTCGCTGGTTGAGAGCCTCTACCCCGAGGTGCATGCAGCCCGATCGTGGCTTGCGCACTACGGACAGGCCTACCTGACAGGAACCGGCGCATGTGTTTTTGCCGGATTCGCGTCAGAAGAAGCGGCGCAAAAAGTGTTCGCTGAACGGCCTGAAGGGTGGCAGGGCTTTATTGCCAAAGGCGTCGATGACTCTCCGACCCACAGGCAGCTCGCGAAATTTGCAGCAACGGTCTAAATTGATTAGCTGCAACATTGCTGGGGTGTAGCCAAGCGGTAAGGCAGCGGGTTTTGATCCCGTCATGCGAAGGTTCGAATCCTTCCACCCCAGCCATATTTTCAGGTTGGCAGTGAGTTTGGCGAAAGCAACGCACTCTGACAGGTTCGAGCCGGAGCTGGCGCAGCCAGCGGAGACCAGCGAGCCGCAGGCGAAGCTAATCCTTCCACCCCAGCCACTTTCTTAGTTTTCAGGAATTCATCCATGAATTCCTGAAAAACGCTAAGCGCGGCGCATATCCGCACTTAGCTCCCGCCAAACCAGCTGAACTGGTTTGCGGGCGAGCCATCCATGGCTCGCTTTGGAGCTTCGGGCCCAACCCCGACAAGCGGCCAATCAGGGCCATCCTCTACACTTGCACCAATGGTCGCCCAATGACACGGCATCACACTAACCTGCAAGCAGTTCGCGCTCCGAAAACCCCCTGAATTTCACTACTATCATCTACTCCCAACGAAAAAGGTACTCGCAGTGGCTGACTTAATGGTCTTCACCGGCAACGCAAACCCGGAACTGGCACAAAAGGTTGTTGAGCATATGGCGATACCGCTGGGAGAGGCGGTGGTCAAGCGCTTCTCCGATGGTGAGATCGCGGTTGAGATCACCGACAACGTGCGCGGTCGCGATGTTTTTGTGGTGCAGTCCACCTGCCAGCCCACCAACCGCAACATCATGGAACTGATCCTGCTGGTTGACGCCCTGCGTCGCGCCTCAGCCGGCCGCATTACCGCGGTAGTCCCCTACTTCGGCTACGCGCGCCAGGATCGCCGGGTGCGTTCACAGCGGGTGCCGATTTCCGCCAAGGTCGTGGCAGACATGATGGTGAGCGTGGGCATCGACCGCGTACTGACCGTTGACCTGCACGCCGAGCAGATCCAGGGCTTCTTCGACGTGCCGGTAGACAACGTTTACGGTTCTTCCGTGCTGCTGGACGATATCGAGCGCCAGAAATATGAAGACCTGGTTGTCGTGTCCCCGGATATCGGCGGCGTTGTGCGCGCCCGCGCCGTTGCCAAGAGTCTCGACTGCGATCTGGCCATCATCGACAAGCGCCGCCCCGCTGCCAATGTTGCCGAAGTGATGAACATCATCGGTGAGATCAACGGCCGCACCTGCCTGCTGGTAGACGATATGGTGGATACCGCGGGCACCCTGTGTAACGCGGCCAACGCCCTGAAAGAACACGGCGCCAAGAAAGTCGTTGCCTACTGTACCCACCCGGTACTCTCCGGCAAGGCGATCGAGAACCTGAACAACTCGGTTCTGGATGAACTGGTAGTCACCGACTCCATCCCGCTGGGCGACAAGATGGCGCAGTCATCGAAAATCCGTCAGCTCACCCTGTCTGCGATGCTGGCCGAGTCCATGCGCCGCATCAGCAACGAAGAATCACTTTCGGCAATGTTCCGTTCATAAGGCCGCTTCACAGCCCTATCCAGCAACGGAAAAGCACCCGCCAGGTAGTCGTAAGCAAACCACGATTACACTGGCAATCCCCTGCGCTTGCCCTTAGAATACGCGCCCGCCCGGTACCGCCGGGCGTTTACTATTGGGTGTTTCAATAGATTTCGCCCATTTTATAGCAACGCCAGAAGGTTCCGGTCGCAGGTCCTTCTGGACAGACAACCTGAGGTTTACCCCATGTCTGATTTCAAACTGAATGCCAGCGTCCGTAGCGACGAAGGGAAAGGTGCGAGCCGCCGCCTGCGTCGCCTGGAAGCGAAAGTTCCGGCCATCATCTACGGTGGCGAAGCCGAACCGCAATCCATTGCCCTGCTGCAGAAAGATATGTTCAAGGCTCTGGAAAGCGAAGCCGTTTACTCCTCCGTTCTGACCCTGAATGTCGACGGCAAGGAAGAGACCGTGATCCTGCGCGACCTGCAGCGTCACCCGGCCAAGGCGATCCTGCTGCACGCTGACTTCCAGCGCGTATCTGCGAACACCAAAGTACACGTTAAAGTACCCCTGCACTTCCTGAACGAAGAGTCCTGCAAAGGTGTTAAAGCTGGCGGCATCGTGTCTCACACCCTGACCGAGCTGGACATCAACGCACCGGCTTCCAAGCTGCCTGAGTTCATCGAAGTAGACCTGGCTGACCTGGAACTGGACGCCACCGTTCACATCTCCGACATCAAACTGCCGGAAGGCGTTGAGTCTGTGGACCTGGCCCACGGTGAAGACCACGACCTGGTTGTTGCCTCCGTGCACAAGCCGCGTGGCGCCATCGAAGCTGACGCCGAAGAAGGTGAAGGCGAAGAGTCCGGCGAAGCATAAGCCGGCAGACGTTCAGGTCTCCCGATAAGGTAAAGTACCTTGAGCAAGGCTCCCGACACGCCCATTCAGTTAATCGTCGGCCTGGGTAACCCAGGCCCCGAGTACGACCGGACGCGTCACAACGCGGGAGCCGACTTTGTCTCCGAGCTGGCCCGTATCCACGGCGCTCAGCTCGCGCCAGACAGCAAATATCACGGTCTCACCGGCCGTGTGCGGATCAGCGGGCAGGATATCCGCCTGCTGATTCCCACCACCTATATGAATCGCAGTGGCCAGGCAGTAGGCCCACTGGCGAACTTCTTCAAGATTCCCGCCGAGGCCATTCTGGTCGCCCACGATGAGCTGGACCTGCCCAGTGGCACCGCACGCCTGAAAGGTGGTGGTGGTCACGGAGGCCACAACGGCCTGCGCGACATTATCTCGGCACTGGGGAACAATCGCGATTTCATGCGTCTTCGCCTCGGCGTTGGCCACCCGGGCAATGCCCGCGATGTCGTCAACTACGTTCTGCAGCGCGCCCCGCGGGTTGAGCAGGACCAGCTGGCCGAAGCCATCGACCGCGCCGTTGATGTACTCCCCACCGCCGCCTCTGGCGACTGGAACGGGGCCATGAAAACACTGCACACCAAAGCAAAATAGGTAAGAGCTGCCTGCGCGCGCTCTACTCACCGAACACCTACAGGATTCAGACCATGGGTTTTACTTGCGGCATCGTCGGCCTGCCCAATGTGGGCAAATCTACTCTGTTCAATGCCCTCACCAAGGCGGGCATCGACGCAGAGAACTTCCCTTTCTGCACCATTGAGCCCAACGCCGGCGTGGTACCCGTACCGGATCCCCGCCTCGACAAGCTGGCGGAAATCGTCAACCCGCAGAAAGTGATCCCCACCACCATGGAGTTTACTGATATCGCAGGCCTGGTTGCCGGCGCCTCCAAGGGTGAGGGCCTGGGCAACAAGTTCCTCGCCAATATCCGCGAGACCGATGCCATCGCCCACGTGGTTCGCTGCTTCGAAGACGACAACGTCATTCACGTGGCGAATAAGGTACACCCGGTTGCCGATATTGAAGTCATCAACACCGAGCTGGCGCTGGCCGACCTGGATACCGTAGAAAAAGCACTGCAGCGCTACACTCGTGCCGCCAAAGGTCAGGACAAGCACGCCATCAAGATGAAGGCACTGCTGGAAAAGATCCAGCCGCACCTGGATGAAGCCAAGCCGCTGCGCTCATTCGGCCTGAATGATGACGAGCTTGCGGACCTGCGCGAACTGAGCCTGCTCACCGTCAAGCCCACCATGTACATCGCCAACGTCGATGAAGACGGCTTCGAGAACAACCCGCACCTGGATGCGGTCTCTGCCATCGCCGCAGAAGAAAATGCCGTTCTGGTTCCCATCTGCAACAAGCTGGAAGCCGAAATTGCCGAACTCGACGATGATGAAAAGCAGGAGTTTCTGGAAGAGCTGGGCATGGAAGAACCGGGCCTGAACCGCGTGATCCGCGCAGGCTACAACCTGCTGAACCTGCACACATACTTCACTGCCGGCGTCAAAGAAGTACGCGCCTGGACCATCCCCCTGCAAGCAACTGCGCCGCAGGCTGCGGGCAAGATCCACACCGATTTCGAGAAAGGCTTTATCCGCGCTGAAGTGGTGGGCTATACCGACTTTGTGGATAACAAGGGCGAAGCCGGCGCCAAGGAAGCAGGTAAATGGCGCCTGGAAGGCAAGGATTACGTTGTCGCAGACGGCGATGTTATCCACTTCCGCTTTAACGTCTAAAACACCCGCCCCCTCCTGACACCGACCGAAGCAGTCCCGGACTGCGGGGCCCCACAAAGGCTCCGCAGTACACCTCTCGGGTGCAACCCCGCACCTGATCTAGCACCATCACCGTAGGTTGCCATGTATCAATCCAACTGGAGAGTCGGCCTGCCGCTGGCCCTGACCACCGCCTTCCTGTGGGCCCTGCTGCCCATCGCCATGAAAGGCCTGATCAGCGACATGGATTCCACTACCGTGACCTGGTTTCGCTTCTTTGGCGCAGCCCTGTTTGCCGGCGCCTGGTATGGATCCCGCCGCGACCTGCAGCTCGGCGCACTGTTGCGCGGGAAACTGCTGCCCTACACCGTGCTCGCCGTCGCCGGCCTGCTGGGCAACTATATTTCCTATGCCACCGGACTCAATTACATCACTCCCGGCGCCCTGCAGGTACTGATCCAGCTGGCACCACTACTGCTCCTGATTTTCAGCGTGATCTTCCTCGGCGAGCGTTTCTCTGCGCGCCAGTGGATGGGCGTGGGCCTGGTATGTATCGGGCTGCCGCTGTTCTTCAACCTGCGTATTCAGGAGCTGATGGAAGGGGAAGACCGCGAGTATCTGGTGGGTGTTGGCCTGGTGGTTATCGCGGCAGTGACCTGGGCCATCTACGGCCTGTTCCAGAAAAAGATCGTCGCCCAGTCGCGCCCACAGAACCTGCTGATACTGATCTATATTTCCGGCACCCTGTGCTTCCTGCCGGTCTCACAGCCATCCAGCGCACTACAGCTGGACGCACTCGGCTGGGGCCTGCTGATTTTCCTGACCGCCAACACACTGATCGCCTACGGCGCCTTCGCCAAGGCTATGGGTGCCTGGGAGGCATCCCGGGTCAGCGCCACCCTCGCTCTGGTACCGCTGATGACCCTGGCGCTCAGCGCCGTCATCGGCAACCTGTGGCCGCAATACATCGAAGTGGAACCGCTGAACTGGATCAGCTGGGTTGGCGCAATTACCGTTGTGCTGGGTTCGCTGCTCGCCGCCATCGGCCGCGGACGCTGATCCCCGGGGGAAAAGCGGATTACGCGCTAAGCTACTGATTAATTTACTAAAAAAGTGTTGACAGACCCCCGAGGTAGCCCGATAATGCGCGCCCTCGGTTAGACGAGATTGGTTGTGGCAAGGTAGCTCAGCTGGTTAGAGCGCAGCACTCATAATGCTGAGGTCGGGAGTTCAAGTCTCCCCCTTGCTACCATTTTTCTCTGTGAGTACCAGCCTCACAGCACCTTTACTGGGGTGTAGCCAAGCGGTAAGGCAGCGGGTTTTGATCCCGTCATGCGAAGGTTCGAATCCTTCCACCCCAGCCATACTTAAAAAAGGCGATCTCGCAAGAGATCGCCTTTTTTATTATCCGCCCCGGACGCAAACTAGTGCGAAGACGGGGCCTACCACGAGCTGAAAGTAGCTAGGATCCCGGGACAGGCTGGCTCAAAGAAATATCCGTATCAACGGCGTCAGCCAATCCCGTGCGATTGCGCTCGCGACGCAACCCCAACAGGCGCAGCGCCTCAAAGCCCGCAAGACACACCACTACCGCAACCAACGCGATCGCCGTTCCGGCAAGCCCCAGGGTCGCCCTTTCCGAAATACAGGTCCACACGAACTGCACAATACACAATAGTGCCACTGCGAGAAGCGTGGGCTGGCGACCAATCAAACCGACCACGAATACCCCAAGAGGCGCCCCCAGAGCCACCACCGGCGCCGCCGCCAGCCAGTTACCCAACACTCCCGGCTGCCAATCGCCGGCAACACTCTTCACCACAACGCCCACCACGGAAGAGAACGCCATAATCACCACGGATGTCGGAATGGCGACCTTGAGATCCACGCGGCTGAGCAACACCAGTGCCGCGTATATCACCATATCGATACCGACCCCGGTAACCGACACTGCGGCAAAGCCGGATGCGGCCCCCAGCATCAGCCCCACTCGAAAATCCTTGGGACAACGCGGGTCCCCAGCGTGATCGTGACCGGTAATTTCCCGCAGGCGATACAGGTGCAAAACCCCGAAGCTGCCCCAGATCACCGCAAACGACAGCTTTACCCATAGCTCGGGAACAAGGGGCGCAAAATAGAGAATACCCAGCGGCGTCGACAACAGGCTGCCCAGCAACGCACCGCGCAACATAGACCAGGCCAGCAACTGGCGCCGACAGAAAATAAAGATACTGGCACTGACCATACCAATGGACTGTACCGCAAAACTGAAATCCCGACCGAGACTGGCCGGCATATCGAACAGCAACACCAGCACGGGAAACCCGACTGTGCCGCCACCCATGGGCGTAGAACCCGCGGCGTAGGAACCGATCGCCATGGACAGGGCCATTGGCCAGTGTTCAGCTACCTCGCCCCAGAGGTTCTGGCTGGATACAAACAGCGCCCAGAGACAGTAAAAAGCTGACAGGAATAAGAACCAGGCGGAGTAGCGGGATAAGAGCATGGCGGGAATAACCGGAGAGTATGTCCCGGCCTCGAGTGGTCGAGACCGGGAAATCAGGGAGCAGAGCGCCCCCTGAAAGCAGATATCAGGCTTCTGCCTGCATCTTCGCCAGACGGGAGAACTGATGCATGGAGCCGAGCTGTGCGAACAGCGGCGGCAGGAAACCACGCTTGCGGAAATCAGCGAAGTCTTCTTCGCTGAGCTCGCCCAGCTTCTTCTCGTCAACCATGTAGATACCGGTCAGGTTGATCTTCTCACCACCAGCGTTGACTGCAACGTTCTGAGTGGTCAGCAGGTCTTTCTCGGCCAGAATGGTGATGAACGCCTTGGTCATCTGGTCGCTCTCGAGGTAGCCCACCAGAGACTCTTTCTTGGCCTTCAGGTATTCGCTTTCTTCGCCAGACTCGGTGAACAGGGCATTACCCTCTTCCTCACCGACAACCGGGCTGTTTTCAATCAGGCCTACCATGAGCTGTTCTTTGTTCTCACCAGCCGGGGCCAGAACGAAAGGATGGTTGCGGACTGCGCCCGGAACGAAAACACCTTTCCACTTATCACCATCGACGAACAGGTTCTCGCCTACTTTCAGGCTCAGCAGTGCAACAGACTGGAACTGGTCGGTATCGGAGTTCTTGACGAAAACGATAGGGTATTCAGCACCCAGACGGGCGAATTCATGAGCAGTTACCGGCACCATGTGTGCTTTTGCAACGTGCTCGAAGGTCCCCAACTCACGAACTTTCAGCTTACCGTGAGCGTCGCTGCGCAGAGGAACGATTTTTGGGGCTTCTACAGTGGCCATACAACACCTTATTGAAATTTGAAGTTATTCTAAAAAACCCGGACAGTATATTTTTTATACTCAAAAAGGGAAGCAAAAAGTTACACCAGCGGGGAGGAAGTTACCAGTCCTTCCTGCACTGATTACGCGCCCTTCACCCACTCCAACCGCCCAGCCTCATCTATTCGTAGCTGACAAACAGGTTGGCGGTCAAACGCCCCGTCTCGGGACAGAAGCTGATGCTTTTGTCACTCAGTATATTCGCACTGTGCAGCAGATTTCCCTTGTAGATCACCGCCCGGTTATATTTTGCCGGCACAAATCCTACCCTGGTGAAAAGATCGTCAGAGTCTCCACAGTACTTCCGCGGACGGCGAAACTTGTTGAACTCAACATAGCAACTATCCAGGTAGTGTTCGACCCGGTCGGGGCGTATGGCTTCATAGCCAGTGCTTTTATGCCGGTAAAACCCGGTTCCCCCATGGGTCTCGTCACACAGATACAGCAAAATCGCGTAAAGCCTGGGGTCACTGGTATCGAAATGAGGAGCGCGCTGTAGAGGCCCCAGCTCATCCTCCGCAACCGTAATGAGATTCAGCGTCTCTTGCTGAATCTTCAACTCGGCTCCCGCTGCTATGTTAAATTTCTCACGCACAACCGCATCCAGTCGCTCCATCAACCGTAACGCATGGCTTTCGGGGGCCCCCGCACGGACACCGGGATAACCTTTCCCCTCCGCCGCCATCGGCCACGGCGCAAAGCTGGCGCGCTTGGCGAAATCCACCAGCTCTTCAGGGTTTTCGAGAAAATCATCAATCACTATGACGGTATTCTTCTCTTCCCCAACTTCAATCAATTGCATATCAAACAAACCAACGATCACTCACGATGCGAATATTTCTGAATCTAAACTGCAACGAGCTCAGCCTCAAAACAGAATCAAGTGCGACTTCTATTCAGATGGCACTGCAACTCTGTCAGCCAGTCTCGGTGCGACATTAAATCACCAGCGAGGGACTCGAAACGCAACAAGGCCTCGCGATAGATATCCGCGGCGCCACGACGCTCTTCCTCCCCCAGAGTGATGGCTTTCGTCGGATATTGCATTCCATAAAGTACGAACAGATAGTTTTCCACCCCAAAGAGATCAAAAGTACTGAAAAAGTCAGAGCGCTTCGGTGTAGACACCAGCCATCGCGACAACCGCTCCGCCAGCTCGTCAGATTTTTTGGAATTTTCCGTGCAGTCGACCCAGAATTCAGTATCTCTCCGATCGGAAATACAGTAATGCATCTGTACAAAATCGATTACTCTTTCCCAGGCGTATTTCACCGCCTTGTTGTAGTAACCCGATAGTGACGGAATATCTTCCAGCGAGCGGGGGAAACTTTTTGCTAGCAGGTTGGCAGACAGATCAGTCACCAGAATGGAGGTAGCTTCCAGCGGCTCCACGAACCCCTGAGCCAGCCCCAGGGCTACACAGTTTTTCTTCCAAAACTCTCCGCGATAGCCGATCTTCATCGGTATTTTTCGCACATCGGCGGTATCCAAAGTTCTCCCCACATAGCTGGAAAACTCACCTAGCGCATCAGACTCGGTCAGGTGGGCACTGGAATACACGCATCCCAATCCCCTGCGGTTGGTTAGAGGAATATCCCAGATCCAACCCGCCTTGTGAGCAGTAGCGGAGGTATAGGGCTGAATGGGATCATTTTCTGCCGTGGGCTCCTGAAGAACCAGCGCAGTATCGGTAAGGATTTGAGCGGACTTATCCACAAACGGCACCTGCAACTCTTGCCCCATGAGAATGGATGCAAAACCGCTACAATCTATATAGAAGTCAAACTGCTCTTCCTCTCCACTGGCATAGATCAACGAGCGCAGGTTTCCATCCTCTCCGGTGCGGGCACCCCTGACAGTCTCAGATTTATATTTAACACCAAAGCGTTTTTGAGCATTACTGGCGATCAGTTCGGAAAATTTTCCGGCATTAAAGTGATAGGCATAATCAACCACCCCCCTGTACGGCGGCGAAGACATGAGTTTGGGGGAGCGATTCTGTTCCGCGACAAAATACGCATCGGCGAGACGGGAAAATCCCTCTTTCCCCTTACCGTCCAGCCAGTAGTCCGTAATATCGTAGCCTTCGGGGTAAGGCGAACTGAAAGGATGGTAGTAATAGTTGCCACCGGGCTCTGGAGACTTTGTCATCCAGTTGGAAAACTTGATCCCCGTTTTGAACGTGGTGTCGCAGCTCACCAACAAATCCAGCTCGGAAATACCGAATTTGTGCAGCGTCTCGCGTATTCTGGGCACGGTGCCCTCGCCCACACCTATCACCGGCACATCCGGAGATTCGATCAGGGTGATCTCAATTTGCGAGTCACCAGATAGCTCAACACCCAGGTGGTTGGCCGCCATCCAACCAGCAGTGCCGCCGCCAACAATCGCAATCTTTTTTATCTTCATACCAATCACTTTCAGACAAAAAAAAGGCCCAGCTAAAAGCCGGGCCTTTTTTACTAGCTAACGATCAAGCTCTTAGAACTTGTAGCTTGCACCCAACTGGTACACGGCTTCGCCTTCGAAAGACCAGGCCGGGAAGCCTTCCAGAAGAGGGCCCTTCATACCGGTCTCGGTACTGGACGCATCGGCAGCACCGTACTGGATGTCGTCTTCTTCGAGGACGTTGATCGCTTCGAAGGTCACATCCAGATTGTCGGTAGCATACCAGTAGAAGCTCAGGTCCAGAGAACCGAAGTCATCGTGCATACGGTTACCGTACCAGAAACCACCCTCACGGATCAGGTATTCGGAGCGGAAATTGTATGCTGCACGCGCAGAGAAGGTATCATTTTCCCAGTAACCAACCAGGTTGTATGCATGCTCAGAAGCCTCAGTGAACAGCGGCAGCTGATCCATGAATGCATCAGTCGGAACGTCACCATCGGTATAGGTGTAGTTCGCAGCTACACCGAAGCCGTTGTCAAATGCATGCTGGATCTGAAGCTCAAGACCTTGCAGATCAGCACCACCTGAGTTTTTCAGCGTTTCGACTGCCCAGCTGTCGCCGCCCGCGGGATCTTCGAGGCCAATCTGCTGGTCCAACAGGATCTCGGAAGTCACGAAGTCGTCAATGGACTTAACGAAGTACGTCGCAGACACCAGATTACCGTCGCCGTAGTAGTATTCCAGAGCAATGTCAGCACTGGTGGCTTTCATCGGCAGCAGACCTTCGCTACCGAAACGCTGCTGCTGGTTGTTGTCACGGTCGTCGCCATAGCCGTTGTATGAAACGAGCATGTCGTCATAAGTCGGGCGAGAAATCGTCTGAGCAGCTGACGCACGCAGCACCAGATCTTCTGACAGCTCATAGCGAACGGTTGCACTTGGCAGGACGTCGCTGTAGTCGGCACGGTACGCAGACAACTCGTAGCTATAGCCATTGTTGGCGCCAATGTCGCCATCCATCAGCTCGGTACCATCCAGATCGTACTGCTTACGAGTAACGTCGGTAGAGATGTAACGCAGACCGAAGTTACCGGTCAGAGCTCCGGTCTCAAAAGTGAACATACCGTACAGAGCGGTGTTCTCTTCGTTCAGGTCGGAGTAACCCGCACGCTCTTCCGCCCAGCTATCCAGGCTGTCGCGAGTCGCAGCAACCATCGCACTCAGGTTCGGCTTGGGTGCAGTAAAGCCCTGCTGCCCCACCTGGAAAGTGCCGTTGTAAATCTCGCTAGCGGCTACTTCTACCGGAGTGAGCTGGCCAGCATAGGAACGGCGATTGACATCGTGATCGGTCCAGCGAGCACCGGTTTTAAATGAAGTCAGGATACCAACGTTCAGATCAAATTCCACATCAAGCTGAGCGTAGGATTCTTCATCCTGAGCAGGGCCGCTGCCCACAGCCCAGCCTTCCGGAGACAGCATGGTGCCGTAGTCATCCAGTGTCAGACTCGGATCCATGGTCGGATTGATGACAATCTCTTTGCCAGTCGCATCGATAGAGCCTTCCCACAGAGACATGGTGTCACCAGCGCGTACGCTCGGGAAGTGGGAGAAGTTGGTGGTAAAGTCAGTGCCGCCTTCTGCTTTGGTGGAACCGATGTTACCGCTTACACGGAAACCGTCACCTTCGTATTCAGTACCGAAATCGAAGGTGTCAGAGCTCATGGAGGATAGGCGTCCCCAGGTCTGGTTGAAGGTCTCGTTACCCGGAGCACCGGCAGCCCAACCCGGTTCCAGATCACCAAACTGAGAGTCGGTGGTGGTGCTGGAAGTACACAGGCCTGCGGCGTTGGTGGTGTGACAGGTCACATTGTCACCGGCCAGAGTGAACAGGTAGAGGCTGGTGTTGGTGTTGTTTGCTTCCATATCCAGGGACATGGCGTGCAGAGTGAAAGCCAGCTCTTCAGTCGGCGCGTACTGCAGGGTTACGTCCAGAGCAGTGCGCTCTTGATCCTGCAGGAAGGTGGTCGGCGCAACGTCGCCAGACCAGCGGTAGTCAGACTCGGTACCACGACGAACATATTCGCGGTCTTCTTTAGCTGCAGAAACCAGGACACCGAAAGTCTCGGAATCGTTTTTCCAGCTGTACAAGCCGGAAACTTCCGGAGAGAGTTCGTCGCTGATGGTTCCTACACGAGCGGTGGTACCAACCCATGCAGTGTTGGCGTCCATATCCAGCGGTTTGCGGGTGTTGACGATTACGGTACCGCCGATGCCACCTTCGTTCAGGTCGGCACGGGAGGATTTATATACTTCGATGCCACCGATCAGCTCGGCAGGGAGCAGGGAGTAGTTGAAGCTGCGGTCTACAGGGATCTGGTCAAACCAGCCTGTGGAAGCAACGTTCTGACCATTCAGCTGGGTCAGAGTCATAGAGGGAGCTGCACCACGAATGGACACAGAGGCACCCTGACCAAATGCGCGACCAACAGTGATACCCGGGATACGACCCAGTGCTTCACCTACGTCGGAGTCCGGGAACTTACCAACATCTTCCGCAGACACAGCGTCGACCAGATCGGTCGAGTCACGCTTAATGTTTACGGCATCTTGCAGAGCTCCACGAATACCGGTAACGGTAATTTCTTCCAGAGCGTCCTGGGCAACTGCCAGCGGAGCCATCAGGCCACCACTCAGTACAGCTGCGCTGATCGAGAGAGCGAGTTTGTTGCGCTTAAGCATCGATTTCCCCTTCCTTTTTTATAGATATAAAGGTTTGGTTAGAAACTTTTATTCACCTTGTACCTCGAAATGATAGCGCTGTCATTCGTTTTTATGATAGCGCTGTCATTCTCACGATTGACAATACACAGAATGAAATAAAAAAGCTACCTGCCGAGAAGGGAAATATCCGGCTTTTTTGTCGCATTTTGCAACAGCAACCTGTCAGTTATGACAATTGGCATAGAGCTACTCGAAACCCGCGTGCAAACTAGGATAAAAAATGCACAGGATAAATGACTAGAGAGGCCCCGTGTGTCAGAAGAGAAAGCTGCAGACCGGAAGCAAAACTCCCGACTGAGCCGGGAGTTTTGCTATCTAGAGAATTGAACCGCTAACGGGGAGCCCCGCGGTTATTCAATTTCCTTGATACGCATGGAGCTGGTGCCACCGCCCATATTCAGGCGCTCGCCCTGAGTAATCAGGATGCGCTCGCCCTTCTCCAGAGTTACCCGGGATCCCAGCACCTCAATGATGGCATCGGTCAGGTGCCCCAGGGGTACGGAAGCCGGATCAAACTCGATGGGCTCGACACCGCGCAGCAATACCAGCTGGCGTGCAACACGCGGGTGGCGAGTCAGCGCGTAGATCGGCAGCTGCGACGTCGCGCGGGACATGATACGCGGGGTGCGACCGGATTCGGTAAGCGCCGCTACCGCACTCAGGTTTTCAACCCGGACTGCGGCCTCGATCGCTGCCTGGGCAATGACAGTATCGATGGTTTCGGATGACGACCGGTCTGCTGCAGGACGGGTGGTGGTACCGAGGTACTGCTCAGCCCCCACGACGACTTCCGCCATAGACTCCACCGCGGCAACGGGGAAATCACCAGCAGCGGTTTCCGCGGACAGCATCACCGCATCGGTGCCGTCGAGCACCGCATTCGCGACATCCATTACTTCGGCGCGTGTCGGTGTCGGGTTGGTGATCATGGACTCCATCATCTGGGTCGCAGTGATCACACCGCGATTCAGGGCATTGGCGCGGTTGATCAGCTTTTTCTGAACACCCACCAGTGCGGCATCGCCTATCTCTACACCCAGGTCACCGCGGGCAACCATGATGACATCAGAGGCGAGAATAATACCGTCCATCTGCTCATCATCATTTACTGCTTCCGCGCGCTCCACTTTGGCGACGATGGCAGCGTTGCTACCCGCTTCGCGCATGGCCTTGCGTGCGATTTCCAAGTCTTCGCCACTGCGCGGGAAGCTCACCGCGAGGAAATCCACATCCAGCTCGGCGGCGAGCTTGATGTCTTCGTAATCTTTTTCCGTCAGCGCCGGAGCGGAAAGGCCGCCGCCCAACAGGTTGATTCCCTTGTTGTTGGACAGCTTGCCGCCCTGCAGCACACGGCAGAACAACTTGCTGTTGGTGCCACCGGTGACTTCGAGGCGAATCTTGCCATCGTCCAGCAGCAGGATATTACCGGGCTTGCAATCCGCAATCAGGGACGGGTAGTCCACACCCACACGTTGCTGGTTACCGCCCTCTTTCGGGCAATCTGCATCGAGGGTGAACTCGGCGTTGTTTTCGAGAAAAATGCTACCTTCGGCGAAACGGGCAATACGGATTTTCGGGCCCTGCAGGTCGCCAAGCACAGCCACCAGCTTGTTCTGCTCGGCGGCGGCGCGACGCACTTCTTCTACACGCTTGCGGTGGTCATCGGCACTGCCGTGAGAAAAGTTGAGGCGTACAACGTTGACGCCTGCGCGGATAATCTCGTCAATAACACGCGGCTTGTCAGTACCCGGGCCGAGTGTGGCAACAATTTTGGTATGGCGAATCATATTGGTGGTATTCGTTTTTCGATTGGATGAGAGGCGAATATTGTTTTTATGACAGTCGGCGCTGACTGCAGAAAAGCAAAACCGGAGCGGGTATTGCACCCGCACCGGTGCGATAACATTCACGTTATCAGGCTGCTATGACAGCCTTATTTTAAACGCCGGCTTTACAGCTCGAGCGCTTTGGCCATCGCCAGGCTGGTATCCAGCATACGGTGGGAGAAGCCCCACTCGTTGTCATACCACGCCATGACTTTGACCAGATTGCCATTCACACGGGTGTGGTTGGCATCGAAGTGGCTGGAAGCAGAGGTGTGGTTGAAGTCTACGGAAACCAGCGGCTGCTCACAGAAAGACAGTACACCGCCTTTGATGGTGCCTGCGGCATCGCGCATGATCGCGTTGATTTCATCAACGGTGGTTTCACGGCTGGCGATAAACTGGCAGTCCACCAGGGACACATTGTTCACCGGCACACGTACTGCCATTCCATCCAGTTTGCCTTTCAGCTCTGGCAGAACCAGGCCCACCGCCGCGGCAGCGCCAGTTTTGGTCGGGATCATATTGTCAGCTGCGGCACGGGCACGATAGATGTCCTTGTGCACAGCATCCTGGGTGTTCTGGTCATTGGTGTAGGCGTGCACGGTGGTCATGAAGCCGCGTTCGATACCGATCGCTTCGTTCAGAACCTTGGCTACCGGGGCCAGGCAGTTGGTGGTACAGGATGCGTTGGAAACCACCTTGTGCTCTGCGGTGAGCTTGTCGTCGTTAACACCGTAAACCACGGTCAGGTCCGCGTCGCCGGACGGCGCAGATACCAGTACCGCTTTGGCGCCGGCCTGCATGTGCTGGGAGGCCGCTTCTTTGCCGGTAAACAGGCCGGTACATTCCAGCACCAGATCTACTTCCAGCTCGCCCCAGGGCAGCGCCGCAGGATTGCGCTCCTGGCAAACCTTGACGGTGTCGCCACCGATAACCAGGTTTTCACCTTCTACCGCAACGTCGGTATTGAAACGGCCGTGTACGGTATCGAACCGGGTCAGGTGAGCGTTGGCTTCTACCGGTGCCAGGTCGTTGATGGCAACCAGCTGAATGCGATCGTTGTAACCGGATTCATAGATCGCGCGCGTTACATTGCGGCCGATGCGGCCATAGCCGTTGATAGCAATTCTGAGTTTCATATCGCTACACCCTCTGTGTCTTGAAAATTTATGAATTTTTATACGGGGTGCCGGGCGTGTCCCCCCCAGCACGTGCTTACTCTGTGAAAACGATTCTGCCGGGAAATTAGCCCTTCAGCAGAGTGGCCTCTTTAGCCAAGCGAGTGATTTCCGCCCAGTTTTTCTCGGCTACCAGCTTCGGTGCCGCCATCCAGGAACCACCAACGCAAACTACATTGGCCAGGCCCAGATAGTCTTTGGCGTTCTTCGGGCTCACACCACCGGTGGGACAGAACTTCACTTGCGCCAACGGACCACCGATGGACTTCAGCATGGGTACACCGCCCGCGGCTTCCGCAGGGAAAAATTTCTGATAGCGGTAGCCGCGCTCCAGCAGGCGCATGACTTCAGAAGGGTTCGCCGCGCCGGGCAGCATGGGAACAGAAACATCGTCCGCCGCATCCAGCAGCGCTTCGGTAGCACCCGGGCTTACCATGAAGGTTGCACCGGCATCCACGGAACGGCGCACGTCCGCCGCATTCAGCACGGTGCCAGTACCGACGTGTGCATCCGGCAGGTGCTTGGCAATTTCTTCAACCGCGGCAAGGGCCGCTTCGGTGCGCAGAGTCACCTCCAGTACGTTCAGGCCGCCCTCAACCAGCGCCTGAGCCAGTGGCAGGGCTTCGCTGACGTTATCGATAACCAGAACCGGAACTACACCGGCCTGCTCCAATACGGGTACAAGTGACTCTTGCATCATCTACTTCCTATAGGTCTCAATTCTTTTTAAACACGAACCCGATCGGGTTCACGGTGCCCAATACACAGTGACCGGTTTCAGTCCCTGCTTGAGAATACTGCGCACCGGCATTTCCAGCTCGTCGTCACCCAGCAGTGCCTGCCGGTACACCTTGAGCTTTTCCTCGCCGGTAATCAGCAACTTGATTTCTTTTGCCTGCAGAATGGCCGCCAGTGTCAGTGTCATACGCTCGGTGTGCGCACCAGTCACCGCGCTTTGCTTGGCCGTGATGGCCTTGCACAGCTTGTCCGACTTGGTGTCCAGCGCGTCGGCCAGACCTTCCGCATGGGGAAAGAACGAAGCGGTATGCCCGTCGTTGCCCATCCCCAGCAAACACACGTCAAACGGACGCGGCAATTCCTGATAAGCGCGCTCGCAATCGCCCTCGCCTTCTGCGGGCGTGGCTGCGGCGTTTTTCATACCCAAACACGGCGCCTTGCTGGCTTCGTTCTGCAACAGGCTGTTGGATATAAATGCCAGATTGCTACCGGCCTCGTCCTTCTCCACCCAGCGCTCGTCGACCAGCGCAACATTCACGTTCTGCCACGGCAGCGGACGTCGGGAAAGCTCGCGGTATACCGGCTCCGGTGAGCTGCCGCCGCTGACCAGAAAGGTGGCCTGCCCGTTCGCCTTGATACCCGCGTGCAGTGCTGCGGCACATTCGTTGGCCAGCGCCAGTGTCAGACGTTCCCGGTCTGCAAAAAACTTTTCTTCAACCATGTCTCTAAGACCCTGTTTTCGTTTTTCCGCCCGATTTCTCAGGGGTTGAACCAGTGGTGGCCATTCTCGGCCAGCAGCTGGTTGGAGGCCTGGGGCCCCCAGGTGCCTGCGCGGTAAAGCTGTGGCTGATTGGCAGTCTCACGCCAGTGGTCGATGATCGGGTCGACCCATGCCCAGGCGGCAGCGACCTCTTCGCGATGAATAAACAATGCGGAGTTGTTGGCCGCAGCGTCCAGCATCAGGCGCTTGTAGGCATCACTTTTGAAACTGTCGTAGGTGTCGGACAGTGTGAGGTTCAGTTCTACCGGCTGCAGCTCCATGGTGAGGCTGTCCATTTTCTTCGCCATCAGAACCAGCTTGATGCTTTCTTCCGGCTGCAACCGGATTACCAGACGGTTCGGCAAAACCTTTCCGGCTTCCGGCTGATACACACTGTGGGAGACGTTCTTGTACTGAATCACGATTTCCGCACAACGCTTCTCCATACGCTTGCCGGTGCGCAGGTAGAAAGGCACACCAGTCCAGCGCCAGTTGTCGATATGCGCGCGAATCGCAACAAAGGTTTCGGTGGTGCTGTTAGGCGCCTTGAGTTCTTCCAGGTAGCCAGGTACCAGCTCTTTACCCAGACCACCAGCGACGTACTGGCCGCGCACGATATTCTGATCCACATCCTGGTCAGTCAGCGGGCGCAGTGCCTCCAGCACTTTGATTTTTTCCGAGCGGATATTGCGCGCAGACATGCTGTTGGGTGATTCCATGGCGATCAGGCATAGCAACTGCAATAGATGGTTCTGCACCATATCGCGCATCGCACCGGTGTCATCGTAGAAACCCGCGCGACCTTCCAGGCCCACGGTTTCGGAGATGCTGATCTGGATATGATCGATGGTTTTCGCATCCCAGAGATGCTCGAAAAGCACGTTGCTGAAACGTAGCGCCAGCAGGTTCTGTACCGTTTCCTTACCCAGGTAGTGGTCGATGCGGAAAATACTTTCTTCGGGGAAGTACTCGGCTATCTTGCTGTTGATCTGGTCGGAAGTCTTGGCGTTGTAGCCGAGCGGCTTTTCCACCACGACACGGGAATTTTCGTGAATCAGCCCCTTAACCGACAGGTTTTCACAACAGGGCCCGAACACGGCCGGCGGAATCGCGAGGTAGAACAGGCGCGTGCGCTCGGTGTCCTTGCCGAGGATGTCCACCAGGCCATCCCACTGTTCGTCGGGCTTGGAGATATCCAGTGCGACGGCGCGCAGCTGCGCGCTGAATCCTTTCCAGTTTTTATCGCTGTATTCGCCATCGCGCAGGTGGGTTTTCAGCGCCTGCTGCGCGGTTTTCAGGTAAACGTCAGCGTCTTCCTGACGACGGCACACAGGCAGGATACGGGAATCCTTGTTCAGACCGCCTTCAATATAGGCCCGGTACAGGGCGGGAATCAGTTTGCGCAGTGACAGATCTCCGCCACCACCAAAAAGTACCATGTCGAATGCGTTAGCCATTTTCTTTGCTCTCAAGCAGTTGCGCGCTCACCGTTACCGGTGAGCGCGCTGAATTCAGTTAAAAAAGAATGCTTCCACCAGTTTCTGCGCCGCTAGCGAGCTTGCGCATATTGGTGAACAAGTCGCGCCCCATGCCGGTGGCATTGGCGGACAGATCGCACTCCGCTGGCGCGCGTGCAGCCAGCTCTTCATCACTTACATGTACTTTGAGAACGCCGGCTTCCGCATCCAGCTCAATAACATCACCATCCTGGATTTTTGCCACAACCCCACCTTCCAGCGCTTCCGGAGAAAGGTGGATGGCCGCCGGCACCTTGCCGGACGCGCCGGACATACGGCCGTCGGTGACCAGCGCCACCTTGTAACCGCGGTCCTGCAATACACCGAGCGAAGGCGTCAGTTTGTGCAGCTCCGGCATGCCGTTGGCCTGGGGCCCCTGGAAGCGCACCACCGCAACAAAATCCTTCTCGAGTTCGCCAGCCTTGAAGGCATCCAGCAATGCGTCCTGACTGTCGAATACCACCGCCGGCGCTTTCACTTTCAGTTGCGGTGTTTTCAGGGCGGACACCTTGATCACACTGTTGCCGAGGTTGCCCTGCAGTAACTGCAGGCCACCGTGGCCGGAGAAAGGGTCACTCGCGGGGCGGATAATGTCCGGGTTGCCGGACTCTTCCGCAGTGGGGCGCCATACCAGGCCGTCCCTGTCTTCATTCAGGAACGGATCGTAGGTGTAGGGCTCCATACCGGAATCACCCAGCACGGTGCTGACATCGTTGTGCAGCAGGCCTGCACCCAGCAATTCGCGAATCAGGAACTGCATACCGCCGGCAGCGGCGAAGTGGTTGATATCTGCGGTGCCATTCGGATACACGTGACACAGCAGCGGCACTATCTCGGAGAGCTCGGCCATGTCCTGCCAGGTAATCTGGATACCGGCGGCGCGTGCCATGGCAATCAGGTGCATGGTGTGGTTGGTGGAGCCACCGGTGGCATGCAGACCAACGATGCCGTTTACAAAAGATTTTTCGCTGAGGATTTTCGCGATCGGCGTGTAGTTGCTGGGCTCGGTAATCTGTACCAGCTGTTTTACCGCTTCATGGTTCAGTGCATCGCGCAGCTCGGTGCCCGGATTCACAAAAGAGCTACCGGGCAGCTGCAGTCCCATGATCTCCACCAGCATCTGGTTGCTGTTCGCGGTACCGTAGAATGTACAGGTACCAGCACTGTGGTAGGACGCACTTTCCGCTTCAAGCAATTCTTTGCGGCCGACTTTGCCTTCGGCATACAACTGGCGAACACGTACTTTTTCCGCGTTTGCGAGACCGGTAGGCATGGGTCCTGCCGGGATGAACACCGCCGGCAGGTGGCCAAATGACAGCGCGCCGATCACCAGACCGGGTACGATTTTGTCGCAGATGCCCAGGTACATACCGCCATCGAACATGTCGTGCGACAGGGAAATGGCAGTCGCCATGGCAATAACATCGCGGGAAAACAGTGACAGTTCCATACCCGGCTGCCCCTGGGTGACGCCGTCACACATGGCGGGGACGCCACCGGCAACCTGTGCGGTAGCGCCGTTGCGCAGCGCTTCCGCCTTCAGCATTTCGGGATAGGTGCCATAGGGCTGGTGGGCCGACAACATATCGTTGTAGGCATTGATGATTGCCAGGTTGGGACCCTGCCCGGAAGCGATCAGGTTTTTATCCTGATCACTGGACGCCGCCATGGCGTGC
This sequence comes from Microbulbifer sp. MCCC 1A16149, assembly GCF_050368945.1. Classification (NCBI taxonomy): domain Bacteria; kingdom Pseudomonadati; phylum Pseudomonadota; class Gammaproteobacteria; order Cellvibrionales; family Microbulbiferaceae; genus Microbulbifer; species Microbulbifer sp. MCCC 1A16149. Next base: position 3,087,432 of record NZ_CP185959.1, read on the forward strand.
GCCAGGTTTCCGCAGGACAGCTTGTGGCGCGCACGACCTTTGCCTTGAGCGCGCTCTACCTGCGCCAGATAGCTGGCGCGGGTCTCTTCGCTGCGGCGGATGATCCTGTCGGTCACCGCCTGTATCCGACTGTTTACCACTGTAGTGTTTGCCATTTTGCTTAACTCTTCGTTTTTTATCAGCTCGCCACAGTTTGCTACTAAGCCTGTTCTCCAGCAGGCTCTGCCACCTCGACTTCAGGCAGCTCTGTGGTCGTAACCGCGCCGTTTTTTATCCGGCGGTAGTATTGGATCAGTTGCGCTGTAGAACCGTCTTCTCCAGCCAGATCACCTGCAGCCAGTTTTGGCTCCAGCTTGTTGGCAAGACCCTTACCAAGTTCCACACCCCACTGATCAAAGGAATATATTTCCAGGATCACACCCTGAACAAAAATCTTGTGTTCATAGAGTGCAATCAACCCTCCCAGCGCGCGGGGGGTCAACTCATTCAAGAGTATTGTGGTGCTGGGCTTTCCACCCCTGTGCACCTTGAACGGGGTTAGCTTTTTTATCTCTTCCTGCGACAGCCCCTTGGCTGCCAGCTCGCGGGCGACCGACTCGGCATCCACACCGTTCATCAGCGCCTGGCTCTGGGCGAACATATTCGCCAGCAGTATTTCGTGGTGGCCTTCGAGATCGTGCCCCGGGGTCACACTGCCGATGAAGTCCGCCGGCACCACTTCCGGGCTCTGGTGCAGATACTGGTAAAAAGCATGCTGCCCGTTGATACCCGTCTGCCCCCATATTAGGGGGCCGGTGGCGTAGTCCACCTCCACCCCTGCACGGGTGGTAGATTTGCCGTTGCTCTCCATGTCCGCCTGCTGCAAATAGGCTGGCAACATGTGCAGCGCCTGCTCATAGGGCAACACCGCGTGCGCCGGATACCCCATAAAGGTGCAGTACCAGACACTCAGCAGCCCCATGATCACCGGCGCGTTCTTCTCGAACGGCGCCTCGCGGAAGTGGCGATCCATTTCCGCGGCACCGTCCAGCAGAGCGCGGAAATTTTCGTAGCCACAGGCAATGGCGATTGGCAGTCCGATCGCCGACCACAGCGAATAGCGTCCGCCGACCCAATCCCAGAAGCGATAGGTCCGCTCTGGCTGGATCCCGAACTGCTGTGCCTTATCCGGGCTAGAGGTCACGCCGACAAAGTGGCGCTGCAACAGCCCTTCCACAGATACATCGGGCGCTGCGCACTGCAGCCACTTGAGGGCGCTGCGCGCATTGGTCATCGTCTCGCTGGTAGTGAACGTCTTGGACGAGACGATAAAAAGCGTTGATTCGGCATCCAGGCCGGCCAGCACATCCGTGAGCTGGGCTCCATCCACATTGGATACAAAGTGCACCGCGACATCGCCCTTCCGGTAGGCACGCAGTGACTCTATGACGGTCTGGGGCCCCAGATGGGAGCCGCCGACGCCGAGATTGACCACATCGGTGATCCGTTTACCGCTGTAGCCCGTCAGGTCGCCATTATGTAGTAAAACTACAAACTCTTTCAAGCGCTGCAGCTCAGCCTCCGCCAATCCCGCGACGGATGCCCCGCCGACCTCCACTTCAGCGCCCAGACCGCCGCGCAGCGCAGGATGTAGAACCGGCCGCCCCTCGGTGGCATTGATCGGTTTTCCGGCGAAGAAATCGCTCCGCCAATGCGCCACCCCGGCCTCTTCCGCGAGGCGTAGCAAATTTACAAATACTGACTGGTCGAGGTGGTTTTTAGAGAAATCCAGCAGAAACTGCGGCAGTTCAACGGTGAAGTTCGCAGCACGCTGTGGGTCTTCACTGAACAGATCCGCCAGCTTGCGCTGCTTCATCTGCACGGCCTGCGCCTGTAGCGCCTGCCAGATGGCGGATTGGGAAATGGCGGAGTGAGAGTGTGCATCTTGCATGGTATGCCCCCTGAAAGTGGCGCCCTCCGTGAGGTGGCGGGCACCGGTTATTCTTGTTTACCCGAACGACAGCGCTTCCAGCCCAAAACCCCAAGGGCGTCAAAACAAAATGACAACGCTGTCAATTTGACAAAAGATTCACACAGCGCCCCCGCCCTGTCAATCGGGTTTGTAGTTTTCTTTCACGAATTTAACGGTGTCGGCACAATAACCAAGCAACTCACGAACAAGGCCGGCCCCACGGCATACACGGGCAGCAAGCAAGGAGTAAACCCCCTAAACTTGGCGGGAAACCGCGGGGAAAATCAGCTTTCGGTTGCAAAACCAGGCCTTCGCGAAGAAATGACCATAAATCCATCGTCGTGTACGCGCTAACCGGGTAAACTGCCCGGCTGGGTATGCACAAGGACCAATTCCGATAAGGGAAAACAGCCGATCATGAAGAGCACCATCAACGATGTGGCCGCAAGGGCCGGGGTGTCGATCAAGACCGTATCGCGGGTTATCAACAATGAACCGTCGGTGAGACCTGCCACGCGCAAGAAGGTGATGGATGCGGTGGAAGAACTCCACTACCAGCCGAACCTGGCCGCGCGCAACCTGGCCGGTACCCGCAGCTATACCATTGCGCTGATCTACGATAACCCCAATGCCTATTACGTGATCGATATGCAGAACGGTATCCTCGAGGCCTGCAAGGCGCGGGGCTACGAGCTGCTGATTCACCCGAGCAACTCCAAATCGGAAACCGTGCACGATGAACTGCGCGCGCTGGTGGAACACTCGAAGGTGGCCGGCGTGGTACTTACCCCGCCGTTCTCGGAAACCCAATCGGTTATCGATGAAGTAAAACGGCTCGGCCTGGACTACGTACGTATCGTGTCCAGCGGCGCAGCGGAGGGCGACGAGGACAACTGCGTTCAGGTGGATGACACCGCCGCGGCTTACGACATCACCAAGCACCTGATTGAACACGGCCACAAGCGCATCGGATTCCTTTGCGGTGGCGAGGAACACATCTCAACCCACGGACGCCTGGAAGGTTACAAGCAGGCCCTGCAACAGGCCGGCATCGCAATCGATCCGAGCCTGATCATCCCCGGCGAATACGCGTTTGACTCCGGTGTCGAAGGCGCAAAATTACTGCTGAATACCGACAACCCGCCCACCGCCATTTTTGCCAGCAACGATGAGATGGCTGCCGGCGCGCTGTTCGCCGCGCGACTGATGCATATCGAGATCCCCGAGCAACTGTCGATTGTCGGGTTTGAGGACAGCCCCTTCTCCCGCCAGACCTGGCCCAAGCTGACAACCGCACACCAGCCGAACAACGAGATCGCCAAGTGTGCCGCGGCGCTTGTGCTTAACAAGGCGCGCAGCAAAAGCGCGTCGGAAAGCGCAGCCGCGAACAAGGATGCAGGCATCGTTAAAAAGTTCGTACCGGAACTGCTGGTACGCGACTCCAGTGGCGACTCACCCCGCTAAAGACAGGCAAAAAAAAGCCCTCACATGGAGGGCAAAGATGACGAGAACCAAAGAGAGAAACTTCTAAGAGAAGTTCAAAAAAACAAAATCCTTTTTAATACCTCTTCCTAAAACACTTTCGAAAAAACTGACTGATAGAGATGCGACGGCGGACCGGCCTGGAAACCCAGGTTATTTGGTCCAGCTGCGCATCTTGTGCCCTTTCAAAGCGTAAAACATGATGAACAGGTACGCCGGGATCGCAATGATGTAGGCGGCCTGACCGTCTCCGGTATCGGCAAAGTGACCGTACAGGGGCGGCAGCACCGCACCACCGGAAATACCCATAATCAGCAGCGCCGCACCCTTGGAGGTAAATTTACCCAGACCTTCCAGCGCCAGCGGCCAGATTGCCGGCCAGCACATGGCGTTGGCAAAGCCCAGCAGTGCGACAAAATAAACCGCGTTGGGAATTTCTGGCAGGCCAAAGTGGGCCAGGGTTGCAGAAGACATGGCTGTGCTGTCGAGCGAACCGCTCATGACGGCAAAAGTGAATGCGATACCCAGCACCGCAGAGATCAGCAGCGCGTTTTGCTGGCTGATAAAGCGCGGAATAGCGAAGGTGCCCCAGAGATAACCCAGCACCATAAATACCATGGTGTAAGACGTCAGCACGGAGGCCACGGAGGTATCCAGGCCCGCCTGCTTACCCAGCAGACCGATGGCGTCGCCGGCGATGACCTCCACACCGACATAGAAAAACAGGGCAATGGAACCGAGGATCAGCTGCGGGAATTTCTTCAGCCCGGTAAGGGTAATCGCGGCATCTTCTTGCCCCTCGATCACCTCGTCTTCGATATCCGGCAGCGGGGCAAACATCATGGCTACCGCCAGCACAAAGCCGAGTACCGCCATACCGATATACGGTGACACCAGCTGGCCTGCGAGCTCATCCAGTTTGGCGTCTTTCGCTGCTGCAGTCATCGCGGACAACTCGGCTTCGGAAATACCGCTGATGCCGGACATGACCAGCGCCGCGAATACCAGCGGAGCAACAATGCCTGCGCCCTTGTTCAAAAGGCCCATGATGCAGATCCGCACTGCGGCAGTTTCCGGGGAGCCGACTTTCACCACGTAGGGGTTGGAAGCGGTTTGCAGAATGGTCAGGCCCGAGCCAACCACAAACTGGGCCAGCAGGAAAATACCGAACATCCGGCTATATGCGGCAGGAATAAATATCAGGGCGCCCACCGCAACCAGTGCCAGGCCCAGCGCCATACCGGTCTTGTAGCCGGTACGCTCAATGATCGCCGCCATGGGCAGCGCCATCACGGTATAAGCGATGTAGAAGGCAGAAGCCACCAGCATCGCCTGGAAACCGGTCAGGTCACAGATGGTTTGCAGAAAAGGAATCAGGGCACCGTTCAGCCAGGTAACAAAACCGAAGATAAAAAACAGCAGGCCGATAATGACCATGGGTAAAACGCTACTGCGCGTTTCACTCTGACTAATCACTGCGGTATTCATAGACTCACCTTTTATTATGGTTTTGCCTTACTGGCTTGCGGGGTGCTTCCCCGGTTATCAATTCGAACAGGCCCTTGCACGGAGTTAAGCCGCGAAAACTTCCTGTCCGTTAATCCAGGTCTTTTGAACCTGGAGTTCGTCATCGATCAAAATAAAGTCTGCCGGTTTACCCTGCTGAATACGCCCGCCCGTACTCCCCAGGAATTGCGCGGGATAGAGACCCGCCATACGCAGGGCTTCGGTCAGCTCGACATCGCACCAGTCGCGGATATTGCGCACCGCGCCGATCATATCCAGGTGGGACCCAGCCAGCTCACCGGTGGTCGAGGTCAGCTTGTCGCCATCCCGGGTGACGATGCGCTCAAACAGCGGGAAGCTCATTTCATCGCTGCCCACCAGGGACATGGCATCGGTCACCAGCATGATCTTGCCGCGGGGCTTGGCCTTGAGCGCGAGGGTCATGGCCTCGGCGCTAACATGGTGTCCATCCGCAATCAGTCCGCACCAGCAGCCATCGCTGATCAGTGCAGTACCCACCATGCCCGGATCCCGCGAATGCAGCGGCGACATGGCGTTGTACAGATGGGTAAACCCGGTTGCCCCGGCGGCAACTGCCGCTGCCGCGGTCTTGCCATCGGCGTTGGAGTGCCCCAGGCATACCTTCACACCGAGATCGACCAGTTTCTGGATATCCGCTGGCGAAACATTTTCCGGCGCCAGGGTGACCATTTTCAGGCCTAGGTCCTCGCGGGCGTATATCGCCAGCTCCTCGTCGCTGAGCGGACGGATAAATTTTTCTTCGTGGGTGCCCTTTTTGGGGGTACTCAGGTGCGGACCTTCAAAATGCACCCCCAGCACGCCTGGCACGCCCTCTTTCAATGCGGCACTCACTGCATCCGCAGCACGCTGCATTACATCCACCTGATCGGTGATCAGGGTGGGCATGAATCCGGTGGTTCCAAAACGCGCGTGGGCCGCGGACATCTTGCCCAGTGCATTGACGGTGGTGTCGTTGTTGAACAGCGCTCCACCGCCGCCGTTGACCTGCACATCGATCAGGCCCGGCGCGAGCAGCCCCTTCAGATAAACCGCGTCCGCAGCCGCTTCGCCGCCGAGTGTGACAACCTTGCCACCCTCGATGGTCAGCGCCACATCACTGCGCAGCTCCTCGCCGTCGAATAACTGTTGTGCGATGAATGCCTGTGTCACTTGCCCGCTGCTCCCGCCGTTTACCACTGAATTCAATCAACCAGACTCAAACGGTCTGGGTGACTTTTTTCAGGCCGGCCGGCTCATCGGGGTTGATGCCCCGGCTAACCGCAACATGGGCCACGTCGAGGTAGAAACGCTGTAGCAGCGCCAGCGGCGCCACGCGCGGGTGCACCCCTTTGCTCGGCACATGCAGATTGATCAGGGTGCCGCCGCGACGGATGATGTCGGCGATCTGCTCACTGTGCGCCTGGTAGGACTCGTCCTCGATAGGCACATTGACCACGGTCAGCTTCTGCTCCACCAGGGTTACCGGGCCGTGCAGGAATTCCGCACTGGAGAAGGATTCTGCATGCACGCTGCAGACTTCTTTCAGCTTCAGCGCCAGCTCGCGGGTAATGCCGTAGCCGGGGCCTCGCCCCAGTACCACCAGGTTTTTCACCGCTGCCAGGTCTTCCGGGCGCAGCTGCACGTCGGACTCGATGGCATCGGTCAGAGTCTGCGGCAGCATCTCGACACCGGCCTTCAGCTCTGCGTCCTGGGTCCAGTTGGCGACCAGCTGCAATACTGCGGACAGGGTGCACAGGTAACTTTTGGTGGCTGCAACAGCCAGTTCCGGCCCGGCCTTCAGGGGCACAACCTGGTCGGCAATATCTTTGATCGGCGCGGTTTCATCGTTCACCAGCGCCACGGTGTAGGCACCGGCATCTTTTGCCATCTGCGCCTGGGCGAGGATGTCCGGGCTGCGGCCGGACTGGGAAATCACGATGACCAGCGCGTCCTCGAGCTTCAATTTCTTGCCGTACACACTGGAGACGGACGGCGCGGCCGCAAAAGTGGGCGTGCCGGTTTCGATTTCAATCAGGTACTTGGCAAATACGCCGGCGTGATCCGATGAGCCGCGGCCGACGATCATCACAAAGCGCGGCGGCTTGTTGCGCAGGCGCTCACCCAGCGCTTCCATGATCGGGGCATTGTTCTTCAATTGCTCGGCAATCCGGCTCGGGGCCTCGCGGGCCTCGGTTTCCATTACTGTCATCGCCATAGAAGCATCCACCTTGTTGGCCTCAGCGGGAGTCACTGCGCTCATAAAATCTATCCGTAAAATCCGTATGACTTTTCTGGTCTATCAACCTGTGTGTTCTAGCTAATGCGCGCGCTTATCCAAAGAGCGCTTTCGCATCCGCTTCTTCTGCTGCCCGCACTTCGCTGTCACCCAGCGCCGCCAGGGAGTGCTGGGCGAAATAGACACAGCCCAGTTCCGGCGGATCCAGCGGATCGGAAACCCGCTCCGCCACCTGCGGTTTCAGCCAGGGCTTGAGACGCGGCGCCAGGCCGCCAATCATGGCTAGGCGCGGCGGCTTGCTCTCCATCAGTTTCTCCGCAAGATCACTGATATACGCGGCGCCATCGCGCATGATGGACACGGCAACCGGGCAATCTGCTTCTGCACATTCCACCACCGGCACCGCCAGCCTGGCGTACTGACTGGACGGTTTACCCGCCATCAGCTCGATCACATCGTAGGGATCTTCCGTACCCAGGGCTTTCTGTACCTCGCGCTGCAGCATGGATTCAGCGGCAAGCCCTTCCATGGCCATCAATACGTACTTCACCGCTTCCATACCCAGCCAGGCACCACTGCCCTTATCGCCGTGAGGGAAACCGTGACCGCCGACAATCTCGCTGCGACCGTTGACCCAGGAGTAGCCCACGGAACCGGTGCCAGCGATAATGACCGCACCGTCGCCACCACGGTGTGCGCCGAGACAGGCGGAGTGCTGGTCGGTGGTGAGGAACATCTGCTTGAAGGGGTGTGCCCAGGCGTTCATCTCGTTATAGAGACGGGGCATATTGACGCCAGCCAGGCCGACACCGGCCACCAGCTCGCCCAATGTTTCTGCGGGCATACCTGCATCGGACACTGCCAGCGCGGCAGAGCGCACAATGGAGTCTATGGTCTGGGCGTATCCATGAAGGGGGTTTGCGGGCCCGGAGACCCCGGTACCCAGCAGGCGATTGTCGGCATCGAAAATCGACGCGCGGCACTTACTGCCACCGCCATCAACGCCAACATAGAGAATGTCCCTGCTGTCTCTCAAAGCAACCATCTGATCCGGCCCCTAAGATTTTCTATTGTTATGTGTCCTTACCGGAATCCCCACCGCATTTCTGCGCCCCAGGGAGGTCCGGCCCGGCGCCTCGAATGGCGCCTGTGCAATATAGGAGAAATACTACAAGACAAATGACAGCGTTGTCATGCCCTTTTTCAAAAAAAATCCCCAATATCCGGCGGTTTGCCCGTCGACTTTGCGCACAACGGCGAAAAATTCGCCAGCCGGTGCGCTGCAGCCCGCAGCCTACGGTAACCGGGAACAAAAAACAAACAGCCCGGACAGCAGCCTGTCTCGGCTGCCGACACCTAATCACCCAACGACCCAGTTCAAACTGCTTGCAATACCCTCGTCACACTTTTCTGCGATAAAGCGCGCGCCCGCGCAAACGGAAATACACAACAGCGGGGCAAGCAACCGCAAACCGACCAGTATCAGGAAGTATAGGGGGAAGCGATGGGACGCAGCCAAAGCGCCAAGCGTATATTAATGACAATAGGGAGTGTGGCGCTGTGGCTGCTGACATTTAACGCCGCCGCAGCCAATGATGACGGGACGAAAGTGCTGTTCAGGCTTACGGGCTCGAACACCATTGGCGCAGACCTGGCACCGGCACAGGTAAAAAGTTACCTGAAGTCCCAGGGCGCCACCGACATCACCCAGCGCAGCGCGGGGGAAAAGCACTGGATCCACGCAAACCTCAATGGCCAGCCAGTGGTGGTGCCGATTATCGCCCTGGGCTCAAGCACCGGCTTCAAGGCACTGGATGAGAGCACCGCGGATATCGGCATGGCCTCGCGCAAGATCAAACCCAAAGAAGTCGCCATGCTGTCCCGTTTCGGCAATCTCACCAGTCCTCAGGCAGAGCATGTCATCGGCCTGGATGCGCTGGTTGTCACCATTCACCGGGACAACCCGATCAGTCAGCTGGACATGGCACAGCTTGCTCAGATCTACCGCGGCGAAATTCGCAACTGGGCTCAACTCGGCGGCCCCGACCTGCCAATCCGCCCCCTGCACCGGGACATGGAGTCCGGCACCCGCGCCACCTTTGACGGCGAAGTATTTGGCGGTAGCCGTGCCACCCCCTCCTTTATCCATGAAGTTGCCGGCAACCATGAAACCCGCGACCTGGTGCAGCGGGATCGCGGCGCCATCGGCTATCTGCCTTACGCCGATGCGGACGGCCTGCACAAGGTGGCGATCAAGTCCGGCGACCTGGCCGCAGTGGTTCCCGACCGTGGCATCATTGCGACGGAAGATTTTCCACTCACCCGCCGCCTGTATCTCTACCGCAACCCCGCGCGTTTCAATCTACATGTAGAGGGATTTATCCATCACGTGGAGTCTCGTGCCGGACAGCAGATCGTCGCCGAGATCGGCTTTATCAACCTCACACCGGTGGCACTGAAGATGGCCCCCTACGCCAATGCCCCGCATAACTATCGTGCGCTGATGGAAAAGGGGTCACGCCTGAGCATCTCCTTCCGCTTCGCAGACGGCAGTACCGAACTGGATAACCGCGCCCTGCGCGATCTGCACCGCCTGCAGGATTTCATGGCTGAAGAGCAGAACCGGGCACTCTCGCTAACCCTGGTGGGCTTCTCCGATCGCAAATCCAACAGCAACATATCCGACCTGATCTCCCGCTTTCGCGCACTCAAGGTACAGGGCGCACTGCTGAGAGAACACGAGATGGGAGACAGCCAGATCATGGCCGTGGGCGCCTTTGCACCGCTGACGCCCGACAGCGAACAGGGGCCCGTGAAAAACAGCCGCGTGGAAGTCTGGATTAACTGACCGGCAGACAGCGAGGTTCACGGCCAGCGGCTATATTTATCGCCATGAACCTCACCTACCGCCACACCGCCCTCATCCGCACCACCAGTGCCCTGCTGGTTGTCGCCTTATTGCTGGTTGGCGGCTGTTCCAGCGTGCGCCTGGTTTACGGGCACCTGGACTGGTGGATGGACCGCAACATCAACAAGTACCTGGATCTCGATGGCGCCCAGGAAGACCTTCTCTCCCTGCGCGTAGACGAATTTCACCGCTGGCACCGCCAGACACAACTGCCGCGCTACGCGGACTATCTGGAAACGCTTGCCGGCAATGTCGATGATCCGGACACCACCCCAGCAAAGCTGATCGAGATCGAAAAGCAGGTGGATACCTTCTGGCACAGTTCGGTAGTAATGCTGAGCGATCTGCTATTGCCACTGGTGATACAGATGAATGAAAAGCAAATCGACCAGCTGGCGGAAAACGTTCGCGAAGAACGGGAGGAGTCCCTGAAAAAGTGGGAAAAATCCAAACGTAAACGGGAAAAGCAATTCCGCAAGGAGGCGAAGCGCTGGCTCGGCGACCTGACCAGCGAGCAGGACGCCATGATCGACCATCAGCTGGACACCACCCGCTTCGACCCGAAGCGCCGGGACGCCCAACGCCAGAAATGGGCCACCGCGTTTATCAGCACATTGCGCAGCAAACCCGAGGGCTACGAGAAACAACTCAGGGAAATGCTTATCGACCCGCAGTCACTGTGGACGGAAGAATACCGCCAGATGCAGGAGCAACTGCGCACCCAGGCGAGAAATCTCGGCGCCGAAATACTGAAGAGCGCCACACCACAGCAGCGCGCCCACCTCAAAACCACCCTCCTCGAATACGCGTCGGACTTCCGTATTCTCGCCGCGCAGGAGCACTGACTTAAGTTCCGCCGCTAAAAACGGCAGTCGGTTTCAGGCGAAACAAATTATCTGCCGGCAACCACTATTTTTACCGGGAATTGCGTTAAAAAAGCGTCAGAAAACATGACGTAATCCGCCCGCGACTGATAAGCTCCACACCGCAAGTTCAACCGCCATAATGAGGATTTTCCGTGCGTATCGATACCGCCCAACGCGAACAGCTGCAACAGTGGGAACAAGAGCTGGAGCAACAGTACCAGCGCATTTGCCAGCACAACCTGAGCCTGGATATTACCCGCGGTAAACCGGCGGCGGATCAGCTGAGCCTGTCCGACGGACTCGACGGTATTCTCAATGGCGACTACCGCGCTCCCGACGGTACCGATACACGCAACTACGGCGGCCTCGAAGGTATCGCCGCCGCCCGCGAGCTGGGTGCCGATATCCTGCAGGTGCCATTTGAAGAAGTCCTCGCCGGGGGCAACAGCTCGCTGACGATGATGTATCACGCGGCGCTCACCGGCTACCTGTTCGGCTTTGCCGGCAACCAGCCGTGGAAAGAAATGCGCGCGCCCAAGTTCCTGTGCCCGGTCCCCGGCTACGACCGTCACTTCTCCATCTGCGAGCAACTGGGCATTGCCATGGAAACCGTGCCGATGACCGCCACCGGTCCGGACATGGACGTGCTGGAACAGAAAATTCGCGAAGACGATCAGATTATCGGCCTGTGGTGTGTACCCAAGTTCTCCAACCCCACCGGCGTGACCTACGACGAAGACACCGTGGATCGTCTTGCGCAGCTGGGCAAAATCGCCAACCCGGGCTTCCGTATTTTCTGGGATAACGCCTACGCCATCCACGACCTGGACCACCAGGTGAAACTGCCGAACATTCGCGAAGCTGCGCTGGGCAACGATACTGCGGACGCTGTGTTGCAGTTTGCCTCCACTTCCAAGGTGACCCACGCCGGTGCCGGTGTAGCGTTCGTCAGCGCCAGCCCGGCCAACCTGACTTCCCTGAAACAGCAGATGTCCGCCATGACCATTGGCCCGGACAAGGTGAATCAGCTGCGCCATGTGCGCCTGTTCCCGGAACTGACCCAGCTGAAGGAACACATGCAGAAGCACGCGGAAATCCTGCGTCCCAAATTCGCTTGTGTACTGGAACACCTGGACAAGAATTTCGCCGACAGCGACCTGGGTGAATGGGAAACCCCCAAGGGTGGATATTTCGTTTCCTTCAACACCCGCCCGGACGTCGCCTCGGAAGTGGTTCGACTGTCGGCAGAGGCCGGTGTCAAGCTGACCCCTGCCGGTGCCACCTTCCCCTATGGCAAGGATCCGGAAAATACCAATATCCGCATCGCCCCCAGCTTCCCACCGCTGGAAGAACTGGACACTGCGATGTCGGTATTTGTGCTGTGTGTGAAGCTGGCGAGCGTGCGCAAGGCACTGCAGGCAGCCTGATCGGCCTATCTCGAGAAACAAAAAACCCGGCAAATTGCCGGGTTTTTTGTGTGTGCGCATTGCGTACGCTTTCCACCGGAGCGGAATACGAAACGGATACGTCAGTCGATCAGGCCGTATCCGTCGCGCAGCACCTGAATGATTTCGGCTTTCGGGTTGTCCGGGATTTCCAGTTTCTCGCCGATGATCTTTTCCGCAATTCCCACGTAAGTGGCGGATACATCCATCAACATGGACTCCGGCAGTTCGTTGTCGCGGGCCAGTGCTTCGCGTTCGTCCATGCGGTCCTTGTTCAGCAGGATATCCGGATCGGGGAAATGGTTCAGCAGCGCCTGGCGGAACCCCTCTTTGGAGTTTTCCACCACTTTGCCATTGCGGTACTGCTCGCCATCCCAGATACGGGAAGAATCCGGGGTGCCCACTTCGTCCATATAGATCAGTTTGTCCACACCTTGCGCATCGGTGACATAACCGAATTCGAATTTGGTATCGACAAACACTTGATCCAGTTTTTCCAGCTCTGCAGAAATGACGTCGAAGCCCTCTTTCAGCAGCTGCTCATAGCGGGCGATGTCGTCGGCACTGCGGAAATTGAACGCCGCGAAATTCTCCTCGATATTCTTGCGGGTGATATTCACATCATCCGCTTCCGGCACACCGGGAATACCTTTAAGAATGCCCTTGGTAGACGGGGTAATCAGCAACTCTGGCAGCTTCTGATCCTTGTTCAGACCATCGGGAATCTGGATTCCGCAAAACTCGCGCTCGCCCTTGCTGTAGGCGCGCCACATGGAGCCGGTGATGTACTGACGGGCGATGGCCTCGATCATGACCGGACGTGCCTTTTGTACGATCCATACCGCGGGATGCGGGATATCCAGAATATGGCTGTCTGCCAGCCCCTGCTCCTTGAACAGGCGGAACCAGTGGTTGGCAATGGCATTGAGTGCCGCGCCCTTGCCGGGAACACCGCGTAAATTGCCTTCACCTTTCCAGATACAGTCGAACGCGGAGATGCGGTCGGAGATCACCATTACCGCCAGTGGCGCATCGGCGGCAACCGGGTAGCCCTTCTCTTCGATAAGGCGACGGCTGTCGGCTTCGGTCAGCCAGTAGACGGAGCGGACTTTTCCACTGTGCACAGGCTTGTCTGTGCGGATCGGCAGGTCGTTGTTAACGGCCAATACTTTATCGGCAAGGCTCATGGACTTTCCTAATTGGTTAACCAAGGGGCGGCCCCCGGGATCAGGCGGCGAACTCTAGCAAATACCGGCGCTGCGAGACAGAGCACGCAATCGCCGGCAAACGGGCTACTCGCTGGGCTCCGAAGGCAGCTGTTCCGCGGCCTCCCTGGCCTGCCATTCGGCCTGGTGCTCACTGGTGGGCCAGGCGTTCAGAATTGCCTTGGCCAGGGTTGCCAGCGGGATCGCGAAAAACACCCCCCAGAACCCCCAGATGCCGCCGAAAACCAGCACCGCCATAATAATTGCCACCGGGTGCAGGTTGACCGCCTCCGAAAACAGAACCGGCACCAGCACATTGCCATCCAGCAACTGGATCATGCCGTAGGCAAACATCAGCCAGAAAAACTCACCACTCCAGCCCCACTGGAAAAGACCAATGGCGGCCACCGGGATAGTCACCACTGCGGCCCCGATATAGGGAATCAATACCGACAGCCCCACCGCAACCGCCAACAGCAGTGCGTAGTTGACCCCCAGCAGCAGGAACGCGACATAGCTGACCAGTGCCACGATGGCGATCTCGATCACCTTGCCGCGCACATAGTTGGCCACCTGGTCATTCATTTCGTACCAGATCTGGCGCAGCATGGGGCGCTGATGGGGAAGAAAAGATGCACACCAGGCCAGCAGCTTGTTGGAATCCTTGAGGAAAAAGAACACCAGAATGGGCACCACCACCAGATAGATCAGGACCGCGGCAAGCACCGGCAGGTTGGCCAGGGAAAACGTGACTACCGTCTGCCCCAGTGTCCCCAGCTCGCTGCCGAGGGTAGTAAAGATTTCATCGATCTGCTGGGCAGTCACCAGCCGCGGGTACTGCTCCGGCAGCAACAGCAACAGGTCCTGGCCGCGATCGATCATGTTCGGCAGCTCGGAGAACAGGCGCACCGTCTGGCGCGAGATGACCGGCATCACCACAAACAACAGGCCAACAATGGTCCCCACGAGCACCAGGCAGGCAATGGATACCGCCAGCCAGTGCGGCACCTTCCACGACTGCAGCCTCTGCACCATCCCCTGCATCAGGAAGGCGATCACCAGTGCTGCCAGCACGGGAGCGAGTACCCCTCCCAGTGTCGCCAGCACAATCATGGCGGCCAGTAACAGCAGTACCAGCAGTACCACTTCTTCCTGGCTGAAATAGCGATTTATCCAACCCCTAATAATCGCAAGCATAAATACTGATCTCTCGAGACTTTTGTTTTGCCGGCAGCTCTGCCGGTCGTCTTGACGGTGTGTTTATGATTTTCTTGTCCCACTGGCTACGCATTGCAGCCAGTAGTGGAATTCCCCTTCCCGGGTCTCTGCCCGCAGCAAAGGTACACCACTGAGCGTACAAAAGCTGCGAACATCCCGCTGGGACGCCGGATCGGTGGCCACCAGGTGCAGCAGTGCACCTGGCGCCAGCTGCTTCAGGGCCCGACGCATCGCCAATAGGGGCTGTGGGCAGGGCAGGCCCCGGGCATCTACCCTGTAGGCAGCCTCCCAAGCGAATTCGGGGGTATCTGTGGCTTTGTTCGGCGTATCGGTCATAAAACTGCGGTAAAGAACCGTTAATGCCGCGAATTATAACGGCGCACTCCGGTCAATGGGTCATATCAATAGAACCTTTTCCCACGGAGCTGATCAAAACCTCGACAGTCTCACAGGGACACGTATAGTGTTAGCGGTAGGCAAACCGGCAGGCGCAGTAGAGAATATGACCGAGATCCTTACAACATTCAGCCGACCCTGGAACCGCTGCTGGCAGCGACTTTACCGGGGCGCCACCGGCGTTGCCGCCGGACTGCTGCTTGGCGCCAGCCCTATCGCGGCCACGGCCCAGGACGACCACCACATCCAGCTGCCGCAGCTGGGGGACACCAGCAGCGGTCTGGTATCCCGCGCGCGGGAAAACGAGCTGGGGGAAATGTGGCTGCGCATGTTCCGCAGTCAGGTGCGCACCTCCAGCGATGCACTGCTGCAGCAGTATGTGGAAAACTCCCTCAAGTCCCTCGCCGAATACAGCCCCCTGGAAGACAAGAACCTCGACGTCGTGGTGGTCAACAATGACACCATGAATGCCTTTGCGGTGCCCGGCGGCGTGGTCGGCGTGCATACAGGCCTGTTCCTGTTTGCCGAGAACGAGGATCAGTTTTCTTCGGTCCTCGCCCACGAACTCGCCCACTTGAGCCAGCGTCACTACGCCCGCTCCCTGGAAGCCCAGCGCAACAGCACCATCCCCACCCTGGCCGGTATGCTCGGTGCGCTGGTACTCGCCGCCACTGCCGGTGGCGATGCGGGCATTGCAGCGATGACCGCCACCCAGGCCGCCGCCCTCGACAACCAGCTGCGCTTCTCCCGCCAGAATGAGCAGGAAGCAGACCGGGTGGGCATCGAAACCCTGGCCAAGGCCGGCATGGACCCACAGGCCGCGGGTGAGATGTTTGAACAGATGCTCAAGGCCACCCGCTACTACCGCCGCCCACCGGAGTTTCTACTCACCCACCCGGTGACCGAAAAGCGGATAGCGGATGCCAAGCTGCGCGCCAATCGCATGGAGAAGATTCCCCTGCGTGACAGCCGCGAATACCATCTGATGCGCGCGCGTATCCGGGTAAACGCGGAGGCCACGCCACAACAGGCGGTGAAGCGTTTCCAGGCGGAGCTGCGTGGTATCAATGACAATGAGGATGCGGCGCGCTACGGCCTGGCCCTGGCCCAGACTTCAGCCGGCAAACCGGACACGGCGCTGGATACCCTGCAGCCGCTTCTGGACAAGGACCCGGACAAGGATGCATTTATCCTCGCGCGCGCGGATATCGATCTGGTGCGTCAGGATTACAACAGCGCGACCAAGCGGCTGCAGCGGGCGGTGGACAAGAGCCCGAAAAACCACGCGCTGATCATGGGTCTGGCCAATGCGCACTTCAAGGCGGGCAATTACCTGGCCGCCGAGCGCATCCTGAAGAAGCACAGCCGGGTACGCCGCAAGGATCCTGCAGTGTGGTATCTGCTCGCGGAAACCCACGGCCTGGCCGGGGATATTGTCGGTGTGCACGAGGCGCGCGCGGAGTACTACATCCTGAATGGGGTGTTTGACAAGGCACTCCAGCACCTGCGCCACGGGGTGCGCCTGGCCAAGAATGACTACCAGACCCACGCCATTCTGGAACAGCGTATGAAGGATGTGATCAAGATGCAGGAGAAAGCGAAGGAGCTTTAAGCAAGCTATTCAGAAAGTGGTTTTGATCTTGGCCCGGTGGCGGTAAACCGCCGGGAATTCGTTTTCGAAACCGCTGTAGATACATCCCTGTACGCTGCGTCGGCGACGTCCCTGTCGCCGACGCTTTCGAAAACGAATTCCCGTCACTTCACCTTCAATTCATCGCTCTTACAGCGAAAGCCATCAATCCAACGGCTTGCGGAAATCCAGCATCCGCTGCAGGGGCATCATGGCGCGCTTGCCGAGATCCGGATCTACCAAGATCTCATTGTCGCCCCGCTCCAGAACCCCGCACAGGTTCTCCAGCGAGTTCATTGCCATCCACGGACAGTTGGCGCAGCTGCGACAGGTAGCGCCGGAACCGGCGGTCGGAGCAACGATCAGCTCCTTGTCCGGGCACTGCTGCTGCATCTTGTAGAAGATGCCCTGGTCCGTTGCCACGATAAACTGCTTGTTGGGGCGGGTTTTGGCCGCATTGATGATCTGGGAGGTGGAACCCACCACATCCGCCAGCTCCACCACCGCCGCCGGCGATTCCGGGTGTACCAGCACCAGCGCGTCCGGGTACAGCGCCTTCAGATCCGCCACACCCTTGGCCTTGAACTCCTCATGCACGATACAGGCACCGTCCCAAAGCAGTACATCCGCCCCGGTCTGCTTCTGTACGTAGCTGCCCAGGTGCTTGTCCGGCGCCCACAGGATTTTCTCTCCCTGGGAATCCAGGTAATCCACCACATCCAGCGCGATACTGGAGGTCACCACCCAGTCCGCACGGGCTTTTACCGCTGCCGAGGTGTTGGCATACACCACCACCGTGCGATCGGAGTGCTGGTCACAGAACGCGGAAAACTCTTCGATGGGACAGCCCAGATCCAGTGAGCAGGTCGCCTCGAGCGTCGGCATCAGTACACGCTTGTTGGGTGTGAGGATCTTGGCGGTTTCCCCCATGAACTTCACACCGGCGACAATCAGGGTATCCGCCTGATGCTGGGCGCCGAAGCGGGCCATCTCCAGGGAATCGGACACACAACCACCGGTTTCTTCCGCCAGCTGCTGAATCAGCGGGTCGGTGTAGTAGTGGGCTACCAGCACCGCATTCTGCTCTTTCAACAGGCGCTTGATGCGCTCGCGCCAGAGGTTTAGCTCCTCTTCGCTGTACTGGTGCATAGCGGGATGCGCCAGATGATCCTGGATAAAGTCGCGCGCATCGATGGCGTTGGGCGCCGGGCTGGTGGCAATTTTTTCGCTACTGTCTGTCATGAGTCTCTGATACTGCCGGAAAAAGGCGGCATTATACCGATTCGGGACAAATTCGCCGATTTTCAGGCCCATGAGTGGGTCACAAAGGGAATATTAACGTCGCAAGGCGCCGGGGCCGAAAAGCCGGAAGAAATAGTTTTAGGGGAATCTTGAGGAAATGGTGGGTCGTGCTGGATTCGAACCAGCGACCAATTGGTTAAAAGCCAACTGCTCTACCAACTGAGCTAACGACCCTTAAGATTGCCTGGCACTTCATGACGATCAAACATCATTTGGCCCTGGCTAACTACTTGTATAACCCGACTTGCGGCGAGTTTTTTAGTGGTTCCCGGCTCGATTGGAACAATCGGAAAGCCGGCAACAGGAGGGAAGATGGTGGGTCGTGCTGGATTCGAACCAGCGACCAATTGGTTAAAAGCCAACTGCTCTACCAACTGAGCTAACGACCCTTGACCCCTCAACCTGAGGAGCTGCGTATCTTACGGATCTAATCCGAAAACACAAGACCCGATTACAAAAAAATTTCCAACAAATATAAGGGGTTAGGAGCCCTCAGCTGAGACTATGAAAAACCTCAAGCGTAGACCGTCGGATCCACCAGTCCCGCCTCTGCGAAGCCGGCTGCGCGCAGGCGACAGCTGTCGCAACGGCCGCATGCGGCGCCATTGGCCTGGGCCTGGTAGCAGCTGACCGTCAGGCTGTAATCCACACCCAGCTCGGTACCGCGCTTTACGATATCGGCCTTGCTCATTTTCATCAGCGGCGCGCGGATGGTGAGTTTGTTGCCCTCAACCCCGGCGCGGGTGGCCAGGTTGGCCATCTTCTCGAATGCCTCGATATATTCGGGGCGGCAATCCGGGTAACCAGAGTAGTCAACTGCATTCACACCCACAAAAATATCCTGTGCGCCCAGCACTTCGGCCCACCCCAGGGCGATTGACAGGAATACGGTGTTGCGCGCAGGCACATAGGTCACCGGAATGCCGGAAGTCTCCTCTTCTGGCACTTCGATGCTATCGTCGGTGAGCGCCGAGCCACCGATGACCCGCAGGTCCAGCTTGACCACCTTGTGCTCACGGGCGTCCAGATCGGCCGCCACCCGCTGCGCAGCCATCAGCTCTGCGCTGCTGCGCTGGCCGTAGTCGAACCCGAGGGCATAGCACTGGTAGCCCTCATTGCGCGCCATCGCCAGTACGGTGGCCGAATCGAGTCCACCAGACAGTAAAACTACCGCTTTTTTATCACCCATTTTTCACCCCGCTTTCAATTCGAATTTGCTTGCTGCGCATGGACTGACCTGCATCTGTCAAACGCCGGGAATGTCTCCCCACAGCAATTTGTGCAGCTGCATCTGCATACGCACCGGCAGGCCGTCTTCCAGAATCCACTCCGCCAGCTGTCGCGCCGGCAGCTGTTCGTAACTGGGCGAGAAGAGCACTTCGCCCACCCGATCGACAAGCTGGTACTGGTCCAGGGTAAACCTGGCCCACTCGTAATCTGCGCGGTCACAAATGACGAACTTGATCTGATCGTTGGGCCCCAGCAGCGGAATGTTTTCCATACGGTTACGGGCCTGTTCACCAGAGGCCGGCGTTTTCAGGTCGACGACCCGCGACACCCGCGTATCCACCGCATCCACCGGCATGGCACCACTGGTTTCAAGCGACACACGGTAGCCGGCGTCACACAGGGCCTGTAGCAGCGGCAGACAGTTTGGCTGCGCAAGCGGCTCGCCACCGGTCACACACACATGGCGCGCCGGATAACTCTGCACCTTCTGCAAAATCTCCGCCAGCGTCATACGCTCGCCACCGTAAAAAGCGTACTCGGAATCGCAATAGGTACAGCGCAGCGGGCAGCCGGTCAGGCGCACAAACACCGTTGGCAGCCCGGAATCCCGCGCCTCACCCTGCAGGGAATAGAAAAGCTCACTGATCCGGAGGGACTCTTCAGTCAAGTCGACCGCCGTTCGCTGTGTGTGTATCTCGCCCATAATTCGCTGTTGCTGATGCTCTCGGCCGCTAGGGCGCAGAGCCAAAGCCCCACACCACAAATAAAAACGCCCGGGAGGCCAATGCCACCCGGGCGCGGGATCATAGAGTTTTTTTGGTCACAAAACCAGCACCCCGGCAACGCAACCCTCAGGCTGCACGCGCAGAGAAATCCAGCCAAATCCTTACTGGAAGTTCTCCTGCAGGTACTGTTTTGCCAGTCCGGAGGCGCGCGCATCACTCGCAGCCACCTGCTCTAGCAACTCTTTGGCCTTGGCATCATCACCCAGCTGGTGATAAACGGTGCCGAGCTTGTAGCGACCATCCCAGACCTTGCTGGAGTTGGGATAACCATCCAGCAATGCCACAAACCAGGTGCGGGCCTCTTCCACATTGCCCTGTACCAGCGCAATCTCACCCAGCCAGTAGTTGGCATTGGGGGCGTACTGGCCATTGGGGTAGTCGTCCAGCAGGCTCTTGAACGCCTTGCTGGCTCCGGCGTAATCGCCGCTGCGGGCGAGGCCAAAACTCGCCTGATAGCGATCCCGCTCACTCTCACTGGCGACCGGCGCGCTGTCGCTGCCATTGGCAGCCGGCTGCTGGGTACCGGGAGTAGCGCTGCCGGCATCACCGCTGTCCGGTGCGTCGCTCGCCGGAGTGCCACCAGTCAGCTTGGAAATACGGCGATCGAGGTCCATGTAGTCCTCGGTGCGCTGCTGCCGCAACCGCTTGACCTCGTGCTTCAACTCTTCCACAGCGCCACGCAGCTCCTGCACTTCCTGCTGCAATACCTGCATCTGGTAGTAGGCTTCGGCCTGCGGATTTGCCTGCAGGCGCCCGGCCGATGCTTCGGTCCGGCTGGCCAATTGTGGATAACTGGGCGGGGGTGGAGTTGCATTCCCCTGGTTAAGACTGCCACTACCGGACAGGTCGACAACCGGGGCCTGCGCTAAAACGGGCGAAGCCGCAGCCATAAAGGCTGCGGCTACCGCGATACTTCTAATCAAAAAAGACAATTGTCTACTTCCAGATTAGTTGATTACCACGCGACGGTTCATGGCACGGGCGCTCTCGCTGGAGCCTTCCTGGGCAGGACGCTCTTCACCGTAGCTGATCACTTCCAGGTTAGCAGCGTTCACGCCTTGCAGTACCAGGAAATCGCGAACGGCGTTGGCACGACGCTCACCCAGAGCCAGGTTGTACTCACGGGTGCCCAGTTCGTCAGCGTGGCCTTCCAGACGTACGGTGCCGGTGGTGGCAGCGCGCATACGATCCGCGTGCTTGATCAGCAGCTCACGGGTAGAAGGCTTCAGCAGGCTCTGGTCGAAGTCGAAGTAAACGACGTTGTCCAGAGGAACTGCAACTTCCTGTACCGGAGTTTCTTCAACTACCGGAGGAGGAGTGGTGTCGACCATGGCATTGCCAGTGTCTTCGGTATCGGTGCTGGAACAACCAGCCATTACTGCCAGTACGCAAGCCAGGCCAAGGCCGGTTTTTACTGATTTGAACATAAACAACTCCGCTTTAGTGTTATCGAAAAATCCTGTAAGACTTTAAAAACCCGTATTAAATCAGGGTTCGACTTTTTCTTATTTGTTTGATCTCACACATCGCGCAATTAAATGTGATTGCGCGAGGTACTGCATCAATCAAAGTAAGGCGACCACGCCGGCTCGCGGACATCTCCCTGCTGAGAAGGCAGGCTGTATTTCACCCCGGCATCCAGCGACACCGCAGCTAGAATACCCTTGCTCCCCCGCTTGGTGGCGTACATCAGCATCGCGCCGTTGGGCGCAATGCTTGGGGATTCGTCCAGGCGCGTCTCCGTAAGAACACGCATTCTGCCGGAAACGATATCCATCGTAGCGATGGTAAACACCCCCCTGCTACGATGCACCATTACCAGCGTTTTGCCATCGGGGGAAACCCGCGGACGCGCGTTGTAGTCGCCATCGAAGGTTAAGCGGTCGACTTGACCCGTGGCAAGAGTCAATTGGTAAATTTGTGGCTTACCTCCCCTATCGGAAGTGAAAACCAGTGATTTGCCATCCGGCATCCAGTTCGGCTCGGTATCAATAGAGAAGTGGCGGGTCATCCGGGTGAACCTGCCAGTGGCCAGGTCAAGGACATAGATCTCAGGATTGCCATCTTTTGATAGCACCATGGCGAGCTTGGAACCATCCGGAGACCAGGTAGGCGAGCTGTTCAGCCCCTTGAAATTGGTCAGCTGCTGGCGCGCACCGGTGCGCAGGTTCTCGCGAAAGATCGCCGGGCGACCTGTCTCAAATGACACATAAGCCACTTCCTGACCATTCGGCGACCAGCTAGGGGACATCACCGGCGCACTGAAACGACGGATCTGGCGGGCGCGGGCACCGTCGATATCCGACAGCATCAGCGCATAGCTGGGCTGACCGCCGCGCTGGGTTTCCTGTACGTACACCATCTGGGTGCCGAAAGCGCCGCGGATACCAGTAATGGCCTCAAAAATCTCATCCGCCGCCCGGTGTGCGATATCCCGCAGCTGCTGCGCGCCCCCGGTCACCTGCTTGGTAAACACTTTCCGTTGGCCGAAGATATTCACCAGATCAAAGCTCAGTAGATAACCATTGGCCTGGGGCTGTATACGACCGGTTACCACGTATTCAGTACCCAGTATCCGCCAGTCCCGAAAGCTCACTTCTTCCGGGGTTTTAGGGAATGAGAGCATGTCAGCACGGGGAATCGGCGCGATCAGACCGCTGCGACGCAGATCGGAAGACACGATTGAAGCAACATCTTCCGCCAGTACACCACTGCCGGACCAGTCAAATGGGACAACGGCTACCGGGGTCGGGTTATCGGTTCCTTCCTTAATTTCCACCACCAGCTGTGCCTGGGCGGAAACCGCCAGCGCACAGCCAATCAGGGTGGCAAAGAGTAGAGATACTGTTTTTTTCATCATTGGCGCAGGCCTTCGACTCTGAATATCAGTTTGGTGGTTCGTATCTGGCGCTCAAACAGCGACGGTTCTTCACGGGCAACATCGGCCACTTCGGGGAATACCTCTACCTTCTTGACCGCGGTTAACACCGATCTATCCACAGCAGGGTTACCGCTTCCCTTGGTAATAGTGGAGGCAACTACCCTGCCGGTGGGGACAAAGCTGATTTGAACCTCCACAACCATGCCATTGCGAGCACTGGGCGGACGGCTCCATACCGCTTCGATACGCTGCTGGATGGCCTGGGCTACGGACATAACCGCAGCCGCATCATTACTGGCATCCTGCAGCTCTTCTTCGTCTTCCAACGCTTCCTCAAAAGCGCTCTGGCGCTCCTGCTCGAGCTGCTCCTTGCGTTCCTTCTCTTTACGCTCTTTTTCCTTGCGGGCCTTTTCTTCCGCCTCGCGCTTCTTCCTGGCCTCTTCAGCCTTGCGCTTCTTGGCGGCGTCTTCTTTCTTTTTGCGCTCGGCCGCAGCCTTGCGCTTCTTCGCCTCTGCGGCCTCGCGGCGCTGGCGCTCCAGCTCCTGCTGACGGCGCTTCTCCCGCAGATCTACCTTGGGCGGCGCTTTGGGCTTGTCGGATTTGGACTCCAACTGCACCAGTTTGGCCTGTACGAACTTCGGCATGGGCTTGAGCTCACGCTTGTGTTCGGCCTCCCAGCCAAAGGTCAGCACCGCGATCAAAGCCGCGTGTAATGCCACACTGATAACGATAGCCGGGCCGTAGGAGCCTTTCATAGTTGCCTCTTGCCCCGGATCACTCTGACGGCGGCTCGGTGACCAGCCCAACGCTGGGTGCACCGGCCTGCTGCAGGTGGGTCATGGCGCCGACGATCAGGCCGTACTTGGCATCGGTATCCCCCCAAACCAGCACCGGTGTTTTCGGCTTCTGGCGCAGCACCTTGGCCACGGTTTCCTTGATCTCCTTGAGGGGCTTGGCAACCTTCTCATCGTCACCAAGGTTCAGGTAATAGGTGCCATCCGCGCGCACAGAGATGATCAGCGGCTCATCGTCGGTATCGTCAATGGGAGCCGAAGGCGCATCGGGCAGATCCACCTTCACCCCTTGCATCAACAGCGGCGCGGTCACCATAAATACGATCAACAGCACCAGCATCACGTCGATGTAGGGCACCACGTTGATCTCGGAGACCAGTTTGCGCTTGGTCGCTTTGCGAAAGTTACTCATGGCTTCGCTCTCGGCGCCTTAGCTGGCGGCGTGCACTTTGCGGTGAAGAATGGAGGAGAACTCCTCGGCGAAGGTCTCGTAGCTGGACAGCAGCCACTCGGCCCTGGCGGAATAGCGGTTGTAAGCCATTACCGCGGGGATGGCGGCAAACAGGCCCATGGCCGTGGCCACCAGGGCCTCGGAGATGCCCGGGGCTACAGTAGCAATGGTCGCCTGGTGCATGGTGGCAAGGCCGCGGAAGGAATTCATGATCCCCCACACGGTGCCAAACAGGCCGATATAGGGGCTCACGGAGCCGACGGTGGCGAGGAACGGCAGGTTCATTTCCACCTTCTCCTGCTCCCGGGACATGGCCACTCGCATGGCGCGCTCGGTCCCCTCCATCACCGCCGCCGGGCTGCTTTTGCCCTGCTGGCGAAGACGGGTGAATTCGGTAAAGCCGGCGCGGAACAGGGATTCCACCCCGTCGATCTTGCCCTTCTCTGCCGCGGCGTTGCCGTCACGGAACAGCTGGTTCAGGTCTGCGCCAGACCAGAATTTGCGCTCGAAGTTGATCAGCGACTTGCGCGCCCGCGACAGGTAGCTGCCGCGCTGGATAATCATTACCCAGGAAATCACCGAGGCCAGCAGGAGCATCAGCATCACCAACTGCACCAACAGACTGGCGCTGGAAATCAGGCCCCACAGGGAAAGTTGTTCACCGGCATTCATGTTATCGACTCACTGCCTTCAATGCTTGATAAATGGTTTCAGGTAATGCACAGGGTTTGCGGCTGGCATCGTCCACGCAGGCGACTTTGACCACACCCTCACAAATAATTTCATTGCCGCGCCAGATTTTCTGCTCGAAAGTAACCGCGGCTCGCCCAAGCTTGCCAATAGCGGCGGAAGCTTGCAGCTGATCGTCCAGTATTGCAGACCGCCGATACTGAACCTCAGCTGAATGCACCACCAGCAACAACCCCTGCTGCGGTATGGCGGGCTTATCATAGCCGAGAGAACGGACCAATTCTGTGCGCGCCCGCTCCATATACTTTAAATAATTGACGTAATAGACGATTCCGCCAGCGTCCGTATCCTCGATATAGACGCGAATGGGAATGGAGAAAGGTTCTGACACACACCGTCCTTAAATTGCCGACCGCGAACGCGTTTTTGTTGTAGAAAGCGGTTTGGGACGCGCCGGCGCGATTTCGAGACCGCGGACCGGCGACAACAGGACATGCTACAGGATCGTGAACGCTTCGTCAGGTGCGGTCCGGCTTGGGAATACCAAAATGCGCATAGGCCAATGCGGTCGCCACCCGCCCGCGCGGGGTGCGCGCAAGGTAGCCCTGCTGGATCAGGTAGGGCTCCAGCACGTCCTCGATCGTATCCCGCTCCTCACTCACCGCCGCAGCCAGGCTGTCGACGCCCACCGGGCCGCCATCGAATTTCTCGATCATGGTCAGCAGCACACGGCGATCGAGCTGGTCGAAGCCGCTGGCATCGACGTTTAGCATGTTGAGTGCACTGTCGGCGGTCTGCGCGCAGACGTGGCCATTGCCCTTCACTTCCGCATAGTCTCGGACCCGGCGCAGCAGGCGGTTGGCAATGCGCGGTGTACCGCGGGCACGACGTGCGACCTCGTGGGCCCCGCCCTGGTCCATTTCCACGCCCATCAACCCGGCGGAGCGGGCGACAATGCTGGTAAGGTCCTCGACACTGTAGAACTCCAGGCGCTGCACAATACCGAAGCGGTCGCGCAGGGGCGAAGTAAGAAGGCCGGCGCGTGTGGTCGCGCCCACCAGGGTGAAAGGTGGCAGGTCGAGCTTGATAGAGCGCGCTGCCGGCCCTTCACCGATCATGATATCGAGCTGGTAATCCTCCATCGCCGGGTACAGCACTTCTTCCACATGGGGGCTGAGGCGGTGGATTTCGTCGATAAACAGCACATCCCCGGGCTCAAGATTGGTCATGATGGCGGCGAGATCGCCGGCCTTTTCCAGCACCGGGCCGGAGGTGGTCTTGATCGCCACACCCATTTCCGCGGCAATGATGTTGGCCAGCGTGGTCTTGCCCAGGCCCGGCGGGCCGAATACCAGGGTGTGGTCCAGCGCTTCTTTGCGCAGCTTCGCCGCCTGGATAAAGATTTCCATCTGCTCCCGTACCACCGGCTGGCCGACATAGTCGGACAGGGTCTTCGGGCGCACAGCGCGGTCGTACTGCTCTTCCTGCCCGGTGGGGCCGATGGGTTCGGGGGCGATAAGGCGGTCAGCTTCAATCACTGGAGATTCTCAATTCTTTATGCGGGCGCCATGCTCTTGAGTGCGAGGCGAATCAGGGTGGCGCTGTCGGCTTCCGGCTGTTCTTTGGCGGCCCGCGCGACCATTTTGGTGGCATCCGTAGGCTTGTAACCGAGCGCGGCAAGCGCGCTTTCCGCCTCACCGGCGTGATCGATTACCGGCTCGGCATTGGTGGACATCAGCGGGATGTCGCCAAGATCACCGGTTTGCGGGGTGAGCTTGCCACGCAATTCAATAATCAGGCGCTCGGCGGTTTTCTTGCCAACGCCGGGCACTTTCACCAGTGCGCCCACGTTGTCATCGGCAACACAACGGGCCAGCGCGGCGCCATCGAGGCCGGACAGGATCGCCAGCGCCATTTTGGGGCCGACGCCGTTCACCTTGATCAGGGTCCGAAACAGCTGGCGGTCGGATTCCCGGATAAAGCCAAACAGCTGCTGGGAGGTTTCCGATACCGCCAGATGGGTATGCAGTTGCACGCTGCCACCCAACTGCGGCAGCTCAAAGATAGTGGTCATGGGAGCCAGGACTTCGTAGCCCACACCCTGTACGTCCACCAGCAACTGCGGCGGCTGGATAGCAGCCAGGGTGCCTGTCAGTCTTCCTATCATTCTTGTTCCAGTTCTTTTTTATTTAGGGCTTTACGCAAAGCCCTGTGGTACTTCCATTCAAATTCTGTAGCGATATTGTGGCTGCACTTACGCCCGGGACCGATCATGTCACACTCAAGCGCCCACGCCGGAATCGGGCGCGGCTTCCCGCCGAGGACTGGATCAGGGTCTGCATGGTGTGCATATGGCAAAGGGCCACCGCCAGCGCATCCGCAGCATCTTCCTGGGGGGAAGCGGGCAATTTCAGCAGGGTTTTGACCATGTGCTGTACCTGCAGCTTGTCCGCACCGCCGTTGCCTACCACCGCCTGCTTGACCTTGCGCGCCTCGTACTCCGCTACCGGCAAGTCCGCGTGGGTGCCAGCAACAATCGCCGCGCCACGCGCCTGCCCGAGCTTGAGTGCGGAGCCTGCACTCTTCGCCATGAACACATTTTCGATAGCCATCTGGTGTGGCTGGTACTGCTGGGCGATCTGGCTCACCGCGTCGAAAATCAGCTTCAGGCGTTCCGGCAAAGGGCCATCGGGCAGCTTGATTACCCCGCTGGCCACGTAACGCGCACCGGAGCGCTCGATATCAATCACGCCGTAACCAGTCTTGCGCGAGCCGGGATCAATCCCCAGAATTCGGGTCACAGCAGCCAGCCCCCTGTACATTTATACAATTGTTGCGGGAAGTGTCCCAAGGCCGCGGCGGGGCGTCAAGGCTGACCGTAAGGTACGCAGCGAAAGTGTGCCGCGAGCAGAAACAAAAATGCCCCGACAAGCGGGGCATTTTCAGATCGAGGGGTGAAAACAATCAGCCGAGCTCGGCCATCACCTCTTCCGGGATATCCGCGTTGGTGTACACGTTCTGTACATCATCCAGATCTTCCAGCATATCCACCAGCGCCAGCACCTTCTCGGCACCATCTTTATCCAGCGGAATCGTGGTCGACGGAATCATCGCGATCTCAGCGTTGTTCGGCTTGAAGCCCGCCTCGGTCAGCGCATCCTTTACCGCCATGTAGTCGGTAAACTCGGTGGTAACCTCGATACTGCCATCATCGTTGGTTTCGACATCCTCGGCGCCGGCCTCCAGAACCACTTCCATCAGCGCATCTTCATCCGCACCCGGTTCGTAGTACATCTGGCCTTTGCGGGAGAAGAGATAGGCGACCGAACCGTCGGTACCCAGGTTACCGCCGCGCTTGGTGAAAGCGTGGCGCACCTCTGCCACGGTGCGATTGCGGTTGTCGGTCAGGCACTCCACGAGTACCGCTACACCGCCAACCCCGTACCCTTCATAGGTAACCGCTTCGTAATTGTCACCGTCAGCGTTGCCGGCGCCGCGGGCAATGGCCTTGTCGATGGTGTCGCGCTTCATGTTGGCCCCAAGGGCCTTGTCGATGGTGGCGCGCAGGGTCGGGTTGTCCTCCGGGTTAGGGCCAGACTTCGCGGCAACGGTCAGCTCGCGAATGATCTTGGTGAAAATCTTGCCCCGCTTGGCGTCCTGGGCCGCTTTGCGGTGCTTGATGTTGGCCCATTTACTGTGTCCCGCCATCTAAATCTCTCCGGTATTGCTCCGTTTGTGACTTTTATGGGTGCGCCTGCCGCACAGGCGCTTCCGTAGTTTCGCTTATCCCACCTGCTCTTCTTTGGCGCGCAGGCGAATGCTGAGTTCACGCAGCTGCTTGGCGTCCACCGCTCCCGGGGCGTCGGTCATCACACAGGCCGCACTCTGGGTTTTCGGGAAGGCGATGACGTCGCGGATAGAGTCGCTGTCAGTCATCAGCATCACCAGGCGGTCGAGACCAAAGGCGAGGCCACCGTGGGGCGGCGCACCGTATTTGAGCGCGTCCAGCAGGAAGCCGAACTTCTCGCGCTGCTCCTCGGCGCTGATACCCAGCGCGCGGAATACCACCTGCTGCATATCCTGGTTGTGAATACGGATGGAACCGCCACCCAGCTCGGTACCGTTCAGCACCATATCGTAAGCGCGGGACAGCGCTTCCAGCGGGTTCTTCTCCAGCTCTTCCGCAGAGCAGGACGGTGCCGTGAACGGGTGGTGCAGCGCGGTAACGCTGCCATCGTCGTTCTCTTCAAACATCGGGAAGTCCACAACCCACAGCGGCGCCCACTCGGACACGTACAGGTTCAGGTCTTCACCCAGCTTGCAACGCAGGGCCCCCAGGGCCTCGGAAACCACCTTGCCCTTGTCGGAACCGAAGAAGATCAGGTCGCCATTTTCCGCCTGTACGCGATCCAGGATCGCACCGCGCACTTCGTTCGGCAGGAACTTGACGATCGGCGACTGCAGGCCGTTTTCCAGGTCGGACTTGTCGTTGACCTTAATATAGGCCAAACCCTTGGCACCGTAGATGGAGACATACTTGGTGTAGTCGTCGATCTGTTTACGGGTCAATTTGTCGTTGCCGCCGGGTACTTTCAGTGCGGTAACGCGGCCTTTGGGATCGTTGGCCGGGCCGGAGAACACCTTGAACTCCACTTCGGTCATCAGGTCCTTGATGTCCACCAGCTCCAGCGGGATACGCAGGTCCGGCTTGTCGGAGCCGAACTTTTCCATCGCCTCGGAGAACGGCATACGCGGGAATTCGCCCAGCTCTATGCCTTTCAGCTCTTTGAACAGCTTGCGAATCATGCCCTCAGTGATGGACATGATGGCGTTTTCATCGAGGAACGCGGTCTCGATATCGATCTGGGTAAATTCCGGCTGGCGATCTGCGCGCAGGTCTTCGTCGCGGAAACACTTGGCAATCTGGTAGTAACGGTCGAAACCGGAAACCATCAACAGCTGCTTGAACAGCTGCGGGGACTGCGGCAGGGCGAAGAATTTGCCACCGTGGGTACGGCTTGGCACCAGGTAGTCACGGGCACCTTCCGGAGTGGCGCGGGTGAGGATCGGGGTCTCAATGTCCAGGAAACCCTCACCGTCCAGGTAGTTGCGGATGGCGTTGGTGATCTGCGAGCGGAAACGCAGGTTGCGCTGCATTTCGGTGCGACGCAGGTCCAGGTAGCGGTACTTCAACCGCACATCTTCACCCACCGCAGTATGCTCATCCAGCTGGAAGGGCGGAGTTTCGGCGCTGTTGAGGATCTCCAGCTGCAGCCCGTAAACCTCGATTTCACCAGTAACCATGTTCGGGTTTACCGCTTCCGGGGCGCGAGCGCGCACGCGGCCGGTGACCTTCAGCACGTACTCGCTGCGCACGCGGTCGGCGAGCTCAAAGTGCTCTGCGGCATCCGGGTCAAACACCACCTGTGCGATACCGTCGCGGTCGCGCAGATCGATAAAGATAACCCCGCCGTGATCGCGGCGGCGGTCTACCCAGCCACACAGGGTTACTTCGCGGTCAATATCGGCGGATCGCAGGGCGCCACAGTAGTCGGTGCGCATGGAGTCTTATTCCCTTAGTAATGTTTCAATTCTGCTTGATGTCTGTCCCAGCCGTGGGCTCCGGGGCGTTCAGCTGGCTTTGGATTCTGTGCCGCCACCACTACTGGTGGGCTTGGCGGTATCACCGGCAAGGTTTTTCTTGCTGCCGGTTTTGAAGTCGGTCTCGTACCAACCGCCACCCTTGAGGCGGAATCCGGCGGCACTGATCTGTTTACTCAGTTCCGCTTTGTTACATGCGGGGCAGTCTGTCAGCGGAGCGTCGCTCATACGCTGCAGGGCTTCCATCTGATGGCCACAGGCCTGGCACTGGTATTCGTAGATAGGCATCGCTTGTACCCAGATCTCACTGAATATAAAGGGGCGCAGATTATACATGAGCACCTGCGAGGGAAGAAGGAGGCAGTTCCCCACAGACACACTGTGCTTCCAGAGACGGCCGACAGCGGTATTTGAGGGCCAATTTTCGAGCAAAACCCTGTAAAAAAGCACTTTTTTTCCGTTTTTACCCCGTGCGTGCGGACAAAAACTGGATATACTTCAGCTCAGTACTTGGGTACGCCCTTGCCCCGCTGCCGGGCGAACCTTGATGTACATACACTTTCACTGGAAAAAACACTTATATAGAAGGAAGCTAGCTATGGCCGCGAAGAAGAAAGCAGCAGCTAAGAAAGCCCCCGCCAAGAAGACTGCAGCCAAGAAGGCTCCAGCCAAGAAAGCAGCAGCCAAGGCCGCACCCAAGGCCAAGAAAGTGACTGCAATCAAAGAGAAGTACACCAAAACCCAGATTCTGAACCAGATTGCCGAGAACACCGAGCTGTCCCGCAAGCAGGTTCAGTCTGTTCTGGACGAGCTGACCGATCTGATCGAAGGCCACGTGAAGAAGCGCGCGGTTGGCGAATTCGCCCTGCCGGGCCTGATGAAAATCACCACTGTGAAGAAGCCTGCCAAGAAGGCGCGCAAGGGTATCAACCCCTTCACTGGCGAAGAGACCGTGTTCAAGGCAAAGCCGGCGAGCATCCAGGTCAAGGTTCGCCCGCTGAAGAAGCTGAAAGAGATGGCCGAGTCCTGAGTCTCGCCGCTTTCAGCCCGGAAAACCCCGCTTTTGCGGGGTTTTCTGTTTTTGGGGTCAGGGAAGAAGGCACGCCGCGAATAACCGCGAGGCGCGTCCGCCTCTACCAAAACCCCCGCCCACCGGCGTAAAATGGCCGCCCTTTAAAATTCATCGACATTAAAAGAAAGCACTATGCGCGCATCCCGCTATCTGATCGCCACCCAGAAAGAAACCCCTAATGACGCCGTGGTCATCAGCCACCAGCTGATGCTGCGCGCCGGTATGATCCGCCGCCTGTCCTCTGGACTCTACACCTGGCTGCCCACCGGCCTGCGGGTGTTGCGCAAGGTGGAAAAGATCGTGCGCGAGGAAATGGACAGCGCGGGCGCTCTGGAAGTGCTGATGCCGGTGGTTCAGCCCTCGGAGCTGTGGGAAGAGTCCGGTCGCTGGCAACAGTACGGCCCGGAGCTGCTGCGCATCCAGGACCGCCACGACAATTCTTTCTGCCTGGGCCCAACCCACGAGGAAGTGATTACGGACCTGATCCGCACCGAGGTAAACAGCTACAAGCAGCTGCCGGCGAACTTCTATCAGATCCAGACCAAGTTCCGCGACGAAATCCGCCCACGTTTCGGTGTAATGCGCGCGCGCGAGTTCACCATGAAGGATGCTTACTCCTTCCACCTGAACGCGGACTCCCTGCAGGAAACCTACGATGTAATGCACGATGCCTATTGCCGCATCTTCGACCGCATCGGCCTGGATTACCGCCCGGTGCTCGCGGATACCGGCTCCATCGGCGGTTCCCATTCCCATGAATTCCACGTATTGGCCCAGAGCGGCGAGGACGATATCGCCTTCTCTTCCGAAAGCCGCTACGCAGCCAATGTGGAGCTGGCGGAAGCCGTGGCGCCGGCGGGCGAGCGCCCGGCGGCAAGCAAGGCCATGGAGGAGTTGCACACCCCGGGACAGAAGACCATCGCTTCCCTGGAAGAGGCCTTCGGCATCCCAGCAAATACATCGGTCAAAACCCTGATCGTGCTCGGAGAAACCGAGGAAGAGGACGCAATCGCGCCGCTGGTCGCGCTGGTACTGCGCGGGGATCACGATCTGAACGAGCTGAAAGCCGAGAAACTGCCCGGCGTTGCCAGCCCGCTGACGTTTGCACCGGAAGAGCGCATCGCCAAAGAACTGGGCTGCGGTATTGGCTCCCTCGGCCCTGTAGGTCTCGAGATTGAAGTACTGGTGGATCGCGCTGCGGCGCACCTGGCAGATTTCGTGTGCGGCGCGAATAGAGATGACTACCACCTGACCGGTGTTAACTGGGAGCGCGATGTGGCGCTGAAGCGGGTTGAAGACCTGCGCAATGTGGTTCCCGGTGATGCCAGCCCGGATGGCCAGGGCACCCTGGAAATCAAACGCGGCATCGAAGTCGGCCATATTTTTCAGTTGGGCACCAAGTACAGTGAGGCAATGAATGCATCGGTACTGGATGAGAATGGCAAGGAACAGGTGATGACCATGGGTTGCTATGGCATCGGTGTTTCACGGGTGGTGGCTGCGGCAATCGAGCAGAACCACGACGATGCGGGCATCATCTGGCCGGAAGCCATTGCGCCGTTCCAGCTGGCAATTGTGCCGATCAATATGCACAAGAGTGAGGCGGTGCAGCAGAAATGTGAGCACATTTACGAGGCGCTGACTGCCAAGGGTATCGATGTGCTGCTGATGGACGAGCCCAAGGCGCGCCTGGGTGGGATGCTCGCGGATACGGAATTGATGGGTATTCCCCGCCGTATCGTGGTGGGTGACCGCGGTCTGGAAAAAGGCAATATCGAGTACAAGGGCCGCCGCGACAGTGAGAACCAGGAGTTCTCCGCGGATCAAATCATCGATACCTTGCTGGAAATGATCCCCCACTAAACCTCTCCCCCCACCTACTTACGAAGCCCTTTGTCGTGCTTCGTAAGTTAGCTCGGTGGCGGCCAAGCACTGGGTGGAGGGTTTCAGGACCGCTGTGAATACATCCCTGTAAGCTTCGTCGCAAACGTCCCTGTTTGCGACGATCCTGAAACCCTCCACCCAGCACTTGACCTTCGCCCTTTACTCTTTAGCTCCATTCGGGTGGCAGGTGGACAACACACAGCACTCCGATGCGAAGGGGCTGATACCGGGTGTCACCTTGCGAGACCTTCTAAAACAGGGATGTTTTAGAAGAGCCCCCATGGATGGGTTTACGGCGTGTCTCGCAAGGTGACACCCGGTAGCAGCCCCGCCACCAAGTCGCGCACAAAGCACTCGCGCCAGTACCGAAAGCTCAACGCTTCCCGTAAAATCCCACCCCATGATAAGAAAAGCCTTCTCCACACTGCTGCTGTGCCTGCTGAGCGCCACGGTGTCTGCCCAGGTAAAAGAGGTAGACCCCAAGCTCCTGCTGGCCCTGAAAGGCGCCGTCACCGAAGCTGACAGCTTCGCCGACCGCTTTGATGCGGAAGTCTGGCTGATGGCCAAATCCCAGCCACTGGCCCGGTATATCAAAGACCCTGACGAACGCATGCGGGTACTGAAAGCCATCCACCGCGAAGCCACCCGCGCAGAACTGCAACCGGAAATCGTGCTCGCGGTCATCCAGATTGAAAGCGCCTTCGACCCCTACGCCGTATCCCGGGTCGGAGCCCAGGGCATGATGCAGGTAATGCCGTTCTGGAAAAATGAGATCGGTCGTCCGGAAGACAACCTGATCAATATGGAAACCAACCTGCGCTACGGCTGCACCATCCTCAAGCACTACATAAAAAAGGCCAAAGGCAACATGCCCAATGCGCTGGCCTACTACAACGGCAGTTACGGCCGCCATACCTACAGCCGCAAAGTGCTGGATGCCTGGGCTGATCGCTGGAGATAGCACATAAAGGGCAACGCAATCCGGTATAAAAACGATAAACCCGAGGTACCCGATGAGTTACAGCTTTTTTACCGGCGCCGCCTGTAGCCTGCTTCTACTGGCCGCGGCGAGAATCGGGATAGGTCACCAGCAGCGCGCCCGGAATCCGTGGCTGCTGATACTGATTTTTGGTGCATTTGTGTATCTGTTGCGCCCCCTGCTGGATGATCAAGACTCCCTCACCGACCTGCTGATCGACCTCCCTACCCTGTTGATCCCCGGCGCATTCTGGATATTCACCCATCAACTGTGCAGGGAAAAAGATCCGTTTCCGCGCTGGGGTTGGGGGTTGATCATTTTCGAACTGACCATCGACCTGGCGAGCCAGCTCCATCTCCATCCCTACTTCTATCCACTGGCGCAGCCCTTCAAGCTGGGATTGATCGGTGCCGGCCTGGTGACCCTTTTGCAACAGTTGCAATCGGATCTCGTTGCAGAGCGCCGGCAGTTACGCATCGCCCTGCTGATCGCGATCGGTAGCTATATGGTGATCGTGGTGTGCGCGGAGTTTCTGTTTTCCTACTTCCCGATACCCGCCGGTATTCCCACGCTGCACGCCGTCATGGCCAGCACCCTCGCCTTCGCCGCCTGCCTGTGGCTGCTGGCGCTGTCGCCAGGGGCGCTGGAGGAATCCCTGTCGTCACTGCCAGAGCCATCCCCCGGTCATGTGGAAGGATCACTTACGGTCAATACACAGCAGGCTTCTGATAACACAGAAAATCTCCCGGCACTCGATCAGGGCCAGCGTCAGCTACTCGAAAACCTGCAGCGCCACATGCAAGGCGGTGGCTACCGACATACCGGGCTTACCATCCGCGAGCTGGCTGAGCAGCTGGGGAGCCGCGAACATATTCTGCGTGCCCTGATCAACAAGCACCTGGGCTTCCGCAATTTCAACGAGTACCTGAATGAGTTTCGTATCGACGAGGCCAGCCGTCGCCTTGCCGACCCGGATGAGGCACATTTGCCGGTGCTTACCATCGCGCTGGATATCGGCTACCGCTCACTCAGCCCATTCAATGCGGCGTTCAAGCGGCGACATGAGCAGACACCGACAGAGTTCAGGCGAGCGCGATTGCCCAGCTGACAACGGTTGTCTACTTAGGAAAAAAACGACTGGAAATCAAATTGGTAAACGATGGGATGAGTTAAAAAAACCGTCAGATTTTTTTCGTTTTCCACAAGCCAAAACCCGCCCCCTGGGCCACACTAAATCTTGCAGGACCTGCTCTGCAGGCAATAGCCCAGTCACCACCTCGTCTGTGGACAGGTTCCTGCAAGCTCTCTCAAACGGCTTTTCTATCCATCCGTGAAACCGTCCGTATCCCTCTGCAGCTCCATAGGTCGACACCGCGTACGTGAATCCGACTGGTATAGATTGGAATGAAGGGTGCCACGAGGCCAGCAAAGCCCCGCGGCCAACGGGAGGGTTATTCCTTCGGAGAGGACATGTATTTGATCAGCGCCTTGTAGTCATCATCGCTGCAATCGGAGCACATGCCGCCGGGAGGCATGGCGTTCAATCCATTTTTTACCGAACTCACCAGGGCGTCCATCCCCTTGTCCAGGCGCGGCTTCCAGGCTTCCGTATCGTGAATCTTGGGTGCATTGGCTACGCCAGCGGCATGACACACCATGCACGCTCTCTGGTATTTTTCCTCAACGGTTTCCGACACCGCCATAGCGGAAAAACTGGCAGCTAGGGCCATTGCTACGGAACAAACCGTGGTACGTATCGATAATTTCATCCGCGTATCCATCCATTCAGCGATTGCGTAGCGTCATGAAGCTACATAAACAATTGATATCAACCAGCAACAAGAAGTCACAGGGGGCAATTTGCGCCATCCGGCATCAAAAACTTCCCGTGCATTCTACAACTGTATACAGGGTTGCGATGCTATCCAAGTCCGCCAGCCAAATTCTACCCGGTCCATATGAATAGATTAGCGCCCGGCCAATCACTGTATCTCCTGTAAATTGGGACAGTAAATTTTCATTCTTGAACTATCCTGATTGGCAGAGAAATTCTTTCCCAGCGAGCCATCGCCATAAAAGCATAAGTCGGAGTTCGTGAATGAATCTGATCTGGATCAAGGATCCCAGCATTCAGTTTGCCGCAATCGGTGCCCTGTTGTTTGCCGCCAATGGCTTTTTCCAGGGTAGTAATCCCGGGGATGAACAGGAAATCGTCATCACCCAAAACCGAATTGAACATTTATCCGCCATTTTTGAACGCGGCTGGCAGCGACCTCCGGGACCTGAAGAACTGCGCGGGCTGATTGATGACTTTGTCCGCGAGGAAGTACTGTATCGCGAAGCGGTCAAGATGGGGCTGGATGAAAACGATACCGTGATCCGCCGCAGATTGCGGATGAAAATGGAGTTTCTGGCCAAGGACCTGGTAGACGCCATCGAACCCAGCGAGGAGGTCCTGCAGCGCTACTACACCGACAATATCGACAAATATACCCTCCCCGCCCGCTATACCTTTGAACAGGTTTTCCTCAACAGCGACAAACGCAAAGAGGTATCCGAAGACGCCAGAATCCTGCTGACCAAGCTGACCGCGGGCAGTGATCCGCGCAAGCTCGGCGATCCCAATATGCTGCAGTACCGATTCGAGAATGTGAGTGCGGAACGGATTGATCGCCTGTTTGGCAGCGACTTCTCACTGCAGTTCCCGGACCTCGAATCCGGCCAGTGGATTGGCCCCCTGACATCTTCCTATGGTGAGCACCTGGTGCGGATTTCCGACGCCACCCCACAGCAACAAGCGGAGTTTTCCGCAGTGAAAGCGGATGTGCTGCGGGACTGGCAGGTGGAAGAGCAACAGAACATCCTGCAGATCCAGTATCAAACCCTGCGCGAAAACTACCGGATCAGCATCGCCGAACCGGTGGCCAACGGGGAGGTGATAAAACAATGAGACTGCTGACGCTTCTGGTATCACTCTTAACCCTGGCTGCAACACTACTGCTCTCGTCCGCTTCTCTTGCACACGAACTTCGCCCGGCTTCACTGAGCGTAATTCAGACAGCGCCAGAGCAGTTTGACGTGACCTGGCGGGTGCCCGCTCGCGGTGATATGCGACTTTCCCTTTACGTCCAGTTCGATGAACAGACCCAAGAGCGCAGCCTGCCCACCGCACTGATGGCAGGCGGCTATTATGTGGAGCGCTGGCAAATCTCCCATCCGAACCAACTGATCGGCAGCACCATCGCCATTGACGGTCTGGCGAACACCATGACCGATGCGCTGGTGCGCATCAGCTGGCTGGACGGGCGGGAACAGGTCGGCCGCCTGATGCCTGATCGAACCCGGCTGGAAGTGGAAGAACGAGCGGGCATGGCAGAAATCGCCGGCACCTACTTTGTACTCGGCGTCGAACACATTCTGCTGGGGATAGATCACCTGTTGTTTGTGCTGGCGCTGGTGGTGCTGGTCAGCGGCGGACGCCAGCTGATAGCCACCATCACCGCCTTCACCGTGGCCCACAGCATTACCCTGGCGCTGGCGGTACTGGGTGTGGTTTCCGTCCCCCAGGCACCTGTGGAGGCCGTCATTGCCCTGAGTATCGTGTTCCTCGCCACGGAAATCCTGCACAAGCTCGAGGGACGCAAGACACTGGCTATTCGCATGCCGTGGGTCGTGGCATTCGCCTTTGGTTTATTGCACGGGCTGGGATTTGCGGGGGCGCTTTCCGAGATAGGGGTGCCGGAACACGCGATCCCCCTGTCTCTGGGGCTGTTTAACGTCGGGGTCGAGGCCGGTCAGCTGGCGTTTATCGCCGGCGTTTGTGGCCTGATGTTTTTACTGCGCCGGGTAAAACCGGTGCAGTTGTGGGAGATCAGGACCGGCACCAGCGCTACCGCAGCGTCGGCCCTGCCGGTCGCTTATATTGTGGGAGGGCTGTCGGCCTGGTGGTTGATTGATCGCACCATTTCGCTGGTGGTGTGATCTGCAACACTTTTGCCTCTACAACATTCTCAGAACTGCATTCAATCCTGAAACAGCAACTCCAGGGGATACCCGGTAAACGGCTTGGTTTTTTCGATGACCAGGTGGGAGGTCATCCGGGTGATCGCTGCATCTTCATCTGCCAGTAACTGTTCGGAAACACGGTTGAAGTCCCCCGCATCCGGACATACAAAGCGCAGCATGTAATCGAATTCACCAGACATTTTTACGCAGGATACAATCTGCTCGATCTTGTTGATGGCGCGGCGGAAACTTTCGCTGGTGCGGGCATCCTGCCGCTTCAACGCCACATTCACGTAAAACTCCGCGTGACGCACCTTGTCCAGGTTGACCTCCGCCTGAAACTCGCGGATAAATTTTTCAGTAGTCAGCTTCTTCACCCGCGCGAGACAGGCGCTCTCCGAAAGCCCGATCTGGTCTGCCAGATTGAGGTTACTGATACGCGCATTGGTCTGCAGGACTTCGAGAATCTTGAGATTGTGACGATCTACTTTCACGGTAATTTTCTTTATGTAATTTTCAGCAAGGCCCCGGCGTCCGGTGCCAACTGATCAAGGATAACGGTAATTCTGCGGGGCGAATACTCCATAGGAAGTATTCCCCCGAAAGCCCCGGGATGTTTCTCAGCCCGCCTTGAGACAACCGCTCACGACAAAGCGTTCAATACGATCCAGTGCGCGCATCAATTCGCCCTCATCGGCAGCCAGCGTCAAACGCACATGGTTTACCGCACTCGGCCCGAACGGTTTTCCAGGCAATACTGATACCAGCTCCGCATCCAGTAGTGCCCCGGCAAAAGCCTCGCCGTCTTCGGCTACCGCAGATACATCCACCATGACAAACATACCGGCTTCCGGTGAATAGCAGCTGAGCCCCGGAATCTTGCCGATACGCTCGACAATCAGGTCGCGACGCTTCTCGTAGGCATCTCGCATCTGCTTGACGAAGTAAGTATCAAACTCCAGCGCGAACGCCGCGGCTTCCTGAATAAACTGGGGTACGCCGAATATGGTGGCCCCGGCGTATTCGATCAGGCGCTCCACCAGTTCACCCTGCGCCACCGCCCAACCCAGTCTCCAGCCGCTCATGGCGTGGGACTTGGACAGGCCATCGATCACCACCACGTTATCCAGATGATCGGCAGCCGTGCGCAGGGAAGTATGACGGCGGGCGAAGGTGATCATGGAGTACATCTCATCGGAGATGAGCCAGATATTGCGCTCGCGGCAGTAGGACGCGAGTTCGCGCAGTTGCTCCGGCGTGGCCATGGCACCGGTAGGATTGACCGGAGTGTTGATCATCACCACGCGGGTTTCTTCGCTGATCGCCTGCTTGATGGTTTCAATATCGAACGCGAAGCCCTGCTCCGGAGGACAGGCAACCTTGCGCACATCCAGTTGCAACGCGTCGGTGATCGGCACGTAGCCGATATACATGGGCTCGGGAATCACAATCTGGTCCCCGGGGTTCAACAGGCAGGACAGTACCGCATAAATGGCGTTGGTGCCGCCCGGGAAAACCACCACATCATCGGGGTCACAGGGATGCGGGCTGACCTTGCTTTCGATATCGGCGATGGCGCGGCGCAGCATGGCCTCACCGGCCGCCGGCGAGTAGTGGGTGCGGCCGACACCGAGGCGGGCACGGGCGAAGTCCAGAATCGGCTCCGGGGTATCGAAGTTGGGATCCCCCACGCAAAGGAAGATGACATCTTCCCCCTTGTCCGCCAGCGCGTGGGCGCGGTCGCTGACTGCCCAGACATCGGCATCGGCGGAGTGGAGGGCCTGACTCTGTTTGCTGAACCGGGGAGTGTACATCGTGCTATTCCATTTTCTGGCGTTGTTATCGATCACTCTAAGGTAGCAACCAGCGGGGTAATCGATATCGCTTCACGGCGCAGGTTTTCGCAGCAGCCCGGTTATTTATCCGGGTTTACCGCAGAAAATTCGGCATCCGCGCCGCAGCCAGCCCTCAGAATCGATAGTTAATGCTCAGCCCTCCCACGGTGTCCTCCGGTCGCACCAGCAGGTCGGCGGCAACGCGGAACTTGTCATTGACGCTCACCCCCACCATGGCGCCCACACCATTCTGGAAAAATCCCGCGTTTTTACTGCGGTAGGAAGGCAGGCGCGCCCAGTTATTGAAGATGGAGTTCACCCCGATCCCCAGGTCGGCATAATCGTCACCGGCGGTGTGTTCCAGCCAGAATTCACCAAACCACTGGTGTTCCGCAGACTTGGGGCTGTTGTAGAAAAAGCCCGCTTTGCAGCGACGAAAATCCCGATCCTGGCCGCGCACCCACAGTCCCAGGGGATCCCTGCGCTCACCGTAGGCACCGGCGTACGTGAGATCGACGGAGGTTCTTTCTTTGAATCCATTGACATCTATGCGGTTCCACTCGGCAGACACAAAGGGGCCCATATGACTGTCGAGATTACGGCTGGCATCGTACCCAGCGCGCAGGAAGGCACTGTAGCCGTCGCCCTTGGTACTCGCATTAAAGCGGTGACGGAATGTGTCTCCAAGATAAATGGTGCGATTGATATCGTGATACTTGATATCCGAAAAGCCGACGGCTCCATCGACAAACCAGAAGTCATTGTCCCAGCGCGCAAACGCACTGTAGTTAAAATTGCGCGATTTCAACCGC
Source organism: Microbulbifer sp. MCCC 1A16149 (assembly GCF_050368945.1). Classification (NCBI taxonomy): domain Bacteria; kingdom Pseudomonadati; phylum Pseudomonadota; class Gammaproteobacteria; order Cellvibrionales; family Microbulbiferaceae; genus Microbulbifer; species Microbulbifer sp. MCCC 1A16149. The sequence goes on from NZ_CP185959.1 coordinate 3,128,617, forward strand.
AGATTCCGCGGCTCGTATACGCTGCGGCCGTAGGACATCCCCAGGCCCCATTCGAGGTTCTCGAACCCGGCGAAGCTCATACCAAAGAATCCATCCCACGCTGGGAAATCGTCGTTAAGGGCCGGTCCTGCGCCCAGCTCCGCGCGGCCCAGACTTGCGCCGAAAAATACTGTGGTGAATGGATCCCGGTAGCGTTGCGAGATCAGGTGGTGATCGATATTGATCCGGTGCTGGCGCGAGTTCTGGTAACCGAGATCCGGCAGCAATCCAAATCCCACCGCGGCAGTGAGGGTTTCGTAGTAGTAGTCGCCAAGTAGCCGCTGGCCCGCCAGCGTCGGGTGAATAGCGTCGTAAAACACCAGCATGTCCGAATTGGGATCGGTACCGTTGGCGCCGTAGACCGGATGCGGGTTGGCGCAATTGACGTAGCAGGTGTCGCTCTGGTTAATATCCGCAAAGCCGAATGCCGCCGGATTGTTCAGCACCAGTTCGAGCACACCCTCCAGATCCAGCAGCAGGATATTGCCCACGTCGTTGACCTGTCGACGCAGCCTGTCGTTAAACATTTCAGTGCCGCCGTTGGCGTAATTGATCGCCGCCGCGCCCTGGGTATAGACCGCCGGCGTATTGCCAATGGCCGGGGCATTGGTCATCACAATATATTTGGCCCCCGCCGCCTTGAGCTCGCTACCGGCGGTGGACAGAAAGGTCGCCGCCCGCTCCATCGACATAAGGCTCAAGGTGCCATTGCGCACGCCGTCGAGGATATTGTTCCCCCCGGCATTGAGAAAATAGAGATCACTGCTGACCGGCGTATTCTGGGGCAGATACCCCTGACCCGTGGCGAAAGGCACCCCGGTGAGGGTGATATTGTTGTTTGGATCATCCACCAGGGCCTGCAGGGCCATTGGGTCATTGAACGCGGCGGTAGCCGCCAGTACCTCTGCTGGACTCAGGTAGGGGCTCTCCCCGGCAAGCGGATCGCAAATGCCATCGTCTCCGCAACGGCTCGAATCCGGCAATATGGTGGTCAGTGTATTGTGGTCGGCGACGGTGGTATCCGGAAATAGCTGGCGGAAGCGCTGCGGCCCCACCACATCGAGTAACACATCGGCAGTGCGGTTGCCGCCCACGCCCCAGTTCGGACCATTGGTGAGCACCGAATTACTAATCTGCTGCAACTGCTGATCCAGGCTACCGGGTGCCGGTGCGCAGGGAATTGCTCCGCCAAAACTGGGCCCCAGGCCATAACAGGAATTTTCCTTGGCAAGCCCGAGACGGTCGGCGAGAAACGACGGGGCCGGCTGGCGCGGATAGATACCCCGCGGATCGTCACTGGTAAAAATACCCGCATTGCCGTTATCAGAGAGGCTGTCCCCGAACACGATCAGCGATCGGTAGAGCGGCTCCTCGGCAAAAACCGGGGATACACCCAGGGCTGTACAGATGGCGAGGGATAGTGCGCCGGGAAGATACGAGACTTGTTTATTGGGGGTTCCAAAAGAGAACACTGCGGCCTCCTTGCCACGGCAGAATTTCGTGGCAAGTATAGGTCAGCAGTGATGCTTCAGAGGGGGATACCGCGGCTCAGGAAACACCGCTATCCGCGGGCTCCATCTGCTCAACCAGCGGCACCAGTACACTGCTGAGAAATGCCGCCAGCAGGCTCCATACCAGGGCGATAGCCAGCAGGCATTCCCACATGGGACGGCCCCAGCCCGCGGGGCCGAACTGTACGCTGTTGAAATAGAACGCGGGGGCTACCAGCAAGCCTACCAGTGCAGCCCAGAGCGGTTTTTTGATCAGCCATGACAGGGAGTAACGCATGGTGGTGGCCAGCATGGCCCAGATACAGATGGCCCAGGCAGGAGGAAGATTGGAGCGATAATCCTGCACGCCACTGGCCATAAACGCCCACTCCACGGCAAAGCCACAGAAGATGAAACCGAGGATAACGAAGATATCCCGCACATCCCGCCAGAGGATGAAATGCAGCATCAACACAACAAACAATGCAATCAGCGCCATCGCATTGCCATACAAAAGAGCCATCCACCAACCAGCGGTAAACAGGATGAAGTTGGCCAGCTTTTTATAATTCATTGGCGACTCATTTATCAGAAGGCATCTGTACCGCGAGCGCGTCACGCCGGACAATCCCGGGATATTGAATAAATCAGAGGTTTCCTAAGACTTCAAGTTTGCGAACACCTCTATCGCATTTTTACGCGATTCCATCACATCGCAGATAGGCTGGGGATAGTTATCCTGCCCGAACAGGTCCTGCTTCGGACAGTGAATATCCCTATCGGAAAGCGATGCCAGTTCTGGCACAAAGCGGCGGATAAAAGTCCCGTCTGGATCAAATCGCCTGGACTGGCTGTAGGGATTGAACACACGGAAATAAGGCGCCGCATCGGTACCGGTAGATGCCGCCCACTGCCAGCCTCCATTATTAGCGGCAAAATCCGCATCCACCAGTTGCTGCATAAAGTAGCGTTCCCCTTTGCGCCAGTCGGTGAGCAAATTCTTGGTAAGGAATGATGCCACAACCATGCGCAGGCGATTGTGCATCCAGCCGGTTTCATTAAGCTGGCGCATGGCGGCATCGACGATCGGCACTCCAGTCTGTCCCTCACACCAGCGCGCGAAGTCTTCGCTCCGCTGGGACCACGGCACGCCCACGGTTTCCGGCTTGAATGGCAAATTGCGGCACACCCGTGGGAAGTTCACCACCAGGTGCTGATAAAACTCCCGCCACAGCAGTTCATTCAGCCAGCTACTGGCGCCTTCGCTCAGGCTGCCTTTACCACCCATCCACTGCCCTGCATTGGCATCCAGTGCCATCTTCGCGCACTGGCGAACAGAAATGGCACCGCAATTCAGGTAGGGCGATAGTCGCGAGGTATTTTCTCTTGCGGGAAAATCCCGCCATCCTTCGTAATCGGCCACGATATTGGCGAATGCCTTCAGGCGCTTGAGTGCGGCTTTTTCGCCCACATCCCATTCCAGTACCTTGTCGCTGCCCCCTGCAGCCACGCCGTATTTGCCCACAGTTTCGGGAATGGTGCGCACCAGGTTGTTCTCCCCCGCCAGCGCGATCCACTCGGGCCACACGGACTCGTGTTCCGTACCCAGCGCGTGCGGGGCAGGCAGAGGGGCAAATCCTTCGCCACTGTTTCCGTGACGGGAGATAAATGCGCGCTTGAATGGTGTGAATACCTTAAAGCCATCACCGCTGTTGGTTGTCAGGCTGCCGGGCGGGATGAGTGTGCGATCGGTACAGTACTCGACCGGCACCCCCACCTCTTTTAACGCAGCCCTCACCGCAGAGTCCCTGCGCAGTTCGTTGAGTGGGTATTCCGCATTGGCGAACAGCGCATTCACTTTCAGCTTTTCAGCAATCTGCACCACCGCTTGTGGCACCTCTGCAAACGCATTCAGTTCGAGGAAATACAGGGGAATGTGTTTTTCTGCCAGCGCGTGCTGCAGCGCGGCCAGGCTGCGCAGGCGCATGGCCACAACATTGTCGCCATCACCGTGGCTGCTCCAGGTTTGCGGTGTCGCAATATAAATGGCCGCCAGGGCCTGACAGCCTCTGGCGGCGCGATACAGGGCCGTGTTATCGGCCAGACGCAAATCATTGCGCAGCCACACCAGCCCTCTTTGATAGGGTTTTTCAGGCATACATCATATATTCAGTGGAAATCACACAGTCCCAATTCTGCCGGCTCCGCCGCCAGCAAGACCTGGTTGTGGATAAAGCTGTGAGGACTGCGCGGTAAATAGTGGCGAAGCAGGGTCAGCACCGCGGACAGAGGTTTGTGCCCCAGGCGGTATTCTTCAATCAGATCCTTGAGCTCCGCCTTCTCCCGTTTATCGAGGTACTCACTCAGGTGACCGGCACTGTGCATCAGCGCATTGGTCCTGTCTTTGCGGGAGGCGGGCAACGACAGGATTTCCATAATGCGTCCCCGCACCTGAAAGGCCAGCTCGTCGATGGGCAGGGCTTTGGAGTCCGCCAGAAATCGCCCCAAGGCGCGGGTCTTTTCCTGATGATGTGCCAACAGCACATATTTGTACGCGGTATAAAATTCGATAACCCGCGAGATGCGCGATTGCGGCTTCTCCCCGGGTTCCGGCGACTCGGCTTCGGCCTCCCCCTCGACAAAGCGAAACCACGCATCGTAGGCAAACACGCGGGTGAGGAAATTCTCCCGCAGCTCACTGTTGTTCAACCGCCCCACTTCCTCCATAGGCATATGGGGAAACTGCTGCTGCAAGCGTCGCGCAAAGACACCGATGCCCTCACTATCGATACCGTGGCCATTGGCCAGATAGCGGCGCACGCCGCGCAAACCACAGCTGGGAGAGTTCTGCATAAAGATATAGCCGCGCACCTCCGCCAGTTCGGGAACCACGGAGTCGGCGTATTCGCGCAGCGGCGCGGTCACATCCACCTCGGCGTCTTCCACCCCGACTACCCGCACCGCATCTACCGGCGCACTGGCTTTGTCCACCAGCAGATGAATCGGCTTGCGCGGCACGCCCATGCCAATCGCGACCTCCGGACACAGGGGGACATATTCAAAACACTGGCTCAGCAGCTGCGTGCATACCTTGCTGTGCTTGTGCCCGCCGTTATAGCGCACCGGGTCTCCCATGGCGCACTGGCTGATCCCTATCGGAATTTTCCGGGTAAAGTTCATACTGCTGGCATTCGCCTCATGCAATGGAAGCCTTTCGGACCTGGACCTGGACCTGGCCAACGGACAATAAGCCGGTCAAAAACGCGCGAAAGTGCTTCATTTTCTTAAAAAGTAGCGGCACAAATCCGTAAGTTCAATTGCCCTCGCTGGCAGACCACGAAAGCGCGCCTCTCGCTCACCCGCGTTAAAAGGTTTCTCGGGTAGTGAACCTTTGGATATCTACGACAACAAACACCAAACAGATGACAGGGCATTACCCGCGTGACGGGGTTCAGATCAGTGAGCAGACATGATTGCACCTGACAGGTAGATAACCAATAAAACTGACTCACCGTTCGCCACTGTGTATAGCCAGAGCGCAATTTCCACGCAGATCCTGCGTCTTTCCCGAAAGCCCGGGTATCCATGCAGGGGAATTCCCGGTAATTGTTGCGCGGGGCGCCACCGCCGCTAAAATGCCATTCCCTTGTATAAGATGTACCGATTAACCAGACCCGGGGCCCGGAATGATTCCAGCACTGCGCGAAATCAACGAAGTACAGGCGCTCTACCTGCAGTTCCTCACCGCTCTCAAGCAGGGCGGCTTCCACGGCGACAGCAGCCCGAGCTATGCCAGCCGCACCGTGCTGTCCACGGACAACTCCATCTATCAGGTGCTGCCCCAGGCGGTGGTCTACCCGCGGGATACTCACGACCTGCAGTTGCTGATGACGCTGGCGGACCGCGAGGAATTCCATAAAGTCGTACTTTCCCCCCGCGGTGGCGGCACCGGCACCAACGGCCAGTCGCTGACCGACGGCATCGTGGTGGATATTTCCCGGCACATGAACCGCATCCTCGAGATCAATGCGGAAGAAGGATGGGTAAGGGTCCAGACCGGGGTTGTGAAGGACCAGTTGAACACTGCACTCAAGGCCCACGGACTGTTCTTTGCGCCGGAGCTTTCCACCAGCAACCGCGCCACCATCGGCGGCATGATCAATACCGATGCCTCCGGCCAGGGTTCCTGCCTGTACGGCAAGACCCGCGATCACGTGCTGGAACTGAAAACCGTACTGATGGGCGGTGAACTCTGGCACTCCCACGCGCTGGAAGACGAGCACCTCGCAGAGATTGCCAGCAACGACGGCCGCTCCGGCAGAATCCACCAGCTGGTGGATGCGATCGAGCAGGAAAAACACGAGCTGATCGACGCCAAGTTCCCCAAATTGAACCGCTGCCTCACCGGCTACGATCTGGCACATATCCGGGACCGGGATAGCGGCAAAGACGGCCGCTTCAATCTCAACAATATCCTGTGCGGTTCCGAGGGCACGCTGGGCTTTATCGCCGAGGCCAAGCTCAATGTACTCAAGATTCCCAAGTGCGCGGCGCTGGTCAACCTGAATTACGACCACTTCCAGGATGCGCTGAAAGACGCCACCGACCTGATGACAGCCGGCCCTACCTCGATCGAGACCGTAGACAGCAAAGTACTGCAGCTGGCCATGGGGGATATGGTGTGGGACAGCGTGAGCGAATTCTTCCCCCAGGACGAGCGCCCGGTGAACGGTATCAACCTGGTGGAATACACCGCGGATTCTGAAGCGGCGCTGGATGAGGCCTTGGCAAAATTTACCGCCCATGTGGACAACGCGATCGGCCAGCCGGGCAAGAGTTTTGCCTATACCATCGCCCGCGGCCACGCCCAGGTAAACAAGATCTGGGCCATGCGCAAGCGCGCGGTGGGACTGCTGGGCAACGCCAAGGGCGAACAGCGCCCCATCCCGTTTGTGGAGGACTGCGCGGTGCCTCCGGAAAATCTCGCCGATTTTATCGCCGAATTCCGTGCCGCCCTGGATCAGGCCGGGTTCGCCTACGGCATGTTCGGCCATGTCGATGCCGGTGTATTACACGTGCGCCCTGCCATCGATATGAAAGACCCGGAGCAGGCGAAACAGGTCCGCCGCATTACCGAACAGGTGGTGGAGCTGGCGCAGAAATACAACGGCCTGCTGTGGGGTGAACACGGCAAAGGAGTCCGCTCGGAGTTTGCACCGGCGTTCTTTGGCGAGCTGTACCCGGAGCTGCAGAAGATCAAGGCCGCCTTTGACCCTCGCAATCAGCTGAATCCGGGCAAAATCGCCACCCCCAGTGCCGCCTCCAGCCTGCTCAAGATCGATGAAGTACCCACCCGCGGCGAGCGCGACCGGAAGATACCGGTGCAGGTATGGGAGGGCTACTCCGAGGGGGTTTACTGCAACGGCAACGGCGCCTGTTTTAACTGGAACCCGGACGACGCCATGTGTCCGTCCTATAAAGGTACCCGCAACCGTATTCACTCGCCCAAGGGCCGCGCCTCACTGATCCGCGAATGGCTGCGCCTGCTGGCGGACCGCTCCGTGGACCCGGAGGCCGTGGCGCGCAAAAGCCGCGAGCAATCCTTCCTGATCGGCCTGCCCGGTCGCATCAAGAACTCCCTGGCTCGGGCCCGCGGCGAATACGACTTCAGCCACGAGGTGAACGAGTCGATGCAGGCCTGCCTTGCGTGCAAGTCCTGCGCTGGCCAGTGTCCGATCAAGGTGGATGTACCCACCTTCCGCGCCAAGTTTCTCGAACTCTATTACAGCCGCTATCTGCGTCCGATGAAGGACTACTTTGTCGGTGGGCTGGAATTTGTCATGCCGCATCTGGCGCAGGTGCCGCAGCTGTATAACTGGCCGCTCAAGCTGAAGCCGGTGCGCTGGCTGATGGAGCGCGGACTGGGACTGACGGATTCACCGGCGCTGTCGGCCACACGCCTGGACAAAGTTATGCGCGAACTGGGCGTGCCCTATGCCAGCCGCGAAAACCTGCGCGCAATGGGCCCTGCCCAGCGCGCCAAATCAGTAGTGATCGTGCAGGATGCCTTCACCAGCTACTTCGATGCCGATGTGGTCGCAGACACCCTGCGGCTGCTCAAACTGCTGGACTTCAACCCGCTGGTGGCTCCCTATCGCGCCAACGGCAAGCCCCTGCACGTGCACGGTTTCCTGCGCCAGTTCGCGCAGGCCGCCGCCAGCAACAGTGCTCTGCTGAACAGCCTGGCGGAGAGCGGCGTACCGCTGGTGGGTATCGACCCCTCGATGACCATGACCTACCGCTCCGAATACCAGAAACTGCTTGGGGACAAAGCGCCCCAGGTGCTGCTGCTACAGGAGTGGTTGGCACAGCATACGGATCACCTGGCGGGCAATCGCAACCGTCTCAAGGACGCGCGCTTTACCCTGCTCCCCCACTGCACCGAGCAATCCAACGCCGCCGGCTCCACGCGCCAGTGGCAACAGGTGTTCGCGGCGCTGGGCATGGAGCTGGAAACCCAGGCCGCGGGCTGCTGCGGCATGGCCGGCACCTACGGCCACGAGATGGCCAACAAGGAGACCTCGCGGGTCATCTTCCAGCAGTCCTGGGCGCCCAAGCTGAACGGCGATACCAGTGCCATTCTCGCCACTGGTTACTCCTGCCGGTGTCAAAGCAAGCGATTCGCACAAACAGAATTGCGCCATCCGCTGCAAGCGCTACTGGCACAAATCGAAGATTCGGGGTTTACTGTCAGTAATCACTAACTTGTCCGCCGGCCCCTTAATCGGTGCCGGTGGAGTTCCGAGATGGACTGACTATGCTGCCCCCGCGCAAATCGCCGTTTTTCTGGATTTCCGCCACCGCGGTGACACTTTCAGCGCTGCTCGCTTCAGCAGCCATGGCCCAGGCAGAGCCCGCGACCAGCGGTGACGTGACGCCGCTGATCATGGAAGCGGAAGAGTACGCGCTGGAAGGGAACTACGATGATGCCTTGCCCCTGTACGAGCGGGCCATCGCCGGTCTGTCAGCGGAGCCCCACCGCCAGAACCAGCTGCGCTACCGCTACGGCATCATCCTCAACGCCCTGGGCGGGCAGCGCCCGGACCTGTATCCGCTCGCCCGCGGCCAGTTTGAAGCGGTACTCGCCTATATCGAGTCCTCCCCGGGCCTGCCCTTTGAACATTCCGCCGCGCGGGTGCGATCGGCCATCGCCCATACCTACCACCAGCACGCGGCCCTGCAGACCAACCCCAACAAGCGCGCGGCCATGCTGCGCAACGCCTATCAGCTCTACACCAGTGCCATGGATGAACTGCGCCGGGAGGAGGACTGGCAGAACCTGGCCATTACCTCGTTCAATATCGGCCAGGTATGCGAATGGCAGGGCAATCTGGAAGAGGCCATCCAGTGGCTGGAGCAGGCAGTGGCGCTGGACAGACGCCACGGCTTCCCGGACCTGGAAGAAGACCTGGCTTACCTGACCGCATTGCGGGACCTGGTCAATCCCGAGCGTCCGGTGGGCAATACCGCGATCTGAGTCACCAGAGCACGCCACGAATCAGGACTAAAATTCCCCTGTTCCCGCTGATCAGGCTCCTCAGCGGGATAATTTCTCAAGCTGCATATCCTCCCGAAGCGGGATAAAGCCCCTCTCCAGTGACAATTTCTATCGACCTGATAGTTAAACCCTTTCGCAAATAGCGAACATTCATGAAACTGATCCCGGTTACAACGCTGTCATCGATACGCTCCACCCGTTTTGAACGGCTAGTCGCAAATAAATGGAAAAAAATTTTGTTCCAGCGAACGCGAAGTCGACGCCCTGAAATCGTATAAATTTCCACCAGCTCGAGATGGCATCGCTGTCATAGGGAAAACCCGAATGGCAACCCGGTGCCAATAGAAAACGATTTGAACCGCCGCATGCTGTCATACTCCCGTCACATACAGGTACCTGGTTCCAATTCCCTTCCCTTATCGGCCATATAAGACTCAAGCTGAAATCTAAACGAATACTCTGTTGGGGAATTCGCCGGCCTCACCGGAAAGATTGATTCCGATCTGCGGATCTTTAATATGGCCCGTCCTGATCAAAGATTGATCACTTATGACGAAATCAACTTGGAGGCCGAGCAGACAATTCGAGTCTGTGACTGAAGGGCTTTCGGAGGTACTGAACTTTATGCGACAGAGTCTTAAAAAGTATGTGATTGTACTTGCAGCATCACTCTCGGCACTGGCCGGTGGAGACGCCTTTGCCGCGATCAAGGGGACCGACAAGGAAAAGAAGTCGATGACCGTCACCGCGACGGCCTACAACTCCGTTAAAGGCCAGACCGACGACGATCCCTGGACTGCGGCCTGGAATAACCGCCTGCGCCCCGGCGACAAGATCATTGCCGTTTCCCGCGACCTGGAGAAGCATGGTCTGACCAACGGCGCCAAGGTAAGAATTGAAGGCCTGCCCGGCACCTACACCGTGCGCGACCGCATGAACAAGCGCTACACCAACCGTATCGACGTGTGGATGGAAAAGGACATCAAGAAGGCGCGTAAGTGGGGCAAGAAGAAGCTCAAGATCATCTGGCACCACAACGACAAATAATTCGCCAGGACGGCTTATGAAAGTTCACAGGGCTTAGCCAGCACAGCTTTCACACAAAACCCCGCTTTCGCGGGGTTTTGCTGTTTTGGGCGAAGTCAAAACGCATCGCTCACGTCAGGGCTCCGTGGTGGTATTGACGCCAGGCAACTCGCGACAATCTTCATTTTCGATGTAGTAAAGGCTCGGCTGGCGCGCCTGGTTATAGCGATGCTCGATACCCTCGTCGCGAAATACCAGCAGGTATTCTTCTTTGGCCCAGCCTTTTTCGGTGCGGTACTCACTCAGCCACAACAGCGCTGGCGAATCCTCGTGGCAGTTGCCGTAAAACATGCGCGTCTTTTCCACCAGTTTCTTGCTGAGATAATCGCGGTATTTTCCGGGATAGGTAAAGCGCTCGCCAGACAGGTCTATGTCCGTCACGCCGTCCACATCCCCATCCATTTCCGCCTGGGCCCGATCGCGTTTTGCCGCTTCGGTTTCATCGGCATCATTACTCTCGAGACGCGCAAACTCCTCCGGCTCCGGAGGTTCATCCGAGTCCGGCGACTCACGCACGGGCTGACCTTCCCGATCATCAATTTTTTCCAGGAAGATCGCGGTATTTTCATCGCAATCGATACAGGTCCGCCCGGCAATGATTGCGTAGCCTTTCAGCTCGGAAATCAGCTTGGCTTCCGCGAGATCCACTTCGATCACCCGGTCATCGGAGAGCCTGAGCTCAATACCCGACTGCGCCGGCATCGCGGCGGAAAAACACAACAGGGGAATAGCGAGAAGGGGAAGGAAATTTTTCATGCAGAGCAACCACATTTAATACATCTGCAAACAGTGGCGGCCCGGTGACCGCGAGCAGTTGGCACCGCCAGGGCAACATTCCTTGCTGCCCGTTGGCGGCGCCGCGATTGGGTAGTGCTGTTACACTGTCGCGATTCCCTTCTATGTATAACCATAGCAGGCCAGAACAGACCTGCTTTGTGCGGCGCGCTTTATTTGCAATCGCTCTGGTGAATTCTGGTCACGGAGACTAAGCCCAATCAGTGGGCCGCAACCACTAGGGTGCTCTCCATCTAGGGCTAGGGCGCTCTCCACCTAGGGTGCTTCCTAGCTAGGGGGCTTCCCAGCTGCCGCTGGCCTCCGCGGGGCCGATAAATGCCCCTACGCCCTCTTCCTTCAGAGCGTCCAGCGCCTCCTGCAGCGCTTCCTCATCGGTGTCAAAGGCATCTTCCCACACAGTGGTGTTGTTGTTCTCATCCACAATCTCCAGCAACCAGCCGCCCTCGCCATCGCTGTAGATATCGATATTGACGGTGTGATTGCCATCGCTGTAAGCGCGGCACAGGGGAGATTCCTGGGGAGTAATGTCATCGGCCATGGGGAAAACCTCGCTGGCATTCGGGACTTTAGCTGGATGGACGGCGGCGGACCGCGCACGCTTCCGACTATTCATGAACCATCGGTCAGGCACTGACATCCGCTGTCGAAAAAGTGTACGACACCTGCCGGATTTTTCCGTTAAAATGCGCGGCGATTTTTACCCAATGCCCCGGATTTGCGATCCGGCCTGCAAAAGGACATTCCTATGACCAGTTCCACCAATGTTGTGGTGTGTGCGCTGTACAAGTTTGTCAGCCTCGACAACTTCGAATCCCTGCGTGAACCCCTGCTCAAAACCCTGCTCGACAATGAAGTGCGCGGCACCCTGCTGCTGGCTCGCGAGGGTATCAACGGCACCGTGGCTGGCAGCCGCGCCGGCATCGACGCCCTGCTCGCCTTCCTCAAGTCTGACCCGCGTCTAGCGACCCTGGATTACAAGGAATCCTACACCGCCGAGATGCCGTTCCTGCGCAGCAAGGTCAAACTCAAGCGGGAAATCGTCACTATGGGTGTGGAGGGGATAGACCCGCGCCGCACCGTTGGCACCTATGTCAAACCCCAGGACTGGAATGCCCTGATTTCCGATCCGGAAGTCCTGCTGATCGATACCCGCAATGATTACGAGTTCCAGGTGGGCACTTTCGAACACGCGGTCAATCCGAACACCACCACCTTCCGAGAGTTTCCCCAGTACGTCAAAGAACACCTGGACCCGCACAAACACAAGAAAGTGGCGATGTTCTGCACCGGCGGCATCCGCTGTGAAAAATCTACCGCCTACCTGAAAGAACAGGGCTTCGACGAGGTGTATCACCTGCAGGGAGGCATCCTGAAATATCTGGAAGATGTCCCCAAGGAAGAAACGCTTTGGAAAGGCGAGTGCTTTGTGTTTGACGACCGGGTAACCGTCAATCACGACCTGGAGCGCGGTAGCTACGAGCAGTGCAATGCCTGCCGTATGCCAGTAACAGATGAAGAAATGCAGTCAGAGCAGTTTGAGCAGGGAGTCAGCTGCCCGCACTGCTACGACTCGGTGCCGGAGGCGGACAAGGCGCGTTTCCGCGAACGCGAAAAGCAGATTCAGCTGGCCAAAGCGCGCGGCGAGGACCACCTGGGACAGGACGCGAAAGCCACCACCCTCGCCCGCCGCAAACAGAAGCAGGAACTGCGCCGCCAGCAGGCGGAACAGGCGCAGCGTTCCTGATTTTCAGTCTTCCTGTACTAATCCAATCTTCTCCGCGCCGCTGGTGTGCCCACTCAACTGGGCACCTCGGCGGCGCTGGTCAGCCACTTCATGGCCGCCCTTTCCGTAAGAAATGAATGCAACACCAGCCCGCCGTCGCGCGCTTTATTGCGCATCACTGCGGTCGTGTTAAGTTCTGCCCGATTGAGAATCGCCACACGAGCGCCGTTCAGTGCAGGGATTTCCCCGAGATAGGCGCCGTAGCGCTGCTGCTCTTCCAGCGTCATGGACATTGTGGTGACCCGCCGCACATCCGCAAAGACCCGCAATGGCTCCAGGTGACCGTATTTCGCCACCAGCTGGCGCACCGCTTCTACTCGGTTTGCGTATGTGGCCTCTCCATACAACAGTATCCTGACAACGCGTTTCTGGCTGTCATACCGGATCTGAAAACTCATTACTGCAACTACTCCAATCCGTACTTCCCTAAACAGCTCAGCGCCTCAAGAGGCAGCCAAGACGCGCCAAAGATATACCAACCGGACTTACCACAATGGCGCACAAGTCCACAAAACCAACAAAAAAAGGAAATAAAACCAAGACAAGGCCTAAATGAAAGCTCTTTAGGCCAACATTAAAAAAAGAAAAGGAATCGTTTTCCCCAGTCCAGACTCGGGACCCAGCTGGTCAGGCCAAGTACCAAGCATTTATCACACCAATTCTGGCTCAAACGTGCCGCCTACACGCTATTCCTCGGGGCAAAGTGGCGCAAAGTACTTCTTCTGGGGCGCGGCAGACATCGAGGGGACGCGGCTTCGGATGGAAACAGAAAAGGAATGCAGAGAAACGGAGAGAAACGGAGAGAAACAAGAGGAAAAAATAAAACAGAGTTCCAGCACTAATCCACCGCTAAAACGGTTTTCCGTTTTCCCGGTCAGCGCAAACTAGTGTCCTGTTGGCACATCGCTCGTGTCGGTGGAACTCAGCCAGTTCAACGCAGCCTGCTCGGAAACAAACTCCACGATGTGCATGCCTTCCGACTGCGCCGTACTGTTGATCACCACATTGGCGTTGCGATCAGCGGCGTGCAGCACAGCGATCCTCGCGTGGCTTAGTCCGGGCAGGTGCGCCGCGAAAGTACCGAACTGTTGTCGCTCTTCAATGGTCATCACAATATCCGCTCTGCGCACATCCACCAGAAGGGACAGCGGGTGCAAATGACCGTACTTCTCCGCTACCTGGCGGGCGGAAGCGATTTTGTCTGCCAGCACCACACGATCAAAAAAGATCGCACTAACCGTGCGCGTTACCGGATTGAATCGAATCTGAAAGCCCAATGTCTTCTCCTGCTCAGGACTTCCCACAACCAATCGGACAAATGCCCGGAAAATTTGCGGCGGTTTGCATAATCAAGCCGGCGCGGCGGTCAGGCCGCAACGCCAGCCACCACCACAACACGAAGCTCTAGCGCCCTCATATAGACACCATCGTACTAAACAACATTCTGATCACAAAATACCGTTAGCCCTGATCGATCTCTGGTAGCGCACCCTCACTATCCGCATCCAGCCACACCTGTGCGGCGGCCTTGCGTGCGATCTCCCGATACAGCGCGGCCACTTCGCCCTCAGGCTGTGCGGCCACCGTCGGCTTGCCGCTATCGGTCTGCTCGCGGATCGCCATCGCCAGCGGCAACTGTCCCAGCAGGCGGGTATCGTATTCCTCGGCTATGCGATCGCCGCCGCCACTGCCGAATATGGGCTCCTGATGACCGCAATTCGAGCAGGTGTGCAGCGCCATATTCTCGACAATACCCAGTACCGGTACCGACACCTTGTGGAACATTTCCACACCCTTGATCGCATCCACCAGCGCCAGATCCTGGGGCGTGGTCACGATTACCGCACCGGCCAGTGCGACCTTCTGCGACAGGGTCAGCTGAATGTCGCCCGTGCCCGGTGGCATATCGACCACCAGGTAATCCAGCTCGCCATCCTCTGCCCCCTCGCCCCACAGGGTCTGGGTCAGCATCTGGTTCAGGGCACCACTGGCCATGGGGCCGCGCCACACCGCCGGCGTGTCCTCGGTGAGCAGGTAGCCCAGAGACATAGTCTGGAGTCCCTGTGCCGGGATGGGCACAAAGAACTTGCCGCCTTTCACCTCCGGTCGCAGCCCCTCGGTACCCAGCATGGTGGGCAGGCTGGGGCCGTAGATATCGGCGTCCAGCAGCCCAACGCTGGCACCCTCAGCGGCCAGTGCCAGGGCCAGGTTCACCGCGGTGGTGGACTTGCCGACACCGCCCTTGCCCGAGGCCACGGCAATGATGTTTTTCACTGCGCGCAGAGATTCTGGCACCTCACCACTGTCTGTACGTGCGATCTGGAAATACAGATCACTCTGGATTTCGGCCCCGGCGAGGGGGCCCTCGGCGAGCAGTGGCGCACAGGCAGTGCGCACCCGCTGTGCCCACGCCTCCTGCTGGGTGGCGCAGGGGTAGCCGAGCGTCACGCCGGTGTACACGGTGCCCTCGTCAAACCCGACTTCGATATCCGCCTCCAGCTGGTCCAGCGGCTGGCCCGTCGCCGGGTCTTCCAGCGCGCCGATCACCTCTGCGACCCGCTCCAGCTGGGCCTGGACATCGGCGGGAATGTCTTCGTGGTCATGATCGTGGTCGTGATTGTGATCGGTCACAGTGTTTTCCTTACTGACTGGCGATGAGTGGCGGCATTTTGGCGGAACCCCTGCCGCCAGCACAAGGGTAGGTTGCCCCACAGCACAAACGGCAGCGGGTGCCTTGCAGGCCCCATTTCTGCTATATTCCGCGCTCTTTTCCGGCCGCACCGAGCGCCTTGCCGGGCCCCGGGCCGCCGCAAATTCAATTGAAACCGTCCAGTCTCGCAGCCTTTGGAAGCCATGATGTCTCAGACCGACAATCAACCCAGAAACATTCTCGTCACCAGTGCACTGCCGTATGCAAACGGCTCCCTGCACCTGGGTCATATTCTCGAGTACATCCAGACCGATATCTGGGCACGCTTCCAGCGCGCCCAGGGCAACCAGTGCCTGTACATGTGCGCGGACGACGCCCACGGCACCGCGATCATGTTGAAGGCCGAGCAACTGGGCCTGACCCCGGAGCAGCACATCGCCAACATGCAGGCGGAGCACCAGCGCGACTTCAACGACTTCCTCATCGGTGTGGACAACTACCACTCCACCCACTCCGAGGAAAACCGCGAACTGTCTGCGATGATTTACAAGCGCCTGCGGGAAAATGGGCATATTGCCTCGCGCACCATTACCCAGGCCTTCGATCCGGAAAAAGAACTGTTTCTGGCGGATCGCTACATCAAGGGCACCTGCCCGAAGTGCAAGACCGAAGACCAGTACGGTGATAACTGTGAAGCCTGTGGCGCCACCTACAGCCCCACGGAGCTGATCAATCCAGTGTCGGCCATCTCCGGTGCGACCCCAGTCGAGAAGGAGTCCGAACACTTCTTCTTCACCCTGCCGGCATTCACCGATTTCCTCAAGCAGTGGACCCGTTCCGGCACCCTGCAGGATGAAGTCGCCAACAAGCTGTCCGAGTGGCTGGACGAAGGGCTGCAGGAATGGGATATCTCCCGCGATGCGCCCTACTTCGGTTTTGAAATCCCCGATGC
Organism: Microbulbifer sp. MCCC 1A16149; assembly: GCF_050368945.1. Classification (NCBI taxonomy): domain Bacteria; kingdom Pseudomonadati; phylum Pseudomonadota; class Gammaproteobacteria; order Cellvibrionales; family Microbulbiferaceae; genus Microbulbifer; species Microbulbifer sp. MCCC 1A16149. The sequence goes on from NZ_CP185959.1 coordinate 3,144,970, forward strand.
CCCGGGCAAGTACTTTTACGTCTGGCTGGACGCACCGATCGGCTATATGGCGAGCCTGAAAAACTACTGCGATGCAAAAGGCCTGGACTGGCAGGAGTACTGGAAAAAAGACAGCGCCGCCGAGGTGTACCACTTTATCGGTAAGGACATCGTCAACTTCCACGCGCTGTTCTGGCCCGCGATGCTGGATTCTGCCGATTTCCGCACCCCCAACAAGGTGTGTGTACACGGTTTCCTGACCGTCAACGGCAAGAAGATGTCCAAGTCACGCGGCACCTTTATCAATGCGCGTAATTACCTGGACCACCTGAACCCGGAATACCTGCGCTATTACTTCGCCGCCAAGCTCACCGCCGGTGTGGATGATCTCGACCTCAACCTGGAAGACTTTATCGCCAAGGTGAACTCGGACCTGGTGGGCAAGGTGGTGAATATCGCCTCGCGCACTGCCAAGTTCGTCAGCAAATCGGGCGGTGCTCTGGCCGATCAGCTGGCAGACGAGGCGCTGTGGAACCAGTTTGTGGAAGCCCACCCGCGCATTACCGAATTCTTCGAGGCCCGCGAATACAGCCGCGCTACCCGCGAGATTATGGCGCTGGCGGATGCGGCCAATGCGTGGATTGCGGATAAGGCTCCCTGGTCTCTGGCCAAGGAGCAAGGCAAGGAAGACGAGGTGCTGGCGATCTGCTCCCAGGGCGTGAACATGTTCCGCGCGCTGATCACCTGGCTGGCACCGGTACTGCCGGAAACCGCCGAGAAGGCGGCGGCATTCCTGGGTACCGCGCTGGACTGGAATACTGCCACCACACCGCTGGCCGGCCACACCATCAACAAGTTCAAGCCGCTGATGCAGCGTATTGAAAAGACGCAGGTAGAAGCCATGCAAGAGGCAGCGAAGGAGTCCCTGGCACAGCTGCAGGCTGAGGCCAAAGCGGCCAGCGGACCACTGGCGGACGATCCCATTGCGGATCAGATCCAGTTCGACGACTTCGCCAAGGTGGATCTGCGTATTGCCCTGATTGCCAATGCCGAACATGTGGAAGGCGCAGGCAAACTGCTGCGATTGACCCTGGATCTCGGTGGTGAGACACGCAATGTATTTGCGGGGATCAAGAGCGCTTACAGCCCGGAAGACCTGATCGGCAAGCACACGGTGATGGTGGCCAACCTGGCGCCGCGCAAGATGCGCTTTGGCGTGAGTGAGGGCATGGTGCTGGCGGCGGGGCCGGGCGGCAAGGATCTGTGGATCCTGGAACCGCACGCGGGTGCGCAGCCTGGCATGCGGGTAATGTGATCTGAATTATGACGGGATGGAAGCGGGCTTTTGAGCCCGCTTTTGCGTTTTTTAGTAACGGTGGGGCGGCCCTCAGGGGCAGTTTTCTGCTCCACAACCTCATCGGCAAATATTCCGCAGAAAGCAGCCCCTGAGGGCCTTAGCGGAGAGCTTGATACTCCACAATTTCACCGCTAAATATTCCGCAGGGTACCGCCCCTGTGTGCCTTAGTGGAGAGTTTGCTTGCGGTAAGAAAGGGTTAATCTGATGCGTGGTGTTTTTCTCGATACGCTGACCATGAAGCTTGAAGAGCTGGATACTTCGGCGTTGGAAAGTATTCTGGATCATTGGGATTATTTTGAAACCACAGCACCCGAAGAAACGGCGGAACGCATCAAGGATGCGGATGTGGTTATCACCAATAAAGTCGTTCTCGACCGCGCACTGATCGACGGCGCCCCTAACCTGAAACTGATCTGTGTCTGCGCCACCGGCACCAACAATATTGACCTGGATGCCGCCGCGGAGAAAAACATTCCGGTCATGAATGTGGCCGGATATACGGGCAGTTCCCTCGCGCAACACACCGTCGCATTGATACTTGCCCTGGCCACCCGCTGGCACCAGTACAGCGACGATGTGGGCAAAGGACGCTGGACGCAGTCGCCCGTTTTCTGCCGGCTGGATTATCCCGTGATGGAACTGGCCGGCAAAAACCTGGGTATTATCGGTTACGGAGACCTCGGGCAGAAGGTGGCCCGCTTGGGCGAAGCGCTGGGAATGCATATCCTGATCGCAGACTCCTTTACCGGTGAGAAAAAAGCCGGGCGGGTACCTATAGAGCGGCTGCTGAGTGAGGCCGACGTAATCAGCCTGCACTGCCCGCTCACCGATGAAACAGATACTCTGGTCGACGAGCAGTTTCTCGGGGCGATGAAAAATTCCGCTTTCCTGGTCAATACCGCGCGCGGCGGCCTGGTGGATGAAGATGCACTGGTGGCAGCGCTGAGAAATGGTGACATAGGGGGCGCAGCGCTGGATGTGCTGAGTGTGGAACCGCCTCCCGCCGATCACCCGCTGCTGGCGGATGACATTCCCAACCTGATCATCACCCCGCACAATGCGTGGATCAGCCGCGAGAGCCGACAGCGCTTGTTAGACGGTGTGGTCAATAATATCCGCGACTGGCGCAATACCTGACAGCTATAAAAAAAACGCCGCTCAGACCAATAACAACCAATCGCGAAATTCTCCTGCGACTTCACCCCGCCCGATCCTAACCTTGGCGCTCACCTTTACTATCGGAGGAGAGCGTCATGGCAACTGCAAAATCCCCAAACAGCGGGACCCATTCCACGCGCGAGAAGCTGAATCAGGCCTACCACCTGGCCGGTGAAGCGGCGCACGACACCGCAGATCATGTAAAAGCCAGAGCGCGGGCGACCGCGGACAACGTGAAGGCACGTACCCAGGAATCCGTAGAGAAAGGCAAGCAGCGCGCACACGATGTGGCAGAGCGGGCGGAGAGCTCCATCAAGGCACATCCTCTGGTCAGTGTGGGCTGTGCATTTGCCGCGGGCTGGCTGATTGCCAAAATACTCAAGTGACCTTTCCAGTAAGCGTATGTAAATCCGCGAACACGTACCGCAGATTGTGGATAATTATTTTCGACCCGAGGGGATTACTGAATGGCCGGTTCTGACAAACCCGGAAAGCGCGCACATGGTCACTTGAATAGTGACGATACAGAAAACCAATTCCAGGAAGAATCCCCACCGGCTGCGGAATCTCGCAGCCGGGATCATTTACCTAACGATGAACCCTCCACCGCCCACAGCGGCTCGGAGATCGACCAGTTGATACAGCGCGCCGAAGCCACCATGACGGTAGCCGCAGCCTGGTCGGAAAATTTTACCCGCCTGGTACAGCTTGAATTTCAGCGCACACTCAGTGCCGGCAAGCGTATTGTGCTGTTTCTCCTGGTGCTGTTTTTCCTCGCCATTGCCCTGCTCGTTAGCCTGTGCGCGGGACTGGGATTACTCGGTTACTATCTCTTCGAATCGGTCTATATCGGCTTCGGAATTTTTGTGCTGTCGCAAATTCTGATTGTTGCCGGGCTGCTACTGTCGATCAACAGCTTGCGCAAATTGCTCGGATTTGAAGAAAGCAAGAAACAGGCAAAGGAGGCACTCGACGATGTCACTGCGCTCTTTAAACAGGCAGATTGAAACCTGTCGCCAGGATATGGAATTGCAGCGACGCAGTGCTCTCAGCCTGCTGCAACAGCAGCGGGCCCAGGCGCTGGTACAGACAAGACGAATTCCCCTACCGGTGGCAATGGGCGTAGCCTTCGCCAGCGGATTCATCCTGCAGCGCTTCTTCAATACGCCTGCACCCCACACCCTCTTCAACTGGTATCTCACCCTGCGGGCATTTTGATGTGTTAGCCGGGGCCACCGCGTGTGGCTCCTTCAGGCCGCGGATTTTTTCCCCTGTAGTCCAGTGACCCGCGCCGGTTACCAATCTCGATGATCTTCGCCGCAACCTCCGCGAGCTTCAGATTCATTTCCATCGCCCGTTGCTGCATGGTGCGATAGGCTTCGTCTTCGTTGAGTCGCAGACTGCGCATCAAGACGCCTTTGGCGCGTTCAACCAGCTTGCGCTCGGTGAGTGCACGGCGGGTTTCTTCAAGCTCCTCGCTGACCCGATGGATATGCGCGACTTGGGACCGAATCAGGTCGTAAAGGGAGTGGGCCAGGTGCTGGCCGTGCAGGGGCGGCACTCCAGCGGTAGACGCCCGCCCATAGAGCCCCGGAACTTCGGGATCAAACAATACCGCGAGAGCCGGCAGCCGGCTCCAGTCGGTGGATTTCAATTTTTGCAGCTGGGCATAGTGGTGTCCCAGCTCCGATTGCGCGTCCGCCACCCGTTTTCGGCTGACCTTCAACAGGCGCGCGGCCATGGCATCTTCCAGCCGGTGCATGGAATCAATCCGCGCGGTGGCGAGCTGGTACCAGACTTCGCTGACCTCCGCAGCAATCGGCTCACCATTCTTCAAGCCGGCAATCACCCTGCGCAACCGGTTCAGGTCGCGGGTCTCATCACTGTCTTCAATGGCCTGCCAGCGCGCCCGTTCGGTGTCGCCGGCAAATTCCAGAAAGATCTCCAGGCTGCGGCGCTGGCAGTCCTGCAAGTGCACCAGGCGCTCGTGCAAACGTTCATCGAAGTGGCTACTGGCAAAACCGATGGCACCCCAGGCGCGCTCCTGACCGGAAAATTCCTTGGCCTGCATAAAGTTGAACAGCGCCACTAACAGACGCGTTACCTCCGGGTCATCTGCCACATCCGCCGCCTCGAATACCACCGACAATAACCCGGCAATCAACCGGCAAAATGCATCGGTGGATTCCAGCGCACTGACCTCAAACGCATCAATATGCCTGCGCAGCTCCGCCAGCTCGTCAAGCCCGTGCAGGGAATAGGCGATGCTGTTCAGCAGACGCATATCCCGGGGGTTATTGCATTTGCCTTCCTGCAGGTACTGGTCGTGCAGCAACTGCCGAAAGGTGTCGGCACTGGCGCTGCAGGCTTGCATCTGCTCTGCACGCAGGGAAGAGAAACGAAAGCCCGCGGAGACCAGGTAGATATTGCTGATACCCCGCTCGCGCTGCAGCTGGTGCACCAGGTCGGAAACCGTAGTCACCAGTTCGCAACTGCCCGTCAGCCGCTCCAGCGCCTGAATCTCTGAACGCTTGGCGGCCAGCAGGAATTTCTCTGCATCTTCACTGTGATTGGGCATGACGGCATATTCCGGCGAAGAATGATGAATATCACTAGTGCAGCAATAAATATTCCAGTGCCGGGGGCATGCTCCAAAAAATTTCATTCCAATTCGCGAGCCCCGATACTCACTGTGCCCGCCGATGGGAATCACGCACCAAAAATGGGCAAAAGCGCGCTGAGCAAGAAATTTCTTGCGCCATTAAATTAGGAATTAGCGCCATATCCGCAATTTCCCGCGAATTCATAGGGCTGGAAAAAGTTGGCACCGAGATTGCTTTTATCTCTGGTGCGGGGATCTTGTGCAGGGGGTAAGCACGACCCCACTGGGCATCGCGCCCGCGACAAACAGAACACACTGGATAAAGGCGTCCATCACTTTCCGGCTTCGGCAGGTCTGTGTGGGCGCCTTTTTTTGTGCCCAGAATTTTCGGTGCGAACACATTCATCCTGTACACGCACCTACGTTCAGCACAGATGGACAACCGGTCCTAAAACTTCAACAAGGTGATAACTATGGCTTATCTCGTTCCCAATGAATTCGTGACCAAAATGGTCGATGCGGGGGAATCCAAAATCTATATGTCCACCCGCGACACCCTCGTGCGCGCTTATATGGCCGGTGCCATTCTCGCCCTGGCGGCAGTTTTCGCAGTTACCGTCGCCGTGCAAACCGGCGTCTTCTTAATCGGGGCAATACTGTTCCCTGTCGGTTTCTGCATGCTTTACCTGATGGGCTTTGACCTGCTTACGGGTGTGTTTGTTCTGACACCACTGGCCTGGCTCGACCGGCGTCCGGGGGTGACCATTCAGGGGATTCTGCGCAACTGGGGCCTGGTTTTCCTGGGCAACTTTGCCGGCGCGTTAACCGTGGCTGTCATCATGGCGTTTGTGTTTACCATGGGCTTCAACACTGAGCCGGGTGCGGTTGGCGCCAAGCTTTCCTCCATTGGTGAAGCCCGTACCCTGGGTTACGCTGAATATGGTGCCGCTGGCTGGTTCACCATTTTCCTGCGCGGCATGCTGTGTAACTGGATGGTATCCATGGGCGTAGTGGGAGCCATGATTTCCACCCACGTGAGCGGTAAGGTTCTGGCCATGTGGATGCCCATCATGCTGTTCTTCTTTATGGCCTTCGAGCATTCCGTGGTGAACATGTTCCTGTTCCCCACCGCGATGTTGATGGGCGGTGAATTTTCCGTACTGGATTACTTTGTCTGGAATGAAATCCCCACCGCACTGGGCAACCTGGTGGGTGGCCTCGCATTCACTGGCCTGACCCTTTACAGCACCCACTACAAAACTGCGCCCAAGCGTCAACTGACCGCCGCAACCGCAAAGCCTGGCAAAGAAGCCATGGCCTGATATCGGTTTCCGTATCGCTGCCCCCTCGCGCGAAAACCCTGCGTGTTGCGCGAGGGGACCGATTCCCGGAAGCGTAATCAGCACTAGACCTTCCAGGTAGCGATCACTGCGGATTCCGAATAAATCTATGAACACAATTTCCCTTGCGGTCGGTCAACACTCCAGTGCCGGCGTAAAAGCCGAAAACCAGGACCGCTGTGGTGCGCGACTACCATCGGAGCCACAGCTGGGCCTCAAGGGTGCGGCTTTCGCCATCGCCGATGGGATCAGTAGCAGCAGTGTCAGTGGCATTGCCAGCGAGACAGCCGTCAAAAGCTTTCTCGACGACTACTACTGTACTTCCGACGGCTGGAGCGTGCAGATCGCCGCGCAACAGGTACTCATGGCCACCAATGCGTGGCTGTACCAACAAACCCGACAGAGTCCTTTTCGCTACGACAGGGACAAAGGCTACGTGTGCACCTTCAGCGCTGCCATCTTCAAAGGCGCTGAAGCGCACCTTTTCCACCTTGGCGACTCGCGGATCTACCGCTTTCGCCGGGGTTCTCTCGAACAGCTTACCCACGACCACCGCCAGTGGGTGGGCGAACAAAACAGTTACCTGAGCCGCGCCCTGGGCGCGGAACAGCAGGTGGATGTGGACTACCAGTGCCTGCCGCTGGAAACCGGTGACCTGTTCCTGTTCACCACCGACGGCGTGCACGAAGCGCTCTCCCACAAGGACCTGATCGAATATCTGGAACAACAGGACAGCTGCCTCGACAGCGCCGCGAAAACCCTGGTGGCTGCCGCACTGGCGAATGGCAGTGACGATAATCTCACCGTGCAACTGGTGCGCGTGGACACACTCCCGGAACCAAGGCCGGAGCTGATGGATCAGGCGGGCGCGCGGCCATTGCCTCCGCTACTGAAAGCCGGCGACCATTTTGACGGCTACACCATCGAGCGCGAGATCCACGCCAGCAGTCGCAGTCATGTCTACCTGGCCAGCGACCAGAACAGCGGCACACCGGTGATCCTGAAGACCCCATCCATCGATCTTTCCGATGATCCGGCCTACCTGCAACGGCTGTTGATGGAGGAGTGGATCGCGCGGCGGGTCAACAGTGCCCATGTGGTGCGAGCCGCAAGTAACCGTCGCCAGCGCAACTTCGTTTACACCGCAATGGAACTGGTGGAAGGCCAGACCCTGCGACAGTGGATGACGGACAATCCAAGCCCGAACCTGGAAACGGTACGCAAGATTGTCGAGCAGATCGCGTGCGGACTGCAGGCGCTGCACCGGGCGGAAATCCTGCACCAGGACCTACGCCCGGAAAACATCATGATCAGCAGCGCGGGTACCGTCACGCTGATCGATCTGGGCTCTGCCAGGGTAGCGGGGATTGCGGAAAGCTATGCAGACGGCGCCGCCGAAAATGGCCAGTTGATTCTCGGTACCGCGCTGTACAGTGCCCCGGAATATTTTCTCGGCGATATGGGCAGCCCGCGCTCGGATCTTTTTTCCCTGGCGGTACTCACCTATCACCTGCTCTCCGGGGAATTCCCCTACGGAACGCAAGTGCCCCGCTGCACCACGGTGGCTGCACAGCACCGCCTGCGCTATCGCAGCGTGCTGAGTGAAACCCGTGAGATTCCCACATGGATCGATGCCACGCTGAGAAAAGCGCTACAGCCGAACCCGTTGCGCCGGCACGAGGCGCTGTCGGAATTTGCCTATGAACTCCGCCACCCCAACCCGGAATATCTTAACGCCATCCGCCCACCGTTGATCGAGCGCTATCCGGTGCGCTTCTGGCAGTCGGTGAGCGGTGTTCTGCTACTGATAATTTTTTACCTGCTGAGCCTGATTTCCAGCACTACCTGAGCCAGCAACTTTCACCGACAACATCGATAACACACAGGAGTCTTTCCATGATCAGCAATCGCGAGCAAGTTACCGCCATGATTCTCTCCGCCAAGGTGCGCAAGGACCTGAAATGGGGACAGGTGGCCGACGCCGTGGGGCAGTCCAAAGAGTGGACCACGGCCGCCTGCCTCGGGCAGATGACCCTCACCAAACAGCAGGCTGCCATTGTGGGCGAACTGTTTGACCTCAGTGATGAAGCCATAGCCTGGCTGCAGATTGCCCCTTACAAGGGCTCGCTGCCCACAGCAGTCCCCACGGATCCGCTGATTTACCGTCTGTACGAGCTGGTCAACGTATACGGCACCACCATCAAGGAGCTGATTCACGAGGAGTTCGGTGATGGGATCATGAGCGCCATCGATTTCTCAATGGATATTCAGCGTGAGGAAGACCCCAAGGGAGACCGGGTGAATATGGTGATGTCGGGCAAGTTCCTGCCGTACAAGACCTACTGATTCGCGCGCTCTTCCTTTTCCCCGGCGGCGACAAACAGGCGCTGGCGACCCGCTCGTCAGCGTCACGCCCCTGCAACCTGTGTGTGTCAGACTCGATTACAATAGTGGTCCAGACCTGAGGCCCGTGTATATGAGTTTGCGTCCCCTTCCTTCCCCTATCACCGATGCGCCCCGTCAAAATGCCGGTGACGGTAGCTCTGTTGACGCTGCAGCCGCGCAACTGGCGACGTTTATCCAGCGCTACCCGCGACTGATGGTGCTCACCGGTGCGGGCGTCAGTACCGATTCCGGTATTCCGGATTACCGCGATCACAAAGGGGAATGGAAGCGCAAGCCACCGGTGGATCACCGGGATTTTATGGCCTGTGAGGCCACTCGCCAGCGCTACTGGGGACGCGCGTTGATCGGCTGGCCGCTGATCCGCAATTCACAGCCGAATCCGGCGCACTACCACCTCGCGGAGCTGGAGCGACGCGGGCATGTCGAGTTACTAGTAACGCAGAATGTGGATCGTCTGCACCAGCGGGCGGGCAGCCGCAATGTGGTGGACCTGCACGGCCGCGCGGATGAAATCCGCTGTATGGATTGTACATTTCGCGAGAACCGGCAGGCGGTGCACGAGCGCAGCTACGATCTGAACCCGGCATTCAGGCACTATACGGCGGAGTCTGCACCGGATGGAGACGCGGATCTGGAGGTGGACTTCAGCAGTTTTCAGGTGGCGGACTGCCCGGACTGTCGCGGCATTCTCAAGCCGGATGTGGTTTTTTTCGGGGACAATGTACCCAAGCTGCGTGTACAACAGGCACTTGATGCCCTGCAGAACAGTGATGCGTTGCTGGTAGTGGGCTCTTCCCTGATGGTGTATTCCGGTTTTCGTTTCTGTCGCTACGCGAAGGAATGGGGTAAGCCGATCGCAGCTCTGAACCTGGGGCGCACCCGGGCGGATGAATTACTCGAATTGAAATTGAGTGCGGGGATTGGAGAAACGTTGCAGTGCGCGCTGTCGCTACTTCTGTAACTTTTCTGAGACCCAGTTGACTCCGTAAGGTATCTATAGGGCGGACGAGCACAGGATGGCGTATTTCGAAATCGCTGTGAATACGTCCCTGTACGCTCCGGCGGTGCCATCCCTGGCACCGACGGTTTCGAAATACGCCATCCCGCACTCGCCCTTCGCATTGAGTTACCCGCTTTGTTTCAACACCCAATACGGGAAAAGCTTACTCTTCCTTTGATTCGCCAATCTTATCCTGCGTACGATTTTCAAAATCACTGGCATCGTGCCGCTCATGCAATTGCTCAGATGGATCACCCCAGGTGCGATTGACCATTTTTCCACGCTGCACGGCCGGCCGTTCGCCGATTTCTTTTACCCAGCGGTTGACGTTTTTGTAGGTGTGCGCCTCGAGAAACTCTGCGGCGTCGTAGGCTTCGTTGTTGATTACCGCTCCGTACCAGGGCCAGATGGCCATATCCGCGATGGTGTATTCCTTGCCCGCGATAAACGGGTGCTCTGCCAGTTGGCGGTCAAGAACATCCAGCTGGCGCTTCACCTCCATGGTGTAACGGTTGATCGGATATTCGTATTTTTCCGGGGCGTAGGCGTAAAAATGGCCGAAGCCGCCGCCGAGAAATGGAGCGGCACCCATCTGCCAGAACAGCCAGTTGAGGGTTTCCGTGCGCTGCTCTGGTGTGTGTGGCAGGAAGGCGCCGAATTTTTCTGCCAGGTACAGCAAGATGGAGCCGGATTCGAACACCCGGATCGGTGGTGTGGTGCTGTGATCGACCAGGGCGGGGATTTTGGAGTTGGGATTGATGTCGACAAATCCACTGCTGAACTGATCGCCCTCGGTGATACGAATCAGGTGAGCGTCGTACTCGGCACCCTCGTGTCCCAGCGCCAGCAGCTCTTCGAGCATGATGGTGGCTTTTACGCCGTTGGGTGTGGCCAGGGAGTAGAGTTGCATCGGGTGCTTGCCCACGGGCAGGGCCTTGTCGTGAGTGGCACCGGCGATGGGGCGGTTGATGTTTGCGAATTGCCCGCCGCTTTCGGAATCCCATTGCCACACTTTGGGCGGGGTATACACGTCCGACATACTGACTCCTGTCTCAATGAAAATTGGATCGACAATTTGGTCGACAAGAGTAACGCCCCGGGCCGGGATATCAAACGTCCGGCAGGTGCTCGATCACCCCGCGGTAAGTCTGCTGCTCCTGTAACACTGCCAGCACCTGTGGCAGGGGCTCGCTGTAGATGTCGAGCAGATCGCGCTCACCCTCGGCGGATGGGGTATAGGCGAGGCTCTCCTGGGGCGGGATGAATTCTGCGGTCACGCCGCGCTTGTTGCCGCGCGCATCCACCCGGAACCAGCCGTACGCCTCGAGATAGATCGCGTTCAGCCCGTGCAGGCCATACTTTCCCTGTGCTGCATCCAGCAAAAGCCGCTGGTAGCAGAGCCCGGCGGGAATGCCGTTGGCGCGCAGTAACGCCGCCAGCAGGTGGCTTTTGGCAAAACAGAAGCCGGTGCCCTCACGCAATACGTCGGAGGCGCGGCAGGTCACCGGGTTCAGCTCGAAGTCCCCGCTGTGGCGGATTTCATCGCGCACAAAGTTGAAACAGTTTCTGGCGGTACCGAAGCGGGCACCAGACAGGCAGGTGAGCTCGCTGGCGATATCCAGTATGTCTGGGTGCTCCCAGTCGATGATGGCGGAGGATTCCAGGAATTCTTTCATGGTCGATCTTTAATGGTCGGTCTTAAAAATTAAGAGTCGCCTACAGCAAAAGTGTCATGAACAGACGATTGAGGTCTTCACATAGGATCGGCAAAAGTTGCGAAATTCGGTTGGCACAGCCCATTGGAGTCCGGATAAGTCCACAGACATGGGGTATGGCAAGTTGAACGCCTATTTCCTCTCGCCCATAATACCGCCCCCTACTCTGGCAACAACAGTTTGCAAATTTGCAATCTTCGCGCCACCGCAGCGGAAATGCGCGCAAGGCAGTAAATTGAGCCGCACTTCGCCGCTCGGCTGCCGGCCTGATGTCCAAATTTTGTACAGACGCGGTACTGCCCGCCAACTATTGCCGCGATTATGCTGCGCGATCAAGCCCTGCGGGCGGGGTACTGCGGGCCGAATGGAATCTCTATGACCGAATTTACCGTCATTCTGCTCTCCACCATCCTGGTGAACAACTATGTGCTGGTACAGTTTCTCGGACTGTGCCCGTTTATGGGGGTCTCCAACAAGCTGGAAACGGCCATCGGCATGGCTGGTGCGACGACCTTCGTGCTCACCCTGGCCGCGATCTGCTCCTATCTGGTGAACACCTACCTGCTCGAACCTTTCGGCATGGAGTACCTGCGCACCATTTCCTTCATTCTGGTTATCGCTGTGGTGGTGCAGTTCGCGCGCATGTTCATCGAAAAGACCAGCCCGCTGCTGCACCGGGTGCTGGGGGTCTTTCTGCCGCTGATCACCACCAACTGCGCGGTGCTGGGCGTGGCGCTGCAGAACACCCTGAAAGCCAACAATTTCGTGCAGTCCACCCTGTACGGGTTCGGTGCCGCGGTGGGTTTTTCCCTGGTCCTGATCCTGTTTTCCGCCATGCGCGAACGCCTCGCGGTGGCGGATGTGCCCAAGCCATTCAAGGGGGCGGCCATCGGCATGATGACCGCGGGACTGATGTCGCTGGCCTTTATGGGCTTCAGCGGACTGGTATAAGGAGGAGCGACGATGGATTGGTTGTCTGAAGTATCCACGCCTCTGCTTATTCTCGGCGGCATGGCACTCGTATTTGGTGCGCTGCTGGGCTTTGCCGCGGTGCGTTTCCGGGTCGAGGGAGACCCGATCGTCGACCAGATCGACGCCATCCTGCCGCAGACCCAGTGCGGCCAGTGCGGCCACCCCGGCTGCCGACCCTACGCCGAGGCCATTGCCAATGGCGAGGCGATCAACAAATGCCCACCCGGTGGCCAAGCCACCATCAACGAACTGGCCAATCTGCTGGATGTAGAAGCGGTACCGCTGGATGCAGAGCACGGCGAGGAAGACGTCAAGAAAGTGGCGTTTATCCGCGAGGCGGAGTGTATCGGCTGCACCAAGTGCATCCAGGCCTGCCCGGTAGACGCCATTGTCGGTGCGGCCAAACAGATGCACACGGTCATCGTGGACGAATGCACCGGCTGCGACCTGTGCGTGGAGCCCTGCCCGGTGGACTGTATCGATATGGTGCCCGTGGAAACCTCCCTGCAGGAGTGGCACCCGAATAAACCCAGTGATGGAATCGATTTGATCGCCAGCGACCGCCCCGACCTGCACACCGATGACCGGAGTGCAGCATGAGCCAGTTAAAAGAACGCAACCAGCGCGAACCCAGCAGCCACCTTTCTGCCGATGAGCGCCGCGCCGCCCGTGAGGCCCACCTGATTGCCAGCGAAAAGGCGCGCGACCTGTCCCGTGAACTCAAGGTCAACGACTTCCACGGTGGAGTCCATCCGCCGGAGAACAAACACCAGTCCACCGGCGAACCCATCGGCAGTATTCCCCTGGCGGAAGATCTTATAGTCCCGCTTAACCAGCATATTGGCAGTACCGCCATTCCCCTGGTGAAGCTCGGCGACCAGGTACTGAAAGGACAGAAAATCGCCGAGGCCGACGGCCCGGTGAGCTGCCCGGTACACGCGCCCTCCTCGGGCAAAGTAGTGGCTATCGAACCCATGGCGGTGCCCCACCCGTCCGGCATGGTGGCAGACTGCATCCAGATCCGCACCGATGGCCGCGACGAATGGTGTGCGCTTACTCCGCTGGAAGACTACGCCAGTCGCGATATTGATGACGTGCTGGAGAAAATCCGCGACTGCGGTATCGCCGGCATGGGCGGCGCGGGCTTCCCCACTGCCGTCAAGCTGAACCCCCGCGGCGGCGCAACCATCGATACCCTGATCATCAATGGCACCGAATGCGAGCCCTATATCACCGCCGACGACATGCTGATGCGCGAGCGCGCCAGCGAAATCATTGGCGGTGTGGAAATACTTGCTCACCTGCTGGACCAACCAGAGCGCGTGCTGATCGGCATTGAAGACAACAAGCCGGAAGCCATCGCAGCGATGAAACAGGCTGCCGCCGGCACCCGCTTCCACGTGGTGGTCTTTCCAACCAAGTATCCTTCCGGGGGCGAGAAGCAGCTGATCCAGATTCTCACCGGGCGCGAGGTGCCCAACGAAGGGCTGCCCGCCCATGTGGGTGTCGTGTGCCAGAACGTTGGTACTGCGCGCGCGGTATTCCGCGCGATTGCGCTGGGAGAACCGCTGATCAGCCGGATCACCACCGTGGTGGGAGAATCCCTCGACCGTCAGCGCAATATCGAAGTTCCCCTGGGCACCCCCATCCGCCATGTGCTCGAGCAGCACGGCCTGGACCGCAAGCAACTACAGCGTATCGTGATCGGTGGCCCGATGATGGGATATACGATCGAGGACGACTGCGCGCCGGTAGTCAAAACCACTAACTGCATCCTCGCCCCCAGTAAACAGGAGCTGCCAGCGCCGCCACCGGCCCAGGCCTGTATCCGCTGCGGCCTATGTGCGGAGGTCTGCCCGGCGAGCCTGCTGCCCCAGCAGCTCTACTGGTATGCACGGGCGGAAGACCGTGAAAAGCTGCAGGCGTACAACCTGTTCGACTGTATCGAATGCGGTGCCTGCTCCTACGTATGTCCGTCCAGCATCCCTCTGGTGCAGTACTACCGCGCTGCCAAAGGCGACATCCGCGAGGCCCGCGCCGAGAAGGAGAAGGCGGATCGCGCACGCGAGCGCTTCGAGTACCGCAAGCTGCGTCTGGAAAAAGCGGAACAGGAAAAAGAGGCCAAGCGACTGGCGCGCAAGAAAGCTGCCGAAGAGGCGCGCAAAAAACGTGAGCAGGAAGCCGACAGCCCGGAAGCCAAAGTCGCCAAACAGGAATCGGACGTGGTGGCCGCGGCGCTGGCGCGGGTAAAAGCCAAACAGGCAGCCCCGGAGCAGGTACTGGCGCGCGCCCAGCGCTCCCTTACCAGTGCCGAGCACCGGGTGGAGCGCATGCAGAAGAAACTGGCAGAGGCCGAAGAGGCACAGAAGGCGCCCCTGGAAGCCCAGCTGAAAACGGCCGAGCTAAAGCTGAAGGAGGCCCGCGACAAACTGGCAGAAGCGGAAAAGCAGGTCGCTGACGCGCCCACGCAAGCCCGCCAGGAAAATTCGGAAAGCGCGCCAGAGAGTCCCGCGCAGCCCTCGATCACCGAGGACAAGCTCACCGTAGCGGGCACCTCCTCCAGCGCAGCCGGTGCGGCCATCGAAAAAGCCAAGGCCGCGGCCGCCGCCCGCGCCAGCATGACCCCGGAAGAAAAACTGGCGAACGAGATCGAGGCGCTGAAAAAACGGGTGGAGAAAGCCGAAGCGCGCCTCGCCAAGGCACGCAGTGAAGACGATCCGAATACCGGCGCCTTCGAAACCGCACTGGAGAAAATGCAGGGCAAGCTGCAGGAAAAACTGGCCGCCCAGCAGGGCTCCGGTAAATAACCTCGGAAAAGTACCCCGGGAGCGAATAGAGAAACCCAATGTCCCTGATGCGAGTTACATCCCCCCACGCCCACTCCGGCCAGAGTACCGCCAAGGTAATGCTGCAGGTGGCGGCGGCGACGATTCCCGGCGTGCTGGCGCTGGTGGTTTTCTTCGGTCCCGGCGTACTGTTCAATATCGCCCTGTGTACCGCTACGGCACTGCTCACCGAAGCGGCGGTGATGAAGCTGCGCGGGCGCCCGGTGGGCTTTTACCTGAAGGATTACAGCGCGCTGGTCACCGCGCTGCTGCTGGGCATCGCCCTGCCCCCTTACTGCCCCTGGTGGATTCCCGTAATCGGCAGTGTCAGCGCGATCCTGCTGGCCAAGCAGCTATACGGCGGTATGGGCTACAACCCGTTCAACCCGGCAATGGTGGGTTATGTGGTGCTGCTGATCAGTTTTCCCGTGGAAATGACCCGCTGGGTCGCACCCGCGGAACTCATCTACGGCACGCCGGGATTCGGGGAGACCTTTTCCCTGATTTTCGGCAACATGAGCGTGGACGGCTTTACCCGCGCCACACCACTGGAAATCGTGCGCCACAACCAGTCCACCATCCTCGCCCAACTGTATGAAATGGAACCCATGTTCAGCAAGGGCAACATTGCCGGGGTGGGCTGGGAGATGGCCAACTTCGGCTTCCTGCTCGGCGGCTTGTTCCTGCTGTTCCGCCGCCTGATTACCTGGCATGCTCCAGTGGCCATGCTCGCCACACTGGTGCTGCTGTCGGTGGTGTTCTACGACGGCGGCAGCTCCCTGAGTGAAGGCTCACCCCTGCTGCACCTGTTCTCCGGCGCCACCATGCTGGGCGCTTTCTTTATCGTCACCGACCCGGTGAGCGGCTGTACCAGCAACCGGGGGCGGCTGGTGTTCGGTGCCGGTGTGGGCCTACTGGTATTCGTTATCCGCGCCTGGGGGGCCTACCCCGACGCGGTGGCTTTTGCGGTGCTGCTGATGAACTTCGCCGCGCCCTTTATCGATAATTACACTCTGCCGCGTACCTACGGTCACAAGGCTGCGCGCAAGGCCACCGACCTGGAGGAACAGTAATGCTGAAACGCTCCATCGGTAGCAACGCGGCCATCCTGGCCCTGTTTGCGCTGGTTACCGCCGGCACCCTCGCAGTGACCCAGATCACCACCCGCGAGCCCATCGAGCGCGCTATCCGCGAAGCGGCTGCCAAGGCATTGCTGGAGATTATTCCCATCGAGCGCCACAGCAATGACCTGCTGGTGGACACCTACCCGATTCCAAAGCAGTACTGGGCTCTACTGGGACTGAAACAGGGCGGGAATATCAATCTGGCGCGCGAGGGCGACGGCACCATCGATGCGGTAATCATCCCCACCGTGGCACCGGACGGTTACTCCGGTCCCATTCGTATGCTGGTCGGGGTAAACCGCGACGGCACCATCGCCGGTGTGCGGGTCACCAACCACTCGGAGACACCCGGTCTTGGCGACAAGGTAGAAGTTAAAAAGAGCGACTGGATCCTGTCCTTCAACGGCAAATCTCTGGAAGATCCCGGCCGCGCTATGTGGAAGGTAGAAAAAGACGGCGGCGCTTTTGACCAGTTCACCGGTGCCACCATCACCCCGCGGGCAGTGGTTAACCAGGTACGCAAGGTGCTGGATTTTGTCGCCGAGCATCAGCAGGAAATTTTCAGCGCACCCGTGTCCAAACGCGCGGTTGAAGTTGACCCGGCGCAGTCCGAGCAGGAGAACAACTGATGGCAACCCCGAGCTACAGTGAAATCACCCACAACGGCCTGTGGAAAAACAACCCGGCACTGGTGCAGCTGCTGGGGCTCTGCCCGCTCCTTGCAGTCACCGGCTCGGTGGTGAATGCCATCGGTCTCGGCCTCGCCACGACCGCGGTACTGGCCTGCTCCAACCTGGCGGTGTCACTGGTGCGTCACCAGATGCCGGAAACCGTACGCCTGCCCGCATCGGTGATGATCATCGCCACTTTCGTTACCTGTGCCGAATTGCTGATGAAGGCGTTTACCTACGAGTTGTATCTGGTCTTGGGTATTTTTATTCCATTGATCGTGACCAACTGCGCGATCCTCGGCCGCGCCGATGCCTTTGCCAGTAAAAATCCGGTACTGCCATCTTTACTGGATGGCCTGATGATGGGGGCCGGTTTCAGCGCGGTATTGATTGTCATCGGTGCCGTGCGGGAAATTATCGGTCGCGGAACCCTGTTCAGCGATATGGATCTGCTGCTCGGCCCCATCGCCGCAAACTGGACCCTGCCAGTACTGGGACAGGATTACTCCGGCTTTCTGGTCGCGGTACTTCCCCCCGGCGCATTCCTGGTTGCCGGCTTGTTGATTGCAGCAAAAAATGCCATCGATGCAGGTATCGAGCGTCGCCGCCAGGCCGAAGTCAGTATCGTCAAGGGCAGCAAGCGGGTGCGCACTACAGGAAAAATTCAGTAGGCTTTATAAGGTTATTCGGGAAGTGAACATGACTTCCCGAATAACCGCGATATTTTCTTCTGTCGTTTGCGACCAATTGATGCTTTTCGACCAATTTGTTGTCGACCCCTAAATAAAACAGCTCCTTTCCCGAAGCATCCTTCAAGTCCAATCCCGTGTAAGCAAGTGTAATGGGATTTACTTCACAAACCTCAATTCTTACGTGGCCAAGGCGCACTACATCGCTAAAATAGCGCCGTCGTTCCGGAATGGCCGACCGGTCAAAACTATTCGTAGCAATGAGTCTGTGACATTCGTTAAACTAATTGCACAACGATAAAAAACGGGACCTTCCGAGAACTGAAAACCAGGCGTGGACAATGAAGTCCGCGTTCCAAATATCACGCTATTTTCATCCGGATTTTGTAGTACCTGATTCTCGATAGCTTCCGCTTACTACCGCACAGGAATTCTCGTCAAAATGACTTTAGACAATGGAAAGTCTGAACTGGTCTACCATGGGCGTAAAGCCCAGCGCGCCGACAGCCGTCAACGCCGCAAAGCCATTCTCGAAGCGACCCTGCGTCTGATCGTCAAAGAAGGTATCCGTGGTATCCGTCATCGTGCCGTGGCAAAAGAAGCCGCCGTACCACTGGCAGCAACCACTTATTACTTCAAAGATCTGAACGACCTGATCA
Source organism: Microbulbifer sp. MCCC 1A16149 (assembly GCF_050368945.1). Classification (NCBI taxonomy): domain Bacteria; kingdom Pseudomonadati; phylum Pseudomonadota; class Gammaproteobacteria; order Cellvibrionales; family Microbulbiferaceae; genus Microbulbifer; species Microbulbifer sp. MCCC 1A16149. The sequence continues at coordinate 3,163,468 of NZ_CP185959.1, forward strand.
GCGACGCTTTCACCTATTTCATAGAACAAAACATCGATGAGACTCGAGCGCTGCGCGAGGAGAGCTTCGAAGTCGCTCGTCAGCTGACCCCGGAACAACTCGCCGCTCCTGCGGGTCGCCGCCAGTTGATCCAACAGCTCACCCGTTTCGTGTTGATGCATATCCGCTCCCAGGCCAGCAACCGCGACCACCGGGTGATCGAGCTTGCGTTCAAGAACGAAGCGCTGCGCAACGAGCAACTCACCCGCGCCGTTCGTATGGCCAACCAGGCCACGGAAAACATGATCGTGGAATTCTTTGAGCTGCTGAAACTCACAGACCCGGTCGCAGCGGCGCAGATCTGTCACGGCACCATTCTCAATCTGGAATTCCAGGTACTGAGCGGCGCCGTCGCCATCGACTCCCCGCTGCTGGAGCGCGCGGTCATCCTGATGGTTAAGGGACTGATTCCCGCCACTGCAGACGCACCCGCCACGAGCCCTCTGCTCCAGCCACAGGGCACCTGATTACCTCAGGTATTTCCGGCGTAGCGTGCGTCCCGCACCTGCGCCGGATTAAGCACTTTCTTCCCATCCCCAATCACTCCCTTACATTTCGAGCTGCTCCGCTTCATTCCCCCGTACATATCCGCCCCGCGCCCACGTCACCTATTGCGCAGCAATAGCTAGACTTAATCACATAGCCACAATTGCAATTTAATCCGACGCCAACGGACTCCCAGATATCATGCAATTCCTCGCTCGTAGACCGAACCCGGTATCCGGACCAGTCGGAATACTGTTCACCGTATTAATCCTGCTGACCAGTGGTTGCGATCGGCATCAAAACCAGAATGCCGATGGTCCAAAGCAGACTAGCCAGCAAACCGAACAACTAACGGAATCTGGTCAGACCACCCCGGAAACCAAACAGACTGACAATGCGCCAGTCGGAACTGAAGACAGCAAGACACAGGACCCCGAAGCGCAGGACAGCGAGATTTCTCAACTTACAGACCCGAATAGCCACTCTCTGAGCCCGGAGCTCGCCGGTGAATACCCCATCGATCAAATCGAGAACTACACGGAAACAGGCGACCTGGATGCAATCCAGCAACACGGCAAACTGCGCATTCTGGTGAATATCGGTACCATCGCCTCGCTGCATCGCGCCGCGACCCGCCAGGATCTTGAAATTGACCAGGCGAGAAGAATGGCCGAACGCCTCGGTCTCGAACCTGTGGTCCTCTACGTTGACAACTTCGCTCAACTGATCGATTACCTGAATAAAGGCAAGGGAGACATCATTGCCAATGACCTGGTCATCACTGACGAGCGCAAAAAAATTATCGACTTCTCGATTCCGGTGGCGGATACAAATCTGGTCCTGGTTTCCCATAAAGACGTACCAGATATCGAAAAAAATACCGACCTGAAAGGCAAGGTACTCGCGGTAACCCGTGGCACTGTCTTCGAGGCCCGCGCGCACAGTTTTGCCAAACAGCACCCGGGCCTTGAGGTCAAGGTTGTGGACACCAACTACGTGGACCTGGCGGTAGAGGTTTCCCAAGAAGACATCGACTTCACCATCCTTGACGATGCGGCCCTAAGCCAGGTCATGCAATTTCTCAGCGATCTGAAGAAGAACATTATTTTCCCGGAACAGCGCCAGATCGCCTGGGCAATACGCAAGGACTCTCCCCAGTTCATGCAGGCCATTAATGACAAAATCCGCCATATCAAACTGACTCGCTCCACACAGCGTGCCACCGGCGACCTAAAGGAAATAAAGAAACGCGGTATCCTGCGCGCGGTGACGCGCAATAACCCTGGCAGTTACTTTATGTGGAAAGGCCGGGTGCTCGGTTACGAATTCGAACTGCTCGAAGACTTTGCCAAGTCACAAAAGCTTCGCCTTGAAGTCATCGTTACCCCCGACCACGCGTCCTTTATACAGATGCTACAGGACGGCAAGGCAGATATCGCAGCAAACCTGCTTGCCCCCACCCAGCGACGCAGAGACCAGGGAATGGCCTTCAGTGACGCGACGCATTCGGTCAAGGTCGGCGTGGTCTCCCGCAAAGAAGATGATATCAAGAACCTGCAGGATCTCTCCGGGCGCACGGTACACCTGCGCAAGGGAAGCAGTCATTTTGATCTGTTCCAGCGGATCCAGAAACGTGTTCCCGACGTCAAGCTGGAGCAGGTCCCGGAAACCATGGATATACAGGAGATCTTCGATCAGATAGCGCAGAAGAATTACGATCACACCTTTTCTGACGATATCACCGTAAACATGGAACGTGGCTGGCGCGACGACATACGCTTTGACCTCGACCTCGAAGACGATCACGATCACTCGTGGATGGTCCGAAAAGATAACCCGGAGTTGCTCAAGGCGATCAATACATTTATGGCCAGCAGCAAGACTGTAAAACGGCGCAAGCATCTATACACGCGATATTTCAATTCCCCCAAACCCATGCGACCGGAAATCACAAAGCTGACAGCAAAGGGCGAGATATCGCCTTTTGATGGCCTGGTACAGAAGTATTCTCAGGAATATGAATTCGACTGGCGCCTTATCGTCGCGCAGATGTTTCAGGAGAGTAGTTTCAACCCGAAAGCAAAATCCTGGGTGGGCGCCAGAGGGTTGATGCAGGTGATGCCGGATACCGGCAAACAGGTGGGAGTGAAAAACCTGTTTAACCCGGAAAACAGTGTGCGCGCCGGCATGAAATATCTCGAGTGGCTATACCGAAAGTTCGAGGACAAAGGTATCAGCCCGGAAAACATGATGTGGTTTACCCTGGCATCCTATAACGCAGGACTGGGCCATGTTTACGACGCACAGGATCTTGCGGAGGAAAAAGACTGGGACCGAAATGTTTGGTTCGGTAATGTCGAAAACGCAATGCTCCTACTATCGGAGAAAAAGTACTATCGCAAGGCGCGCTATGGCTACGCCCGCGGCAAGGAACCTTACGATTACGTACGCAAGATCGAGGCGCGCTATCGTACCTATGTCGCCCTGCTTGACGCCCATCAGCGGCAACAGGGGGATGATGTCACACTGGCATCCCTCCTCGTATTGTTACCTGTGGGTATCCCCCCCCGCCCACAGATACCCGGTATACATCCCGTGCGTGTTTACCCCAGCATGAGACGCAGAAAAATTTTGCGCCAACTTTCTAAGAAACCTGGCGATTGACGGCATCCCTGAACCTCCACGGCTAGACTGCTTAGGAATACATTGGATGTTTTACAGAAGTACCATGGATTTGCTTTCTAAACGCCGCTTGTACTACTGCCTGATTCTGCTGATGCTCCTGGCGATCTTGATCTCCGGCTGTCAGCGGGATTCCGCCACCAGCGATCCGCAGCCTGCAGATACCGCAAAAGCTGAAACCCAAGAAAACACAACAGAATCTCCCTCTCCTGAAAAAGAAGCTGGTCAGCCGGATAGCAAGGCAGTCCAAAAAGCCGCGGATCAGGCCGTCGACACCAGCGAAGAAGAGCCAGCTATGCGTCCGGCGACCAAGGACGATCTTCGCCCTGAAGCTAACTGGCCGCCGGAAACCAGTGGCGAATATCCCATCAATGCCTACCGCAACTACACGGAAAGTGGCGATCTCTCGCAGATTCGAAAACACGGAAAGCTGAGAATCCTAGTGGATATTTCCAATACCGATTCTCTCCACCGAGAGGCAACCCAGCAAGACATAGAGCTAAGTGAGGCCAAGCGCATGGCCGAACACATGGGTCTGGAACCTGTTGTGCTGTATGCGCACAACTTTGACCAACTGGTTCCCCTACTTGAGGCGGGCAAGGGAGACATCATCGCCAACAATATGGTGATTACTGATGCCCGCAAGCAGGAGGTCGACTTTTCCATCCCCACTGCGAACACCGAACTGGTGCTGGTTTCCCGGAACGACGTCAAGCCGGTCACCGAGTCGACGGACTATAAAGGTAAAACCCTGGAGGTGACCAAAGGTACCGCGTACGAAGCACTAGCACGGGAGTTTGTCAAAAAACATCCCGGCCTCAAACTCAAGGTGTCCGAAACAAATTATGTTGAACTGGTAATTAACATTTCTGAAGGGCATCTGGATTTCACCATTGTCGAAAACCAGGTATACAACCTGGTTTCGCAGTTCAAGGACAACCTTACCCAGAACCATGTATTTCCGGAGGAGCGCCAGATGGCCTGGGCGATGCGCAAAGACTCACCCGAGCTACTGGAAGCGGTAAACGATTTTGTTCGTCACAGCAAACTGACCCGAACCATCCATCGCTCTGTGGGAGATCTGGATGAGATTCGCGAACGCGGTTACATACGGGTACTGACCCGAAATCACCCCGGCACCTACTATATGTGGAAAGGCCGGATCATGGGCTATGAGTACGAACTTGCCCAGGCGTTTGCCAAAGAACACAAACTGCGCCTGGAAATCGTAGTTGCCCCCACCCATCAGGACCTGCTTACCATGATCCGCGATGGCAAGGCCGATATCGCAGCGAGCCTTCTTTCCGCGACCGAACGCAGGGACAACAGTGGTATGGACTTCGGCCGCGCCTACATGAAGGAGAAGGTAGTAGTCGTCGGTCGAGATGACGACAAGATCGACAGCCTGGAGGATTTGGCAGGGCGCACTATCTATGTGCGCAAGTCTGCCAACCATTACGATATCGCGATGGAGCTCAAACAACAGGTACCCGAGGTCAAGATTGAACTGGCGCCGGAGGAGCTAAATATCCAGCAGGTCCTGGACAAGGTAGCGGACAAGGAATACGACCTGGCCATCGCAGATGATGTTTCGGTAAAACTCGAACACAGCTGGCGGAAAAACATAGACGAACTCATTGACTTGCACGTGGATGACAATGTCTATGGATGGATGGTACGGGAAAACAATCCGGAGTTACTCAAAGCCATCAACAAATTCTTCGACAAGAAGAGCACCAAGAAAAAACTGGCAGTGCTGTACACCAAGTACTTTGACTCGCCGAAGAGAACCCGCCCCGAGATCAATGAACTCAATGCGGATGGCACCATTTCCCCATTCGATAAGTTCGTAAAAAAATACGCGGACGAATACGATTTTGATTGGCGGCTGGTGGTCGCGCAGATGTTCCAGGAGAGCACCTTTAATCCCAAAGCCAAATCCTGGGTGGGCGCACGGGGGCTTATGCAGGTGATGCCAGACACCGGCAAGCAGGTCGGGGAAAAAAACCTGTTCGATCCGGAGACCAGTGTGCGCGCCGGGCTCAAATACCTTGAATGGCTGCATCGCAAGTTCGAGGACAAGGGCATCAGCCCGGAGAACATGATGTGGTTTACCCTCGCCTCTTACAATGCCGGCTTGGGACATGTGTACGATGCGCAGGATCTGGCGGAGGAAAAAGGCTGGGATCGCAGGGTCTGGTTCGACAACGTCGACAAGGCGATGCTGCTACTGTCGGAAAAGAAATATTATGAGAAAGCGCGCTACGGTTATGCCCGGGGACAGGAGCCCTACGATTATGTGCGCAAGATTCAGGCGCGTTTCCGCACCTATGTCGCACTACTGGAAGACTACAAGCGCAGGAGCGACAGCGAAACCGGATACCTGCTGGATTACCTTTACCCGGAGTTCCTGAAAACCGCGCACCTAGGCTGGGATACATCGCTTCCGGGCAATACCTGACAGGCTACACCTGAATAGCCCTTAGGTTTAAGCGGCGGATGGTGATTGTCACCACCATCCGCCAACCCATCAGCTGCAGTTACCCGGCATCGAAGCAATCCAGGCTTTCAGCAGCTCGGTGCCTTCCTCATGAGTAAGGCTGCGGCCGAGCTCCGGCATCATCGCACCGGGATCGGTCGACTCGACACGAAAATTCAAAATCGACTCTTCCGGGCTACCCGGCACAATGGCAAACAGGCGATCACCTGAACCTGTGCCCGCAGCCACCGGTGGTTTACACACGCCGAGCCTGCGCAAGTCGTGTTCACCGCCGTGTAGCATCAGTCCCGATGTGTCCGCTGCACCACTGGGATTGTGGCAATGGCCACAGTTGATATCCAGATAGGAACGCGCGCGCTCGTCGAGGGACACACTCGTATCGTCATAGCTGACATTGTGCGGCACTTCCACCAGCTCCGGCAAACCACTCAGATAGCCAACCTGCTGCCAGTAGGCCAGCTGGTTTTCGCTGCCGCTTTCATACGCGTAAGACTTGTTCAGGTGACGGGCCCGCGGGCCAATGGGACGCACCGCTTTTTGTGTGTGGTTGTCTGCATGACAGCCGGCACACTGGTTTGAATCCGGTACCACGTAGGTGAATGCTTCACCAGAACCATCGTCACTGACCAGCTGCAGGCGTTTTGCCTCACCCGCGATTTCCAGTACTGCATCGGTCTGAGCATCATTCCAGACATAGGGAAGCGCCTGCCAACCATCCGCGCGCTTGACCAGCAGGCGTGTCTCGATCAGCTTTACCTTGCTCAGGTTCAGGCCGCTGCCGGCAAAGTCCTGAGCGTAGTCATCGGTGCGCCGTACAGAGCCGTCTTCGCCCAGCGGATAATAAAACGTCTTGCTGATTACGGTACCCACAGGGTAATTGAAGTCTTCCTCGCCGTACTCGGCACTGGTGCCGTCCGGCATCCATACCGTACGCAGCTTGTGGGCGTAATCCGTAAACAGCGCGGTATTCAGGTCGTAGGGGACGACGCCTTCATTCAACGAGAGCTCGCCGTTTAGTGCCTCGACCACATGCCACTGACTCAGGCTATCCGGTACCGCATTTCTTTCATGCAGGGTGACCGGTTCGCGGGATGTACCACAGCCCGCGAGGGTCAGGGCCACCGCGGCGGCCCCCAACCATTTGGACAACAACAGCTTACGCATCGACTACCTCATTGATTGCGTGTTGCTCTTCCTGAGGTTTTTCCTGTTCGCCATCGAAATCCAGCACGATCTGCGGCAGTTTTTTCAGGCTGCAATTGTGTGCAGCAATATCCGTCGAGATATTCTTGAAGTCGTTCTGGACATCGATGTTGATAATGCCAACTCCTTCGTTCTCGATACACAGCTTGAGCGCTTCAGGCAGTGCACCATCCACCATTTTCTTGCTGTCGACAGCACCGTCCCACAGAACATCGGGCAGGCTGCCGGTCAATCCGAACTTGGCGACCTTCAGTGCTTTCAGCTCCAGGTGATCCGGTGAGGAGCCGCCACCGGTGAAGGTGTTATCGTAGATGTAAATACCTTCCGGATAGGGGTCGAAGTTTTCCTGGGTGGATTTATCGCTGTAATAACCGGCTGCGAAATAGCTGCTGACGATTACATTGGCGGTATCGTTGTCCGAGATTTCGTTGTTGAAAATTTCCACGAAATCATTGGAGTTGATGACCACACCGGAGCCCGCTGGGACCGCTGCCACCGGGGTGCCTTCGTGACCAAAGTTCTCGGTGTTGTTCTGGTAAACCTTGTTGTGATACACCCGGGTGCTGTGGCCCGGTTGCGGCAGGTTCGGCATGTTGAATACCAGAATGCCGCCAGTGTTGTTGGTCGCCACGTTGTCGTATACGTCGGCACCGATGGTGTTTTCGATCTCAATGCCCGCCACGTTAAATTCCGCACGGTTGTTGCGCACGATCACATTGCGAGACTGCCCGACATAGATGCCCGCATCAGACGCGCCGATAGCAACGGTACCTTCCACCAGGGTGTTTTCCGTCTGTACCGGGTAAATCCCATAGGCGCCGTTTTCTGTGGCGGGGCCGTTGGTCCACTCCACTCGAATATCGCGGATGATGATGTTCTTGCCTTCGTTCACCTTCAGCGCGTCGCCGATCGTGTCTTCGATGGCGAGACCTTCAATGGTGAAATCGCTGGCGTTGACCAGCAGGCCTTCTGCGCCCTGAATCTGGTTTTTGAAAGACAGGATGGTCTTGTCCATACCCGCACCGCGGATGGTAACGCCATCGACATTCAGAGATAGGCTGCGATTCAGCTCATAGCGCCCTTCCGGAATTTCAATAACATCGCCGGATTGCGCCTGAATCAGCTGTTTGAGGAGTTGCTTTTGAAAATCTGCGCTGGCTGCTGCAGTTTCCGCGCTGGCACTGGCGTTGTTATTGTTTGAGGCATTGTCCTGGGAACAGGCGGCTGCCATCGCTGCAAGTAAAAATACACCCAGTTTGGCTGGTGTTTTCATGGAATCTCCCGATTTCCTTGGTCGTTTTTATCGCTGTTTTTAGTTATTCAACTTCGGCCCTAATCCCCTACCGCAGCAACCCGAGCTACGGCCAACACTGCCAGATAGGACTTGAAGAACGGCGTTGGATTCAGAGAAAAAGTGACCCAGAATCCCAAACCGTTTTTAATTGGTACGCTTGTACCAACTAAAAAGCGCAGAATACGTCGACTGGCTTTGGCTGGATAGTATCCAATGCCCCGCAGGGGAACAACGAAAAAAACGGTATTGTGTCTCGTATTAACCAGCCAATTGGTGACCAGCCAGTTCTATTTCCGACCGAGTCTCAGGGACTTTGACTTGCCGCGGTTCACCGTAATGAATACGCGGATAAAGAACACGAGGGCAAAAGGGGATAATTGCTAGAAGTACGACCGAGAGGAAAAGGACTGGAAAAATGGAAGGCCGAGTTGTATCGGAGCCCTGCCTGCCACCCTGTGAACTTTATCCACAGCGGGTGGCAGACGGAGGGATCCAAAGGCGCTAACTATTTACAATTTAGCTACTCATGATTCAGCTGCGCCATGCCGCTGATCAATGCTGGAATACCGGGGCGGCTACATAGCTCCAGAAAAGTACCGTTGCCACCATCACCACCACGGCCATCACCAGGCACACAGTAACCACTGCACTGGCGAACAGGAAACCACGCTCCTCATTCACATCCAGCACTATGGGAATCCCCACATACAACAGGTATACCGCGTAGGCCACTGCCAGGGTGGCAAGCAGAATATCCAGCCATAGGATCGGATAAAGACCGGCAGCGCCCGCAATAAAAATTGGCGTGGCAGTAAAGCTCGCAATCACAATACCCTTCATCGGGTGCGTCTTGGCGCCGTAGGTTTTTGCCATCCAGTGAATAAAGTAACCGACAGCGACCACCGCCAGAATCATGGTGACGTAGAACACGGCAACCAGTGAAAGCGCGCTGTTACTGGTCAGGGTGCGCACTTGACCGCCACTGCCAATATTCCAGCCAATTTCTGTCGTCCCGAAGTACCAGCAGAGCGCGGGCAACAAGGCCAGGACAACGACGTAAGGGATCTGACGGTTGAATCCTTTTTCAGACAAACCGGCAATTTCATGCCACTGCCTGCGCGGTTGTACCATCAGGCCGTAGAGGTGATTCAGCATTCCCATTCTCCTCACTCGCGAGGAACCGCACGGCTTGTGACCGTGGGGGAGAGCCTTCTAAGGAGCCACAGACGTAACCCGACTCCTATGTCTCAAATTGATCTGGATACTACTTGTCAAAGTGAGGGATACCGCCAAAGGCTTTTCCCAAAAGTTCCAGTTTCTTATTGTTGACACTGCCGGTAACAAGCCGTCAGCGTATTGCTCGCGCAGGGCGCGAACTCCAGCCGAGAAATCTACCGTGCCGCCTACACCACAGCGATAGCAGTATTTTTCAGGGCACTCTAACGTTGTAACACCCCGGTCATTCAAGTCAACGCAAGGGTGGTAATTTACGCAAAAAAAATGCGGCCGTTTCCACAGGAAACAACCGCATTTCTGCGAGTGCTACTAATGCACTCGAACGTCGGAAATTGACGCATCTAGACTCTGTAAGGAAATATAAGCCGTCAGGCTTTTTTCCCTCCGGGAGAAACTCGCGTCAGTACCCCGCCACCTGCACCATTTGCATCCAGCCAAAGCGATCCTCTGCCCTGCCCTCCTGAATATCCAGTAACGCACCGCGCAGCTGCTCGGCGACCGGCCCAGGAGACTTGCTCAGGCGGTAACGCTTGTCGCCGTCTCCCAGCTCACTGATCGGGCTGACAATGGCTGCGGTGCCGCAAGCAAAGGCCTCGCTACAGGTTCCGGATGCCACAAGCGCCAACAGGTCATCGATGTCCATTTCCCGCTCGTGTACCTCTAGCCCCATGTCCCGGGCCAGGGTCAGCATGGAATCCCGGGTAACCCCTTCGAGAATGGAGCCATTCAACGCCGGGGTATGCAGGCTGCCATCCATCACCGCAAAGAAATTCATCCCGGACAGCTCGTCAATGGAGTGACGGTTTCCGGGATTGAGCCACAGCGACTGGTCGTATCCCCGCTCCTTGAGACGGGCAATACTGAGCAGTGACGCGGCATAGTTGCCGCCCACCTTGGCATCACCGGTGCCGCCCACGGCAGCGCGGCTGTCTTCACGCTCTACCCACAGGCGCATACTGCCCGCATGGTAGGCCTCGGAGGGGCTGGCAATCACGTAAAACTCGTAATCCCGGCTGGCAGTGACCGAGAGATCCGGCTGGGTGCCCATCAGGAAGGGACGGATATACAGGGACTCGCCGCTATTGCCGGGGATCAGGGTTGCACAGTGTGCCGCCACGGTACGAACCGCGTCCAAAAACAGGGATTCGGGTACCGGAGGCATGCACAGGCGGCGCGCAGAGTGCGCCATGCGCTGGGCATTGCGCTCGGGGCGAAACAGACCGACTCCACTGCCACAGCGGTACGCCTTGAGGCCCTCGAAGCAGGATTGGGCGTAATGCAGCACCTTGGCCGCCGGATCCAGGGCCAGGGGACCATAGGGGACCAGCTCGCCGTCGCTCCAGCGTCCGTCCTGGTAGCGGGCACGGAACATCACCGGGGCCATGACGGTGCCGAAGCCAAGGCGCTCCGGCATTTCAAATCCCCGCAGGCTGGCGATGGCTTCTGGTTGTATTGTTATGCTCACAAAGCGCTCCCACTGAAATTGCACAGTTACGGTCAACCCGACGGATTATGGCTCTATCCGCCGCACTTTCCAAATATGGCAACCAATATACCGATAGATTGCGCAATAAATAAGTCTATTTAACACCACTATTAGGACGAAAATCTCTTCGACGAACTATTCCTCTTGGCAAACCGGCCGTAGTGCGTCACCGGAGAAGATCAGTACCCTAGTCGGGAGACAGGAAGCCTCAACCGACAAGCTAGCCCTCCCCCAGCGGCACAGGAGTCCGCAGCCGACAGAATTTTTCTCACGGCGAAATTTTTGGCACCCGCTTTTGTGAGAATCCCCCCCCACCTCAGCCCCTGCTGCCAGACTCAAGAAACCCCTGAACAGGTCGTCTCTGCGCCTATCTACGCCACTGGGCACACAACGTCGTCACCGGTAAAAATCTTTTGTCGTATCAGCAAACAGCGCCGACAAGACAGTACAAATCGCCGCTGGCGCGCCACCCCACCCGGGGAAGCAAAGGACGAAAATTCGTTGGCTATACTCAAAATACATGGACGGTGAACAGCAAATGCAAGGGAAACCAATGCCATTTTTCGGCTTGAGAAGTTTCCTCATCGCCAGAGTCCAGTGTCGATATCGACAGCACACCGGGTAACCGGCAGGAAAGTAGACGAACCACACGTCAGGGAGAGAAGTCCCGTGTAACCGGGGTTGCGGTGGCCGCAAATGCGTCTGCCAATCACCACCGTTTGATCGCGGGTTTCGAGCTCGGCGGCGCCTGTTCAACAGTCGCCGGTGAGTCAGGCACAACATGGAATGGAAGTGGTTCTACCGTGACACAGACAGATACCAGCAACACTATTGCTATCGGCTTGATGTTTACAGCCTCAGCTCTGCTGTGTGGCTCTGTTGCGGCGGAGGAAATCTCCGCACTCGACAATGCCAAGGCTCCTCCAGCGGCTTATATAGAAGCGGCCTCAAAACCACTGGAAAAACCCAAACGACAGCTGCGCCCATCAAAAGCTGCGGATGATTACCGCCAGCGTATCGAGGAAATGGAAGCAGAGTACGGAGCCTACGGCGCCGGGCTGGATGAGCAACTGATGGGGCTCGGCTCCGCACTGCAACGCAGTGGCGCACACGAGCTGGCGATTTCAGAATTCCGTCGCGCAATGCTGATAAATCGCGTAAACGAAGGGCTTTACTCCCTCAACCAGGTACCGATGATCGAGCGCATGATCGAAAGCCAGATAGCGCTCAACCAGTGGGAAGAGGCCAATGACAACCACGAATATCTTTTCTGGCTGCACGCAAAAAATTACGGGGAAAAAGACCCGCGCATGCTGCCGATTATCAATCAACTGAGCAACTGGCACCTGCAGGCCTATATCGACGAAAAAGGAGCCACCCTGTTCGAGCATCTGATCAATGCCACCAACCTCTATGCGTTGGCGGTAGACATCATTTCTCAGAACTTCGGCGCCAACGACCTGCGATTGGTGGAGGCGCTGCGCGGCCTCAAGGCGACTAACTATTACCTCGCCACTTATTCTGGCGAACCCCAGGAAGCCATTGTGGTTAACACCAGTTTCGGCGGCGGCAATATGGACCAGCAGCGCCGCGCGCAACTCGACCACTACCGCATCAACAGTTTCAGTTCGGGTAAAACCGCGATCACCAAGATCATGGATGTTTACCAGAAAAACCCGAGTTCACCACCGGCCGCGTCTGCGAAAGCGAAAGTGGAACTGGGTGACTGGTACATGATGTTCAACAAGTGGCACTCCGCGCGCGAAACCTACGGTGAGGCCTACCAGGCACTATGGGACAACGGCGCTACCAATCAGGAGATCGATGAGATCTTCGGTCGTCCTGCAGCACTACCGACTCTGCCGCTGTTGGATGAAGATCGCGAAGCACTGGCAAATAGCTATGTGACGGTTTCCTACGACGTCACCGCATTCGGCAAGGCGCGCAATATACAGATACTGAGTGCGCAGCCGGAAAACAAGGTAAGCATTCGTTCACGGGTCCGCAACGTACTCAAAAAAGCGAAGTTCCGGCCGCGGTTTGAGAATGGAGAACCGGTGGAAACTACCGGTATCGTCCAGAGATTTGTATTCGACTGAAGAGAATTTGAAGGAAAGAGGAATCATCGTGTTCGACTGATGTAGCGAGGTTTGGTTTGCGTCCGCCGGGACACAGGAAAAAAATCGGGTAGCCATATTGCGCAGTGTAAAAACTGGCACCAGAAATACTCAAGCCTGCAAACCCCGAGAGACAAAAACTGTCGAACAGACAAGGAGAAAAACGGGTCGCCGCGATTTCGCCGCGGCCCGTGAACGCATCAGGAGAAAGCTCATGGCATTACGGAAGATTACACACTACATTAACCGCCGTTCGGCACACAAACCGGCATCCGATTTTTCAGGCCTGCGCTGGCAAGCTCTCGCCTCTGTAGTGGTATTGGCGGCAGTAATCAGCGGCTGTAAAAACCAGCAGACACAACAGCAGCCGCAAGCCCAACCGCAACAGAAATCCTCGTCGAGCTCGTCCAGTTCGTCACAATCCCAATCTCAGTCATCCAGCTCATCGTCGAGCCAATCCAAGTCGAGCCCCTCTACGGCCAGCAGCATGCCGTCACCCAGCTCGCCCAGCAGCAGCCGGAGCAGTCCAAGCATATCGACATCGAGCAGTCCTGCTCAGCCGAATACCTCAATGCCAAGTATCGAGTCCGGCGACCGCTCCAGCCAACAGGCTTCCACCGCGTCTAACAGTGGCTCGGAATCCCAGAGGCGCTCGCGCTCGTCCAGCAGCAGTGCGCAGGACCCGAGTGCCAGCGGCAATCCTTCTACACCGGTATACAGCGATTCCGACCAGCGCCCGGAAGAATCCCGCATGCCGCCGGATCCGTCATCCAACAGCGAAGGCGAACCGCCGGATGAAATCGATTTTTCCGAGGAGGAAAAAACTGCGAGCGCCTCCTCGTCCAGTAGCTCGTCGTCCAGCAGCTCATCGTCCAGTAGTTCCTCTTCCAGCAGTGCCAGCTCTGCAAGTAGCGCTTCAGCCAGCGCTTCGAGCGGTGCACCGAGTAGCGCATCCAGCAGTTCTCCGTCTAGCAGCTCCCCTGCCGGGGCCCAGAGCGGTGGGGGTCAGAGCGGTGGTGGTCAGAGCGGTGGACAGCAAAGTGCCGCGCAAGCGAGTGCGGCCGGGGGCGGCCAGCCTGGCGGAAGCAGCCAGGCTCCTAACGAGGCGCCGATGAGTTCGGCAGAGCGGGTCGCCGAACTGGAAGGACAGTTCGAATCCACCATGGCCAGTTACGACGGCATGATCCTGCGCGAACGGGACTACGTCCGCAACCGCCCCGCCTCTCCGGAGGAAGAAGCAGCGGCCGAAGAAGAAGTCCCTGCGGGTGAATCACTGGAAGATCTGATCAAAACCGCCGAGGAGGAATTCGGCGGCGCGCCGCCCGCCGGCAGTGGTGAAGAGGGCGGCGGTCCTGAACAGAACAACTCCAGCGGCCAGGCCACCGGCCCCGGACTGCCCACCAAAGGGCGTCAGGGCGAGTACAACCACACCGGATCAGCCGCCGTGGTACCTGCAGATATTCCCAGTGGTGATGACGATGACGTGGTCGCCCGTCAGATTCGCGAAGCCGCCATACGCGAATCGGATCCCGAATTACAAGAGCGACTCTGGGAAGAGTACCGGAAATATAAAAAATCACAGAAATGAAGATGAGTATTCATCAGGGAGAGTAGTGATATGTTTTTCTCGCACACACGCACCACCCTGTGCAGCCTGGCACTGAGCTTACTGGTGCTGGCCGGCTGCACCACAACCGAGGTCCGCACCACCGCCTACACCCCGTTGACGGTAGAGGATGCGGCGATCGCAGAAAATCGCCTGCTGGATGTGGGCATCGTGCAATTTAACGCGGGCCTCGAGCAGGAAGCGGAACCGGAAGAAGACGAGTTGGTTTTTCCAGAGTTACGCCGCGCCGAATCCCGCTATATCGCGGTAACGCTCGCGGATGCGCTGCAATCCAGCCAGGGCTGGGGCGCCGTGCGGGTAATTCCCAGTGAGCGCACCAATATCGACGTAACCGTCACCGGAACTATCGTGCAGTCCGATGGCGAAACCCTGACCGTGGAGGTTACCGCCACCGATTCCCGCGGCCAGGTATGGTTTACCAAAGAGTACACCGAGC
This sequence comes from Microbulbifer sp. MCCC 1A16149, assembly GCF_050368945.1. Lineage (NCBI taxonomy): Bacteria > Pseudomonadati > Pseudomonadota > Gammaproteobacteria > Cellvibrionales > Microbulbiferaceae > Microbulbifer > Microbulbifer sp. MCCC 1A16149. The sequence continues at coordinate 3,178,574 of NZ_CP185959.1, forward strand.
AGGCCTCCCACTACGCCTACGACCGCAAGCACCCCACCGAAGGAGATGCGTTCCAGGGAATCTACAACCGTATTTCCAACGACCTGCTCACCTATCGTCAGGGGCTGTCGAGCCAATACATTGCTGAGCTGCGCACCATCTCCGAAATTAAATTTGCCCGCAGTTTTTCTCCCGGCGCATTCGATCGCTATCTGGTCCAGGATGAGCAGGGGCTATACCAGCTCACCGCCTTGCCCGCGGATAACGATCCGATGCTGATGCGGGTGCGCCAGATTCGCGAACGCGATTACCTGTTCGTGGATACGCTACAGGGCTACTACGACACCTTCGTCAAAACCATGGAAACGCCCTATCAGGAGTGGCGTGCCATGAGCTATGAAGAAGTGAAACAGATGCGCGAACTGAAACGCAAAGCGCGCAACAACACCATCATGGGTGTCGCAGCCATTGTCGGCGGTATCGCCGCAGCTGGCGCCGGCGGCGGAGCCGCCCGTCAGGCGGGTAATGTGGCCGTAGCCGGCGGCGGCTATCTGGTAAAAAGCGGCTTTGACCGCCGCTCCGAAGCCAAGATGCATATCGAGGCGCTGCAGGAGCTGGGGGATTCCATGGAGGCAGAAGTAGAGCCCAGAATCGTGGAACTGGAAGATCGCACTGTGACCCTCTCCGGCTCCGTGGAAAACCAGTACCGCCAGTGGCGCGAGCTGCTCAAGGAAATGTACGAGATAGAAACCGGTGGCATGAGTGACATCTGAGTCACAGGCCAGCCAGTAACCGTGTCCGACCGGCCCTGTGCGCGCTGCGCACCGCGGGCCGGCGAGCGAAAATAACAGCGAACATAGCGGGAATACCATGCAACACCGCGACTCATCATCGGAAGATCAGTCTTTCATTCAGCCCGCCGACTTTTCATTCGGTGGCGACTCCTCTACCGGCGACGCCGTCAAACCCGGCCCGCAGTCGAGCACTACAGACAAAAATCCCAGTAGTGGAAAACTGATTCCAATCCTACTGGGCAGCGGTATGCTCGCCGCTCTGGTCGGCGTATTCTGGGTGTTACCCCAGGTCGTTGAAAAGCCGACGGTAGCCCGAGTTGCCGGCCCGGTACAGGACGGTGGCGCGCCAGCCACGCCAGTTAAAAAGATCCAGGAGTCCCCTTATTCCCAAGCGGAAATCACTGCACAGCGCAGAGAGGTACAGCAGGTCCTGCAGGAAATACTGCAACTGCAGGAGGAACTTCTGGAACGAAAAGTGGAAACCTGGGCTGCGGAAGAATACTTTGCCGCTCGCACCCTTGCAGAAGAGGCAGACGGAATTTATCGCCAGCGCAAATTCATGCAGGCGCTGGAGCAGTACCGCCAAGCTCTGGCTGGTATGCAGCAGCTGCGCGACAGTATTCCCCAGCGCATTGAGCAACATCTCGCGGAAGGAAACAGCGCCCTCGATAGCGGCGATGCCAAGGCGGCCAACAAGGCTTTTGACCTGGTACTCACCATATCCGAAGAGCACCCCCGCGGCGTGAAGGGAAAGGCGCGCGCTGAGGTCCTGCCCGAAGTGTGGCCACACTTTACTGCGGGTAAGGAAGCCTTCGCAGAAAACGCTCTGGACACGGCAAAGGCGGAGCTGGAAAAAGCACTGGAACTGGATGGCGATACGGCACCCGCCAAGACGCTACTGCCACAAGTGAACGCGGCGATTCTCGAGCGCGATTACAGCGAGGCGATGTCCGCCGGTTATGCGGCTATCGCCAAAGGTGAATATGACAATGCCAAGTCGTTTTTTGTCAAAGCGCGGAAACTGAAGCCGGATGCCTCCGATCCCGGAGTAGGTATTGCACAAGCAGAGAACGGTATCGCCCAGGCCCGAATCGATCGACTGTTTGCCAGCGCCGCAGATAACGAACAGCAGGAACAATGGCACAAGGCGGTCGAGAAGTACGGCAAGCTGGTCGCTGAAGACAGCAGCCTGGTAGAGGCCATCACCGGCAAGGCGCGCTCGCAAGCCCGAGCCAAACTGGATGATCAACTGCAGGATTTACTCGGCGACCCACTACTCCTCGGTCAAAGCAAGCGCAATCAGTATGCCCGCAAGGTGCTTGCTGAGGCACGCGCGTTAAACGCCAGTACTCCTCGATTGCAGGGGCAGATAGAACAGTTGGAAACCGCACTGACGAAATCCCTGATCCCGATTACCGTATTGCTGCAATCGGATGCCAGTACGCACGTCACCATTTACCACGTGGGCAAACTGGGGAATTTTTCCGAGCGCGAAATCGCCCTCAAGCCCGGCCGCTACACCGCCGTGGGTACCCGTCACGGGTACCGCGATGTGCGACAGGAATTTGTCGTCGACCCTTCGTCCGAATCACCGGTGGTCACCATCGAGTGTGCGGAGAAAATTAACAGCGCCAATAAATCCTGAAACCTGAAACCCTTTTTCCGCGGGCAGATCAAAAGCTGTGTGACATTGGAGTCACCCAGGTTTTGACGTAACTGTCCGCGGGCCCTCGCAGATATTCTGACTGCCCGCCCATTTTCTGAAACTACCTACGACGCCAAAAACGCCCTTAAGTGAATACTTCGGGGGTGGACGAAATTGTCGTCCCGGTGTCGGTAAAACAGAAAATCCCACGCCAAAAACACCGGTCCAGAGCCTGCAAGCCTCAGAGCGGACTAAGCTGAAATGCGCGGCTTTGTCTCTGGTAGCAAGCCCGGGGCCGACAGGAGATCGGCGCCAAACCCGTGATCCGGTAGGCAGTAAAGCAGCGTCGTTAAAACCAATAAGTACGCAGTAACAGGAAATCATAAATGACAGCCAAGGAAGCGGTACCCGTTCGTGATAGCGAACCGGAAAATGAAGATGTATCGGTCATCCAGCCGATCGGATTCACCCCGGCCCCGGTTTCCTCCGGCGGCAACAAACTGCTGCTTTCTCCCAAGGCCATCACCGTTGCCGGCTGCCTGTTAGTGGGCGCTTTAATGCTGGTTTATCTGCTGGTGGCACGCTCCCTGATCTTCGAAACGCAACCTGCGGATGCCGATGTGTCCGTCAGCGGCCTGGCTCTTCCTCTGGGTGATGGCCACCTGGTACTACCCGGACATTACAGCTACACCATCAGCGCTACAGGTTATATCCCGCAGAGCGGCGAAGTAGAAGTCAGTAGCGACAGCAACAGCCGCCATGCGGTCAATCTCGAACGCCTGCCGGGACACCTGCAGGTAGTTACCGATCCTCAGGTGCCCGTGCGGGTACTCGTGAACGGTACTGAAGTCACCAGCAGTGACGGTCTCGCCGAAGCGATTCCGGCTGGCCGCAAGCGCATCACCATCCTTACAGATCGCTACCTGCCGTTCAGCAAGGAAATCGAGATCGAAGGGCTGGATAATACGCAGACGCTTACAGCCAAATTGCGCCCTGCCTGGGCCAACGTACACATCACCAGCAACCCAGCCGGGGCTACGGTGAGTGTCGAGGGAAAAATTCTAGGTACCACACCGCTTACCGCCGAACTCGTACAGGGAGATCGGTTGCTAGATATTTCCCTGTCGCAATACAAAACCGCGCAGGTGCCGGTACCGGTGACCGCGGGAGTCGACCAGACACTGGCGACCGTGGACCTGAACGCTGCGGACGGTACCGTGCGCGTGGTATCCAATCCCCCGGGAGCCAGTGTTACCGTCAACGGAGAGTTCCGCGGGCAGACCCCCATGGACCTCGAACTGGCATCCAATAGTCGCCACGAATTGCGTTTTTTCCTCGATGGTTACAGTACGGTTGAGCGGACCGTCGATGTGCGCGCGGGTGATCTGCGGGATATGAACGTGCAGCTCACCGCAGTGTTCGGCAAAGTTTCCATTTCCAGCAGCCCCGAGGATGCCCAGGTATTTATCGATGGCAAGCTCGCCGGTAGAGCCGGACAGACCTTCACCCTGCCGACCCGCAGCCACACCATTACCGTTCGCAAATCCGGCTACGAGGATTACCAGACCACCATCGTGCCTTCCAGCAAACTCAAGCAGACGGTGCGCGCAGTATTACTGACCGGTGAGCAGGCACGCTGGAGTAACGTCGCCGCAGAGATTACCCACGGCGCCGGTGGCAAGATGCTGCTGATGCGTCCAAACACCCAGTTCACCATGGGTTCCTCACGTCGAGAGCAGGGCCGTCGCGCCAATGAGGTACTGCGTAAAATATCCCTCACCCGCCCGTTTTATATCGGCGCCACCGAGGTTACCAATCAGGAATATCGCCGCTACAAGCGCATGCACAGCTCCAGTCACACCAATGGTATCAGTCTCGATAATGACAGCCTGCCGGTAGTGAATGTCAGCTGGAACGACGCGGCACTCTTTTGCAACTGGCTCAGTGCTCGCGACGGCCTCAAAGAGGTCTATCGCAGTGAGCGCGGTCGCATCGTCGGATTCGACGCGAGCGCGAACGGCTACCGCATGCCCACCGAAGCGGAGTGGGCCTGGGCCGCCCGTTACGAACGCGGCGCGATGCGCAAATTCCCCTGGGGCGACTCTCTGCCTGTGGGCAAAAACTCCGGCAACTACGCCGACAGTAGTGCCGGCCAGATTGTCCCCGCAGTACTGCGCACCTACAACGACCGCTATGCCGCCACCGCGCCCGTCGGCAGCTTCGGAGCCAATCACATGGGTGTGTTTGACATGGGCGGCAATGTCTCCGAGTGGATTCACGACCTGTACACCGTAGGTACTGGTCTCTCACTGAAGCGGGAAGAAAACCCCGTGGGACCACAGGACGGAGACTATCACGTGGTACGCGGCTCAAGCTGGAAACACGCAGGGCTTACCGAGTTGCGTCTCTCTTACCGAGACTATGGAGCAGAAGGGCGTGACGATATCGGCTTCCGCGTGGCGCGCTGGGTGAACTGAGTAGCTGCGGACAATAAGGCCAGGCAATAACAAGCGAGGCAGTGTTATGGATACCCCCAATTGCAGTTATATAGTGAAAAAAGCGATGGCAACGCGAAGCCGCGCTGGCGCACTCGTCTCCATCCTTTTACTCACTGGCTTCGCTGTACCCGGCTTTAGCCAGACCACGCAAACAACAGAAACTGAAACCACTGTAGAAACGAAAAAATCGCAACAAGCCGAACAGCAGGAATCGGTTAAAAGTAACGCCGCAGTCAGTGAAAAGACGGCACCAGCCAAGCCGGCCAAGATAAAGGCGCAGAGCGCACAGAGCGCAGATAACTACGAGGCCTCGGAAGAAATTTCCGAAGATCTTTCCGTCTCCTACCCGGTGGATATTTAACGAATCACCAAAGTACGCAAGTAACACTCGATTGAACGGACACAATCAGAGCAATACCCGGGCCCTTTGCCAAAGGAATGGCCCCACAAAAAAGCGGGAAAACCCATGAAATTCAAGTCTTCAGATTTTGTATTCCAGTTGTTTGCCCTACTCGGGGCAATCATCCTGGTCCACGCAATTTACGTGGCCATCATCCGGCCCAATGCCGACGCCCTGATCGAAGAACAGATGGCCCGCGAAGAAGCCGGCGAAACCTATATCCAGCAGCGCTCCATTTATATTGTGATGCGCGACTACGAGCAGGAGGCCTGTTTCGTGCTGATGTTGTGGGCCATGGCGATTATGGGGCTGAAGGCCCGACGCAGCATGCGCGAACGCAAACTCTTGGATCAGGCACTGCTCAATGTAAGCGAGGGCACCCCAATCCTACCGGAGGATGCGCGGGATTTATCACGACCGATACAGGCGCTCCCAGAGGAAGAGCGCAACTTCCTTTTGCCCCGCGCTCTGCTAACCGCGCTGCAGCGCTTCGGATCTACCCGCAACGTTGCCGCCGTCTCCAACTCGGTAAAAGAAGTATGTGAAACCGAGGGCGATCGACTGGACTCCGAACTGGCCATGGTGCGCTATATCACCTGGGCGATTCCCTCCATCGGATTTATCGGCACGGTACGCGGTATCGGTGAAGCCCTGGCGCAGGCGCATCGCGCGGTGGAGGGCGATATTGCCGGAGTCACGGTAAGCCTGGGTGTGGCCTTCAACTCTACTTTTATCGCGCTGGTCATCAGTATCGTGATCATGTTCTTCACCCACCAGCTGCAGCTGATGCAGGAACGACTGGTACTGGATACTCAGAACTATTGCGATAACAAGTTATTGCGCTTCCTGAAAGTCAGCTGAGCCCTCGCGGCTCCCGACTAACCGGAACCACCTTCTACAGAAGACAGCAAATGGAATAATCAGCGGGTAGCCAGGGAAACGGCTATCCGATAAGGGAAACAGGAGCTCCCATGAGCAAAGGTGTACTGGAAATCAACGATTGCGGCCTGCGTGTTTTCGATGGTAATAACGAGATACTGGAAAGCCCCGGCGTCGCCATCATCAATACGCGCGAGATCCTCACCGGTACCGGCGCGCTGATGCGCGCGCGCAGCCACCCCACCCAGGTAAACCAGCAATTCTGGCGCCGGCTAAGTCTGGAGTCAGTCAAATCTGACAATCCCGGGTGTCGCCACCACGCGGACCTCGCATTCTGCCACCTGCAGCATATTGCGGAGCTGTGTGACCTGCCGGATGAAGTTGCGCTCGCGGTACCGGGGAATTTCACTCGCGAGCAGCTCGCGCTGTTACTCGGGGTGATCAAGGAAAGCCCCTTCAACGTGGTGGCATTAATAGATTCTGCCGCCGCCTGTATCAGCAGCTGCGCACCGCGCGGTGTACATCTTTATATCGATCTGCACCGCCATCAGACCCTGGTTAGCCGCGTGGTGGTACACGAACAGGCGGAACTGGATATTGCAGAAACCGTCACCGACGCGGGACTGCAGCACTTCCAGGAAGCGTGGGCGCGGATATTTACCGACGCCTTCATCATGCAGTGTCGTTTTGACCCCCTGCACTCTGCCGAAGCGGAGCAACAGCTCTACGACATGCTCCCCCAGTGGATCGCCAAGGCCATGCGCCAGGGGGAAGTGATGGCAGAGCTGGATGACCGCACTGCGAAAGTCAGCCTGCGGCAGCTGCAGGATGCCAGCACCCCGATACTGTCGCGGGTGCGCGCGATGATCGAAAATCTCGGTGAAGCCAACAGCGTTGTCTTCGTCTCCCACCGCTGGGCGGAAATTCCCGGTGGCGCCCAGCTCGCCGAGCGCATTCACCTGCTGCCGCACAACGCCGTGGCACAGTCTGCGGAAAAGCGCTGGCAGGAAATTCACAGCGATAGCGGCAACCTGCGGCTGATTACCAGTATGAGCGCTGCGCCGACTACCGAGGTGGCGGTTCAGGTCAACGCTGCGGCCGAGGCCGGCGCCACCCACCTGCTCTACGGACATCGCGCACTGGCCGCACAGCACCCGCTGTTTGTCAGTTGGCAGGAAGGCAAACTCAATGTCACACCCACCCCACCCAGCCACCCGGCAGCCACCATAACCAATCACGCAGGTCGACTTGCCCTGCGCGTGGATGCAGGTGCGCAACTGATGTTGAACGGCGAGGAAATCTCCGCGCCGGTCAACCTCACTGCCGGCGACCGGATCGGTGCGGCCAACTTTGATGATGTAATCACTGCGATCAGCGTGGAGCATTATGGCGCGTAAAAAACGGCGGTTTACAGCGTTCAGCCTGTCGTTTCTGGACATCATGTCCTGCGGTTTTGGCGCCGTCGCATTGATCTTCCTGATCATCAAACACGGCTCCGACAACGATATTCAGGCTGAAAACGAGGACCTGTCAGCGGAAGTGAACCTGCTGCAGGAAGAGGTCCAGTTCGGGCGCGAGCACCTCGTGCTGGCGCGCAACACCCTGGACACCACCAGTGATGAGTTGGCCAAGGCCCAGGGGCTCGCCCGACGCATCATGGATCAGATTGAGGAGGTAAAGGGCAACATTGCGGAGGTCGACAGCAGTACCGATGAAATGGATATCGCCCGCCTGCAGGAAAAACTAAAGAAACTCGAGCAGGCCAAGAAGCAACTGGAAGAAGAAAACAAGAAACTGGGCAACAACGTGCGCAAGTTTGTCGGCGACGGCGATCGGCAATATCTCACCGGGCTGCGCCTTGGCGGTGATCGCATCCTCATTCTGCTGGACTCTTCCGCGAGTATGCTGGGCGACGAACTGATCAAGGTGATCCGTACCCGCAATATGTCCGACTCGGTCAAACGCGACACGGAAAAATGGCGCCGCGCTAAACAGACGGTGTCCTGGTTGGTGTCGCAATTCCCCCAGGACAGCCAGTACCAGATCTACACTTTCAACACCGGCTTCCGCGCTGCCATTGTGGGCACTGAAGACCGCTGGCTGAATGTAGATGACCGGGACCAGATGGACAACGCGATGAAGGAGCTGGATGCCATAGTGCCGCAAAACGGCACCAGCCTGGAGCGTATTTTCAATGCGGTAAACAACATGTCGCCTCTGCCGGACAATATCATCCTGATTACCGATGGACTGCCCACTCAGGGAATGAAGTCGCCACGCGGGAACACCATTTCCGGCAAGGAACGCCTGAAGCTGTTCCGTACGGCGGTGGACGCCCTGCCCAAGAGCATCCCGGTCAACGTGGTCCTGGCCCCCATGGAAGGCGACCCCTTTGCCGCCAGCGAGTTCTGGAAACTGGCCATGGAAACCCAGGGGTCTTTCCTCGCACCTTCTAAGGACTGGCCATGAGTAGACGTAACAAACGACAACAGGAAGAGTTCAGCATCTCGTTTCTGGACGTGATCTGCTGCGGCTTCGGCGCCATCGTACTGCTGTTAATGATCGCCAAGACTGTAGAGCCGATCGTCCTTGAAGAAGCCGAACTGGATCTGGACGGACAGGTGCAGGAGCTACAGGAGCAGCTGGCGGAAATCCGCGGCGAGACCTCGGTATTGAATCGCGACCTCAATGCCAAGAAAGAGCAGCTGGATATCGAAACCAAGCGTATTGCCAAGCTCAAGGGTGAGCTGGAAACACTACATGCCCAGTACGCCAGGAAAACCGAGGGTGAGTCCGAGGAAGGCAAACTCAAGGGCGAGCTAACCATTGCCCTGCAGAGTATGACCGATGAAATGAAACGGCTGCTGGGAGAAAACTACCAGCGCAAGAACAACGTCATCGGCGGCATTCCCGTGGACAGCGAATACATCCTGTTCATCATCGACACCTCCGGCAGTATGTTCAATTACGGCTGGGACCGGATGATCGACGAGATGGTCAACACCCTGAACCTGTATCCCAACGTGAAAGGTATTCAGGTGATGAACGATATGGGGGACTACATGTTCTCCAACTATCGCAACCGCTGGATTCCGGATACACCGGGACGCCGCAAGGCAGTGCTTGATCGCCTGCGTTCGTGGAACCCGTTCAGCAACTCGAGTCCGGTGGAGGGCATCCAGAAAGCGGTGCGCACCTTTTACGACCCGAACAAGAAAATCAGTATCTATGTACTCGGGGATGAATTTACCGGCAAATCCATTCGCAATGTGATGATGGCGGTAGACCGGGTGAATGCCCAGCGTGGAGAAGACCAGCGCATGGTGCGGATCCATGCCATCGGCTTCCCGATCCAGTTCTCTCGTCCGTTGCACCTGCAGACCACCGGCCTGCGTTTTGCGGCACTGATGCGCGAACTCACTTACAGGAATGGCGGCACGTTTGTCGGCCTGAATGACTTCCGCTGACACACAGCAAAGGATATGCAGAGGGTTGAGAAAGACCCGGGAGCAGCACATGAATCGGATGTTCAATGGAATTGGCGCGCTCAGGAGACTGTCGCTGTTCGCGGTGGCTGGCCTGCTAACGGCCTGCGCTCACACCGTCTCGGTGGATGGAGAATTTCCTGCCCCGGTGGGAAATCCGCATCCGTTGACGGTAGGAGTCTACCTGAGCGATGACTTCAGCGATTTTACTTACAGTGAAAATCGCGACGACCGAGACGAATGGAATATCAACACCGGACGCGCACAGAAAAACCTGTTTGAGACAGTTCTCGGCTCCATGTTCAAGGAGACGATCAACCTGGCGCAATACCCGACTAACCTGCCACCGGGCCTCGATCTGGTGATTGTGCCGGAGGTGCGTGAACTCCAGTTCACCATGCCGCGTGAAACCCGGGTGAATATCTTCGAGGTGTGGATCAAGTACGACATGCACGCCTATAACCAGCAGGGGGATGCGGTGGCCGAGTGGGTCATCACCGCCTATGGCAAAACCCCTACTGCATTCCTGAAGTCACAGGAAGCCGCACTGGCCCAGGCCATCAATGTGGCGCTGCGCGATGCGGGCGCCACCCTGTATACCGGTTTTGAACGGGTGCCGGAACTGCAGGCATTCATTGACAACAAGCAGCGCGCCCTGAGCATGCAGCAGACGGGTGACAACGAATAGTTTCCTTCACATATAGGGAAACCAGGTAACCAGGAATCAGGAGATTCCGTTCGCGGGAATTTCGCAGCTGAAACCCTCGCGAGAATCACAAGGAGGATGTACCGGTGAAATTCCTGAGCGCATTTTTTTCAGTTTCTGTACTGGCATTACTTTCCAGTGGCTGTACTACCGTGGTGATCGATGAATACCGTCGCAGTACCGGCGAGCTGGCCCTGGGGGACTCGGTAGTGATCCTCGGGCGGCGCCACTCCAGCGACTATGAAACCGAGCCGGACCTGATCGACTGCGTGGGCAAGACATTGCATAACCCCAAAGCCGGGGTGAATGTGATTCCGGAGGGTCAGTTTGTCGATGCACTCTATCCCTGGTTCGAGCCGCGCACTGCACCCATGCATATCAAGTCCCTGGATCGACTGATGGATATTCCCGATGTGCGAGATCGCATGGAAAAGTACGGGGTGAAATATATTGTTTGGATTGATGGCTCCACCGAAACCACCTCCAGTGCGGGCTCCATCGGCTGCTCCATCGGCACTGCCGGTGCCGGTTGCTTCGGCTTCGGCACCTGGGACAAAGAATCCGATTATGAGGCGTCCGTATGGGATTTTCGCGATCAGGAGCTATCCGGGAAGATCAGCGCGGATGCCCAGGGTACGTCCTACATGCCGGCCATCGTAGTACCTATCCCTCTGATCGCACGCGTACAGAACAATGCCTGTAAAGGCATGGCCGCACAGCTGCAGGAATTCCTGCTGCCGCCGCAGTCCGCCAGCCGCTGAGCGGGTAACACTCGACTGGAAACAATAACGACAGGAGACCCAGATGCACACGATAAACAAACTACTGGCAGCAATCCTGCTAGCCACTGCAACCGGCTGCGCCTTCAATCCGGCCACCAACCGGCCGGACCTGGTGCTGATGTCGGAAGAGAAGGAAATCAAGATCGGGCGCGAAATGCACGAGAAGCTGGTTGCCAGCACTCCCATCTACAATGACCCGATTCTCAACGCCTACGTAGAGCACGTGGGTCAAAAGGTCGCCAAGGCCAGCGACCGGCCAGATCTTACCTATTACTTTACGGTGATCGACAGCCAGGATATCAATGCCTTCGCCCTGCCCGGCGGCTATGTATATATTAACCGCGGCCTGCTCACCTATCTGCAGTCGGAAGCCGAAATGGCCGCGGTACTCGCCCATGAGGTGGGCCATATCACCGCCCGTCACGCGGTGCGACAGAAAACCGCTGCCACCGGAGCCGGCGTGGCTTCGGTGCTTTCGGTGCTGGTCACCGGCAGCGGTGTTGTGGGCGATGTGACCAACCTGTGGAGTACTGCGGCGGTAAAAGGCTACGGTCGCGACATGGAACTGGAAGCGGACAAATTCGGTGCACAGTACATGTACAACGCCGGCTACGATCCACAGTCGATGATCAATGTGATTGCCTTGCTCAAAGACCAGGAGACCTTCGCTCGCCGACGCGCTCGTGTGGAGGGTAAAAAGCAACAGACTTATCACGGCGTCTTCTCATCGCACCCCCGCAACGACGTGCGCCTGCGCGAGGTGGTAGAAGCAGCGGGCGCGCTGCCCGAAGACAAGAAAATAACCAAGGTCGAGTATTACCGGGAAAAGACCGAGGGCATTGTGTACGGGCAGAACGCCCAGGAGAGCGAGAAAAATCGCTTCAACCACAAGAGCCTGGGCTTTTCACTGTTGTTCCCCGACGGCTGGACGGTAGAAAATCAACGCACTTCAATCGTGGGGACGGCACCGGATAAGTCCGCGACCCTGACGATCAGAGTAGACAAACGGGATGGCAACCAGCCCGCAGATATGGCATTGCGCGGTGTATACGACGTGCGTAGCCTGGAGCAGGACGAGGCACTGAGTCAGTATCGTCTTGAGGGGCACACCGGCAAGCTGCCCGTGGCCGGTGAGAATATACCGGACCGGGTCGCAGTGCTGTTTTACGGCAGTCGCCAGTACATCCTCGAAGGCCGCATCAACAACAAAAAGCAGGATAGCGAAGAGAGCAGCGAATACGATAACCTGTTCCTGAGCAGCATCCGCAGCTTCCGCCCGCTGCGTAAAACCGATGTGGTGAAACCCGATATCAAGCGGGTGAAGTATGTGCAGGCCAACGATAAAACCACATTCTCCTCCCTCGCCCGACATATGGAAATTGGCGAATACGCGGAGGAACAACTGCGGCTGTTAAACGGCTACTATCCGCGGGGCGAACCCAAGCCCGGCGAGTGGATCAAGATTGTGCAGTAACCTCCTTTCCACATGCCCGGGGTAAAACCCGGGTCTCAAACCAGGAGAGCTATTTCCGGCTACCCGGTTTGTATCTATCCTGCCGCAGGACTTTCCTGCGCATAAATATTTCAACCTCATGACAATGCGCTCGATTCAGCGCCCCGAGGTTTTATCCCTTCCCGAGTAACGGTATGTTTGCGCAATACAGATAAATTGCTGGACTGCCCATGCCCTTCAACCCCATCAAGCCGACGCTCCGTTCTTGCCTGATCGCAGTATTCCTCACCAGTTTTCTTCCACTGGATGCATCAGGTCAGCCGGAAAATACTCCCATAGTGATCGCTCATCGAGGCGCTTCAGGATATCTGCCCGAGCACACACTGGCGGCGAAGGCACTGGCCTATGCCATGCGCGCGGACTATATCGAGCAGGACTTGGTACTGAGCAAAGACAATCACCTGATCGTCATGCACGATATCTATCTGGATAACGTTACGGATGTCGCGGAGAAATTCCCCGGGCGTGCCCGTGCAGATGGACACTTCTACACCATCGACTTCACGCTGGCGGAACTCAAGCGCCTGCAGGTTTCCGGCCCTTTTGTATCCGCAGTAAGCCGGAACTTCCCGAAATATGCAGGACGCTTCCCTCTGTGGAAATCACGCTTTGAACTGGTGACCTTTGAGCAGGAGCTGGAGTTGATCCAGGGACTGAATGTATCTCTGCAATACGACACAGGCATCTATCCGGAAATCAAAAAGCCCTATTTCCACCGTGCAGAGGGACGGGACATTTCCCGCGAGGTACTGAAGACCCTTAAACGTTACGGCTATACCAGCCGCAAACAGAAAGTATTTCTGCAGAGCTTCGATGCTGAAGAGTTACAGCATATCCACAATACACTGATGCCGGAGCTGGAGATGAACCTGCCACTGATACAGCTGATCGCAGAAACGGAGTGGGAAGAGAAGCGTGTACAGCGGGATGGAAAGTGGGTCAATTACGACTACGACTGGATGCGCACCCCAGAGGGACTGAAAACGATAGCGGGCTACGCCGATGGTATTGGTCCCTGGCTTCCGATGTTGGTGGATGAAGCGGGAGGGAGCAAACCTTACGTACCCAACCAGCTGACCTCAACCGCCCACCAGCGCGGCCTTAAGGTTCATCCCTACACTTTTCGCGCTGACCCGCAGCAACTGCCCGACAATCTGGAAAGCTTTGACGACCTGCTGTCGCTGTATCTAGAGGATGTCGGGGTGGACGGGGTATTTACCGATCACCCGGACAAGGTGCGCAAGTTCGTTGACGATCAACGCACGCCCGCGGCAACTCCGTAGGCAGCGCCGGGCAGTCGTCCATTCAGGCAGGTTCCGGGCTTGGCGCTGCCAGCGTGGATTCCGATTCCAGCTCATCTACCAGTTCAATACGCGCCTGCGCCGATACTGCCGCGCCGTGGGGTTCCTGTTCCGGATGATATTCAACCACGATATTGCGCCCTCGCTCCTTGGCACAGTACAGGGCGCGATCGGCCTGCCGCAGAAGCTTTTCTACCGGGTCTCCGGGTGCCCCGTGGGCAACACCGATACTGGAAGTAAACTGGATAAAGCCATCCACGCACGACAGGCGCACGCTTGCGATATTGTCCCGTAGCCGCTCGGCGGTATGCAGTGAATCGGGTTTGGTCTCAGTCAGCAGAAGCGCAAACTCTTCACCGCCGAGACGGCCAAATACATCGGTTTCGCGAATTTTCGTCTGAATCGTCTGGCTGAACAGGCGCAAAGCCTCGTCGCCGACACCGTGTCCGTGATTGTCATTGATGGACTTGAAATGATCGATGTCGAACATCAGCAGGCTGATGGGCTCCCCTTTGCGCTCGGCCCGCTTGATGCATAAATCTGCCTCAGCGAGGAAGCTGCGGCGATTGCGCACGCCGGTGAGCGGATCCGTACGCGCCTCCATTTCCGCCTGAAGCTTGGCTTTTTCCAGCTCCTCAGTACGCGCGCGTACCTGGCCCTCGAGCTTGACCTTGGACTCTTCCAGATGACGTCGGTACTGACGCTCCGATTCCAGCCCCTGCAAACGCACCCGGCGCAACTTCAGCCCCATCGCCGCCATAATGGTCACCATTTCGATAAATGAGCTCAGCGGCGGCAGGTAGTAATTGACCAGATTGTGCTCGACCAACCCGAGATCTCGTAGCGCCTGGTAAAACAGCCCCATCAACAGCAGTGTCCAGCCAACCGCAAATACCGCCGCTTCGCTGGACCCCTGGCGCCAGCGCACCAGTGCGATGACTGTGGAAGCCGGATACAGCAACAGCGCCAGGGTGATACTGATCAATGCCACCGCCTTCACCTGCAGCAGTGCACTGACCAACAACACAGTCGCGTTGATCATCATCAGGATAAGGATGTAATCCAGCCTGGGCGTGTACTTGCGGGTTTGCAGGAAAAGCCGGTCGAAAATGACTCCGCACAGAATACTTACCGCACCGGCGGCGGACATATAGCTCCAGTGAAAACCGTCGCGCAGCACATACTGGTGGGTGAAACCGAGGATGGTTGCCCATGCCACGATTTTGGAAAGACCGTAAACGAAATATGCAAAGAAGCTCGACTCACCTGTGGTCATGCCAACGATCAGTGAAAAAAGCGAAATCAGGGCAATTCCCCCAAACAGGAATGCCACAATCGCCGTTTCACCGGTATGGGACTGACTCAGCTTTTGCGGGCTCCAGATACGCATGGAAGGAAAGACAAAACCGGCCTCTTCCGAGTCAAAGCGCACCAGGAATTCAACCGTTTCTCCAGGCGCCAGATTAACAGGCACCACAAAACGATTGTGGAAGATCGGGCGCTGGGAAAAGGCGTCTCCCATTACCAACTCGGCAATGGGTTCAAACCCACCCTCCGCATGAGGACCTGAGGCCGGACGACGGGCAAACGCCTGCAAGCGGATCAGCTGGTGATCCACATATTCCAGATTCAGGGGCACGGACTTTTCGGTGGGATTTTCCAGCGCGAAATAAGACCAGTAACTGCCCTTCTGCAGGCCTGTCGACCCCGCCCCCGGCAATGGTTGAAAGCCACCGTCTGCCAGTGCCTGCCGCGCATCCGCCAGATCCGCAGTACCGCTGACATCGTGCCAGATTGCCTGCTGTCCAGTCCGCTGATCACCGCTCTCGACTGCACCGATCGCAATGGGGGACAACGGGGTTACCGCAGACGCTTCAGCATGGGCCGCAACAGACAGCAGCAGGGGAATCAACAGGATGGAGACCCGCAATACCAAAGAAACAGCCGGGGAAATTAAAGATGTCGTCATCATTGTCCTGAAAGCCAGGTTGCCGCAGCAACACAACTGCGCGCATGAAGAGTCCCGGCTCATTATTGACTGTTATCCTTGAAGCTCTCATTACCGAGGCTACAAGCCGGGGCCTACCCGACCGGGAGAATATGAGGGGAGTGTACCGATTCGTAAAATTTTTATCATGCCCCTTTTCCCCTGCAGAACCTGGGGCTTCAGGAGATTCACGTTTTTCCGAAAAAGAATCTCGCACCATTGCATGCGAGGGCACAAAACAACCCGCGCGATTAGCCCTAAAGAGCTACTCACGAAGCCACAAAGAGAAATGCATCACACTTTAGTAGGCACAGGAATCGCCAATAAAAAAGGCTGCAAATGAGCAGCCTTTAGAACACTATCCCCAAATAAATCCACCTCTTAAACCTGGAGAACTAAAAGATAAATTTAAAATAGGAAAATCAGTCGAACTTTGAGAAGTCTGCGGGACGCTTTTCCATGAATGCGGTCGCTGCTTCGCGGAACTCATCCGACTGCAATCGCTTCTGGAAATGCCCGGCCTCTTCCCGAATAACCGCAAGGCCGTTCTCCATGGTTCCCTGCCTCAGCAGTTTTTTACTCAGGCGCACCGCTTCCGGTGCTTTTTGCGCGAGCTCACGAGCGTACCCCCGCGCACGACTGAGCGCTTCGCCGGAGTAAACAACTTCATTGAGGATATTTACATCCGCTGCGGTATGCGCGTCGAACTTCTTGCCCAGCAACAACAGCTCAGAGGCCTTTGCCTGCCCCATGATCCGCGGCAGCAGGAAGCTGGAGCAGTATTCAGGACACAGTCCCAGGTTGACGAACGGCATCTGGAACACCGCGTCGTCATCGGCGATGGACAGGTCGCAGTGCAACAGCATGGTGGTGCCAATACCCACTGCCGGACCGCTGACCGAGGCCACAACCGGTTTGGGGAAGTTGTACAGCGCCATCATGAACTGGAATACCGGTGACTCCTCTCCGGTCGCAGAACCGCCCAGAAAATCCGCCAGGTCGTTGCCGCTGGTGAAAGCCCCGCCGGCACCGGTGAGGATGACCACCCGGATACCCGGATCGTTGGCAGCATTATTGAGCAGCTCCGCCATGGCCGAGTACATGGCCATGGTCAGCGCATTCTTGCGCTCTGGCCGGTTGATGGTGATTTCCAGTACCCGGTCGGATACCTGGGCCTGAATTTCTGCACATGTACTCTGCATAGCGGACTCCGCAATCTTGCTGTTTATCACAGGTTATATAGCGCCCACTGGCAGGCGCCAGCTGGCAGGCGGCATGACCTAAAAGACAGATTATGGTCACAACCGGAAAGACACTAGTTTAGCCACTCCCCCTTCTCACACGAGGTCCAATTCGACCAGTTTGGGTTACGGATTCTGAAACGAACTCGGCAATCAGACTTTTCCAATCTGACCTGCATAGACCTTATAATACGACCAAACTTTGCCCGATTTACGCAATTTCAGATTCACAAGCCTGCAGAAACCGGTATAACCATTTCGAAAGCAGGAGAAGATGAGGGAAGCTCTCAATATGACCGTGACTTACAGCTCCTACCTCAAGGTAGACGACCTACTCAAATGCCAGCAGCCACTGTCTGAAGGCCCGGAGCACGACGAACTGCTGTTTATCGTGATTCACCAGAGCTATGAGCTCTGGTTCAAGCAGCTGCTGCATGAGCTGGACTTCCTGGTGCGCCTGTTCAATGCCGGAGAGCGCAATCGCGCCCTGCACACATTGAAGCGGATAGACGCTATTTACCGCACCCTGATCCAGCAAGTGGACATTCTGGAGACTCTGACTCCACTGGAGTTCATGTCATTTCGCGATCGCCTCTCCACCGCCAGCGGCTTCCAGTCCTACCAGTTCCGCGAGCTGGAGTTCCTGTACGGAGCGAAAGATGCGAAGAAGCTGGAAAACTACGAGCCGGGCTCAGAGCACTACCAGCGGCTGCAGAAGCGCCTGCAGGCACCGACCCTGTGGGATGCTTTCCTGCGGTTCCTGGCCCTCGAAGGGCACGAAATTCCCACGGCAGAGCTGGAGCGGGACTTCAGCCAGGTGGCCTCCCCATCCAGTGCCGTGCAGAAGGTGCTGATCGACGTCTACCGGAATGATCCACTGGTAAGCGATATCTGTGAGGCGCTGGTAGATATCGATACTTCCCTGCAGCAGTGGCGTTACCGGCACGTCAAGATGGTGGAGCGCACTATCGGTAGCAAAATGGGCACCGGTGGCTCCAGCGGTGTGGGCTACCTGCAGAGCACCCTATTCAAGCCCGTATTTCCGGACCTGTGGGCCATCCGCTCCGAGTTCTGAGGCCCAAACCGCAGACATAAAAAAAGCCAGCATTTGCTGGCTTTTTCATCCTGTGAGGGCAATACCGTCAGAGCATTATCTCTTGTCGTCGAACGGTACCAGTGAAACCTGAATGTTCGGGTTCACCTCTTTCGCCGCATCGGCGATGGTCACGTAAGTGTCCGCGCTGGACTTGTTGTGCGCGCGTACAATCACGATGGCCTGCGGGTTTTCCGCAAACATCTGAGCAATACGGGCACGTACAGCACGGCTGTCAATGCGGTTCTGGCCCATCCAGATCTCGTCGGCAGAGTTCACTGTAATCAGGATATTCTGCTTATCGGGATCGGGCGGAGTCTGTTCAGTCTGATCAGGATCCGGCACGTTCACGTCCAGCGCCTTCTCTTTTACGAAGGATGCCGTCACGATAAAGAAGATCAGCATGATAAACACAACGTCCAGCATGGGCGTCAGGTCAATATCGGCCTTTTCTTCTTCTACGGCCTTACCGCGTCGTCTACTCATAAAACACCGTACTGTTTTCTAATTCGAATTCGCCGGATACACCGGTCTAATCAGGGGGGGAAGATTGCCGGGAAATGGCCATCAATGCAAGTGCAACCTGCTTTTGGCGCTTATACTCCTTGAAAATCAAGGGGTTACACCATCCAAATCCGGGCAAGGCTCACATTTTATACAGCCAATTCGTCCTTTCGCGCCGCCAGATAGCCCTGATAGTCAGGTACTTGACGGGGGAAACTGCGGGTCATCAGCTCTGAATGGATCATCATATCGGCACTGCTGGCATTACAGGCCACCGGAATATTCCACACCGCGGCGATCCTCAACAGGGCCTTGACGTCCGGGTCGTGGGGCATCGGCTCGAAGGGATCCCAGAAAAACACCAGGATATCCACTTCACCCTGACAAATCCTGGCTCCGAGCTGCTGGTCCCCGCCCATGGGGCCGCTGAACAACTGCTCCACCGGCATACCGGTAGCCGCCTCGATTTTACTGCCCGTGGTTCCTGTACCCAGCAGGTGGTGCTGCTCGAGTATGCTGTGATGCTGACGACACCACTCGATCAGTGCGGTCTTGCGGTTGTCATGCGCCACCAGTGCAATGCGCTTCTGCGCGGCAATCGGCTGATCAATATAATCCACATAGCCCCCAGAGGAATCTGCTGTATTTGGTTTTGCACTCGCGATATGCCGGGAGCACCGGGTGATTATGCTAAATTCCGCGCCCTGCATCCAATGCGAAGGCTCAACGTTCAATGCCGGGTACAGCATACCGTCATGGTGCGTATAATCCGCCCCACTGTGAATGCATGCTCTGCTATGCGCATGCCTACCTATAAAGGAGTGAGTATGAGTGTCGGTGCCTGGGAACCAGACAACCAAGCTTCCAACGATCAGCCGCGCAAGGAAATCGACCACGCGCTGATAAACCGCATCATCGATGCGATCAATGAGGCAGACGGTGCGAACACGGAGGGGCACGACGAACCGGAACTCAAGTCCTTCGACGAAGAGCTGCAGTCTGCCAGCTGGCTTGCCGGCCTCCCCGCCACCCAGTGGCTGGAAGAGGCATCCCGCTGGGACAGTGCGCAGATCTGGGCGCTGATCCGTTTCTTCACACTGGCAGAGATGCAGTTGCAGGACTGGCAGGGTGGCGCCGAGTCACCGGTCATCCCTCTGGCCAAATCCCTGCGCCAGCGCAAAGCGCCGCTGCAGCGGGAGCAGTTGCTGTGGATTCGTCAGCATTCCGACAACCGCTACCTGCCTTACGGACCTCTGTAGTTCACCCAAGCCTACGCATTGCGCACTGACTCTTACGAGCTATTGTTTGGGAAGATTGCGACATAACCGCAATTGATACTGCCCAATAAAAAAGGCGTAGTGGAATATCCACTACGCCTTTTTTATTGGCAGCAGCCGTCTCTCGGGTGGAGCAAGTTCAGATGGACTCCCTTCGCAAAGATATCACTCAGTCATCGATGCGAAACAGCTGACCGCGCAGCGTCCCCACACTCGCCGGTAACCGGTAATTCGCCGAAAGCTCCCGCCAGAGGACAAAGCCCTCACAATCAATCAGCCAGGCACTGGGACGCGCAGCATCCCGCACCCACGGGCGCAGAATAAGCGGGGCCGCAGAGCGAGCCACAAACGCGGAAGTATTTTCACTATCTGCATCCAGCTGCAGCAACGGGACCACTTTGGCATCGCGCGCTGCGTCGCTCGCTACCCCATCGTCTTCACCATCCTCGAAATCACTATCCGTGCTGGCTCCTGGTCTATGACGGGGATAAATATCTGCAATCAACTGCGCGGGCCATTTGTGTTCCGGCTGGGTGCTAAACAGGATCAAGCCGATATCCCGTCGAGCCAGGTCCGGCATCAGCGCCCGGATCTGGTGCAATTGATCTCGACTGCCCGCGCAATAACTACCGCGCAAAAACACCGCCAGCACCCCACGCAACTGTCGCTCGCAACAAAAGTCCTCAGCCTGCCATTTTTGGTCACCCGCAAGCACAATGGCAGGAAACTGCGTATCTACCGCCGGCGTTTGCGGATGGCCCACGGCACTCAGGTGATACAGATAAACCAGCAATACGAATAGATTGCACAGGGACAGATAAATCGGCAGTCCGCGCTCGATATCCGTCAATAAAACAATTGCCAGGCCGAACAGCACACAGGAAAAAGCACCCGGTTCGCGCAAATCGCCCGTAAATGTTTCCGGTTTCAGATAACGCAGTAGCATCCATATTGGCAGCGCCCAGGCATTAATTAACAGCCCGAACCACGCCGATAGAGAAGTACCGGTATCCCCCACAGCAATCGCGTAAATAGCCCCGAATCCGCAGAGCAACAACCAGAAAAACGCGATAAATGTAAAAAAAACCTTAAATTTATTCATTACAGAGTAAAAACGCCCTTAAAACACTTGCATTCAAGCATATAAATAAGCTGCAATTAGCGCGATGAATTCCACTCATCCAAAATAACACCTAAATACTAAATTTAGATACAGGGATATTTTATGGCCGCACGTAAAACAGCCAAAAAAGTGAATGCCGTTGCGAAGTTGGAAGCGGAACTCGCCTCTTTGAAAGCCCAGCTGGATAAAGCGCGCAGCACGCAAGAAGCTGCTGCTAAAAAGGAAGCTGATAAAGCCTCCAAAGAAGCTGACAAAGCTGCTAAAAAAGCTCAAGCAGCTGCCGCCAAGGTGAAAGCAGCGCGGGCGAAAAAGAAATCTGCTGCTCAACAGAAGCAATTGAAAGCCGCTCAGACCGCCTCTGCAGCTGCTAAAAAAGCCGCCACCGCCGCCAAGTCCGCCGCTACCGATGCCAAGTCCAAGCTGGCCACCATCAGCGCCGACAACCAACTGGCCACCAAAATTGCCAAGGCTGTAGCCAAGGAAGAGGCCGCCATCACCAAGAAGCTGGCCGCTGCCGAGAAGAAGAAAGCTGCTGCTGCTGCCAAGAAAGCTGCCGCTGCTGCCAAGAAGAAGGCCGCAGCAGACAAGAAGAAAGCCGCTGCTGCCGCCAAGAAAGCCGCTGCCGCTGCTAAGAAAAAGGCCGCCGCTGCCAAGAAGAAAGCCGCTGCTGCCGCCAAGAAGAAGGCTGCTACTGAGAAACAGAAAGCTGCTGCTGCCAAGAAAAAGGCTGCTGAAAAAGCCAAGAAGGCCGCTGCCAAGACCAAGGCTAAAGCCAAGACTGCAGCTAAAAAGAAGCCAGGTCGTCCGGCCAAGAAAGCTGCGACCAAAACTGCCGCTAAAAAGCCTGGCCGCCCGGCCAAGTCTGCTGCAGCGAAGAAAAAGCCTGGTCGTCCGGCCAAGTCAGCCGCAGCCAAGAAAGCACCGGCTCGTCGCGGTCGTCCGCCTAAAGCCAAGTCCTAAACTGTCATTACTGGCAGATAGAACGAAAAAACCCCGGCAAGCCGGGGTTTTTTCGTTCTGGGCCAAAGTAAATCCAATAGCTTCCTCAGGCCTGGGACTTTTCGCGTATCCGCACAGAGAGAATCTTTCGAACAATGTCACCCAGTGCCGGCGGCAGTGCCAGCATCACCGGTGTAACAATCAGGGTCAGCAGGGTGGAAAAAGACAGGCCGTAAACAATCGCACTGGCGAGCTTCACCCAGAATGAAGCGATCACGCCGTTGACCACTACCGTGCGCCCCAGCATATCCACACTCACCCCCAGCGCCAGGGGTAACAGACCGAGAATGGTCGTTGCCGTGGTTAGGAACACGGGTCTCAGTCGCTGTGCAGCCGCCTTCACCGCCGCAGCGCCGTGCCCCAGCTCCGGCTCAGCCTTGCGCACATAGTTGTAGGTGTCGATCAGCACGATATTGTTGTTGACCACGATTCCCGCCAGCGCAACGATCCCCACACCGGTCATGATCACACTGAAAGTGCTCTGGGTCAGGGTCAGGCCCAGCATCACGCCAGCCGTCGACATGATTACCGATGACAGAATCAGCCCGGACTGATAGAAGCTGTTGAACTGGGTCACCAGCAGGATAAACATCAAGAATAAGGACAACAGGAAGGCCCCCAGCAGAAACACCAGCGACTCGTTCTGATCCTCATCCGCACCACGGAACAACAACTCGACCTGATCATCAACCGGGTGCTGCGTAAGCCACTCGCGGATTTCCCGCACCTTGTCATCCGCCAGCACACCGTCTTCCACGTCTGCCTTGAGCTGCATACGGGTAATACCGTCGATGCGCTCGATCTTGTCCACCTTGGGCCCGGCCTCGGTACGCACAAAACTGCTGACCGGCACCGCACCGCCGGCGGTATTTACCTTGAGTTCATCCAGCGCGGTGATGCCCCGCGCGTAATCCGGGTAACGGATACGGATATCCACTTCCTCATCGGAATCGTCCGGGCGGTACTCCGCCATCAGCACGCCGTTGGTTACCAGCTGTACCGCTCGCCCCACCCCGGTCAGGTCGGCGCCGTACAGAGCGGCCTTGGCCCGATCCACGCGGACTTCCCACTCGATTCCCGGCAGGGGTGCGGTATTGACGATATCCCTCAAGCCATCGAACTCGGACACCATCGCCCGGTGCAGGCGCCAGGTTTCCGCCAGCAATCGGTCGTAATCGCGGCTGCGCAACTCGAGCACAATATCCTTGCCCACAGGAGGCCCACCCTCAAATGGGTTGGCGCTTGTTTTGATCCCGGCAAAGTTTGCCGTGCGCTGACGGATTTCGGCAAAAATCTCCTTACTTTTGCGCTCCCGCTCCATCGAAGGCTGCAGTTCCACCAGCAGGTTCGCGATCTGGTCCGGGGATTTTTCGGTATTGCCGGAAATCCCCCCGGAACCGATGGATGAATACACCACGCGTACTTCTGGCACCTGCATTACCGCAGACTCGACCTGCGCCACCAGCACTTTCTTTTCTTCCAGGGAAAGGTTCCCCTGGGCCCGAACCTCGACATTGCCATACTGCTCTTCGGTCTCGGTAAAGAACTCCACACCGGGATTGAACGCACTGAAAGCGATAAAAATACCGATCAACACCAGGATGGTTGCGCCGAAGGAAGCAAATGGATGACGCACCACCGGATCCAGCATGCGCGCATAGAGCCCAGTAATCCCGCGCATTTCGGTGGGGTTACCATTTTCCAGCTGCTTGAGCTCTTGCTGGATGTTGATGTCCATATTGCTTTTGCCGAACACGGAGCCCAGCACCGGCGCGAAGAAGAGCGCGTAGATCAGGGATCCCGCCAGTACCGAAAATACAGTCACCGGCAGGTAGCGCATAAACTCACCGACCACCCCGGGCCAGAAAATAATCGGCAGGAATGCCGCGAGCGTCGTGCCTGTAGAGGCCACCACTGGCCAGAACATCCGCCGCACCGCTATGGAGTACGCGACCCGCGCAGACAGCCCCTCGGCCATCTTGCGGTCCGCGAACTCGGTAATCACGATACAGCCGTCAATCAACATGCCCAGCGCCAGCAGCATGCCGAACATCACCATAAAGTTGAATGAGTACCCCAGATACCAGGTGATGATGGAACCGAATAGCAGCGAAAACGGAATACCCAAACCCACCAGCAGGCCGGAGCGGAAACCGAGTGCGGCCACCACGATAATCATCACCAGCAACATGGCGGTGAGAATATTGCCCTCCATCTCACTGACCATATCCCGGGCGACTTGCGACTGATCAAAGACAAAGTCGACCTTAGCCCCTCGCGGCAGATAATCGCGTTCGGCATTCACGACCGCGCGCACGGTATCCGCAAGGTCTACGGAGCTCGCCCCGGTGCGCTTTTCCACATTAATGGCGATCCCAGGGCGACCGTTCACGCTGGTAAAGGTAGTCGCGTCCTTGAAGGTGCGGCGGATATCCGTCACCTGCCCCAGGGTTACCACACCGCGCTCGGACTGCTTGAGCGGAATCTGATAGACGTCGTCCGCCGATTCGATCAGGCCGGGGACCTTGACCGAGAAACGCCCCTTGCTCACATCCATCTCACCGGCGGGAATCAGCAGGTTATTGCCCAGCACGGCGTTGATCAGTTCGCCGCTGGTCACCTGGTAGTGCTCCAGGCGTACCGGGTCGATAATGGCTTCCACCACTTCTTCCCGGTTGCCGGTGATATCGGCACTCAGGACTTCACTGATATTTTCAATTTTGCGCTTGAGCAACTGCGCACTGCGCAGTAATTCGCGCTCGCTGATACCGTCCCCCGCCAGAGTCACAACGATCGCCGGAAAAGGCTGCGCAGATGCCTCCTCGACAATCGGCTCTTCGGCATCTCGCGGTAATTCCGCCTTGGCACGATCGACCGCATTGCGGACTTCATCTACAGCCAGATCGATATCCAGTGCCGAATCAAATTCAATCACCAGATACACCAGCCCCTCGCGAGCGGTCGCCATGACTTCCTCGACCCCCTCAATCGCCCGGATTTCCTGCTCCAGCGGGCGAATCAGCAGACGAACGCCGTCTTCAGGAGAGATCCCCTCGTGCATTACCTGCACGATCACAATGGGCGGGTTCACTTCCGGACTCGATTCCACCGTCATCGCGCCACGGGCAATGATCCCCACGATCACGATCAACAACATCAGGCTGATGCTACTGCGGAATCGATCAACCGCATTTTCCAGTAGCTTCATGGACGGGGCTCCTGGACACGCTCTGCGGCCATATCTGTGGCAGATTCAATCGCGGGCTCTACTGGACCATCGCCCACATCCGTTGCTTCCTTTGCACCCGCAAGCGGCGCGGGCAGGTCACCGGCGGACTCTTCCAGTTCCACCTCGACTTTTTCGCCCTCGCTCACATACTCCTGTCCCACGGTAATCAGCGTGGTATTGGACGGCAGTCCGGCAATCCATACGCCCTCGTTTTCATCGCTGACCAGGCGCACATTCACAAATCGTACACGCTGCTCCTCATCCAGGGTCCGCACCCCCAGATCCCCCCGGTCATCGAGAGTCAATAAAGAGGCGTTGATTCTGTGGGCCTGTACCTCGCCAGTAGGCAGGGCCATACGCGCGCTGATGCCACTGCGCAGCGCGCCATCGGGATTGGCCACAGCAACTTCCACCCGGTAAGCACGGGTTACCGGATGCGCTTCCTGGCTCACGTAGCGCAGTCTTCCCTCGACAAGCTGCCCCAACTGCAACTGGGCACTGGCCTTGGACCCCGGCTGCAGGTTTGCGACCTGCGATTCGGAGACTTCACCCACCACAAGTATCGGATTCAGATCGAGAATGGTCGCGCACTCTTCTCCGCGACGGACGAAGTCTCCCAGCTCCACGGCACGGCTGTTTACCAGGCCGTCAAACGGCGCGCGGATTTTAAGGTTTTGCACATCTACCTGAGCGCGCTTCAGTTCCGCCCGTGCATTGGCCAACGCCACTTCCTGCTGGGCCATGGCGGCCTCCGATTGCAACCCGCGACCCTGCAGTTTTTTGGCACCGGCAAAATCCAGCTCCGCCTTGCGCAGGGCCGCGCGCGCGCGCGCCAACTGCTCCGGTCTGTCTTCCGCAGCAATCTCACAAATCACGTCGCCCCGGGATACCCGCTGCCCTTCTACCACCGGCAAGGCTGCGATGACCCCGTCGAGTTCCGCCCGCAGGCGCACACTGCGATTAGCCTCGGTGCGGCTGTTGACCACCACCCGAGTCATGTAGGGTTGTGCCTGCAACTGCCGCGCCTTGACCCGCATGGCCTCAGCAGGCCGCGCATTTTTCTCGCCGCTCTCCCTGGCGGCCGTTTCTGAATCCCCATCACCTGCCAAAAGGCCGCTCAGCAGCCAGAGCGCTGACAGCAAGGCGACGATGGCTGCAAAACGGTAATTGCGCTGCCGCCAGAGGTTTAACAGAAAATTCATACCTGTAATTCCCGCGAGTTTCTGAAGTTATGTATCCGAGTAATCGGAAGGATACGTATTTTATGTGCAAAGCGATGACTGCATAGGGGCTAATGCTGCCGAATTGCGAAATTCACAGCAGATAAGCCCGCAAAAGGCGCGAATAAAAGCGAAGATTGATGATGAGGTCGATTCAGGAAATGTGCGAAGCGGGAAGTAGGGCGCGTGACCGGCTGGCCACGCTTTTTACGGACTGAGGTTTATTCAGGAAAGGATGGATTCGAGGAAGTCCGTCATGTCGGATTCTTCCGCAGCGAGTTGACCGCTGCCGAATTCCGCGTTCCAGTCCAGCAGGATTCGCGCCAGATCGCGCGCCTGTCCCGCCAGGGCCGCAAGCTCTTCCTTGCTGTTTTTGGGCCCGGTGTACAGCTTGAGCCGGCGATGACTGTTGGCGAGATCGTGCGTCGGGTATTTGGAGCGGTACACCTCAAGCTTCCAGCGCAGGGAGTGCACCATGTTGCGATAAAACACCAGTTTGGTGGGTAGGTGTAACAGGGAGAAGTCTTCCAGGTCACCGAACAGGGTGCAGTCCACAGCCAGTACCTGATTGTCCTGCCCTCCCGGTGCCGCGACAATCGTGGCACTGCGGGGCTCGGCCAGCAGCATTGAAAGATCCCCGAATACCTCACCGGGACGAATCACCGCCAAAGGCCGCTCTTGTGCGGCCGCCGCGGCATCGTCTACATGCACGTGCAACTCTCCGCGCAGCAGAAAATACACCCACTGGTCCACGTCTCCCGCATGCAGCAATGCTTCTCCCGGCGCCAGCGTAGACAGACGGGAACGTTTCAGCAAAACGTCATATTGCCACTCACTGGTAGCGCGAATATCACGAAATAGATGAATGACATTCAGAAGACGGTCCACGGCATCGCGCGGGTAGTCACTAAGCGGCTTGTAATTCATGAAACTCTTGGCTTAATCGATTAGTGCTTTTTGTGATGGCGCGGCCAGTTTTCACACTGGCCGGGAAGATAAATTGGCGGCTGGTCCCTGTCAGCGCCTGCACGGTGCACTGAAAGGCTTCGTCCATCGGCCTATGCACCATCCGATGCCACATTCTAGGCGGAAAGTGACGGCTGTCTGCCCTGTCCACTCGCCGATTTGAAAAAACGAGACATTTTACCCACTTCAGGGTTGAACTCCATTGCAGTTACAGTAGAGTTGAGCATAGCTTTGATTATACCGTGCCAATTAGCGTAGGTTTTTTAACCACCGGCTAATCGCGCAGTTTAGCTGAAGCGCGCACCTTTCGGGGGGAGGGTGCTATATGAAGTCGCTGGAAATTTTTCTGGGGTATTTTGAACGATATTTCAGCGCTTTATCTGCCGGTTTCTGCCCATCCGGCTTTTAAAAAGATACCAAAGCAAAAATGAAATCGACCAACTTCGTCATTGCCGCCCTGCTGTTGTTCGCTACGGCCCTGACTGCAAATGCAGCACCGCTGCTGAACGGTCTGGCTCTGGAACAACAATTCAATAAAGATCGCTATATCGCAGCCGTGTATTCGGAGCGACTCTCTGGCGATGCTAACGCACTTCTCGATAACAATATGCCACGCAGCCTGCAGGTACGCGTTATCGCAGATCGCCTGTCAGCCCGCCGCTTCCGCAACCAGTGGATGGAAGGCATTGCGATCAATAACTCCGGCAACGTGCTTACCGGCCAGGCCGAGAACATGGTGACTTTCGCCAACCTGTTCAAAGGTCGCCTGATAGCCGGGGACCAGCTCCGTATCGACTATGCTGCGGATACCGGTACCACCTCTGTGTCCCTCAATGACATCATGCTCGGCATGATCGAGGACCGCGAGTTTTTCAACACCCTGCTGCGCGCATGGATTGGCCCGGTACCACCTTCCACCGATTTCCGCGATGACCTTATGGGTGCAGGCCAGGTAGATTCAGGATTACTGGCGAAGTATGAAGGCCTGCAGCCAGCAGCGGACCGTGTAGCCCAGGTAACCGCCATGGTCGATGCGCAAGAAGCCAAAGAGGAGGCCGCTGCCGAGCCCGCTCCGCAGAAGGAGGAATCCAAGCCCGCCCAGGTGGTTGCCGCACCCAAGCCGAAGCCGGACCTCTCCGCCGACATCCCGCCGCCCTCACTTGCCGCCATCGGCGCACCGGCCATTGAAAAGCCAGCTTCGACGCGTGCCAATCCTGCACCGAAGCCGGCAGCCAGCGCGCCGGTTTCACAGCCCAAACCTCTGAAACCCACCACCACACGTCCGGCTACTCCGCTGGATGATGAGCTGGACGAGGAAGAAGAGGAAGCACCGCTGACTGCCGACATGATTCTGGCTCGCCAGATCTACCACTCCATGCTGCTGCGTCACACCTTCAAGCACATTCGCTATCCGAAGCGCGCTCAGGAGCGCGGCCAGGAAGGCAGTGTCCGCCTGAATGTGACTATCGACAACAAGGGCATTGTGAAAACGGTAAGCACGCTACAGGAATCCCGCTACTCCAGCCTCAACCGCGAAGCGGTGGAAGCCGTTGAACGCGCAGGTCCCTACCCGGCGACCCCAGCACAGCTGAATATCGATGAGTACAACTTCACGGTACCCATCACTTTCCGCCTTCCGGACTGATCCCAGGCCGGCCCGAAAACCCCGCTCCGCGGGGTTTTTTATTGCCCGAAATCCATCGCTCATCCCCTGCAATTGGCCGCATGTCCGCTTGCCCCGTGGTAATCCCAGTGCATACTATGGGATTGACCCGATTTTCACCGGTCCAATCAACGACCATATATAACAAGCCCAAAAGGCCAACTATGAAAAAACTGCTTCTTCCCCTGGCGATTGCCAGCGCCATTGCCGGAACCACTCTTACCGGCTGCTCAAAGTCCGAAAGCCCGGCTGTGGACAATGCCCAGAACACCCCCGCTTCAGAGGTCAGCGCCTCCCAGGTCGCAACCCTGGGTTCCGGTATCGACCTCAGCGCCATGGACACCAGCGTACGCCCTCAAGACAACTTCTACAGCTACGTCAACGGCAACTGGATGAAAAACACCGAGATCCCCGCGGACAAGTCCCGCTGGGGTGGTTTCAGCATCCTGCGTGACAAAGCCACCGAGGAAGTGAAAGGCCTGATCATGGAAGCCGGCGAACACGCCGAAAGCGCCGATGCCAAGCAGATCGGCGATCTTTACAACAGCTTCATGAACGAGGAGCTGATCGAGAAGAAAGGTCTGTCTGCGGTTTCCGGTGAGCTGGATAAGGTCGACGCGATCGAGTCAATGGACGATCTGACCCGGTTCTTCGCCTATGCCGATATGGCGGGCTACGACGTGCCGTTCGGGGCCACTGTTTATCAAGACCTGAAAAACGTCGAATCCTACATGGTGTTCTTCTGGCAGGCGGGCCTCGGTCTGCCCGACCGCGACTACTACTTCGACGATTCGGAGAAGGGCCAGAAGCTGCAGCAGGCCTATAAAGAATACCTGGTAAAAGTACAGAATATCGCCGGCCTGGATAACGCCGAAGCCAGTGCGGAAACCCTTTACCAGCTGGAGAAGAGCCTCGCGGAGCACCACCGCACCCGTGTAGAGAACCGCGATCCGGACAAGTACTACAACAAGACCGCAGCCAGCGACATGGCCAAACTGATGCCCGCAATCAACTGGGACATCTACCTGGCAGACGCCATGCTGGATGGAGAGAGCCACTTCTCCGTGGGCCAGCCCGAGTACCTGGAAGCCGCCAACCAGATTATCGCCGATACCGATATCGCGACCTGGAAGCGCTACCTGAAAATCAAGGTACTGACTGCCATGGCACCCTACATGCACGGCGAACTGGCGCAGACCCGCTTTGATTTTTACGGCACCACCCTGCGCGGCACCAAGGAAATGGAACCCCGCTGGAAACGCGGTGTGCAGTTCGTAAACGGTTCCGTTGGCGAACTGGTGGGCAAGCGCTATGTAGAGAAGTACTTCCCGCCGGAAGCCAAGGCGCGCATGGTAGAGCTGGTCGACAACCTCAAGGCTGCCTACAAGAGCTCCATCGAGGAACTCACCTGGATGAGCGACACCACCAAGCAGGAAGCCCTGACCAAGCTGGCCAACTTCACCACCAAAATCGGTTATCCGGACAAATGGCGTGATTACAGTGCGCTGGAAGTCAGCGCCGACGACCTCACCGGCAATGTTCTGGCATCCAACCTGTTCGATTCTGCACACGACCGCAGCAAACTGGGCAAACCTCTGGATCGCACCGAGTGGGGCATGTCTCCGCAGACCGTGAATGCCTACTATAGCCCGGCGCGCAACGAAATCGTGTTCCCGGCAGCCATCCTGCAGCCGCCGTTCTTCAACATGAACGCGGACGATGCGGTGAACTACGGCGGTATCGGCGGTGTGATTGGCCACGAAATCGGCCACGGGTTCGACGACAAGGGCAGCAAGTTTGACGGCAAGGGCTACCTGAACAACTGGTGGACCGACTCCGACCTGGAAAACTTCGAGCACCTGACCGGCAAGCTGGTTTCCCAGTACAACACTTTCGAGCCGCTGGAAGGCGAGCACGTGAACGGTGAACTGACCCTGGGAGAAAACATCGGCGACCTGTCTGGCCTGGGTATCGCTTACAAGGCTTACAAGATGTCCCTGGACGGTAAAGAGGCACCAGTGATCGATGGCTTCAATGGCGATCAGCGCGTATTCCTCGGCTGGGCACAGGTTTGGCGCAGCAAGATGCGCGACGAGGCCCTGAGCGAGCGCCTGAAGACCGATCCGCACTCCCCGGCGGAGTACCGGGTACAGGGCGTGCTGCCGAATATCGAGGCATTCTACTCCGCGTTTGACGTGAAGGAAGGCGACGGTATGTACCTGCCGGAAGAGGAACGTGTGGTTATCTGGTAACTCGCACTCCTTAACCAACCCGCCGGTGCATTGTTCCCACGCACTGGCGGTGCCGCTACCGGGGACAGGTTTGCGAGACACGCCGTGGACACATCCCTGGGGGCTCTTCTAAAACATCCCTGTTTTAGAAGGTCTCGCAAACCTGTCCCCGGTAGCAGCACCTTCGCTCCAACTTCTAATCTTCGACCAGACAATTCCCCTGCCTCTCTTGGCTCTAATGGCTTACCATTGTTCGCAAAGGACTTTGGGGAGACCAATATGGCCCACAATAACCAGTTTCAGCTGCTTGGCAGCCGACGCTTCCTACCCTTCTTCTGCACCCAGTTTCTCGGTGCCTTCAATGACAATGTGTTCAAGAACGCGTTGATCGTGATGATCGCCTTCCGCCTTGCCGCCACCGAGGCCAACTTCCTGATCAACCTCGCCGCCGGCCTGTTTATCCTGCCGTTTTTCCTGTTCTCCGCCACCGCCGGCCAGGTGGCGGACAAGACCGACAAGAGCGTGCTGATCCGGCGGATCAAGCTCGCGGAAATCGGTATCGGCGCTTTCGGTGTCGGGGCGCTGTTCAGTGGCAATAACTATCTGTGCCTCACCGTCCTGTTTCTGCTCGGTGTGCAGTCGGCTTTCTTCGGTCCGGTAAAATACGCCATCCTCCCCCAGCACCTGAGAAAAACCGAACTGGTGAGCGGCAATGCCCTGGTGGAAATGGGTACTTTTGTTTCCATTCTGCTCGGCACCATCGTCGGTGGCCTGCTGGCGGGCCGCACCGGTGAGGGAGAATCCGGGCTGTGGTGGATATCTGCCATCATCATGATCACCGCCTCACTGGGCTATCTCGCCGCGCGCAATATCCCGCGGGCCGAGGCGCCAGCGCCGGACCTGAAAATCAATTACAACCCCGTCACCCAGACCGGTCGGATTCTGAAAGAAGCAGCGAAAACACCCTCGGTGTTTTACGCGATTATCGGTATTTCCTGGTTCTGGCTGCTGGGCGCGGCCTACCTTACCCAGATCCCTAGCCTTACCCGCAATGTACTGGGAGGCAGTGAATCCCTGGTTACCCTGCTGCTGTGCTGCTTTACCATCGGCGTGGCAATCGGCTCGCTGCTGTGCGGGCGGCTTTCAGGCGGGCGCGTTGAACTGGGGCTGGTGCCGATCGGTGCGGCGGGACTGACCGTGGTCGGGATTCTGCTGGCTTCCGCCACGGGCAACTACCAGCCACCGGTGGAGTCCACGGTAGCCGCTTTCTGGGCCAACGATGGCGCACTGGGTATTCTGATCAATCTGACCCTGATCGGGATCTTCGGCGGTTTCTTTATCGTGCCACTGTATTCCATGATGCAGGAACGCTCGGAACCCACCATTCGCGCACGTATTATTGCGGTAAACAATGTTCTGAATGCACTGTTTATGGTGGTCGCCGCGGTACTGGGGATTGTATTCCTCAACGTGCTCGAAGCGACCATCCCGCAGTTTTTCCTGATCATCGCGCTGATGAATGCCGCGGTTGCGATTTTCGTATTCAACCGGGTACCGGAATTCGCCATGCGCCTGCTGATCTGGCTGCTGTCGCACACCATGTACCGGGTAAAACACCACGGCCTGGACAAGATCCCCGCGGAAGGTGCGGCGATCATTGCCTGTAACCATGTCAGCTACGTGGACGCGCTGCTACTGGCAGGGGCAGTGCGCCGCCCTATCCGCTTTATCATGTACAAGCCCATCTACGAAATCCCGGTTCTGCATTTTATTTTCAAAACCAGCCGCGCCATTCCCATCTGCTCCAAGCAACAGGACCCGGAAGGTTATGCACAGGCATTTGCCGAGATTGAACAGGGACTGAAAGACGGGGATCTGCTGTGTATTTTCCCCGAAGGCCAGCTGACCAAAGATGGCGAGCTACAGCCTTTCAAGGCCGGGATCGAGAAGATTCTGCAGCGCACCCCGGTGCCGGTTATCCCCATGGCACTGCGCGGCCTGTGGGGCAGTTTTTTCAGTCACAAGGATGGCACGGCGTTCAGTACCCTGCCCCGACGTTTCTGGTCCCGTGTCTGTGTGGTGGCGGGAAATCCGCTGGCAGCAACGGAGGTCAAAGCGGAAGCGCTGCAGGAAACCGTGCTGGATTTGCGCGGACAGCACCGCTAACGAGACAGGACATTACTTGTAAGCCCGCTTAAACAAAAACGCCGCGACAATTGTCGCGGCGTTTTTGTTTATAGGCGGTATTGGCCGGAAATCAGAGCGCGCTGATGGCACCCTCGTAGCTCGGCTCATCCGCGGTTTCTGCCACCTGTTCGGTGTAAACCACTTTGCCGTTTTCATCGATCACAACCACCGAGCGGGACAGCAGCCCTTTCAATGGACCAGTCTCAAACGCCACGCCGTAATCGTCACCGAAGCTTGCGCGGAACGCCGAACCCAGCTTCACATTCTCGATCCCCTCGGCACCGCAGAAGCGGGTCATGGCAAACGGCAGGTCCGCGGACACACAAACCACAACGGTATTATCCAGGGACGAGACCTTTTCATTGAAGGTGCGTACCGAGGTGGCACAGGTCGGGGTATCCACAGACGGGAAAATATTCAGTACCACGCGCTTACCCTTTAGGTCCTCCAGGGTGATCTCGGACAGATCTCCCTGCACCAGGGTAAACGCCGGCGCCTGGCTGCCCACGGCAGGCAGTTCACCAACGGTGGTAATCGGGTTTCCTTTCAGGGTGATATTGGCCATTGCGTATTCCTTGACTTGCCTGATGAAAGTGAAGGCAGCATGACGAGGGGATATGGCATTGTCAATCAAGTGGCGGGTAATACACAGACAATGACTGGAGACAAAAAAGCCCCACAAATTGCGGGGCTTTTAGCGCGAAAACAGGCGACAAGCTGATCAGTGTTCGATCGACACCCGACCAAAGTCCCCTTCCATTTCAGTCGCCAGGAACGACATTACCACCCACGCAGCCACATTCTGCTTGAGGTTGTCCGGATCCACTTTATCCAGCGTGTCGTTGGGCGTGTGATGGTAATCGAAGTAGTCGGTACCGTCTTGATACAGTCCCATGGCGGGCACGCCCTGGGCCACAAATACACTACTGTCCGGTCCACCGGAGGACTTGTTATTGCCGCGCTCGATACCCAGCGGGGCCAGCAGCTGCATCATCTGGTCGGCGATGGCGAACTTGCTCTCCGGAATACGGGTGTCAAAGCGCCAGATCTTGCCGGCGCCGAAATCCGACTCGGACACCATGATAATTTTTTCCAGGTCGTTCTGATGGGCTTCCACGTACTGCTTGGCACCGACGAGGCCAATTTCCTCGGCGCCGAACAGCACCACGCGCAGGGTGCGACGGGGGCGCTGGGGCAATTCTGCAATCAGGCGCGCGGTCTCCATCACCACGGCAACGCCAGCACCGTCATCCAGTGCGCCCGTACCTTCGTCCCAGCTATCCAGGTGTGCACCGATCAGAACCACTTCTTCCGGCTTCTCGCGACCAACCACTTCGCCAATCACATTGAAAGAAGGGCCGTCTGCCAGTGCTTCATTGTGCACATTCAGCTTCACCTCCACTGGCTTGCCGCGCTCCAGCATGGCCTCCAGCAGGTTGGCATCCGGTGCGGACAGGGCCAGCGCAGGCACCGGGTTCTCGACACCATCGATCGACATCATACCAGTGTGGGGGAAACGATCGGAGTCGGTCCCCACGGAGCGCAGCAGCATGGCTGCAGCGCCTTTCTCCGCCGCGGCGCGCATCCCCTTGCTACGTCCCTGTACTGCGGGACCATAGCCCTCACCGGTACGGGCACGCTCCATACGCTTGTTGATGAATGCGATCTTGCCTTTCACCTTGCGTGCCGGCGCCTTCATCAGCGCTTCCACATCGGAAAATTCCACGATTTCAGCGGTAAGCCCGCCTTCCGGGGTGGAAGCCCCGTAGCCCAGGGAGGTCACCACCAGCGGCTGCGGAAAAGGTGCTGTCACTTCCGCGTGCGCATGGCCGCGGGCCCAGCGCTTCACATCGATCTGTTCGGTATAGACCCGGTCAAAACCCAGTGCTTTCATCTTTTCCTGCGCCCAGGCCACTGCGCGTTCATCCCCCTTAGTGCCTGCGCGACGCGGGCCCACTTCCACGGTCAGGGACTCGACGATACTGTAGGCATCAGAGGATTCCAGTGCGCGATCGCGCAACACTTCCGCTACAGACAAGTCTTCCTGCTTCAGCGGGGTAGCCTGGGCAGCCACCGCCACCAGTGCGGCGGCCAATCCGCCGGCAACACTCTTCAGGGGGTTCAACATGATTTCTCCAGTTACAGCATTGGGGTTGTTATAAGAGGGTGTTAAATGAGTTCGTTATCGGGTGTTATTCGGATTCTTCCTGCAATGGCAGTGCCAGCAAGCGCTCCCGAATGTCGCGCAGCTTGTGCAGGCCCGCTTCGGTAAACAGATACGGCTGTTTACCGGTGTATTCGTCTTCTTCAATTTGCAGGCACTCGAGCCGCAATTGTTCCAGGTCCGGGTCATGGCGCATGGGGTAGCCCGTCAGGATCCGCCATTCATTTTCATCTGCCTGTCCGGCAATCACGTCTTCCAGCCCGCGCTGGAAGTCTGCCCTCTCCATCCGGAAACGCGGTGTCCGCATATGCATCAGGCCCCAGATAATCAGGGCAAATATCGCAAAGGAGAGGCACAGGGTTATGACGATGGTCACGGCTCACGCCTCCAGTAAAAGTTTGACCGCCAGTACAAGGGTGGCCACGATGATTACCGGCTTCACCAGTGCTGCCCCACGCGCGATCACCAGGTTCGACCCCAGCCTGGCGCCGACAAACTGGGCCGCAGACATGCACAGGGCCAGGGACCACAACAGGTGCCCGGCAGCCATGAAGATACACATGGATGTGGCATTGGTAGCCAGCACCAGCGGTTTGGTATGTGCCGTGGCCTTGCGCATGTTGTACCCCAGCAGCGCGGCAAATGCGAGTGCGTAGAAGGAGCCCATACCAGGCCCGAAGAATCCGCCGTAAAAGCCGATCCCCCCACCGATCAACAGGTTGAACCAGCCATTGCCCATTCGCGGCTTTGCATCGATATCGCCAATGCGCGGGGAAAACGCAAAATACAGGGAAATGACGATCAGCAGTATCGGCAGCAAGGTCTGCAGCTGTTCTCCCCCGAGCCGGGTTACCGACCAGGTGCCCAGACAGGATCCACCAATGGCCGCCAGCAAGCCCGGCCACAGCGGACGAAAATCCAGGTGCCCTTTCTGGAAGAAATTCAGGGTCGAAGACAGGGTGCCGAATACACTCTGGAATTTATTGGTTCCGAGCGCATCCAGCGGTGGAATGCCGGCCCATAGCAGTGCCGGCAGGGTAATCATGCCGCCGGCGCCGGCAATAGAGCTGATAAAGCCGGCGGCAAAGGCGACTATGGTAAGAATCAGGTAGACAGCGGGTGTCAGGTCACCGGCAAGTTGAATCACTCATTCTCCGGTCTGGTTCAGGCCGCTTCGTCAAAATCCGTCTGGTATTCCGGGTTGCGACCTTTGTACCTATGGAAACGTCTCTGGATTTCACGCATATCGTTTTCCAGATTGCCGGTGGGCCGGTAAACGGAGTCCACACAGATCTGCTTGCTGGGAAAGTCCCACGCAATCAGAACCACCGGCACATCCGCCGCATAGGCAATACGCAAAAATCCATTTTTCCATTTTGCGGTCTTCTTGCGGGTGCCTTCCGGGGTGATAGCGACCCACATTTTCTCATTTTTCCGGAACTGACTCGCTACCTGCTTGGCCATGCCACCCGCAGCAGAGCGGTCGGTGGGGATGCCGCCGAGCCATTTGAACAGGTTTTTGAACGGGAAGAAAAATGCTTCCTTCTTCATCAACCAGGACGCCTTCAGGCCCAGCGCCATGATAAACGGCATCGCCACCACGAAGTCCCAGTTGGAAGTGTGTGGAGCCAGCGCCACCATCACCTTCTTTTCTTTCGGGAATTCACCATGGATACGCCAGCCCAGTGCTTTCACGATCAGCAGGCCAGTGCCACGGGTAAACCAGTTGCCGTTACGTGGCATTTCTTCAGGCAAATGCGCGGGGATAGTGGTTTTCTTGGCAACAGTCACGGTCATCATCTCTTCTCAATGGTTACTGCGTAAGTACTGCTATAGACACAAAATCAAGCCGAGGAATCAGTGTTCCCGCGTTGCATAGAAGCGCACATCCGGATAACGCTCTTCCGCCAGATGCAGGTTTACCCGCGTCGGTGCCAGATAGGTCAGATGCCCCGATCCATCCAGAGCCAGATTGGTGCTGGCTTTGCGCTTGAAGTTTTCCAGCTCTTTGGCACTTTCACTGTCGACCCAGCGCGCGGTGTTCACATTTACATTTTCGTAAATGGCTTCCACCTTGTACTCGTCCTTCAGACGATAGGCGACCACCTCAAACTGCAGCACCCCCACCGCACCGACAATGATGTCATTGTTATCCAGCGGGAAGAAAACCTGGGTAGATCCTTCTTCTGACAGCTGCTGCAGACCTTTCTGCAGCTGTTTGAGTTTCAGCGGGTCTTTCAGGCGAATACGGCGGAACAGCTCCGGCGCAAAGTTGGGGATACCGGTAAATTTCAGGCTCTCGCCCTCGGTAAAGGTATCGCCAATCTGAATGGTGCCGTGGTTGTGCAGGCCGATAATATCACCCGCGATCGCCTCTTCCACATGGGTGCGGTCGCCGGCCATGAAGGTCACCGCATCGGCGATTTTTACATCCTTGCCGATACGTACATGCTTCATTTTCATACCGCGGTTATAGGTACCGGAACACACCCGCATAAAGGCAATCCGGTCGCGGTGTTTGGGATCCATATTTGCCTGGATCTTGAAAACAAAGCCGGAAAACTTGTCCTCACTGGGCTGCACTTCGCGATCGTTGGTAGCGCGGGACTGTGGACCCGGCGCCCACTCCACAAAACCGTCGAGCATCTCGCGCACACCAAAGTTGCCCAGCGCCGTGCCAAAGAACACCGGCGTCAGCTCGCCCGCACGGTAAGCTTCCAGGTCAAACTCGTGGGTCGCGCCGCGCACCAGATCGATTTCCTCGCGAATTTCCTCCGCGTCTTCGCCCAGCAACGCTGTCGCCTCATCGGAATCCAGTCCCTTGATCTGGATATCCTCGGGAATCGTGTGCCCCTGCCCCTGCTTGAACACGTGAATGGTGTCGGTATAGAGGTTGTACACACCCTTGAACAGCTTACCGGAGCCCAGCGGCCAATTGATCGGCGCCGCCTGGATATTCAGGACCTCCTCGATCTCGTCCATCACCTCGATGGGATCGCGGATATCCCGGTCCAGCTTGTTGATAAACGACAGAATCGGCGTGGTACGCAGGCGGCACACGTTCATCAGCTTGATGGTGCGATCCTCGACACCCTTGGCGCCATCGATCACCATCAATGCGGAATCCACCGCGGTCAGTACCCGGTAGGTATCCTCAGAGAAGTCCTCGTGCCCCGGGGTATCCAGCAGGTTCACCACCCGCTCCTTGTAGGGGAACTGCATAACGGAGGAGGTCACGGAAATACCCCGCTCCTGCTCCATGGTCATCCAGTCAGAGCGCGCGTGGGGGCCCTTCTTGCCCTTGACCGACCCCGCCAGCTGGATCGCATTTCCGAACAACAGCAGCTTCTCGGTCACCGTGGTTTTACCGGCGTCCGGGTGGGAAATGATGGCAAAGGTACGGCGGCCATTGATGCCCGCCAAGTTTGAAGACTGACCCATAATGCAACTTGAGACTGGATAAAAAACAGGCGCGCATTATACACGTCTGGCGCGCGGGAATCGCTGGAAATGGCGATTCGAGGAACCTAGACTGCGGCTAAATTTGGCTGGCTCTGCTTCCAGCGACAACAATATGCGATATGAAGGATCCAATGACCGGGGACAACTTGCGGGACCGTCTGCGGCCCGGATGGCCGCAGCCGAGCCCCCAGGGATGGGTTCACGGCGTGTCCCGCAAGTTGTCCCTGGTTATTGGATCCGCCACGGCACTCAATAGACAGAGGTGAATAATGAGTCAGGAACGATTGGAGGCACTACAGCAGGCGCTATCCATACAGCAGGTACAGGGCTTCCTGGTGCCCCGGTGCGACGAGTACCAGAATGAATACGTCCCCGCTGCTGACGAGCGTCTCGCCTGGCTTACCACCTTTGACGGCTCCGCCGGTCTCGCCGCCGTCACCACCGAGCGCGCCGCCCTGTTCGTCGATGGCCGTTACACCATCCAGGCCAAACAGCAAATCGGCACCCAGCCCATCGAGCAGCACAACCTCGCCCCCGCAGACATCGCCAACTGGCTGTGCAGCGCCCTCCGTGAAGGCGACGTCCTCGGCTACGATCCGCGGCTACACACCGAACCCGGCCTCGCGCCCCTGAAGAAACGACTCGAGGAGTGCGGCATCCAGCTGCGCGC
Source organism: Microbulbifer sp. MCCC 1A16149 (assembly GCF_050368945.1). NCBI lineage: Bacteria > Pseudomonadati > Pseudomonadota > Gammaproteobacteria > Cellvibrionales > Microbulbiferaceae > Microbulbifer > Microbulbifer sp. MCCC 1A16149. The sequence continues at coordinate 3,218,572 of NZ_CP185959.1, forward strand.
CCTGGACACCAACCCCATCGACAGTATCTGGCAGGACCGTCCTGCGGCGCCCTCTGGCCCCGCGCGCCCCCATCCCCAGACCTTTACCGGCGAAGATTCCGACAGCAAGCGCCAGCGTATCGCCCAGTTGCTTGCCGACAAAAACCAGGAAGCCCTGTGGCTCGCCAACCCCGAAGTGTGTGCCTGGCTGTTCAACATCCGCGGCAGTGATATCCCACATTTGCCCGTCGCCCTCTCTATGGGCTTCCTGTACAGGGACGGCAGCGCCACTCTGTACCTGGCGGGAAACGCCATCGGCGACGCCCTGCGCCAGCACCTCGGCCATCAGGTCGAACTGGTGACCGAAAAATCTGCACTGTTTGCCGCCGCCGAGCGCCAGCATGTACAGCGGGTGTGGGCAGACCCCGCACTCACCAACTGCTGGACCCTGCACGAACTCAGAAACCGCGAAATACAGGTACTGCTCGAGCGAGACCCAATCACCGGCGCCAAGGCCATCAAGAACTCTGTGGAACTGGAAGGCAGCCGCGCGGCCCATATCCGCGACGGCGCCGCCCTGTGTGAGTTTCTCGCAGAGCTGCCCGACGCGGTAAAGGGAGAAAATTTTGGTGAACTGGAAGCGGTAAAACTGTTGCGGGAAAAACGCGAACAGCGGGAAGGGTTCACCGACGACAGCTTTGATTCCATCTCCGGCTATCGGGGTAACGGCGCAATTGTGCACTACCGCGTAACCCCGAAATCCAGCCTGCGGATGGAAGCCCAGGGCATTTATTTGATCGACTCCGGCGGCCAGTACCCGGATGGCACCACCGACGTCACCCGCACCGTCGCATTGGGCGAATTCCCTGCGCAGGCAAAAGAGCATTTCACCCGGGTGCTCAAGGGGCATATCGCCATCGCGAGCCTGCGCTTCCCCGTCGGCACCTGTGGCGAGCAGATCGATGCCTTCGCCCGCAAATCCCTGTGGGATGCCGGACTGGATTACGCCCACGGGACCGGACACGGCGTCGGCAGTTTTCTGAGCGTGCACGAGGGTCCGCAACGTATCGGCAAGGCGAATACCAATGTGCCCCTGGAAGCGGGCATGATCGTGTCCAACGAGCCGGGTTTCTACCTGGCCGACGAATACGGTATCCGCATCGAAAACCTGATCTTCGTCAGGGAGAGCCCTGAGCATGCAGGCTTTCTGGAATTCGAGGAACTGACGCTTGCACCAATCGACCGCCAGCTGATCGAGCCGACCCTGATGACGGAAAAGGAATTGCAGTGGCTAAATGACTATCACCGGAAAGTACGCGAAACCCTGATGCCACTGGTGGATGAAAAAACTCAAGTGTGGCTGGATGCGGTTACTCAGCCTATCTATTAAATAGCACTCAGTGAGTGGCACCCGAAGGCTTGGCGGGTGCCTCAGGTTCTTCATTTCTGAGGACAACAATTTCCGGCTCGACCGATTTTTCGGGCCGGTCATCGGACTTCGTGGTATCCCCGTTATGCTCCGACTCCCAAAACGGGGGCAGCACATCGAGTACACGCTCACTGACCTCTGGCTCCAGTGAATGCCCCATCCCCGCTATCATCACCAGCTGGGCGCCGGGGATCTTTTCCGCAGTATCCCGCCCGTGGTCCGGTGGCAGTAGCGGGTCTCGGTCGCCATGAATCACCAGGGTCGGTACGTCGATGGTTGCCAGCATGGGAGAGCGATCACCGCTGGCGAGAATGGCCTGGAGCTGCCGAATTGTTCCCGGTGGATAACTGCCGCGATTCAATACCCGGGCTGCCAGCTGCCGCGCGTATTCTTCATCGAAAAACTCTGGTGATCCAATCGCGCGAGCGATCATCACCCTATTCTCCAGCTCCTCGTCCCGGGCAAGCCCTGACTTGGCCCCTTCTGCCAATGCTGTAATGGCTTCGCGGCTGGACTCCGGCAGGTCCGGTGCGCCGGAGCTGGACATGATGGAAGTAAGACTGGCAACCCGCTGTGGATAGTTGGCAGTCAAAACCTGGGAAATCATTCCTCCCATGGAGGCGCCCACCACATGTGCGCGCGATATTTCCAGCGCGTCCAGTACACCCACCGCATCGACCGCCATGTCCCCGAGGGTATAGGCGGGGGTGGGGTAGAATCCGACCTTGGTGCGCACCAGCGTCCACCAAACTGGCGGCGCGGATAAACCGTAGAATTTCTGCGACAGTCCCGCATCGCGGTTATCCAACAACACAACGCGGTAGCCGCGATCCAGCAGTCCCTGCACCAGCGTATCCCCCCAGTGCAGCATCTGAGCCCCGAGGCCCATGATCAGCAGTACCGGTTCGCCGTCTTTTGGCCCCATATCCTGATAGGCAATGGCGGTGTCATTTACCGTAGTAAAGTGAATCGGGTAACGATCAAACGGACTCTCTTTGGCAGAGAGAGGACTCGCTGAAAGCACGGCGAACAGCAGCAATAAGACACAGGAAAACCCCTTGTGTAGATCGATTGCAGAAAAACGTCCAGCACAGATCATCCGACACATTCCTATTTATTTTACTTAACCGCCACACTGCTGAGCTCGGATTGATGTCCACCCAGATAGCGGCGCAACCACCACCAGGCAGCGCCGCCCAATACCAGGTTGGAAATTAACGTCGCCACGAATAGCCCGGTGATTCCCCAGTAGTGATTGCCCAACCAGGCCAGCGGCAGGTACAAACCCAGCACCCGCAGGAAGGAAATCAGCGTGCCCGGTAGCGGGTGGCCGAGGCCGTTGAAAGCGGCATTAGCAGACATCACAAAACCGTAACCGGCATAACTGAATGGCACCAGGCTGAGGTAAGCGATAGCGACTGCAATAACCTCCGGGGATTCACTAAACAGGGAAACCAGCGATCCCCCGACAAGCCACAAGGTAACCGCCAGCCCCAGCCCAAAAGCGATACAGAACCTCGCCAGCACTGCAACTGTTTGCAGTAGCCGATCGTACCTTCCGGCACCCGCGTTCTGCCCCATAAATGGCCCCACCACCGAAGACAGAGCGTAAAACACGATTAATGCTACCGGCTCAATACGCAGGGCGACACCGAGGCCCGCCACTGCGTCGGCGCCATGCTTGGCAACCAGCGCAACTACCACACCACCGGACATGGGGATAATCACATTGGTGGCGATCGCTGGCAGCCCCACTGCCAACAGGGTGCGCCACGACTCCCGCAGCGCTGGCCACTGCCAGCTGGGTGCCCCCAGAATATGTTCGCGCCGTACCAGCACGTAAAGCGCGATGGCAAAGCTCAGACCGCGGGCAATCACCGTCGCCAACGCCGCCCCTTGCAATTCCAGACGCGGAAACCCGAACAGTCCAAAAATCAGCAGCGGATCCAGTATCAGGTTGAAGAAAGCCACCGCCATCAGAATTCGCCCGGTAATCGCGCTATTACCGATAGCCCGCAATGCCGACAGCGATACCATCGGCACCACGGCGAAAACCGCACCGAAATACCAGGGCACCATATAGTCTGCGATCAGCGGCAGCAGTTGCTCCTGTGCACCGAGCAGGCGGAACAATGGCTCAATGGTGAGCAGGCCTGCGGCACTAACCACCAGTGCGATAAGTAGGGCCAGGAAGGTGGCGTCGCTGACCAGTTGCCGTACCCGCTGCATGTCACCGGCGCCGTAGGCGCGCGCAACGGCGGAGGAAGTCCCCGCACCCAGCCCGATGGCGAGGGCGTTAATGACCATCACCACAGGAAAGGTGAAGCTCATGGCGGCGAGCGGAGCGCTGCCCAATTGCGCAACAAAATAGGTATCCACCACATTGAACGACATGGTGGCGAGAATGCCCCACACCATCGGTAGGGCGAGGCGACGCAGATGGCCCGCGACCGGGCCTTCAAGCAGGGACGGTTGGTTACGATTCGATGGCATGTGTATTCCGGTCAATGGCAGTCCCGGTAAGCGCGGCGAGGAATATTGGCGCGGCCGGAGCGACTGCCCGCTAGCAGGCGCCTACAATACCAGACTCATCAGCAATGCGTCTTCGCGGCTGCCATCGGACTTCGGATAGTAGTTTTTCCTGCGACCGTCTTCGGTAAAACCGAGCTTGTGGTAGAGCCCACGCGCCGCGCGATTGGATACCCGCACTTCGAGCAGGACCCGCGCCACGTCCTCGGGCAGACAGGAAAAAATGTCCTGCAGTAACCGCTCCGCGACACCCAGGCGTCGCCAGCGGGGAGCCACTGCCACGTCAAGAATTTCTATTTCATCAAAAACGCGGCTGACGACACAGCAGGCGGCAATCTCCTGCTCATCGATTACACCCGGCGTCTCATTAGCCGGCGCGTGGAATACCCAGCAGATATGGCCCGACTCGAGGCTATCGCGATATTGCTTTGCGCTCCACGGGTGGCTGTGGGCACTGCGTGCCAGGGTCGCCAGGGCATCGGCATCTGACAGTTGCGCTTGTTGCAGGATTAATGTGCCCACCGCATCGACATCGGGCATGGGACGAGCATCACGGGAAGGAGATTTCAAAAGGCGACTTCCATGGTCGGCCGTTGCCGGGGGCGACAGTTTAGCGACGAGTCTGTTCGGGGTATAGCTTGCGCAGCAGATTCCATACTTCACGCTTGCGGGCCGGTTGCGTCAGCAGTTCGGTCAGGCTGGGCATGGACACTACCGATACGCCCTGCCAGTCGTTTACGGGACCCTCCAAAGTCACTGGCGCGCAGTAACTTTGAGCCTGCTCGCCCATCAACCAGATGGACTTGACCGGCTTGCGCACGCAGGCCGCTTCCAGCCAGCTCGAACAGGTATCACGGGCATCATCGGCCCCGGCGGCTGCAGCGAAAGGGTTTTCTGTCAGCGGCCAGCGCAACTTGTCGCGCCCGGTCGGCAGCTGGTGCCAGCCCAGCGCCCGGGCAATATTACCAAACAGGGACTCCACCGGCAGAGCGGTTCCCGGCTCGCGACTGTCGACCGCGAGCACCTCTTCGCCCAACCACCAGCAACTCAGCACAAATGGGGCCACCTGTTGCTGCGGCGGTGCCACGGGGGCCGCTTTGGCTGTCGCGGTAACTCGCGCTTCGCTGGTAATACTGCCAATTACCCGCCCCAACTCTGGAGCCGGGTCGACGGAGTCAGTGCGCGCGACGATCTCGCTGCGCACTTCATCCGCATTGCCACCACCAGACTGTTCAGGCGCGGCTACTTCAGCCATCAGGGCGGCGCGGGGCGGGGCCTGAGGCGCCTCTTCAGCGGGCGGAGGCAGCGGCGCCTGGATCGGCTCCGCTGCCAGCGGCAAGCGGAAGCGCGGCATATAACTGGTAACTCCCAGTGCCGTCAGATATTCCGTCCGCTGTAGTTCGTTCACATCAGTCCCCGTTTACCGGCCATACCACCGAGGCGATCAAACGCCCTGCGGCTTGTTACTTTTACTGGCCAGCAAGTTTAATGCATCCAGATACGCTTTTGCGGATGCCACCAGAATATCGGTATCCGCACCCACACCATTGACCAGTTTACCATCGCGCTCGAGACGAACGGTGACACTGCCCTGGGAGTCAGTGCCCTGGGTAACGGCATTGACCGAATACAGTTTCAGGTCTGCATTGCTGCCCACCACCGATTCGATTGCCTTGAACGTAGCATCAACCGGCCCGCTGCCTTCGGCACTGCAGGAGTGGCTTTCGCCATCAATGACCACCTGCAGATGCGCCTGCGGGTTGCTGCCGCTTTTGCTGCGCACCTCGAGATCTGCGAGCTGATAGTGCTCCACCGGATCTGCGGCACCGGAAATCAGTGACTGCAGATCCTCGTCGAAGATTTCGTGCTTCTTGTCGGCGAGATCCTTGAAGCGCTGGAACAGCACGTTGAACTCTGCCGGATCGGCGAAAGTGATGCCCAGCTCCTCGTAGCGCGCTTTGACCGCGGCACGGCCGGAGTGCTTGCCGAGAACCAGGCGGTTCTGGCCCCAGCCCACGTCTTCGGCACGCATGATTTCATACGTTTCGCGGTGCTTGAGCACGCCGTCCTGGTGGATACCGGATTCATGGGCAAAGGCGTTTGCGCCAACAATCGCTTTGTTGGGCTGAACCGGGAAACCGGTAATCGACGAGACAAGGCGCGAAGTCGGCACGATATGGGTCGTATCGATACCCGTTTCTACCGGGTAGAGATCCTGACGGGTCCGTACTGCCATCACGATCTCTTCGAGAGATGCGTTACCGGCGCGCTCACCCAGACCATTGATGGTGCACTCCACCTGGCGGACACCGTTCATCACCGCCGACAGGGAGTTGGCGACAGCCAGGCCAAGGTCATTGTGACAGTGGGTGGAAAATATCGCCTTGTCAGAGTTCGGTACATTTTCAATAACGCGCTTGAACATCGCGCCGTATTCCCCGGGTTCGCCATATCCCACCGTATCGGGAATGTTGATGGTCCCGGCGCCGGCCTTGATCACCTCTTCGATGATCCGGTACATGAACTCCGGCTCGGAACGGCTGCCATCTTCCAGGGAGAATTCCACATCGTTGGTGTAATTGCGGGCAAGCTTGACCGCCTCCACAGCCTGACGCAGCACATCCTCCGGATCCATCTGGAGCTTGTACTTCATATGGATGGGGGATGTTGCAATAAACGTATGGATTCGGGAAGAGTTGGCCTTTTTCAGGGATTCGGCGGCACGAATGATATCCCCTTTTACCGAACGGGCCAGACTGCACACGGTGGAGTCCTTTACGGCTTCTGCCACGGCCTGCACGGCTTCGAAATCGCCCTGACTGGCGATGGCAAAGCCGGCTTCAATCACATCTACACGCATACGCTCGAGCATACTGGCGATGCGGACTTTTTCGTCTTTGGTCATTGACGCGCCGGGGCTCTGCTCACCGTCGCGCAAGGTTGTATCAAAAATGACTAATTTATCTTTATTAGTGTTCATCAGGGCTCGTCTCCTAGTCTTGCCCGAGGCTAAACAGCGGTGACGCCGCTGTCTATGCACTGCTCAAATTAAGTACGGAATTCTGTAGAGAGGTATGGGGATAAAATTATATGCCGCGGCGCGGCAGTCGTAGCAGGCTTGCTAGTCGTAGGAGGGCAGCTGGGATCTGGGTAATGGCATTCGCCAATACGGAGTTGGGGCGCGACGCGCGCACGAAACAAGATCTGGAGGCCTGTGGCCTCACGACCGACACAGGCTGGTCGACAGGGGCTGCGGGATACATGGCTGCTTCAACTTTCTGGGAATATTGATTCTCGGAACGGACATCGAGCCATCCCGACCGGCTCCGCCGAGACGAATGTCCGGGAAGCTCAGGAATGAACTATAAGTCTCGAGCCCCCGCACATCAACAGCCATCCTAATTTTTGCAGGCAAAACCAGAATCAATGCAAAATAAAATTGCCTAATTACCACAAAAGGAAAGGCTTATCCTATTTTGCACTAGCAGCCTGTAGTGCATCTAATAACTTCCAAAGCTCCCGGTGCAGTGTTTCCAGCCTACTCTTGGGCACAGCCAGTTCGCCCAGCGCACTGTCCCGCCAGGCCTTCACTTCGCGCCTCAGGGCGCGCGCCGTATCCGTAATTTCTATCAACGTAACACGCTCATCCTGAGCACTACGCCGACGGTGCAACAACGCCTGGCTCTCCATTCGCTTCAACAGCGGCGTCAGGGTACCGGAATCGAGCATAAGCTCGCTCCCCAGGGCGCTAACTGTCCACAGCTCCGCGGCGTGCCGCTCCTCATCCCACTGCCACAGCACCAGTAGCACCAGGTACTGTGGATAAGTGATGCCGAACTCGCGCAGCATTGGCTGATAGGCACGGGTCATCGCCCGCGAGCTGGCGTAAAGGGCAAAGCACAGCTGCCGGTCCAGGCGCAGGGAATCCGTTCCCTCGCGATCAGGTTTGGGTTCAGATCGACTCAAAGCAGGTTCTCAATGTCCGCGGCCAGGTCTGCAGGCTTGTCTTTAGGCGCATAACGGTTCACCACTTCCCCGTCCCGGTTTACCAGGAACTTGGTGAAATTCCACTTGATCCCCTCGGTGCCCAGGATGCCCGGTGCACTTTTCTTCAGCATGGAAAACAACGGGTGCGCATTGCTCCCATTCACATCCAGCTTTGCGTACACCGGAAAGCTCACCCCATAGTTCAGAGTACAGAACTCCTGGATTTCGCTATCACTGCCGGGCTCCTGCTGGCCAAACTGATTGCAAGGAAAACCGAGTATTAGCAGGCCTTTGTCTTTGTACTTTCGGTACAGCTCTTCCAACCCCTTGTACTGCGGTGTGAAACCGCACTTGCTTGCGGTATTCACAATCAACAGTACTTTGCCCTTGTACTCTTCCAGAGTGGTGGGCTTACCGTCACTGGACTGAACCGGAATGGAATAGATATCGGACATGGGGACTCCCCTGATTTGGTCGTGATTTCAATAATCTTCTGCACAATTTGATTGTGCACAATTTAAATTCATAATGCAAAACCTGCAGATAAGTTAGTGCTGGTATCGAGCAGGGTTTTGTAGCCGGATTTTTCTTACAAGCTTGTGGATTGAATTTAATAACGTTTTTTCAGTTATACACAGGCGTGTTACTCACAGAAACTCTGGACAGAGCTGTGGGTAAGTGTGGGATATTGGGTGTGAGTGGCGTGGTTGTTGGGTTGCGGAAAACGTTTAAAAAAGCGACGGTGTTTTTTTGGGCGGGTTTGGTTTTGTAGGGGTGTGTAGATATAAAAAAGGCCCTGGTCGCATTAGCGATCGGGGGCCTTTTTTTTGTGTTCGGTCTGGTGGTGCCGGTGGCTGGAAGTCTGTGGACCTACACTGGGTGGCGAGCGGTGCTCGCCATCGCGGTGCGACGCCTTCGGCGCCCCCGGCTTTACTCCTGCGGAGCATGGCCGGTCACATGGCAGCGCTTTGGCGCTGCGTGGTAGTGGCAGTAATTCAGCGTATCCTAAATAAAAAAAGGGCCACCCAAATGGGTGGCCCTTTCTTTTATTTAGAAGCCTGACGATGACCTACTCTCACATGGCGAAACACCACACTACCATCGGCGATACTGCGTTTCACTTCTGAGTTCGGCAAGGGATCAGGTGGTTCCACAGTTCTATGGTCGTCAGGCAAACTGGCTTGGGTTGGCTTGGTCTTATGAGCTCTGTGCTCGGCGCTGCCGCTTGATTGTTCGTTTGCCACTGCTTTCGCAGCTAACAATCAACCCAAATAAGTCGGTAAAACATTCTGTAGTAATACACCGCAAGATCTGTATGTCTCGTCTCGCGCACAATCCACTGATCGATCATCTGATCAGTAATCGTTAGTAACCATCTCTGTTGTATGGTCAAGCCGCACGGGCAATTAGTACTGGTTAGCTCAACGCCTCACAACGCTTCCACACCCAGCCTATCAACGTGGTAGTCTTCCACGGCCCTTTAGGACTCTCAAGGAGTCAGGGAAATCTAATCTTGAAGGAGGCTTCCCGCTTAGATGCTTTCAGCGGTTATCCCGTCCGAACATAGCTACCGGGCAATGCCACTGGCGTGACAACCCGAACACCAGAGGTTCGTTCACTCCGGTCCTCTCGTACTAGGAGCAACTCTTCTCAAATTTCCAACGCCCACGGCAGATAGGGACCGAACTGTCTCACGACGTTCTAAACCCAGCTCGCGTACCACTTTAAATGGCGAACAGCCATACCCTTGGGACCGGCTTCAGCCCCAGGATGTGATGAGCCGACATCGAGGTGCCAAACACCGCCGTCGATGTGAACTCTTGGGCGGTATCAGCCTGTTATCCCCGGAGTACCTTTTATCCGTTGAGCGATGGCCCTTCCATACAGAACCACCGGATCACTATGACCTACTTTCGTACCTGCTCGTCATGTCTGACTCGCAGTCAAGCGCACTTATACCATTATGCTCATTGCATGATTTCCGACCATGCTGAGTGCACCTTCGTACTCCTCCGTTACTCTTTGGGAGGAGACCGCCCCAGTCAAACTACCCACCATACACTGTCCTCGATCCGGATAACGGACCAGAGTTAGAACCTCAAACATACCAGGGTGGTATTTCAAGGATGGCTCCACAATGACTAGCGTCACTGCTTCAAAGCCTCCCACCTATCCTACACAAGTAGGCTCAAAGTTCAGTGCAAAGCTGTAGTAAAGGTTCACGGGGTCTTTCCGTCTAGCCGCGGGTACACTGCATCTTAACAGCGATTTCAATTTCACTGAGTCTCTGGTGGAGACAGCGTGGCCATCGTTACGCCATTCGTGCAGGTCGGAACTTACCCGACAAGGAATTTCGCTACCTTAGGACCGTTATAGTTACGGCCGCCGTTTACCGGGGCTTCGATCAAGAGCTTCGCCGAAGCTAACCCCATCAATTAACCTTCCGGCACCGGGCAGGCGTCACACCCTATACGTCCACTTACGTGTTTGCAGAGTGCTATGTTTTTAATAAACAGTCGCAGCCACCTGGTCACTTCGACCGGCCTCAGCTTAGGGAGCAAGTCCCATCACCAAAACCGGCGTACCTTCTCCCGAAGTTACGGTACCATTTTGCCTAGTTCCTTCACCAGAGTTCTCTCAAGCGCCTTGGTATTCTCTACCTGACCACCTGTGTCGGTTTAGAGTACGGTTCGCAATTGCCTGAAGCTTAGAAGTTTTTCCTGGAAGCATGGCATCAACCACTTCACTTACCGAAGTAAGCTTCGTCATCAGCTCTCGGCCTTAGGGACCCGGATTTGCCTAAGTCCCCAGCCTACTACCTTAAACACGGACAACCAATCGCCGTGCTGGCCTAGCCTTCTCCGTCACTCCATCGCAGCAATTGCAAGTACAGGAATATTAACCTGTTTCCCATCGACTACGGCTTTCGCCCTCGCCTTAGGGGCCGACTAACCCTGTCCCGATTAGCGTTGGACAGGAACCCTTGGTCTTCCGGCGGGGAGGTTTTTCACCCCCCTTGTCGTTACTCATGTCAGCATTCGCACTTGTGATACCTCCAGCAAACCTCACAGTTCACCTTCAGCGGCTTACACAACGCTCCTCTACCATGCTCATAAGAGCATCCGCAGCTTCGGTTATCAGTTTGAGCCCCGGTATATCTTCCGCGCGGGCCGACTCGACTAGTGAGCTATTACGCTTTCTTTAAAAGATGGCTGCTTCTAAGCCAACTTCCTAGCTGTCTGGGCCTTCCCACATCGTTTCCCACTTAACTGATATTTGGGACCTTAGCTGGCGGTCTGGGTTGTTTCCCTTTTCACGACGGACGTTAGCACCCGCCGTGTGTCTCCCGCGATTGCACTCCACGGTATTCGGAGTTTGCATGGGGTTGGTAAGTCGGGATGACCCCCTAGCCCAAACAGTGCTCTACCCCCGTGGGTGAGACGCGAGGCGCTACCTAAATAGCTTTCGAGGAGAACCAGCTATCTCCCGGCTTGATTAGCCTTTC
>NZ_CP185959.1:3235000-3660000 GCF_050368945.1 Microbulbifer sp. MCCC 1A16149
TGCCACCCTGATACATCAGGTCAACGATCAGCTTCAACTCGTGCAGACATTCGAAGTAGGCCATTTCCGGTGCATAACCCGCTTCGGTCAGGGTTTCGAAGCCAGCCTGAACCAGTGCAGATACACCGCCACACAGAACGGCCTGCTCACCGAACAGATCGGTCTCGGTTTCTTCACGGAAATTGGTTTCGATGATGCCTGAGCGGCCACCACCGTTGGCAGATGCGTAGGACAACGCCAGCTCTTTCGCGGTGCCGGAGGCGTTCTGGTAGATTGCGATCAGGGTCGGAACACCGCCGCCTTCCAGATAGGTAGAGCGCACAGTATGGCCCGGGCCTTTCGGGGCGATCATGATGACGTCGACATCTTTCGGCGGCTCAATCAGTTCGAAGTGAACGTTGAAGCCGTGGGCAAACGCCAGCGCGGCACCGGATTTCAGGTTCGGCGCTACCTGCTCGCGGTACACCGCTGCCTGGTACTCGTCCGGAGTCAGGATCATCACAACGTCGGCATCTTTAACCGCGTCGGCAACTTCCGCTACACGCAGACCGGCTTTCTCGGCTTTTGCCCAGGAAGCAGAACCCTTGCGCAGACCGACAACCACATTGCTCACACCGGAGTCTTTCAGGTTGTTGGCGTGCGCGTGGCCCTGGGAGCCGTAACCTATGATTGCAACAGTCTTGGACTTGATCAGAGAGAGGTCACAATCTTTATCGTAATAAACTTGCATAACTTACTTCCTGCTTTTCGTACTTTAAAAGTCATTTACCCGCTGATTACTCAGCATTGATTCATTCAGACAGCGCTCAAACACTGAGGATTTTTTCGCCGCGGGCGATCCCCGAAACACCGGAGCGGACCACTTCCATAATGGTGTGCTCGCCCAGCGCCTGTAAGAAAGCGTCCAGTTTTTCACTGGTACCCGATACCTGTACCGTGTACATATTGCTGGTGACGTCGACGATCTGGCCGCGGAAGATGTCCACACTGCGTTTGACTTCGTCCCGCTGTGCTCCGGTCGCACGCACTTTCACCAGCAGCAGTTCGCGCTCGATATGTGAACCCTCAGTCAGGTCCACCAGTTTTACCACATCGATCAGCTTGTTCAGATTCTTGGTGATCTGTTCGATCTTGTGGTCGTCCCCGATGGTAGTCAGCGTCAGCCGCGACAGGGTCGCGTCTTCGGTAGGGGCCACCGTGAGGCTCTCGATGTTGTAACCTCGCTGGGAAAACAGGCCAACCACCCGCGACAGCGCACCGGGTTCGTTCTCCATCAGAACTGAAATGATTCTGCGCATTGTGTTTACCTCCCTTTACGTCCGTTCCGTTTTGCTGAGCCACATATCCCGCATGGAGCCGTTCGGCATCACCTGCATGGGATAAACGTGCTCAGTCGGATCGACGTAAACATCGATAAACACGGTGCGATCCTTGATCGCAAACGCCTCCGCGAGTTTGCCGTGCAGCTCATCGCGGTGCTCGATCTTCATGCCAAGGTGCCCGTAGGCTTCCGCCAGCTTGATGAAGTCCGGCAGGGACTCCTCATAAACACTGTTGGACAGGCGCCCTTCGTACTGCATTTCCTGCCACTGCTTCACCATGCCCAGGGCCTGGTTATTCAGACACAGGATTTTTACCGGCAGCTTGTACTGGGTCGCCGTGGACAACTCCTGGATACACATCTGGATGCTGCCTTCACCGGTTACACAAACGACTTCTGCATCCGGGAAAGCGGCTTTCACCCCCAGGGCAGCCGGCAGGCCGAAGCCCATGGTGCCGAGGCCACCGGAGTTGATCCAGCGCCGAGGTTTGTCGAAGCGGTAGTACTGGGCTGCAAACATCTGGTGCTGGCCAACATCCGAAGTCACGTAGGCATCGCCCCTGGTGATCTCGTGCACTGCGCTGATCACCTCTTGCGGCATGATCATGTCGCCATTGGTGCGATAACGCGGCGCGGTATAAAGACCGTGGCGCTCGCGCCAGTCGTCAATCTGACGCCACCAGTCAACGATCGCAGACTGATCCGGCATATCCGTGGAGGCCTTGAGCATCTCGAGCATTTCCTTCAGTACCGACTGCACCGTACCCACGATGGGCACATCCGCAGTAATGGTCTTGGAAATGGACGCGGGATCCACATCGATGTGGATAACCTTGGCGCCGGGACAGAATTTATTCGGCGTATTGGTTACCCGATCATCAAAGCGCGCACCCACCGCGAGAATCACATCCGCGTGGTGCATGGCCGTGTTGGCCTCGAAAGTACCGTGCATGCCGAGCATGCCCAGGAAGCGCTTGTCGGTGCCCGGGTATGCACCCAACCCCATCAGGGTATTGGTCACCGGGTAGTTGAGGTGCTGGGCCAGCTCGGTGAGTAATTCGGAACCGTCGCCTTGAACCACGCCGCCACCGGCGTAGATGACCGGGCGCTTGGCAGACAACAGCAGCGCCACCGCTTTGCGGATCTGGCCGGTGTGTCCCTTACCCGCGGGGGTATAGGATCGCATGCGCAGCTTTTCCGGGAACTTGTAGGGATAGCGATCCACCGGATTGGTGACATCCTTGGGAATATCGATCACCACCGGGCCGGGACGGCCAGTGGAAGCGATATAAAACGCCTTCTTGACCACCTCGGGAATTTCTTCCGCCTTCTTGACCAGGAAGCTGTGCTTCACGATCGGCCGCGAGCAGCCCACCATATCGGTTTCCTGGAAGGCGTCTTCACCGATCTTGTCGGAAGGCACCTGCCCGGAAATCACCACCATCGGAATCGAGTCCATGTAGGCGGTCGCAATACCGGTAATGGCATTGGTAGCACCGGGACCAGATGTGACCAGGACGACGCCAGTCTTACCCGTCGCGCGGGCATAACCATCGGCAGAGTGGGTTGCCCCCTGCTCGTGGCGCACCAGTAGATGCTTGATGCCCTTCTGACGGAAGATGGCATCGTATATATGAAGCGCCGAACCGCCGGGGTAACCGAAAATCAGGTCTACCCCTTCATCCTGCAGCGCGCGAACCAACATATCGCCGCCGGAGAGTAATTCCACTTGAGCCCCCTCAATATTTCGCTAAATTAGGATCCGCATCATCCAATAACCACAGAAAAACCGGACGGCGCGAAAGCCAGACGGCGATTCTAAAGGAAAAGCGTGATAAATATCAGCCTTAAACGCAGATTTAGCCCATTTTTTAGGATAGCTTAACGGAAACGCTAAATTGCGCGGTGTCCGGCCGGTAGCGGAACCGGGTCGCGAACACCAAGGCCTCCAGATGGGGAGGGCCTCCTCGGCAGGAGGGGGTGAGTGCTTAACTCACCGGAAAGAGTACGGTCCACGGGGTGGTGTGGTGACATCTACTTCGCCGAGCGAAGGCCAAATTGTGCAGTTTGCGCCCGCAGTGTCAACAGATGAAGCCAGCCAATAGACCACGCGGCCACTTTCCCTCGCACAAACTGTTAACTGGGTTGCGAGATACCCACACCTCCCCGGTACAATGCGGGCATCGGGGCAGGCGTCTGACGGACTCCCGAACAGGCCGGCACAACAACAATACTCATACACCGAGGCGGTTTTCCATGCGCACTGTTATTGCAACCCTCTTCCTGTCGCTGGGCCTGTTGGCAGCGACAGCTCAGGCCGATGGCATCTACAAGTGGGTGGATGAAGACGGCGTGGTGCACTTCACATCCCAGCCGCCGCAGAAGAAACAGGTAGAAGTGGTCAAGGCACCCCGCTCTGAGCGCTACAAGAAATGGCAGGAGGAACAACAGGCCCTGGTCGCACAGCGCAAGATGAGCACCGCCGGCAAGCCCAACGAAGAAACCTCCTCCGTCGCGCCACAGCAGTCCAGCCGTGACGATGCCGAGAAAAACGCCGCGAAAGCGGCAACCGAAAAGGCCGAGATCGCGGCCCGCGCCCAGCGCTGCCGCAGCGCACAACAGCGTCTGCAGGAACTGGAGAGCCACGCGCGCGTGCGCGAAGTGGATGCCAGTGGCGGCTACCGGGTTCTGCCGGAAGAAGAACGGCAGCAGCGGATCCAGCAGACCCGCCAGATCCTGCAAAATAACTGCTGAGTCTCTCAGTGTCCGGCGGGCATTTCACCGTCCGCCGGGTGCGCTCTATCCGGCAATTCGCCACCTGGTCCATCCCCGCTCTGCCTTTCCTCCTTTTGCCCCGCTCCGTAATCGCGCCCCAGGTACATATACATCGCCGGCACCACAAACAGGGTGAACAGGGTGCCGATGGTCATCCCGGAAGCCACGACCAGCCCCATGGCAAAACGCGCGCCCCCACCGGGACCGGCAGCAATCAGCAGCGGCACCATTGCCAGTACCAGAGAGGCCGTGGTCATCAGGATCGGGCGCAAGCGGATACTGGATGCCTCTTCGATCGCCTCTCGCTTGCTTCGCCCCTGCAGCTGTAATTGATTGGCAAACTCCACGATCAAGATGCCGTGCTTGGAGATGACCCCGATCAGGGTCACCAGCCCCACCTGGGTATAGATGTTGAGTGTGGTCAGCCCCAGGCTGACGAAGATCATTGCACCGCACACACTCATGGGTACCGTGACCAGCATGATCAGAGGGTCCCGCCAGGATTCAAACTGCGCGGCCAGCACCAGGTAAATTACGATCAGCGCGAAGAAAAACGTGAGCAACAGATCCGAACCCTCGTTTTTAAACTGGCGGGACTGGCCGGAGTAATCGGTGGAGTACTCCCGCGGCAACACCTCCGCAGCCGCGGACTCGAGAATGCCCAGCGCCTCACCCAGGGGAACCCCTGGCCGGGGCACACCGGAAATGGTGACCGCATTCAATTGCTGGAAGCGTTTCAGCTGCTGCGGTTCGACGCTTTCTTCGATTCTTACCAGTGTGGACAGCGGGACCAGGGTGTCATCGCCGGCGCGAATGTAATATTGCTGCAACTGTTCACCGGTGAGACGCTCGCTGCGCACCACCTGCGGGATAACCTTGTAACTGCGGTTCTCCAGGGAAAAGCGGTTGGTGTAGGCACCGGACATCATCGCGCCCAGCTCCCGCGCCAGGTCGGCCATGTTGATCCCGATGGACGCCGCCTTGTCACGGTCGATAACGACCGAAAGCCGGGGTTTGTCCAGCTTGAGGTCCGCATCGAGAAAGATAAATTTCTTGCTCGCCAGCGCGCGCCCCATGATGTCGTCGGCAAAGCTGGCGAGACTGGCGATGGGCTCGGTGGTGCCAATCACAAACTCTACCGGCAGGGTGCCACCGGCAGTGGGCAGGCTGGGGGGAACAAAAGTGGCGACTTTCAGCCCGGCAATCTGGGAAACCTCGCCGTTGATCAGCTCCTGCATTTCCTGGGTGTTCTTGTCGCGCTTGTTCCAGGAGGAGAGCACGAACCCCGCGATTGCGCTGTTGGTACTGTTTCCCGCGCCGCCGACGCCGTTGAGCAGAAAAAGGTTTTCCACTTCCGGGTGCCGCTCCTTCACACCGTTGATCTGCTTGGTGTACTGCTCCATATAATCCAGCGTGGCGAAAGAGTCCCCACTGGCAATCCCCAGCACAAAACCGCGATCTTCTTTCGGCTCCAGCTCACTGGGTGATGTAATAAACAGGAAGTAGCAACTGCACAGCACGATCAGGCCGAACACCAGGATGACCGCGCGACTGTCCAGTGCACCGTGCAAGCGCCGCCGGTACCCGGACTCCAGCCCATCGAGTCGGCGCTCCAGCCAGGCTTCCAGACGATTGCTGCGTTCACCACTTTCCGGCCGCAGCACCCTGGCGGCCATCATCGGCGACAGGGTCAGCGCAACCACGCCCGACAGCAGCACCGCCCCGGCCAGGGAAAACGCAAACTCAATAAACAGGGTACCGGTCAGCCCACCCAGAAAGCCAATAGGCAGATACACCGCGATCAGTGTCGTGGTCATCGCCACAATGGGCCAGGCCAGCTCGCGCGCGCCCTTGATGGCCGCTTTTTCCGGCGACAGCCCCTCTTCGATATGCCGGTGCACGTTTTCCAGCACGATGATCGCGTCGTCCACCACGATGCCGATGGCCAGCACCATTGCCAGCAGGGTCAGCAGATTGATGGAAAACCCCATCAGCAACATCAAAAACAGCGCCCCAACCATGGACAGGGGAACCGCCACTGCGGGAATGATCACACTGCGCAGGGAGCCGAGGAACAGGTAGATCACCAGAATTACAATCAGCACTGCCTCGGCAATGGTCTTCACCACTTCATTGATCGAGTCCTGAATGTATTCGGTGCTGTCGTAGGGAATTTCCCCGAGCATGCCCTCCGGCAGCTGGGGAAAAATTTCATTGTTCAGTTTGTCGCGCACATCAGCGATCACGTCCAGCGCATTGGCATCCGGCGCCACCTCAACCGCGACGAAGGTAGCGGAACGGCCATTGAAGGTCACCGAGGTATCGTAAGATTCGGATCCCAGCTCCACCTCCGCCACATCCTCCAGTCGTACCAGGCGATCACCATCCGCGCGCACCACCAGCTTGCGAAACTCGGCTTCAGTAGCGATATCCGTCGCCGCGCGGATGTTCATCGCCACCCGGGTGCCCTTGGTGCTACCCACCGCTGCCAGCACATTGTTCTGACGCAGCGCGCTGCTGATATCCCCGGGGGTAACACCCTGGGCTGCCATCTCCGCCGGTTTCAGCCAGATACGCATGGCGAAGGTGCGGTTGCCCAGTAATGCCGCGCGCTGGACCCCGGCCACGGTGGAGAGCTTCGGCTGTACGACTCGGGTGATGTAATCGGTGATCTGGTTGTTGTTGAGAATTTCTGAAGAGAACGACAGGTACATGGCAGCGATGGTTTCCCCCACCGCCAGGTCCACGGTGGAATCCTCGGACTCTTCCGGCAGTTCATTGCGCAGCTTGTTTACCTTTGCAACGATCTGAGTAAGGACTTCGTTGGGGTCGTAATCCAGGCGCACGTACGCCTGAATGACAGAAATACCCTGGATACTGGTGGAAACGATGTAATCGAGGCCGTCGGCGCTGGCGATTTCCTGCTCCAGGGGCGTGGTAATAAATCCCTGTACCAGATCGGCATCGGCACCGACATACACGGTGCTGACGGTAATCACCGCATTTTCCAGCTCCGGATACTGGCGCACGTTCAGCTCGGTAGCGGAGCGCAGGCCGAGCAGGAAGATAAACAGGCTCACCACGCAGGCGAGCACGGGCTTGCGAATAAAGATATCGGTAAAATTCACACGGCATCCTTGCCTGCTGGCGGCGACAGCTAACTGTTATCCGGTTGCGGTGATATCTGATCCGGGGGCGGGTTTTCGTTATTGATGATCACGCTGCCCTCGTTGCGCAGCTTCAGCAACCCGCTGGTGGCGACCTGCTCACCGGCTTCCAGCCCCTGGGTAATCTCTATCAGGTCCCCACGCTCTTCCCCGGTTTTCACAAACCGCTTTACTGCGACCCACTGCGGCTGTTGCGATGCGCCTTTTTGAGAGGAATCCCCCTGCGCCGAAGAATCCGACGGTTTTTTCTGCGGCTTGCGGATCACGAATACTGCATTGCCATAGGGCGCGTAACTGATGGCGGTACGCGGTACCACCAGCACGGTGCGAAACTTTTCCACTTCTACCGATACTTCCGCGAACATACCCGGGCGCAGCCGGCGCTGTTTATTCTCCAGGGTGGCCTGGAGCAGGAAGGTTCGATTGCGCGGGTCTATGGCGGGATCGATCGCGGTAATACGCCCGCTAAATTTCTCGGCGGGCACCGCAGCAGCATTGAGCGTGATCTGTTGACCCAGCTGGACGCGACTGAAGTCCTGCTCAGACAGGGAAAAATCGACATAGATGGGCTGCAATTGCTGCAGGGAAACTACCGCATCCCCGGGCGCGACATTCTGGCCGAGGTCGACCTGGCGAATTCCCAGTTGTCCGGAGAACGGGGCGGTGATCGTGCGCTCAGCTATGGTGGCACGCTGTACGGAAAGGTTCGCGAGCACCTGATCGCGGGTGGCTTCGGCCTGATCCAGCTCGCGCAGTGTGGCCACACCCTTGTTGTAGAGTTCGGAGATCCGTTTGTAGTCCCGGTCCGCGAGCCGGCGCTCAGCCTCCAGCACTTCAATCTGTGCAGTCTCCGGATTGGCGGTGAGCTCTGCCAGCAGGGTCCCTTTTTCCACCTGCTGGCCGGACTCGAAATAAATGGCTTTGACTTCGCCCTGGGCCTGGGTGGTGACGTCGACACCATTGATGGCGCGCACGCTGCCCACTGCGGCGAGCGTTGTCTGCCAGCGCTGCTGGGCAACCCTGGCGGTACTGACGGTGGCCGGCGGCAAAGACATGTTGTCCATAAACTGGTTCATCATGTATTTGCCGAACAGTTTGAAACCGAAAATGCCGCCGAACACCAACAGGCACCCCAGCAACATCCAGAACATGCGCCGGTTAAACAGCTGCTTTGCCAACGACATACATCAGGTCCATTGAATACTGCCCGTCCCTGGGCGTTCGTTAGTCAGGGCGCTATTTGGTGAATACCGCCTTGTCTCCTTCCAGCGCTGCGTGAATGGTATCTCCCGGGGCAAATTTCCCGGAGAGCACATCCTGGGCCAGAGGGTTTTCCAGCCACATCTGGATCGCGCGCTTCAGGGGACGCGCGCCGTAAACCGGATCGAAGCCCACATCGGCGAGTTTGTTGAGAAGCTCTTCGGAAATCTCCATTTTGAGGTCCCGCTCCGCCAGTCGATTGCGCAGGTTCTGCAACTGGATTTCGGCAATGGATCGCACCTCGGCGCGATCCAGGGGATGGAACACCACAACCTCGTCGATGCGGTTGATAAACTCCGGACGGAAATGGGTTCCTACAACCTCCATGACCGCCGCCTTCATTTGCCGGTAGTGGATTTCGCTGTCCACCTCGTCGTCATTTTTGGCGCTGGCGTATTTCTGAATCAGGTCAGACCCCAGATTAGAAGTCATAACCACCACCGTGTTACGGAAATCGACGGTGCGACCCTGACCATCGGTCAGACGACCATCTTCCAGCACCTGCAGCAGGATGTTGAAGACATCCGGATGCGCTTTTTCCACCTCGTCCAGCAATAGCACAGAATAAGGCTTGCGGCGCACGGCCTCGGTGAGGTAGCCGCCCTCCTCGTATCCCACGTACCCGGGGGGCGCACCGATCAGGCGCGCCACCGAGTGTTTCTCCATAAACTCCGACATGTCGATACGCACCATGGCGTCTTCGGTGTCGAACAGGAATTCCGCCAGCGCTTTACACAGTTCGGTCTTGCCCACGCCGGTGGGGCCAAGGAAAAGGAAGGAACCGTTCGGGCGGTTGGGATCTGCGAGCCCGGCACGGGAACGCCGCACGGCATTGGATACCGCTTCCACCGCCTCGTCCTGGCCGATAACACGATCGTGCAGCGCGCCTTCCATTTTCAGCAGCTTCTCGCGCTCACCCTCGAGCATCTTGGACACAGGGATGCCCGTCCAGCGGGAAACTACTTCCGCCACTTCTTCATCGGTGACGCGATTGCGCAGCAGCTGATTGTCGCTGGTATCGCTGGCATCAGACGCCAGTTTCAGCTGCTGCTCCAGTTGCGGAATCACGCCGTACTGGATTTCAGACATGCGCGTGAGATCACCCGCGCGACGTGCGGCATCCATATCCAGCTTGGCCTGCTCCAACTTGTTCTTGATGTCCGCGCTGCCGGCGAGCTTGGCTTTCTCCGCCTTCCAGATTTCTTCGAGATCGGCGTATTCTTTCTCGATACTGTGGATATCTTCCTCGAGCTTCTGCAGGCGTTTTTTCGCCGCTTCATCGTCCTTGTCTTTTTTCACCGCCTCACGCTCGATCTTGAGCTGGATCAGGCGGCGTTCCAGTTTGTCCATTTCCTCCGGCTTGGAATCGATCTCCATGCGAATGCGGCTTGCCGCTTCGTCGATCAGGTCGATCGCCTTATCCGGCAGCTGTCGATCGGTGATATAGCGCTGGGAAAGTTTGGTGGCGGCGATAATCGCGGAGTCGGTGATATCCACCCCGTGGTGTACTTCATAGCGTTCTTTGAGCCCGCGCAGGATCGCGATGGTGTCTTCCTCACTGGGCTCATCCACCAGCACTTTCTGGAAGCGGCGCTCCAACGCCGCATCTTTTTCGATGTACTGGCGATACTCGTTGAGGGTAGTGGCACCGACACAATGCAGCTCACCGCGAGCCAGTGCCGGCTTCAGCATATTGCCGGCATCCATGGCCCCTTCCGCCTTGCCGGCACCGACCATGGTGTGCAATTCGTCGATAAACAGAATGACACGACCTTCCTGTTTGGATAATTCGTTCAGGACCGCCTTCAGTCGCTCCTCGAATTCGCCACGGAATTTTGCCCCGGCGAGCAGCGAGCCGAGATCCAGCGACAACAGGCGCTTGTCTTTCAAACCCTCGGGCACTTCGCCATTAACGATGCGCTGGGCGAGACCTTCGACAATTGCAGTTTTACCCACACCCGGCTCACCGATAAGCACCGGGTTGTTCTTGGTGCGACGCTGTAGTACCTGGATGGTGCGACGAATTTCATCGTCGCGACCAATCACCGGATCCAGTTTGCCGGCTTCCGCGCGGGCGGTCAGATCCATGGTGTACTTGTCCAGCGCCTGTCGGGCTTCTTCCGCCTGCGGGTCGTTGACCTTCTCATCGCCGCGCACCTTGGTGATCGCATCCTGCAGATGCTTGAGGTCACCATGCGCATTCAATATCTTGGAAACTTCACCCGCGGCAGAATCAAACGCCGCCAGTAAAACCGTTTCACTGGCAATAAAACTGTCGCCATTTTTCTGCGCTTTTTTATCCGCCAGATTGAACAGGCGCATCAATTCCTGCGACATACCGACGTCACCGGTGGGGGAACCCACGGTGGGCAGGCTGTCGAGGCGCTTGGCGAGATCATTGCGCAGGCCGTTGATATTGAATCCGGCCTGATTGAGGAATGCGGTAACGCTGCCATTGGATTGATCCAGCAGCGCCTGCAACAGGTGTTCGGGATAAATCTGATTGTGGTCGCGGCCAACCGCGATGGATTGTGCGTCAGCAATGGCGGCCTGCAACGGGTTGGTCATTCTGTCGATGCGCATTGTGCTTTTCCCTCTCCTGATCATTGACGCGCCGGACAAAGGATAAGGCGGCGCATGGAAACGCAATGACGAATACAGTCTAGTGCTGATCAGTAATTTGCGGGCTGGTGGCGGGTTTTCAAGCTCTGCGCAGCTTGGAAATGCTTATTTAAATGCGGTAAGCAGCGGAGCACTGTAAGGTCGGGGAGAAGGCCAAGCGCTGGAGATGGGGATTCAGGATCGTCGGCAACAGGGATGTTGCCGACGAAGCGTACAGGGATGTATTCACAGCGGTCCTGAAGCCCCATCTCCGGTGATTGGCCGCCACAGGACTAGCTTCAGTGCGGAAACCTCACAGCTCAAATATTTATTCAAGCCAAATCAAAGTCGCCATTCGACCGGTATCCCCATCCCGGCGATAGGAAAAGAATTCAGATTCTTCCGTAACGGTGCAGCGGTCGCCGCCAAATACCTGAGAGATTCCCAGTTCCGCCAGCTCTGCACGTCCCAAGGCGTAGATATCCGCCAGAAAATGCAGCGGCTTGTCCGCATGGGGAACAAAGCTGTTGGAAATGGCCTCGGCGTGGGATTCGCTCATGGCCGATTCAAACGCCGCTTCGAGCACATCCACACCGCATTCAAATGCCTGCGGACCAATGGCCGGGCCGAGCCAGACCATAAGATCCTCCGGTGCACTCGTCAGTGCGCGAATGGTCTCGCGGATCACGCCCCCGGTCAGCCCCTTCCACCCCGCGTGAATCGCAGCTACCTCGGTACCGTCGCGGTTGGTCACCAACAGCGGCAGACAGTCCGCGGTCAGCACCGCGCATACCACTCCCTTCTCGCGGGTATAACTGGCATCCGCCGTGCGCACCTTGTCATCGCCCTGCGCTTCCACCGCCTTGTCGCTATGAATCTGCTCCAACCACTGCGGGCCGCGGGGCAGGTTCTGCTCCCGCTGCAATTGCGCGCGGTTGGCGGCAACCGCATCGGGATTATCACCCACATGATCGGCGAGATTGAACGCGCTGTAAGGTCCCTCACTGTGGCCGTCGCGGCGCAGTGTAAAACAGGCCCGTACATTGGCCGGGGCGGGCCAGTCCGGGGTCAGATAGTGATCAGCTGCCATGTTGATTCCTGGTAATTCCTGTTCGACGCGCGTTAGTGATTATCCGCCCGCAGTAGCGCGAGCAGTTGCAGCATATCCTCCGGCATGGGTGCCGACCAGTGCATTGGCTCTCCGGTCTGTGGATGGATCAGCGCCAGCTCCGCGGCGTGTAGCGCCTGACGGGGGAACTGCTGCAGCGCAGCAACCAGCTCGGGATCTGCGCCGGTTGGTAGCTTATTGCGCCCGCCGTACAAGGGGTCGCCCACCAGCGGGTGGCGGATATGCGCCATATGCACACGAATCTGGTGGGTGCGGCCGGTTTCCAGCTGGCAGCGCACCAGGGTGTGGCCGCGAAAGCGCTCCTGCAAGCGATAGTGGGTGATCGCTTCCTTGCCACCGCCATCGCCGGATTTACCGAGTACCGCCATCTTGAGGCGATGCTGACGATGCCGCCCCATGGGGGCATCGACGGTACCGCCGCCGCTGAGCACGCCCAACACAATGGCGTCGTACTGCCGGCTGACGGTGCGCGCCTTGAGCTGATTGACCAGGTCGGCCTGCGCCTGCAGGGTCTTCGCCACCACCATCAGGCCGCTGGTGTCCTTGTCCAGACGATGCACAATGCCGGCGCGAGGGATATTTCTCTGCCCCGCGCAGTGTGCCAGCAGGCCGTTCAGCAGTGTGCCGTCCGGATTGCCCGCCGCCGGGTGTACCACCAGGCCCGCGGGCTTGTTGACTACCAGCAGACTGTCGTCTTCGTAGACGATATCCAGGTCCATCGGCTGCGGCTGCCACTCTCCCTGGGGCTCCAGCTCTGCGCGCAATTGCAGCGTTTCACCGCCAAATAGCTTGTCCTTGGGCTTGCCAGACCGGCCGTCAATGGTGAGTTGGCCGCCTTTTATCCAGGATTGAAGTCGCGCGCGGGAATAGTCGGGGATCAAATCCGCTGCGATCTGGTCAAACCTCTGGCCGGCGTACTCCGCCGGCACTTCAATATCGATATGTATTTGATTGCTCATCCGAGTGGGTCTAATACTTTGGGCTGGCGGGGCGCTGTGGTTAAATAGCTGCCCTTCTGCCCCCGGTGAATTTTGGGCGGCTAGTTTAATAAGGTTGAGACAAATAATGATAGAGCGAGGGGCTATGCAGGCCTGGAAAACGCTGTGGCTGGCACTGCTGGCCGTTTTGGTGGCCTCGTGCGCCAGCACGGACGAAGAAGAAGAGGGACTGCCCTCTGGTAACCGCACCGAGCAGGCTTTCTACGAAGCTGCCCAGCGGCAGCTGAAATCCAGCCAGTGGGAGCTGGCGATCAAGAACCTGCGCGCGCTGGAAGACAACTTTCCTTTCGGCAACTACGCCGAACAGGCGCAACTTGAGCTGATCTACGCCTATTACCGCGACTACCAGAACGATGCCGCCATCTCTGCGGCAGATCGTTTTATCCGTCTGCATCCGCAGCATCGCAACGTGGATTATGCCTATTACATGAAGGGCCTGGCGTCATTTACCGAGGGCAGTGGCCTGTTTGAGCGCTTTTTGCCCACCGATATGACCCGTCGGGATCCGGGATCCGCGCGTGAGTCTTTCGCATATTTCGCCCAACTGATGGCGCGCTATCCGGACAGCCGCTACGCCCCAGACGCGCAGAAGCGCATGATCCACCTGCGCAACCTGCTGGCGCGCTACGAGATTCACGTGGCCAACTACTACTTCAAGCGCAACGCGTACCTGGCAGCAGCCAACCGCGGCCGCTATGTGGTGGAGAACTTCCAGCAGACCCCGGCGGTGCCCGATGCTCTAGCGGTGATGGTGCAGTCCTACCACCTGCTGGAAATGCCGCAGCTGGAGTCGACTTCACTGGCGGTGTTGCAGAGCAACTACCCGCACCACCCCGCCTTCCGCGATGACGGCACTTTCAACTATAAATACTACGCTGGCGCCAGTGGCCGCAGCTTTATCCACCGCATTACCCTGGGCCTGTTCGAGAAGTCAGATCCACGTGGCTTCGACAGCCGCGAGCTGTACAACGCCGAATACCGCACCGAGGACGCGCCGCTGCCGCCCGAACTTTAAGGACGACTTCTAGCGCAAACAAAAAAGGCCCCGCTGTCACCAGCGGGGCCTTTTTTGTAGATGGTGAGCGTGATTGCCAACCCGTCCGACGAAGCGAACGCTTACTCCCCGGCCTTCCAGCCATTGGTGATCGGGTAACGGCGGTCGCGCCCGAAACCGCGCTCAGAGATCCGCACCCCGACTGCAGCCTGGCGGCGCTTGTACTCGTTGCGATCCACCAGTCGCACCACGCGCATGACGGTCGCCTCATCAAATCCGCGGGAAATGATGTCCGTAGCACTGTGATCCAGGTCGATATACAGCCGCAGGATTTCGTCCAGTACCTCATAGGGCGGCAGGCTGTCCGAATCCACCTGGTCCGGCGCCAGTTCAGCGCTGGGCTCGCGGGTAATCACGGTTTCCGGGATGACTTCGGACACGCTATTGCGGTAGCGGGACAGCTCGTACACCAGAATCTTGGGCACATCCTTGAGCGCATTGTAACCACCCACCATATCTCCATAGAGAGTGGCGTAGCCCACTGCCATCTCGCTCTTGTTGCCGGTAGTCAGCACCATAAAGCCTTTTTTGTTGGAGATCGCCATCAGCAGCATGCCGCGGGCGCGGGCCTGCAGGTTCTCCTCGGTGGTATCGCGCTCGCTGCCGGCAAACTCTCCCTCGAGCGCCTTCATTGCGGCATCGAAAATGCCTTCGATCCCGATCACCCGGTAATTGATCCCCAGACGCTCCGCCTGGTCCGCGGCGTCGTTTTTGGACAGGTCCGAGGTATAGCGGAACGGCATCATTACCGCCTCAACTCGCTCCGGCCCCAGGGCATCTACCGCCACCGCCAGGGTCAGCGCGGAGTCGATGCCCCCGGACAGGCCCAGCACCACGCCTTTGAAGCCGTTCTTGTTTACATAGTCCCGAACCCCGAGCACCAGCGCCTGGTATACGGAGGCCAGGCCATCCAAAGGCTTGGCATCGCTGCCCTGGTCCAGGGACACCCGATCCCCGTCCGCCTGCACCGTCACCGGCAACAGGCTCTCGACAAATTCCGGCGCGCGCGCACGCAGCTCGCCATTGCTGTCCACAGCAAATGACCCGCCATCGAACACCAGCTCGTCCTGGCCACCCACCGAGTTCACATAGACGATAGGCATCTTACCCGCCTGCGCCTGGCGCCCCAACAGCGCGAGGCGCTCTTCCGCCTTGCCGCGATGGAACGGAGACGCATTGATGTTCAGCATCAACTTGGCGCCGGCACGCTCCGCCTGCACCACCGGCTCCGGGTGCCAGATATCCTCACAGATGGTAATAGCGGTAGGGATACCCTTGATATCCACCACACAGGGCTGCTCGCCGGGCACAAAGTAGCGCAACTCGTCGAACACCTGATAATTGGGCAACTTCTGTTTGGCGTATTCCGCAACCAGCTCCCCATCCTGGATCAGTCCGGCCATGTTCAGTACGGTACCCGCGATCACCCTTGGATAGCCGATAAGCACCGCACAGGGAAGTTCAGCCTGCTTGATCTTGCTCAGGGCCGCGTCAATCCGCTTCTGCATACTGGGACGCAGCAGCAGGTCTTCCGGCGGATACCCGCACAGGGTCAATTCCGGGAACAGCACCAGATCGGCACCGTGTTCCCGGTGGGCCCGTCGCGCGACCTCGACTACCTGGTCGGTATTGCCGTGAATATCCCCCACCAGCAGATTGATTTGCGCCAGCACTAGCTGCAAAGTAGACATCGTTATATCCCGTTTATCTGAGGCGGCTATTGTAGCCACGCCGACCGGGTGTACAACATCTGCCCGGGCCATCTCCCGACAGTTTGCCACTCACCATAACAATGTGAATAAAACGAGAACAAAATGTGAGCAGCCAGACGGCCACCGATCCCGCAGTTTCTCCAGAATCCGAAAATCCTAAGGGCGCCCGTTCACGCGGTGTAGAGCCGTATCGACTGCGCTTGCGGCAGCGGGAGCTGCTAAAGCTGTACGCCTGGTACCGGGTCATCATCGCACTGATATTGCTGGGACTGTTCGCTTCCGGAATCAGCAGTAACAGTGTGGGCACCCTGCACCCTGCGCTCTATCTGGATACCGCATTTACCTATGCGGTCCTCAACATTGCCTGGCTGCTTTACCTGTATCCCAGCAGTTTTCAAACTACGCCGCTGCGTATCGGCTCCCTTCTCGGGTGCGATATCCTCGCATTCCTGCTGTTGATCCAGGCCAGTGGTGGACTGAATTCCGGGGTCGGCTACCTGATGCTGACTACCTGTGCGGTGGGCTCCCTGATTCTAGATCGCCGTATGGGCGCGTTTCTCGCAGCAATAGCCAGTATCGCGGTGATTGCACAGCAACTGTTTGGCTTGCTCACCGGGCAGGCCGACACCCAGGACATCGTCTCCGCCGGCAGTCTCGGAATCCTGATGTTTACCTGCGTCAGCGTCCTGCAATACCTCTCTGCACATATCCATATCGCCAATCAGAAAGTAGAACAGGAACGCAGACATACTGCGCATTTGCAGAGGCTCACCCAGCAGATCGTCGCGCAGATGCGTACCGGGGTGCTGGTGGTCGACGGAGAAGACCGGCCGGCACTGGTCAATCGCGCCGCACAGCAGTTACTCGGTATCCAACGTATCAAAGACGGCAAACTAAGCGCGGATTTTCGCCAGACACTGGATGACCTTCGCCGCGGTGAGACCCGCAACCGCATCATCCAGGGAGCGGGACACTCCGAGTTGCGCGCGAGTATCACCACCCTGCCCCACGATGCGCGGGGCAGCTCGCTGATATTTCTTGAGGACAATCGCAAGCTCGCGCAGCAGGCACAACAATTGAAACTCGCCTCACTGGGCCGCCTCACCGGCTCTATCGCCCACGAAGTGCGCAATCCACTGAGCGCAATCAGTCATGCCGCGGAACTACTCGCGGAGTCCTCCTCGCTGACCGCGGAAAATCGCGAACTCACGGAAATCATCGGCCGCCACAGCCAGCGGGTAAACCAGATTATCGAGAATGTGATGCAGCTGTCCCGTCGCCAGCCTCCAATGACGCAACTATTCGACTTGTGTCAGTGGGTAGGTGACTTCCTCAGGGATTACCGCATGGAAATGCCGCGGGACATAGAGATCCGCTGCAGTTACCCGGTAATGCCGGTGTACGCACGTTTCGACCCGAACCAGATGGCTCAGATTCTCACCAATTTATGCAATAACGCGGTGCGACACTCACAGGCCGCCACCGGCGAACCGACTGCGGAACTCGTAATCAGTTACCTGCCCCAACGTCAGTGCGCGCGGCTTGATGTACTCGACGATGGACACGGAGTTGCCGACGAAAATACAGATAAAATTTTCGAGCCATTTTTTACCACCGAGTCGGCCGGTGCCGGGCTCGGTTTATATATCGCCCGCGAACTGTGCGAATCGAACAGAGCAAACCTCTATTACTGCCGAGGCCGAGACAGACGCAGTTGCTTCAGAGTAGAATTTGCGAACGCAGACCAAATTTTTTGATCCCATTAACACAATAATTTTTTAAATAAATGGCCGATCGTCAACCCATAGCGCTAATAGTCGACGACGAACCGGATATCTGTAACCTGATATCCATGACCCTGCACCGTATGAACGTGCGCTCAGATATTGCCATGTCAGTCGGTGAAGCCCGTCGGCAACTGGAGCAAAAGCGCTACGATTTCTGCCTGACCGACATGAAGTTGCCGGATGGTACGGGGTTGCAGATCGTCGAACATATTCAGGATCTACCCGCTGACCGTTTACTTCCGGTTGCCGTCATCACCGCACACGGCAATATGGATACGGCCATCGCCGCACTTAAACTCGGCGCCTTTGATTTCGTCAGTAAACCGGTAAACCTCGAACGCCTACGTAACCTGGTTCAGTTGGCGCTGCGCTTGAATGAAGCCCGCTACGTGGAGCAGCAGGAATTCCCCACACTGCTACAGGGGCAATCTCCGGCGATACAGGAACTGCGCAAGCAAATTGAAAAAGTTGCGCGCAGCGATGCTCCGGCACTTATATTCGGCGAGGCGGGCAGCGGTAAAGAACTGGCGGCACGCTGTATCCACCAGCACGGCCCGCGCGCGCAGCAGCCATTTGTGCCCGTGTACTGCGCCAGCTTGACATCAGAGCAGCTAGAAGCAGCCTTATTCGGTAGCGAATCAGAGCCAGGCTTCATCCAGCGCGCACATGGCGGCACTCTGTTTCTAGATGAAGTTGCCAGCCTTCCCCCGGATATTCAGGTCAAACTCCTGCGGGTCATTCAGGAAAAGCGCTATTTTTCAGAAATAGATGCAGCACGCACCGATCTGGATATTCGCATCCTCAGCGCCAGCAAACAGCCCCTGGCTAATGCAGTGCGAGAGGGACGATTTCGCAGCGATCTTTACTACAGTATCAACGTTATTGAACTACACGCCCCACCCCTCAGGAAAAGGCTTGAAGATATCCCGCTTCTGGTTCGCGATATGCTGCGTAGGGTTTCCACTACGAAAAAAGGCGCCGCCCCGAAGGCTGCACCAGACGCCATCAGTGCCCTGCAGGCCTACGCACTTCCTGGAAACCTGCGCGAACTTGAGAACATACTCGAGCGCGCAGTCACATTGTGTGAGCGCAACACACTGCACGCCGCAGACCTGCTGATTCCCGCTACGCAACCGACGAGGCCTTCCGAAACTGGAGAGCCGTCGGCTTATTCAAATAACAACGAACTCGAACAGCCAGTGATGACACCACTTCCGGAGTCAAAGCAATCCACCTACCCCGGCCAGTTCGCAACTTCAGATTACTCAAGCCTGGATGACTTTCTGCAAACCATCGAGCGGGAAGCTATCGAAACGACCCTCAATGAAACCGACTGGAATAGAACGGCAGCGGCGGAAAAACTGGGGATTAGCTTTCGTTCTCTTCGATATCGCCTGAAAAAGCTGGGGCTAGAGAGCGAATAACCCGGCAACTGCCGGGTTATTCTTTATTTACAAATAGCTTGTGCCTGCGTTACCAACAATCGACACCGAGTGCCCCACCGGCGCCCCGAACTCCGGCATTGGTCAGCGTGAAATTTCCACACTGGGAATCCGAGGCCTGGGTTGTGCCATCGACCGGTGTTGCAGTCAGAGTAAATGTGGTTGCGGCAAGCGCTGCCGATATGACGTACAGGTTCTCACCAGAATCTATGGTCGCTCCATCCTTAAGAGACTCAGCTATCGCGCAGTCCTCACTATTGTAGATATTGTACGTGGTAAAGCAGCGCTGCAGACGTTGCGCAGTATCATTCAGAGAAGCCTTCGCATCTGCTCTGTTACTTTTTCGTACAGAATCCAGATAAGAAGGGTAGGCTATTGCGGTAATAACACCAATGATCGCCACGACGATCATCAACTCGATTAGAGTAAAACCTTTTTGTATTTTCATTTTTTATCTCTCTTGAATACGGATTACCGCAGCTGACGCCAGGACATACGCCCTACCGCCTCTGAGGGAAACGCCCCTTCGGTCACATCCAACTCACCTTTGATGTTACTGGTGGGTAGATAGGCCTTTTCCCCACTGCGGATCACCTCTGAGTAGCTGATCACCGCGTAATCAACCTCTATACCATCTTCACCAAAAATAGAGTGCCCTTCATAGCGATCGCCAACGGCGACAAGTTCCATCAACCAGCCACTGCCACCGAACGAACATGGATCGGACGAAGTGATCATTGTCGGGAAAAGCAATCGATCATAAATCAACAGTGGCTTACTGATAATCCGCTCTCCAGTGACGCTGCCGTTATAGGTGAAGTCCAAGTACCAGCCTTTCTTATTCAGCCACCAGTCCGTATCAGCATTACCGTCTACGACCCGACGACCATCTGCTTCAGTAGAAATTGTCTTGGCGAATAGCTGATCCCTACCGGACACTTCTTCCCCGGTATCGGCAATTGCATAGAAGCTGTTTACAGTATCGCCAGCGCTGTTATCAGAGGAAGTCAGATAACTACCTGTACCAAAGTACACCATAACCGCATTTTCCATCTCCGCATTTAGGCCCAGGGTGGGCGTAGAGGTTATCGGCTGGGTGACAGTGATGTCGGCACCATCTGCATCCACAGAATCATAAGCAGCGGTGTACAGGGGAACATCATTGCCACCGCTACGGTAGTCGACACCCCAGCTATTGGTATTGCCCGCAGAAATATCAAACTTCCACATATTCCCAAGGAGATCACCGGCATAAGCGGCTACGACTTCACCCGTACCATTGGGCAGCAGAGCTGCGCCGGATAGACCATTAGCTCCCGATGTTCCGGCTGCCATTACCTTAGTAGCAGTAGTCGGATTATCAAGGCTAACCGCAAACAGGTGAGCATTACCGCCATCAGAGTTATAGCCGTTACCAAGAATCACTCTCCAACCAGCATAGGTTGGGGCAATAATCGGCTCATTGGTGATATTGCCTAACTTGGTGAAATCACCAGCAAGAAGATCTTCATCGGTGAAGTCAAACAGCACGTCCCCTTCATCAAAGTTGGTCGGATCGGTCACATCTAGCGCGAAAAGTCCGCGCCCGCCCGCACCAAGCGTCCCTACAAGAACATTTTTCCAACTTCCATTGATAAAAGCATCGCCCACAAATAAGGGACCGTCCACATTATAGGTGTGTGGATTGCTATTGGTACCGTAATCAGAACCACTTAGCTTACGAAGCTTTTCGTAAACACCTGCCGGCACATAGGCAAAAAGCTCTTCCCCGTTTGCGGCATCAAACGCATGCAACATCCCATCGTTGGCGCTGACGTAAAGCACTTCTTTGCGATTCTGTTTGTAAGTCGCGTAGTAAGTGGCATACAAAGTTCCGCCCAGTTCTTCAGACAGCAAGTGGAAGTTGTGTTTTTTACGACCAGCAAAAACGGGGCTGGAATTTACAATATCACCCAATAAACTCTCGCGACTGCGCAATCCAGACTCATCAGAGCCCCGCACCCACGCCAGACGTGACCGGCCCTCAACTTCCGTGTCATCACCCACGAGATCTGCCTGTTGCGCGGCACTAATCGTATCCCAGGTAAATTCGGCACCTGCCGTACCATTGTGGGTATATATCTCCCTGTCCGTGGGGTTCGTGAAATCCGAGTCCTCGGTTTGCCATTTCACAGTTCCTACGGTGCCATCGCTATTAAGAGTCAGTGCCTTCAGCTCGCCGCTCCAGTCCGCGCTATTGAACAGCGCCTGGTAGATAACAGTGTCTGTTCCCAGCCGGGTGGAGTTAGTAGCAACAGACGATGCGGATCCAGCGGCGGCGGCTACCTGCTCCAGAGCTTCACTTAAGCTGGCCTCCAGCTCTGAAGGATCTATCGCATAAAAATAAGTGCTGGCCTCTCCTGCGGCGATATCCGCTTCGGAGGGCGCGTTACCATTTTCATCATCGCTGTAACCGCCCCACTTCGCTGCGTAGTAGAGCGGGGTTTCCAGCAACTTGGCAGTAGACGTCCCTACATTGAATGTTGCAGGGAATGCGGCATCACTGAGATTACAACCATCACTACAACCAGTGCCGGAATAAGTAAAACCTTCGACTCCCGAATTCACATGGAAACCATCATTGGTGGTACCACCGATGACAAACCCAAACCCCATTGGTTGGTCGGTAGACTCCGCAATCGCATTAGTCGTCACTTTTACCTGTGTAGAGGTAACTTCATAATCGATGATGCCCCACATATCCTGGTCAAAGTCACCGCCTTGCTCGCTGTCCTCCCAGTTCACATACAGCTTACCTTTATTCGCCAAAACGCCCGCGCCGGTGTCCACACCCAGATCTTGTGAAATCACTTTGAAGTCTACGATAGCGCAGTTTCCATCCGGGTTCGGATGTGTGTTACGGCAAGCGGGTAGGATGGAAATGGTCTTGCCAGAATCGCCAGGTACCGGGATTTCCACCTTGGGCACCGCAGGCGCCAGCGCCACGCCATAAGTACGCACCGTCTGGTCGGAAGGCAAATCATTGCGGATACTATTCGCGCGGGCAAAGTAGGCCATACCAGCGATATCATAGGTACCTTCCAATCGGGGAGCATCCGGACAGGTCCCCTCGACTCCGGAAAGGGCATTTACGGTTTTCGCCGTGCACAACTGATTATTATCGGTACCGTTCTCGCCTACGAAATATGTGCCACCGTGAATATTTTCCGCATCACCGATTTTATCAGTCCACGTATCAACACCAGAGAAGGTTGCGTCCGTGTAGTCGCCGTCATAGGAACTAGTCGAAGCGTTAAACTGAATAACACTGAGCGCAGCGCAATAATTGGAGGAATCCAGCGGAGTATCCCATGCGGGAGCAGGAAGGTTACTTATATAGTTCGAATCCGTGGCCGCAAAATTCGAACTTGCGGTTCTTCCAGCGAGATAACGCAATGACTCCAGATAAATTTCGGACTGCGGATTTCCCCAGTTGGAACAGTTTCCATCGGTGAAGCTCGACCGCCCCCATGGACAGCTATCTGCACTGTTATACACTCCATCGTCGTAGTCATAGCCATAAATACGCAGCAGATCGAGTGTCTTAACGATACCGATCGCACTGGTAAAGGTACCGTCGGTAGACACGTTCACCTCATCGGCAAGACTTGAAACATTTTTGCGTAGAACACCACCAGATTTGTTCTTTCCGTAGGACCCTGTCAGCAAGCCAAATAAAATATCTCCGTCTTCACCGTATTTTTGCAGCAGTCCGGTCGGTTTCTGGTTGCCATTGGGATAAGCCTTACAGTTGTCTTCCTCCAGACCGGAAACACAGACCTGAACGCGCACATTGTATTCGCCATCCCCTAGTTTTACGCCGGACACACCTTCTGAACTATTTTTAAGCGGGCTCTGGGAGTTTGCCCGCATTCCAGTTTTCGCGTAATCATTACCGTTGACGCCCTGGTTACCGCCAACACCACTTTCATTTTTCCAGCGACATTGCCAGCGCTCATTACTGGCCCAGAGTGAATAGTTTCCTTGCGCTACACGAATTTCTGGCGCGTTTGTTACACCTTCGGAGTTTCCACTACCGGGAGTGGTATTACACAAAGTAATACCGCTGGTTGAGGTATCTGATCCACCGATATCGCCAAATGGTGTCAAGCTGCCAATATCACTGCCGTTGTAGTACTTTGCAAACGAGTGCGCATCGTGGGGTAACAAGGCACGCTCAAGTACGGTAACACCATCGTCCGCTTCGACATCCGCATCATAATCATTATCGGTTGAACGGTAGCCACCGTACAAAATCTTGCGAACCGCATCCATACGCGTCATGGTTGCCCAGTTCAGGAAGTTACCACTCCACTCGCCAGTCCCCGTATCGTAGTTACAATAGCGACTGGAATCGGCTACCCGGCTGGGCTCAAAGCGCGCGTTCTGATACTTGTAGCACTTGCCATTATCAAAATAACCGTAGTATTCGATGGTCTTGTCGTAGGTGGTATCCAGAGTGCCATCTTCATCCAAGTCTGTGTAATCATCGTACGCCTTGAAATAGAGCTGATGATCATTAGACATGTTCAGCATCACAATCGGCTTCACCGGTTGTGAAAGGAAAAGTGGCGACTGCGCCAGTTCCAGAGATTGCACACTGTGGGCGAATCCCACTGCCAACAAAGCCGCACTGGTTGTCAGGCTGAGTCTTGCTTTTATCTTTTTGAGCAACATAATCAATTCCTAAACTATCGACTTATCAGCGCTTGTACGTTGACTGCAGAATCACGATGGCATCAGCGGTACCGCCTTCAGCACGACCGGTCACCCGGTAGAAAACCGTATCCTCTGTATCCAGGGAGCTGGCAAAATCAACAGCGCTACCATCTGCCGCATTGATGGTGGTAGTACTGATAACCTCCTCAATGACAAACTGCGGCTGGCTCGCCACTTTTTTGACCCCGATATCGGTACGTACTGAACCAGCATCCCAGTTATAGGCATCCCAGTAGCCGGTACTGGTGGATCCATCAATCGCGGCGTAATAGCCAGTGACGGTATTATCGAACGCCGGGATGGTTGCTCCCGTCAGCACTTCCTCACCTTCGCGCAAGGCCGCCTCCGCGGACTGGAACGCGAGGTTTCGGTCACGCATATTGCCGGCCATCAGCTCCTGCATACCACTGCCCCGAATTGCAGCCATTCCCACCACGGTCATCAGCAAGACCATGATCAGGCCGACTATCAGTGTCATTCCGCGCTGGCTGCCGATTTTTTTTTGATAATTCATATTCTTCATGAGCTAAGAGTCTATTTTGTTCAGGGAAGACGGCTGCGGATAGCAATGGTATTGATAAACACCTGACGCAGGCGGCGATCACCGGGAGTGCTGTTGGTAGTACCGTTAAAGGTATAGGGCTGCTCCTCAGAAAGGAGGTTGTCTTCGGTACTTTGCACCAGTAACTGAACCCGCACACTGGCGACATCCTCCCAGGCATTCGCAGTATTGATTGCAGTAGCCGTCTGGTAACTGTCCGGAATGCCATCACCGCTGGTGTCGCGGCCGTACAACAACTGCATGTCTTCAACACCTTGCAGAAGTTCCTGAGCATCACCACTATTTACCCTTTGCCACAGACTTGGCTGCCCAGAGGTTCCGTTATTCCTGATGTAGTACACAGTGGTGTTCATCTTGATGATCTCGGAGTCAGTCCCGAAATTTTCATCTGGATCACTTTGACCGCCCCAGGATGAATCTGCGTTCCCTGGTACCATGTCATTGCCACCACCACTTGAATGCACGACATTGATTTCTGTGGCACCACCCGTAGAAGAAAGGTTTAGCACTTGAAACACGCGAGCCTTGGTGCAGTCTGAAACCACCAGGATGTCGTGCTCACACAATCCGCTAAAACTGTCCAACCCCTCACCACAACTCGCCGTAACACCGGTATTTTCCGCAAATAACTGTGAACCATTGTTATTCTGCGTTACATCTACACCGTTACCGGTTGCGCCGCGAACGACAAGCACATCAGTTCCGGCCACGATATCAGCGGGGTAACCAGTAGGAATGGTTGTAACGTTGTCCAGCGCCTCGATACCGCTTTCAAAATCGTATTTCAGATCATCGGCATCATTTAGCGTATTGGTAAAGCTCATATTCCGGCTCATACAGCCCATATAACCGGCCATACGAATATCCTGAGCCAGAAATTCCATCGCCAGTCGTCCACTCTCCTGGACTCGAGCCAATGCTTGCTGAGTGGAAAAAGTAGTACGACTTGATAGGAATAGTTGCACCACACCCGTCATCAGAATCAGACCGATAGTGACTGAGATCATCAACTCGACCAGAGAAATACCTTTTTGACTACGCATGCTTCCCGTCCTTACAGCCGAGTGGAGTACACAAATTCAGATTCATCTTCAGCAGCCTCACCAGAGCTGTTCTGCTCCGCCCACTTAATTGTGACAGTACAGAAATCGGTAGCGGCTAGACACTCTACGCCACCGTCTGCACCCGGTAGCATGGTCTCAATATTGGTGAGCCACTCATTCATATCGGTCTGTGCGAGACTGGTACCAGTAGGTTTGTTTGCATCTACAGCAAGTGAATAACTAGCCACATTGCGACGATTAATCCGGACTCGATCGAGAATGTCATACGCGAGAATGTTCGCCTGTGAACGTAGATAGGCACTGTGGTTGTACTGCAGAGACTTACTCTGTAGAGCTGCCAGAGCCAGCAGCGAAGTACCCAGAATCAACGCCGTCACCATGACTTCAATCAATCCCGCTCCCTGTTGTGTACGCATATAGTTTTCCTCTCTGGTCAGGAGCAGCCGGTGGTGCTGCGCGACATATTCAAAAGCCCGGCGACACCCACGGTGATGACTCGCGCAGAATTACTACCACAGCCTTCGAAGCTGGCATTCATGGTGACATCTCCCGAGCTGGAGCGCCCGAGCATGCCTTTGCGGGTAAACCGCACGAAGGTGATGGCATTCCCACCTTGCGTAGCGGTCAGAGCGGCATTGTTGTCCGGGGCCTCCCAGAAGCGGAGCACTGCATCGGCATTGGCTACCACCGGTGCCGCCGCGTCATCAGTGGTAGCGGTGTCCACCACAACGATCCAGCTGTCGGTCCAGCCGCCGTTACACTCGGATCCATTCGTTGTCCCACACAGAGTAATCCGCGCGCCGCGCTTCACCGATTCCGATCGCGCAAAGTTGAGCGCCCCGGCCAGGTCCTCGCCCAGGGCCAGAGAGCGCTGGTTTTGGACCATTGTGTTGAAGCTCGGCACCGCGATACCGACGATGATGGCCAATACGGCCATGGTTACCAGCAGTTCAATCAGGGTCAGGCCCCGCTGTTTGAATCCCATGACTGGATTATTCCCCCAATACAGATGCATCTGTTTCTCTAAGCGTTTATTTTTTGCACATTTACCACCAAAACACTTGTAACACAGGGGGCGCCCCCAAGTGGTACGGATAGCTAGTAAATTCTGGCGTTCATTTTACTGTATCGCGACAGAGAACCCTGCGTCCTCTAGATGCGGAGTTACTGCGATGATAATTTTTGGGCACCGTATCACGTTGCCGACGCACTCAGGAGTAGCGGCCGACCAGCGGTGTCGTTTGCGGTAGTCAACGGCAGCCAGGATGGCGGCCGTTCAGATATTGCACAGGTTCAAGGAAGAAACGTGAAAGCCAAAGGCCTCACTTTAATCGAGCTGTTGATTACACTCACCATTCTCGCGGTTCTTGTGGCCATCGGTATTCCGAGCTTCAGCGCCCAGGTAAAATCCAGCAGGACTCGCGCAGCGGCAGATGAACTACTGCAGGCAATCCACTTGACCCGCACTAAAGCGGTGACGAGTAACCGACGTGTGACACTGAGAAAACTGGGAAGCTGGCAGTCTGGCTGGGAAGTCTTTTACGACCGGGATTTTGACGGCGAGCGGGACAACGATGAAGCTCAAATTACCACCGCAGGCCCTCTGGAAGGTGTTTCTATCAGTACCAACGCCCCATTTACCAACTATGTTTCTTTCATTGGTACCGGTGAGAGCCGCTATGCGGGATCTATAAGTGGTGGGGGTATCCAAATGGGCAGTTTTACCATCTGCCCTAAGGACGGAGGGGAAGGATATCAATTGATAATCTCCCGCAGTGGCAGGGTTAGGGTGACCCCGGTCACTGCGGAGGACTGCTGACCAAGGTTAGGTCCGCAACTCTTTAGGCAAGCTGAAGCTGATATTTTCCGGAATGCCGGCAACTTCATCCGGCGCTTCCGCACCCAGTTCGCGCAACTTCTGGATCACGCGCTCCACCAGCACTTCAGGCGCGGAAGCGCCAGCGGTAATACCGACGGTCTTCTTGCCTTCCAGCCAGCCGGCATCGATACACTCAGAGCCATCAATCAGGTACGCCTCGGCACCGCAGCGCTCGGCCAGCTCACGCAAACGATTGGAGTTGGAGCTGTTGGGGCTTCCCACAACCAGTACCAGATCACATTCCAGAGCCAGCTGCTTGACCGCATCCTGGCGGTTCTGGGTGGCATAGCAGATATCATCTTTGCGCGGACCGCGGATATTCGGGAACTTGGCCCGCAGTGCGTCGATCACTTTGGAAGTGTCATCCACCGACAGCGTAGTCTGGGTGACGAAAGTCAGGTTATCCGGGTCGCGAACTTCGAGCCCGCTCACATCCTGCTCATCCTCCACCAGATAGATGGAGCCACCGTTACCGGTGTCGTACTGTCCCATGGTGCCTTCTACTTCGGGATGGCCCTCATGGCCAATCAGGATGCACTCACTGCCATCGCTGCTGAACTTACTCACCTCCATATGCACCTTGGTCACCAGTGGACAGGTGGCATCGAAGACCTTCAGTCCGCGATTGGCAGCTTCCTGCTGGACCGCCTTGGACACGCCGTGGGCACTGAAGATGACAATCACATCGTCCGGAACTTCATCCAGCTCATCCACAAAGACTGCACCGCGTTCGCGCAGGGTATCCACCACAAACTTGTTGTGCACGACTTCGTGACGCACGTAAATGGGTGCACCGAACACGTCCAGCGCGCGATTGACGATATCAATTGCACGATCGACACCGGCACAGAAACCGCGGGGATTGGCGAGGCGAATCTGCATTTTTCTGTCCTTGACCTAGTTGACCGAGGCCACTTCGAGAATTTTCACGTGAAAGAATACGGTCTGTCCGGAAAGCGGGTGATTGAAGTCGACTTCCACTTCATCATCAGTGATTTCGCGAATAACACCGGGCAGTTCTCCCGTGCCGTTATCAAATGAAACCACGAGGCCTTCCTCCAGTTCCATATCCGGAGAGAAGTGATCCCGGCGCACTTTCTGGATGTTGGCCGGATTGCGCTGGCCAAAACCCGCCTCGGGGGGAATTTCGATCTCCGCCTCGTCACCAGCCTTGAGGCCGAACAGCGCCTGCTCGAAGCCCGGCAACAGATTGCCGTCGCCGACGATAAACGTGGCGGGGTCACCTTCAAAGTTGGAGTCCACCTCGGAACCATCATCCAGCTTCAGGCTGAAATGCAGGGTAACGCGGCTGTGTTCACCAATGACGTTATTGCTCATAAAACTGCTCTGAATATTTACACTTCTGCGCTGTTCTTGTCGGACTGCTCACTGTTGTCTTTGAAAAAAAGCAGCTCGATTACCAGCATGGCGGCCCCCACTGAGATGGCCATATCAGCGACATTGAATACCGGGAAATGCCAGCTGCCGTAGTACACGGAGATAAAATCCCGCACATAGCCCAGCACCACGCGGTCCCACAGATTGCCCAGGGCACCACCAAGAATCAGCGCCAGCGCGATGGGTTCCCAGCGCTTGGCCGCCGGCAACCGCTTCAGCCAGACAATCACCACCGCACTGAAAATCAGCGCAACGGCACCGAAGAACCAGCGCTGCCAGCCACCGGCATCGGCGAGGAAACTGAATGCAGCACCGTAGTTCTCCGCATAGGTGAACTGCAGCAGGCCCGGAATAATCTGCAGTGCGGGCCCGTACATAAACTGCTCCACGGCCCACACCTTGGTGGCGATATCGAGCAGGATCACTACCAGCGCCAGCAGGTACCAGCGCAGCGGGCTGCCGGAAAGTCGAGCCCCAGCAAGGTTAGGCATAGTGACGTTCCTCACCGGCACCGCTGACGTTTTCAACGCAGCGACCGCAGAGTTCCGGGTGCTCGCTGTTACTGCCTACGTCTTCGCGGTAGTGCCAGCAGCGGCCACACTTGGGCGCATCCACTTTGTGTACGGTCACGCGCAATCCGGCCAACTCGGTCTCTTCCGCGCCCGCGGCGTCGGAGAGAGGCTGTACGGACGTTGAGGAGCAGATCAGCACAAAGCGCAGTTCGTTTTTCAGCGCGTCCAGCTTCTGCTGCAGAGCCGGGTCGGCGTACAGGGTAACGGATGCCTGCAGCGAGCCGCCGATATTGCCGGCGCCGCGCTGCTCCTCGAGCACCTTGTTTACCGCGGTCTTCACATCTGCGATCGCCTCCCAAAATTCCGCATCCATCTGCGCATCCTTGGGCAGTTCGGGGAACTGGTGCCACTCCGCCAGCATCACACTGTCTTCAGTGTTGCCGGGCACAAACTGCCACAGCTCTTCCGCGGTGAAGCTCAGGATCGGCGCAACCCAGCGCACGAACGCCTGCATGATGTGATACAGGGCCGTCTGCGCAGAGCGGCGCGCGACGCTGTCTGCCTGAGTGGTGTACTGACGGTCCTTGATGATATCCAGATAGAAGCCACCCATTTCCACTACACAGAAGTTGTGCAGCTTCTGGTAGATCTGGTGGAACTGGTAACGATCGTAGGCTGCGATAATTTCTTCCTGCAGTTTCGCAGCCTGCTCCAGCGCCCAGCGATCCAGCGCCAGCAGCTCCTCTACCGGCAGCAGATCTTTTTGCGGATCGAAACCCGCCAGATTGGACAGGAAGAAGCGGGCGGTATTGCGCAGACGGCGATAGGAATCCGCGGTGCGTTTGAGGATTTCATCGGAAACCGCCATCTCGCCACTGAAATCGGTGGCGGATACCCACAGGCGCAGCACGTCCGCGCCCATTTTGTTGATCACGTCCTGCGGGGCAACGGTGTTACCAATGGACTTGGACATCTTGCGGCCCTGGGCATCCACGGTGAAGCCGTGGGTGAGCACCTGCTTATAGGGCGCGCAGTCGTTGATCGCGATAGAGGTTTTGAGGGACGACTGGAACCAACCGCGATGCTGGTCAGAGCCTTCCAGGTACAGGTCCGCCGGGAAACGCAGGGCATCGCGACGCTTCAGTACCGCGTGATGGGTCACACCGGAGTCGAACCATACGTCCAGGGTATCGGTGACTTTCTGGTAGTCGTCCGCGTCGTCACCGAGAAGCTCACTGGCGTCCAGGTCAAACCAGACGTCCATACCACCCTGCTCAACCTTCTGCGCCACTTTTTCCATCAGCGCCGGGGTGTCGGGATGAATTTCGTGGGTTTCCTTGTGCACAAACAGCGCGATGGGCACACCCCAGGTACGCTGACGGGAGATACACCAGTCCGGGCTGGCATCCAGCATGGAATCGATGCGCGCCTTGCCCCAACCGGGGATCCACTGCACCTCATCTGCCGCCTTCTGCGCGTGATCCAACAGGTCATTCTGCTGCATGCTGATAAACCACTGCGGCGTGGCGCGGTAGATCAGCGGGGTTTTGGTGCGCCAGCAGTGCGGGTAGCTGTGTACCAGTTTGTCCTGGTGCAGCAGCACGCCCTTTTCTTCCAGCAGCTCGACAATCTTGCCGTCCACTTTGTACACATGCTCGCCGGCAAACAGCGGCACGCTGTCGCGGAACAGTCCATTGTCATCGACGTAATTCAGGGTATCGATGCCGTAGCGCTTGCCAACGTTGAAGTCGTCCGGGCCGTGATCGGGCGCGGTGTGTACGCAGCCGGTACCGGCGTCGGTGGTGACGTGGTCGCCGAGGATGATCGGCAGTTCTTTGTCGTAGAACGGGTGCTTGATTTTCAGGTGCTCAAGCGCTGCGCCACGAATGTGGCCAACCACATCGCCCTCGAGCCCTGCGCGCGCAAGTACCGCGTCTTTCAGCTCTTCCGCCACTAACAAGCGCTTGTCGCCAACCTGGACAACCACGTATTCCAGCTCGCCATTGACGGATACCGCCTGGGAGGACGGCAGGGTCCAGGGGGTGGTGGTCCAGATCACTACGGAGAGCTGGCCATCACCGGCGTGGCCGCCCGCCGCATCGGCGATGGCGAGCGCGGTTTCTTCGGTGACCGGGTAGCAGACATCGATGGAGAAGGAGGTTTTATCCTGGTACTCCACTTCCGCTTCCGCCAGCGCGGAACCGCCGACGACGCTCCAGTAGACCGGTTTGAAGCCGCGGGACAGGTGGCCATTTTTCACAACGCCGCCGAGGGCGCGAATGATGTCGGCCTCGAACTGGAAGTCCATGGTGCGGTAGGGATTGTCCCACTCACCGAAGACGCCCAGGCGGATAAAATCTCTCTTCTGGCCTTCCACCTGTTTTGCGGCGTATTCGCGGCATTTCTGGCGGAAGGTTTTATGATCCACTTTGACGCCGGCCTTGCCGACTTTCTGCTCTACCTTGTGTTCGATAGGCAGGCCGTGACAGTCCCAGCCGGGCACGTAGGGGGCGTCGAAGCCACTGAGGGTTTTCGACTTGACGATGATGTCCTTGAGGATCTTGTTGACCGAGTGACCGATATGGATGTCGCCATTGGCGTAGGGAGGGCCGTCGTGCAGGATAAACTGCTCGCGACCGGCGCGGGCTTCACGAATTTTTTCGTAGAGCTTGCCTTCTTGCCACTTTTTCAGAATCTCCGGTTCCCGGTTGGGCAGGTTGCCGCGCATTGGGAAATCGGTCTGGGGCAGATTCAGGGTCGCTTTGTAATCGGTCATTGGCTATCTACTTCGGTTGTAGCAAGAAAACTATTCATCTTTCAGTGCAACCTCAAACTTCCAGCTGCGCTCTCACGCTTACGAAGTACAAGGCTGTAAATTGAAGCGGAAGCGATTGGGGTCAGGTTTCAAAACCGTCGGTGACAGGGATGTCACCGACGGAGCGTACATGGATGTACTCGCAGCGATTTTGAAACCTGATCCCCATTGCTTCCGCGCCCCCCGGACCAAATCAGAACGCCTTGTTCAGGCTCCGGGGCACCACTAAATCATGTTTAGTGACGGCAGAGCACCGGATGCGGACTTGCAGGACCGCTGTGAACCCATCCCTGGGCGCTGCGGCGGCGACGTCCTGTCGCCGACGCTCCTGAAAGTCCGCATCCGGTGCTCTGCCTTCGCATCTGTGAATTGCACTCTGTCAGATGCGAAGGGGTAAATTCGTTTATTTCAATTCGGTTTGCAGCTTACAAACCAGGCTTTTGCATTTTCAATGTCTTCGGCGATCTTCTGCTTGAGGATATCCAGCGACTCAAACTTTTCTTCGTCACGCAGCTTGTGGCAGAAGGTCACCGCAATTTCACGACCGTACAGATCGCCGCTGAAATCAAACAGGTGCACTTCCAGCAACGGCTTTGCACCTTCACCTTCCACCGTCGGGCGGAAACCCACATTGGCCACGCCAGCCACTTCCATACAGCTGCCCGCCATCGGGCTGCCATCGGTGCGCTTCGCAGTGACCGTATACACACCCACCAGAGGCGAACGGTAGCGGTGCAAGCGCACATTCGCCGTGGGCGCGCCCAACTGGCGCCCCAAAGCGCGTCCGCGGGCCACCAGACCGGTGATGCGATACGGCTTGCCCAGCAGCTGCTCTGCCAGCGCAAAGTCGGCGCTCTGCAGCGCTTCACGGATACGGGTGCTGCTTACCCGCTCACCGGCGATCTCCAGGGTTGCGGTGTCTTCGACGGTAAAGCCCGCCTGCGTGCCCGCCTCCTGTAACAGAGCGTAGTCACCACTGCGATCGCAGCCGAAACGAAAATCGTCTCCCACCACCAGGTGGCGCACGCCGAGACCGTCCACCAGTACCTGCTGGATAAATGCCTGCGCACTCAGGTTGCGCAGACGCTCGTTAAACTGCAGGCACAGTACCCGATCCACCCCGGC
The DNA here is from genome assembly GCF_050368945.1 of Microbulbifer sp. MCCC 1A16149. Taxonomy (NCBI): domain Bacteria; kingdom Pseudomonadati; phylum Pseudomonadota; class Gammaproteobacteria; order Cellvibrionales; family Microbulbiferaceae; genus Microbulbifer; species Microbulbifer sp. MCCC 1A16149. Next base: position 3,268,360 of record NZ_CP185959.1, read on the forward strand.
GGCAAACAGGGCCAACACCTTCTCCTTGAAACGCATCAGCCGCGCTGGTGCTTTTTCACCAGAGAAGTACTCGTGGGGCTGGGGCTCGAAGATGATCGCCACCGACGGCAGCTGTCGCTCCGCCGCCCGCGCGCGCAGCTGGGTGATAATGGCCTGATGCCCCAGATGTACGCCATCGAATGAACCGATGGTCGCCACACACTCCTGGTGGCGCGGCCGCAGGTTGTGCAACCCGCGAATCAGCTCCCGTTGCTCGGTCACAGTGCTTCACTCACCCTTGCAAAATCAAGCGGCGCAGTATAACGGATTTTACCCTCACGATGTGGCCCGGAAATGTCGCGGGCGCAACCCGCTGGCCAGGAGAACCAGGCCATAGGTGCCGCCGCCGGCCGCCACCAGGGCGCCCATGCGCCAGGCGCGCTGCCACCAGGCCCAATCGTGCCAGCCGGACCAGTAATGGAGAACTACCAGCAATACCGCCGCCATCGCCAGATTGGCCAGCAGCAAGCGCAGCAGGAAAGCCTTCCAGCCCGCCTCCGGCGCGTAGACACCACCCTGGCGCAGCCCGCGGTACAGCAACCAGGCATTGATTGCCGCCTGGCCCGCGGTGGCCATAGCCAACCCCATATGTCCCAGCTGGAAATAGAGATGCAGGGGCACCACAAACAGCAGGCTGAGAACCATTTTCGAGGCAATGGCGATCAAGCCAAATTTCACCGGTGTCGCAGTATCCTGGCGGGCGAAATAGCCGGGCGCCAGCACCTTGATCAGCATGAACGACAACAGGCCGAAGGTGTAGGCGCGCAGCGACCAGGCGGCCATGGTCATATCCCGCGGGGTCATATTGCCGTACTGGAACAGCACCGTGAGCAGCGGCTCGGCCAGCACGAACAGCGCCACCGCAGCCGGCAGCGCGATAAGCGTGACGCAGCGCAGGGCCCAGTCGATGGTGTGACGGAAGCGCTTTGGGTCGCCGCCGGCATGTTGGCGGGACAGGTTCGGCAGGATGACCGTGGCCACGGCGATACCGAACACCCCCAGGGGCAGCTCGGTGAGTCGGTCGGAGAAATACAGCCAGGTCACAGACCCGGTGGGCAGGAAGGACGCCAATACCGTATCCAGCACCAAGCTGATCTGGGTGACGGACACACCAAAGATGGCGGGCGCCATCAGACGCAGGATCTTGCGCACCCCAGGATACTGCCAGTCCCATTTGGGTCGCGGTAACAATCCCTCGCGCACCAGGAAAGGCAGCTGGAACAACAGCTGCACCACGCCGGCGGCCAGTACGCCCCAGGCGAGCGCCATTACCTGGGGCTCAAACCAGCCAGCGGCCACGGTAGCGGCAGCAATCAACACCAGATTGAGCAAAACCGGGGTCAGGGCGGGAATGGCGAACCGGTCAAAGCTGTTGAGTATGGCCCCGGCAAATCCGGTAAGCGAGATCAACGCCAGGTACGGGAAGGTGATGCGCAGCATCTCCGTGGCCATGGCGAACTTCTGCGGCTCGTTGCCGCCCCACCACCAGCCAAAGGCAAAAAGCCCGGTCACCAGCGGCGCGCACAGCACGCCGAACAGGGAAACCAGCAACAGGGTTCCGCCGAGGGCCCCGGCCACCCGGTCATTCAGCTCCCGGACCGCCGCCAGACCACCATTCTGGCGATACTCGGCCAGTACCGGCACAAACGCCTGGGAAAACGCGCCCTCGGCGAACAGCCGCCGGAAAAAATTGGGAATCTTGAAAGCCACAAAGAAGGCATCGGCCGCGTCGCTGGCACCGGTGAGTCGGGCGAACACCACGTCGCGCGCCAACCCCATGATCCGCGATAACAAAGTGGCACCACCTACCACGGAGGTTCCGCGCAGCAGTCCTTTTTGCGGACTATCTTTGCTTACCTGCGGGGGGTGCTCGGTTGATTCCTGTTCGGGCGGAGATACTGCCACGTCCCTGATTCCTGGTTAGCGATGCCTGAGTGATGGCCGGCAAGTCTACCGCAATCCACTTGCGCGGCCACCCGCCGGCGGCCGCTTTCTGCTCGCTCGATAGCATTACGCCCCCACGTCATCCTACGGTTGGCGCGAGGGGGAACTATACTCAGTTTAAGCAGTTGGCGAGCCGCAGGGAGTGGCGGCAACAGAGGAGAGACGGAATGACCATCAATGCGCTGATTATTGCCCTGATCCTGGCGGTTCTGCTGTATGCCGCAGTCGCCCTAGGGCCGCGCCCCCAGCGGGTTCGTGTGCGGATAGACCAGCCTCGGGATCGCCGCTACCGGCGCCACAGCAGCTAAGTTCTGCATCAGCTTTGCTGGAGGCTGAACTGAGTCACAGGCCGGGCTGCCACATTTCGCCATAATTGCTGCGGAATTTGCCCCACTGGCGCCACGTCAGTGCCTCCTTGCGAGGGTTAAATGACACTCAACCGAAGCGGGAACACTAACCCGGTCGGAACCAAGAGCAGTCATTTCAAACCTAAATCGCAAGGAACACGATCATGAAAAAGATGTTGATGGCAGTAACCCTGAGCACCCTGGCCCTGAACAATGTTGCAACCGCTGAGGCCGCCACTGACACCGAGAACGCAGTGCAGGGCAACGCCCTGACACCGGCCAAGCAGGCCACAGTATTCACCGGCGCCGCAGTTGCGGGCGCCGCCGTAGGTGGCCCGGTCGGCTTTATCGCAGGCGCCCTCGGTGGAGCCTGGCTGGGCGAACAGATCAAGCAAGCAGAAGAGGCAGACATGCTCGCAACTCAACTGACCGAAAGCCGCTCCGAACTGGGCAACCTCGCACAACAACTGGATGCGGCGCGACTGTCCGCCAACGACGCCCGCGAGCTGGCGATGGACAGCCTGGAGTTCCAGATGCTGTTCACCACCGGTGACGACCAGCTGCATGATGCGCAGGAACGCCAGGTCGCCGCCATGGCTGACTTCCTCAACCGCCACCCGCAGCTGCAGGTTTACCTCGAGGGGCACTCCGACCCCCGCGGCAGCGACGGCTACAACAATGTCCTGTCCGACCAGCGCGCCCTCAGTGTCCAGCGCGCTCTAGAAGCCTACGGTGTCGCTCCAGAGCGTATCGAACGCCGCGCGCTGGGCGCCAGCCAGTCCAAGGCAACCAAGGGCGATGTAGACGCCTACGCTTTTGAGCGCCGCGTAGACATCCACTTCGGCATGCCGGAGTCCATGGCCGGCACCTTCTGATTGCCGGGCCGAGTCCGCCGGTTACCGCTCCGCAAAAGCGGCGACCGGCAGGCTGCCATGCGCACAGACATGCAACTCTCCTCAACCCTGTAAGCCGTAACCTTGCGCGCCGCCCCCAACGCTGCGCGCTTTTTTTGCGCGTGTCACCCACATTTCCAGTAAGTTTTGCCAGCTGCCCCCCTGTTCGGGCATGATTTTCCGCCAGACACAGTGTTCGAATACAAATAACGACACTGACAACCACGCAATACCCGACCCCAAAAATAAGTGAGCCGGTGCCGGAATCCATCATGACCAGCCCAACCATTGCCATCGTCGAAGACGAAATCGCCATTGCCGAGAACTACCGCGATGCCCTGCGCCGCACCGGTTATCAGGTGAACCTGTATCACACGCGCCCGGAGGCCCTCGCCGCATTTCAACAGAGACTGCCGGACCTAGCAGTGATTGACGTGGGCCTGGGCGCGGAAATCGAAGGCGGCTTTGACCTGTGCCGGGAACTGCGGGCCATGGCCCCAACCCTGCCGATCCTGTTTCTCACCGCGCGGGACTCCGAGCTCGATATCATTTCCGGATTGCGCCTCGGTGCCGACGACTACCTCACCAAGGACATCTCCCTCCCCCATATGCAGGCCCGCATCAGCGCACTGTTGCGGCGGGTTAGCGTGATGCAGTCCCAGAGCGACGACAGCGAAATCCTCACCCAGGGAGACCTGACCCTGGACGTGTCCCGCCTGCACTGCCACTGGAAAGGCGAGCCGGTCGACCTCACCGTCACGGAATTCTGGATTGTGCACGCCCTGGCCAAGCGCCCCGGACACGTGAAATCCCGCAGCCAGCTGATGGAGGCCGCCAGGGTGGTGCTGGACGACAACACCATCACCTCCCATGTGAAGCGCATCCGGCGCAAGTTCCAGGCCATCGACAGCAGCTTCGACGCCATCAGCACCGCCTACGGTATGGGTTACCGCTGGCAGGTCTGACATCGACTTATGGGTGCCTCCTTGAATCTTCGCCGTCAACTGGTCCTGCTCAGCCTCTGCACCCTGGCCCTGCCCTGGGCCGGCTGCCAGTACCTGCGCCAGGTGGACAAGGCGCTGAGCCAGGGACAGATCCAGACCCTGGAGGCCACCGGCAATGCCATCGCCGCGCGTCTTGCCAGTGCCCCGGAGCTGATCGCCCCCGATCCCAAGCGTACCGGTCGGCCACCCGGCGCCCAGCTGTATCTCAACCCACTGGCACAGGCGCCGGTACTCGACGGCTACGGTGAAGAATGGCGCGCCCTCAAATTGCGCCCGCGCAAACTGCGCGACCAGACTGGCCAACCAATGGCCCGGGTCACTCTGGGCAAGTACGGCAGCCAGGTGTACCTGCTACTGACGGTAAAAGATCGCACCGCCAGCTACCACGACCCCCGCAGTACCGGTATCTCCAGTGGCGACACCGTAGAAATTTACACCGCGCGACAGCAATACACCCTGCCGGTGGCCAGCCAGGGACCGGTGCGCGCCCTGCACTACAACCCCCGGCGCGGCAGCTACGAGCGCGAATTGCGCCTGCGCGGTCGCTGGACCGCCTCACCCCAGGGCTACCAGCTCGAACTGGCACTGCCGTTTGCGCTCACCGGCGGTGAACTGGCCATCCGTGTGCTCGATCGCACCCACAGCGACGGCAAAGATCCCGCGCGGCTCGCCAGCACCCTGCCCGCCGACGGTCGCCCGGGCAACCTGATAGAACCCCTGCCCGCACTGCAGCAGGAACTGGAGCACTTTGCACGGCCGGAGCTGCAGTTGACCGTAGTGGATCAGGAGGGATTTGTGCTGGCGCAATCCGGGGGCACTCCCAGCAATGGGGATCGCGCAGCCAATCGCGCCTCCCACGAGCGCCGCTGGTTGCGCGACTGGTTTTACCGCCAGCTGCTGGAAACCGACCAGTTGCCACCGCTGCCGCAAGGGGAATACCCCGCGGCCCTGACCGAAAACCGCGAGACCGCGTCGCAGTGGTTCGGCGCCCCCGAGGACGCCCTCAGCGCACCGGGCGATGAGCGTATCGGCGCGGTCAGCGTGCCTGTGGTCACCCGCGCCGACGACATCATCGAACGCCCGCTTCTTGGACGGGTGATCGCGGCCCAGTCCGCGGGTGCCCTGCAGTCGCTGACCGAATCTGCTGCGCGCCGACTGTGGCTCACCACCGCCGCCGCAGCCGGTCTGGTTTTGCTGCTGTTGCTGGGCTATGCGAGCTGGCTCTCCTGGCGCATTCGGCGCCTGCACCGCGCAGCGCGCAATGCAGTGGATGCCAGCGGCCGGCTGCGCGGCGACTTTCCACGCCCGTATCTCAATGACGAGCTCGGCGCGCTCAATCGCGCCTTTGCCAGCCTGCTCGCAGAGCTGGACCACTACCACCAGTACCTGCGCAGTCTGGCGAGCAAACTCTCCCACGAACTGCGCACCCCGCTGGCGGTTGTGCGCTCTTCCCTGGACAACCTCGCGGCAGGCGAACTGGACGCCGACAGTCGCCGCTATGCCGAGCGCGCTGCCGATGGCGGTGCGCGCCTGTCGTCGATTCTCAATGCACTGTCCGCCGCCAACCACCTGGAGGCCAGTATCAGCCAGGCGGACAAGGAGACCTTCGATCTCGCCGACTTGCTACAGCTCCTGACCCAGAGTTACGCAGATGCGCGCCCGGAACACCGCTTTGCGCTGGATTGTCCAGATGGCCCCCAGTCCTATCACGGCGCGCCAGAGCTACTGGCACAGCTGCTCGATAAGCTGGTGGACAATGCAGTGAGCTTCGCCCCCGCGGGCAGCGAAATCCGCCTGACGCTGGAAACAGAGCGCCAGCAGTACCGGCTGAGTGTCAGCAATGACGGCCCGCCGCTGCCGGCAGGCTTTGGCCAGAAACTGTTCGACTCCCTGGTTTCGGTGCGCGACGACGGCGGCAAGGCCGGTCACCTGGGACTGGGGCTACATATTGCGCGCCTGATTGCCGACTTCCACCAGGGGGAACTGAGCGCCGCCAACCGCGATGACAACAGCGGGGTGATCTTTACCCTGAGCCTGCCCCGCTAGTGGATTTATCCCCCAGGGGAGGATGTAGACACAGCCATTTTGGGCGCCTTCTACCGTCCCGGCGCCCCTTGCATCCCCTGCTGATCCGTTACCGATCCTGTGCAGGCACGGCCGGTCACAAACAGCCCTTGGCGGTGGTTGACAAACGACCGGCGCTGGGGATAATGTCGCGTCCCAAACGGGCCCCCGGCCCGAAGTTCGAGTTTTACAGATTCCAGACAGGAGCAACCGGTGGCCAACTCACCTCAAGCGAAGAAACGCGCGCGCCAAAACGAAAAGCGCCGCAATCACAACGCCAGCCTGCGCTCCATGGTGCGCACCTACATCAAAAAGGTAGTTGCAGCCATCGATGCAGGTGATGCGGAAAAAGCCAAGACCGCGTACGCGGAAGCCGTGCCGGTTATCGACCGCATGGCCGACAAGGGCATCATCCACAAGAACAAGGCTGCTCGTCATAAGAGCCGCCTGAATGCCCAGATCAAAAAGCTGGCTGCCTGATCTATCAGGAAGCCCGCTCTTCTGAGCACAAAAAACCCCGCAATTGCGGGGTTTTTTATTGCCTGGAATAATGTAGCGATCCCGCTTGAGACCACTACAACCGAGCCAGCGGCAGGGTTGACCTACAGCAGGATCAGATTATCCCGGTGGATCAGCTCGTCATCGTCGCGGTATCCCAGCAGATCGATAATCCGGTCTGAAGGCTGGCCGCAGATCTTCTGCGCCTCGGCACTGTCGTAGTTCACCAGCCCACGGGCAATCTCCTCCCCCGCCTCACTGATACAGCTGACCAGGTCTCCGCGGTGAAAACGCCCCTCGATACCGGTCACCCCAACAGGCAGCAGGCTCTTCCCCTGACTGCGCAGCGCGCGCCCGGCACCGCCGTCCAGCAGCAGACGCCCCCGCACCTGCAACTGACCCGCCAGCCAGCGCTTGCGCGCGGTCAGAGGATCTGCCTCAGGCAACAGCAGGGTTCCCAGGTCTTCTCCCGCCACCACTCGCTCGATCACCGAATCATTCGCGCCGCCGACAATCACCGTGCGCGCCCCGGAGCGCGCTGCCAGCTGGGCTGCGCGCACCTTGGTGGCCATACCACCGCGTCCCAGCCCGCTGCGTGAATCCCCCGCCATCGCCTCCAGGCGGGGATCCGATGCCGTGGCCTCACGCACCAGCTCAGCGTGCGGGTTATCCCGGGGATCTTCGGTGAACAGCCCCTCGGCATCGGTGAGAATCAGCAGCACATCCGCCTCCACCAGGTTCGCCACCAGCGCCCCCAGGGTATCGTTGTCGCCAAAGCGGATTTCTTCGGTAACGACGGTGTCGTTTTCATTGATGATCGGCACGGCACCGAGCGACAGCAGGGTCTTCAGGGTGCTGCGCGCATTAAGGTAGCGGGTGCGATTGGAGAGGTCGTCGTGGTCCAGCAGGATCTGCGCGGTGCGACAGTCGTACTGGCCGAATGCATGCTCGTACACTTGCACCAGGTGGCTCTGGCCCACCGCGGCAGCGGCCTGCAACTGATGAATGGACTCCGGGCGCTTGCGCCAGCCCAGGCGATCCATACCCGCCGCAACCGCACCGGAAGAGACCAGCAACACCTCAATTCCCTGCCGGCGCAGGGCGCTGATCTGGCCAGCCCAGTTATGGATGGCCGCACGATTTACGCCGCGACCATTGTCGGTCAGCAGCGCACTGCCTATTTTGATGACCCAGCGCTTGCTGGTAGAAAGCTGTTGGCGCGACGAGATGGAGTCCATTTCTTCCTCATATCAGGACGCGCCCCTTCAGGTCACTCAGGCGGGCTTCAGATGAACCTCGGCCAGTGCTGGCCAGGATCAGGATAAAGCTCTGAAGGGGCGATTTTCTCAGGGACGATATTCTACATCGACGTCGTAGTCATCGTCGTCCCAATCTTCATCATCTTCGTCAACTTCACCGGATTCTTTTGCCGCTTTGCGCTTGGCTCGCTGGGTTTCGCGCAGCTCTTCAATACGCTCGCGCGCCTCGCGCTGCATCTGGCGCTGCGCTTCCTGCTCGGCCTCGAACAGGTTGCCGTCCAGCTCTTCCATTTCCTTGCGCTCTTCGAGGTAATCCATCAGCTGCCCGCTCAGCACATCGGTACCCTCGCCGCGGATGGCCGCCACACGGAATACCGGTCCCTGCCAACCCAGGGCATTGACCACAGACTGACAGCGCTCTTCCAGCTCATCCGCCGGCACCAGATCGGTCTTGTTCAGCACCAGCCAGCGCTCACGACCGGCCAGGGTAGGACTGAAGCTCTCCAGCTCATGCTCGATCGCCAGCGCATTCTGCGCCGGATCAGAGCCGTCGAACGGCGCCAGATCCACCAGGTGCAGCAATACGCGGCAACGGGTCAGGTGCTTCAGGAAGCGCACACCCAGGCCGGCGCCCTCTGCAGCCCCCTCGATCAGGCCGGGAATATCCGCAATCACAAAACTGCGATACTTCTGCACCTTCACCACACCCAGGTTGGGCACCAGCGTGGTGAACGGGTAGTTCGCCACCTTCGGCTTGGCCGCAGACACCGCGCGGATAAAGGTCGACTTGCCCGCATTCGGCAGCCCCAGCATGCCGACATCTGCCAGCACCTTCAGCTCCAGCTTGAGGTTGCGACGCTCGCCCTCACTGCCGGGAGTCGTCTGGCGCGGCGCGCGGTTAGTACTGGACTTGAACCGGGTATTGCCCAGGCCGTGCCAGCCACCCTGCGCCACCATCAGCTTCTCGCCAGGCTCAAGCAGATCGCCCAGGGTCTCCCCGGTATCCACATCGATGGCGGTAGTGCCCACCGGCACCTTGAGCACCAGATCTTCACCTTTGGCGCCGGTACAGTTGCGACCGCGACCGGCCTCGCCGTTCTGGGCCTGGTAGTTGGGCTGGTAGCGGTAGTCCACCAGGGTGTTCAGTGACTCATCAGCCAGCAAATACACCGAGCCGCCGTCGCCGCCGTCACCGCCGTCGGGACCACCCTTGGCGACGAATTTCTCGCGCCGAAAGCTCAGACACCCTTTACCGCCGTTGCCGGCCTGCACCGAAATCGGCGCCTCATCTACAAATTTCATGACTCTACTTACCGGATTACCCGGTCTTCAGTGTAATTTGCCCACAGAAATAACAAAAAACGGGCTAGATACAAAAAAGCCCCGCGATTGCGGGGCTTTTTATCGGGCGTTACGACCGCTTAGGCTGTTTCGATGGAAACAAACTTGCGGTTGTTGGCGCCTTTGACCTCAAACTTCACTACGCCATCAGCGGTAGCGAACAGAGTGTGGTCTTTGCCCATACCAACGTTAACACCAGCGTGGAACTTGGTGCCGCGCTGACGAACGATGATGCTGCCTGCAGAGACAGCCTGACCGCCAAAGCGCTTTACGCCCAGGCGTTTACTTTCGGAATCGCGACCATTGCGCGTACTACCGCCAGCTTTCTTATGTGCCATGAGTAGTTACTCCTCTTCTATTACCCGGTGATTAGCCTTTGATGCCAGTGATTTTAACTTCGGTGTACCACTGACGGTGGCCCTGACGCTTCATGGAGTGCTTACGACGACGGAACTTGATGATCTTCACTTTCTCGCCGCGGCCGTGGCTCAGCACTTCTGCAGTCACCTTGGCACCTTCCACTACCGGCGCACCAATGTTGATGGCGTCGCCGTCAACTACCATCAGAACCTTGTCGAAATCGACAGATTCACCGGTAGCCACTTCAATTTTTTCCAGGCGCAGAACTTCGCCTTCTTCAACACGGTGTTGTTTGCCACCGCTTTCGATAACAGCGTACATATTTCTATGCTCCAAAATGGACGACACGAAGCAGCGACGGGGTCACAAAGTATAAAGGTGACCAACCAGCCAGCATTTTGGGAGCTTGCGCCGTTGATGTTTAAAACTACATTTTCCGCCTACCGGCTATCCACAGAGGACAGGCCCAGTTCGAGCGGGGCGCAGATTCTAATCAATTCGCCCGATTGATACAATAGCGCACTTTTCCATCAGGTCGCCTTTCCGCCCGGGGCCAAAACCGCTAGGCTTGTGCCGCCGTAAGCAGACCACACACCAGAATCCCGAAGCCAGATATCACAGAAGTATAAGGAACCCTGCATGTTGCCCTTTCATCAGGTAGCCGCGGACGACTTTGCCGCCGTCAACCAGCATATTCTCGACCAGCTGCACTCAGACGTCCCCCTTGTGGAAAACATCGGCCACTATCTGGTGGAAGCCGGCGGCAAGCGCCTGCGCCCTCTCCTGGTGCTGCTGTGCAGCCGCGCTGCGGGCTACAAGGGCACCGCCCATATCGGCCTCGCCACCATTATCGAATTCATTCACACCGCCACCCTGCTGCACGACGACGTGGTGGACACGTCCGACATGCGCCGCGGCCGCCTCACCGCCAATGCCCAGTGGGGCAATGCGCCGGCGGTGCTGGTGGGCGATTTCCTGTACTCCCGCGCCTTCCAGATGATGGTGGCCCTGAAGGATATGGACATCATGTCCATCCTCTCCGACACCACCAACACCATCGCCGAGGGCGAGGTACAGCAGCTGGTGAACGCTGGGGATCCCGCAGTCACTGAAGCCAACTATCTCAATGTTATCCACAAGAAGACCGGCGCCCTGTTTGAGGCCGCCTGCGAAACCGCCGCGGTACTCGCCGGTTGCAGCGCGGAAGAACGCGAATCCCTCAAGCTGTATGGCCGCCATTTAGGCTCCGCGTTCCAGCTGGTAGACGACGCGCTGGACTACCGGGGCAACTCGGAAGAGCTGGGCAAGAATGTGGGTGACGACCTGGCAGAGGGCAAACCCACCCTGCCACTGATCTACGCCATGGCGAACGGTACCGCCGAGCAGGCGGCCCTGGTGAGGCAGGCCATCGAACAGAAGAGTGCGGATCAGCTCGAGCCGATTGTCGCCGCCATCGAGGCCTGCGGCGCCCTGGACTACACCCTGGAGCGCGCCCGCGCCGAAGTAGACCTGGCGATGGAGAAACTGGAGTTTCTGGAAGAAGGCGAACACAAAACCGCGCTAAAGCAGCTGGCCAGTTTTGCAATTGAAAGAACCACCTGATCGGAAACGAGCCGGGCGGCCGCCCGGCTCGTTTTCCACTGAACCTCCCCCTTACTTAAAAGGTGTACTTCAGTTCCGCGCTGATCGAACGCGGCGGTGCCGGATAGCGGCCGGAAGGGCTCACATCGATGCCGCGGAAGTAATACTCGTCGTTCAGCAGGTTGTTCGCCGAGAGACCGGTGTACAACTCTGAGCCATTCGCCTGGGTAAATACCTTGCTCACCTGCAGATTCCACACGGTGTAGGCCGGTAGCTTCCCGGTGGTACCGGATGCCAGCTCTTCTTCCGTGTTGGCCTGATCACTGTACGCACTGCTGAAATAGAAGCCGGACAGTGTGATATCGACATCCGCCAGTGCATAACTCGCATCCCAGCTCAACTGGTGCTCGGAAGCGTAGGGCAATTCCTTGCCGATATTGGCGCCCTCGCGCTGCTCACTATCGAGATAGTTGTAGGCCATGTGCAACTGCAGTGCCGGCAGGCTGCTGGGGGAAATCGCACCTTCAAGCTCCAAGCCCTGGTGACGGGTCTCGCCCACATTGTCGAAGCTCTGCTCGCTGCTGTTGTAGAGCAGCTGATCGGTAAAATCGATACGGTAGAGCGAGGCACTCACACTCGCACTTTCCGCCGGCTCGAATCGTATCCCCGCCTCATAATTCCACGCCAGCTCCGCCCCCTCGTCGCCAGTGCCGCGGATGACGGCGATTTGTGGCGCGCGCAAAGAGCGCTGGGTATTGGCGTAGAGGAAGAGCTTGTCGCTGGCCTCAAAGCCCACACTGATACCCGGCAGCAGCTCCGTGATGCGGTTATCCGTGGCAGAGTCATTACCCACGTCGGTGAAATCCATGTCGACGCTTTCGTAGCGCAGCCCCGGTGTAACGCTCAGGCGTTTATCCAGCAGGCGAATCTCGTCACTGACAAAGGCGGCAATCGCACTGGTTTCCAGCAACCAGTCCCGCGGAGTCGCGGTAACCCCGGTATCGATCACTGTCTGGACCAGTTTGTAATCCACTTCTTCTTTTACCAGACGCGAACCAAAGGTCAGGGTATGCGAAACATCGCCTGCGAACTGCAGGCTCACCCGCGGCTCGGAGCCCCAAACATCAAACTCACGCGGTGAACTGCGCAGCAACGTGGCTGGCGCAGCCGGGTCCGCCCAGTGATTGGCACTGGGATCAGTACTGAAGTCCCACTGAAAATTACGCGTTGAGTTGTGCGCAAACGTCATCCACTCAAAGGTGCCTGCATCAGCGAAGCCCAGCTCACCCAGCTGCTGCTTGTAGTGCGCACTGAAACGGGTGGTATCCCCCTGGAATTCATCGTTGGGCCGCAGTGACTGTTCCCGATTTTCGGCATAAGCGTCCACAGTCAATGCACCCGGCATTTCGGTATCGGCGTCGTAGCGCTGCAGCGTCAGATCCAATTGCTTGCCAGCATCGATATTCCAGCGACTTTTTACCAGCCAGTTTTTGACACTGGTATCCGAATGATCCCGAAAGGAATCACCGCTAATCAGGTTACCTTCGAGCTGAATGGCAAACTGGTCGTTTAGTGCTCCACCGGTACGGGCGTAGGTATCGGTGAGCATATTGCCACCGGAGAAACTGGTGAGCTTCTCCTGCAAACTGGTTTCCCACTGCTGCGGAATCGGCTTGGTAACCAGGTTGATTACACCACCGACGTTATTGGGACCGTATTGCACCGCCGCACCACCGCGCACAATATCAATACGATCGAGGCTTTTCAGGGCAGCGGGAAACAGTGATTGACCGGTGTGGCCATAGGGAGCCAGAGTCAGTGGAATCCCATCAACCAGAAATTGGGTATAACCCGAGCGACTGGCGTTGAGGCCGCGCACGGCGACATTGGGTAAAACACCGGTGCCGCTTTCATCCTGAATCTTGACGCCCGGCACCCGCTGCAGGCCATCATCAATGGACAGAGTGGCCATTTTCTGCAGTTGCTCGGCGGTCAACAGACTGCGATTACCGGGATAAGTGAGCACTTCTTCCGGCAGCGAGTTGCCCAACACATTGCCGGTAACCTGAACCTCTTCCAGCTCGGCTTTTGCGGGCTCGCCCTCACGATCTGCAGCTTGCACTCCGACAGCGCCGATAGCGGAAGCGAAGATAGCGCAGCTCAGCATTGAGCGCGGAAAAAATTTCGACGTATTTTGCATAGGAATGTCCTTGGCCTATATCAGGAAATCAAACATTGGGATTAGTTGGGATTAGCAGGGATTAAGGGGACCGCGCGGAGCCTGGTGATTTGAAATCATTGAGGTGTGCCTTCAACTGGCGAAACAGAATTCCACGATCCTCGCCGGTAACGAAGGTATGCACACCCATTTCCCGCCACGCATCGAGCTGGGCTGGCTGCCGGGGAATGGCACAGAATGGAATGCCGGCTTCAAAGCAAGCGCCCGCCATGGTCTGGAGTGCCGCTTGTACGGATGCATGCTGGACCTGGCTGCCATGGCCCATTGCAATACTGAGATCCAGCGCCCCTTCGAGAATCATGTCGATGCCACCGAGCGTGAGAATCTCTGGCAGCGCGCTGACGCCTTCAGGATCCTCGATCATCAACACCAGTAAAACTTCGCGGTCGGCCCGCGCCATATACTCATCGAGATTCAGGGCTCCAAAGCCCGTATTTCGCCCTCCGGTAATTCCGCGTCGCCCACGGGGAGGAAACCGCACCGCCTCAATTGCTGTACGCGCCTGAGCCACACTGCTAACACGCGGAATCACTATGCCCTGGGCACCAGCATCCAATGCGCGTGCAATCAGGGCGTTGTCACTACTCGGCACACGCACCAGGGGCGTTATATTGAAAGACTCCGCAGCACGAATACAGTGCTGCAGCTCCGCGGGATTCACCAGCAGATGCTCGGTATCGAGAATAATAAAGTCGTAGCCCGCAGCGCCGATCATTTCGCAAACTAGCGGCGAGGGCACAGAATTCAGAATGCCAAACACTTCTTGCCGGCGAAGCATTTTTTCCTTGGCCGAATTTTTTTGAAGCACGGCTTCGACTTCCTTTTCCCGTATTACTTTTCGTAAATAACCTGCTGCCACCTGCCTGAGGTTTGATCCAGCAAGCCGCCCGACAACAGCAATTGGGACACACGTCCCGAACCAATTAACTCAAATGATAAACATTTTCATTTAGATATACAAGCAGGGTTTCCCTATGTATGCTCCGTCACCGTTACCTGTACCGACGGATTGGCACAGAGGAAATAATTTTGTCATCAGTTTGAAAACCCCTGAAAAAATGGGGAATTAAATTCATCTGATGACGGCGTAATCCGACGGTGCGGCAGCCGAGCTTTGGGGGGCAATTTGCTCCCCGGTTTCCACAATCTGCAAAGGAGATCGCAATGTCCCGTCAAATGGTATTGATTACGCACATCCTCCATCCCGCTATCGTGCGCGGCTTCCTCCCCGCGAGCCTGGAACTGGGCTATGAAGTCACACTTGTGACCGATTGCGGCCTGGCGCACAAACAGCACCTTGTCGAACAGTCAGTAGAGCTACCCATCACCATTCTCGAATGTGATGTATTCAATCCCCTTGCCGTGATTGACCTCCTGAGCAGTCACGACCTCTCACCGGATATGGTGTTCAGCAATAGTGACCACTTGCAGACGGTCACCGCCCTGGTGGCCGAGTATTTCTCTCTACCCGGAAAAAACTGGCGCCGCTGCTATTCCGCCAAGAACAAGGCGTCTATGCGCAATCGCCTGGAAAAACTAGGACTCCCGACACCCCGCTCTGAATTGCTACTGCCAACCCAGAGTCTTCCCACACAGCTCAGCTATCCGGTCGTCGCAAAACCCCGCGAGGGCGTGGCAAGCATGCATGTGCGCATGTGTCAGAACGCGGAAGAGCTCACCGAATACCTGAAAGTATTCCGTCGCGCCAATCCGATCACTCCCGTTCTGCTGGAGGAATATATGCAGGGAGACCTGTTCACACTGGAAACCCTGGGTGACGGGCATGACTTGATTGCGGTTGGTGGTTTTGATGTGACACTTTCCGAGCCACCGGATTTCATCGAGCACAGCGCGGTATGGAATGGAAAAAACAGTATGCGGTACCGCGAGCAGGCACTGGCACAACTGCGGGAATTCGGTATGCACTTCGGCGTCTGCCACAGCGAATTCATTGCGACCGAATCCGGGCCGAAACTGGTAGAAATCAATTACCGGAGCATCGGCGATGGCCGTGAATTTCTCCTCGATGAACTGCTGCCAGGAGGTTGGTTCATACCCATCCTGCAACTCCACCAAGGTGAACCGCTCCCCGCATTTAGCGCGCCAAAGGACCAGGCAATCATTCACTACCTGATAGCGGAGCAAGAAGGTGAAGTGGTCGAGCAGACAAGAGAAATTCAACGGCAGGAAAACGGTGTGAAATTCAGCTACCAGCCACTCCGTAAACAAGGGGAAACCATCCGCTTATCGCGCTCCAACAAAGACTACATTGGCGTGGTAACCGCTATCGCCAGCGCCTCTATCGACCTCCATAGCGCCGTCGAGGAATTCTGCAGCACTCTCGAGTGGAGAATCCAAGCATGAGCGAAGCGGCCGAAAGCTACATTACGCAACGTATCATCAACGCCTGTATTCGCGAACAAATTGGTGACCTTGCCCACGCCACTGTCACGCGCGAATGTCCAACATCGGCAGTGCGATCTACAGTAGCGCTACATAGCGACTACTGGCTGACATTTACCACCGGCAAGGGCACGGTTTATCTGCCAGTTGAACAACATGAATTTATGCAAAGCTGGCGCGCTACTGGCGACCAGTGGCTGGTGCAAAGCAAGGACCAATGGCTGCAGCAGCGAGGCTATCGTCACTGGTTGTCCCTACTTGCATGTTCGCAGGATGAAGAAACACAGGCACTTTTTTCCGCGTACTGCCAAGAATCGGAGACCGCGGTACGTCATCGCGATTTATGTCTCGAGGCGTACCGAAACCAAGAGGCGGTGTTAAGCCTGCCTCTATCCGCACGACCACACTGGTGGCAGCGACTGCTTTACAGCGAGCAGGTGGCCTCGTACCTCGACCACCCCTTTTACCCGACTGCCAGGGCAAAGCATGGCCTGGACGACGAGGACCTGCGCCGCTACGCCCCGGAATTTATGTCGAGCTTTGCACTGCGGTGGCTGGCCGTAGAAAAACCCCTACTTACCCTGACCGCGCCGCTGCCATCCGTTTGGCCATCATTTAGCGAGGTCGGTTTACCGGAAGACTTTTCACACAGCCACTATCTGTTACCGGTACACCCGTTGACCTGGGAGCACCTGACGCTTCCGCACGCAGGGATCATCCGGGCCCCCAATAGCGCACGGGAAGTCCTGCCTACCCTCTCGGTTCGAACGGTCATGTTTGTAGACCAGCCGGATCTGCATATCAAAATACCCCTCAGCATGAGTACGCTGGGGGCCAAAAATATCCGCTCGATCAAACCCTCAACCCTGTATGACGGCCATACTTTTTCCCGCCTACTGACGGAGATAGCAAAGCACGACCCGGTATTACGCGGCAGCTATCTGCACTGCGACGAACAGGCCGGCGGACATTGCGGAGAATCTCGCGAGCTTGCGTTCATCCTGCGCCACTACCCCGCTGAGCAACTGCAGGAATCGACGCTGGTACCGGTAGCAGCGCTGGCGAGCCCGATGCCTGATGGGAGGCTGTATCTCGAACATCTGGCCGACCAATTTTACCGAGGAGACCTGCACGCCTGGCTCGATGCATATCTATCCCTGATGCTCAAGGTGCACTTGCGCCTGTGGCTTGTTTACGGCATCGCGCTTGAGGCCAACCAGCAAAACGCCGTACTGAATTTTTGTGAGGGCAGGCCCCTCGGCCTGATCATGAAAGACAATGACTCGGCCCGCATCTTACCTTCTCGCTGTATTTCCGCGGCACCCGAGTTGCAATCAATCATCGAAGATTTGCGTGATGCACGCATTCGGGTTGACGAAGAACTGCCACTGGCACAAATGTTCTGCACCATCACGTTACAGTTGAATATTGCGGTCATTATCGAGGCGGTTTGCCAGCGCGGTTTGGCCAGACGGCGCCCCCTGTATGAAAAATTAAGAAAATATTTACAGGTAGAGCTCGATTCCTTGCAACGTGACGGAGTGGATACCACTTTCGCGACTCAATCCTTGCTGCGACAGGAATTCCTCCCCATAAAGTACCTGCTCAGCGCCGGAAGCCTGCTCAGTAAAAGTCGTTCAGGTGCCGCTGACATCAACAAGCATTACGGTCAATCTGCACCAAATTTCCTGAGGTTGACCAATGCGCAGTAACATGAATGCATTCGTGGGCAGCGTCCTGTTATGCCACTTCCTCTCAGCCTTCAGCGTGCTGGGCATGACGCTGTTTATTCCGCGAATATTGCAAAACCTGGATGCCAACCTTCCGGGCTACTGGGTTGGCCTGCTGTTTACCCTGCCAAGTGTGTGTACCGCCCTGAGCGCGCCTCTCTGGGGCCGCTTTGCGGATCGCTTTGGCAAGCGTACGTCGCTGCTTCGCGCGCAACTGGGGCTGATCATTGGCTTCCTCTTGTGCGGTTTTGCGGAATCCATCTCCACATTCGCCATCGGGCTTCTTGTGCAGGGCGCATGTGGCGGGACCATAGCCGCGTCCAATGCATTTTTATCTACCCAACAGAAAGGCGAGACGCTCGCAAAGAGTCTGAACCTCACTCAGGTTTCCGCACGAATGGCTCTCATAATTGCGCCGATACTGCTCGGGGTGACTTTGCAATGGATAGCGCCGTTACAGGTCTATCGCTATCTCGCGATGCTGCCATTTATCGCAGTACTCATTACGCTGAACCTACCGGCGGACACGCCACATATCAGCTCCAACAGGAGAGCGGGAGCCATTCCTCTCCCCCGGGCACTACACCTGCTTTTCATTCTCCAGTTCCTGTTCTGCTTCGCCATGGTCGCTACCTACCCCTATTTCTTGCCCTATGCCAATACGCTGGGTGTGACAACAGAGGGACTTGTTGGCCTCCTATATAGCCTGCCACACGTCGTGTACATCCTACTGATTGTACCCGCTGGAAAAATACGGCTGCCTGCGCAGGGCCAGGCGTTACTTGGCTTGTTGTGCCTGGGATTGTCCTGTACAGGTCAATACCTGGCGGTATCACTCGAACAGCTTTGGCCGTTGAGGCTCCTGTTCGGTATCGGCGTAGTGTTTACGTATACCGGACTCAATCGCCTGTTGAGCGCTCAAGTCGACAAAGCTCAGGCCGGACGTACTTTTGGCTTTATCGATTCTGCCGGCAAGTGGGGCGGCGTCTTGGCAGGGCTTGGTGCCGCCACCTCGACTTCAATCCAGCACAGTGCCACGCCTTTCCTCCTATCCGCAGTAAGTTGCGGGATAGCTATTACCCTGCTTGCATTCAAAACCGGGAGTATGAAAATCCATGGAAATACGGAAGTTTATTGAATCAGTTCAGACCCAGATCAATGCAGAGCTCTCTGACAAAAATGCCACCACCTGCCTGCTGAACTGCTATATCCGCGAGCGCGCAATGAACGCCAATGAAGTGTCGTTTCATCACGAACTTGCCGATTGCCCACTTTCGCTGAGATCACTCAAAGCGCAATCCAGTGGCCAATGGGTCTTGCTCAATTTTCCACAGTCCGGCGCCCGTTTGCTCGCCGTTGCCGAACAGGTCAGTAACATCGGCCGCTGTCGTTTCCTGGGAAAGCCCTTCGTGAAAAAGGAAGGCTCTCCCTGGCTCGCAATGGAAACCCTGGAGCTATGTACCTTCCTTCTGAACCACCTTTCATTGATATTGCCCGCAGAGTTCAATGAAGAGTTGCTCGAGCAGGTACAAAATAGCCGAGACATTACCCAGGCATTTCTCGGCAGCAGCAAAGTCAATCCAGATCAAACTGGAAATAGCTTTATCCGTGCCGAGCAAAGCCTGCTTTGGGGGCATGCACTGCACCCCAGCCCGAAAAGCCGGCACGGTGTGCCTCTCGAAACCCTCCTGCAGTGTTCGCCTGAAATCTCTGCAAGCTTTCCGCTTTTCTGGTTTGAAGTCTCACCGGAGCTGATCCGAATTTTGGGGAATCAGACCGAAAAGGCAGAGAATGTATTGCGAAATTTACACGGCCAAAGTGGGTATCTCTATCCCTGTCATCCCTGGGAGGCGGAATACCTGTTGAAGCAGCCGCTGATACTGGCGGCAATCAAACAGGGATTACTCAAGCCTCGAGGCGAGCTGGGCAATCCCGTACAGCCAACGTCATCGGTGCGAACGGTTTATCGGGAAGACCTTGATCTACAGATGAAATTTTCCATTCATGTGAGACTGACCAACTGCATTCGAAAAAATGCCTGGTATGAGCTGCACAGCGCGGTATCGCTGACAGGCTTGCTACGACCGCTTGCTACTGAAGCCCGTGAATACTGTCCGGACTTCCAGGTGATGTACGAACCACTGGCAAGCACGCTAGACCTGGGTGCCCTGGCGAGGGAGCTCGGCATGAATGAATCTTCTGCAAGAGATTGCATGGAATCATTCGGTATCCTTTTCCGGGAAAACCTGAGCGCCCGCGCTAATAAAAACCTGCGACCGCAACTGGCCGCCAGCCTGTTCACCTGTGACGCTCGCGGAAACAGCATCATTGCCACTCAACTAGCGTACCACTGCCGTCAATCGGGTATTAGCTATCGAGAAATCGCACTGGACTGGTTCCAGCGATACATAGAAACAAGCCTGCGCGGTATCTTTTATTACTTTTTCAAGCAGGGGGTCGTATTTGAGCCTCACCTGCAAAATACGGTAATCGGGTTTCACAATGGCCTTCCCCATAAAATCTGGATTCGCGATCTCGAAGGCACCAAGCTGTTACCCGAGTTCTGGCCTGCTACACGGCTCTCCGAATTACAAGCGCGGGCGCGACAGTCGGTCTATTACGAGCGGGAAAAGGGATGGAAGCGCATCGCTTACTGCCTGCTGGTGAATAATTTTAGTGAGGCCATCTTCCACCTTGCTGCAGGGAATGATGAAGATAACTGCCAGGAAAACATAAGGCTCGAGTGCGAGCTTTGGCAACTTCTAAGAACGGCCGTTGATCAGTGGCAGGATGAAAATGGTGCTCAGCCTGAGCTGGACCGACTACTGCTCGGGGAGACGATACCATCCAAAAATAACTTTACGACACGGTTGTTAAAGCAAGCGGATTTCCAGGCGGGCTACACCAATCTGAAAAACCCGCTGGTGCCGTTGCCCATAAGCCAGAACCATCAAAGCTCAGAACACACATTGCGCACCAGATAGAAACAGGTAATTAATGTGAAACACCGATTAAAACAGGCCATTGAATCCGTGGCTTCTGCATCGCAGCCTGTCTGCGCATATATTTACGATTTGGCAGACCTCCAGCGGCATATCGCAGCCATGCGCTCAGTAATGCCGGAAAATACGCAGCTGTACTACGCCGCAAAAGCCAACCCAGACCGCAGGATCCTCGCAGCACTTGCCCCCTGGGTGGAAGGCTTTGAAGCGGCGTCCGGAGGCGAGCTCGATTGGCTTTATGAAACCCACCCGGAGATGTCACTGATTTTCGGCGGGCCGGGGAAACTGGAAAGCGAACTTGCCAGTGCTCTGGACAAGAAAGTCGAATACTTTCATGTTGAAAGCCTCACCGAGTTGCACAGGCTCGCTCAGCTCAGCACGCAAAGAGACCAGCAGGTCCCCATTCTGTTACGAATGAACATTCCACTGGAAGGGATCGCCCTCACCAAGCTCGCCATGGGCGGCAAGCCCAGTCCTTTCGGACTCGATCCGCAGGATCTGGACAACGCGCTCACCCTGATCCGCGACAATCCGGGGCTGTCACTGCAGGGGTTTCACTTCCACATGATGTCACATCAATTGTGTGCAGATACCCATCTCCAGTTGATTGAGCTTTACTTCTCCACGTTCCGACGGTGGTGTGAAGGATATGGTTTGCACTTGCCAATACTGAATGTCGGCGGCGGCATGGGAATAGACTATGGTGAACAGGCAAATCATTTCGACTGGGAGAGATTCTGCCGGGGGCTGGCAGTATTGATGGAACAGGCAAACCTGGGGGATACCAAGGTACGCTTTGAGTGCGGCCGCTTCATTTCCGCGGCCTGTGGTTACTACGTGATGGAAGTATTAGATATCAAGCACAATCACGGGGAGT
This sequence comes from Microbulbifer sp. MCCC 1A16149, assembly GCF_050368945.1. Lineage (NCBI taxonomy): Bacteria > Pseudomonadati > Pseudomonadota > Gammaproteobacteria > Cellvibrionales > Microbulbiferaceae > Microbulbifer > Microbulbifer sp. MCCC 1A16149. The sequence goes on from NZ_CP185959.1 coordinate 3,289,941, forward strand.
ACTTCGCAATCGGGCACGGCGGCACCCACCATTTTCGTACACCGGCGGCGCAATCCCATGACCATCCATTTTTTGTGCTGGAAGGCCGCAAACGGGGTAAGGCCATTAGTCACGGGTCCGTTACACTCGTCGGGCAGCTTTGTACACCAAAGGATGTGCTGGCGGCACGGCAACCGGTTAACGAACTGGCTATCGGGGACTATCTGGTATTTCCTCTGGCCGGTGCATACGCGTGGAATATTTCACATCAGAATTTCCTGATGCACGCGCCGCCACAGGTATGCTATCTGGACTAGCGGAAGAAGTGTTGCAGCCGACCCTTGCCCCATAAAAAAACCCGGCTAATTTGCCGGGTTTTTACTGCGCTGCTGAGTTACAGCTTCATGTCACCAAAGAAGTTCTTCACCCCTTCAAACCAGCCGGTCTGACGTGGGGAGTTCTTCTTTTCGCTGAGCGTGCCCGCGAACTCTTCCAGCAATTCTTTCTGCTTGGCGGTGAGATTTACCGGTGTTTCCACCACCACACGACATAACAGATCACCCGGTGCACCGCCGCGGACCGGTGTTACACCCTTGCCGCGCAGGCGGAACAGTTTGCCGGTCTGGCTTTCTGCGGGGATCTTCAGTTTGACCTTGCCGTCCAGGGTCGGCACTTCCATCTCGCCACCCAGTGCGGCGGTGGCGAAGCTGATCGGCACTTCACAGTAGAGGTTCTTGCCATCGCGCTGAAACAGCTCGTGCTCGCGCACCATAACCTGTACGTACAGGTCGCCGGCCGGTCCGCCGTCGGGTCCGGCTTCACCTTCACCGGCAAGACGGATACGGTCACCGGTATCCACGCCCGGCGGAACCTTGACCGACAGGGTTTTGGTTTCTTCCACGCGACCGCGACCATGGCAGCTACCACAGGGATCGGTGATTACGGTTCCGCGACCGCGACAGTTGGGGCAGGTCTGCTGAACGGAGAAAAAGCCCTGCTGCATGCGCACCTGACCGGCGCCACCACAGGTGCCACAGGTCTGGGGCTGGGAACCGGCCTTGGCACCGGAGCCGTGACAGGTGCCACAGTTGGCCAGAGTCGGCACCTTGATCTTGACGGTGGTGCCGCGCACCGCGTCTTCCAGATCCAGGTCCAGGTCGTAGCGCAGGTCGGAGCCGCGCTGCGGTCCGCGACGGCCGCCACCGGCGCCGCCGCCAAAGATATCGCCGAACACGTCGCCGAAAATATCGGAGAATCCACCGAAGCCACCGGCACCCGCGCCGCCAGCCTGACCGTCCACACCGGCGTGGCCGAACTGGTCATAGGCCGCTTTTTTCTGGGGATCGGACAGGACTTCGTAGGCCTCATTGGCCTCCTTGAATTTGTTCTCCGCCTCTTTGTCATCGGGGTTGCGGTCGGGGTGGAACTTCATGGCTACCCGACGGTATGCCTTTTTCAGTTCCTTTTCGTCCGCGCCTTTGCTGACACCGAGGACTTCGTAATAATCGCGTTTGGACATAGCTCTGTGTGTTCTTCTTAAACTGCATAAGGCGCGAAAGCTCTACAGAGCCTCCGCGCCTTTTTGTATTGCCCTGTAGGAGCCTGCCTTGCAGGCGAATGGATTGAATCCCGCCAGCGGCGTTTCGCCAGCAAGGCTGGCTCCTACAAGTCAGGGCATAGGCAAGTAGTTACTTACTTGTCTTCTTTTTTGTCTTCTTTGACTTCTTCGAACTCAGCGTCCACTGCGTCGTCACCACCGGAAGACTGGGCCTGCTCGGCCTGTTCCGCGGCCGCTTCGCCGGCTTGCGCCTGCTCTGCGTACATCTTCTGGGCTACCGGGCCGGAGGCTTCGGTCAGCTTGGTAGTCGCGGCTTCCATGGCAGCTTTGTCGTTGCCTTTCACCGCTTCTTCCGCTTCCGACAGGGCAGCGTCAATTGCAGCTTTCTCTTCTGCAGTCGCCTTGTCGCCGGCTTCTTCCAGGGTCTTCTTGGTGGCAGAGATCAGGCCGTCGAGGGTGTTGCGGGTGGTCACCAGCTCCTCGAACTGCTTGTCCGCTTCGGCGTTGGCCTCGGCGTCCTGTACCATTTTTTCGATCTCGTCATCGGACAGACCGGAAGAGGCCTTGATCACGATGGACTGTTCTTTACCAGTCGCCTTGTCTTTGGCGTGCACGTGCAGGATGCCGTTGGCATCGATATCGAAGGTCACTTCGATCTGCGGCATGCCGCGCGGCGCCGGCGGGATGTCGGCCAGGTCGAAACGACCCAGGGACTTGTTCTGCGCCGCCTGCTTGCGCTCACCCTGAACCACGTGAATGGTTACCGCGGTCTGGTTGTCGTCTGCGGTGGAGAACACCTGGGACTTCTTGGTCGGGATGGTGGTGTTCTTCTCGATCAGCGGAGTGGCCACGCCACCCATGGTCTCGATGCCCAGGGTCAGCGGGGTTACGTCCAGCAGCAGTACGTCTTTCACGTCACCGCCCAGAACCGCGCCCTGGATGGCAGCGCCCACGGCTACCGCTTCATCCGGGTTTACGTCTTTGCGCGGCTCTTTGCCGAAGAACTCGGTTACTTTCTGCTGTACCAGCGGCATGCGGGTCTGACCGCCCACCAGAATCACTTCGTCGATGCTGGACGCAGACATGTCGGCGTCGGCCAGCGCAGTCTTAACCGGCTCCAGAGAGCGGGTTACCAGTTCTTCCACCAGGCTTTCCAGCTTGGCGCGGGTCAGTTTGACCACCAGGTGCTTCGGACCGGTAGCGTCTGCAGTGATGTACGGCAGGTTCACTTCGGTCTGCTGGCTGGAGGACAGCTCGATCTTGGCTTTCTCACCGGCTTCTTTCAGGCGCTGCATGGCCAGGGGGTCACCTTTCAGGTCGATGCCCTGCTCTTTCTTAAACTGCTCGGCCAGGTAGTCGATCAGGCGCAGGTCGAAGTCCTCACCGCCGAGGAAGGTGTCACCGTTGGTGGACAGCACTTCAAACTGCTTCTCGCCGTCGACGTCGGCAATCTCGATGATGGAGATATCGAAGGTACCACCACCCAGGTCGTATACGGCGATGGTGCGGTCACCACCGGCCTTGTCCATGCCGTAGGCCAGGGCCGCAGCAGTCGGCTCGTTGATGATGCGCTTCACGTCCAGACCGGCGATACGGCCGGCGTCTTTGGTCGCCTGGCGCTGGGAGTCGTTGAAGTAGGCCGGTACGGTGATTACCGCAGCGTCTACCTTCTCACCGAGGAAATCTTCCGCGGTCTTCTTCATCTTTTTCAGGACTTCGGCAGAGATCTGCGGCGGTGCTTTCTTGTCGCCCTTTACTTCTACCCAGGCGTCACCGTTCTCGGCTTCAACGATGGAGTAAGGCACCATTTTGATGTCTTTCTGCACAACGTCGTCTTTGAACTTGCGGCCGATCAGGCGCTTAACCGCAAACAGGGTATTGGTGGGGTTGGTCACTGCCTGACGCTTGGCGGACTGGCCTACCAGTACTTCGTTGTCGTCGGTGAAGGCAACGATGGAAGGCGTAGTGCGATCGCCTTCAGCGTTCTCGATGACACGAGCCTTGTCGCCGTCCAGTACTGCCACACAGCTGTTGGTAGTACCCAGGTCGATACCGATGATTTTTCCCATTGGTCTGATTCCTCACTTTACTGCGCGCCGGATTCGGTCCTGGCTGCACACGTTTGTATTCGGTTGCTGCTTATATTGGTGCCGCCGTTTCGTTTTCAAGGGCGGCGGAGCAGGGTTTTACAATTGCGTTACGGTGCCTTGCTGACAACCACCATGGCCGGGCGCACCAGGCGGCCGTTCAGGCGGAAGCCTTTCTGGAACACGTCCAGTACCGTATTCGGCTCTACATCGCCGTTCGGCACCTGGGTCATGGCCTGGTGCAGTTCGGGATCGAAGGGCTCACCCGCCGGATTGATTACCTCAACGCCGTTTTTGGTCAGGGTGTCGATAAAAGACTTGTGAGTCAGCTCGATCCCTTCCACCACGGCCTTGTGCGCCTCGTGCTCACTGTCGACAGTGGCGATGGCACGCTCCAGGTTATCCACGACCGGCAGCAGGTCCTTGAGCAGCTTTTCCGCCCCGAACTTGTGCGCTTTTTCTACATCCTGCTGGGCGCGGCGACGGGCGTTCTGCACGTCTGCCTGGGCGCGCAGCACCATGTCTTTGTGTTCCGCCAGCTGCTGCTGCAGCGCAGCGATCTCGATGTCCTGCGCACTTTCTCCAGCCAGTTCTTCAGCGAGGGCTTCCTCCGCTGCACGCTGTTCTTCCGCGCTGGGGGTTTCCACTTCTGCGGCCTGCTCTGCCGCCTGCTCGCCGGTCTCGGTCTGTTCTTCTTCGCTGCGCTCTTTGGCCACTGCTGTCTCCGTATGTGTCCGTCGGCATACTGCCAGTTAGGTCGTAACGCCGGCTAAAACCGGCAATGCAGAGCTATATGGGGCCTGCCCGCCCCACTTCAAGGGAAGGGGCTCTTGAGGAATGTCACAGGGCATGGGAAACGGGTTGCCGGGCCTAGGTTAGCGTCGCCGCCGGCCAGCCGCGAAAAGGGAATGCAGCACATTCAGGCCCCGGGGTGATTGAAACCCCGCCTCCAAATACTGTATAAACAACCACTACTTTAATCAGCGTGAAATCGATCCCCATGTTGCTGCACCTGTCTATCAGTCAGTTCACCCTGGTCGACCAGCTGGAGCTGGAGTTCGGCCCCGGCACCAGCACCCTCACCGGCGAGACCGGTGCGGGCAAGTCCATCACCCTGGATGCCCTCGGCCTCGCCCTCGGCGACCGCGGCAACGGTGAACTGGTGCGCGCCGGCGCGAAACGCGCGGATATCCATGCGACGTTTGATATCAGCAATCACGCCGAGGCCCAGGACTGGCTGGAAGCCCAGGAAATGGACGCCGGACGCGAAGTGATCCTGCGCCGCACCATCAGCGCTGACGGCCGCTCGCGGGCCTACATCAATGGCCAGCCGGTGACCCTGATGCAGCTGCGCACCCTCGGCGAGCAACTGATCGACATCCACAGCCAGCACGAACACCAGTCACTGCTGAAGAAAGACACCCACCGGCGCCTGCTGGACGAGTACGCCCACGCGGAAAGCCACAGCGCCGAAGTGCGTATTCACTTCAAGACCTGGCAGGACCAGCACCGGCGCTACCGCAAGCTGGCAGATAGCGCCGGCGAGACCCAGGCCCGTCGCGACCTGCTGGAATACCAGCTACAAGAGCTCGAACAACTCGACCTCAAGCCCGGAGAACTGGAAGAACTGGAGAGCGAACAGCGCCAGCTGGCCAACGCCGGCGACATTCTGAGCGGCAGCTACCAACTGGCGGCACTGCTGAACGGCGGCGAAGGAGATATCGCCGAGCAGTTGCACCGCGGACTGCAACTGGTCGGCGCCATGCCGGAACAGAGCCCGGCGCTGGCAGAAGTGGCGCAGATGCTCGAAAGCGCCCGTATCCAGATCGACGAGGCCGCCAGCACCCTGTCGCGTCACATCGATCGCTTCGAGATGGACCCGGAACGACTGGCGGAAGTGGAGGAGCGCCTCTCGGCGATCTACTCGATCGCCCGCAAGCACCGGGTGCAGCCGAACCAGCTGGCAGACCTGCAACAGCAGTGGCAACAGGAACTGGAAGAAATTGGCACCCCGGACACCCTCGACAAGCTGGCCGAGGAGTGCGAGAAACTGGAACAGGCATTCCGCAAAAGCGCAGCGAAACTCAGCAAGCTGCGGGCAGCCGCGGCAAAAAAACTCGCCGAGGCGGTCAACGGGCAGCTGGCCGATCTGGCCATGCCCCACGCCCGTGTGGAGCTGGCGCTTACCGAGCTGGACAAGCCCTGCGCTACCGGCCTCGAAGAGGTAGAGATCCTGATTTCCACTAACCCGGGCCAGCCGCCCAGGCCACTGGGCAAGATCGCTTCCGGCGGTGAACTGTCGCGGGTCAGCCTGGCCATCCAGGTAATTACCGCGCAGACCTCCCGCACCCCCACCCTGGTGTTCGACGAAGTGGATGTAGGTATCGGCGGCGCTACCGGCGATGTCGTGGGCAAGTTGCTGCGGCAGCTGGGGGAGCGCGGCCAGGTTATCTGCGTTACCCACCTGGCCCAGGTTGCCGCCCGCGCCCACCGCCAGTACCTGGTGGAAAAGCACAGCGATGGCGAAGCCGCATTTGTGGCGCTGCGCGAGCTGAAAGATGCGGAACGCAGCAGTGAGATCGCGCGGATGCTGGGCGGCGAGGCCACCACCCAGTCCATCGCCCACGCACAAGAGATGCTGAGCCGGGCCTGATGCCCGGCCGCGCCGGCACACCAGAAATTGAACCGGCCGGTCTCAAATATTCCCGGTGCCGGGACCCAAATTGACCGAAAGTGAAAAGAGATTCACTTTATACTCCCGCGCCCTCACTCATGCCCTGAACAGGGGATCCGACTACACTGACGGGCAAAGAACTCGGTCATACCATGCAGACAACCATATTCAACACCCCCATTCTCACTCCCTGCCTGCGCCTGCTGGCTCGCCTGTTGCTCAAGTTGCACGGCTGGAAGGTCGTGGCCGACGAGCGCGCCCTGAAATTGAAAAAATACGTGCTGCTCGCCGCCCCCCACACCTCCAACTGGGATGGCTACTTCTTTATCCTGGCGGCGCTCAAGCTGAAGGTAAATCCGCAGTGGATGGGCAAGGACAAGCTGTTCCAGTTCCCCCTCGGCAGCACCATGCGCTGGTTTGGCGGCATCGCCGTAAACCGCAGCAAAGCCAACAACCTGGTGGAAGCCACGGTAAACCAGTACAACGAGCGCGAAGAACTGGTCATTGCGGTGCCGCCAGAGGGCACACGCGGCAAGGCGGAGCGCTGGAAAACCGGCTTTTACCACATCGCCCGCGGCGCGGCGGTACCGGTGGTTTGCGGCTTCATCGACTTTGCCAAAAAGGAAGCCGGACTCGGACCGGTGATGGAGATGGGTGAAAACCTGGCCAAGGAACTGGCCAGATTCGGCAACTTTTACGCGAGCAAGGTCGGCAAATATCCCGACGACTACACCGCTCCCGTGTGAGCATCGCGCCCGTCAGCTGAACTGGCGCCAATAAAAAAGGGGAGCACAAGCTCCCCTTTTTGCGTCTGAAGGCGCGTTATCAGCCTTCCCGCTTCTTCACATACAACACCAGGCTGTGGCCGGTGAGCTCGTAGCCGTGCTCCTCGGCGATCTGGTGCTGCAGTTCTTCAATCTGCTCATTGTGAAATTCGATCACCTGGCCGGTATCGGTGCATACCATATGGTCATGGTGGTCACCACGGTCCAGTTCGAACACGGAGTGGCCGCCGTCGAAGTTGTGGCGAATCACCAGTCCGGCGGACTCGAATTGGGTCAGCACGCGGTAGACGGTGGCCAGGCCCACGTCTTCCCCGGCTTCCAGCAGCATTTTGTACACATCCTCGGCGCTCAGATGCTGTTCGCTGGCATTCTCCAGCAGTTGCAGAATTTTCACTCGCGGCAGAGTGACCTTGAGACCCGCCTTGCGCAGTTCCTGATTTTCGTTCGACATGAGTATTAAAGTTCCGGATGTGTGCTCGTGATCGCTTTAGCGTCATTCTCAATAAATGTTGTGCGCCTGTCGGCAGGCGTACAGTTCGGGTATTATCCACGCCCAGTGAAGGCAGCGGAACCCCAAGCGGGGAATCGGGTCTCAAACCGGGCAACCGGCACGTCACTGCTGCGCCAGGGGCGAGTAACCACTCACCCACAGACTGGGGCGCCGGCAACTTAGTAGACGGCCGCCAGGTCCGCTATGCTGTCCACAGCGGCGAACCTACCCGCGTCGAGCGACCTGCTGCGCCCACTTGCACGGCAATAGCACCCAAATTAGGGAACCCAATAAAAATTCAGATGGAGCATTCAATGCCATCAGTTGTACGAATTCTACTGATCGTCGGCCTCTGCAGCCTGGCAACCGCCTGCAGCCTGTTCAAATTTCCCGGCGTACACCGCATTCAGGTCCAGCAGGGCAATATCATTACCCAGGAGATGGTGGACCAGCTCAAGCCCGGCCTGACCCGCCGCCAGGTGCGCTTCGTTCTGGGTACCCCGCTGCTGGAAGACACCTTCAACCCCAACCGCTGGGACTACATCAACCGTGTGCGCAGCCCCCAGGGTGAAGAAACCCAGAAGCGTTTCTCCGTGTACTTCAACGGCGACCTGTTGATCGCGACCAGCGGCGACTGGCAGCCGGCCGGCTGGCCCTGATTCCAGCCCGCCAGAGGATTAAGAGGCAGGGCTTAACCGCCCTGCGCCTGCCGCTTGGCCTTTTCCGCGCGCTGCTTGCGCGCCTCCTTCGGATCGGCAATCAACGGCCGGTACACCTCCACCCGGTCTCCGGGCTGCAATACATACTCCGCGGCCACCGCCAATCCCTTGGTTCCCAGGGCCTGACCGAAAATACCCAGTTTCGCCGTCGCCGGATCCACTTCCGGGTACTCCTTCGGTATCCCCGACTGCTCCAGCGCCTGCAACGCGGTGGTGCCCGGCTCCACCAGCATGCTCATCAGGCGCTGCTCGTGGGGCAACGCATACACCACTTCCACGGCGATGGTTTTCTTACTGCTCATCCGTTTTCTCCATAAATCTGGCCGGCACGCTCACACATGGCATCCACCATCTGGTTGGCGATGCCACTGAATAACTTGCCTGCGGCGGCCCCCAGCAGGCGATTCTTGGCGCGGAACTCGAGGGTAAACATCACCTTGCACGCGTTCTCCGCCAGCGGGGTAAAGGTCCAGCACCCGTTGAATTCGCTAAACGGGCCATCCACCAGTACCAGCTCCATTTTGTCCGGGCGATGCAGGCGGTTGCGGGTAACGAAACTCTGGCTGATCCCCGCCCGGGACAGATCCAGGCGCGCCTCCAGGGTATCTTCGTCCCGGTGCAGGATCTCTGCCCCGCGGCAACCGGGCAGGAACTGTGGATAACTGGCCACGTCATTGACCAGGTCAAACATCTGCCCTGCGCTGTACATCACCAGCGCACTGCGTTCAATTTTTGTCATTGTTCAAACCTTGCCCGCCAACCGCGGTTATCTTGCCTATCTTGTGGGTAGCCGGGCGATTTTGGCCACTGGCGCTACTCAAGGCGGGTATTTCCTGCAACAATCGGCACCTTTAACGGCCCCGCGCAACCATTCTGGTGCCACGGCCGTAACAATCGTTCTGGCGACAAGAATAACAGGCAAGCGAGAAGATTATGTCCGCAGCAAGAGAACATTTTGGCTCCCGACTCGGGTTCATTCTGGCCGCCGCCGGCTCCGCCGTCGGTATCGGCAACCTGGTTTCCTTTCCCGTAGCGGCAACCAAAAGTGGCGGCGGCGCGTTCCTGCTGGTGTATGCGCTGTTCGTGTTTCTCATCTGCCTGCCGGTGATGATGGCCGAGCTGGCGCTGGGCCGAAAAACCGACAAGGACCCCGTGGGCGCCTACCGTCAGCTCTCCGGCGGCTCGCACCTGTGGCGTATTCCCGGCTGGCTGGCGCTGATCACACCATTCATGATCGCCGTCTTCTATATGGTGGTAACGGTCTGGGTACTCGGCTATCTGGTGGAAATCTTCAAGGGCAACCTGACCTCTCTCACCACCGAGGCGTATTTCGGCGAGTTTATCAATTCCAAGACCGTATTCCTGTACCTCATTGCCCTGATGCTGATCATCAACGGGGTACTGTCCATGGGCGTTAAAGACGGTATCGAGCGCGCGGCCAAGACCCTGATGCCAATGCTGTTTGTCATGCTGCTGATCCTGGTCATGTTTGTGCTGACCCGGGAAAACGCCATGATTGGTGTGCAGTACTACCTGATCCCCGACTTCTCCAAGATCAGCGCGGAAGTCGTGAGCAAGGCCATGGCCCAGGCGTTCTTCTCCCTGTCGCTGGGTATGGGCATCATGATCACCTACGGCTCATATATGAAGAAGCGGGACTCCGTGCCCGGCTCTGCCAAGGCGGTCGCGCTGACCGACACCATGGTGGCCTTTACCGCGGGCCTGCTGATCCTGCCGAGTATTTTCCACTTCAATCCGCAGATCGATACCACCTCGCTGAGCGACTCCTCCGCCGGTATGATCTTCCTGTTCCTGCCGAAGATCTTCCTCTCCCTGCAGGACAGCATCGGCTATTTTGGCGCGAGCGTGTTCGCCGCCGCCTTCTTTTTCCTCGTATTTGTGGCTGCACTCACTTCGCTGGTCTCCATCATTGAAGTCCCCATCGCCACCCTGCGCGATGAGCGCGGCATGACCCGCAAGAAGGCGATCTATACGGTAGCGGCGGTACAGTTCATACTCGCCGTGGGCTGCGCCATGTCATTTGGCATGGCGGACTGGCTGACCCAGTTCGTCACCCTGGCCGGCAGCGACAAATCGTTTTTCGACTTGGTAGAAATCCTGTTTTACGACACCATACTGCCCCTGAACGGCCTGCTGGTGTGTATCTTCGTGATCTACAAGTGGAAGCGGGCCAACCTGGACAAGGAACTGCAGGAAGGCGACAGCAGTTTTGCTGGCTCCCTGTCACAGAAGTACGTCAACTTCTCCCTTGGTACCTTTATTCCCGCGATCCTGTTGCTCGTATTCATCAACACAGTACTGCTGAAGTTCTTCAATACGAGCCTGTTCAATCTCATTTAAGTTGTATTCATGGCAAAGAAGAAAAAGGCCCCCTCCTCGAACACCATTGCCCTCAACAAGAAGGCAAAACACGATTACTTCATCGAAGAGAAGTTCGAGGCGGGGATGGAATTGCAGGGCTGGGAAGTCAAATCCTGCCGCGAAGGCAAGGCCCAGCTCACCGACAGCTACGTGCTATTCAAAGACGGCCAGGCCTGGCTGCTGGGTGCGCGCATCCAGCCTCTGCCCAGCGCCTCGACCCACTTTGTGACCGAACCGGACCGCACCCGCCGCCTGCTGCTGAACAAGCGCGAGATCGCCAAACTGGTGGCCGCGGTCAACCAGAAGGGCTACGCCTGTGTGTGCACCGCGATCTACTGGAAAAAGCACCTGATCAAATGTGAAATCGCACTGGCCAAGGGCAAGGCGTCACACGACAAGCGCGAGACCCTGAAAGAGCGCGACTGGAACCGCCAGAAGCAGCGCATCATGCGGACCGACAACCGCTGACGGGCCACCCCCGGGGCAGCGATACACCGAATAAGAAACTCAACTCGGCAAAACAATAATTACAGGATTTACCATGAGTGCACCGCGAGGACAGTTCAGCTCCAATTTCGGCTTTCTGATGGCGGCCGCCGGCTCCGCCGTCGGCCTTGGCAACATCTGGGGCTTTCCCACTAACGTGGCCACCAACGGCGGTGCCGCATTTGTAGTGGTCTACCTGATACTGGCATTTATTCTCGCCTACCCGGTACTGATGGCAGAACTCTCCATCGGCCGCTACGCCCGCAGCAATATGGTGCAGGCCCTGCGCGGTATTTCCACCGGCCCGGTAAGTCGCACCGTGGGTACATTAGCCGGCTTTGGCGGCATCGTGGTGGCCTCCCTGATTCTCAGCTTTTACGCCATTGTTGCCGGCTGGATGGTTGCCCACCTGGCAGACCCGTTTGCCACCCTGGTTGGTGCCGACAGCTCGGCAGAATGGCTAACCAGCAACAGCACCTCGCGCAACTTCACCTTTACCGCCATTTTCAGTGGCCTCACCATGGCAATCATCGCCGCCGGTGTGGAGAAGGGGATCGAGCGCTGGTCCACCCTGCTGATGCCATCCCTGATCATCCTGCTGTTGCTGCTGATTGCCTATGTACTGAGCCAGCCCGGCGCCATGGCCGGCCTCGAAGCCTACCTGATGCCGGACTTCAGCGAGCTGTCCCCGGAACTGATGCTGTCCGCCATGGGCCAGGCGTTTTTCTCCCTGTCCCTCGGCGTGGGTACCATGCTGATCTACGGCTCCTACCTCAGCAAACAGGAAAGCCTGCCGCGACTGGGCGCACTGGTGACCTTGATCGACGTGGGTATCGCCTTCACCGCCGGCCTGCTGATCGTCCCCGCCATGTATGTGGCGCAGGAAGCCGGCACGCAAATTTTTGCCGAAGGTGGGCAGCTGATGGGGGGGCCGGACCTGATCCTGCAGGTACTGCCGGCACTGTTCGACACCATGGGCACCAGCGGCCTGTTCGTCGCCATCGCCTTCTTCGCACTGATGACCATCGCCTCGCTGACCTCTTCCATCTCCATGCTGGAGGTACCGGTCGCCTTCTGCATCGAAAACCTCGGCCTCAAGCGCCGCCCGGCTACCCTGCTGGTGGGCCTGGTTATTTTTGGAATCAGCTCCCTGATCATCTCCAATTTCGGCGCGCTGTTCGTGCTGGTGGTCACCATCAGCACGGAATACGGCCAGCCCATTCTGGGCATCGCACTGTGTATATTTGCCGGCTGGATCTGGCGTCGCGACCAGCTGCTGATGGAGCTGCGGGAAGGCCACCCGGATATCGAAAAGACCTTCTTCTGGAAAGTCTGGCCCTGGTATGTGCGCATCGTCTGCCCGCTGCTGATTCTGGCCGCGTTTGTACAGACCATCATCTAACTTTTGACCGGCCTCGGATCCCCGCGGCCGGTCTCCCTCTCCCCAGCCAATCCCCACTCAGCCAAGCGCGCAATTCTGCTTGCAGCGCATTATCATTGCCGCTTTCACGACATCACCGACCAAAAGCAGCAACCACAATGCCCTCCAGACGTCCTCCGTTCCCGACAAACAAGTCGCGCAAAGCCGCGCCCCCCAAGCGCAACAGCAAACCGTCCAGCAACAAGCCTTCTAACGCCACGCCGACGGTGACCATAGAGGCACTCAGCCACGAAGTGCGCGGTATCGCGCGACTGGAAGGCAAAACCCTGTTTGTGGATAACGCCCTACCCGGGGAAACCGTCAAGGTGCGCTACCTGGCCAACCGGGCCAAGTTCGACGAAGCCGCCGCGACTGAAGTACTCGAAGCTGCGCCGGAGCGACAGGACCCGCCCTGCCCCCACTTTGCGCTGTGCGGCGGTTGTGCTCTCCAGCACATGCGGCCCGATGCGCAGATCGCCGCCAAGCAGAAAATCCTGCTCGACCAGCTGCAACGCTTTGCCCGCATCAGTCCCGACCAGGTATTGCCGCCACTCACCGCCGACATCGCCGGCTACCGCAGCAAAGCGCGTCTGGGGGTTCGCTATGTGAAAGAGGCACACAAGAAAGGGGCGGACGGCAAACCACAGCTGGTTCTGGGATTCCGCGAAAAGCGCTCCAACAACCTCACCGACATCCGCGAGTGCCTGGTGATGCCGAAATCCTTTTCCAGCCAGCTGCCGCAACTGCACGCGCTGGTCGACCAGTGCCGGGAAGGCCGACACATCTCCCATATTGAAGTCGCCGTCGGCGAAGATGCCACCGCACTGGTAGTCCGCCACCTCAAACCATTACCGGAAACCGATGTGCAGCTCTGGCTCGACTTCGTGCAGCAGCAGCCGGACTGGCACCTGTACCTGCAGGCCGAGGACACACCACACAAAATCTGGCCCGAAGACGGCGAAGAAAGGCTGAGCTACGCCCTGCCCGAATTCGACCTGACGATGCACTTCCATCCCCAGGACTTTGTGCAGGTGAACTTCGCCATCAACCGCCAGATGGTGCACCGCGCGGTCGAACTGCTGGATCCACAACCAGACGAGCGCGTACTCGACCTGTTCTGTGGACTCGGCAATTTCACCCTGCCACTGGCCAAGCGCGCCGCAGAAGTCGTGGGCGTTGAAGGCGCCCTCGACCTCACCCGCCGCGGCCGTGAAAATGCCGAGCGTAACCAGCTCGACAATGTGCAATTCCAGGCCGCCGACCTCACCGAGGACTTTTCCACAAGCCCCTGGGCCCGCGGCGGTTTCGATAAAATCCTGCTGGACCCACCGCGCACCGGCGCGCTGGAAGTGGTGCGCAACATCGCGCACTTCGGGGCCAAACGCATCGTCTACGTCTCCTGTAACCCGGCCACCCTCGCCCGGGATACCGCGGAACTTCTGCAACGGGGCTACCGTCTAAGTCAGGCGGGCGTAATGGACATGTTCCCCCACACTACCCATGTGGAGTCCATTGCTCTGTTTGAACGCAAGTAACCGAAAAGGTACCGGATAGTCACAAAATTCTATCCCCGCCCTATGGTGGAAAGTGACCTTCAGGTATACTGTGCGTTACGCAAATGCGTTTCGTACTGACCGGCGAACAAAGCCTGTTCACTGCGTAGATTCCGGGGATGACTTGGATTCGACGTTGGTTGCGAAACCATGGGTGCATGCCGTGAGGGTAGCGAATCACGTAAATCCAAAGCTGCATTTTATTAGTTGCCAACGACGACAACTACGGTGCCCAACTGGCTGCGTAAGCAGCCCGTAAAGCACTACTAAGGGTTCGCCCTTAGCGGCCCTCAGCAAGGTTCCAGTACCGCGCTGCTGGCTGTCATACAGAACTGGATCGTCCTGAAGCGTGCCTGACGCGGAAGGCCTAAAACTTATTCAGGCTCGCTCTTTACGTCCTGCCCGCTGGGCTGTAGAGAGCTAAATCAATAGGCGGATCTAAGCATGTAGAGCTCTTGGCAGAGTGCTGACGGACGCGGGTTCGACTCCCGCCATCTCCACCAAATTAAAAAGGCCCGTTACCGCAAGGTAACGGGCCTTTTTAATTTGGCAGAGCTGACGCGAGAGGAACGCAAGGCGCCCGGGTTCGATCGATGCGCGCATGCGCATCAAGACAGCCGCAGGCTGCCCCGCAGGGGTGAGGAGCGCAGCGACGAATCACTCCCGCCATCGGGCGATCGGCTTACTACCAAGCTTTATTAAATATCTGGACTAATAGATATTTTTGTCAGAATTTCCGAGAACCGTTCGCAAACCCCATAGATGATAATTAAGGCAGATTTAGCTCAACATCCAGAAAACCATCATCCTGGACGGATGGGGGGGGGATATCATCCTGAGAGGGGGGATTGAGCATTTCCGTAATATCATCGCTGAACGTAAAGAACGAGGAATTCAAGGAATTCACAACAATGCTATCTGGCCTCGGAGATCCCGCCCCAGAATAATCCTCCAAAAGGATACTCTTGGCGTTGGTGTCATCAATAAAAACATCAAAAATTTCACGTGTGAAACCGCGGGGATCATAGCTATTAATGAATCTAATCAATTCCGCGTCACCTTCGGTATATATCCAAAGTTCGCTAGAGCTCCTGACTGAAACGAAAATCTTTTCCAAGTTATGGCTTAAAACACCGATATTCGGATTGGAGCAGTCGCCACCGGGGCAGGGGTCAAAATTTGTCGGATAAGCGTTTACGGAGAACGTATCGTCATTGTCTGGCATGTCGTTGCCGTTAGCATCGGTGAGTGTCGCAATCTCGTAATCCACCAGAGGGTTGTAAGCACCGTCATTTGGGTCCACATCAATAAACGCCCGCGCAAATACCCTCGGTGCATCCACGACCTCACAGTTCTCATCCAGCGCCAAACCACCGGGATCATTGTGCGGAGGGTAAACGTCACCATGGTTATCAATATGCTTCGTTAGCGCAGTACCATCCGGCACAGCGATCTTTTTGTACGTCTCCGTCGTTACATCCCAGTGGCAGATGTCAACCTTTGGCATCTTGGCCGCGTGGACCCCGGCTGCCCCAAAAAATAGGACAGTCCATAAAATGGCATTTTTACACGACAATGTCTTCACATGCGTCTCCTGGGAAACTCTTTATCGAGCAGTTAACTTAGGTGTCAACAGCCGCATTTTGCGGTTATCTGTTCGACACAGAATTTAAGCCGGATAATGCGGGGGGCGGTGTAGAAAAATCTGTCAAATTTGTGAGGCATTTCGTATAGCAAGATTTTGACAGTGAAAACGGTGGCAGATGGGCAGCCACCGTCCCGTATACACTGTGCCCTTTGAGTGAATTCCTGCGACGAAAAACCCTGAAATCAACCAAGAATGTGTCTATAGCTCGCTTATTTGGTAAACGATGAATTAACACTATATAACGTAGGAAGTCAGCTTCAGATTCCGGGCTTACCCCTAGCTGATGGTGGGGTTATTAAATCCAATCTCTCGAAAGTCTCTAAACAAATACACACTTAATATTGCCAATTAATCGGGCCACCACTCACTCCCAAACTCATCCCGCTGCTCCACCAAAAAATCAATCAAAGCCCTAATCTTCGCCGGCATCTGCGCTCGCGAAGGCACATACAAAAAGAACCCCGGAAAAGGCTCGCACCAGCTGTCCAACACCCTCACCAGCGAGCCCTCTGCAAGATGCTGCTGCACGCACAGATCCAGGTGCTTGATCACACCCACACCATTAAGCGCCGCGTGCAGCATGCTTTCGTCATCGTTGAACACCCCGTTGCCCTTCGGCTCGAACACCAACGTGCGCTTGTCAGCATCCGGCGAGGTGAAGGACCAGCGGTCGATGTTGCCACTGGAGGTAAAACGAAAGGCGAGGCAGTTGTGCTGCAGCAAGTCATCCGGCGTTTCCGGGGTGCCATACTTCGCGAAATACTCCGGGGAGCCAACGATCGCCATCGACATCGGCGGTGTTACCGGCACAGCCACCATATGTTCAGCCAGAGTTTCCCCCAGGCGAATACCTGCGTCCATTCCACTGGAAATGATATTGGAAAGGCCATCATCCAGGATCAATTCCAACTTTAGTTTGGGGTAGCGGGCCAGGAAGGTTTCCATCTTTGGTTCCAGCAATAACCTGGCTGCCACCCGCGACGTATTGATCCGTATTACCCCGGACGGCTCTGCCTGCGACTCCCCCACCTCAGAGACTGCCCGGTCGATCGACTCAATGGCCGGGGTAAGAACGTCAAACAGTCGCTGCCCCTCCTCTGTTAGCGACATGCTGCGCGTACTGCGATTCAGCAAGCGCACATTCAGCTGCTGTTCCAGCGATTTCAGGTGCTGCGACAGGGCTGCGCGTGATACCTCCCCCTCCTCCGCGGCCTTAGTAATGCTGCTGTGATGCGCTATACGCACAAACCACACTAGAGATGGGTATAGCGAGGGATCGATGGCCATATTGTTAACCTGCACTTAACACTGATTTAAGTTTTAGCACGTTTTTCCAAATAAGGCCCGCCATTAATATTTCCCCTGTCTGAGCACAACGGCTCAGAAAAACACTGAGACCGAAGCCACCAACATGAAGGGCACCGTCATGAAAAGCACCAGCATGAAAAGCATCAGCATCAAGAACCTCAACGGCCAAGGCGTCACTATCGCCGCCAACGTGTACTTCCCTGCCGACTTTGATGAAAGCCAGCAGTACGCCGCAGTGGTGGTATCCCACCCTGGCGGTGGTGTTAAGGAGCAGACAGCCGGACTCTATGCCGAGCGACTGGCAGAGAGTGGTCTGGTCACGGTTGCTTACGACGCTTCTTACCAGGGAGCGAGCACCGGTACGCCGCGTCAGCTGGAGAACCCCTACATCCGCACTGAGGATGTCAGTGCGGTGATCGACTACCTGACCACGCTGCCATACGTCGACAACAACCGCATCGGCGCCATGGGTGTCTGTGCTGGCGGCGGCTATTCCGCCAATGCCGCGATCACCGACCGCCGCATCAAATCCCTGGCCACCGTCAGTGCGGTAAACATCGGCCAGATGTTCCGCAACGGCTGGGAGAACAACGTCAAGGATGCCGACGCACTGCCATATGTCGTGGCGGGCTCCGAAGCGCGCACCAGCGACGCCAACAGCGACGAACTGGGCACCCTGCCCCTGGCCCCCATGAAGGAGGAGGACGCGCCCAATGAAGAGCTGCGCCAGGCCTGGGAGTACTACCACACCGATCGTTGCCAGCACCCGAATGCGCCCGGTTTCATGACCGCTCGCAGCCTGAACCAGATCATCACCTATGACGCCTACAACCTGGCTGAGGCCTTCTTGACCCAACCGGTACTCACCATTGCCGGCGACCAGGCGGGGAGCAAATGGATGAGTGATGACCTGATCGCCCGCGCAGCTAGCAGCGACAAGACCATGCATGTCGTGAAAGGTGCGAACCACATGTCGCTGTACGACGTGCCCGAGTATGTGGACGAAGCGGTATCGGTACTGACCCCGTTCTTCGCGCGCACACTGAAGTAACTGAATTCAAAACGAGTCATTCAGGGGCACATCCTGCGTGTGCCCCGATTCAAAATTCGAGGTGATGTCAATGAGTAACGTAAGCATCCAGCATGTGAACTATCAGAACCTGGGGTGGCAGTCTGCCGCTGACCTCTACCTGCCGCCGGGTTTTGATGACACTAAAAAATATCCGGCCATCGTCAGCACGCACCCGATCGGAAGCTGCAAGGAACAAACCTCCGGCAATATCTATGCGAAGGCACTGGCGGAGGCTGGATTTGTCGCCCTGGCGTTTGATGCCAGCTTTCAGGGGGCAAGTGGTGGTTCCCCGAGATTTATTGAGGACCCGTCGATTCGCACATCCGACATCCGCTTTGCGATCGATTACCTGGTAACACTGCCCTATGTGGATCCGGAGCGAATCGGGGCCATCGGTGTTTGCGGCGGTGGCGGATACACCATACACGCGGCGATTACCGATCACCGCATCAAGGCGCTGGCTTCCATTACCGGTGTTAATTTTGGGCGCCTGATTCGCGAAGGGTTTAGTGAATTCGATCCCGTGTCTGCCCTGCAGGCCATGGGCGAGCAGCGCACCGCCGAAGCACAGGGCGCAGAGCGCCACGTGATTGACTACCTGCCGGCTTCGGTGGAAGAAGGTCGGGCCAATGGCATCACCGACAGGGATGTGCTGGAAGCGACGGACTACTACAAGACCAGTCGCGGCCAACAGCCGAACGGTGCAACCAGTGGCCTGTTTTCGTTTAACAGTGCCGCCATGGGCTGGGATGCGTTTCTTAATGCAGAAAGCCTGCTGACGCAGCCGTTGCTAGTAGTCACCGGTGATAAGCCCGGCGCTTTCGGTGCCTATCGGGATAGCTGGGAAATCTATGGGCGCGCCGCGTCGAAAGACAAGCAGATCTTCGTGGCTGAGGGCTACTCCCATTACGACCTCTACGACAAGTCCGAGCCTGTGGCGCTGGCCATGGCTGAGGTCCTGCCATTCTTCGAGCGACACCTCTAACTGTCGCGGAGTAGATTGAGAGAAAAAACTAGTTGTTCCAGTCTCCCTGGCTGGAACCCTCTTCGGGTTCTCCGGAATGTGGAAAAACAACCTATGAAAAATGTACTCGTATTGGGCGCAAACGGACAGATCGCCCGATGGGTTATCGCGAAGCTGACAGATCGAGACGATGTATTTTTGACGCTGCTGCAGCGCAACCCAAACAAACTTACCGGGTGGGAACCTGCGAATGGGCAGATCGTAATTGGCAACGTACTGGATCGTAAACTGCTGCGGTTGGCTATGGCTGACCAGGATATCGTATATGCCAATCTCATTGGCGAGGACTTGGACCTACAGGCAAAACGCGTGATCGAAGCGATGCAGAACGCAGGCGTAAAGCGCCTGGTGTTCATACTTTCACTCGGTATTTACGATGAAGTACCGGGTCGATTCGGTCAGTGGAACAACGAGATTATTGGCAAAGACCTCGAACCATACCGCAGGGCCGCCGATGCCATCGAGAGTTCAGGCCTGGAATACACCATCCTGAGACCCGCTTGGCTGACTGACGAGCGCGAAGTGGACTATGAAATCACAGCCAAGGAGGAGGCGTTTAAAGGAACCGTGGTATCGCGCAAGAGTGTGGCGGATCTGGTTGCCAAGATCATCGTGTCACCTGAGCTGCATCTGGGCGAGAACCTGGGGGTAAATAAGCCCGGCACAGAGGCTGACAAGCCATATTTCATGTAAGCCTGGAGTTTCGCTGGCGCCCAACAGGCAGCCGCTAAAGCAGTCCGAATCGAAAGAGAGGAAATACACAATGAGCCGTATTTGGTTTGTCACCGGGGCCACGCGTGGCATGGGTGTTGAAATCGTAAAAGCTGCGTTGTTGCGTGGTGACAAGGTTGCCGCGACCGGGCGCAACCTGGAAAAACTTCGTGAGGAATTCAGTGAGGTGCCGCCAAGCAGCATTGCACTGTTGCCGCTGGATGTTCGGGAAGAACAACAGGCAAAGGACGCGGTAAAAGCCGCCTTGGAGCGCTTTGGTCGTATCGATGTTCTTGTCAACAACGCGGGTTATTGCCTCCTTGGGCGCTTCGAAGAAGCCAGTGCAGCCCAGATTGAGGAGCAATTCTCAACCAACGTCTTTGGCATCGCCAACGTGTTACGTGCTGTGCTGCCAGTAATGCGTGACCAAGGTAGCGGGCATATCATCAACACCTCCTCCATCGCGGGGGTTAAAGCAGTGGCCAATGCCACTTTCTACTCCGCGTCGAAGTTTGCCGTGGAAGGCATGACCCTGGCGCTTGCCGACGAGGTCGCGCCACTGGGCATTAAAGTCACCGCGATAGAGCCGGGGTTCTTTCGCACTGAATTCTTGAGCGACAGCTCGGCCCAGTATGGCGAAAGGCAAATTGCCGACTATGCGTCATACGGCAATGCCCGTTCCTTGCTGGCATCTGCTGATGGCCAACAACAGGGAGACCCCGCGAAGCTGGCACAGGTTGTGATGCAGTTGGCCGCTATGGACAACCCACCGAGACAGCTGCTGATTGGCAACGATGCGGTGGACTTTGTCATGCCCTCATTACTGGCCCGCATTGAAGAAACACGCAGCTTCGAGTCCTTGACCAAGACGACCGATTTTTAATTCTCCCGCGAGACCTCTCGCGCGTTCCAAGTGGTGGTGAAGACAATGTCATTTCTGCACTGGCTTGCTTTAGCTCTGACACTGGTTGTCGTTGTCATAGTTGGTGTGTTGTTCGGCGTTACCCGGATAGAAAATTACCAGGCCCGGCATCTGAAGACTGTCGGGCCTGGCATACCGGCCGCATCGGACTCCAAGAGTGTTGCCGTAGTGTTTTTTTCACGTTCGGGTAACACCGGGTTGGCCGCCCGTCACCTGGCTAAACAGCTCGATGCGCATCTGGTGGAGCTGCAGACCACGGAATACGAGTTGGGAATGGCAGGTCTTGCTAACGCGCTCAAAGACGCCAATGCATTAAAAGGCAGTCATCAGGCGCTGCCCGATATACAGCCGCGTACTGTTGATCTATCGCCTTTTGATACCGTCTACCTGGGGTCGCCGATTTGGCTCTATTCACCGGCGCCGCCGATTTGGGCGTTTATTGAAAACAACCGCTTTGATGGAAACCATGTGGTTTTATTCAATACGTTCAACAGTAACTTCAGCCAGGAGCGAATTGAATCCTTCCGCAGCAAAGTAATGAGCCGGGGAGCCAGGTCCTTCACGCATCTTCAGTTCAAGCGCGGAAGGATGACACAGCAAAAGACTCCAGATGAGATGTTGGAGGCAATTGACACACAATGGATGCCGATTGTTGAGCGCCCCTAGGGTTGTAAAGTAAGGAAGACGTCGGGGTAAATAAGCCGCGGCCTTGCTAAGGCTGCGGTGATGAGCGATATGGGCGAACCATGCCAGGGAGGGAAGAAGCGACGGGTCCACCAGCAACCCAGTTGTAAAGATTTACTTACCACTATGTTCAGGATTGGCACCTTTTTCAAAGCCAATCAGATGCCTATTATTCGTTCACCAACTGCGAGTCGCCGGTTGGGGCCCACGTCAGCTGGGCAATGCGTCAGCGACCACCCCAAACCGTAATTGGAGAAGACTATGCAAACGGTCATGATCAAGACCCAGTACTGGGACATCGCAGCCAACATCTACTTTCCCCCCGGCTTTGACGACCAGAAGCAATACCCGGCCATTATCAGCGCTCACCCCATCGGGAGCTGCAAGGACCAGACAGCGGGCAACGTTTATGGCGAAGCCCTCGCGAAGGAAGGTTTTGTCGTCATTGCTTTCGACCGCAGTACACAAGGGCAGAGCGGCGGTGAGCCCCGCTATACCGAAGACCCGGCGTTGGCCGTAGAAGACTTCAGCCGCGTAACCGACTATCTGGTGACTCTGCCGTACGTGGATGCCGACCGCATCGGGGTGCTGGGGATCTGCGGCGCTGGCGGCTACGCCATCAATGCGACCATGATCGAGCGCCGCATCAAGGCCCTTGTCAGCATTACTGGTGTCAATTACGGCCGCCTGTGCCGTGAAGGCTTCAGTGGTTTCGACCCCATCGGCCAGATGGAAGCGGTGGCTGCGCAACGCACCGCCGAGGCCAGGGGAGAAGCACTCAAGGTCGACCTGTTCGTACCCCCTTCCCTGGAAGCGGCAGCCGAAGCGGGCATTACCGACGTCGACGTGCTTGGTGCCACCGACTACTACCGTAATCGCTGTGTCAACGACAATGCCGGCACGCGCGCATTGTTCTCCCGTCGCGCCGCCTCTGCTGCCTGGGATGCCTTCCATCTGGCCGAGACCCTGCTGACAACGCCGATGATGGTGGTGGTCGGCGACATACCTGGTGGCTTTGGCGCCTATCGCGATGGCCTGGAGATTTACGCGCGCGCTGCGTCGAAGATCAAGGAACTGGTGGTCGTCGAGGGTTACTCCCACTACGACCTGTATGACCAGCCGGAGCCAGTGTCTCAGGCTCTGGCCAAGTTAATCCCTTTTTATAAGGAAAACCTGTAACAGCAGCGTGTGGGCGTGGATTCACCGCGCCCAATTCGATAACCGCTTTGGACACATGTGAGTCACCTCTTTCGGCAAACGACACCATCGGAGTTATTCAAGATGACAGTCAAACATTCCGACACAGTATTTAAGCCTTTTACCTTTAAAAACGGCACTACCCTGCGCAATCGGATTGTGATGGCGCCAATGACGACTTGGTCCGCCAACCCGGATGGAAGCGTTTCCGATCAGGAACTTGAGTACTATCGCCACCGCGCCAGTGGCGTCGGTCTGGTGCTAACGGGATGTACCCACGTAATGGCGAACGGTATTGGCTTCACGGACGAGTTTGCCGCACATGACGACCGATTCATCCCGAGTTTGCGGAGTCTCGCCCAGGCCGCAAAGAGCGGCGGTGCTCCAGCCATCCTGCAGATATTTCATGCGGGTAATAAGGCGGTACCCGATCTGGTACCCGGCGGTAAAATCGTGAGTGCCAGTGCACTGAAGGCGCAACCAGGTCCATTCAACAGTGGGGAAATTACGAGCCACGCACTGACGCATCAAGAAATCCTCGAAGTCATCCAGGCGTTTGGTGAAGCCACGCGACGTGCCATCGAAGCCGGATTTGATGGTGTTGAGCTGCATGGCGCACATGGGTTCCTGATCCAAAACTTTTTCTCGCCCATGTTCAATCAGCGTACCGATGAGTGGGGTGGCTCTCTGGAAAATCGCATGCGCTTCCCTTCAGCCTTGGTGAAGGAAGTACGTAACGTCATCGACACGCACGCCAAGCAGCCATTCCTGCTCGGGTATCGCATTTCGCCTGAAGAGTCCGGGGAAGGCGCACTGAGGATTGACGACTCCTACGCACTCATTGATCGCCTGATCGAGAGTGGATTGGATTACGTACATGTTTCGCTAGCGGACATTCTGAACGCGACACCGATCAATGCCACGGCAGATCAGCTGACTGCCGAGTTGATCACTGCACATGTGGCCGACCGCGTACCGGTTATCGCAGCAGGTAATGTTCGTACGCCTTCAGAGGCTGCAGAAGCACTGAACCTTGGCCTGTCACTGGTCGCCGTCGGCAAAGGACTGGTGATGAACCCTGACTGGGTAGAGCTAGCGCAAAATCAGCGGGACAGTGAGATTGATACGGAGTTGGCGCCGGAAAAAGTGTCCGGATTCGTTATCCCTGACAAATTGTGGGGTGTCATCGAGGCTTCCAGGGGAAACGGCTGGTTTCCGTTTCGTGAAGACGTCATCGTTGACGCGTAACCCGCCTCTTGAGGCACTGGATGGTGGAACGTGCCTGTTCGAGTTGCCTAGGAAGCAAAGAAGGCAGCAT
This sequence comes from Microbulbifer sp. MCCC 1A16149, assembly GCF_050368945.1. NCBI lineage: Bacteria > Pseudomonadati > Pseudomonadota > Gammaproteobacteria > Cellvibrionales > Microbulbiferaceae > Microbulbifer > Microbulbifer sp. MCCC 1A16149. Next base: position 3,313,958 of record NZ_CP185959.1, read on the forward strand.
AGTTTTTGCACAACCTGAAGCAAACTCTGGCGCCCTCCTCTGGATGGGGAAAGGCGCCTTTTATGTAACACCAGATGTAACACCAATCTAGGAGCAACGTCCAAAGTGCCCGCCCCATGCGGGCTGCGGACGCGGGTTCGACTCCCGCCATCTCCACCAAATTAAAAAGGCCCGTTACCGCAAGGTAACGGGCCTTTTTAATTTGTCGAGCTGACGCGAGAGGAACGCTTAGCGAGGGTTCGATCAGGGCGCGCTGGGACGGCTGAAGGGCCGCCCCGCAGGGGTGAGGAGCAAATCGACAAATGAAACGCCAGTTTTGACGCCTCCCTCTCCCTAGCCTCCCCCACTGCCGAAAACCTGCTATCAATCAGCTGACCAGTCACAGTACTTCGGACGCGCAGCTATTTCATGAGCACGACGAAGAGCGCCGCGAGCATCAGCAACTTGCCTAAAAACAATGTCACTGCGGTATAGATGGTCGCTGATCCGGCCAGAGTTTAATGCCAGGGCTAGCCGAACTAACCTGCTTGATAACACCTCAAGAATAAGGATCCACAAGACATGAAGCTTACGTCAGCGTGTATTGCATTCGCCCTCGCGATCTCGTCTACAAGCCTTTGGGCCGAGGAAACAACGAGCGGGTTCTCCTACGATAAGGAACGACTGCCCCGCGCCAAACCCTGGACTTCCCAGCCGATTCAGAATGATCCCGCCGAATTCCAGTTCGTCGTCATCGGCGACCGAACCGGCGGAGCCAACCAGGAAGGCACCTTCAAGCTGGCCATCGATCAAATCAACCTTCTGCAGCCCGAGTTTGTCATCAATGTCGGCGACCTGATCGAGGGATACAGTGACGACAAGGCAGAGCTGAATGCCGAGTGGGATGAAGTCGATGAGCTGTTAAGCAAGCTCAAAATGCCGTTCGTCCGCACGCCAGGCAACCACGATATCGCGAACAAGACCGCACAGCAGGTCTGGAAGGATAGGCATGGCGCCACCTACTACCACTTCGTCTACAAGGACGTGCTGTTCATGGTTCTTGATAGCGAGGACCCGCCCCGTGCAGCGCCCGAAGGGATGAAGGAAAAGCTGGCATTGTACAACAGACTGCAGGTCGAAGACCCGGCGAAGGCCAAGGAAATGCTGGCTGAGTTTATGGCTGACGAGGCGGTAGTCGCGGCACTCGGCAAGCCCGTAGAGTTTGGCGAAAAGCAAATGGCGTGGATCAAAAAGACTCTCGCCGACAACCCGAATGTGCGCTGGACCTTCCTGTTCCTCCATGAGCCCGCCTGGGAGAATGCGTCCGCTAGCTTCAAGGCGATCCAGGGAATGCTCAAGACTCGCAAGCACACCTTTCTCGCCGGCCACCTGCATTACTACGACTACGATTTACTCGATGGTTCCGAGCACATCACGATGGGCCCCGCCGGAGCCTCGTTCCATCAGGAAGGGCCCGGTAACGTGGATCACATCATGTGGATAACCATGACCGAGGACGGCCCCCAGATCGGTAATATCGCCCTCAAGGGAATCTTTGATCGCAAAGGACTCGATCCAGAGATGTTCGGCGCCTACGACCGCAAGGGCGCCGATGAAGAAGGGAAGCCCAAAAAGGAAGAGTGATTTGAACAGGGTGGTAATGAGAATGAACTTACCGAACCCCCTCCGTTAGCGTCCACATCGCGCAAGTGGTCGAGCAATCTTTTTGGAAGCAACGAAAAGCAGCAGTATGAACTTACCAACTACGGCCCTCTCAGAAAATTCTCCAACCCAACGAAAGCCAATCAGTAGACAACCTGAAAACACTTCCGCTGGGCTGGACGGCATCTACTGAAACACCCAGTAGCCCACTTGTTCAGTGGTGTGCGACCGTTCACTCTGCAAAATCTGGTCTTCGTCGACAGAGAGAGCAATCGATGTTGCAGAGGGTGTATCCCGCAAAACAGCCCAGCTGCCATCTATGCCATCCATCGCAGCCTGGGTCAGGATGGCGGTGGTGGGGCTAGTGAGGCCGTTCAACGGATAACTGTATTTACCGTTATCAACACCCCTGACTGAATCACTACCGAGCCCAACGACATAGTCTCTGCCGCTGATAGTTCCGCTGCCCGACTCGACCACGATATAACCCAGGGTCTCTTGCGCGCGGACATACTGACGGTCTTCTCCTACGTGCTTGCCAATGCGGATATCGGAAGTGCTGGCCACCTCGGTTTCAGATGCCCCACGACTCCAGAACACAGACCAGCTGCTGTCGTTTGCGCTCATCACCTGACCAAAAACAACTGGCGAGGTATAGCTGTTTAGCAGGGATATTGATTCGGCGTTCCACATTCTCTTGCGATCAGTTACCGAGGATTGGTAAAGAGCCGCTTCCATCGTAATCCCGTGCTCTGCTTCATTATAGGTGCCGGCTTCAACAGCCATATAGTGCACCGGAAGGCTGACGGGCTCATTCGTCGTATCCACTCGCTGAAGCATGATTTCGAACTGGTTGCCGGAAACATTTCGAACACGCACAACCACCGGCGGTGTTGCCACGCCATACAACGGCGTGGTGACCACAACCGGTTGCTGATAAACGTGGTCGAGTGTCACCGTCGTCCAGGTATCAGTGGTTACTGATGGCAATACCTCGGTCTGCAAAAATGGATTGCCCGGATCCAGAATATTGGTGGGATCGGTTCCACGAGTGAACTCTTCCAGATTGCTAAGTTGATCGCCATCCAGGTCACCCATTGCGTCCGCAGAGTTCAGGGAGTTCAGTCCGTACTGCTGTTCCCAGGCATCGGGCAGCTGGTCATTGTCATCGTCGATATCAGCGTTGTTACCGATTCCATCACCATCCGTATCGATGGATTCGGCAGGGTCCAGCGGGAATACATCGCTACCATCAACTGCTCCATCGTCATCGGTGTCGGCATCAAATGGACTTGTGCCTAACGCAGCCTCTTTACCCGTATTCAGCCCGTCGTTATCTGGGTCAGAATTCTGGGCTCCGTCATCTACAGCCGGGTCGAATCCGTGCGCGATTTCAAACCCATCTGGCAGCTCGTCACCGTCACTGTCTGGATTGTCCGCATAAGTGCCAGCCTCGTACTCTTGCACATTACTCAGGCCGTCATTGTCTGCATCGCCACCGGCATCATCGATCCAGGGGTCGAGCCCGTACAGGGATTCCCAGTAATCAGGCATGCCGTCGTCATCGGAATCGCGAAACTCGTCTACCAGAGGGTTGGTGCCCGCAGCAAACTCATAGCGGTTACTGATTCCGTCACCATCGGGGTCGTCACTACCATCCCGCGCGGAATCATAGAGGAAACCGTATTTCGCTTCCCAACTGTCCGGCATAGAGTCCCGATCGGTGTCAAACATGTAGAGCGGGTTCGTCGGGTAGCGATCCATCTCGTCAGTTACGTAATCCCCGTCTGAATTGTCATTGAACGGATCGGTACCCAGTTCGAATTCACGCAGCGGGGTCAGTCCATCGGAGTCTCCAACGTATGGATTAGTGGCATCCCACGGATCAAACTGATTTAACCCGTATGCCACTTCCCATTCGTTGGGCAGGCCATCGCCATCCGCATCCAGGCGATAGCGATCATCCATTGGGGCAAAATCGTCTCCGTCGACAATACCGTCACCATCGGAATCCATAACCGAAGGGTCTGAACCCGCGAGAAACTCGTTAAGGTTTGTCAGGCCATCACCATCGAGGTCCTGGCTGGCATCCGCTGTATTCGAGTCATCGAGACCGTTGTTCATCTCGTAAAGATCCGGCAGTCCGTCGCGATCTTTGTCTTTGTAATAACGGACATCCGTGGGCCATACATCCAGGCCGTCCAGCACCGTATCGCCATCTGTATCAGCAACGTACGGACGGCTGCCTGCGTTGAATTCCTGCAGGTTCGTCAGACCATCACCATCGAAATCCCAAGTCGCATCGGTCGGATCGAATGCATTTAGGCCATGAGACTCCTCCCATGCATTGGGCATCCCATCTGCATCGTCATCCCGGGCTTTGCTGGCATCCAGCGGCCACAAGTCTTCACCATCCCACACGCCGTCAAGGTCACTGTCCTCTTTGCTCGGGTCAGTACCGAGGATAAATTCTCGATAGTTACGCAGACCGTCGCTGTCCGAGTCTTCACCGCCGTCGCGGGTGTTATTGTCACTGAAGCCGTGCTCCGCCTCCCACATTTCCGGCATGCCGTCGCGGTCGTGGTCGAAGCGATAGAGAAAGTTCAGCGGGTAGCGGTCTTCACCGTCATACACACCATCCCTGTCGCTATCCATGTCATGCGGATCGGTGCCGCGCTGGTATTCCTGCAGGTTACTCAGGCCGTCGTTATCGAAGTCGAAGCCAGCATCCCACGGGTCACCGTCATACAGGCCATTCGCTTGTTCCCACTCGTCCGGCAGGCCGTCATTATCTTGATCGCGACTGTAGGCGGCATTGGTGGCGTCCGGGTCTTCACCGTCCAGGGTGCCATCGCCATCGCTATCCGGGTTTTCCGGATTGGTGCCGGCGGTAAACTCCTGCAGGTTACTGAGACCATCGCCGTCGAGATCCTCTGACGCATCATTCGGATAGATGTCACCTAGGAACGGGTATTGGTTTTCGTAGGCCTCCGGCAGGCCATCCTGGTCGAAGTCATTTTTATAAGCCGCATTGAGTGGTGCAACATCATCGCCATCCAATACGCCGTCCAGGTCACTGTCGTGGAAGTCCGGACGGGTGCCGGCCTGATATTCCTCGAGATTACTGAGACCATCGCCATCCCAATCCATCGCGGCATCGCTCGGGTCAAACTCACTCAGTCCGCGAGTGATTTCCCAGGCATCGGGGATACCGTCACCGTCCTGGTCCATGGCTTTACTGGGATCTAACGGCCAGAAATCTTCGCCGTCAAAGACACCGTCAAGATCACTGTCTTCATTGTGCGGGTCGGTACCCAGGGCAAACTCGAGATAGTTGCGCAGGCCGTCGTAGTCCGCGTCCTCGCCGCCGTCATGGGGGTCATAGTCCCTGAAACCCTGCTCTACTTCCCACATTTCCGGCATACCGTCACGATCGCGGTCGTAGCGATAGCGAAAGTTCAGCGGGTAGCGATCCTCACCGTCAGAGACGCCATCCCTGTCGCTATCCATTTCATGCGGATCGGTTCCACGCTGGTATTCCTGCAGGTTGCTCAGGCCGTCGCTATCAAAGTCGAAGCCAGCATCCCATGGGTCACCGTCATACAAGCCATTGGCCTGTTCCCACTCGTCCGGCAGGCCGTCCTTATCCTGATCGCGACTGTAGGTGGCATTGGTAGGGGCCGGGTCTTCACCGTCCAAGGTCCCATCGCCATCGCTGTCCGGGTCTTCGGGGTTGGTGCCGGCGGCAAACTCCTGCAGGTTAGTGAGGCCATCGCCATCCATGTCTCGTGCCGCATCTTCCCGGTATGCATCATTCAGGAATGGATACCGATTCTCATAGGCCTCCGGCAGGCCATCCTCATCAGTGTCGAACCGGTAGGCGGAATCAAGCGGGGCGAAATCTTCACTATCAGGTACACCATCGAAGTCAGTGTCATGGAAATCAGGGCGGGTGCCGGCGTGATACTCCTCGAGATTGCTGAGACCGTCGCCGTCCCAGTCCATCGCAGCATCATTCGGGTCAAACTCACTCAGTCCACGGGTAATTTCCCAAGTATCGGGAATGCCATCACCATCTTGGTCCATGGCTTTCTCGGGATCCAGAGGCCACCAGTCTTCACCGTCCCGCGCACCGTCAAAATCACTGTCTTCATTGTGCGGATCGGTACCCAGGGCAAACTCGAGATAGTTGCGCAATCCGTCGTAGTCAGAGTCTTCACCGCCATCGTGGGTGTTGAAGTCGCTGAAGCCGTGCTCCGCCTCCCACATTTCTGGCATGCCGTCGCGGTCGCGGTCGAAGCGATAGAGAAAGTTCAGCGGGTAGCGATCTTCACCTTCATGAATACCATCCCTGTCGCTATCCATGTCACGCGGATCGGTGCCCAGATGGTATTCCTGCAGGTTGCTCAGGCCATCTCCATCGAAGTCGAAGCCGGCATCCCACGGGTCGCCGTCGTACAGGCCATTGGCTTGTTCCCACTCGTCCGGCAGGCCGTCCTGATCCTCGTCGCGAGTGAGCTGCGGATCACTTGGCTGGGGGTCCTCACCATCTGGCACACCGTCACCATCGCTATCTGGAATCCGGAGGTCAGTTCCAGCCAAAAATTCCTGTAGAGTGCTGAGCCCATCACCGTCATGATCCTCCAGCGCATCTCCCGGATCAGTATCGTCCAGGAAGGAGAATTGACTCTCAAAGGCTTCCGGCAGGCCATCCTGATCGAAGTCGATCTTGTAGGACGCATCGAGGGGCGCGGCGTCTTCACCATCCAATACGCCGTCCAGGTCACTGTCGTGGAAGTCCGGACGGGTGCCGGCCTGATACTCCTCGAGATTACTGAGACCATCGCCATCCCAGTCCATTGCGGCATCGCTGGAATCAAATTCACTCAGACCACGGGTGATTTCCCAAGCGTCGGGAATACGATCGCCATCCTGGTCCATGGCTTTGCTGGGGTCGAGCGGCCACAAGTCTTCGCCGTCCCGCACACCGTCAAAATCACTATCCTCGTTGCGCGGGTGGGTACCGAGGGCAAACTCGAGATAGTTGCGAAGACCGTCGTAATCCGAGTCTTCACCGCCGTCGAGGGTGTTGGTGTCGCTGAAGCCGTGCTCTGCCTCCCAAATTTCCGGCATACCGTCACGATCGCGGTCGAAGCGATAGAGAAAATTCAGCGGGTAGCGATCTTCATCGTCTTTGATGCCATCTTTATCGCTATCTATTTCTTGCGGATCGGTTCCCCGCTGGTATTCCTGCAGGTTGCTCAGGCCGTCGCCATCATAATCGAAACGAGCATCCAACCAGTCGCCGTCATACAGGCCGTTGGCCAGCTCCCACTCTTCAGGCAGACCGTCCTGATCCAGGTCACGACTATAGGCGGCATCGGTGGCAACCGGGTCTTCGCCATCCACAGTCCCATCGCCGTCACTGTCGGGATTTTCCGGGTTGGTGCCAGCAACAAATTCCTGCAGATTACTCAGGCCATCGCCGTCAAGATCCTGTAATGCATCTTCCGGGTAGCCATCATCCAGGAACGGATACTGCTTCTCATAGGCTTCCGGCAGGCCGTCCTCGTCAAAGTCGTTTTTATAGGCGGCATCAAGAGGCGAAAAATCATTACCATCCAGTACGCCATCCAGGTCACTGTCGTGAAAGTCGGGGCGGGTGCCGGCCTGAAACTCTTCGAGGTTACTGAGGCCGTCGCCATCCAGATCCATCGCGGCATCACTGGAATCAAACTCATTCAGGCCTCGAGTGATTTCCCAGGAATCGGGAATGCCATCGCCGTCCTGGTCCATGGCCTTGCCAGGATCCAGCGGCCACACGTCTTCCCCGTCAGGGATTCCATCCCAGTCAGTGTCGCTTCGAAATGGATGCGTTTGCAGGCCAAATTCCGCAAGGTTTTCGAGGAGATCAAAATCATCGTCCCGGCTTGCATCATCCGGGTTATACGGATCGAGACCGTGTATGGCCTCCCAGTAATCCGGCATACCATCAGCATCTGAATCCAACTCTTCTGCGTAACTCAGACTGCCCAACACAGAAATTGACAACAGAGATGAAATCGAAGTGGCAAAAAAGAATGTATAAAATCTTTGGTTACGCTTACGGCTCATAAACCCCGCCCCGAAAAAGAATTATTATTTCTTTAATAAAATTGAAACCATCACCTCCAAAAATTCAGGAAATGAAGTCAATATGAGTAAGAAAAATGGAGGCGCATTATTACAGCGAGAAAACAAAAAAAGAAGAATCCTGTAATAGCGTGTAATGAGAAATTAATTATCAGCAACCCGATTGTCCGTAAGTACTTACAGACTAAATAAACGATAAAAATGAAATTGGCGCCAAACTATATACCATGCCTCTCATTCATTTTTACTGAAATGAAAACTCAGTCGCTCACGATCGATAAAGACTAAGGCGTTGAAACAAAAAAGGGCGGGGGAATCCCGAGGAGAGGCTTGAAGAGGAACACACGGAAGCCGACCAGGTCGACACCGGAACAGCCACTTCACTGAAGAGTTCGACATAGCTATGAACCACCTACGCCACGCACCCGGACTGCCCCGTCCTCAAAGGTCGCCCAGCCCCCTCCTCTAACGCAGCTCAAAGTGACCAAATACTGACTGACGATCCACTGGAGCCCAATACGGCAATGTGAGAAATACTTTGACTTAGTTCACAGGGAGTCCTACAGTGACTCTAGTTAAAAGTAAGTCTCTTGTTTAAATCCTCAGTTTCGTCGTTTTCTTCGTCCTGTAGCATCTAAATTCCAGTCTTTTCTTTGCTATTCATGCCTCGTGAAGGCGTATCCCTATTTGTTTACAGGAAATCATCATGTCCAAGACAACTACCGGCACTGTTAAGTGGTTTAACGAATCCAAAGGCTTTGGCTTTATCGAGCAGCAGTCTGGCCCCGACGTATTTGCGCACTTCAGCGCAATTGCCAGCTCGGGCTTCAAGACCCTGGCCGAAGGCCAGACCGTTGAGTTCTCTGTGACTCAGGGCCCTAAAGGCCCGCAAGCTGAAAATATTGTTTGTATCTGAGCCATTGAGCTATAGCAGGCCATGTATCGGTCTGCTCTAAGAGGCTGTTTAGGCCTCTTCGGTTGAGCTGCCGCAAGGTAGCCCAACCAGGAATACGGCGATTCAGGCTGGAATCAGTTTGAATCGCCGACTGCAATACCCCCACTCAACTCCGTTGAGCAATCTCCGCCTGCATACCTTGCCGAGTAACACCTGATCTGTCCTTACACATCACTCAAGTTTTTACCAAGCGCAATCTTATTGGCGGTCTTTCCGAGAGGAAACTATGAGCGAATCTCCAATAGCTGCGTTTAATCCGCTGGACGCCAAAAAATACAGCAACCCTATTCCCGCGCGCGAGTTCATTATGAGCTTGCTCGAAAACAACAAAGAAGTACTCGACCGCAAAAAGCTGGCAAAAGTGCTGGATCTTTCCAGCGACGAGCAGAAAGAAGCTTTGCGTCGCCGGTTGCGCGCCATGGAGCGCGACGGCCAGATCGCATTTGATCGCGATGCAGGCTACAGCCTCATCAAACCTGAAGACCTGATCACTGGACGCGTCATCGGCCACCCGGATGGTTTCGGATTCCTGAACAGCGATGCATCTGCTGAAGACCTGTTCTTATCGGATAACGAAATGCTGACCGTGTTCGACGGCGATATTGTCGAGGCGCGCGTTAGTGGCGTGGATAGGCGCGGACGTAAGACCGGTGTGATCGTCAATGTGCTGGAACGCAAGACCACCCACCTGGTGGGCCGCTTGCAGTTCGAGGAAGGCGACTACTTCCTCAAGCCCGAGAACAGCCGACTATCCCACGAGATCGACCTCGATCGCGACCAGCTGATGGGCGCCAAGCCCGGACAGTATATTTCCGTTGAGATCATCGACTTTCCCAACCGCCGCTATAATGCCTTCGGCCGTGTGACCGAGCTGCTCGGTGATGCCATGGGCCCGGGTATGGAAATCGACGTTGCCATCCGCAGCCACGATATTCCACACCAGTGGCCACAGGATGCCCTGCGCGCGGCAAAAAAGCTGGGCGATAGCGTACCCGAGGCGGACAAACAGCATCGCGCCGACTTGCGCGAGCTGCCGTTTGTGACCATTGATGGCGAGGACGCCAAGGACTTCGACGACGCCGTGTACTGCGAACAAGCGCCAGCTGGTGGCTGGCGCCTGTTCGTGGCGATTGCGGATGTTTCCCACTATGTGGCGCCCGAGAGCGCACTCGACCTGGAAGCGCAGAAACGCGCTACGTCCGTTTACTTCCCGGGCCGTGTGGTCCCGATGCTTCCGGAATCCCTGTCTAACGGATTGTGCTCGCTCAACCCCCATGTGGATCGGTTGGTGATGGTGTGTGAAATGACCATCAGCAAAACCGGGAAAATGACCGACTACACCTTTTCTGAGGGTGTGATCCATTCCCATGCGCGACTGACCTATAACCAGGTGAATGCTTTCATCACTGCACCCGACTCCGGCCTGGGCCGGCAGACTGCTCGCAAGCTCAAGGGAACCGCACCGCATATTCACGCGCTGCACGATCTGTATTCGGTACTGAAGCAGGCGCGCACCATACGCGGCGCGCTGGATTTTGAAAAATCCGAAGTGCAATTTGTCTTCACCGAAGACCGCAAGATCGATCGGATCATTCCGGTAATCCGCAATGATGCGCACAAGATGATTGAGGAATTTATGTTGAGCGCCAATGTGGCGACCGCAGACTTTCTCAAGCGACAGAAGTTGCCCGCACTGTACCGGGTACACGACGGTCCACAAGACAAGAAGCTGACTGCCCTGCGCGCATTCCTGACGACCAAGGGGCTCAAGCTCGCGGGCGGCAACAAGCCGCGCCCGGAGCACTATGACCAACTCATGAGCCAAATTGGTGAACGCAGCGATGCGCAGACCATTCGCACCATGCTGCTGAGGTCCCTCAGCCAGGCGGAGTACAGCATGGACAACCGCGGCCACTTCGGTCTCGCCTATTCCGCCTATGCGCATTTCACTTCGCCCATCCGCCGTTATCCGGACCTGATGGTACACCGGGCAATCCGCTCGGTGATCCGCCAGTCCAAGCAGCGCTCTACACTTGGCCGGGCGCTGAAGTTCATCATCGGCAAGGGCAAAGATTCGGTACAACGTTTCGACAGCGCACCTCTCCTCGCCCCGGGCAAAAGCTACCCCTATGGCAAAACCGCCATGCAGTCGCTGGCCATGCACTGCTCCAATGCCTCACGCCGCGCCGACAAGGCCAGCTGGGACGTGGAGGCCTGGCTGAAATGCGAATATATGCAGGATTTCGTCGGCGATGTATTCCAGGGGGTGGTGGCGAGCGTTACCCACTTCGGCCTGTTTATCGAGATTGACGGTATTCAGGTCGAGGGACTGATCCATATATCGGCGCTGAAAAACGACTACTATCACTTTGATGCCGACCGGCAGTGCCTGATCGGCGAACAACGCCGCAAAAGTTTTGCAATCGGCGACGCTATCAAAGCGCGCGTTGTCGCCGTGGATATGGAGCGTCGCAAAATTGAGTTTGCGTTAGCCAGTTAAGATCAGAGAAAGAAATTTCTCTTCTTTGATCTGAAAAACTCAGGAAGCCCGTTATCGAAAGATAGCGGGCTTCTTCGTTTATATATTTAAAAAGTACGCGGGAAAATTAGAGGTCGTCCAGGTTATCCATCAACTGGTAAAAGAAGGCGATGGACTTGCCATATTCATCTACCAGAATCCGCTCATTCACACCATGAAATCCCGCGAACTCCTTTGTCGACTCCAGCTGAATGCCGGTGATGGTATAAACATTCGGTGCAAACGGCCGCGCCTGAAAATGCTTTGAATCCGAGCCACCAATCACAAAGAACGGGGAGACAATCAGGTCATTGCCCCAGGTCTGGCGGATGGTTTTCTCCAGCATTTTATAACCCGCACCATGCGGATCTGCGATATTGGTGGGCGGAGTGGATGCTGATATATCCTTGATGTCAATACGATCGTCGTCAATCGCTTTTTTGACATGGGCGATGACACTTTCCTTGCTGTCTTCCGGGGCGATCCTGAAATTGACCACGGCGCTTGCCGAAGGGGGCAATACGTTGTCCTTGATTCCGGCATTGAACATGGTGACCGCAATAGTGGTATGCAGCATGGCGCGTGTGACCTGGTCCTCAGCCATTTCCTCGATAAACTTCTGCTCCAGTGCCGTCGTCTTGGCGTCATCACCAAATGCGACAGCCTCGTACATGGGCTGTTTTTCTTTCTGCAGTTCAGGCCCCATAAAGCGATACTGGTAGCGCACCGCTTTATTGATCTTGTAAGGGAACTGGGCCTTTTCCAGCTTGGTGATGGCCTCGGCGAGAATACCGATATTCGAGTGCCTTGGAGGCTGGGAAGAATGGCCACCCTCACCATTCACCGTCAGCTCCAGGCTCATGTAGCCCTTCTGGGCTATACCAATCAATGCCGAGTTCTCCTCGATACCAGGAAACACCCCCGGTATCAGAGGTGCGGACTCGTCTATGACAAAGGCGATTTCCTTCAGTCCGCGCTCTTCCAGTACATCGACCACATGCTTGGCGCCTTCCGGGCCACCGACCTCCTCGTCATGGCCAAAGACGAAGTAGATGGTGCGAGCCGGCTGAAATCCTTCCTTGATCTTCATTTCCGCCGCTTCCAGGATCGCATGAATCTGGTTCTTGTCGTCCAACACACCGCGCCCCCAAATATAGCCATCTGCAATGGCGCCGGAAAATGGCTCCTGTTTCCATTGGTCTCGGGACTCCTCGGCAATGGGGACCACATCCTGGTGCGCCATAAATACCGCCGGTGGCAGCGATGGATCCTTGCCTTCCCAGGTATACAGCAAACTGTAGGGACGGGGCTTGCCGAGCTTTTCCCGTTTCAGGGTCTTGTGGACGTTTGGGTAAGCTTCCTCAAGAAATTTGTGGTAGCCCTCAAACGCCTTTACATCAAAGTCAGCCCTGTCCTGGTTTGAAATCGTGGGAAACTGAACCGCCTTGGATAACCGTTTGGCAGCGGCCTCCACATCGACCTCTACTTCAACCGGTTCAACACCTTGCATCTGCATGGAGGTGAACTCCTGATCTGCATGGCTTGTAGCTGAAAAGGCGAGAATAAAAAATGCGACGGAGAGATATTGCGATACGATCCTTGGCAGGATTTTCATTGTTCCCATTCCTTATTTTCTAGACCCATTGAATCTAGTGGAAACAGCTTGATCGCAGTGCGTCTTGATGCCGAAATTTATGCAGGGTTAATAATAGGGATTAATCGCCTAGTAGGAACAACCGTTCCAGTTAACCTATTTAAAACTGGAGTGTTCGTACCATTTAAAAAATAACGTAGATAAATTCATCTCACTCGTGAAAACAACTTCACACTAATTTTGATAAAAGCATTCAACAAATCTCTACTTCTCAACCATTCGCCTCATATTAATTGCCTCGTCTCTGCGCCGTTGATAGTGTTTCCGGGTAACTGAACGGCCATGCTGTTTCGGTCATTCAATAATAACTACGACAAATGGACGAGCACACTCAATGAAAAAATCTTTACCACGCCAAAATGTTTTAACCTGCGCCATCCTGTCTGTGGCAGCCGCATCCACACCGCAAGTTTTATACGCGGCCGAAGAAAGTGCGATGGAAGAAGTTGCCGTTGTCGGCTCCCGCATCCAACGCAATGCGGAATTCGAAACAGCAACGCCGATTCAGGTAATGGACCGGGAGGCTATCGAAAAGTCTGGCTTTACGAATCTTCAGCAAATGTTTGAGAAAAACCCCGCTGCGGGTAACGGCACTTTCTCAACCCGGGGGAATAATCAGGACTCCACCGCCAATGGTGCTGCCGCAGTCAGTCTTCGCGGTATGGGTGCCGACGCAACACTTGTGCTGGTCAATGGCAAGCGCGTGGCCATCAGCGCTTTTGCCGAGAGCATTACCACCAACTTTGTCGATATCAACAGTATTCCCATCGCCGCGGTCGAGCGCGTGGAAGTACTTAAAGATGGTGCCTCGGCCATTTACGGTTCCGACGCGGTTGCCGGTGTGGTGAATCTGGTGCTGCGCAAAGATTTTGAAGGCGCTGAGGTATCCGTGGACTACGGTGGTGCCGATGGCTATGACGAGCAGTCGGTCTCGGCGGTGTGGGGGGTTAACGGCGAAGATTCAAACCTCACGCTGATCTTTGATCACCGGACGAATTCAACCCTGGCCAGCGTCGAGCGCAAGGGGCTGGACACCGCGGACCAGTCCTTCCGCGGCGGTATGGATTTCCGTTCATCGCGCGGGTATCCGGGACGCTTTATTGTCGACGGTGAGACCACCATCGACCCGAACTGCCCGGAAGGCGACGCATTCGGCCAGACCTGTGTCTACGACTACGGTCCCTGGACCCTGCTGACCCCGGAAGCGGAACGCACCGGTGTACTTATGCTCGGCCACGCGCAGCTGACGGACAGTATCGAATTCTTCAGCGAGCTCGCCATTCAGCACAATACCTCCATCGCCCAGGGCGCGCCGACACCGCTGGATGAGGATGCCGGTCTTACCGTGCCTCTAGACCACCCCAACAATCCGTTTGTCGGCGCCAGCAGTGTCGATGTCGGCCGTTACCGTACCGTGGATGCCGGTGCGCGACAGTGGGATATTGAGACCGATAACCTGCGCGGTGTATTCGGGCTGCGCGGCACCATCTCCGACTGGGACTGGGAGGCCTCGGTACAGCGCTCACGCAGTGAGTCCACCCAGACCGGCGACCGCACCCAGGGTTGGGTACGTACCGACCTCCTGCAGCAGGAAATTGACGCGGGTCGCTACAATCCATTCGGCGGCGTACAGAATCCGCAGTCCGTTATCGATGCCTTTACCACCAGCCTGGTGCGCCAGGGTAAATCCGAGTTGCGCAGCATGGATTTCACCATCAATGGTGAGCTGTTCGATACCAGTAACGGGGCCATTGCACTGGCCGCCGGCCTCGAGCGCCGCGAGGAAAGCGCTTCGGATATTCCCGACGACCAGTTCCAGCGCGGCCTGATCTTTGGTACCGAGTCCGTCTCCGCCGCTGCCAGCCGGGATATCAATTCGGCGTTTGTGGAAGTCGCCATTCCGCTGCCCGCCAACCTGGACCTGACCCTGGCCGGCCGCTATGACGATTACAGCGATTTCGGCAGCACCACCAACCCCATGGCCAACCTGCTGTGGACCGCGAGCGAGCAGCTGTCTCTGCGGGCCTCCTGGGGCACCGGGTTCCGTGCACCGTCGCTGGCGCAGATCGGCCTCGGACCGTCGCAGGAATCGCAGTTCTTCATCGATTCCTACGGCTGTGCGATCAACGAAGCCTACTGTGCCAGCACCGACTACAACATCGTGTTCTCCGGCAACCCGGACCTGGAAGCGGAAGAGTCCGAGTCGGTTAACCTGGGTGCAGTGGTGAAGCCGGTCGATGGCATGCAGCTGTCACTGGATTTCTGGCGTATCACCCAGGAAGGCAAAATTGACGAGGTTCCATTCGGCTACCTGTACAGCCAGTTCTGTAACGACCAGAACAGCACCGTGTGTGTGCGCTCGGCGGCTTTGCCCGGTGAATCCCTCGGCTCCCTGCAATCCATCAACAGCGGCTTTATCAATATCGGCGAGCAGACCGTCTCCGGTATCGACCTGAGTGTGGTGTACTCCGCGCTGACGGTAGCCGGTGGTGATCTCGGCCTGCGCCTGGATTACTCCTATCTCACGGAGTTTGAACGGGTCGAGCTGAACTCTGCGGGGGATGCTTTCCTGAGCCGTGATCTCGCCGGTGAATATGAATACCCGGAACACCGCTGGGCGACATCCGCCGACTGGACGCGGGACAGCTTTGCCTTCACCGTGGGCCTGAACTATATCGGCGAGTTTGAAGACACCCCCGATATCGATTTCGATGGCACCCTGGATTACGACACGAATAAATCCCGCATCGTGGATTCATTCATGACCGTGAACCTGCAGGCTCGCTATACCGGTTTCGAGAATATGATTCTGAGCCTGGGAGCAGACAACGCGTTCGACGAAGAACCGCCGTTTGCCATTGGTGATGGCGACTCGGACCTGTACGGCTATGTTTCCAGCCAGCACGATCCGCGCGGTCGCTTTATCTACGGCAAGGTGACCTATAACTTTTAATCTGACCCACTGAAAGCCGGCACTGGTCATCCGTGCCGGATCACAAGCACTGGAAGCCGGGGGAGACCCCAGATACTCCCTCGGTTTTCATCCCGGTTCTTATCCCGCCTTTAATTGGCTGGTATACGCTTCCAGCACCGCATGACTCTCTCCCCGCTCGGGCAAGTAACAGCCCCGGGTCGCCAGATAATGCTGGTTAAACAACGAAAAGTAGTGCTGAAGAACCCCAGCCGAATCCTCTTCGCCAGCCAGCAACAGACAGCTGATGGCTGCTTCCGCGGTTGAAAAACGGTGACTCCTGCCAGAATCCCGTACGGAATAGGATCGCACCAGGGTCTCGGGCAAGCTCAGGCAGGGCACTCGATCCAGCCAGCGGCTGAGGCCGATTATACGGCTGCACTGTTTCCAGGTGCCGTCGAGCAGGATCAGTGTTGTTTTCTTGCCACTCGCAGGCGGCAGTGCACGGGTCACCTTTCGCGAACAATTTTCGGTACCGTCTGCCGGGAACACCACAAAGCACTCCCGCTGCGGATCATTCAGCAGGCTCTCCAGTCCCTCCGGTGCTTCAAGCCGGTTCCACAGGAATACATTGGTCCGGGGAAAGACGTCGACGATCAGGCGGCCGGTATTGGTGGGTTTGAACAGCTCCTTGCGGTGCACAAGCAGTGCGAAATCTACCGGGCTCTCGCTTTGCGGCCGCCAAGCGCACATACACGCAAAGTCACCCATCTGGCAGTCCGGGCAGCGTTTTACACTTTTCCCCTTGGCCTGAAACGGCTTGGTGGATTTGGCGAGCTCCTGCTCGCGAAGTCGGGTGAATGTGGTGGAATACATGGTAATAGTTTGAAAGCTATTAGGAGGACCCGCGCATTCGAAAGCGCACAGTTCCTCCCGGGTATTTAATACAAAGACGAGGGCTATCAGCTCGCGGAAAGTTTCATCAGCACCAACCCCGACACGATCAGAATCGCCGCAACAATTCTCATCGTATTCACCGGCTCCGCCAAAAACATAATGCCCACCAGAAAAGCGCCGATAGCACCGATACCTGTCCAGATGGTATATGCCGTACCAAGCGGGATGGTCCTCAGGGCGACGGCCAACAGCCAGAAGCTGCCGACCATGGTGACTAGCGTAATCAGGGAAGGCGTAAGCCGGGTGAAGCCTTGGGATTGCTTCATGGAGAAGGCCCAAACAATTTCAAGGGCACCGGCAACGAGAAGGTAGATCCAGGACATGGACTGCTCCTTTTACAACAGGGCCAGGTCGTCCTCGGCATCATGTTCCCAGATTGGGGGAGGTCGTCCTCCTACAACAGGTCGGACAATACCCCATGGGTGAATTTTGGGCAACTGATCCCCCCCAGGGTGACTGACCAACAAGTCTCCGCTATTCGCAAAAGCGTAGGGACAGGCGCTACACGCCTTAAACCACCTGTCGCTTGTAATTGGCACTCAACTCTCCCCCAGCGCTCCCCCACTCAACTATTACTAAGCTACCCGGATTTCCGTTTTGATTTTATTGAATAGTGAGTGTCCCATGCGATTCCCCTACTCTGTTCTGTTACTTGCGGCCCTGCTTCCTGCCTGTAGCAGCGAGACCGATAACAAGGCGTCGCCAGATACCACCGACAGGCCGGATTCAACCATGCCCGAAAGCAGTAACACGGCAGAGGCGGCAAGCGAAACTGAGACACAACCTGCGCAAGCGACAGCGACGGTCACCGAAATACCGCGCAATCCGAACCGCGACGTCTACTTCGGCAATCTGCACGTGCACACGCGCTGGTCTTTCGACGCCTACATCAACGAAGCCTGGGTGGATCCCGATGCTGCCTACCGCTGGGCCAAGGGCGAAGAGATTCCCCCGGGTGAGACCGGCAAGCCACTGAAAATAGGTGTCCCCCTGGACTGGTATATCGTCTCTGACCACGCGGAGTACCTGGGCGTGCTACCGCTGATGGGAGATCCCGACAGCCCCATCAGCAAGCATCCACTCGCGGCTGATATCACCGGCGACGACCCGAAAAAATCCTTCGATGCCTACGGCCAGATCCTCGATGGCATCTCCAATATGAAGGTGGATCCGATTCTCGGCGACAAAAAACAGTCAAGGTCACTCTGGTCGGAGGTGGTAAAAATTGCCGACGCGCATTATGAGCCAGGGAAATTCACCACCATGCCGGGATATGAGTGGACTTCAAACCCCGACTGGAGAAACCTGCATCGAGTCGTCTTTTTCCGCGACAGCGCCAAAGTGCCGGATGCCCCTTTTTCCGCCCTCGACTCCAGCACGCCCGAGGACCTTTGGCGCTGGATGGACGGGCAGCGCAAAGCCGGTAACGACCTTCTCGCCATTGCCCACAACGGCAATGCCAGCGACGGACTCATGTTCCCCGTGGATAAGTCGTACGGCGGCAGCACCTTGAATAAGGAATACGCCGAGGCGCGTATGCGCAACGAGCCGGTGTATGAAATCACCCAGATCAAGGGCACCTCGGAAACCCACCCGGCACTGTTTCCCAATGATGAATTCGGCAGTTTCGAGCTCTGGGACTACACGCTGGCGCCCACCGCAACCCCGCCCGAGCACAAGAAAGGCGGCTACGCGCGGGAAGCCCTGATCCGCGGGCTCAAGCTTGAAAGTAAGGGCAACGGCAACCCGTTCAAATTCGGGTTTATCGGCGACTCGGACACCCACAATGGCGCATCTGCTATCGAGGAAGACAACTACACCGGAAAGTTCGGTTTTGAAATCGACCCCAAGCACCGGCTGGAAGGCCCACCCGGAGTTGATGCGGCTGGCGCAAAGCAGGTGCGGAGTTTCAGCTCTGGCGGTGTGGCCGCAGTATGGGCGGAAGCCAACACCCGTGACGGTATCTTTGAGGCGATCCAACGCAAGGAAACCTTTGCCACCTCCGGGCCGCGACTCAAGGTGCGTTTCTTTGGCGGCTTCGACATGTCGGGGGTTTCCCTTGGTTCAGAGAACGGAGTAAAGCAGGCCTATGCGAAGGGTGTGCCCATGGGCGGCGATTTACCCGCGGCAAGTGATGGGGCGCCGACCTTTATCGTGCAGGCACTCAAGGAAGCGGACGGGGCCAATCTCGACCGTATCCAGATCGTCAAAGGCTGGGTGGATGAATCCGGGGAACAGCAGTCCAAGATTTATGACATCGCCCTGTCCGGTGACCGCAAGCCCGGCCCCGACGGCAAGATTCCTCCGGTGGGCAATACCGTCAACGAAAAGGACGCGACCTATAAAAACACCATCGGCGACAACCAGTTAATGGCCACCTGGACAGATCCCGATTTTGATCCCGCGCAGTACGCCTTCTACTACGCGCGTGTATTACAGATTCCCACCCCACGCTGGTCTACCTACGATGCCGCGCGCACGGGCCTCAAACGGCCACAGGACCTGCCGATGAGTATTCAGGAACGCGCGTGGACCTCGCCGATCTGGTACACACCCCAACAGTAAACGACTGACAGCGCGCTGGTCTTTCGAGTGGATTGAAAGACTAGCGCTGCGGTTTTTGATACAGCCGCTGAACCACCGCCAACACCACGGCGGTGGTCCAGCCAAACATGATGATGCCGATGGCGGCCTGAAACGAAGACAACAAACGCAGGCTGCCTTCGAGCACGATATCCCCGTACCCCAGTGTGGTGTAAGTCACCATGGAGAAGTAGAGCGCAGGCTCTGCATCACTGAACGCACCCAGCCAGCGGTAGACCAGCGCCCAGGTCATTACCTCGGCCACCGAGGCAAAGAACATCAGCAATACCACCGCGGATACCACCACCGGCCTGCCGGTAGGCAGGAATGGATGTGCCGGGTGCAATCCCGCAATTTGCCGACTCCAGCGGAGAGCGAGGGTCATCGCCACCGCGTGAATCATTGTGTTGACCACCAGCAATGCTGATGCAATCAGCAGGACTTCGAGCAGCATTATCTCACCTGGGACCATTCATTCCCTGAACACGTTTCATTCCCTGAACACCTTGCGCCAGCTACCGGTGCGCTGTTCCATTTCCTCGCGGGTTTCCGGCGGTACCAGTTCAACCGGTAAAAGGTCGCCGCGCACCTGCCAACCGCCGCCCAGCGCGCGGTATACCTGCACCAGGCTGGCCGCTACTGCACCGCGTGCCTGCGCTAGCTGATCCTGCTGGTTCGCGTCTGCGGTGAGCGTACTGATCACGGTGTTAAAGCCCACCAGACCATTAGTGTACTGCGCGGTAGACAGCGCCACCGAACGCTGGGAAGCGGCCGCGGCGCGGTCGATCATCGCCAGCTGCTGGTGTGATTTCAGATAGGCGACGATGGCATTCTCAGCATCGGCCTGGGCCTCGAGTACGGTCTGCCTGTAGTCCTCCAGCAGCTGCTGGAAACGCGCATCCTGCAGGCGCACATTACTGCGCAGCCGGCCGTAGTTGAACAGGTTCCAGGCGAAGCCGCCGCCGATGCTCCAGGTTTCCGTTTCCCCTTCAAACAGCTGGCCGATGTCCATAGCCTGCGAGCCAATCGCACCGGCGATGGAAAACGCCGGATACAAATCTGCGCGCGCCACACCAATCTGCGCCCCCTGTGCCGCCAGCGAACGCTCGGCGGCGCGAATATCCGGACGCTGACGCAATAAGTCCTGCGGCATGCCCACCGCGATCTGCGGCGGCACAACAGGAATGCTGCCGGGACTGCCCAGCAGATCACCCAGCGTCCCCGGTGTGCGCCCCAGCAATACCGCGAGGGAGTTCTTGAGCTGCTGCAGGGTACTTTCCAACCCCGGCACAATGGCTTTGGTGTTGTACAATAGCGACTCGGCCTGCTCCGCATCCAGGTCACTCACTTCGCCGGCATCTGCCTTGGCGCGCGCGATATGCAGGCTCTGTGATTGCAGTTCGATATTCCGGCGCGCTACTTCCAAGCGGCTCTGGGTGGTACGAATCTGGACATAAATCTGCGCGACCTGGGCCACCACCGATACCAGTACACCGTCGTAAGCCGCCACACTGGCTTCCATCGACGCGGCGGCGGAACGCACCTGGCCGCGAAAGCGCCCCCACATATCCAGTTCCCAGGAGAGATTGAAGCCAACGTCATACTCTTCGAGGATCAGGTTGCTCTGTTTGAAGCGCGCAGCTGAGCCGGTGAGCTGCTGTAGCTGTGGAAACTGATTGCCCACCGCAATGGCCAGCAGTTGCTGTGACTGCATCACGCGCAAGGTTGCCGAACGCAAACTGAGGTTTTGCTCCAGGGCGATGGTAACCAGCTCATCCAGCCGTGGATCGGAAAATGCCTGCTCCCACCACAACGGAGCCACCGGTGCACTGCTACTGATCTCCGACTCTCCGCGCTCGATCCAGCGGTCGGCCACGGGTACTGCAGGAGGATGGTAATCCGGGCCCAATGTACAGCCGGTGATACTCACACTAGCGGCGAGGATGGTTGCGAACGACGCCTTCCTCGCGGCCTTCAACGACCAGCTTTGCGCGCTACTTATACCCACGCGCTTCTTCATCCGGTATCGCGGTTCCACCGAGCACCTTTACCGAACAGCTGGTGCCCACCCGCAGCAATACGCCCTCTGGCAATTCGCCCAGGGCAATTTTCACGGGTACTCGCTGTGCCAGTCGTATCCACTCGAAGGTGGGGCGTACTTGCGGCAACAGGTCGCGCCCGGTAGCCCCGTCCTGCTGGGCGATGCCCCAACCGATACTTTCCACCTGCCCTTCAATCGGGCGGTCGGGATAACTCATCAATGTCACCAGCGCGCGATCTCCGGGCCGGATTCTCGCTACCGCTGTTTCGCGGAAGAATCCCTCGATCCAGAAGCTATCGGCATCGATCAATGCCAGCGAAGGTTGATTGGCGACCGCGTGGCTGCCGACGCGCAGATTCAAATTGGTGACGTAACCGGCAACCGGCGCGGTCACGCGGGCAAACTCCACATTCAGTTGCGCTTCCTGCAGGGCCGCGCGCGCTGCGCGGATATTCGGGTTGGCATCACCCAGTTCACCGAGAGTCGCACGGGCCTCATCCAGCTGCGCCGCAGCACTGTTATATCTGGCGCGCGCCTGAATCAGCGCCGCTTCGGTTCCCTTGCGCCGCTCCAGGGATACCGCGTGCTGCGCCATGGCGCTCTCCACCTGCTTCTGCGATGTTGCCCGCTGGGGTAACAGGCGCTGCTGGCGCTGCAGTTCCGCGGCATTTTTCTCAATTACCGCATCGATCTCACGAATCGCACTCTCCGCCTGCACTACTGCTGCACGCGCCACTTCGAGTTGTGCCGCCACCGAAGCGACGTTTTGCTCCTGCGCCAGATAATTGTCGCCGGTGCGGTCGTACTGTGCACGGGCCTGCGCCAATTGCGCGTCAAACGGACGCGGGTCGATCTGAAATAGCAACGCGCCCTGCTCGACAAACTCGTTGTCCCGCACGCCCATCTCTACCACCTGGCCGGACACGTTCGGCGTTACCTGAATGACTGCCGCGCGCACCTGCCCGTCCCGCGTCCAGGGATTACGCAGGTCGTACCAGTACTTGAGCAGTACAAAAAACACCGCGCACAGCACCACCAGAGAGGTAAACACTATTTTTTTCGGCACAGACAAGTTTCAGATTCCGATCAATAACGTCCCTACAAGCAAGGTAAAGATCACACTCATACTGGTCAGCACAAGCGCGGGGTGTGCGAAGTATCGCGACAACCGAAACCTGTCCAGTAATCGCGCCACGCCAAGCGCAATCAGTACACCGATAAAAGCTGCGGCCAACATGGGGGAGAGGTAAATCCCCGCAATCGAGAGTTCATGGGGTACGGGCATGTGCGCGTGTCGCTTGTGTGTCAAAAGAAACGCTGGTCATCCCACTGTCTCCAGTTGAATTCATCCACGCAACGGCACACATCCACCAGCGATTGGCCGATACCGCGGAACAGTCCCGCGCGGCACAGCCACTGCTCGACTTCATTCGCATCAGCGGTCTCCAGCTGTGTGACATGTGATCGCACTTCGGACTCGATTTCAGTGAGCAATTGCTGCAGGCGTGCCGCAAGCGCGCGGTAGTCAATCGTCTCGTTACCCTTTCCATCCATGCCATCAGCCATGGCGAACAGTGCGCCTGCCACCGATTCACGCCATTGCTGCAACGCCGCCGGCTCTTTCCAGTTATCGGGGCGGTGCAGCGCCAGTGTTTGACTATAGAAGGCTAGCGCCCCCACTCGTGCCACCAGAGAATCGAGGGCATCCCGCGACGCATTGGGCAAAAGCCGGACAGGGACGCGGGCCGCGCTGTTTGAAATCTTCCCGGGAAGTGTAGCCAGCGTCGCAATCAGCGAACGGCTACGCCAGTTTTTCCGCAGCCCCCTGGCGTCACCCATCTCCGGTACACCACCGCCTGTCAAAAATAAGCGACCGGCACACAAGAAGAAGCGTTTGAGAAGCCGCCGGAAAACCTGCTCTGGCCGAGGCGACGCGGGAATATAGGATGCTAGTGACAGCAAGACCAGCACGATGACAAATGCCATGGCGATATCGGCGACGGCGATAAAACTGTAGGACTGTGTGCTCTGGATATTGGAAATAGAGATGAACAAGGAAAATGCAGTCGCCTTCACCGCCTGCAAGGCAGGGGCAGCGAACAGCCGACAAATCAGCAGGGTCAGACAAAACAGCAGCAACCCCAGCTGCCAGAATTCATACAACCTGGGCATGATCAGCAGATAGATCGCCGCCGCCAGCGACGTAACCAGCAACACCGGCAGTACCAGTCGCAGTGGAGAGACCTGTGGCGCTACCGCCATCGCGATGGCCAGCGATCCGGTCAGCGTCACCAGCGCCGGCCCACCGGGCAAGCCTTCCACGTAGATATAAATGAGGTATGCGGCCCACAGGGTCAACATGACGCGCAAGGTCGCGATCAGCCGATCCCGGTCCAGCGCGCGGCTCGCGTTAGTGACACGTCCTGCGTTTCTGCGGGGTTCGGTCAGAGTGTAGCCGGTAACCAGCGGCTCGCTTAATTGCCCCGCCGACTGCGCCTCAACGGCGCCGCCTTCGATGCGCGCCCGGAGCGACACCAGCTCCCGGGTCATGGTGTCGAGGTCACGGAGCTGGCGCCGAACCACGGTGAGGTTTCCCGCATCGTACAGTGACAAAGATGTCAGCCGGCTCTTTTCAACGTCCAAAGTGTGCGCTGCTTCCTGCGACTTATCCACAAGCCCGTCCGCCGGGGCAGTGAGCCACAGGAAACGCTGCTGTATGGCAGCGTCGAATGTGTCGAGCGAAGGGATCAGTGTGCCAAGCTGCTGCAGAGCATCACTCGGCGCGAACAGTGCCAGTTGCTCCAGGCATTCGGTGAGCGCTTTACAGCGGTCCACATACCGCTGCCAGTCACTGCGCGCCTCCCAGATGTCGTAGCTATCTGCAATCGCGGCGTCGAGCAGGTTCGCCAGGGTGCGGTGTGCTACCGCCAGCGCACCCAGCGCCTTGGTCGCCTGCTGTATATCCGCGGAACTGTGCCGGGCGGTAATCACCGCCTGATACAGCGCGCGTTGTTTCTGATGCAGATCTGCGAGGGTATTGAGGAACCTGTCACCGCTGTGGCTGGGCCAGAGCAGCATGGCAACCAGGCTGTAAACCAGTACGCCCAGCCCGGTCTGCTGGGCACGCAAAACCGCGGTTTCAAACGCGCCCCCCTGGGAGGTTGCGGCACCGACACAGATAATTACACTGACAAATCCGCACACCTGCCAGAAGTAGGCGCGCTGGGACCCCAACACCATAAAGGTGCAGCAGCCTACCCACAGCGAAAGCGCGGTCATGAACAACCAGCGGTCTTGGGCAAAAAGCCCTACCAGCAGCAGCGCAACCATCGCCGCCACTAGAGTGCCCAGCATCCGCATCATCCCTTTGTTCAGGGATAAGCCGAGCGAATCCAGACTCACCAGCGCCACGGCCAGACCGGCCCACATGGGCTTGTCCCAATTTGCCTGCAGCGCGATCCAGTAAGTCAGCACCAGCGCCAGTGCGGTCTTGATCGCCTCCCGTGTCGCTCTGGAGCGCAGCACTGTGGATATCACCGTACTGTTCATGGCTAGCTTGATGCCCCACCCGACCCAGCTTCGTCGCGTCCAATACGCGCGGCGAAGGCATTGGCGGTTATGCCGTGGGCAATGACGCTGAGCAAAATGGTGATGGAGACGGTCAGGACGAGCGTGTCGTTTCCGGGAAGTTGGTGATTGAGCACGATCACAGCAAACACAATACTCGCGAGGCCCCGCGGCCCGAACCACCCCATAAAGAGTTTCTCGCGGAAATCCGTCCCGGTCCCCATCAGGCATAGATACACCGGCAGCATGCGCACCACTGTCAGGCTCAGCACTGCGTACAGTACGACTTCCCAGGTCATATGTGCGAGCGCCTTGGCCACTACGCCGGCCCCGAATGCTACCCAGGTCAGCAACGCAAGGACATCCCCGGTACCCTCCGCCGCCTTCAACAATTCGCGTTTTTCCGCATGCGCCAGCCAGCCGAACAGCAATCCGCCGCTGAACGCCGCAATAAAACCACTGCCACCCAACCACTGGGCCGCACCAAAACATCCGAGCGCCATGGTGATGACAGGCAGTTGCTGCCAGGTGTCCATAATCCAGCCGCGCCGGGTGGCGCTGCGTAAAAGTAGCGTGAGTATTGCTGTCAGACCGAGGCCCACCAGCAAGCCAATACCCAGCTCCTCCATCACCAGTTTCAGCGCCAACCCGCCCGGCGCGCCAGCCGACACCTCCCCGGTGGCGAGCGCGAGAAACACGAACAGAATGGGAACACAGATGCCATCGTTGAGGCCGCTTTCCACATTCAGCCCCTGGCGAATAAATCCCGGCACCGCCCGGTTCGAGACTACTGCCTTGCCTAGCGCCGCGTCGGTTGGCGCCAGCATGGTGGCGAGCACAGCCACTTCGAAAAATGGCAGGTCGGGAAACAGGAAGCCCCCTGCGAGAACACCGAGCCCGATGGTCAACGGTAGGCCTATCAACAGCAGGCGCTGGGGCACAACAATGTTCTTGCGCAAAACGTGCAGGTTGGAATTCGCCGCATCAGAAAACAGTACCAGCGCCAGGGTTAATTCAGCGATGGCACGCAGGCTTCCCGAGTCTAATTCAAAACTCAACAGCCCAAGCCCCCAGGCGCCAAACGCCAGTCCAAACAGCGTATATACGAGCGCGCCATTAATGGGCGTGCGATCCGCACGGCCGCTGATCGCGCAGTAAGCAAAAACAAACAGCGCCAGAATGGTGAGATCGGCGTACTCCATCGGACTCTCCTTGTCCTCTTTATCCGCTGCCGGGGAAACAAGGAATGCGCATCGACGACAGTCATGGACAGTCTGGAGCTTAGTCCGATTGTTAATGTGGCGCCGATAGTTCTCCTTTTTATGGCCAACGCGACAAATCGTCAGTTAAAGCCACCTTGGCGCGGTCAATCTAATCCAAGATCTAGAGGTTCAAAAACCGTGCATTCAATTAGACGTGAACGTAAGGGCGGCGCGCAGCTGGACGCTCACGGCCTGGTTTGCCCGGAGTAGCACCCGGCCCAGAAGTATATGAATAATGACAGGACCACAGGACGACTCGCAATGAAACGCATCCTGATACTATTTCTTTTGAGCTTTCCCTTTTGTCTGGCGCAGGCACAAAGTTACGGGCCACCTGAGACTTTCGGCGGTGGCCCAGCGGATCGCTGGATGCTGGGTGCCGAACTCTACCTGTGGGGCGCCAGTATCGGTGGCGAAAACAGAAGTGGCGACAATATTGATATCGGCTTCGATGAACTGATCAAAGATCTTGAAATGGGCTTCATGGGCACCCTCGCCGCCAGCCGGAACGAGTGGACGCTGTTTGCCGACATGATCTATCTAAATGTATCCGACGATATCCGGCAGACTGTGCGCTTTCGCGGCGACCTGTTCCGCGTCGGTGCCGATATTGACCTTGAAGGCTTTGTTTCCACTCTGGGCGGCGCCTATCGTTTCTATCAGTCCGATATCACGCGACTCAACCTGACATTCGGCGCGCGTTATTTGGGGCTCGATGTGGATGTCACCGGAGGCCTCGACCGATTCCGCCGCTTCAGAGTTTCGAACTCCGGCAATGTTTGGGATGGCGTGGTCGGCCTGCGCGGCAAGACTGATCTCGACGAGCGCTGGTATCTCACCTACTACGCCGATGTGGGCGGCGGGGAAAGCGACTCGACCTGGCAAGTGTTCGGTGCCATCAATTATCGCTGCTACCGCTACGATATTGTCGGTGGCTATCGCTACCTGAAATGGAATTTCGATAATTCGCGTTATTTTGACGATCTGGATCTGAGCGGCCTGTTCGCTGGAATTAAATTTTCGTTTTAGCGCGTGATCACACCGGGGAGGGGAAATAATCTCTGGCACGCCGTCCTGATGTCGCCCGAATTCTGAATAACTCGCCATCCCCCAAAGGTCACTCTTTCTCCTGCAACCTCGCCACCCCATGCTACTTTTACAGGTGCCGCTGAGATTTCCCGATAATTTTTTCGGTATCTGCAGCGCCATCCAATCAAAACTGGGGCGCCAGTAACTCAAGATACGACGTGCGACCAGCCAATGATAATCAGGTCGTCAGCGTCAACCGGTGTTAAACGGAGTTAACAATGAAAAAACTCAAGCTGGCCGTTTGCTTGGTATTTCTGTTCCCTTTTATTACGCAAGCACAGATCCCTGTTTCCGACGTAGACCTTACCCGTTTTTACGTGCGGGTAGGTGCCAGCTTTGTCTATCCCGATGACAACAATACCTCGCTCAAATATTACCTGCTGCAGGACTGGCAGCTCTACAGAACCAAGTGGGAAATCGAGGACGACACCACGTGGAATGTTTCCGGTGTATGGCGACCACTGCCCTATCTCGGTATTGAGATGTTGTATGTGGCTGATTCGGATCACTCGCTGTTGCTGCAAAATTTTCGCGCTCGTCCGGGGCGCGACAATATTCATTTCGGGCGATTCAGTGCCTCCTCGGCCAATCTGTTCGTCAACTGGTATATGACAGACCTCGAATGTCTCGGTCAACCATATATTGGCGTTGGGCTGAATTACTCCGACTATTACGATGACGATCTTTACCCGGAATTCCAGCACTACTTGCAAGGCAGTGGCATGGCGACGGGCCCCGGGCATTTCGGTATAACCCACTCCTGGGGTGCCAGTGCACAACTGGGCATAGACTGGCGTCTGGGGCGTGGATTTATGCGCTCCTGGCTAATCAATGCAGCGGTGATCTACACCGATTCCAACCCCGACGCAGAAGTTACTTACCCCACCACACTCGGCTACGAACGACTCTATTCAGAATTTGAAACCAACCCCTGGACCCTGAACCTGGGTATCACCTATGAGTTCTGATTCGGCATCACGTTGGCACGCGGGCTTTTGGCTCGCTCTGGGTCTTACTACGCTTCCCCTGGGCGCCATAGCCGACTGTAGCCCGGGTAATACCGGTACTGCGGGGCCCGATCAGATATTGTGCGACGAAGATAACGATGCCGAAGGGGCCGATGTAAACAGTTTTGGCGGAAACGATACCCTGGACCTTAACGCCGGCACTATCGGCAATGTGGACGCTGGCGAAGGGGATGACCTTGTCAATGTGAACGGCGCGACCGTTGAAACCAACCTGCTTACCGGAAACGGCAACGACACCGTCATCATGGACGTTCGCGATTCGGAAATCGGTAACTATTTCGACGGTGGCCTGAATACCGGTGCAGGTGATGATCGTCTGGAGCTCTACGACGGTCTTATTTTCGTCGCTGATATGGGCGCTGGCGACGATTACGTGTTACTCGATGGCGGCTTTATTTACCAGAAGCTGTCTCTAGGTGATGGGGACGATACCCTCTATCTCGACGAGGGCCTGGTTTATCACGTCGATGGCGGAAATGGATCCGACTACATAGAAATAGATGCCTACGCCTACGAGGGAGATGCCATTCTGGATGGCGGCGATGACCTCTACGCTGATGACGGTTACATCGACACCTTGCGTTTCAAACTCGACCACTTGCTCGACGGTGGCGACCTGCTCAACTGGGAGCGCATTATCGTCAACGGCAGTACGCGCCTGCGCCTGTTTAATGATCTGTCTGTTGGCGGTGGGCGCAATGGTCAGCAGCCCCTGGGACTGGATATCCGTTTTGGTGCCATTGTTGAACCCACGGAATCTCAATTCACCATATTTGGCGATGTAAACAACGCGGGCACCCTGTTACTCGCAAATGAGAAATTCAACCGCCTTGATATCAGTAGCCACGCAAATGGTCGTTTCGGTAATTACGACGGGCGCGGGCGCGATGCACGTCTGTGGATGGATACCACACTCGCCGGCGATAACGCGCCGACGGATTTTCTGAACATTGAGGGCAACGCGAGCGGCCGCACCTTTGTGCGTATCTACAATGCCGGTGGCGACGGAGCCATAACCACCGGCAATGGCATTCCGATTATCCACGTAGGGGGAGATAACCCGCCCAGGGCATTTATCCTCGATGGGGATTACCGGGGCTACGACAGGCGCCCGGCTACCGTCGGCGGCGCTTATGGCTACAGTCTGCACCGCGGCGGAATCAACAATCCCGACAATGGCACCTGGTACCTGCGATCTACCATCGTTGACCCATTTAGCGACAGCGGCGAGCTGATTCCACGCTGGCAACCCGGTGCCGTGCTCTATGAAACCTATGCCCAGGCGATCCGCCGTATGAATGCGCCAACCACACTGCGCAAGCGTGTGGGTAACCGCTTCTGGGCCGGCACCAGCCACCGCGATCGCGGCGTCTGCTGTTACGGCAATGCCATTGAACGCGCAATTGATGGCGGTGGCCTGTGGATAAGGGGGAATTCGGCCTATAGCGAAAATGATCCCGAACGGTCGACCTCCTATTCACAGTGGCAACAGGATTTTGGTCAGATTCAGCTGGGTGCCGACTTCTCCTTTGATCCAGCGGTTTACTGGGGGCGCCTGGTGCTCGGCATTTTTGCCCAGTACGGCTACGGCAGCACGGAGCTGGACAGTTATTTTGGCCACGGGGATATTCGCACCGATAACTGGGGGATCGGCAGTACCTTTACCTGGTATGGCAGCCAGGGCAGTTACGCGGATATCCAGGCGCAGTTCAACTGGTTCGATTCCGACCTGTATTCCCACGAGCTCTGGCATCTCGGCACAGGCAACGATGCCATCGGCTTCAATTTTTCTGTAGAGGGCGGGCACAGTTTCAGACTGTGTGACTTTTACTCCATCACGCCTCAGCTTCAGTTGGTCTATACCGCCGAAGATATCGATGACAATTTCGATCCCTACGGTGCTTATCTGGAAGATACAGACAACCAGGGTGCGTTCGCACGACTGGGCGTGGCGTTCGAGCAGCGCGTCAGCCAGCGGGTCAATCGTAATATGTACGGCAACCTGCTGCTGGAGCGCATTGGCCTCTACGCCATCGCCAATGCGTTCTATTATTTTGACGATAAGACGGAAGTGGATGTTTCCGGTAGCGCGCTTTATCAGGCACGCGACGACTGGTGGGGCCAGCTGGGGATAGGGTTTACCTACGACCAGTGCGGCGACCGCTGCTCGGTCTACGGCGAAGTGGACTACGCGACCAGTATGGACAACTTCGGGGACAGCTATGAGGCGAGCCTCACATTCGGCTTCCGCTTCAAGTGGTAACCGGAATTACCGACCGCCCGCAAACAGGCAGAGTTTAGCCCGCGCCGCGCTTTTACTTATAATCGGTGCATGACCGATCCGGACCGCTCAACTCTCCCTTCAACCTATCCCGACCATTGGGACAACCTGTTGTGGGCGCTCACCACTGACGATATCAGTGAGACACCTTCCCTGCCCTGGCTGCCGAGCGAACGGCGCGCAGAACTGGGCGATTTTTTTGCCGCGCCGGCGACGCGGGCTTCCCTGGAAAATATTTTACGCACGTTTGTGGAATCGACCAGCAGCCGGCGCCTGGGGGTTTACTTCGAAAACCTGTGGACGTTCGCTTTCCGATATCACCCTCAGTACCAGCTGATTGCACGCAATCTCCCGCTCAGAGTTGCAGGCAAGACACTCGGTGAACTGGATTATGTGGTGCGTTATCTGCCCGATGATGTCACCGAACACTGGGAAGTGGCAGTGAAGTTCTATTTACAGGTCGCAGATGCCTGGGTCGGCCCCGGCCTTAAGGACCGCCTGGATATCAAACTTGCACGCACCCGGGACCACCAGCTTCCGATCATTCACCAGCCTGAGGTCGAGCCACTCCTGCGCGACCAGGGTATTGAAATTCAGCGGCAGTGGACCCTGATGCCCGGACGCCGCTTTCGCTCACTGGACAATGTGACAGCCGATAAGGATTTCTGGTGGTCCGACTGGCCTGGCTTCCTGCAAGCCTTTGCTGACAAGCCCTGGCACTGGCTGCAACTGCCCAAGCAATGCTGGCTGGCCCCCTGTATACCCACCCACGATACCGCGCCACTCACATTGACCGATGCCACAGACGCAATCACCGAAAAACTAAAAGCCCGGGGGCCGCTGTGTGTGGCCGCTGTGGATAAACACCGCGAGGTCACCCGCGGGTTTATCGTGCCGGATGACTGGGCTTCCCGGGCTCAGCTCGCCATTCCCTAACAAAAGAAATGACCGCCGAACTTGACACCGGTCAATCCTCGTTTACAATTTTCAGAAATTTCTGAAAGTTAAGAACATAATGAAACTCTCCAGTCAGGCGCAGGCCTTCGTACTGCATTTTGGTGAAATGGGTAGCCGCTGGGGCTTCAATCGCACCGTCGGGCAAATGTTTGCCCTGTTGACGATCCACTCCGAACCGGTAAACGCGGACCAGCTGGCGGAGGCGCTGAAGATCAGTCGCGGCAATGTGAGTATGGGGCTCAAGGAATTGCAGGCCTGGCGCCTGATCGAATTGCATCACCAGCCCGGAGACAGGAAAGACTATTTCACCGCGGCCGGCTCCATCTGGGATCTCGCCCGCACGGTGTTTGAAGAACGCCGCAAGCGCGAGCTGGACCCGACCCTCACCCTGCTGCGCCAGCTGCTGTTGACCGATCCCAGGGACCCGCAGGAAGCCCAGGCCCAGGAGCGCATCCAGGAGGTCTACAGCCTGCTGGAAATGCTCGACCAGTTCGCCAACACCCTGAGCAAGCTGGAGCACAAGGACCTGATCCGGCTTATGAAACTGGGCTCAGGGCTGAACAAGCTGCTGGACCTCAAGGCCGGCGCCAAGTCGAAAAAATCCAATAGCTAAATCAACGGAGAAGCGCACCACTTAAAAGTTCCCGGCACCCGCTGTAACCCACCCGCGGCCCAAGGCCGCCTGCCACCGAGGTACCTATGCTGGATACTCTGATGCTGTCGCGAATACAGTTCGCCACCAATATCAGCTTTCATATTCTGTTCCCCACCATCACCATTGCCCTCTGCTGGATCCTGTTTTTTTTCAAACTGCGCTTCGACCTCACCGGTAACCCGGTGTGGATGCGCGCGTACCGGTTCTGGGTAAAGATTTTTGCATTGACGTTCGCGCTGGGCGTGGTGAGCGGTATCACCATGTCTTTCCAGTTCGGCACCAACTGGCCGGGCTATATGGAAAAGGTGGGCAATATTGCCGGGCCTCTGCTGGGTTACGAAGTACTCACGGCGTTTTTCCTGGAGGCGACCTTCCTCGGCATTATGCTGTTCGGTATCAAGCGTGTGCCGAGCAAGGTACACACTTTCTCCGCATTAATAGTAGCCATCGGCACAACCCTCTCCGCGTTCTGGATTCTCGCGCTCAACTCGTGGATGCAGACTCCGGCGGGCTATGAGATCCGCGATGGTGTGGTGCACGCAACGGACTGGCTGCAGGTCATTTTCAATCCCTCCTTCCCCTATCGCCTGGTGCATATGCTCCTGGCATCCGGGCTGACGGCTGCGTTTTTTGTTGCCGGCCTCTCCGCATACCGGATTCTGAAAGGGGATGAAAAACAGGCGCCGCGACTGGCACTGAAAACCGGACTGATCCTGGCCGCGGTACTGGCACCCCTGCAGGCATTTGTGGGGGATCTGCACGGGCTCAATACCTTCGAGCACCAGCCGCAAAAAATCGCCGCCATGGAAGGGGTATGGGAAACCGAACGGGGCGCGCCGCTGCTGCTGTTTGCCATTCCGGATGAGGAAACCCGCAGTAATCATCTGGCCGTGGGTATTCCCAAGCTGGCAAGCCTGATTCTCACTCACCACAGCGATGGCGAGATCCGCGGCCTGAATACATTCGAGGGCGACCACCCGCCGGTCAAGCCGCTGTTTTTCGGCTTCCGCATTATGGTGGGTATGGGCTTGCTGATGCTGGCGGTTGCCTGGGCGGGCTGCTATTTGCTGCGCAGGCCGCAGATTCCACGCACCTTTCTCAAGATCCTTGTAGCGATGACTTTTTCCGGCTGGGTCGCCACCCTGGCGGGCTGGTACGTAACCGAGGTCGGCCGCCAGCCGTGGCTGGTCACCGGAATTCTCACTACCGCAGATGCGGTTACTCCGGTTGCGCCGGCCAATGTGGGGCTTTCACTCGCCCTCTACCTGATTGTCTACGTAATCCTGATGTGGGCATATATCCACACCCTGAAACGCATGGCTCTCAAATCGGTGTATGTGGAGGAGTTTGAAACCAACGAGCCCGCACCAGATGGCAGCCTCACCAATCTGCCCGAATCCAAAATCGCCGGAGGTACCCGATGAACAGCTTGAGCGCAATTTCCAGTAGTGGCGACTGGCTGCCGGTGGTGTTTATCGGGCTGATGGGG
Source organism: Microbulbifer sp. MCCC 1A16149 (assembly GCF_050368945.1). Classification (NCBI taxonomy): domain Bacteria; kingdom Pseudomonadati; phylum Pseudomonadota; class Gammaproteobacteria; order Cellvibrionales; family Microbulbiferaceae; genus Microbulbifer; species Microbulbifer sp. MCCC 1A16149. The sequence goes on from NZ_CP185959.1 coordinate 3,347,678, forward strand.
CTGGCGGTACTCGCCTACGCGATTCTCGATGGCTACGACCTGGGTGTGGGCATCCTGTTGCCCATGGGCGAGCAGGATGAGTGGCAGCGCGATACCATGATCGCGTCCATCGGCCCCTTCTGGGATGCCAATGAAACCTGGCTGGTACTGGCCGTCGGACTGTTACTGATTGCCTTTCCCGCGGCGCACAGCCTGATCCTGATGCACCTGTATATTCCAGTGGCGATCATGTTGATTGGCCTGATCATGCGCGGGGTGGCGTTCGACTTTCGCGCCAAGGCGGCGGTGGATCACAAGCTTGCGTGGGATCGCACCTTCAAGATCGGCTCGCTGGTTACCACGCTCACCCAGGGCTATATGCTCGGCCAGTACGTGATGGGGTTTGACCAGAGTCTGCCTGCCCTTCTGTTCTGTGGCATCAGCGCCCTCGGGGTCACCGCGGCCTACAGCTATATCGGTGCCGCCTGGCTGGTGCTGAAAACCGAATCCTCGCTGCAGGCGCGGGCGGTGGGCTGGACCAAAACAGCCGGACGCGCTTCCCTGGTCGGCGTGGTAGCAGTATGCCTGATCAACCCGCTGGTCAACCCGGGAGTATTCGACCGCTGGTTTACCTTCCCGCTGGTGATGTTCGTGCTGCTGATTCCTACCCTGTGTTTTCTCGGCTTTGTGGCCAACGACATTCTGCTGCGACGCTTGCCCAAGGAAGCGGATCGTCACTGCGGTGTGCCATTCGCCATCGTGGTGGGAATTTTCACTCTGTGCTTCAGCGGGCTCGGCTTCAGCTTTTTCCCGGATATCGTGCCCGGTCAACTGTCCATCTGGGAGGCCGCCAGTGCGCGGGAATCGCTGCAGTTTATCCTGGTCGGCGCCGTGGTAGTGGTGCCCATGATCCTGATGTACACGGCGTTCTCCTACCGGGTGTTCCGGGGCAAGGCTACCGATCTGCACTATCATTAATCATTTCCATTCATTGGTACCTAAACAAAAAGCCCCCCGGGATTAACCGGGGGCTTTTTTATGTAACAACGCTGGTGCAGATGACCGACTTACTCCTGCCGCTTGCGATATTTCTTGAGCACCTTGTACGGTTGCTCCGTGTACCAGGCGTACCCGCGGCGACGCTCTTCCGATACCTCATCCACATCGAAATACACCTTGCCATCGCGGTCGCCAAAGATCGGGCGATCGCTATCGATATCGTAAAAGCGCGCCCACAGCGGGTCGGCATCTTCCTCCGGCACCAGTGACGGCAGCTTGCCGTCGCGACGGTAACGCAGGCCGTCGATGCGGTGCTTCTCAAACCAGTCATTGGCATCGTCGATAGACTTCTGGATATGTGCCGGCGGCTGCTCCAGAGACATCAGGAACAGCACCAGGTCGGCACTTTCACTGGTCGCCAGTGCCACCGGTTCGAAAGCGCGCGCTGCGGTGGGGGCAAAGGTTTCCGCATCATGCTGGGCGCCCCAGATAGCGGGTTTGCCCTGTACCTCAACCTGGGTGGCGGCCACCATTTCCAGTGCCCGCTGCAGGCTGTCATGCGCCTGTTCGCGCAGCACCTGCGGCACGAACTTCAGACGCGGATCGTCATTGGCCGCGGCGGCGACAATGGTCAGCAAGCTGGTGATCGCGGTGTCGTTGTAGGTGATGTAATCGTGATACTTGCCCCGCAGGGGGAAGGTCTGCGGCCAGCCGCCGTTGGGGTACTGGGCAATCAGGATGTACTTGAGCGCGCGGGTTGCGGAGTCGCAGTAGCGCGCTTCCCCGAGGCTGTTACACGCATTGGCCATGACCCAGAACTGGGTACTGGTGGCGAGATTGTCGAAGGTGGGCACGTAGCTTTTCTCGGTGCCGTACTGGTAGCCCTGCGGCCGCGGCACCCCCATATCCGTGCGCTTGGACCAGCCGCCGGATGGCGTCTGGAAAGTCAGCAGGTTTTCAGCGATCTGGCGCCCTTCCGGCGTGGTGAAAAAGTCGCTATCGGTGGCCGCCTTTTGCGCATCAAAACCAAAGCGCTTGGCTTTTTTCGGCTTGGGGGACTTGTCCAGGCCCGCGGCCTTGGCTTCCGCCTTAACTGCGGCCTGGTCCAGCTTGTAGAGCTGTTCCGACATGGCCCGGTATTCGGCCATGGTCTTGGCAGGCTGTAATTGATCCAGCGGGTCGGCCTCTGCGCTGCAACCGGAAACGCTGAACACCAGGGCCGAGAGCAGCAGGGAGCGGACCGACAGTTGGGCAAATTTCATACTAGGGCTCGCTACGGGATTCTGTCAGGCAGAATTTAATTATTTGGTAAGGCCAAATGATGGTAGCAAAAGCCGTGTTCTGATGAAACCGTCCAATAATCCGGACACAAAAAAGCCGGGGCAAGCCCGGCTGGAAGGATGCATTCGGGCCCGTGAGCCTCCCCTCAGGCAGAGGCCCCGGCCAGTTGCGCGGCCTTGACCCGGCGCTTCTCGCGCGCCGCCCTGCGTTTGCCGCGGCGCTGGTTCCAGATATAGATACCGGTGATGGACAGCAGCAGCGGTGACAGACCAATTACACACCACAGGATCTTGCTCACCAGGCCGGCAAAGTTGCCAAAGTGCAGGCGGCGGTAGCTGTCGAGGATCTTGGCACCCAGTGAGGCGTCGCGGATATCGTAGCTGAGAAGGTGCTCGCCACTCTGCGCGTTGTAGGTAATGTTACTGGCGTACTGACTGAGCAGCGGGTTGCCGGTATGCACATCGCCCCAGAAGGTCAGGTTTCTGCCGGGCTCCCACGGGAAAGAGATATAGGTGGTCTCGAAATTCTGCAGCTGGTTGCCGGTATCGTCCATCAGCGCCTGCAGGGAGAGTTCGTCGCTGTACAGCCGCTGCTCCATTTTGTAGTGCTCGTGGCCTTCCGCGTGCTCTTCCATTTCGTGGGCAAAATGGGTGATGTTCCACCAGGCGCCGGTAAACCCGAGAATCAGCAGCACCGGCGCACCGATGATGCCGGTCATTTTATGCAGATCGGAGAAGTACACGATCATGCGCGCGTTCCAACGCAGTGTGAAAAAGTTCTTCCAGAATTTGCGGTACAGAATAAAACCGGTGATGCCAAGCAGGCACAACAGAATCGAAAACACGCTGGTTACCAACATGCCCCAGTCCCCCATCAACAGGGTGTAGTGGAAGTCCAGCAGCCAGTCGGTGAGATGATGGGTCAGCCCCATGGGCGCGCGCAGGGGTTCGCCGCTGTACTGGTCGATCAGCGCATAGGTCCACTCGTCGGTGCCGCGCTGCATGGTGTAAACCAGGTCCGCGCGCTCCTTGTCCTGGAACAGCGCCCAGCCCACCACTTCGTAGCCCGGGAAATTACTCTGCAGGGATGCCTCCAGGGTATCCAGGCTGAGACGTTCGCGCCCGCCGGACTCTACCCGCACCTTATCGGCCAGGAGCAGGGAATCGATTTCGTGCTTGAACACCAGAATGCTGCCGGTCACGCAGATGAGAAGCAGCGGTACAAAGGCGATCAGGGCCATCCAGCTGTGCAGTTTGAACAGGGTCTTATTCATGATTTTTGGCGGTCTGTAAAAACACAATTTCTAAATACACAAACGGGGCGACGGTATTCAGGCCCGCCGCCCCAGAGGATCACGTCAATGCGTTACCGAATCAGTAGCGCCAGTTGACCGACGCGCTGAAGTTGCGCGGCGCGGCATAGAAGCCCTGATCCCAGTAGAGGCTGCTGATGTATTTTTCGTCGGTGAGGTTTTCCCCATTGAGGGAGAAGCTCAGCTGCTCGGTCACTTTGTAGTTGGCGAACAGTTGCAGGGTGGCGTAGGCATCCTGCTCGATGATGTGGCCGGCAGCGTGCATACGGGAAATATCGTCCTGCCAGTTGATACCACCACCGACTTTCAGCCGATCCAGCATCGGCGGACGGTAGCTGGCGTACAGGCGCACGGTCTGGGCCGGGATAAAGTCGCGGTTCAGGCCGTTGCCCGCCTTGTTGTCGATGTTCACCTTGGCGTAGCTGAACTCCATGTTCAGGCCGTCGATCAGCTCACCGCTCACGGTCAGGTCGAAACCGTCGCTGTCGTAATCACGCCCTTCGTAAAAGTCGATCATGACCTGATCGTTGACCGGATCCGGGATCTGTCCGGCGTATTCCGCCACATTGTTTTGCTGGGTCTGGTAATAGGCCAGGGTCGCAATCACCTTGCCATCCAGGAACTGTCCCTTCACACCCACTTCGTCGTTCACACCTTCGGTGGGATCGATAAAGGTCAGGTCTTCCGCGATATCGTCCTGGGCGCGGAACGTCTCGGTGTGGCTCGCGTACAGGGAGTAGCTGTCGTCAATCCGGTACACCACGCCGGCGTAGGGCAGCACTTTGCCATCCACCTCGGTCAGCTTGCTGGTGCCGTAACCCACGCCCTCGGCTTCCCAGTTCACCACGCGTGCGCCCCCCACCAGACTCAGGTTGTCGGTAACGCGGAAGCGGGTCGCGGCAAATACGGCGCTCTGCTCGTAGTCGAAGTCGCTACCGGTGAGGCCGTCGGTATACACCGGGCGCACCGGGGTCTCGCCGTTCCACTCGGTGAAGTCACCGATCCACGGGAAACCATTGGTGTAGTCGTACAGGGAAACTTCGGTGGTGGAGCCTTCCGACCAGTTGTAACCAAACAGCAGGTCGTGCTCGCGGCCGAGCAGGTTGTAGGTGCCGGAAGTGCGCAGGTCGAATACTTGCCGATCCTCGTCCAGGGTGTACTTGCTGGCGTAGCCGATCAGGCCTTCGTTGGTTTCGCGATCCGGCAGGCTGTACATGTACAGCAGGTCGCTGTCGCCTTCGATATCCGCGGTGCTGTAGTAGCCCTTCACTTCCCAGCCGTTGGCAAGCTCATGCTTCAGCTCGGCGAAAACTTCTTTCTCGATGTTGTCCCAGTAGGCCCACTTGGCCGAGGTGCTCGCGGACACATCGTAGTCAGTGGCAGTACCGTCGGAGTACACCAGCGGCAACGCGCCCCACATGGGACTGTCGGCGAGGCTGCTCTGGTAGCTGGCGCCGAGCGTTAGCAGGGTCGACTCACCCAGATCTTTTTCCAGGGCGCCGTAGGCTACGGATTTGTCGGTGGCGTAGTAATCCAGGTAGGAATCAGCGTCTTCCTTGGTCATTACCAGGCGGCCGCGCAGGCCGTCGGTCAGGGTGCCGGAGACATCGCTCTCCAGACGCAGACTACTCCAGGAGCCGGCGATGGCACTGAACGACATCTGCAGATCGTCGGTGGGACGCTTGCGCACCATATTCACGGTGGCAGACGGGTTACCGGCGCCACTCATCAGGCCATTGGCCCCGCGCACTACCTGGATGCTCTCGTAGATGGAAGTATCGGTCTGGCCGTTGCGGTTGCCGTAGGTAGCCGGCAGGCCCACACCGTCAACCTGGAAGTTGGTGACATCGAAGCCGCGCGAGGAATAGTAGGTACGGTCAGTTTCGACGCTCTCAACCTGAATGCCCGGCACTGCCAGCAGCGCGTCGTTCAGGTTGTACATATTGAAGTCATCCAGCTGGGTGCTGCCGATAGCGGACACGGACTGTGGCGTATCCATGATCGACAGCCCCAGACCGGTAGCGGTGTCTGCCCCGTCTATCAGGTAGGACTCCGCCTGTTCCCCCACGACTTCTACGTTTTCCACTACATTAGATTTGTCGTCGGCGCTGGCGCTGCCCGCCGCGATAAGAGCAGTTGCCAGCAGAGTACGCGCAAACATGTGCTGTTCTGATTGCATCTTTGTATATCCCCAGAAGATGACCCCATGAATTTGGAACGGGATTCTAGAGAAGCATCTACGCAAATGCAACTTATTATCATTTAGCTTTAGTTAAGCATGTGGGAACTCTGCCGGCAGCCCCGCTGACATCGGAATCAACAGCTAGACTTTTACCTGTAACGATTAAATTTCCACCAACCTACTGGAGATACATCAATGGCAATACCCTCTCACGCACTGGAAGCCGATTTCCCCAAATTCGCCCAGACCATTCGGCACCTGCGCGAGGACGACCTCGAGTTCCGTTCCACCAGCGACAATTACCACAAGCTGGATAAGGAAATACGAGGGCTCGAAGAACGAGGGGTAGCCACCGATGACAATCACTTCAATCAGTTAAAGATACGCCGGGCACACATGAAGGACCGGCTGTACCAGCAGATCGTTCGGGAAAACGGCTCGGCCTGAACAAGCCGACTGCGCCTGGGACAATGCGCGTCGATCCCTAGCGCGTACTGGGTAACCTCGCGCAAGGTTCTACGCGCAAGGTTCTAGCGGGCGCGCAATTCATAAATCTGCCACGGGATACGTCTAAGCTGCTCCTTATTTGAGGCGGCAAAGTGACTCCCGAGCGCAAGAGCCTGAACTGGATACTGCTGCACAGCGCTGCGATGCTCGCAGTGCTGTGCAGCCTGTTCACTGGACTGCGTATCGCCACCCTGCAGCGTCCGCTGGTCGCCGAGTTCGAAGAACTGCTGCCACAGGGCGCAGTACATCAGCTGCATTTTTTTAGCGCCCTCACCATTTCCCTCTGCGTCCTGCTGTATCTGATTTTCCGCTTCAGAAATACCAGCCAAAAGAAGCGTCCACTCTGGTGCGGATGGCACAGAGCCATTATTCGTGCCGGTTACCCGGTATTGGCAGGCTCGCTTGCCAGCGGCTGGCTGATGTTTTTTAACGCTGGCAGCACCACCCGCGATATCCACTTTTTCTGCGCCCTAGGTATGGGCCTATACCTGCTGGGACACGGGGGACTCTACCTGATTCGCTGGGGGCGTTCGGCGCTTTTCCACATTGTGCTTCCCGCGCGAGTGCGCCTGGGCATCGGTGCTCTTGCTGCACTCCCCTTGCTCGCAATCACGTGGCAGCTGGCCAGCCAGCAAAGTCATTACCCGCTCGAAGTAGCAAGCATCCCCCCGAGTGACCATATCCATATCGACGGCAACGCCGATGAGCCCCAGTGGCAAGCCGCCCGCTCTATTACAGTGAATACCGATGGCGGTGCCAACTTTGATAACGGCGCTACCGACGTGACCCTGCGTGCACTGAGCAATGGTACGGAGTTTTTCCTGCTGGCCCGCTGGCGCGACCGGGATAAAAGCCTGGCGCACCTGCCCCTGTTGAAAACCGACAACGGCTGGCAGGTGCAGCAGGATGGATTCCATCAGTTCAATGAAGTGCGCCATTACGAGGACAAGTTCGCGGTACTGCTCTCTCCCAACTGCGCGTTTGGCGCCGCGGGCACCGCACATCTGGGCCGCAAGCCATTGCCGGATAAACCGGCCAACTGGCACGGAAAGGGCTACCACTACAGCAGCGATGGCCAGCTGCACGACCTGTGGCACTGGAAAGCCGTGCGCACCAACGATATGTATCTGGCCGACGACAATTTTATCGGCCCGGCAGACCACCCCCGCGCCGGCGAGCGCCGCTATACCGCGGGTTACCAGCAGGATGGCAAGGAGTCCGGCGCCTATGTGATGAACTGGCAGTGGTACCGGCGCGACAGCATTACCCCCAAGCGGCTGCCGCAAAGCCCGGAGCAGTTGGCTGCGCTGTCCAATGCCGGGCACAACCCGTGGGTTATTCCCTGGTTCGATTATCAGCCGTATACCGAAGCGGCCGATGCCGGAATTCCCACGGGCAGCGTCATGCCCTCGGTGCTGTACAACTCCAACCGGTTTGAAGGCGACCGCGCCGACGTGCGCGCGCGGGCGCGCTGGCATGGGGGATACTGGACACTGGAAATGGCGCGCAGCCTGGTAACCGGCTCATCGCTGGATGTCCCTATCGGCGACGGTATCTGCCTGTGGGTTTCCGCCTTTGACCGCGCGCAGATTGCCCACACCCGGCACACCCGTGCCATTCGCCTGGCGTTCGCCCAATGAACCGCTGGCAACGCACCTTCGTCGTTACTGGTCTGCCGCTGGTTTTGTGTCTGGCTGTATTCCTCAAGCAACCGGCCGCCCCGAAACCCCAGCCGTATCACCTGGTAAAAATAAATAACCGCGGCGAAGCGCTTGCTCCCTGGTCCGGCCCCTGGTCCTGTGTATGTGACACAAACACCGGCCTGTTGTGGGAGGTCAAAACCGACGATGAAAGTATTCACGACGGTCTCTGGACCTACTCCTGGTACCGGGAAGCGGAAACAGGATTCACGGCCGCTGCCGCAATACAGGACGCAATGCCGCTACCGGCGGCAGGCTCCCCGAACCTTGGCGACTGCTACTTTGAACCGGACCGCTGCGATACCGCCGACCTGATCCGTCGCATCCGCGTGCAGCAGCTATGTGGAGAAAATAGCTGGCGACTGCCAAGCGCAACCGAACTGCGCACTCTGGTATATGCAGACAGCAAAGCGGGTCAGCCGGCCATCAATACCGCGTTTTTCCCGAGGACCAAGCGCGGGGATTACTGGACCGCGGACTCCGGAAAGCTTTTGCAGGGTGTTTACCAGTATTTGGGAAGCGGCGCCGAAGCGGTCAGTTTTGTGGAAGGGCAACAGGTCACACTTCCGCACCGCAATGCGGCATTTGTGCGCCTGGTGGCTAGGAATTCAAAAAGCTGTCACTAAGCGCTCGCACACTCTTCCGTGCAGTACATTTTCCAAACCAATTCGCCCCACAATAATCCTTAAACAGGACAGTTTTCCCATGAACAACTTTCTGGGTAGTAATCTATGGGCCAGGATCGCACGCAGTACCGCCTGTGCTGCGGTGCTCGCAGGGCTATCTGTCGCAGACGCCAATGCGGCCACCAAGCATCACCGGCTGGTATGGGATAGCGATGGTCGCGACAGCGCCGTAATCGGCTTTTCTCCCGACGGCAGCAGCAATAATCCTTACGTAAGCTATGGCTACACCACCGATGAGAGCGGCTGGTCCACAGCCGGTGTCGATGCCACCCGTACCTTTGACGGCAGTGTGGTCAGCCATTTCGTGCGTCTGCAAAACCTCACAGCGGACGCAGAAATTTTCTATCGCGTGTGTGACCAGGATGGCTGTGGCGATCGTTTCTGGTTCCGCACTGCGCCACAAAACAATGACCCGTTTGTGGTCGTCGCCGGAGGGGATACCCGCACCGGCCATACCACGCGCCGCCAGGGCAACCAGTTGCTGGCAAAAATCCGCCCACTGGCGGTGATGCACGGCGGCGACTTTACCGATGCCAACAGCGCATCGCAGATGCGCGCGTTTCTCGATGACTGGGAGCTGACCTACTCCAGCGACCAGATCGATGGCTACAACTACCAGCGCATTTACCCGCTGATTCCCACCCACGGCAATCACGAAGACAACAACTACTTCACCCTGTGCCAGGTGTTCGGTGTGGATTTCGACGGCGACGGCAACTGCAATCCGGATGACACCTACGGTGCCGTGCAGGTATCCCCGCTGCTGCGTGTTTACACCCTCAACAGCCAGTTCAAAAACAGCGGCTGGTCTTCCTATGCCAGCGCCATGAACAGCTGGCTGCAGAGCGACCTGGTTGCCTATGGCAGCAGCGCCCAGTGGCGTTTTGCCCAGTATCACAAGCCCATGTTTCCGCACTACTCCGGTAAATCGGAAAACACCATTCTGCACAGCTGGTGGGCGCAGGACTTTTACGACAATGCGATCAACCTGGTGGTGGAGTCGGACACCCACATGACCAAACTCACCGAAGCATTGATCCCGGATGGCAACGGCTTTGCAGCGACCGGCAACGGCGGCACCGTGTACGTGGGCGAAGGTAGCTGGGGAGCGCCGGCGCGCTCCGCCAACGATCCCAAATCCTGGACTATTGATCTCGCCAGTATCCAGCAGTTCAAGGTAATTCAGGTGAGCGGTGAGGAAGTGGTCGTGCGCACCGCGCAGTTCAACACCTCCGCCAGCACCCTGAGCCGCGCCGAGCGCGCTGCCGATTCGCTGGTACTGCCCGGCAACATCAACTGGTGGAGTGCAAACCAGGTGGGCGAATCGATGAGCCTGACTCGCAACGCCAGTAACCGCAGCGTGATCGGGACCAATCCAGGCAGTAGCTCCAGCAGCTCATCCGGTGGTTCCTCCGGTAGCGGCTCAGGTGGGCAAGCCACAGCACTGACCGCTAGCGACGATGTATTTGTCACCGCCAACTACACTTCGACCAACTACGACGGCAGCAATGAAGGCCTGCTGGCCGATGCCAGCGATTCCGCCTACGGCCAGATGATGACCCTGGTGAAATTTGACCTGGACGATATCGCCAGCTGCAGCAGCTTCAGCAATGTCACCCTGGAATTGAATGTCACAAACTACTCCAACAGCAGCTTCGGCGTTTACCTGGCGGCCAGTGACTGGCAGGAAGAGTCCGCGACTTGGGGCAATATTGGTGGCAGCGGCATGCTCGGCAGCCAGGTCGCCAGCTTTACCCCATCCACCACCGAACTGCGTCAGGTTGCGCTCGCAGGCAATGTCATTGAGAGCTGGCTGGGCGGTGGCAACCACGGACTGGTGATCGCCTCACTCGGTGGTAGTGACGGTGTGGATATGACCTCCAAAGAAACCGGTACCGCGCCGGTACTGACCGTCGACGCCGATTGCGGCGGCAGTTCGTCGAGTAGCTCCTCCAGTAGTTCCTCGGGCAGTTCCTCAAGCTCGGGCAGCTCTTCCGGTTCCGGCAGCAGCCAGCAATTTGTGCAGGCTGCATCGGACGACGTATTCGTCGGCTCGGCACAGGGCGCGAGCAACTTTGATGGCAGCAGCGATGGACTGCTGGCCGATGGCAGTGATCGCCAGTACGGGGAGCTCTACACCCTGGTCAAATTTGATCTGACAGGCATAGAGAACTGCTCCAGATTTACCCAGGCCCAACTGGAACTGAACGTAACCGATCGCTCCGGGAATACCTACGGTATTTACCGGGCCACCGCAGACTGGCAGGAAGAGTCCGCAACCTGGAACAGCGTCGGTGGCAGTGTGGTGCTCGGATCACAACTGGCCAGCTTTGTGCCCTCCGTCACTGGCAGTCACCAGATTGACCTGCTCGCCTCCGGCATTGTGGAAACCTGGCTCGGCAATAACACCGGACTGGTCATTGCCTCCCAGTCCGGCAGTAATGGGGTCGACATGACGTCCAAAGAAACCGGACAGGGTCCGCTGCTGCGGTTACAAGGGTACTGTGGCGACTGACCTCGCTGGAAAATCACATAAAAAAGGGCTTCCATAGGAAGCCCTTTTCTAATCAGGTCAAAGAAAAAACCGGATGAATCTATAAGAAACAAAACCCACTTACCACGCGCGCATCTTGTGCCCTTTCAATGCGTAGAAAAGAATAAAAAGATAGCAGGGAAGTGCCACCCAGTAGCCACTCAGGAAAGTGCCCGCGTTTTCAGACAGCTTGCCAAACACCAGTGGAATAATCGCGCCGCCGGCAATCCCCATAATCAACAGAGCAGAACCCTGCGCGGTAAAGCGTCCCAGCCCCTCCAGGGCCAGTGGCCAGACGGTAGGCCACACCAGTGCATGTGCGAGCCCCATAAGCGCTACAAAAAACACGGGGTTCGGTACTACAGGAATTCCACTCCATCCCCATAATACGGATGACATCATACTGCTCTCCGCAGAACTGAACAGCACACCAAGTACACACAGTGAACCCGCAATGGCAGAAGCCGTCAGTGCCTGTTGCTGGCTGGTCCAGCGCGGGATACAGAATATCCCCAGCAGATACCCTACGACCATGAACACCATGGTATAGGATGTCAGCGAAGCGAAGTTGCCGACGCCGAGCTCCTCGCCATACAGACCGATAGTATCGCCAGCGATCACTTCAACGCCGACATAGGCAAACAGTGCCAGCGCACCCAACACAACTTGCGGGAACTGCCATACCCCGGAGCGCCCATCGTCTTCGCTCTCAGCCTCATCCTCGATTTCCGGCAAACCGGAAAACTTAATCAGACCGACCAGCACAAACAGCAGCCCGGCCATATAGATGTACGGCATGATCAGGCGATTGGCGACCGTGTCCATCATCGCAACGCGCTCTTCTGCGCCCAACTGTGACACCGCCTGGGTATTGAAATCAGACAGCCCTGAAAGTACCAGCGCGGTAAAGGCAAGCGGCGCGAGTACGCCAGCACTTTTGTTAATGATGCCCATGATCGCGATGCGGGTAGCGGCACTTTCCACCGGACCGATCCTCACGACGTAGGGGTTGGATGCAGTCTGAAGAATTGTCAGCCCGGCCCCCAGCCCAAACAGCCCCAGCAAAAATATCGCGAAGCTCCCTGTCTGTGCGGCGGGAATAAATACCAGCGCAGCCACCCCCATAATGCCAAGACCCAGTGCCATACCGTTGCGATAGCCGGTACGGCGCAGAATCAGCGACATCGGCAGAGCCATTACGGTATAGGCGATGTAGAACACGAAGGTAACGAACAAGGCCTGGAATTCATTCAGGTCACAAAGAATTCTCAGGAAAGGTATCAATGAACCATTCAGCCAGGTCACAAATCCGAAAATAAAAAACAACATACCGATGATTGCCATCGGTAACAGGCTGCTCTTTTGCGTCGTCGGAACGACGGCTTGCACAGTTGTAGTACTCACATCAACACCTGCATTAGAAGAAAAAAACCCGACTCCACGGGGAGCCGGGCAATGACGAGGGAATTAGAAGTTCGCGCTCACACCGAGGTTGATCAGGCGTCCGTATCGAGTCAGGTGGTTGACTTGATCCGAACGCATCACATAGCCCCAGTTGCGCTCGTTGGTGACGTTGTTGACACTCAGGCTCAGGTTAAAATTATCAGTGAGATCATAGTCGGCACTGAAATCCAGCTGACCGTAATCCGCATCCCAGCTCGGCCCACCCCAGGCCTCGGCATTGGTGAGGACTTTGCCACGCCAGTTATAGGCGAGTCGTGCCTGCATGCGGTCTTTTTCGTAGTAAACCACCGCGTTGTAGGAGTTTTTCGGCATACCCACAAATGGCAGTCCCTCTTCACGGCGCTCGGTATCGTCGTATTCACTTTCCACATAGGTGTAGTTGAATTGCACACCCAGGCCATCGAATGGAGACGGCAAAACCTCACTCAGGGACTGCTGGTAGGTCAACTCCATACCGCGCACCATAGCGCCCTCATCCCCATTCACTGAACTATAAACGTCAAACTCATAGCCGCCGATATTGCGCTTTCCGTTCAGGCCGTACTCAGTAAAGGACTCGATATCCTTGAAGTACAGGGTGCCGGTTATTGCGCCATAGTCGGAGAAGTACCACTCCAGCGCGGTATCCAGCTGGTTCGCGCGCATCGGTTCCAATCCGGGGTTGGCAGTATAGAGTTCGAACTCATTCAGGTTCATGTAGCTGTACGCTTTCAATGAATCAATGCTGGGCCGGGTGATCACACGGCCAGCACTGAGGCGGTAAACCAGCTCGTCGTTCAGGTCCCACTTGATATTCATGCTCGGCAGCGCATCCACATAGGAATCTTCAAATTCAACCTCGTACTGGTAGTCGGCCATATTGCCCACCACCTTGATACCGGTGACGCTGTCGGGATCGATATCTTCTTCGAAGCGCACCGCGTCCGGATCCAGAGAGAACCCAGCGCTGTTCACGGTGGTCTCGATCACCCGTACACCGAAGTTGGCGGTAAGCGGGCGGTCCAGAAGAGCCGTTTCCAGGTCTGCCTGGAGATAGGCAGCCAGGGTGGATTCACCGAGATCAAACGACTGTGTCGGCTGATAGCTGGCACGCACGTTAGCGGCACCTTCCGGGCTGATACTTTCGTAAAAAGCCATCAGTTTGTCGTAGTCGAAACTTGCCCAGGGAGACGGATGCTGCCCGGCTTCACCGGCGAGGAAGTTATCGAAACGCGGGGCGCGCAGTACATCTGCAGGCAAGCGGAACAGCTCGAAGCCATTAATGTTTTCCACCGCGGACAAATCCGGGGTGTAGTCCGGGTAGTACTGGAAATAGGCACCACCATTGCTGAACATGGAAGGGTCTTGCGAAGCGTATGTGTCGCGAGACTTACCCTGGTCACCGTAGTTCAAACCGAATTTCACAGAGCTGATCAGGTCGCCCTGGGGCGCCCAGTCTGCATCGAGACGAAACTCGGAAACTTCATCACTGATGGTGCTGCCGGAGTTGTAGCTGTAGTGCGCACCAAATGGCGAAGTATGGGACAAGGCGGGGCTCATGGTGATATCGGGCAGCAGGTTACTACCGGACTGATCGATACGCACCTCATCAACGAAGCCACGCGCTACGACATAGCGGTTATCACCGGTATTGCTGATTTCAGACTTGGAGTGGGAAACGTCCACCGCCAGGCGGAAGTTGTCACGGATATCCCAGGCAACGTTGGTGCCCACCTGATAGGTTTCGGTGTTGCGCGGTACGGAAGTATTCAGCAGTTCAACCATGGCGCCATCGGTCAGGGTCAGCGCATTGACCAGGCCATCTTCGTCAAATTGCAGGTCGCCAACACTCGGCACTCCCGGAGTCCACCATTCGTCGTAAGTCACGAAGGAAATCTGGTACTCCTCACCATTGGTGTCGTATGAAGAGTAAATGCTGTCGAAGTTAACTTCTATATCGTCGCGCGGGCGCCACTGCAGCGCCAGGCTGGCGCCGGTGCGCTCGCGGGTATCCTGCCAGTTGCGATACTGCACATAGCCGGGAATGATACTGCCGTATTCGTTGTCGACCGCCGGATCAAATTCACCGTCGCCATCCACATCCTGACGCACGGTCATCCAGTTTTCGGAGCCTTCGTTATAGAAGCCGCTGCCATAGTAGCCGTCGGTGCGCAGGGTGCGCTCGGAGTAAACGCCGGTCAGCAGTGCGCCGAACTTTCCATCGAAGAAGGTATTGCTCACCAGGAAAGAGGCCTGAGGGTTCATTTCCTCTGTACGGTCTTCGTAAATACCCTTCATCGATGCCTGCATGACGGGCCCAGCGAAATCCATAGGGCGGCGCGTACGAATATTGATGACCGAGCCGATGCCCCCCTCTTGGGTTTTTGCCACCGGGGATTTATAGACTTCTACGCCTTTCAGCAGTTCTGAAGCAATCAGGTCGTAGTTGAAATCCCGGCTGCTGTGCTCGGAAGCCATACGGCGACCATTGATGGTAGTCACGTTGTAATCACCGCCGAGTCCACGCACAGTGACCTTCTGCCCCTCACCGGCGTTGCGGGTAATAGTAATACCACTCATGCGCTGAAGGGCTTCGGCGATGTTCTGGTCCGGGAACTTGCCGATGTCTTCAGCGACGATGGAATCCACCACGTTGATGGAGTCGCGCTTGATATCCAGGGAGCTTTTGATACTGCTGCGGATGCCGGTAACCTGAACCTCTTCTACAGTCTCGCTTGCGGGCGATTCAAATGCATCTTCTGCTTCCTGGTTCTCCACTTCCTGAGCCATGGATTGGGAAGCCATTACCAGTGCACCAATGACCAGGCTGAGCGTCTTTCTTTTTTTGTCGAACATAATCGTCTACCCAATTTATTGTTTTATATGGTTGTTGTTGGGCACAGTGCACAAACTGCAGGCGTACAGAGGCCCCTTCGCCTTTAACAGGCAAATAATCGTCATGATTGAGAGAGGTTCGGCCTTCCCAGGCCGGAATGTTCAGGGCGGGCAGAACACCCGCCCTTACATCAGCTCACCACACCCAGCGGCGTAGCGGTTTTCCATACGCCACGGGTAAAGTCCGGGAAGTCCTTGCTGTTTCCGCGGTCTTTTACCGAAGCTTCGGAAAGCGGTGTCACTACCGACCAGGCTGCCGCATCGTAAACATCCTGATCCAGCGGCTGGCCGTTGCGCAGGCAGTACACCATGCGCCAGAACATCAGGAAGTCCATACCGCCGTGGCCGCCATTGCGCTCAGCCTCCTTGCCCATACGACGCCACAGCGGGTGGTCGTACTTGCCGTACCAGTAGTCCATGTCGTAGTCCCACTCGTGGTAGCTCTTGCGACCACCCTCTTCCAGCGCGATACGATTGGGGAAGCCGGCAAACGCACCGTTGGTTCCTTGAATATGGTTGTGACGGGTGTAGGGGCGCGGTGTGGTGGTGTCGTGCTGAACCATGATCGTGCGGCCCTGTACGGTCTTGATCAGGCTGGTATTGATGTCACCGGCGATGTAGTCGAGCTTGTTGCGCGGGTGATCTGCCGGGAACTCACGTTCGGCGTATGCCGCGCGGCCCAGGGCCGGACTGCTCATGGAAGTCAGGTAATCGAAACGGTCGCCGCGGTTGATGTTCATATACTGCGCGACCGGACCGAGGCCGTGGGTCGGATACAGGTTGGCATCGCGCAGTGCATGCCACTTGGTGCGCCAGGAACCGGTCTTGCGGTTCAGCTCCTTCATCTGCCAGCGCAGTTCGTGGATATAGGAGGCCTCACCATGCAACAGGTCGCCAAACAGGCCCATGCGCACCATATTCAGGGCCATCAGCTCGTCGCGGCCGTAACACACGTTCTCCAGCATCATGCAGTTTTTCTGCGTCTGCTCTGCGGTATTCACCAGCTGCCAGGCCTCATCGAGGGTCAGGGCTGCAGGCACTTCCACCATGGCGTGCTTGCCGCTCAGCATGGTTTCAACGGACATTGGCGTGTGCCAGCGCCACGGGGTAGAGATAATGACGATATCGATGTCGTCGCGCTCGAGCAGGTCGCGGTACGCATGCTCGTCTTTGCCATAGGCCGCCGGTTTGGGCAGGTCTGCGGCTACCACCAGATCAACCGCGCGATCCAGAACCTGCCTGTCGGTATCGCAGATCGCCTTGATCTCTACCCCATCTATATTGCAGAAGTGCTTGACCGCACCCACACCGCGTTCGCCCACCCCAATAAAGCCGACCCGCACGGTCTCCATCGGCGGGACAACCAGCCCCATGACCGACTTCTGCCCCTTGGGGGCAAACAGATTGTTGCCCGAGTTGGCACTGGTCGTACAACCGGCGGCGGTAGCGGCGGCCGCTGCAGTCAGTCCAGCTTTCAGAAACTTTCGACGATCTATTTCGCTCATTTATTTTTTACCTCGATTCCTGCTACGCGGTGTTCTGTTCTGGGATTGGACAATAACCAAGCGAAACTACCCGTTCAACAGGAAAATGCTTCATAAGCTTTCATTTTATCTGTACACAATCCGCACAACGCAAAATTTGCAACATGTAACCTTTTGATTTTTAAGGGTTAAATGGAAACGAAAGGCGCGCGAAAATTAAATTTCTTTTGAAAGCTTGTGAAAGTTTCGTAGAATGCACGAAAGATTGCATGAAGGACGCCCCATGACTGCCAATACTATTGAGCGTAGACACGACATCGTTCAGGTGACAATTGATGCCGGTCGCGTTCAGGTGCCAGAGCTCGCCGACAAGTACGGCGTATCTACCGTGACCATTCGCGGTGACCTCAACTACCTGCACCAGAAAGGCCTGCTGGTACGCACCCGTGGCGGGGCCGTCGCCAGTAACCGGGTCAGCCAGGAACTGTCGGTGGGCGAGAAAGTGACCGAGCACCTGGATATCAAGCGCCGCATTGCCGCCGCTGCCGCCCGCGAGGTCCGCGAGCAGGACACCATCATCCTGGATTCCGGCACCACCACGGCCGAGATCGCCAGCGAGCTGCACCAGTTCCGACGTCTGGTGGTGATGACCAATGGTCTCAACGTAGCGCAGAAGCTGGTGGATGCAGAGGGCGTAGAGGTGCTCATGACTGGCGGTACCCTGCGCAAAAAGTCCCTGTCGTTTTACGGCCGTGCGGCAGAAGACGCGCTGCAGTGCTACCACTTCGACAAAGTATTTCTCGGTGTGGACGGTATCGACTTCCAGGGCGGAATCACCACGCACTTCGAACACGAAGCCAACCTAAACCGCCTGATGTGCAAGGTCGCGCGGCAAATCGTCGCCGTTACCGACTCCTCCAAGTTCAAACGCTCCGGTGTACACAAAATCTGCGACTTCGGTGACCTCGACATTCTGATCACCGACAGCGGTATCCCGGATGCTTTTCACGAAGTCCTGACCGAAGCCGGGGTCAGGGTCGTTATCGTTGACTGAATAACAGTCACGCAGTCACAAACTAGAGCCAGATCAAAAGGCCACAAACAATAAGGATTCAACATGCTGCAAGAATTGATGAGAGCAAACCTGGAGGGCGCACCGCGAGGTATCTATGCTGTCTGCTCCGCCCACGGACTGGTTCTCGAGGCAGCCATGGAGCAGGCACTGACTGACGACTCCCCACTGCTGATCGAGGCCACCGCCAACCAGGTAAACCAGTTCGGGGGCTACACCGGTATGCAACCGGCAGACTTCTTCGATTATGTGATGACATTGGCGAGCCGTACCGGACTGGATTCAAGCCGGATTATTCTCGGTGGTGACCACCTGGGTCCCGTGTGCTGGCAGAAAGAACCCGCAGCAGAGGCTATGGCCAAGGCGCGCGACCTGATCGACGCCTATGTAAGTGCGGGCTTCAGCAAGATCCACCTGGACTGCAGTATGCCCTGCGCCGACGACAGTCTGCCGCTTGCTGACGAAATTATCGCCGAGCGCGCTGCCGACCTGTGCCGCGCGGCCGAAGACACCGCCGCACGCCATGGAACGGAGGGAAAGGTGGTCTATGTGATCGGCACTGAAGTACCGCCTCCCGGCGGTGCGAAAGAAGAAATAACAGAGCTGGAAGTGACCCAGCCGGCACATGCCCGCAATACGATCGAGCTGCACCGCAGCGCGTTTGCCGCACGCGACCTCAATGATGCCTGGTCGCGGGTGATCGGCCTGGTGGTACAACCCGGAGTGGAGTTCGACCACACCTCGGTTATCGACTACCAGCCGCACAAAGCCAACGCGCTCAAGGCGCTTGCCCTGGAAACCGATGGCATCGCATTTGAAGCGCACTCCACCGACTACCAGACCGAAGCAAACTACCGGCAGCTGGTACGCGATCATTTCGCCATTCTGAAGGTAGGACCACAGCTGACCTTTGCCCTGCGCGAGGCGCTGTTCGCCCTCAGCCATATCGAAGACGAGTTGCCCGGTATTACAGACAGGTCCAACCTGCGTGCGGTATGCGAAGAGCGCATGCAGGCGCAACCCGCTTACTGGCAGAGCTTCTATGAAGTATCCCGAGAGCGGCAGCCACTGTATAGACGCTATAGTTACAGTGATCGCATCCGCTATTACTGGCCGGACAGCACGGTCAATAAAGCGGTTACACGCTTGCTCGACAATCTGTCCGGCACACAAATCCCACTGCCGTTACTGAGCCAGTTTTTTCCGCAGGAATACCGGCAGGTCCGCGAGGGCCAGCTAGAAAACGAGCCGCGCGCACTGATCAAGGCGCGCATTCGCCAGGTCACCACCGCCTATGCCAACGCCTGCTGGAAGCAGTAGTACAGGATAAGAACGATGTATAACACCCTGAAAATCGATGCCGAGTCCTTGGCCCAGAACAAGGCAGAACACACCGCGCGCGAGATTGCCCAGCAACCCGATTCCTGGCAGCGCACGGCATCCATTGTGGATACCCAACGCCCCCAGCTACAGCAGTGGTTACAGCCGCTATTACAGCGCAGCGATCTGCGCATCATCCTTACCGGCGCCGGCACTTCCGCCTACGCCGGTGAGACCCTTGCGCCGTACCTGACAAGGGTAATGGAGCGTCGTGTGGAAGCCATCAGCACTACAGAGCTGGTGAGTAATCCAAACGATTACCTGTTGCACGCGATTCCAACTCTGCTGATTTCCTATGCCCGCTCTGGCAACAGTCCGGAGAGTGTCGGCGCCTATGATGTGGTGAACCAGTGCGTCGAGCACTGCTACCACCTGGTCATCACCTGTAACCCCGATGGTGAACTGGCCAAGCGCGCCGATGGCAGTAGCAACAGTTACTCCCTGCTGATGCCCGAAGAGACACTGGATCAGAGTTTCGCCATGACCAGCAGTTTCACTTCCATGTTACTGGCGACACTGGAGGTATTTGCACCTCAAACGGCACAGCTGCCCGCACTGACGAACGTCACCCGCAACCTGCTGGAAGGCCAACTGGACGCCATCCAGGCCATCGCACACCGGGATTTCAAACGGGTGGTATTTCTCGGTGCCGGCGGCCTGAAAGGTATCGCAACGGAAGCCGCCCTGAAAATGCTGGAACTCACTGCCGGTAAAGTGGACTGCCACGCGGAGAGCCCGTTGGGCTTCCGGCATGGACCAAAGTCCATGGTGGATAAGCAGACCCTGGTGGTTTTACTGCAAAGTAATGATGCCTACTGCCGCCGCTACGATGACGACTTGCTGGCGGAACTCAAAAGAGATGGTACGACAGAGTGGATTGTCTGCCCGGCCTCTTTTGCCAAGGCCGACGCGCTGGAAGAAGCCTGGCTCGCGCTCTACTACATCGTTTTTGCACAGGCGCTCGCGTTTTATAAGTCCCTACACTTGGGTATTACCCCGGACAACCCCTGCCCCACCGGCGAAGTGAACCGTGTGGTACAGGGTGTAACCATTTATCCGCTCAGCCCACGTAACCAGGGAAAGCAATGCGCGTAATCTACGGGCTGGATATCGGCGGAACCAAAATCGAAATCACCTGTTTCGATGACAACCTGCGCATGCTGGATAGTGAGCGTGTGGCCACTCCCATAGATGATTTCGGTGAATTCATCGACACACTGGAGAGGTTGATAAAAGCCGCCGACGAGCGTCATGGCAGCGAAGGCCTGATCGGTATTGGTATGCCCGGACTGATCAATGGTGAAGGGAACTCATTGTCTGCCAATGTGCCCTGTGCGACCGGCAGGAATGTCGCACAGGCTTTGCAGGAAAGACTCAACCGCACGGTAGCCATCGAGAACGACTGTCGCTTGTTTGCCCTATCAGAAGCCCACGGTGGCGCTGGCGATGGCTTCCCTCATGTCTACGGTGCAATTCTTGGGACCGGTGCTGCCGGCGGCCTGGTGGTGAATGGCAAGCTATACCGCAGCCGCCAGGGAATTGCCGGCGAATACGGACACCATCCTTTATCTGCAGCCCTGCGTCAAAAATACCAGTTGCCACTGCTTACCTGTGGCTGTGGCCTTGTAGGCTGTTTCGAGCCGTATATTGCCGGGCCAGGGCTCGCGAACCTGTATCGACAATACTCGGGGCAGCAAATTACCGTTCCAGAATTGGTCCAGCGCTGGCGCAATGGTGAGCAAGCCGCCATGGCCACACGCGAAATTCACTTGGATTTACTCGGTGCAGCATTGGCCAACCTGGTGATGGCACACGATCCGGAAATTATCGTGCTGGGGGGCGGCCTCTCGCGCATCGAGGAAATGTATCGGGATTTACCGAGAGCCATCGAACATCACCTGTTCAAGGGATTCACTGCGCCCGTTATCGCGCCGCCAAAATTCGGCGATGCCAGTGGCTCCCGAGGCGCTGCCCTGCTCGCACTCCAGACTGTGGAAAACTCACAATGAATAACCCCGGTTATTACTTAAAGCCGCAGACCATCTTTACGGAAACTACAGAGCTCAGCGGACACTGTCTGCGCATAGAGAACGGCCGCATTGCCGACATCATAGAGACAACTGGGGACGATCTGCCCATATACGAACTGCCAGGGACCACCCTGGTACCGGGATTGATCGACCTCCACATCCACGGCCGCGAAGGCTGTGACGTAATGGATGCGACCCCCGAGGCAATCAATACCATTTCGCGATCACTGGCAAAGCACGGTGTCACCGGGTTTCTCGCCACTACCGTTACCAGCAGCTGGGAAGAGACACTCGCGGCGATGGATAACCTGGGGCGCGCAGCTTTGGATCAGCAGCCCGGTGCGCGTGTACTCGGCGGCTACAGCGAAGGCCTGTTTTTCGCGAGTGAACACAAGGGGGCGCACAACGATCACTACTTCCTCGAGCCCACCAGGGAGCGAATGGAAGCCCTGCTTGACGCTTCACATCAACAGCTCAAAGTCGTGGCACTGGCGCCAGAAGTGGACGGTGCAATGGAGATAATTCCCTATCTCAAAGCTCGCGGCATTCGGGTAATGCTCGGACACACCAACGCCAGCTACGATCAGACCCGATCGGCGCTCGATGCCGGCGCCTGCGGCGGCGTGCATGTATTCAATGGTATGCGCGGTATACATCACCGTGAGCCGGGCTGTACCGGCGCGGTGTTGGTACACGATGCCAATGTAGAAGTGATTGCCGATGGGGTACACCTGCATCCGGCGATTTTACAGATGATCTGCAAACTGAAAGATCCATCCCGTGTGACCCTGATCAGCGACTGTATCAATGCCGGCGGCCTATCCGACGGACGTTATCAGCTCGGAAAAATGGAAATCAACCTGGAAGCCGGTGTGGCGCGCACGGATAGTGGATCCCTGGCTGGCAGCACCCTGACCCTGGAACGCGCCGCTGCCAACCTGCACAAGCTCGCCGGTGTCGGCTTGCGCGAGGCACTGCACATGGCGAGCTTGTCACCAGCGAAGTTTCTCGGCATCGATGGGCACACCGGTTCTATCGCACCCGGCAAGGCAGCAGACCTGGCGATACTGAATGAAAGCGGCCAAGTACAGGCCACCTTTGTTGCAGGAAAGCCGGTGTTCTGCAACGAACCCATGCTCCCTCGTCTCGCACAACTACTCTAAGCTGAATGACTGTCGATACACGTTAATTTGCATAAAAAAAGGGCTTCCATTGGAAGCCCTTTTTTGCCTTTCTGACCCCGGTCAATTCGACGCTTTCAACGTACGGTCAAAAAAGTCTTTCATCATCGTATACCAGTGCTTGCGGGTTTCCTTGCCGCGCAGGCTGTGCTTTTTGCCCGGGTAGGTCATCAGTTCAAACTGCTGCCCGTTATCCTGCAGCTGCTTGATCAGCTTGGTGGTATTGGTGAACAGGACATTGTCGTCTGCCATACCGTGGTAAATCAGCAGCGAACCTTTCAGGTCCTTGGCGTACGGGAATACGGAGGACGCCTCGTAAGCCTCCGGTACTTCGTTGGGGTTACCCATATAGCGTTCGGTGTAATGGGTGTCGTACAGCCCCCAGTCGGTTACCGGCGCACCGGAAATCCCCGCTTTGAAATAATCGCCGGCCTTGAACATGGTCATCAGCGCCATATAGCCACCGTAGCTGTGGCCGTAGACACCGATGCGCGCGGGATCCACGAATGGCAGAGAGCGCAGGAATTTCACCCCGGTGACCTGATCATCCACTTCCACGCTGCCCATTTTTTTGAAGATCGGATCTTCAAACTTCTTGCCGCGATGGGCAGAGCCGCGGTTGTCCAGGGTAAATACCACATACCCCTGCTGCGCCATGTACTGGTTGAACGGTCTGTCCCAGCTGTTGGTCACCAGCTGTGCGTGCGGGCCGCCGTACAGGAATACCATGGTCGGATAGGTTTTCTTCGGATCAAAGCCCGCCGGTTTGTACATGCGGTAATACAGGGTGTGGCCTTCCGGTGCCTTGATGGTGCCGAACTCGGGCTCGATCCAGTCACTCATGTACGGGTACAGCGGGTGGCCTTTTTCCACCTTGTTTTCCTGCAGCCAGGTAATCCGCTTGCCATCGACACCGTGCAGGCTGACCTGGGCGGGAGTGGACGGATTGGAGTAAGTATCAATATACCCCGAAGCATCGTCGGCAAACTCGATACTGTGCATGCCTTCGCGTGACGAGATTTTTTCGATCTTGCCGTTGCCACTGAGATCGGTCACATACAGGTGACGCTCCAGCGGGGTGTCTTTACGCCCGGAGAAATACACCTTGCCATTCTTTTCATCCAGCGCTTCCAGCGCATCGATCGCCCAGTCACCACTGGTGAGCTGTGCCAGTTGCTTGCCGGAGAAATCGTACAGATAGAGATGCTTGTAGCCGTCTTTTTCCGAAGCCCAGATAAACCGCTCACTGTCTTTCAGGAAGCGCAGGCCATGGAACAGGTTCACCCAGGTATCACTGGTTTCCGTCAGGGCGGTGCGGGTCTTGCCGCTAGGGATATCCACAAAACGCAGTTCCAGTCGGCTCTGGCTGCGGTTCTGCCACTGATAGGAAAGCAGGTTGTCACGGGCCCATTTTACCCGCGGAATGTAAATGTCTTCGTTGCTGCCCAGGTCCAGCCACTGGGTTTTACCACTGGCCAGATCCAGTACGCCCAGTTTGATTTTCACATTGGGACGACCCGCCGCCGGGTAGCGCTGCTGGATCATGTCGATCCGGTCTGCGTAGATTTCGCTGCGAGTGACTTCGTCCACCGGGCTTTCATCCACCTGCAGGTAAGCGATACGCTTTTCATCCGGTGACCACCAGTAACCGGTCATGCGGTCCATTTCTTCCTGGGCCACAAATTCCGCCATACCATTTTTGATCGGGCCTTTACCATCGCTGGTGAGCTGACGCTCCTTGCCGGTTTCCAGATCCACCACAAAAATATTCTGGTCGCGGATAAACGAGACAAAGCGCCCCTCCGGGGAAACGCGCACATCGGTCTCAAATGCTTCTGTTTCGGTCAGGCGTTTGGACTTGCCGTCTTCCAGCGCGTAATAGAAGACATCGCCGGCGAGAGGAAACAGCAGGGACTTGCCATCCTTCGACCAGCTGTACTCCATGATGCCGCTGCCGAAGATCCGCTGCCGTTCGCGACGGGCCTTTTCTTCGTCCGAAAGCTTTTCCTCACCCTGGTGGAGCTTGTCGGAGTTCACCAGCATGCGAGTCTCGCCATCGCGCAAGCGGTACTCCCACAGGTCGTAGCGGTTGTAATCTTCCTCGCGGCCTTTCAGAAAAGTGACCCGGCTGCCATCGGGCGAATACTGTAACGCACGTGGGCTGGTACCGCTCAGGGCGGGATCTGAGAATATTCTGTCGATAGTCAGCTGTTCGGCAGAGGAATAACTGGCAAAAGCACAGCCAAGCAGGAAAAAGAGTTTCCGTTTCATACAACCACTCGCAATCTGGGTTTTCTGGGCTATTTATTGGGGCTTGATAGAACCGGAGATAATAGGCGGCCCGCCATTTAAGCGCCAGAATTTGCGGTGATTCGAGGTTATTTGGCGTCGAGCGCCGGCACTGATTCGCGCCTTACCGTCGCCCGAGGCGAGAGCACACTGACCAGTACGCCGGCCAGCAGCGCTGCCGACACCGACGGAATAATCGGGTTACCCCAAAAGTCATTGAATGTAGCCATCACCGCGAGTGAAGTTATCGATCCGGCGAGTAATGACGCGAGCGCTCCCCGCCAGTTAAACCGCGACCAGAACCGCCCCAGTAATCCACAGGCAAAAAGTCCGGCCATTACCGTGGAAATCATTTTGCTGATATAGCCAATCAGGTCATCGGACAACATCGCCATACCCAGCGCCACACCGATCACTACCACCAGACCAATACGGGATTGCCTCAGTCCCACAGCTGGCCCTCGCTGTACTCCGAAATCCCGCACCAGAACGGTCACTCCCGCAATCGCATCGGAACTGGCGCTAGACATGGTGGCAGATAAGCCCGCAAGTAATACCAATACACCGATACCGATCGGCAGGACTTCGATAGCGAGGTATGGGAAGGCAAAGTTTCGGTTGTCCAGGGCGGGGTTCAACAGATAGGCACAGATACCGATAATCGCCGGAACCAGCGAGAAAACCAGGTAGAGTCCGCCGGAAATATAAAAAGACTTGCGCACCGAGCCCACGCTGCGTGCGGAGTAAATCCTCTGTCGAAAGGAGGGCGTGGCCAGTACACCCACGGCAATCACAGCAGCAAGCGACACCGCTGGTAAACGTGCCATCGGATGCTGGCGAACGGCGGCTTCCTGAGAGTGAACTACCGGCTCCAAGCCCCCTACGGCATGCACGGCGAATACGGCCATCAGTAGAAAGCCCACAAACAGTACCAATGCCTGCAGGGTATCCGTCCACACCACAGCGTGATAACCACCTACGATAACGAATACACCAAAGCCGAGCGCAATCAGAAATTTCGCCAGTTGCAGATCGATACCGGTAATCCAGGCAAGGTACAGACTGCCACCAAGAATATGCGCACCGAGCCAGCCCAAACAGGCCACAAGAATCAGTAGCGCGACCACCTTTTTCACCAGAGGATGGTCGCCGACGTAGAACGCCAGCTCTTCACTCATGGTCGAGAAGCGCTGCGCGCGCGCCGGGGCAAACAGCAGACCCAATAGTAATATACCGACTGCCCCGCCAATACCGTACAGGGCTCCGGCCCAGCCGTTGGCGTAGCCAAAGCCGACCGCGCCCATGGACGATCCCGTTCCGACCATGGTGGCTACGGTGGTACCTATTGTCAGGAAGATGGGCAAGCCCCGACCAGCGAGCAGAAAGTCGTCTTCACTTCTGGACCGCCGGGAAACAAACCAACCGACGGCGATCAGGAAGACAATATAGAGACCAAAGGCGGCGAGAAAATAATTGGCATTCATTGCGGGATATTATTTTTATTGATCGCTATTTTTTAGATCACTTTTCCAGTATCTGCGGAAAGTTCCAGGCTAGGGGGTTTTGTAACAAACTACGCCAACTTCAACCTTGCAGTCCACCACCAGGTCGCAAACAGAGCAGATCCGCGCAGGTGGATTTTCGCCGAAATTTTCCTTGAAGACTTTATTGAAGGATTGAAAATATCTGGCATCGGTGAGAATAACGGTTACGTGGATAACATCGGCCGCACTGTAGCCCGCCTTATCCATGATCGCGAAACAGTTGTCGATCGCCAGTTGCGACTGCGTCACAATCCCGCCTTCCACCACTTCACCGTCGCGCATTGGGGTCTGCCCGGAAACATAGAGAAAGCCACCGGCTTCAACGGCACTGGAAAATGGCAAGTGTTGGCCACCGGTACCCGTGCCGCCCTCTGCGCCAAATCGCTGGATACTACTGTTGGGAATCATAGAAAGAACCACCTGATGTTTCAGTTATTGATCCGGGAATCACTGCGGAACAAAAAGGTTCCACTGCGACTATCCTGCACAACGCCGTCAGCATAGGCGCAAACGCCGTTGACCCAGACCCGGTGAATTCCGCGCGTTGGTGCCTGCGGGGCTGCGTAGTTCGCCACAGATTCCAGCTCGGAATAGTTCATCAATACCAGGTCCGCCGCATATCCCTCGCGAATCAAGCCGCGTTCCTGTAGAGAAAAATTCGCGGCGGACAGCCCACTCATTTTCTGTACCGCTGTGGGTAGATCAAACAGCGCCAGGTCGCGCCCGTAATGCGCGAGCACGCGCGGAAATGCCCCCCACAATCTCGGGTGTGGGTGCGGGTCATTGGGCAGACCATCAGAACCGACCATGGTCAATGGGTGCGCGAGAATCTTCTGGACGTCTTCATCGCTCATGCAGTGGTATACCGCCCCCGCCGGCTGAAGTTTTTTTGCTGCATCCAGCCGGGAAAGTTTCCAGGCCCGGGCGATTTCCGATAGCGAACGTCCCCCCTGTTCCGGGTAGGGCTTGGACCAGGTAATAAAAATTTCGATGTCGTCTGAGACTTGCTCCAGGTCGAGAGTGCTGGAGCTGGCGGTATACGGATAACAATCGCAGGCGACTTTCTGTTTGTGGCTGGCATTTTCGAGCATGCCCAACACTTCCCCACTGCGCCCCCAGTTTCCCCGCCCCGCACATTTGAGATGGGAGACAATCAGCGGTACACGTTGTTCACCGGCAGTCATCAGTGCTTCGTCCAACGCCTCCAGTATCCGGTCGAACTCGGTGCGCAAGTGCGTGGTATAGACTCCGCCCTGCTGCGCGAGCTCCGCTACCATTTCGAGTACTTCAGCAGTATCTGCACATTTGGCACTGCCGTAGGCAAGACCGGAGCTGAGGCCGATGGCACCCTGCTGCAACGCCGCCCGCAATTGCGCACGCATGGCGGCCAGCTCGGCGTCCGTCGCCGTGCGCTGCAGGTCGTTCATATGGTTGTTGCGCAGAGAGGTGTGCCCGACTAACGCCGCCACATTCACATTCGGGCGGGCGTCTTTCACGGCACTGGCGTAATCGGAGAATTGCGCGTAGGCAAACCGGGAACGATCACCGAGCAAATTCAGAGGATCGGGTGGGTCGCCTTTGAGAACCACCGGACTGGCGCTGATTCCGCAATTGCCGACGATAACCGTGGTTACCCCCTGGCTGATTTTCGCGGGGACCTGCGGGTTGTGGATAACTTCGATGTCGTCGTGAGTGTGGACGTCGATAAAACCGGGGGTGAGGTACAGCCCTCTGGCGTCGATGAGTTCTGTCGCCGGCGAGGTAATGGCGCCGGGCGCGGCAATCCGCTGGATACGGCCTTTGGCAACGGCGATGTCGGCGGTAAACATATCGGCTCCACTACCATCGACAACCGAAGCACCGCGAATCACCGTATCGTACGTCATTCCATTTCCTTTGGGCCTACTTCAGGCTCACGCGCGAGAGATACTCCGTTCAGTCCCCCAGTGGCAGGCGATCTTCGCCGTGCTTGTGACTGTCCAGAGTGTGCTTGAGTCGCCGCAGCGCCTCGCGGCTTTTACGTTTTTGTTTAACGGCCAGCTCCGTGGCCAGCACATCAATGGCAGCAAGCATCACGTAGCGCGCGGCACTGGGTTTAAAGATGTAGTCGGTTTCCAGCGGCTCCATCGGCACCAGGTGGTGCAGTATTTCGGCCAGCGGCGAATCTGCAACGGTCACACCCAATGTCGTTGCGCCGTATTCCCGCGCAATTTCCGCTGCCTCCTGTACGTCCGGACTGTAGCCGCCCATGGACAGGCACAGCACCACGTCATTGCTGTCGATGGTGGAGGCCGCCATGCGCATCAACATGGGGTCCGAGTAGGCCGTGGCCGGGAACCCGAGACGAAAGAAGCGGTGCTGACATTCCTGGGCCAGGACAGTGGAACCACCACCCACGCCAAAAATCAGAATCTGCCGCGCCTTCGCTAGTGCCTCCACCGCGGGCTCGATAACCGCTTCGGTAATCAAGCGCGCATTGTGGTCCAATGCCGCCTTGATCTCGTCGTATATACCGTAATTTGCACCCGGCTCCGCCTTGACCTCGGTGTAGAACCGCTGCCCGACCGCGAGCGCCTGGGCAAGGCGCAACTTCAAGTCGCGTACATTTTTACAGCCCACCGCCTTCGCAAAGCGGGTAATGGTAGCCTCGCTGACACTGGCCTTGTCCGCCAACTCACTGATACTGGCGTGTGCGGCAAAGCCGATGTCGTCCAGCACCAGGCGCGCAATCTTCTGCTCTGCGTCGCGCAACTGGCCATAGTGGGCATTGATTTTGGTAACGATATCCGGTTCGTGAGTCACGGCAGGGTTCCTGTTCTCCTGGTGTTCCTGATCCTGCGGTTGCGCAGGCTGGCCGCCTCGTTTTGGTTTTTTGGCGGACGTCTGAAGCGGATTAGGATGTTACTGAACTCGGTGCAGTATATGTATCGTGTTTGTTACTTTCAATACCGCATTTATTTATGTGATACTTTCTACCACAAAATTTTGTTCGAATTGAGATGGAGTTGGCCTCATGTGTGCCGCATTCAGCCACCAGCAACCTACCGCTAACGCCAGCCTGCTGCGAGAGGAAATCCCGCTGCCGGCGGCGGTCATCTATCACTCGCGACTCCAGCACAACCTGCAGTGGATGCAGGCATTCGCCGACCAGCGCGGGGTAAGGCTCGCCCCCCACGGTAAAACCACCATGACGCCGTCTTTATTCCGTATGCAACTGGCCGCTGGCGCCTGGGGCGTGACCGTCGCAAACCCGCAGCAGGCAAGGATTGCGGCAGAAGCGGGAGCAACCCGGGTACTGATAGCCAATCAGCTGGTCGGCCTTGCAAATATGCAGTTGGCCAGCGCGCTGTTGCAGGACTTTCCGCAAGGGGCGTTCTACTGCCTGATCGATTCGGTGCAAAACGTTCGGCAGCTGGGGGCGTTTTTCCAGGACCAGGATCAGAACCTGAAACTGTTGCTAGAGATCGGCGTACCCGGCGGCCGCACTGGCTGCCGCATTGCCGCTGAAGTGGGGGCGCTGTGCGATGAAATTCAACGCTGGCCGCAATTGCAGCTCGCCGGTGTGGAAACCTATGAGGGGCTGATTCATGGCGAGTGCGCGGAAACGCGCGTAACAGAGCACCTGCAGAAGGTCCGGGACCTCTGCCTGGATCTTCTGGCAGACGACAGATTTGATACGGAATCCGTCATTCTGAGCGGTGCCGGCTCCGCCTGGTATGACCTGGTTGCCGAGGTATTCACTGATCACCATGCGCCCCGCATTCTTCCGGTGTTGCGCCCGGGCTGCTACGTCACACACGACCGGGGTATCTACGCGGAAGCACAGGCAGCGGTGATGCAGCGGCTCGAAGGCCATTGCTGCCCACCGGGAGACCTCCAGACGAGCCTGGAAGTATGGGCTTATGTGCAATCCCTTCCTGAACCGGGCATGGCGATTCTGAATTTCGGCAAGCGCGACGCCGCCTACGATGCGGGGCTACCAAAACCAGAACTGCATTTCCGCCCGGGCAAAGACTCAGCACCACGCGTTGCGGATCCACGCTGGCAGCTAACCAACATCATGGACCAGCACGCCATGCTGGAGATTCCGCGAGATGCAGATATTCAGGTGGGCGACATCATCGCGTTGTCCACATCACACCCCTGCCTGACGTTCGATAAGTGGCGGCAGATTGTGATTATCGACGACGACTACAACCTGCTGGAAACAGCGGAAACCTATTTCTAGCTCTTTCTCGAGCAACCAGAAATAACGAGCAGGAACATGGCAACTTCACCCTTCAAGATGGGCGCATTGACCGGCTTCGCCATGATTATGCTGGCGTCAATAAGCGACGCCAGCCCCGCACAGCTCAGGTACGACCCGCAACTACCGCCACTGATGCCCTACCCTCGCCAGGTCCACGCACTCCCCGGCGACCCTGTACGTCTGGATCAACACAGCCGCATCTGCAACAGGCAACCAATTACACCGCGCCTTCAGCGCGCCATTGACCGATTCCGGGAGCGGCTACACCGGCAGCAGAATATAGAATTACCACCCGCCGCACACTGCGCAAAGCTTGTTCAGCGCGCGGGGACAAGTCGATTCGAAATTTCGTTGCAAGGTGCACCGGATAGCACGGAAAAAGGCACCGACGAGAACACACTGGCGGCACTCAACAAAAACCGGGCGTTCTACCGCCTGTATATCGACGCCGATAAAGTACAACTCAGCGCGCACAGTGATGTGGGGTTACTCCACGGGCTGCAAACACTTTCACAATATATTGGCACTGACGAAAACCAGTCGACCGCCAGTGCCCGGTTACTGCCAGCAGTTCAGATCACGGACTATCCACGCTTTCGCTGGCGGGGACTGATGCTCGACTCTGTGCGCCACTTCTTTTCCGTTGACACGATCAAACGGCAACTGGACGGTATGGCGGCGGCCAAACTGAACGTTTTCCACTGGCATCTTACCGACGATCAGGGCTGGCGATTACAAAGCAGCGCCTATCCACGCCTGCACGAGACCGCACCGGACGGAAAATTCTATACCTGGAATCAGGTACGCGAGATTGTCGCCTATGCCGCGGATCGCGGTATTGTGGTGGTACCTGAAATCGACATGCCGGGACATGCCAGCGCGATCGCGGTTGCCTACCCCGAGCTTATGTCAGCCCCGGGGCCGTATAAGCCGGAAGATCGCTGGGGAGTCCACAAGCCACTCCTGAACCCCGCCAACCCCGCGGTTTATATCTTTGCGGAAAAAATACTCGGAGAAGTCGCCGCGCTGTTTCCGTTCGAGTATGTGCATATCGGTGGTGATGAAGTCGATCCCCAGCACTGGGAAAACAACGCAGATATTCAACGGTATATGCAGGAAAAGCAGATTGAAGACAGTCACGCCCTGCACAACGATTTCAACAGCAGGCTGGCGAAAATCCTCAACCGGCTAAACCGCAAAATGATCGGTTGGGATGAAATTCTGCATCCAGGCCTGGAAAAAAATGCAGCTGTGCAATCCTGGCGCGGCCCCGACGCACTCGGTGATATCGCCCGTGCCGGGCATTTCGGTATTCTTTCCACCGGTTTCTACCTGGACCAGCCCCAGTACACCAGCTACCACTATCGCAATGGCATCATGCCCAGACCGCTGCAATTCCCACCTATTCAGGCGGACGAGCAGTGGAAATCCTGGCAATTCAGCGCACCTCGCAAGCGGGGCAGCCCGGTAAAGGGCAGCTTTGCCCTGGTAGAGTCACCCACTGGCGATCTCCGCGGCACTATGAGCTTCACGGGCAAGGCCCCGCAGCGGCTACAGGATATCGAGCGCACAGGCCCTTACACGACATTCAGGCTGGACACCTGGATGGGTCCACTCCGCGCACGACTCCGCCTGCAGGGAGACGCGTTGAGTGGCGAGTTTGTGGTCGGCAATACGCCCTATCACCCCACTGGCAAAGTGGTCGGAAGCAGCAGCCTCGATGGTAAAAACGGCTTGTTGGTCGACACGCCGGCACCACTGAACGGCGACCAGAAAAAGAAAATCCTCGGCGGCGAAGCGGCCTTGTGGGCGGAAATGGTCGATGAACACAATATCGACCTGCGTTTGTGGCCCCGCACTTTTGCCGTCGCTGAACGCCTCTGGTCAGATAATGCGCTCCGGGATGAAGAGTTTCTCTATCGACGCTTGTGTACCATCAACCACTGGGCGGAAAGTGCCCTCGGCCTGCAGCACAGGGCCCAGCAGTTGGCTGCCGTTAAAAAACACTTTCCAGAAGAGCTACAGACCCGCGCGATGGATTTTTCCGCGGTACTGGAACCCGCGCACTACTACCATCGTCACCACGAAAAGTCGGCCAGTGAAACCTACTCGCGCCGCGATCCGCTGAACCGCTTCGCTGACAGCCTGCCGGTGGAGAGTATCGCGCTGCGCGATTTTCGCCAGCTCCTGGACCGCCTGCCAGAAACCCCGGATTCCCTATTCACCCGCGCGCGACTCGACAGTGGCCTGCAACATCTCAAGCGCGCCGGCATCGCCGCAGATGCACTTCTCCAGCATCGCGATCAACTACATCCCGAGATTCAGATACTCGCCGAGCGGGTGCGGCAGCAGATGGCACTTTCACTACTGATAGCCGATCGTTTTGCCGACCGAGAGGCATTTTCCGCGCAGGAAGAGGCCGATATTCGCAGGCAATTGGCAACCCTCAAGGGAATGCATGCAGAGGTAGTACTACCCGCGGTATATGTGCTGGAGCGGCTACTGGATCGCCTGCAATATTCAGGCATTAATAAAAACGAACAAAACAAAGAGCACTATGGCTAACTTTATACGTACTTCCCTGCTGACCCTGGCCATTGCCGGCAACACCATGGCATCGACCGGCAGCGAAACCAGCGACTGGATGCGGGAGGGCAGCTTTACCAATGGTGTGGAAGGCCCGGTAGTCGGCCCCGACGGCAGCCTCTATGCCGTCAACTTTGCCCGCCAGGGTACGATTGGCCGGATCACCGGTAAAGACCGCGGCGAGGTTTGGTTACAGCTACCGGAAGGCAGCACCGGTAACAGCCTGCGTTTCCACGACGGCTTTATGTATGTCGCCGATTACACCGGTCACAATGTCCTCAAGATAGATCCGGCCCGCAAAAAAATTATACAAAAATTTCACAACCCAAAGATGCACCAACCCAATGACATCGCCATCGCTGGCAATGGCACCATCTATGCCAGCGACCCGGACTGGAGCACAGACAGTGGACAGTTGTGGCGCATCACCCCAGAGGGAGAATTCACGCTCCTGGAGAAATCCATGGGTACCACCAACGGCATTGAACTGAGCCCCGACGGGCGGAAACTGTATCTCAATGAGAGTGTGCAACGTCGAGTCTGGGTATACGACGTGTTAGACAACGGCAACCTCGGCAACAAACAATTACTGATGAAGTTTGATGACTTTGGCCTGGACGGGATGCAATCGGACTCAGAAGGCAACCTGTATATCACCAGGTACGGAGCCGGGGTCGTTCTCAAGGTTTCTCCGGCGGGGGAAGTGATTTCGAGCATTCGCCTGACCGGACAACACCCAACCAACATTGCGCTGGGCACCGACGGCCGCACCGGCTACGTAACCATGCAAACGCGTGGTGCTATTGAACAGTTTTCCACAGCGCCGTAATAGAGCTGGTCGCCATACAATCAGCAGCCTCGCCAAGCCCCCTAATAACGACATAACGATATAAAAACAAAA
Source organism: Microbulbifer sp. MCCC 1A16149 (assembly GCF_050368945.1). Classification (NCBI taxonomy): domain Bacteria; kingdom Pseudomonadati; phylum Pseudomonadota; class Gammaproteobacteria; order Cellvibrionales; family Microbulbiferaceae; genus Microbulbifer; species Microbulbifer sp. MCCC 1A16149. The sequence continues at coordinate 3,381,911 of NZ_CP185959.1, forward strand.
AGCCCACCGGCTTTTGGCCGGTGGGCTTTTTTATTCAAACGGCCCGGAGATCACCGGGCTTATGAATCAGAACTTGGCACGCAGGCCAAGTGCGTAGCGACGGTCGGTGATGAAGTTCAGGGAGTCCGTACGCGTTCCCTCCTGATCCAGCTGCAACTGAGTGCGTGTTTCGGTATTCAGGATATTACTCGCCTCCAGGCCAATCTGAATATTATCCGTAATATCGTAGTAAGCAGAACCATCCAGGAAACCGGCGGCCTTCGCATACACAGGTGCAAATTCATTGGAATCGCGACGGGTTACCAGGTAATCGGAGCGCCAGTTGTAGGCGAGACGCACGGAAATATCTGCATACTCGTACATACCGACAATGTTGTAGCTCTCGTCCGAGTAACCCGGTAGCGGCAGATCCGTAAATGCGCGGAAACTGTTGCGGGCATCGTAAATCGGCTCACCGGTGGTATCGAAGCGTACCGCGCCCAGCTGTTCATCGCTCATAGGATCATTCAGGTCGTTCTGATCGATGTAGGTGTAATTTAACTGGACGCCCAATCCGCTCCAGGCACCGGGCAGGTTATCGAAGAACTGGCTGTAGGCAATCTCGAAACCCTGAATGGAACCGGAACCATCGTTCGCCGGCCCGTTGAACGAGACCGTTTCGGTAATTCCCGTGCGGGGATTGGTGACCTCCTGGCGGAAGGGGCGCTCGCGGAACAGGTTGTCGATGTTTTTACGGAACAGAGCCAGCGACAGGGATCCGGCATCCGAGAAATACCATTCCGTCGTCAAATCGAGATTGGTCGCCTCTTCCGGTTCAAGGAAGGGGTTGCGTGCCGTACCATTGATCTGAATGCTTCCGGGCGTAATGCCAACTACCGGGCCGTTCTCACCATCGCGCTGGGTTTCATAATCCAGGGTTACGATACGGGAGTTACGGGTATCCTGCAGGTTCGGGAAATACAGGCTCTGGGATGCGCCGAACCGCACGATCACATCCTCCATTACATTCACCGCCAGGTTAAAGCTTGGCAGCACGGTACTGTAATCGGTGCCGTCAACGGTGCTCACACCTCCGAGACCGTCGGCAAATGCCTGCAGGTTTTCGCTCAGGAACTCAGCCCCTTCGCCACCCACCCGCGGCATCACGGTGTAGCCGGTGGACTCCAGCTGGTAGTTCACGTATCGCAGGCCAAGGTTACCGCGGTAAGGCATGTCCAGCGTGTCGTCCGCGAAATCGAAACGCACATAGGCTTCCTGGCGCTTTTCGTTAGTGGAGGTGATGTCGTGTGGTGCGAACGGGCTTCCCGGCGCGACACGGCCGGCCATGTCCACCATCGCCTGGTAGCAGTCCGGATTGCTCTGGCCCACCGCAGATGCACCCCCCGGGTTGGTATCGCCGTAAGGTGACGTGTTGAAACCCTGCTCGCAGGCGCGGCGCATGAAATTGGCGAAATCTTCCGCAGACGCCATCTTGATAAACAGGAAGTCGTCGCGGCCATTCAGAACGTTTTCCTGGTAGAAGTCGCTCCAGTTCTGACGTTCAAATTCGCCGGGAATCCGATTGTAGTCCCCGTTCATGGATAGCACCGTATTCCACGGGGTGTTCACCGTACCCCAGTTGGAGTACTCCGTATCACGCACCGTGAGGTCTTTGTCGGAGCTGTAGATACCACCGCTCAACGTACGCGCCCAGCCATCGCCCAGCTCGTATTCCAGATCGAGCTTCACCGCATTCATGTTCGCGTCGGAATCCACCGCGGTATCCAGTGCGGTGGCAAGAAATACGTCCGGGCGCTGGCCGTCCCAATTGGGTGTGTAGTCCGGTTCGAACAGGCGATCGCTCAAGAACTCGATACTCGGACGACTACCGCGCAAGTCCAGGTACACATCCGATACGGAATACTGGGCCCGGGTATTGATGCCGTTATTGATCATTTGCTCGGTGGCATCCACTCGCTGGACATCAAGGCCGACATTCAGCCGGTCTGTCGCCTGCCAGTTGATATTGAAGGACAGGTCTTCCACCGATGTTTCGGTGTTGTTGTACCGGGTGGACAGATGCATGGGCATCTCCGGGCCGAAGCTGATCACACCACTGGTGAACCGATTGTTACTGTCCCAGGTGGGCATCATGTCGGCGGATACGTCGGTGCGCACACGGGAGTCCCACCACTGCCCCTGAGCAAAGCCCTGGGCCTGGGGACCAATCACGTTTTCGCGCCACTCAAGAGAGGCATCGGAGCGCACGTACTCCACCGTGGTGATAACGCTGTCATCCGGACTCTGCCACTGGAAAGAGGTGGCAAACCCGGTGCGCTCGCGATCGTTCTCGGCGCTGCGCAGGGAGTACTGGCCCGGAGTGTAATAAACGGAACCCGCGGGCTGGTCGGTAAATGCCGGGGGGCCTTCCAGCGGGGAGTCTGGAGCGGTGCCACCAATGGCCGTTTCATCCCAGGGGGGCGGCACGTTGATGTGCGCATCGCCGCGAGAATAGAAGTTGGCTACACCAATGCCATCACCGCGGGTGGCAAGCTCGGAGTGGGACGCAGAAATCAGGAAGCCGAAATCACCCGCATCGGTTTCCCAGACGTCACTGAACAGGCCCGAGGTGGTCGGGGTGGTCTCTTCACGAAAATCGCCGTAATTCGTCTTTACGGTACCGGCAATAATGCGCTCACCGGAATCGAGGGGCTTGCGGGTAATCAGGTTTACGGTGCCGGCAATACCGCCGGCAATCATATCGGCGGTCTGGTTTTTGACCACTTCCACCGCGCCCAGCAGCTCGGGGGAGATATCTTCAAAATTGAGACCGCCGCTGCGTGTCGCACTGAAGGAGTCGCGCCCGTTGATTTCACTGCGAACACGATCCAGTCCGCGCACCAGCACCCCGGTACCTTCGTCTGCGTAATGGTTGGGATCATCCGAAGCGGCAAAGCGCTCGATACTGACACCCGGTACCCGCTGCAATGCTTCGGTAACAGACTTGTCTGGCAGTGCGCCGATATCGGACGCGGTAATCACGTCTTTAACCGTATCGCCGTCTCTTTTCAGATCCTGGGCGGACTGTAACGTCGCGCGCATATCGCCGTAGACCACAACCTCTTCTACCAGTGCATCGTCGATTTGCTCTGCTTCCTGTGCAGCAAGCTGCCCGGGTAACAAGCCGTAGACCGCACCGCAAACAGCGATACTGAGCAGCTTCTTATTAAAATCGGGATTGAATTTCCTTGGCATGACGAACCCTCGGTGATGTTTATCTTTTTATTGCTATCTGCGCGACCACCTGCACTATCCACCATAAAAACTGGCCGCGCCCTTTACCCCAACGCGGTGCATAAAAAGTGCTCCGGGACCTCCCTAAACCGGCAATACAACGGGAGCCCCGACTGCGAGCGATACAAGGTGAACATCACAAATTGACTGGTGATACCAGCGCATAAGAGAAACATACCAACCGAGAAAATAACTTTCAATAAAAAGTTGATTTAATGTTAGAAACTTTCAGGCGAGTGGGAGAACTGGAAGGTTGTGGGATGGGAAGCGCGGAAAATAGCTGGAATATCAACAACACTGGAGCGGTCCGACACAGGGGATTCACCCCCACAAGTGTCGACCAGCGCACATTTTCTCGCTTCACCCCCAGCCAATCTCTGCAAATCCTGCGGCTTCGCGCACACTAGAAGAGCCGCAACCAAGCTCTTTCGAGCCATTTGCAAGTACTCACAAACCTACAGTTTGGTGGTGTGCCGGGTCACAGCAGTGAGAACACGGCGTCAAAGGATATTTACACGCCAAAAATCCCCGGCCATTATGTAGGGATAGAAAAAACACAACGAAGAAAGCAGGCAGGCCGCGATGACAAAGCACTACCTTAGAATTGATATCGTCTCAGATGTCGTCTGCCCCTGGTGTGTCATCGGCTTTCAGCGCCTGCAACAGGCCCTCGCCAAATTCCCCGGACAGTTTGACCTCAATATCGTCTGGCACCCATTTGAACTGAACCCGCAAATGCCGCACTCCGGCGAAAACCTGCGCGAACATATCACCGACAAGTACCGTATCTCCGACCAGGAAAGTGCAGAAAACAGGGATCGGCTTACGGAGATCGGTCGGGAGCTCGGTTTCACATTCAACTTCACCGACGAGATGCGCATCTACAACACCAATCAGGCTCATCGCCTGCTCCACTGGGCCGAGCCCACTGGGCACCAGACTGATCTGCAGATACGCCTGTTCGAGGACTACTTTACCAACGGCAAAAACCTCAACCACGAAGAAGTACTGTTGGATGCCGTAGAGGCCGTCGGCCTGAACCGGACAGAAGCATCGCAAGCGCTTCAGGATAAAGCGATCGCCGGGCAGACCCAGGCCCGTGAAGAGCAATTGCTGTTACAGGGTATCCGCGGCGTGCCGCTGTTTATGTTCAATCACGAGCATGCGATCAATGGAGCCCAGGAAGTCAGTGCATTCGAGGCGCTATTACAACAACTGACAGAATCCGCTAGCTGATCCCGCGCTCGTAAAGGTTCATCCAGCAGCCCGCCACCGCGGGCCGCTTTCACTATGTGTCCCCCCTATCTTCTAAAGTGTTAACAATCTTTTACGCATCTTTACTTCCGTGAGGGCAACCTAGCCTCGCGCTCGCAGTCCTAGCTCCCGTTCCCACTGCGAGACTTTGACCATGACACACTTGAAAACCGCGGCACTCCTGAGCGCCGTAACTGTTGCGCTGGCTGCCTGCGCAAGCGCTCCAGACACCCCACCGGTCTATTCCGAATCCTTCATTGCGCATATCACGGAACAGGGAAATCGGATGTTCACATACTCCGCCAGCCTGAGCATGGAGCAGCAAGGGAGGATCGGCAGAGGCGGGCGTGGCCCGGGAGGAGGAGGAAAAGGGGGCGGACCGGCCGGAGGCGGTCGCGGCGGTATGGACGGAGGTCCCGGTGGCGGAATGGCAGGAGGCATGGACGGTTCTCCCGGTGGCGGTATATCCGGGAGGATGCGCGAAAACCCGGAGAAGGCCGCACGCGAACGACTGGATACCGTCCTTGCCAGCACCAACTACTGCCCCCACGGCTGGTTCACCATAGAGCAGACCGCGCAACAGGGCTCAGTGGAAATCAAAGGCGAATGCCGGGCTCGATAAATCGACCTGCTCTCCCAAGCCAGAATCTCTCCCTACAGGCCAGCCGAAAATGCACGAGAAAATGAACAATCAAACATCGAAAGTTTTAATCAATCCCAGCCACCAGCCGGAAAATAAGCTGGATACCACCCCACCAAAATACACATTGAGTCGCCGCAAGTTACTTACCACTCTGGGGATTTCCACCCTGGGGCTGACCGGTACTGCCCTCCTCACCGGCTGCGGCAGCGGCGGGTCGTCCAGTGGCACAACCAGCCCCGGGGACAATTCGGTCAACTCTTCATCCGGAAGTTCATCCGGTGGAGGCTCCGGCAGCAGTTCCAGTGGCGGCGCTGGTAGCTGCACCCTGATACCCGAAGAAACCGAGGGCCCTTACCCGCTCACCGCTGTGCTGAGTAATTCTGCGATGGTGCGCTCAGAAATTACCGAAGGTAAAACCGGGGTACCGCTCACACTTGTGTTGAACCTGGTAGATGTCAACAACAACTGTGCACCGATCACCAATGCTACGGTTTATGTCTGGCACTGTGACAAAGATGGGGTCTACTCCGGCTACGCGCAGCCGGGTGCGGATGCCCGGGGAGAAACCTTCTGTCGCGGCATTCAGGATGTGGATAGTGACGGTATGGCGTTGTTCGAAACCATTTATCCCGGCTGGTATACAGGACGGATCACTCATATTCACTTCCAGGTTTTCCTATTCAGTAGCGGCACGGCCTCAGCCACCTCACAGATTGCGTTTCCCGAGGAAATAACCAGAGCAGTTTACGATTCCGACCTTTACAAAGAGCATGGGCAAAACTCTTCGGTAGGCAATTTCACACAAGACAACGTTTTTAGCGACGGTGTCACCTACCAAATGGCCGAGGTAACGGGCGATATTGAAAATGGTTATGCAGCTTCCTTACAGGTAGGTATTGCGATATGAGCTGAAACTATTGACGATGAGTGAAAACTGGCCTGAAATGCTTGCGATCATTAAAAACCGAGATATGGGAAAACCTTATGGCAATTCAGGCCAGGCAATTCATACCGCTATTAACTTGTATTATTGGTATTGCCAGTTGCGGCGAAAAAAAGACGTCACTGCCACCACAGGATCAGTTTCTACAGCACCTCGCCGCCTATTGCGGGAAGGCATACTCTGGAGAGATTGTCACCAATGAACCGCGCTCCGATGAACCAGATGCATTTGAAGGCAAGCAACTGGTGATGCATGTGCGCGGCTGTGAAAATCCAGAAAAAGAAATCCGCATTCCCTTCCATGTGGGAGAAGATCACTCCCGCACCTGGATACTGACACGCACTGAGGATGGAATCCGTCTCAAGCACGATCACCGCCACGAGGACGGCAGTGAGGATGCCGTCACCATGTACGGAGGGGATACCAGCAGTGGGGGAACGGAAAACCGGCAGGAATTTCCCGTGGACCAGGAATCTATCGAGACTTTCAAACGCGAGGGATTGAATGCCTCACTGGAAAATACCTGGGCGATGGAGATTCACCCGGGCAAAACTTTCGTGTACGAGCTGACCAGACCCAACGGCCGCGAATTCCGCGTCCAGTTCGATCTGACCAAACCCGTCGAGACACCACCAGCACCCTGGGGCCACTGAGCCCCGGGGATGGTGATAGCCACGCATTAATGCGCCAGCAAGTAGTCCGCGTGGAAACGCAGGTGCTGCTCGATAAACGTGGCGATAAAGTAGTAGCTGTGGTCGTAGCCGGCATGGAATTCCAGCTTTAGCGGGTAGCCCGCCGCGTCGGCCGCCGCTTTGAGTGCATTGGGCTTTAGCTGCTCTTCCAAGAATTGGTCGTCCTCTCCCTGGGAGACCAGCATGGGCAGCCGCTCCTGGGCCCTGCTGAGCAGAGAGGTCGCATCGTACTCTTCCCACAGGGTCGTATCGGCACCCAGGTACGCAGACAGGGCCTTTTCTCCCCAGGGACACGCAATCGGGTTACAGATGGGGCTGAACGCCGATACCGAGGCATAGCGGCCCGGGTTTTTCAGGGCGATGGTGAGGGCCCCGTGCCCGCCCATGGAATGCCCGGAAATCGCCCGCCGATGGCTCACCGGGAAATTGGCTTCGACCAATTGGGGCAGTTCTTCCACCACGTAATCGTACATCTGGTAATGGGGCTTCCAGGGCGACTGGGTAGCGTTGACATAAAAGCCCGCACCCTTGCCCAGGTCGTAACTTTCACTGTCTGCCACTTCATCACCGCGCGGGCTGGTATCCGGAATCACCAGCGCGATCCCCAGCTCTGCGGCCATACGTTGGGCGCCGGCCTTCTGGGAAAAGTTTTCGTCGGTACAGGTCAATCCCGAGAGCCAGTAGAGCACCGGAAAACGCTCATCCTTTTCTGCCTGGGATGGCAGGAAAATGGAAAAGCGCATATCGCAGTCGAGCACTTCGGAGCGATGGGTGTACTGGCACTGGGTGCCATCGAAGCTATGGGTTTTGCTGACAAGTTCTACGGTCATCGGCCTGCCTTACTTGTAGTGAATCACACTGCGAATACTTTTACCCTCGTGCATCAGATCGAAGGCTTCATTGATTTTTTCCAGCGGCATGGTGTGGGTGATAAAGTCATCCAGCTGGAATTCGCCCGCCATGTAGCGCTCCACGTAATCCGGTAACTGGGAGCGCCCCTTGACGCCGCCAAAGGCGGTGCCGCGCCAGACCCGTCCGGTAACCAGCTGGAATGGACGTGTGGAAATTTCCTGTCCGGCACCGGCCACGCCGATAATCACCGATTCCCCCCAGCCTTTGTGACAGCACTCCAGCGCCGAGCGCATCACGTTGACGTTGCCGATACACTCGAAGGAATAATCCACACCACCATCAGTGAGCTCAACGATCACTTCCTGGATGGGCTTGTCGTATTTCTTCGGATTGATGCAATCGGTGGCGCCGAGCTTTTTCGCCAGCTCGAATTTCCCTTCGTTGATATCAATGGCAATGATCCGCGAGGCCTTGGCGAGACGCGCCCCGATAATCGTCGCGAGACCGATACCACCGAGACCGAATACCGCCACCGTGGCACCTTCTTCCACCTTGGCGGTATTTGCCACCGCACCCATACCGGTGGTCACGCCGCACCCCAGCAGGCAGATCTCCTCCAGTGGTGCGTTCTTGTTCACCTTGGCCACGGAAATTTCCGGCAGTACCGTGTACTCGGAAAAGGTGGAAGTGCCCATGTAGTGATAGATGGGCTTACCGTTGACGGAAAAGCGTGTGGTACCGTCGGGCATCAGGCCCTGGCCCTGGGTGGTGCGGATCTTCTGGCACAGGTTGGTCTTGCCGGATTTACAGAACTTGCACTCACCGCATTCCGGGGTATACAGAGGGATCACATGGTCGCCCACCGCAACGCTGGTTACCCCCTCGCCCACAGACTCCACGATACCGCCGCCTTCGTGGCCAAGAATGGCCGGAAAAACACCCTCTGGATCATCGCCGGAAAGGGTAAAGGCGTCCGTGTGACAGACACCGGTAGCCATCAATTTGATACGCACTTCGCCGGCCTTGGGTGGCGCGACTTCCACGTCCTCGATAGACAGAGGCGCGCCCGCCTTCCAGGCAACCGCCGCTTTACATTTGATGGTCTCTGCAGACATATCCAATCCTCTCCTGATACTCATCGGCGAGCGCCGAACCTGGGCCAAAGCTTAACAGATCCACCGAGCGCAACGCCGCCCAATCGCACACTCCGGGGGCAGGTGACGCAAGATTGCACTCCACTGGTGCCCGTGGAATTTGTCGGCGATCTTTGCTGCTCTCAAGGTAGCGCACACGCAGTGCAGCAGGGCGGCTCATTAGAACGTGAAAGAAGGATTAAAAGTACATCAGGGAAATTGGCCCGGTCCTTGCTCCACTAAGGGTAAACACTACAAAGGCTCGACAACGATGACAGATCACCAGTGGCTGATGACCTCGCAGGCCCTCAATCTCCTGCGCAAATTGCGCAAACGCATTCAGGCCGAATTCGATATCAGTCTGCGCTTTTCCGATTTCGACTTTGAACCCCAGCTGGCGGAACTCAAGCACCGCAGCCACGATGACGAATCCCTGAAACTGATCGCGCAACTGGAATCCCTGAAAGGCGGCCCTTTCCTCACCGGCAATGAACCGCCGGAGCGCCTCTACCGCGGCCAGCGGGTACTGAAAGAACAGGGCAAGAAGGATATTTACGAAATGATTTACGGGGAGGAGTTGGCGCTGCACGATGGTCGCGGCGCATCCAGCCAACCGCGTAAAATGTATCGCGGCCAGCCGGTTCTAAACTGAACCGGCCAGGGGGCTTGCCCCTTGGCCCGGGCAAGCTTTTTTGAGAATAGTTAGCGCCGGGCCAGCCTCAGCAGCGCATCCGCTTCCAGGTCATCTTCCACCTGATCCAGCACTTCTTCCGCGATCTCGGCCAGCAGCCGCTCGGTGGCCTCGCGGGTAGTATCTTCCACCACACCGCCATCTTTCGGCGCTTTGGTGCGATAGCGGGCCTGCAGTTTCAACTTGGCGATATCCACAGTCCCCTCGCGCAATACATGCGCGCCGATGGCCCCCTGCAGACGATAGTGGAACTTGCCATAGGCGGTCATACTGCCCTTTTCCAGGTCATAATCCTTGGTGCTGAAGATATCCAGGATTTTCTGGCGAATGACGACATCGAAATCGGTGTGCAGGGTCAGCGGTGCGCGGTTGGTCACCAGGTGCACCCGTTCATCGTCGAAGAATTCACCAAACTGCATTTGTACCTGCTGGTCCAGATACTGGCTGAACTCCTCACTGGCTTTTTTGCGAATCTCGCCGAGACCACCGTTGCTGCCAGATAGTGCGAGCAGCAGCTGCAGGTTGTTACCGGTGAGCGGGGTAGGCGCTTCGATCTTGATCTCAACCGGGGTTACCGCCAGCCGGATCAGAGGGTCCTCGCTGCCCATGCCCATCCAGCCCTCGGATGCTTTGGCGGCCGCTACGGGTGAGAACACCAGTAACGCAGACAGCGCGGCAAACGGCAGACGACAGGCCGAAGTGCGAAAAGAGGAAAGGTTCTGATTTTTTCGGAACATAGTTTTAGCTCCCTTGGTTTCTGGTATGGCCAGATTGACCGCGCGAGGACGCGGACCTGGTGGCGCACTAACCATTTATTCCTTTAGCCCTTGCAACCAACGGGCCAGATATAAGGAAAAACCGGGCGGGAAGCTATTACAATGCCCTTTTCATACATTTTCGCGTGTTTTTTGCAGGTTTTTGCCCGGTGATCGCGTAAGCAACCCTAACCGGGCAAGTTCTGCAGGAGAACCTTAGTGCAGCAGGCGCGCGCGCAGCAGGGCCAGTTCAGCCGAATCTACGTCCAGCTCCTGTTCGATATACGCCTCCACAGAGCCGCTCTCGCGCTCCATTTCAGCAAATGCAGTTTCCAGCCAGGAGACTTCTACGCCGGCGAGTACCCCGCGCACTTCTGGCGGCAACTGAGAAAAGAACGCGAACATACGCTTTTCCTTGTCGCTGGCATCTTCCGGCAATTGCATCAATTTCTCACCCTTGAGGGTCTGGTTGGACAGCATATAGTCCTGTTTCACCGTCTCGCGATCGACCCCCAGGGCCGTGAGAATCAGCGCTGCACCGATACCGGTGCGGTCCTTGCCCGCGGAGCAATGGAACAACAGGGGCTCATCGCTCTCGATCAGTTTCTGGAACATGGCGCGGTAGTGGGGAGTCTGCTGTTTCACCAGGCCAACGTAGCCCTGGTCCATCAGCCCAACCAGGTCTTCCTTGGCAAAATCCGGCTTGGACATGACCTTGGCGAACTCCTGTTCCCAGTTGCCCATGTCGTAATCCCAGGTCAGCTCCATGACACTGCCCGCCTGCCAGTTGGTGGGCTCATTGGTGCGCTCATCGGTGGAACGGAAATCGACGATGGTGGAGATCTCGCGGTCGCGCAGGTAGTCGTAGTCGTCAGACGTCAGGTGAGTCAGCACACCGGAGCGGTATAGCTTGCCCCACTTAACCGTCTTGCCATCTTTGGTCTGGTAACCGCCGAGATCGCGGAAGTTGCGCCCGCCCTCCAGCGGCAATACACGGGTGTGCTCGACCGTTGGTGCGATATCGGCCGGTGTGCCTTGCTGTGCACTGGCGGCGGTGAGTGCATTGCTGTTCAGGGTATCGGTGGCCGCACAGCCGCCCAGTGCCAGGGTCATAGCAGCGGCGATAACGCCGTAAGCAAATCTGTTTTTCATTGTCTGCCTCAATATTTTTGAATTCGATACCGGGGATCACACCCCGGCGATGTCATTAATCGGGGATGTGTTAAAAATTGACGCGGAAGCCGGCGAGATAGCGGCGGCCGTAGCTTTCCACCTGGTTCGGTGTGCTCTCGTCGCCGGTGTAACGCACATCCTGCTCATCGGTGAGGTTGTTGGCGTTGGCGTAGACGGTGACATCGGCGCCGAACACCGGTGTCGGCAGGTCATAGCTGATGGCGAAGTCGACGCGCTTCTGCGCCGCCCAGTAATCATTCATGCCGACGTTTTCGGTGGTGGAGAGCCAGTCGTCACGGAACTGGTGGTTAAGGCGAACGGAGATGCCTTCCATTTCGTAGAACACCGAGGCGTTGACGATGGTCTCGGAAGTGCCCGGCAGGCTGTGACGGCGCCCATCAAGGGTTTCGAATTCGCTGTCCAGCAGGGTCAGGTTGGCGCTGATACCGAAGCCGTCCAGAACCGGCAGGAAGTCCGCCGCCTGTGCAATGGCATTGAACTCGGCACCGCGCATTTCGCCATTACTGCCGTTGACATACTGGGTGTAGGTCCAGCTGTCGCGGCCGACTTCCGGCAGGTATTCATCACCGGCAATCACGCCGCTTTCCGCGTAGATCACATTGTCGATACTGCGCGAGAAGAGCCCGGCACTCAGCAGGCTGGCGCTGCCCGCATACCATTCGATCGCCGCATCCACACCCCAGGATTCCTCGGCTTCAAGCTGCGGGTTGCCCGCCATTACACTGCCCTGCAGCATGTCCACCATGTCGGCACCGCGCCATTCGGAATAGGTCGGACGGCTGACTCCGGTGGAGGTCGACAGGCGCAGTTTCACCTCGTCGGTGAGGTCCACATTCAGGTGGGCACTGGGCAGCACGTTGGTGAAGCTGTCTTCGAAATTGCCCGTGGGGCCTACGCTCAGGTAATCGGTATTTTCCACCCGCGCACCCAGTACCAGGTTGCCCCAGCTGTAGTCGGTATTCACCATGGCGTAGCCCGCGGTGACGTCCTCTTCGATACGAATCGCCTGTGACGCGTTCGGGGTCAGCGTCAGGCCTCCGGCGGCCGTATCCCAGGCTTTGCGCAGCGCCTTGTTGTCGTAATAGGTCGCGCCAATGCCGTTACTGAACTGGCTTTCCCAGGCTTCGCTGGTGGCGAAGGAAGAGATATCCACATCCGCCGGGATGCCGCCCATGGCGAACACGGTGCCGTACCCTTCCGCTTCGCGGGCGTCCAGCTCCACACCGGTTTTCAGCACGGACTGCTGGCCAAACAGCATCAGGTCGCGCTCGGCGTCCAGCTTGAACTTGGTGGCATCGATATCCATCTTGGTACCGATCAGCATGCCCAGGTCTACCGCGTAGTTGATATCGTTCATGCCGATCGGCGCCTGGGCGCGAGGGTCGATCAGGTTGTCTACCGCAGGGTCGTACAGGTCGCTCACGTCGAAACTCGCCATCACGAACCCGCCCATGCTGCGCGGCATCGGCAGGAACATATTGTTTTCGGTTTCGGTGAAATTGACGCGGGATTCCAGGCGCCACTCGCCGAGAGCCAGATCCGCGCCCAGGGTGTTGGTAAAGGTGGAGTTTTCGTAGAGACCGTACTCCAGCGCGCGCCCTACCAGGGCGAACTGATTTTCCCCCACGGCACCGGTTGCCTGTGGCGCACCCACCGCTTCGGCACCACCGGCAAAATCGAATACAAACTGGTTGCGCTCTTCGAAATCCTGGAATTCGTTGTACAGGGTGCTGATAAAGACGCGCTCCAGCGCGCCGTCACCGCGGAACTCAAAGCGGCCGCCGTAGGCGCGGTCTTCGCGGGTCACCTTGTAGCTGCGGAAATCCAGCTCATTGACCAGCAGCTCGCCGCTAGTATCGCGCTCGATATCGTACTCGCGGTTGTCGGTGGTCTGTTCGCGGCTATTCTCGGAGGTAAACAGGGAGAAACCGAAATTGTCATTGGACCAGGAAGTGCGCAGGCCCAGTTTTTCGATGTCGCCGTCCCCGAGCTGCTGGTTACCCATGCCCACGTCACCGGAGAAGGCCCAGCCTTCCTTCGCAAACGGGTCGAAGGTGGAGATATTGATGTAGCCGGACACCGCCTCACCGGGCATATTCGGCATGATCGCCTTGTTGGCGTCGATGCGGCTGGTGATCACAGACGGGAAACTGTCAAAGCGCGGCACACGGCCGTTCTCGGCACCGGGGATACTCAGGCCATCGATGGCCAAAGCCGTGTAGCGGAACGGTGCACCGCGGAAATTGATATAGCGGGCCTGGCCCTGGTCCCGCTCGATAGCGAGGCCCGGCACACGACCGAGGGAGTCCGCCAGGTTCTGATCCGGGAACCGGCCGATGGTATCGGCGGAAATAATGTCGACATTGTTATCCGCATCGCGCTTGGCATCGATGGCCGCCTTCTGGCTGTCGCGAATGGGCGACGCCATCACCACGATCTCTTCTACCGCCGCGCCGTCAATCTTTGCAGCATCCACGGCCTGCTGTGCCATTGCCCCCTGGTTAACACCTGCCGCAGCCAGTGCAATCAGCAGAGACAGTCTGCTGCGAGAAAAATTGTTCATCGTTTATCTCCGAAGCTGTTTCTTCGAATAAATAGAATTTGGTCTTGCTTGGTCTTGAAAGCAGGCCAGCTGGCCGCTTGGGAGGCATATTCGGCAGGGGGTGTGACAGCCGGGTTAAAAAGACAACCCGGGCATGAAATGAGATATCTCTAAAAATAAAATGCTTTGAATATCAGCAAGTTATCGCGAGCAAGCTATGGCGAGAAAATCTGTACCCGATCCGCATCCAGGGCGATTCGATAACTGTAGCGACCACTTTTCATATCCCGGCGAGATTCGAACAGGTAGGGTTCCGCCAGTACCTCACCCAGCGCGGACACCAGCTCATCGCGGATTTTGTTGCGGTTCTGATCGAGGGTTTTTGCGCGCAGGCCGTGCTCGCGGAGATCGTTGATGGACTTGTTGTGCCCACCCAGTTCCTCCATCAATGCAATCAGGGGTTCGGCGCCATCCCGATCCGGGCGGCTGGTGGGCGGATTGAGATACCAGCCGTCACCAGTAAGGCGCCGGCGCGCATACCAGAGAAAATAAAAGAACGGAGTTTTGGCCAGGGTGATAGGAATGCCGTGCACGATCACCTGCAGCTGCTTGCAGTCGAACTGCAGGTGGACAGGAGCCAGTGCAATCGCCAGCGCCCGATCCAGATCCTGCGGTCCTTCGATTCCATTGCGCAGAGCCAGGTCGAGCCACGGGATCTGCTGCGGATCCATCGTCGCCACTTCGGGTTTTGCCAGCCAGTTCAACAGCGGTTCCAGTGCCAGGCCAGGTAGCCCGCACAGCTTGGCGAACAGCTCCCGTTGCAATGCATTGAACTGCTCGATTCTGGCGGACAGTCGCCGCGCCAGCTTTGGTTCAACGCCCTCCCCTGACAGCGCACGTATCTGCAGCCTGCGCGCAGAAGAGAGGGGCGCGGGCCACAGCCAGACACAGCCGATCAACAGCAACGCGAGTGTGCCCTGGCTTGCCAGCAATAGCGGCCAGTTGGTATCACAATCCAGGGAAAACCGCGTGCGTTCCTGCAGGTCGCCATCACCGATATGCCAGTCCACGACAAGATCCTCGCCACGGGATGAAGGCGGCACCGCCGACTCACTGATCAGCTGCTCTACCCGTGCGCGACAATGCTGCAGCAGCGGCAAATGGCCCGCTGCAGGGAGTGATGCCAGGTCCCGCTCCAGCTGTTCGATCACCCATGGCTGGGGCCCGTTATTCGCCAAGCGGTTTTGTAACGCAAGTGCCAGACGCTGCGGCAACTGTTGCTGGAGTTGCCGGGAAAGATCCTCGGCAAACGAGGCCCGCGCATACCAGTAGGCCGAGCCGGACAAAAGCGCGGTCAACACGCACCAGGCCAGCGGCAGCCAGCGTCTGGGGCTAACCACCACAGTGCGCCGCCCCCGGGAAATCCCGGTGTGCACTGAAATAGCCTGCAGTGGCATCATCAAAGGCCGTGGCAATCGCGCAGTCGATTTCCGCCGGGCGCGCCTTGCGTACAAACAATGTGGCAGCGACGACGTTGTCCGCGATCAACATGCGCTGCAGCGGTATATCCAGATCCTGCTCCAGAAACAGGCCCCCACTAACGAGATCCAGGTCACCCTGGGCAAACGCCCGGTAAAGACTGCTGGCATCGTCGAAATAAATCAGGGACTGGCGGGAGATATCCACCCCCAGCTGCTTCAGCGAAGCCAGTGGCAGAAGATGAAAGGTATGGCTGAGCCTGTCGTTCAACAGACCGATCTTTTTGTCCCGAAAATATTCCCGGGTGAGCTGCGGCTGGTCGTTGCGGCTGAACCAGAACACCTTGTACTGGTCGTAGCGCAGCAGGGATTCGTAGTAGCTGGAATATTCCGGCACCAGCCCGCGCAAACTGTGTTCGCGACTCCAGATCAGATCATAATCTTCATTCAGGACCTCTTCCGCAGTGAGTTGCTGGCGAGGTTTCCAGGAGATGCTTACCGATTTGTAGTGTCCCGCCATGAGCGGTGCGCGGCACAGGTTATCGGCAATTGCCCGGGCAAAAATGGAAGAGACGGTAAGCAGGTTAAAGCTTCCCTTGCCGCTGCCGCCGGTGTCGCAGTGGTAGACGTGATAATCCCCGAGCAATGGCAGTGACGCCTGCTGTTTCGAGAACCACAGGCACAGCGCAAAACCCGCGGCGAATAATGCCGCCAGCACGCCGAAGTAGGCCTTGTGGCTGGTCAGAAACAGCGGAAGCATAGGAAAGTTTAGAAAGTACAGTTCGGTAAATTTAGCCCGCAGTCTATGTACTTTTTATGACAAACCTATGACCTGTCAGCACCTACATCGGCAGCGCGGACGATACGATAGGACGCATCCGGCGATCGCCTTAACCGGTGTTATGAATCGAGGCGCGCAATACTACCTAGCGGGTATTCAGATCACTCCCTGCGCACCACAATTGCGATCAGTGGTGCGCAGAAACCGCCGCGGTATAGCGGTGGCTACTGTGGTCATCCATACCGTGGGTGATATCGCCCATACTCAGCATGCCGACCATACGCCGCGCACCATCGACCACCGCCAGGCGGCGAATCTGCATACGCTCCATATGATCGATGGCCTCTTCCATATTTTCATCCGCGTAGCAGTACTCGATGTTTTCGGTCATCACATCCCGGGCGCAGCGATCGCGCAGGTCCCAGCCCTCGGCGAGGCCGCGGCTGACAATATCGCGATCGGTCACCATACCGATCAGACGGTCATTTTCTCCCACCGGGATCGCGCCTACATCGTGGTCCCGCAGCAGCTGCGCAACCTCCGTCAGCGGCGTGTCCGGGGAGCACCAGGTCACGCCCCGGTGCATGGCTTGTTCGACTTTCACGTTATACCTCCCACACATCATCATCGATTCAGCATTTGCCTCAATGATAGCGATCCCGCCGCCAGTAACGACTACGAACCCGACCGGCCGCGAGCTACCATTCAGTAACAAAGCACAGCAAAAACAGAGGTGCACTGTCATGTCTAAAGCCTGGGTTCTGGTAGCCAACCATACTCACGCTCGCGTGTTTGAGGCGGAAAAACGTGCGGGCAAGCTCAACGAAATAGAATCTCTGGTTTACCCGGAGGGGCGGATGAAAGGACAGGAACTGCTCGCCGATGCCCCCGGGCGCTCGTTTGACAGCTACGGTCAGGGCCGTCACGCCATGGCAGAGCCCACCAGCCTGCGCAAACAGGGGGCGCAGAAGTTCGCCCGCGATATCGCCCACACCCTGGAAAAGGGACGTCAGGAAGGCCGCTTCGACCGCCTTTATATTGTTGCCGAGCCGTCCATGGCAGGCAGCCTGCGGATGTCGATGAGTTCCCCCTGCCTCGCCACCATCGCCGGCGAATCCCGTAAAAACCTCACCACCTGCGACAGCGATCAAATCCGCGCACAGCTGCCCATGTGGCTCTAGTCCGGGTAGGACCCAACGCCGCCACCGCCCCCCGGTGGCGGCATTTGATTTGTTGCCGACAGCCTGACACCATTCCCGCAAGCACCTCTATCGACCAAGGAAGCGTTAATGCTGAGACTGTTTCAAATCCAGCGCGGCAAGATCAAAGAAACCTATGCGGGCAGCGACTACCACAGTCAGCCCCTGTCTGACGCGGCCTGGATCGATCTGCAGGACCCGGAGGAAAACGAGCGGGACCTGCTCGAGCAGCTGCTGCGCACTGAGCTTCCCGAGTCCGAAGATGTAGAGGAGATCGAATCCTCTGCACGCTACTTCATCGATTCCGCTGGCATTCACGTCCACTCCCTGTACCTCACCCAGAGCGAAGGGCGCCACGAAACCGCCACCGCGGCCTTCATCCTGCAGCCCCAACGCCTGATTACCGTGCGCGATACCGAGCTGGCGGACTTTCGCCTGCTGCG
The DNA here is from genome assembly GCF_050368945.1 of Microbulbifer sp. MCCC 1A16149. Lineage (NCBI taxonomy): Bacteria > Pseudomonadati > Pseudomonadota > Gammaproteobacteria > Cellvibrionales > Microbulbiferaceae > Microbulbifer > Microbulbifer sp. MCCC 1A16149. The sequence continues at coordinate 3,399,784 of NZ_CP185959.1, forward strand.
CATGCGCGCGCGCCGCAATCAGGTAGAAGCCCACAATGCCCAGGAGCTGCTGATCCAGCTGTTCGACCAGAAAGTGGAAAACCTCGCCGATGCCCTGGAAGACAACTACCTGAAACTCGGCGAAGTCAGCCATCTGGTGCTGGAGGACGAAGACGCCGATCTGGAAGAAGCCATCGATCACCTGGCCAAGCTGGAAGACTCCAACGGCAAGATCCGTCTGTGCCTGATGGATACCCAGCGCTCCATCGCCTTCCTGCAGCGTCACCTGAAGGACGATCCGGAACTGCGCGAGAGCTGCTGGGCGATTCTGCGCGACATCGATACCCTGATGTCCCACACCACCTTCCTGTTCGAAAAGATCAACTTCCTGATGGATTCCACCCAGGGGTTTATCAGTATCGAACAGAACAAGATCATCAAGATCTTCTCAATCGCCGCGGTGGTATTCCTCCCCCCCACCATGGTCGCCAGTATCTACGGCATGAACTTTGAGCACATGCCGGAGCTCGAGTGGCTGCTGGGGTATCCCTGGGCGTTGCTGTTGATGCTGCTGGCGGGTATGGCGCCTTATCTGTATTTCAAAAAGAAAGGGTGGTTGTAGTCACCAATCCTAGAGGCGAAGGCGGTGCTACCGGGTAGGCCCCTGCGAGACCTTCTGCGAAAGGGACCTCGCAGAAGAGCCCCCATGGATGGGTTGACGGGGGGGCGCCCAGCTCGTGTCTCGCAGGGGTCTACCCGGTAGCAACGCCGCCACAGAATTACCTTACGCCGGTGTGTGCCCAGCAACTGCTCCGCCAGCTGCTAACCTTAAATGGTTCGAAAGCACTACAGGGAAGCAGGGCAATAATGGCGACGGCGGGTAGTCACGGTTCCACCTCCAGCAAACCTTTCCATATGCGGCGCTGGCTCAGCGTTCAGCAGGCCGTCGATCACCTGAGCGCCCTCTCGGAAGACCCCCTCACCAGCGATGACCTCGCGCGCCTGGCGGAAAACCACACCCTCGACCTCTACTGGTATCGCCCCGGCCAGCAGCTCAGCTATATCGACCGCCCCGGCAAACCCAGAACCGAACTCACCGAGCCCCTGCGCCTGTGCCCTGAACACAGCAGCGATTGGCGCGCCATCGTCGGTGTTCTGCGCCACCGCCCCGCGCTGCCCGCAGAAGAAAATGACACACCGACCATGCAGGATGACAAGGGCAACCGTCTGCAGATCACCTTCGACTTCAGCCGCCGCCCGGAACCCTTCAGCGGCCGCTGGTATCCCAACTACGGCGAGCTGGTGGTAAAACGCCGCGACCTGGATCGCCTGGAAAGCCACCTGTTCAGCGAAGACGAGGACCAGACACTGGCGCCCGACCTGTTACTGGATGTGATCTGGCAGCTGGAGCAGTTGGCCATGGCAAACGGCCAGGACCAAACCGAGCAACCACACGATCTGGAATGGCTCACCCATGAGCTCAGTGATCGCACCAAACTGGACCCGAACTTGCTGGGCAAGGTCCTGAACGCTGCCGAGCGCCAGCACGCCACCCACTACTGACCTGCCCCCCGGGCTCTCCCGGATCGCGCACCAATTTAAGGCGCGGCTGCGTACTCGTTATTTCATCCCCCGCCTCACACCCTCAGCTGGCCGCCCGAAACCATCCGTCGACCGCAGGCTGCGGGCCCAGCGTTTGATCCTTTGCGATTTTTTCGAAAAATACTTCCGGCTTTTTGCGCTATTCCCGCGCCACAGAATTTTTATAATGCGCGCAACCTGAATTCACTGACGGAGTCCTTTGTGCAGACCCGCAACAGCACAACCCACTACGGCTGGGTAGCCGTACTATTCCACTGGCTGATGGCACCGGCCATCATCGGCATGTTCGCCCTCGGCTGGTGGATGGTGGACCTGTCCTATTACGACCCCTGGTACCGCCAGGGGCCGGATATCCACAAGTCGGTGGGCATACTGCTATTGATACTGCTGGTTGCACGGCTGGTGTGGCGCTGGGCCAATGAAACCCCAAGCCCGGAACCCGCCCCCCGCTGGCAACAGCGCGCCGCCGGTGCCGCGCACTGGTTGATTTATGCTCTGCTGCTAGCCATTTTCGTTTCCGGCTACCTGATCAGTACCGCGGACGGCCGCGCCATCGAGGTATTCAACTGGTTCAGCGTACCGGCGACCCTGCAGGGACTGGAGAACCAGGAGGATATCGCGGGGGTTATCCACGAGTGGCTGGCCTGGGGTCTGATGGGACTGGTGCTGTTACATGGCCTTGCGGCATTCAAGCATCACTTCGTCAATAAAGATGGCACCCTGAAGAAAATGCTGGGCGTAGCGCCGCGCAGATAACGATCGCTTCAAATCTGTTTCACGAATTTCACACTCTGTTTAATAACCAACAGGAAACTGACCCATGAAGAAACTTGCAGTTCTGCTGTTTGCTACCCTCATCGGCGCCTCTGCCCAGGCGGCCGATTACAAGTTCGACACCAAGGGCGCACACGCGTTTGTACAGTTCCGTATCAAGCACCTGGGCTACAGCTGGCTGTACGGCCGCTTCGACAAGTTCGACGGTAACTTTGTTTACGATGAAGCCAAGCCTGAAGCGTCTTCCGTGGAAGTCACCGTGGACACTACCAGCCTGAACAGCAACCACGCGGAGCGCGACAAGCACCTGCGCGGCGAAGACTTCCTGAATGTGGCTAAATTCCCGACCGCTACCTTCAAGAGCACCGCGTTCGAACCGAAGGGCGAAGGCAAAGCTGTGCTGAAAGGCGACCTGACCCTGCACGGTGTGACCAAGCCGATCACCATCGACGTTGAAGAGATCGGTGGCGGCAAGGATCCCTGGGGCGGCTACCGTCAGGGCTTCACCGGCACTACTGAGTTCAAGCTGAAGGACTTCGGCATCGACTACGACCTGGGCCCTGCGTCCCAGACCGTTGAAATGATTCTGGACGTGGAAGGTATCCGCCAGTAATCATCGTTTGATTTCATCTCACAGGATGGAAACGCGAGAGCCCGGCCTTTGTGCCGGGTTTCTTGTTTTTGGGCTGCGTGGCACCGGGGTGGGAGCATGAGCTCTGTTTTTACTTTTACTGGCGGCAAAGCACCGGGTATTCCTTTTCAGGACCGCTGTGAATACATCCCTGTACGCTGCGTCGGCGACGTCCCTGTCGCCGACGCTCCTGAAAAGGAATACCCGGCACTTTGCCTTCAATTTAACCAATCGGACGTCGTAAGCACTGAAATCGGGACTACTTAATAGCTAACGACGCAAAGAACTATGGGCGAAGGCGGAGCGGCAGGGATCTGTTTTTGGAAGCGTCGGAAACAGGGACGTTTCCGACGCAGCCTACAGGGATGTATGCATGGCGGTTTCAAAAACAGATCCCTGTCGATCCGCCGCCACAGACTTCAAATAAAACGGACCACAACCCGATCAGGCACTGACAGGCCTAGCCACAGGCTCCTTTACCAAAAAACGTCCGATAACAAACACCATAAGCCCCATCAGAATCCCCGGCATACCCTCATAAATATGCGCATGCCAACCCAGCCAGCGCCAGATCAGCGCCGTCGCCAGGCCGAGTACACTCATCACCACCGCCAGTTTCTGCGAAGGACGCCCGCCAGCCGCCAGCACCATCAACAGCGGTGCGAAGGCAGAAGCCAGGGCCGACCAGCTCATTACCACAAGGCTGAAAACACTCTGTTTATTCAACAGCGCCCAGGCAACCGCCGCCGCAGTAATCCCCAGGGTAGCCACCTTCAACAAGCGAGTGTCTTCTGTACGCTGCGGCAGGATGTCGTGGGTCAGCGCTGCAGAACAGCTCAGCACCAGAGAATCCGCAGTAGACATGGTCGCGGCGAAGATGCCCGCAAGGATCAGCCCAACAAACACCGGCGACAGCAACTCCATCGCCATCATCGGCAGCGCCAGTTCCGCATCAAACGTGCCCGGGTCGCTCAGCAGAATCCGCGACAGCATGCCCACACCGGTGGCCATAAAGTAGAAAATCGTAAACCACAGGTAATACCAGCAGCGCGCCTGCACCATGCGTCCCGCATCGTCCAGCGCCATAAAGCGCACCATCACATGGGGCTGGCCCACCACGGAAATACCCGCAAACAGCCAGCTCAGCGCAAACAGCACACCGCCGGCCACACCCGGCAGCAGCAGGTCTTGCGGATACCAGTTGAGGAAACCCTCGACCTTGCCCATTTCCTGCCAGGCTGCACCGAGACCGCCAACGGATTGCGTGGCCACATACAGCAACAGACCCATGGCGAATACCATCACCAGCGACTGCGCCGCATCGGTCCAGATGGAAGCGCGGATACCGCCCGCCAGACAGTAGGCGGCAACGATCACACCGCCGATCACCGCGCCGCTCCAGATTGGCATATCCAGTACCACAAACAGCGCCTTACTGCCGGCCACCAGCTGTGCACTAGCGTAGGCGAGGAGGAACAGGAGAGAGAGGATACCGGCAAGCTTCTGCCAGGCGCCGAAGCGGGTGCCCTGCCAGCAGGCCAGCACACCGGCGTAGCTGGATTCACCACTGCGCTTCGCCGCTTCGCGCAGGTTTTTGTGCATCCACAGGGAACCGAGAAAGTCGCCGAGAATCCAGCCCAGCATCAACCAGATTGAAGCGAGACCGGTGGCGTAGGTGTAGCCGATGACACCGATAAACATATAGCCGCTGTTATTGGTCGCCACCGCGGAGAGACCGACCAGCATCGGCGAGACATCCTGGCTCGCGAGGTAGTAGTCCTTCTTGGTACCGCGACTCTTGCGGTAGGAACTGATTCCTACCGCGGCGAACAAGGCAAGAAAAAACAAGAAACTGATCAGCACGTCCATTCCCCCAAAACAGTTTTCAATAATTATTAAATTTATACAGCGGTTATTTTTGGCGTTGCGTCAGGGGCGCAGTCAGTTCGCCCCATCCGAGCCTTTCGTTGTACTGCCGCTACTGTGGTCCTGCTGGATACCCATCAGTGTTGCGAACTCTTCGGAATCGTAAAGTCCGTTGAATGCCGAGTCTTCCATCGCCTCGTCGCGATACGCGGGCGAAATATCCAGCGCTTTCTGCAGGTAGCTGATGGACTCTTCCCACTGCTCCAGATACGCATAAGCGCAGGCGAGCTGGTAGTAGGCATTGCCGTTTTCGCCGTCGATCTGCAGCGCCTGCAGGCACAGGTTGATGGCCCACTGCGGCTCATCCAGCTCCAGCACCGCGTCCGCCTTGTAGGTGAGCGCTTCGCCGTCGTCCTTGCGCAGATTCAGGATCTGGTCGTATACCGCGATCTTACCGGTGGGGGTCTGTTCGCGGCCGGCGCGCAACCACAGGGAGTGGACTTCCTGAGTCAGCTCAATCTCATCGCGGTTACTTTCAATATGCTGGGTTTTTTCCGACAGCTGCTCCTCGATACTGCGCAGGCGCTCCTCGTACTGTTCCACCAGGCTGGAGATTTCCTGATTGGCGAGGGTGTGGACCTTTTCCTTCACATCGCGAATGGAAGTCCAGCCCATGATCACCAACAGGGAACTGAATCCGGCAATCAGGTAGAAGAAGTAGGTGATGGTATCTGTGGCATAGGTGATGGCCTTGTCGGCAGCACTCAACTGGCGATCGACAATGTTCTCGGTCAGGGAGACCTTCTGCGCCGCCATATCCACCCGCAACTGCTTCAGTTCATCCAGCACATAGCGCTCGATAAACGGGGTGTAGAGGGGCTTGTCGAGGTCGTTCGCGGCTTCGGAAACGCGGTCCAGTTCCTCGAGCTTTTTCTGATTGGCCGCCTTTTCTTCAGCGGTTACCTCGGGCACCGGCGGCGCCTCTGCATCCTGCGCATGCAGCGGTGCAACGACCGTAGAAAATACACAGGCCACAACGAACACTGCCGCCAGCAAAGCTGACGGCAGTCGGGAAGTCAAAGCCGCGATCAGGCTGCGCATATCGCGTCGCCGTGCTCGTGAACTTCGACCAGTGCGGCGTGCAGGCTTTTAACCGACTTCTCGTAATCGCTTTCGTCGATCACAAACTGCATGTCAACCTGACGCATGGACTGGTGTACCGCGAGGATGCTGATGGCGGAATTGGCCAGTGCACTGACCGCGCGGGACAGCATGCCCGAGGTTTTCATGTCACTACCAATAGCGGAAACCACCGCCACCTTACGCACCTGGATATCACAATCCGGGAACAACTCGCCAATGGCTTTCTTGATCCGCTTGACGGTTTTCAGGTTGTTACCCAGGTAATTGGTAATGGTATTGGCGTTGATATCCTTGGTCACCACGCTGCCTTTGAAGCGCGCGATGATCTCGTTGATCGCCCGGTCGTAACTGGTCATGCTGCCCATCATGTCCTGATCGAAACATTCAACAGCATAGATGCTTTTACGCCCCGCGATGATTTCCACACGCGGTGTGTCACTTACATAATCACCTGTCACCAGAGTACCGCGGTGCTCGGGCTCAAAGGTGTTCATCACACGCAGCGGAATCTCCTGCTGGCGCAGGCCCTTGGCGGCGCGGGGATGGATGGCTTCCATACCCAGGTTGGCCAGCTGGTCTGCCACGTCGTAGTTGGTACGACCGATGGGCACAGCCTGCTCCTCGCCTACCAGGCGCGGGTCGGCACTACTCAGGTGGTATTCCTTGTGGATGATCGCTTCCTTGGCACCGGTTTTCACCGCAATGCGGCTGAAAGTCATTTCGCTGTAACCGCGGGCGAAGGTCTTCATCAGGCCATCGGCGGTATGCGCGTAACCGGTGGCAATCGGCAGCTCTTTGTCGAAGTCGACATCGGCAAAGGCGCGGTCGATGCGCTCGTCCAGGGTCATGTGTTCGCCGTCGCGCCAACCGGTCAGGTCGATGAAACGGGCATTGATGCCTTCCTGCTTCAGCAGCTGCACGGTATTCCAGGCGCTGTGGGCTTCACCCAGGCTGGCGAGCATTTCGCTGACTACGTCCAGGTGTCCTTCCAGGGCAAAGTGGCCGTGCTGACACACGCGTTCCAGGTCCGCCAGGCAGTTGGCGGCATCGTCCAGTCGTTCACCAATAAATGCATTGGCCTTGGCCAGGGTTACATCATCTTTGAACAGGGTCGCGTTGATTTCTTCCATGCGCGTGCGCAGTCCAGCGACCGCATCGGACCATTCGCGCTCGTCGTCCGCACCGGCGAACAGGGCAAACACGCCCGGACGACCGGATTTTTTGTGTTCCAACAGCATATCGGTGATGCCACCGTAAGCAGAAACCACGAAAACACGCTGGTACAACCCTTCCGTTTTCGCTTTGCCGTTCTTCAGAATGATGTTGTCACGTACTGCGGAGTAGTCACTCATGGACGTACCGCCAATTTTTTCAACCGTATGTGTTTTCATGGGATCCTTACGCTTACCGATTTCGGGGTTTTCCGGGGGGACACCAAAGTATTTGCGGGTGGTGCCCCAAAACTCCGCTGCAATGTTGTTCACAACCGGTTTATTTTTCGTCCTTTACCTCTTCGGCATCCAGCTCGTAAGCGCCTTCAGCGTTGTGCACTTCTTTGCCGTGCAGAGGCGGGTTGAATACACAGGCCATTTTCATTTCGGACTTGGCTTTCAGTACGTGTTTGTCGTTCTTGTCCAGGATGTAGATGGTGCCCGGGGTGATTTCGTGAACCACGCCATCATCTTCAGCCATCACAGAACCTTCACCGGAAATGCAGTACACAGACTCCAGGTGGTTCTGATAGTGCAGGTGCAGGTCAGCACCTTCATAAATAGTGGTGATGTGAAAAGAGAAGCCCATGTTGTCGTTTTTCAGCAGCAGACGGGTGCTCTCCCAGCCCTCGGAAACAATACGACGGTCGGTTTTTTCGGCTTCTTGCAGTTTTCTTACGATCATTTCTAGCTCTTTCTAAAATCAGGTCTTAAAAAATCGGTCTTCAAATCAGGGGCGAAAAAATGCGGCCGGATACAGGCCGCATTTCCGCCAGGCTGCCGGGGATCAGGCTGCGCCCGCGAGGGTGCTCTCTTCCTGCTCGCTGTCGTCGGCAAAAAAGTCGTGCTCTACCGGCACATCTTCGCCTTTCAGTACCTTGGCTACTGCCGCTTCAACAATATCCAGCGCCTTGGTCAGGTTCTCGTCGCTGATAGTCAGCGGACACAGGGTTTTAACCACGTGGTCGTCTGCACCGCTGGTCTCGATCACCAGACCGTTGCGGAAAGCTTCGGTGGTGATCTTGTCGGCCAGCTCACCGCTTACGCAGTTCAAACCGCGGAACATACCGCGACCGCGGGTGGTCATGTTGCCGTCGCCATATTTGTCAACGATGGTCTGCAGACGCTTCTCGATGTACTCGCCCTTGCGCAGCACTTCCTTGGCGAACTTATCGTCGCTCCAGAAGTGTTTGATCGCTGCAGTGGCGGTAACGAAGGCCAGGTTGTTGCCGCGGAAGGTGCCGTTGTGCTCACCCGGCTTCCACTGGTCCAGCTCCGGCTTCATCAGTACCACGGCGAACGGCAGACCGTAGCCACTCAGGGATTTGGACAGGGTTACGATGTCCGGCACGATGCCCGCTTCTTCAAAGCTGAAGTAGCTACCGGTACGGCCACAGCCCGCCTGAATGTCATCGACAATCAGCAGCACGTCGTGCTTTTTACAAACGTCCTGCAGGTTGCGCAGCCATTCAACGCTTGCCGCATTGATACCGCCCTCGCCCTGCACGGTTTCCACCAGTACCGCTGCCGGGTGATCGACACCGCTGGAAGAATCGCTCAGTACCTTGTCCAGGTACGCAGTGGTGTCGAACTCGTCACCCAGGTAGCCGTCGTACGGCATGCGCGCAACACTGCTCATGCTCACACCGGAGGCACCGCGGTGGTGGGAGTTACCGGTAGCGGCCAGGGCACCCAGGCTGCAACCGTGGAAACCGTTGGTGAAGGAGATGATGTTCTCGCGGCCTTTGTACTTACGCGCGATTTTCAGCGCGGCTTCCACAGCGTTGGTGCCGGTGGGGCCGGTGAACTGCATGACATAAGACATGTCACGCGGCTTCAGGATGTTCTCGTAGAACGCTTCCAGGAACTCACGCTTGGCCTTGGTGTGTAGGTCCAGACCGTGGGTGATGCCGTCCTGCTGGATGTACTCCAGCAGCGCTTCCTTGAAGATCGGGTTGTTGTGGCCGTAGTTCAGGGTGCCCGCGCCGGCCAGGAAGTCCAGGTACTGGTTGCCTTCCTCGTCGTACAGGTACTCGCCCTGGGCCTTGTTGAAAACCCGCGGGAAAGCGCGGGCGTAGCTCATTACTTCTGATTCAATTTCGTCAAATACTTTCATCGTGGCAACCCTTTTCTAGTGGTTGATTAAATACATAAATGGAAAACGGAAATTCGGAACAATCTCGTAGAGCGGCGCATGCGCTCAACGGGCATCACCCGCAGCGGTAAACGGGCCGATACGCAGCAGCATTTCGCTGTCGTGCTGGCCGTCGAAATGGCGGTCGCGGTCAAACATCACCGAGTCCGCACACTCCGCTTCAAGCTTGCGCGCAAGGCTGCGGAACAGCGCCCAGGAGGCGTCGTTGTCCGGAGTGATGGTGGTCTCGAGGAACTGCACCTCGGCGCACGCGGGACGGGCGAGGATTTCCCGCAGCATGCGACCAGCGAGCCCCATTCCGCGGCCCTGCTCGGCAACCGCCACCTGCCAGATGAACAGGGTGTCGGCGCGTTCGGGGATGATGTAGCCGGAGATAAAGCCAACCAGCTCGCCGTTCAGCTCCGCGGCCACGCTGGTGGCAGAGAAGTGACTGGCCTGCAGCAGGTTGCAGTAGAGGGAATTGGTATCCAGGGGCGGGCAATTCCCGATCAGGCGGTGCACATTGGCGCCGTCTTCACTGATCGGGCGGCGCAACAGAACCTGGGCACTCTTGGATGGGCCCTGGGTGGCCTCACGAGCTTCCTTCTGTTGCGCCAGCTTGACCTTGTCGTCAATCGAGTCGTCTTCTTTCAATTCGCTTGTCGCGCTCAAACCAATACCTTTCTTTCGATCTTTAGTCATCAAATTGTTAGAGCAATATCAAACTTCTGTAATAAAAACGGAACCCTGTCGTTTAAACCGGATTCCGCTTGAAATTTGACCTTTTTCGCAAAAAGTTATTTACTGCTCTAAATATTTAAATCCATAGTACTCTAAACATTATCGAGGGCGCAAGGCCAAGCCTCATGCAATTTGATCAGAACGCGACCAATTACGACGTCAGCGATGAGCCCCAAGATGGCGCGGAGCCCGCGCAACTACGGGGCTCGCGCACCATTGACGGGCGCGCGAAGCCACCCAAGCAGGGACAGGAAAAGGTGTCGCCAAAGACCACCCAGAAACCGACTAATGGTTCAAAAAGTGGCCAGGAAAGCATTTACCGCAACGAGGCAATTGACAAAAACGGTGCAGAATCCAAAATCGGCCGCGGGCATGTCAGCCGCCATGCCTGCCACCCCGATTTCAAGAGCCTGCTGCTGATGGATAAAATTGAAGAAGTTTTGATCACCCTGCGCCGTCTGATCCGCGCCACAGACCTGCACTCCAAGCAGCTGGTCAAAACGGCGGGGCTGACCGCGCCGCAGCTGTTGCTGCTGCAGGCGATCCGCGAGCAGGGGCAAGTGACCATCGGCGCCCTGGCTAAGGAAATCAGCCTCAGCCAGGCCACCGTAACCACCATTCTCGACCGCCTGGAAAAGCGCGGCCTGGTCTACCGGGAGCGCTCCTCCGAGGACAAGCGCAAGGTGCACGCCTACCTGACCGACAAGGGCACCGACATCATCCGCGATGCCCCCACCCCGCTGCAGGAACACTTCGTCAAACAGTTCCGCGACCTGCGCGAATGGGAGCAGTCGATGATCATCTCCGCACTGCAACGTGTGGCACTGATGATGGACGCCGAACATATCGACGCTTCGCCGGTGCTGGATGTGGGCGATCTGGACCGCAAGGACAGTCGCAGCCTCCCCAATCAGGAAGATAAGTAAAACCGGAATTGCCACACCCCCAACTCGGCGAACAGCGCAACAGCTGCACGTAGAAATAGACGCCATCGAGGTCAATGTTCTAACCAGCCGCCGATTTGGAAACAATTCGCATCCAGCCGTTGCATTCGGGCCGCAGTCCGGTATAAATGGACCGGCAACACTAAAGTGGACACTCGCCCAGTCGGTTAGCGTCCACTGACTCAAGACAGCGGCGAAAAGTGCGGTTGCAGAGGCAAAAACGAGAAGTGGATCACATTGCCAGGCATGGCAAATGGTGTACCACTCAAGCTTCGCGACTGCGCCCCCGGCAAAAACAATCGGCCCGTGCGATGCCCTGCCCCGCAGGTAGCATCCGGCACGACGTCGGGCACACGGTGGTGCCCGGTGAGAAGCATTCCGGCCGCCCTGTCTCGATAACTTCTGCACGCCGCCGAGCACCGGTTTCACACCATTCGGGTAGCGCGTCGCAGTCTTTTGGGGAAGGGACTGAACATGGCCTGCTTGCAACATCCTGATCGGGATCAACCCGTGTACCTGATGGCGCACCATACGATTGGCCGCCGCCAGGGAGTCGCGGATACCCGCATCACGCTGCCAGAGATTTCCGGTATCCACGCCGCTATCCAGTGGACCGGTAGCCACTGGGTGGTGCGCGATCTCAGCCGCAACGGCACCTGGGTCAACGACCAGCAGCTGGTGCCGGCCAAAAATCACCAGCTACAGCTCGGCGACAGGCTCGCCTTCGGCCGCGCCAACAATCCGGTATGGAAAGTGGAAAACCTCGATCCGCCGGAGAACCTGCTGATCGATATCCAATCCGGGGAAGCGCAGGTGCTGGAGTCCTACCACCTGCTGCCGGACGAACACGATCCCATCGCCAGCCTGCACTTCAACCCCATCAACGGGGTGTGGATTTACGAGCTGCTCGAAAGCCCCGAGCACAGCGAATACGCCAAGGTCGTCAATCACGGCAGCCGCGTCGACTGCGCCCACAACAGCTGGGAGCTGTTCCTGGCCAACAGCCAGAGCACAACCACCGAGCTCTCGTTCAAAAGCCTGTGTGTATCGGATTTCCGCCTGCAGTTCATCGTCAGCCACCACGAAGAACACATCCAGCTGCAGCTGTCCAAAGACGACACCCGTGTTGACCTGGCTGCGCGCACCCATAACTACCTGTTGCTGTACCTGGCGCGCGCCCGTATCCGCGACATCCAGCGCAACGTGGACGGCCCCGACCAGGGCTGGGTCGCCATCGATCTCGCCACCCGCGAGCTGGCCATCACCGTCAATCACCTGAACACGCAGATATTCCGTGCGCGCAAGCAGATTGCAGACAGCCTGCCAGACGCCATCGATACCGGACGACTGGTAGAACGCCGGGCCTACGAGATGCGCCTCGGCTGCTTCCTGCTGGATATTTTCAAGGGATCGCAGAAAGAAGAAGTGGAGGCCTCCACCGGCGAACACCCGGTGGTCCCGGAACCGGCCTGAAGAAACAACCCAACGCAGGGACTCGACAAAACAACAACACGCCCGCCCACGGCGGGCTCTGACCATCCATGGACGGCGGTCTAACACAAAGAGTTACAACCGCAGTCAACACCATGCAAACAGAGCAGTTACCCTTCTACATCGGTCATTACCGCGCCACCGCCAGACTCGGCTCCGGGGGTATGGGTGTGGTGTACCTGGCAACCGACGAGCGCCTTAACCGCCGTGTGGCCATCAAGAAACTGCTCCGCAATCCCAACAGTGGCACCGCCGGCGAACGCATTCGCCGCGAGGCCCTGCTGCTCGCCCAGCTCAACCACAGCAACATCGTGCAACTCTACGACGTGGTCGAGAGCGAGAACGGCATCGCCCTGGTGATGGAGTATGTAGACGGCAGCAACCTGCACCGCTGGCAACGCGAGCGTTCGCCAGACCTGCCGCGCAAGCTGCAGATTCTCAAGCAGATCTGCGCTGGCCTGTCCCGCGCCCACAGCGCCGGCATCATCCACCGGGACCTGAAGGCGGAAAACATCCTGGTGGACAGTGAAGGCACCATCAAGATCACCGACTTTGGTATCGCCAAGGACCTGCAGGAAGACAGCGACCTCACCCGCGAGCAGCACGTGGCCGGCAGCTGGGGCGCCATGTCCCCGGAGCAGGCCCAGGGCCAACCGCTGGACAACCGCAGCGACCTGTTTGCCTTCGGTGTGCTGGCCTATCGCCTGCTGTGCGGACAGAACCCGTTCGGGGACAACAGCAGCCCCTATGTGACCGTGGATCGCATCGTCAAAAGCCCGCATCCGCCCGCCGCCCGCGTGGCCCCGGAACTGCCCGCAGCCCTGTGCCTGTTGCTCGACAAACTGCTCGCCAAGAAGCCGGAGCAGCGCCCGCTCAACGCCGCCGAGGTGGCCGCAGAGCTGGAGGCCGTTATCCAGCAGATCCAGGGCGGCTCCACCAGTTTCACGCGCACCCACAGCATTACCGCCACGGTCACTGCGGAAAACTTCTATCAGCAGGCTGACCAGCGGCGCCGCTGGCCGGTGCGCGGTATCGTCGCCACACTCGCGGTGTGCGCCCTCGGCGCTATGGCGGCACTCGGTATCAGCACCTTTTCCGTCGCGCCCACCACCGGCCAGTACATTGCCATCCTGCAGGCGGAAATGCCGGGCGGCGAAGACGATACGCCCAGTGAACAGAACCGGAAGCTGCTGGCCGGCAACGTGCGCAGCGCGCTCAAGCAGGCACTGGCCGGCCGCGAAGGGCTCTTCCTGGTTCCCCACACAGAAACCCGCGACCTGCAGGACCAGCCGCTGGCGGTACAGGCAAAGTCGCTCAATGCCGACCTGCTGCTGATCCCCACGCTGGATTGCGCAACGCGCAGCTGCGAACTCTCGCTGGAGTTGCTCGACAGCGATACCCTGGCGGTGGTCCACAGCAACAGCACCCGGCTGGAAATCGATGAGAGCCTGGAAAGCCGGGCCCGCACCCTGCACCAGGTGGACGAGCTGCTGCCGGAGTATCCCGCGCGCGCCACAACCCCGCTCACCCAGATCAGTGCCGAGGACTACCTCACCTATCTGGAGATCTACGAGCGCCGCCACGACGCCCTTCACCGGGGAGAGTTACTGGATCGTTTGGACGAGCTGCAGGCACGCGAACCGGGCTTCCCACCGCTGTACGAGCTGTACGCGGAAATGACCATCGACCACGAGTTCAACTCCCGCGCAGCGGACTCCGTCGAGCGCCTGAGAAAGCTGTTGCAGAAGGTGCCCGCCAGGCTCGATGACACACCGGAAGTGCTGATTACCAAGCTGTACCTGGCCATTATCAACGGTCAGGATGGCCCCGCAGAATCCCTGCTGGCGCAGCTCAAGCTGACCCTCCCGGACAAGACCGTCTACCACCACCTGAAGGCGGCGTACCACCAGTCCCGCGGCGATTACGAGCTCTCCCTGCAGGAGATCAACAGTGCCCTCAAGCTGCGCACCAGTTACAACTATCTGGTGATGAAGGCTCTGAACCTGAGCCTGCTGGGAGACATGCCGGCGGCGAACGAGGTGCTGCAGCAGACCATGGCGGTAAACGGCAAGGCCATCCCCGCCATCTCCATGCTCGCCGCCAACATGCTCGACACCGGCAAGCCCGATGAAACCATACGGCTGCTGTCCGAGGCCGGGCTCGACCGCATCGGCCCCATGGACACCTACAACCTGTGCCTGGCCTACTACATCCAGAAAGAGTACAACCAGTCCCAGCAGTGCTTTACCAAGGTCTCGAGCCTGGCCCCCAAGGATGCCGACCCGCTGCTGTACCGCGCGGAAATTGCCCGTGAGCAGCAACAGCCGGAAAAAGCCGAGGAACTTGCACAGCAGGCCTTTGAGCTCACCCGCGAGCGTCGCGACTGGGAAGGCCTGTTGATGCAGGCCCGCGCCTACGCCGAGCTGGGTGAGGCGGAAAAGGCGGTGGAAAACCTGATCAGTATCCGCCGCATTGCCCCGGACGACCTCTACGTGAATTACGCCCGGGCCCAGGTGTACATCAGCACCGGCGACCTGCTCTCCGCCAAGGCGCATATCCGCAAGACCCTGGAACAGGGCATCTCGCCCATCTGGTATTGCACCGCGCGGTTTGTCAAAATCTGCAACATGCCCTCGTTCGACGATCTCCGGCAGCAATATCCGGGGCTCTGCGCGGGCAAAGAACACCACCAGCAAGCGGACAATTCCCAGATTGCCCGCAGCGGCGAGACCAGTGTGAATCTGTAACGGGCCAGCACCCTGTACCGATTCCCACCGCTCGCACTGGCCCGCGCCAGGGGTTTCGGCACGGGCACCCAATAGGCTCTAACAAAAAGAACACACGCAGATGGATATTGCAGATCCCGAGGTTGAACAACAGCCGCGTACCGACTCCCCTGTCTTTGTGGGTAGCGACCGCTACCGCATCCAGAGCACCCTCGGTGCCGGCGGCATGGGCATTGTGTACCTGGCGGAAGACCTCAAACTGCACCGCCAGGTGGCGATCAAAAAACTCAAAGACAACGCCGCCAGCCAGAACGCCCGCGACCGTATCCAGCAGGAAGCGCGCCTGTTAGCCCAGCTTAACCACCCCAATATCGTCGCCCTGCACGATGTGCTGGAAGACCAGGGGGATATCGCCCTGGTGATGGAATATATCGAGGGCACCACCCTGCGCCCCTGGATGCGCGAGCGCAGCCCCAGCCTGCAGCAGAAACTCAGCCTGCTGATGCAGATCTGCCAGGGCCTGAGTGAGGCCCACAACCTGGGCATCATTCACCGCGACCTGAAATCCGACAATATCCTCATCGCCGAAAACGCCAAGGGCGAGCCGGTGGCCAAGATCACCGACTTCGGCATCGCCAAATCCCAGCAGCTGGATGAGAAAACCCTCACGGAAGAAAACCAGCTCGCCGGCACCATCACCGCCATGTCGCCGGAGCAGATCCTCGGCAAACCCCTGGATGCCCGCAGCGACCTGTTCAGCCTCGGTACCATCGCGTTTGAACTGCTGTGCGGCAGCCGCCCGTTTGAAAAACACGAAGCGGGCGCCCTGGCCATGGCCAACCGCATTACCAACGAAGCCCACACCCCGCCGCAGGAAGCGTGGCCGGATATCCCGGAGCCACTGGCGATACTGCTGGACAAGTTGCTGGCCAAAGACCCGGCACAGCGGCCGCAAAATGCACTGATCGTGTACCAGGGTTTCGAGCTGTTATACAAACAAAGGTTGGAGAGTGAGAGCGAGGATTTCACCGCTACCATGACCGACCTGTTTACCCACCACAAAATAAAAAGCCGCCGCCGCTGGCAACAGGTTGTGGCCGGCATGACCGCCGCGCTGGTGCTAAGTGCTGGAGGTTACTGGGGCTGGAAGGAATTTACCCGGCTGGAACCGCAGTATATTGCGGTGATGCCGGTGGAGATTAATGGCGAAATCCGTGGCGAGGAGAATGCCAAGGCGCTAACCCGCACCATGGTGCGGCAGGCCCTGATGAATTCGGTTTCGCAGTTGAAGGCGAGTGCGCTGGTGAGCTTTACCCCGAAGGAGGGGCAGGATTTTGAGGCGCAGTTGCAAAAATTGAGAGACAAGGGGGTCACCGATGCGCTTTTTGCAAAGTTAGAGTGCGCGCAGATACGATGCGAAATCGAGCTACATCGGATAGCGCCGGCCATAGGCCAGATTAAGCAGCAGACCGACTTCGTTTTTTTGGTAGACAAACGGCAGGAAGCGGAATACAGAATTGGTAACAGTGCAATGGCTTTGTTTCCAAGCAGTTACGCAAATGAGAAAAATGAAAAAGTCGTAATGTCAGATGAAGATTACTCTGACTACCTGAATATTATTAGCCGACTAGAAACCAAGGATAACTCCGTTGAAGATCTCACCACGCTGGAAAATTTGAGTGACACCTACCCGAAAAACCCTAACCTTTACCGGGTAATCGTTGAGATTGCCACCAATCTATTTGTGCTTACCAATGAAAAAAAGCATCTGCAGACAGGGTTCGATATCATCGAGAAGGCCAAGGGTCGAGATGTTGATTCAGCATCATTACTTGAGCTTGAACTATGGCTAAGCACATATATAGGTGACAAAAAAGAATTCGACAGACTGCTAAAGCAATTGAATAAGCAGGACTCGCCGTCAGCTACACTGCTCGCTAAATTTGCTCGTTATTTCTTTATGCAAGGGGATTATGAATCAGGCCTGAGCTACGCGAAAGAAGCAGCCGCACTAAATCCATCCGCAGACAACCTATATTTGGTCGCACTGAATAACGCCGTAGCTGGAAACTATCCTGAGGCACGCGCTGTACTGGAAGAAATTATAAGTGCTTTCCCAGACCACTGGCCTTCCTATTCTGCACTTGGAAATATCGAAATGGAGAGCGGGAACCTATCTGCAGCTGAAATCGCTATAACAGCAATCCCGCAAGACTTACGCGGCTGGCGCACAAAGTCCAACCTTGGCGTAACCTACTTTCTCCAAAGGAAATACCCGGAAGCGTTAGAGGCCCAAAAACAAGTATTGGTATCCGTTCCAGATAATTTAGAAACCATAGAAGGAATTGCAGCAACCTACTTAATGCTTGGCTTACTAGATTTAGCAAACAATGAATTCAAAAAAATTCTAGATCTCACCGAGAATTCGAACACTGCAAATGAGTTACGTTTTCGAGCGATCGCACTTGCTAACCTTCAACAAAGCTCAGAAGCCATCGATATTAGCCACGAAATTTTAAAGAAATCTCCAGAAGACACCTACATTCACTACAGTGTTGCACAGGTTTATGCTATTGCAGGTGAGTGGCGGTCGGCCAACTATTACATTGAGAAATTATTAGATCAGGGCATGAGCACAGAGTGGTTTAGCCTGCCGGCATTCCAGCAGCTCTGCGCCCAACCACGAGTTTCTGAACAGGTGAAAATCGCTATCTGTGACTGATCATTGCGGCTCGTACTGCGCAGTCGGATCACCGGAAACAATGTTCATCCCGGAATCAATCATTTCGCACAGCCATAGAAACGAGAAATTATTCCCAGCATCCGCAAGCTCAGAAGCTTGGATGCTGGCTTTCACTGTCAGCTCGGTGTAATCCGCACGACCTTTAAGTTTGCCAGCCTTGGCACTGAATTCCTGTTTGAAATCGGTACTCAGGCCAACAATCCCATCGAAATTGCCCTGGTTGGTCTTGGTAAACTGGATACCTTCTACTTCTGAAGTGTCCAGGGTGATATTAAGGGTGATCTTCTTGTTCTGTCCGCGAAACTGGAACAGGATGTTACCGAACTCTTCAGCGGGGTTGGCGGCATTGTACAGCGGCCAGTACTGGGCTTCCCCGTTAATGGGTGCTACCGGCTTCAGAATCAGGTCAAAGGTATCGTTTACATTCAGGTCGGCGACGAAAGTCGGCTTGTCGGCACAGATGTTGGCCATGGTGTTATTCCCCTAAGTTGTATCCCAAAGTTCGATGCTTTCCTGGATACCGCTTGGAAAGCGTGTTTGCTCTCTAATGGTTCTCGCAGCCACCCCCAAAATGTCCCTGAGCTATCGACTGCGCGCTATAGCATAAAAGAAAAATACGCCGGAACTCCATCACATTTTAAATAAAAAAAACCGGCAGTAAGCAAGCTTACTGCCGGTATGAATCAGATGGTCCCAGCCATCTACGGTTACAACAACACTATCAAGAGCGAAAATGAGGCATCCGTGCCTCTATCAGGCCCTTCCTAGAATCCCGGCTTCCTAGGCTCTGTGGTTACCGGGCTGGCCTGACTTTCCGGCTTGCGCCGGAATTCTTCCTGACTTACCAAACTTTCCTGCAGGAACTACTGGGAGTCCTGCGGGATCGTTCGGTTACCAATCCTTTGGCAATGGCTGAGTGCGCGTTACTGTTCACTGAGTGGAGAGCAATTCCGTCGCTCTCCCCAGCTCCTTGTAATACAGTCCGTCTTCCGTAACGGTCTCTGCTAACAGGGTGTCTGCAATCCACCTCGCCACGGCTCCTGTGACGACCGGGCTTCGCGCCCCTCAACCTTGATACGCACTTTACGGATGGACCCATTACAGGTCGATCACAAGCCATTACACGCCATTACACAAATCGCAATTTACTGGCAGTAAAAGGCGCCAGGCAAAGTGATTACTCACATTGCACTTAATCCGGCCCGGAATTACACGCATCACTACGGCGTTCACTACACTCAACAGTCGTTGACGGAATTTCTCCGCGGGTGGCGGCTACCCGGCTCGCTTGTTGGGCTGTGACCGATCCCGTAATATCGGCCGACCTTTCGGCCAGAATTTCGCCAGGCTGTTGTGTCGCAATTTTTGCCCGCACCCGTACACATTTGCGGCGCGCATGCGACACCTGAATTTTTGCTAGCCATAAGCACCACACAATATGTCCAACTTTTACAAGCGTCTGTTTTCTCCCCTGCTGGCCCTGCTGCTGTTGTGCGCCGCCGGTGGGGTACTGGCGCAGAGTTACGAGCAGCTGTACAGCGATTACCGCGGCAGCCTGTACCAGATCCGTCTGATCGAGCTGTCGTCCAATTCCAAAGCCGGGCTGGGCTCCGGGTTCCAGATTTCCACCGATGGCCTGGTGGCCACCAATTACCATGTGGTGTCCGAGGCGGTGCACGATCCGGACAAGTACGCGCTCAAGTACCTCTCGGTGGACGGCAAGGAGGGGGAACTGGAACTGCTGGACGTGGATGTCATCAACGACCTGGCCATCCTGCGCCAGAAGGGCGAACCGGGCAGTGACTTCCTGCGCCTGGCATCCAAGTCCCCGAGCAAGGGCGAGACCATTGTCTCCATGGGCAATCCCCTCGACCTGGGCATGACCATTGTCCCCGGCACCTACAACGGGATTGCCGGCGGCAGCTTTTACGATCGCATCCATTTTTCCGGTTCCATCAACCCCGGTATGAGCGGCGGCCCGGTGATCAATCGCAATGGCCAGGTGGTGGGTATCAATGTGGCCACCGCGGGCAACCAGATCAGCTTCCTGGTGCCTGTGGATAAACTGGTTGCGCTGCTGCTGGATTACAAAAAGGAAGCCACCGCCGGCAACGGCGCCCTGGAACTGCAGCCGGTGATCAGCCGCCAGTTGCACAAGAACCAGCAGCGCATTATCGACCAGGTACTGGCCGCAGACTGGCAGCTGCGCCCGCTGGGGGAAGCCATGGTGGTGGGAGAAATCGTGCCGTCGATCCAGTGCTGGGGCAGTTCCACCGACGATGAGGACGAGCCCGTTACCCAGGTGGCCAAGGGCTGTACCGGGCAGGATGTGGTGTTCCTGTCGGAGGACTTCGATACCGGCCGTGTGGAATACGAGTTCTTCTGGCTGGAGGCAGACGACCTGCGCTCCTCACGCTTTTACAGTGCCTATGAAGAGAACATGAGCGGCTTCTTCCCCGGCAACAGTGCCGGCGAGGACGATGTGACCGATTTCAACTGCAAACAGCAGTTCACCAGCCATCCGCGCAATGGACATAAGATCGGCGCCAACACCAGCGATAAGACGGACACAGCGGCGGGGGACGATAAAGAAGCCCAACAGCAGGGCCAGGCAGAAGACGAGCCCGCGCAAGCCACCCCGCCCAAAGCCAGCGGCAAGCGCGATCCGGTGATCGCGCGCACCTCCTACTGTGTGCGCCGCTACAAGGACTTCCCGGATCTGTACGATGTGTTTTACGTCAGCCTCACCGTGGACCAGAACAATCGCGCCCTGGTAAGCCATTTCACCCTGTCCGGCTTCACCCAGGAATCTGCCACGGCCTTTACCCAGAAGTTTGCGAGTGAAATCCAATGGCACTGATTATCGAGGAAATCAATCGTGCCCACCGGGTGGGCACCCGCTACCGCATGGAAGGCGAGCGCGCCACTCTCGGGCGCTGTTATGAAAACCCGGTGATGGTGGAAGACCCCCACGTGGACCCGGTGCACGCGGAAGTGGTGCGCGACGAAGACGGCTGTTATGTGCTGCGGGATCTGGACAGCCTCAACGGCGTGCGCCTGATGCGCAACTTTCTCGACAAGTCGGTGAAACCGAAAAACATCCGCGAGCACCTGATCCAGAGCGGCGACGAGATCCAGCTCGGCAAGAGCCGACTGCGCTTTATCGATACCGAGACCAGCGTTCCCCCCGCCATCCCCCTGCACTCTGCAGAGACCATCTTCGACCGCCTGGCAACGCCACTGGTGGCGGTGATCCTGTGCGCGCTGGTGGGCGCTTTCAGCCTGTGGATGGCCTATCTGGGTAATACCGGCGAGTTCCAGTGGACTGGCGCGGTGGAAGTACTGACCAACGCGGTCCTCGCCCTGTTGATCTATGCCGCGGCCTGGTCCTTTATCGGCAAGGTGGTGAAACACGAGGCGCACTTCCTCGCCCATCTGTCCATCGCCGCAACCGCGGCGCTGGTTTACGCCGCCTGGCAGTGGTTCGGCACCCTGCTCAATTTCAATTTCTCCCTGCACCAGATCTTGCCGCTGCTGAATATTCTGGCACTGGCGATTCTGATTCCGGTGATGCTGTGGTGCGCGGCCTACCTGGCCCTGAATGTTGCCCCGCACTGGCGACTGGTCGCCTCTATCCTGCTGCCGTGGGCGTTCCTGGGATTCGCCGCGGCGGTGGAGATCGGCAGAATGGATGAGTTCAGCGGTTCTCCTGAGGTCTCCAAGGAGCTGAAGTCGAAGGATTTCCTGTGGCGCGATCCGGTGCCGCTGGACGATTTCCTCGCCAGCACGCCGGCGCTGTTTGATATTTCCATCGAAAAGAGCAAGGCCGAAGGCGGCAGCAAGTCCAAGCGCAAAAAATCCGGGGAGGATCAGGGTATTCAGGGCGAATAGGCGTCGAAGTCTGCGCGCAGAGCCCGTAAAATCTCCGCCCGCTGGGCCTGTTTGCCCGGCCAAGGAGTGACAGCATGAGCGATCAAATGAGTGATCAGCCCCAAGACAACCCGTTCTGGAGCCCCGCGGTAGCGCAGCTCCAGCCCTACGTGCCCGGCGAGCAACCCAAGACCACCGCTCGCCTGATCAAGCTCAACACCAACGAGAGCCCCTACCCGCCTTCCCCCAAGGCGCAGGCGGTGCTGACGCAAGAGGGCCTGGCGGCCCATCTGCGCCTTTACCCGGACCCGGAATCCACCGAGCTGTGCGCGACCATTGCCGCGGAATTTGGCCTGCAGCCGGGTCAGGTATTTGTCGGCAACGGTTCCGACGAGGTGCTGGCGCACGCGTTTTACAGTTTCTTCAAACGCCCCGAACCCCTGCTGTTCCCGGATATCACTTACAGCTTCTACCCGGTGTACTGCCAGTTCTTCGAGATCGAGGCGCGCAAGCTGCCGCTGAGGGACGATTTTTCCATCGCGGTGGAGGATTACGCGGTGGAAAATGCCGGCGGCGTGATCCTGCCCAACCCGAACGCGCCCACCGGCCGCTATCTGCCTCTGGCAGAGATCGAGCAGCTGCTGCAACTGCACCCGCAGCGGGTGGTAGTGATCGACGAGGCGTATATCGATTTCGGCGGCGAGAGCGCCGCAACCCTGATTGATCGCTACCCGAACCTGCTGGTTATCCACACCCTCTCCAAATCCCACGCGCTGGCGGGCCTGCGCCTGGGCTATGCAATGGGACAGGCGCATTTGATCGAGGGTTTGAACCGCGCAAAGAATTCCTTCAATTCTTACCCGATTGATGGGATTGCGCAGAAGGTGGCGACAGCGGCAATCGCGGATCGCGCGTGGCTGGCGGACAACTGCGCCAAGGTCATCGCTACTCGCGAGCGTACCTGTGCGGCACTGACCGAGATGGGCTTCGATATCGTGCCGTCCAAAGCCAATTTCATTTTCGCCAAGCCACCGAAAATTTCAGCGGAAGCGTTATTTGTGGCTTTGCGTGAACGCAACATCATCGTCCGCTATTTCAACAAGCCGCGGATTAGTGAGTACTTGCGTATTAGTATCGGTACTGATGAGGAGATGGAGGCTTTGGTTCAGGCCTGTCGTGAGATTTTGTAAGCCAGGGCTGCGTACCGGATAGTTCAGTGGCCCCTACCCGAACGTCTTGTGGCGGCTCGGCTAAATGGGGCTCTCTTGCGAGACACGAGCTAAGGTTTACCGGTACCTGGACCGCCCCAGCAATATCTACAAGGTACCGCCACGATCCCAATCAACAACTCCCAAGCGGACCATTCCACAGAAGTCCACAGCGGAACCTCTATAATTCCTCGGGCACTAAAACCTAAACCGACACCACCGCAGTAAATTATGTCGACGTACATGCCCGTATCCCTGTTTGCCCTGCTCACCACACTGACGTTGTGTATTGCCCTCCCCGCCCACGCCCAAAACCCGTGGGAAGCCGTTAAAAAGCCCTCGAAACAACTCCCAGCCAGTATCGGCGGCTACAGCAATGGCTGCCTGAGTGGTGCCGAACAGATGCCACTGCGTGGGGAAGGATTCCAGCTGGTGCGTACCGGGCGCGACCGGCACTACGGCAACCCGTACTTGGTGGAATTCCTCAAGGACTTCTCCAACACCGTCGAAGAAAACAACCTCGGCCGGCTGCAGATTGGCGACATGTCCATGGCCCGCGGCGGGCCGTTCAGCAGCGGGCACAGAAGCCACCAGATGGGGCTGGATGCCGATATCTGGTTCTCCCAGGACAAGCGCGCCGCCGAGCGCCCGCTGAGCGCCTGGGAGCGGGACAACATCTCCGCCATCCCCATGGCCGATACCCGCAAGCACGTCCTGCTGGAAAAAAACTGGGATACACGTATTCCCGGGATTCTGCGTATCGCCTCGGAAGATCCACGTGTCGCACGGATATTCGTGCATCCCACCATCAAGCGGAAAATGTGCGATATTGCAGGGAGAGATAACGAATGGCTGCGCAAAGTGCGCCCCTGGTGGGGACACAACTATCATTTTCACGTGCGCCTGAACTGTCCACCGGGAGACAAAAACTGCAAGCCCCAGAAAAAGGTGCGCGGCAGACCCTGTAACGGCGGTCTCGACTGGTGGTTTAGCGATGAATTTTACGCCATCCTTAACCGCCCGGCGCCGACCAAACCCGTACCGAAGAAGCCGCCGAAAAGACCGGAGATGCCCGCGCAGTGTGCGCAGGTGCTTGCCGCCCCCGCAGCGGTATCCAATTAAGAAAGAACGATGAGAGCCCAATGAGCGACAAGGCCCAACAGACCATTCACGTACTGCTGATCTGCGGCGGTGGCAGCAGCGAGCACGATGTCTCCCTGCGCACCGCGGACTTCATCCAGCGCGAGCTGGGCAAACTGAACGATATCCAGCTCTCCCGCGTCACCATGGAAGCGGACGGTCGCTTTGTGGATGCCAACGGCCAGGTGCAGGAGCTGCGCTCGGACAAACTGCTGTACAGCGCTACCGGCAGCGCCCAACTGGTGGATTACGTGATTCCCGCGATTCACGGTTACCCCGGTGAGACCGGCGACCTGCAATCCCAGCTGGAAATCCTCGGCCTGCCCTATTACGGCTGCGGCTCGGAGGCGAGCAAGATCTGTTTCAACAAGATCACCACCAAACTGTGGCTGACGGCGCTGGGGATCGACAATACCCCTTACAAATTCCTGTGCGCGAATACTTCGGAAGAGATCGCCCGCGCGCGGGATGCGCTGACCCTGTGGGGTTCAGTATTCGTAAAGGCGTCCAACCAGGGCTCGTCGGTGGGCTGTTACAAGGTGAGCGATGAAGACGCACTGGAGAAGGCCCTGCGCGAAGCATTCAGCCTGTCGCCCTATGTGCTGGTGGAAAAGTGCCTGAAGGTCCGCGAGCTGGAAGTGGCCGCTTACACCTACCAGGGTGAGCTGGTGATTACCCCGCCCGGGGAAGTGTGTGCGCCGGAAGATACCTTTTACAGTTACGAGGAAAAGTACGCGGAGGCGAGCCGCGCGCAGACCCATGTGGTAGCAGAGGGGCTTTCCGATGCACAGCTGGGGTGGATTCACGAAGCGTCAAAACGGGCGTTTATCGGTCTGCAATTGAAGGACCTGTCGCGGATTGATTTCTTCCTCACCGACGACGGGGAAATTTATCTCAATGAGGTGAACACCTTCCCGGGCATGACCCCGATCTCCATGTTCCCGAAAATGCTGCAGAATCAGGGACACGATTTCAGCACTTACCTGGGTGCGCTGATTCGCGACGCCGTTTAGCCGGCTTTGGTGGAGGTGGCGCAACCGATATTGCCGCCTTCACCGCAAGCGCTTCCGCACCACATATTTCAGATCAACCCGCCTGCTGAACCACTTCTGACAGCCAGCTTTCCTGCCGCTTGCGGGAAAACTGCCCGCGCAGAAATTCCATCTGATCCCCGCGAATCCGCGCGCTGTTGGTAAGCGCCAGATATTCCGCCGCATTGGGCACAAACGGCAGCGCCAGCAAGTCGATTTCAAGATCCTGCAGCAAGCGGTTGCCCTTGTGCTGGTTGCAGCGACGGCAAGCGGTGACCACGTTTTCCCAGATATCCCGGCCGCCCTTGGAAACCGGGTGCACATGGTCGCGGGTTAACTCGCGGATCGGAAACCAGCTACCGCAGTAAAGACAGGTGTGCTGGTCCCGGGCAAACAGTGCGCGGTTGTTTAGCGGCGGGCGTTTGCGCGGACGCGCCATGCGATCGCCGCCACAGGCAATGATCGCGGCGAGATCGAGGGTGGAGCGTTCGCCCAGGCGGTTGATACCGCCGTGTACCGTCTGCACCACCCCGCCCATGGTCCAGGTCACCAGCTCCCGCACGTACAGACAGGCCGCCTCTTCCCAACTCAGCCATTCGAGGGGTTGCCCCGCGAGATTCAACCTCAGGATTTGCGCTTGCACGAGTTCACCTCCCGTTTTTGCGAGCCACGAAAACAGCAGAGCCCCGCGGGATGGCCGGCAGGGCTCTGGAAGTCTGGAAATTGGTTGTGAAAACTGGGGAATCTGGAGGCGCTGGAGGAATGGCGCGAAATTTGGGGGCGATGAAGGCTTGACCACCAATGATGGAAAGGTGGTTGCGTTACGAACGGGTACGGCAATACATTACTGAATGCGTCATCCTCCGCGGTCACTTTATTTGGACCGGCTTTACCTGATTAAAGCGGAGGTTTGTTACGATTTCCAGACTGGCGGACAAAACTGCTGCTGTTTTTTTACTTTTGTGAGATGTCCGTAACGATCTAGCCCGGGCAAACGCAGAAAAACTTTTTTGCAGAAGCCTGTTGCGCGGCAACGAAAACCACCGGGACTTGTATAGACAGGATGATTTGAATTGGGAAAGGGAAGCCGTGACAATGTCGGCAAAAGATCAGGACAGGTTTTTCACAGCCCCAAACGTAAAACACCGCCTGGGCAATCCGGCCCAAGCGGTGCGTCTCACAGGATGGTGCCCAAATCCTTTCGGGCTGGCAGCGCGGTCTCCATTCCTTGGGGACCTATCCTTGCCGCCGTTGCAATCCGTTCTCCGTCCTTGCAAATACATTATGGTCGCTGGGGAAAAATAAGGTAGTGGGAAAGTGCTGAACTTGTTGTAAGAGATGTCTTACAAGCACGTGACCGTCGTCACATTTCACTCGGGGAGAGCGGAGGGGAATGATTTGGCGCGTATCGCAACTGGTACGGCTGTGCGACATTTAGCGGCTTACTATAGTTACTTTTGTTACGAGATCAAGACGATCGTGAAAGCTCCGTCGAAAAACGCGCTAACTTTTACCCGCCGGGTAATATTCGGCGCCATTGTTCTTTTTTTGCTGCTGGTGGCGGCAATCGTCGCCGGTTGGGTGCCTGGTATCAATGTCCCCTGGGGACAACTGATTGGCGCCAGTACCGATGAAAAAACCGTTGAGCGTCAATTAATGCTGGCGCCGGGTTATCGACTGCAACTGTTCAGTGAACAGGTGCCCAACGCGCGTTTTATGGCAGTCACCCGCAGTGGCGATCTGCTTGTCTCGCAACCCAAGCTGGGCCAGGTGAGCCTGCTGCTCAGTGACCGCAACGAAGACGGCAAGACCGATGGGCAGCGGGTACTGATCGACGGCCTGCAGCGGCCGCACGGGCTGGCGCTGTTCGAGGACTGGCTGTATATCGCGGAAAGCAACGGCGTGGGCCGGGTGCCCTTCGATCACTCCGATGGTCGCATCGCCGGCCGTTACCAGAAAATTGTCAGCGGCCTTGCCGATACCGGCAACCACTGGACGAAGACCATCGGCATGGGGCCGGATGGCTGGTTGTACCTTTCCAGCGGCTCCACCTGCAATGTATGTATAGAGGAAGACCCGCACCGGGCAACCATTATGCGTTTTCGTCCGGATGGCAGCGATTTCCAGATTTACGCCACCGGACTGCGCAACAGTGTGGGGTTTGACTGGTCGCCGAAAGACGCCGCGCTCTACGCCACAGATAATGGCCGCGACTGGCTGGGGAACGACTTCCCCCCGTGCGAGCTGAACCGCGTGCAGCAGGGGGGCTTCTACGGCTGGCCCTACGCCAATGGCAACCGCGTACCGGACCCGGATTTCGGCGAGGGCGCTGGGGAAAATGCGGGTGAAATACAGCAACTTATCCGCACCTCGATTCCCCCGGTGTTCGAGTTCCGCGCGCACAATGCGCCGCTGGGCATCCATTTCCTGCGCAGCCCGGAACAGCCGGATACATTCCGCGACTCGGCACTGGTGGCACTGCACGGTTCCTGGAACCGGGACGTAAAGGATGGCTACAAGGTGGTAGCGCTGCACTGGCAGGAAGACGGCAGCATCCGCGCGCAGGACTTTATGTGGGGCTTCCTGGGTGAGGACAAAACCACGGTGTACGGTCGCCCGGTGGATATCGCAGAGGATGCCCGCGGCAACATTTATATCTCCGATGACTACGCCGGTGCGGTTTACCGGGCACAGCCCGGAGATGCCGATTCCGCCAGCAGCGCCATTCCCGCCGATAATCGCCCGCCCATCAGCGCGCCGAAAAAGCCTCTCGCCATCGACAGCAGCGCCGCCCGCCAGGGGGCCCAGATCTATGAACGGCGCAATTGTGTGCGCTGCCACCAGCAGGCGCCACTGCGGGACCTGAGCCGCAAATACTCGCTCAAACAGCTGGCGGACTATTTCGACACACCCACGCCGCCAATGCCCAATTACGGCTTCAGCAACAGCCAGAAACGGGCGCTGGCGCATTTCCTGATGGAGCGGGAGGTGCAGTCGGAGGGAAGCGGGCCACAGCTGGAGCACTTCCTGCCCTGAGGGAAGTCGCGCACGCCAATTGACCGTCCTATTGCGAGCCGCTAAGGTTGCCCGCAACTGCAGCCCTATCAGAGATACCCTTCATGGCAGCCAAAAAGAAAGCCGCAACCTTCGAGAGCGCACTGGAAGAACTGGAACAGCTGGTGGAACGCCTGGAAAGCGGCGACCTGCCCCTGGACGAAGCGCTGACCGACTTCGAGCGCGGGGTAAAGCTCACCCGCGAGTGCCAGCAGAAGCTGGCCAGCGCCGAGCAGAAGGTAAAGGTACTGATGGAGGAGAACGGCAAGGTACAGGAACTGCCCTTCGACACCGAGGACGACTTTGCAGGAGACAATGGCCCCGGAGCTGCGGAGTAAGTGAGCAGTAGCACCGCGGCAGCCATGCCTGCCAAACTGAAGATGTTCCTGCAGACCGCCGGCCAGCAGGTCGAACAGACCCTCACCACTGCACTCGCAGACCACTCTTCCGCTGAAGCCCTGTTCGCCGCCATGAACTACGCGGCCCTGGGCCCCGGCAAACGCCTGCGCCCGGCACTGGTGTACGCCGCTGCCCAGGCTCTAGCGGGCAACAGCGCAGCCGGCCAGAGCCACGAGGCGGCGGCCGCCCTGGAGTGTGTACACGCCTACTCCCTGGTGCACGATGACCTCCCGGCCATGGACGACGACGCCCTGCGCCGCGGCCGCGCCACCTGTCATATCCAGTTCGACGAAGCCACCGCGATTCTCGCCGGCGATGCCCTGCAGACCCAGGCCTTCGAGCTCCTCGCCGCCGCGGCCCTGCCCGCCGAGCTCAAGATCCGCCTGATCGCAGAACTGGCCCACGCTTCGGGCGCCCGCGGTATGGTTGCCGGCCAGGCCATCGACCTGGCGGCGGTGGATCACGCCCTTGCCCTCGAGCAACTGGAAGAGATGCACCGCCTGAAAACCGGCGCCCTGATCTCCGCGAGTGCCCGTATGGGGGCGATGATCGGCGGCGCCAGCGACGATCAGCTGGCTGCCATCACCCGCTATGCCGAGGCCATCGGCCTGGCCTTCCAGGTGCAGGACGATATCCTGGACGTAACCGCGGATACCGAGACCCTGGGCAAAACCCAGGGCGCCGATGCCGCGCGCAACAAGCCCACCTATGTATCCCTGCTGGGTCTTGACGGTGCCCGCAGCAAGGCGGCGGAACTACACGGCGAAGCGAGCCGCGCTCTGACGACGCTTTCCGCCAGCCCAGATGCGACCAGTGCATCAGGCATCCAGATTCTACAGTTGCTCGCAGACTATATCGTCGAGCGAACCCACTGAACGGGCGGCCCCTGGCTGCCCTGTTCCTGCGCCCCACTTTATTCTCTATCCCCCTCACCCAGTCTCTCGGCCAACCCGGCTTAACCTGGCTCTACCGAGTAGGTAAATATGTAGCCAGTGCCCCAGGCGGTCTTGATGATATCCGGATGCTTGGCATCATCCCCCAGCTTGCGCCGCAGGCGGCTGACATGGGAATCGATACTGCGATCAAACGGAAAGCTCTCACGGCCTTTGGTGAGGTCGAGCAACCGGTCTCTGGAGAGGGGTTCCTGGGGATGCTGTACAAAAGCCAGCAGCAGCTCTGTCTCACTGGAGGAGAGGGCGATGGTGTTGCCGTCTCCATCCTTGAGTTCCATCTGCGCGGGGAAAAAGGTCCAGTTACAAAAACGGTAGAGGCCGAGCTTGCCACCGGGCGCGCGACGGTTGGCGCGACGTAAAATCGCTTTCACCCGCGCCACCAGCTCGCGGTCACTGAAGGGTTTGACAATGTAATCGTCGGCCCCCATCTCCAGCCCCACCACTCGGTCCACTTCACTGTTTTTACTGGAAACGAACATCACCGGCGGCATCGCCTCGTCACCACACAGCAGGCGACACAACTCAAATCCATCGGTACCGGGAAGCACGGTTTCCAGCAGGATCAGATCTGCAGTGTGGGAGGCCAGGTGGGCAAGCAGCAACTCGCCGCTCCCCAGGATTTCCACACTGTACCCCTCCGCTTCGAGCAGGGAGCTCAATAGCCCGCAGGCCTCTTCGTCACCATCGACCACCACAAGTCGGGCTTTCGGCGCACCGGTAGCATCCATCTGGCACCTTTATCGTTATTTATGACCAAATGTACAAATTCGTGTGGGACTCTGAATAGCCCCCGTCGATAAAGCTCTCCCTCTGCACACACGGTAACAAAGATTTAAAAAACGCCCAATTAGCGCCAGTTTCAACGCAAATAACCAAACAGCGCGCCAAAAAGAAATTTCACACAGGCCCGCACACTTTTTAACAAATTTAGCAATCTTCCGCACACCTTAAGTGCCAAAGTAATTACGAACAAAAAAACCAACAATAAAAAAGACAGAGAGGTGGCGAGTATGAAAGGATTTACATGTTCTGGATTCGCAGCGGCAACCGCGGCGGCGCTCGCGCTCAGCCAGTCGGTATCCGCGCTTGAAGGCCTCACCGCGCCAGGCCTGATCACTGCCTGCAAAGCCCACGAGGAGAACCGGCAGAGTCCCGAAGCCACTAGCTGCCGCGCCTTTATCCAGGGGTATCTGTCTGCCAGCACTGACGTTGTTGCAAGCGAAGACCAGCCCTCCCCATTCGTAGCCCGCGCTATCCGCACTCGCGCCAGCCGCCTGTCGGAAGACGCGGAACAGCGCCTGAATAGCCGTTACTGCCTCCCCGGATCTACCGCTATCGACACCCTGGCTGCCAAGGTGGCAGGGATTTCGCAACCTGTTGCAGAAGAAGCGACGGCGGAATCCCTACTGATCGGGGTACTGAATGCCCACTTCCGCTGTGACGACGCGGCCGGGGAATAAGTGTGGGGCTCATCCCCTGATCTCTGTTGTCGCGGTAACCAAAACGATAAAGCAGTCATTCATTCATGCGTTACACCTTTAGTCTTTTCGCTGTACTTGCATTTATCTGGCTCGCCAATTCCGGCCTCTACTCGCCACTGATACTCTTTTTCGGGCTGTTGTCAGTCTTGTTCGTGATCCTGATTGCGCGACGCATGAAAGTAGTCGACGGTGAATCCCTGCCTCTGCATCTGTGGTCATCCCTCCCCGGTTACTACCTCTGGCTGCTGCGGAAAATCATCACCAGCAATCTCGAAGTGGTCGGCTGTATCTGGGGAAGTCTGTTACCGGGCCGCAAACCCATCACACCGGTGAGCAAATATATTCCCACGGTGCTGCGCACTGACCTCGGCAAAGTGCTCTACGCCAATTCCATTACCCTCACTCCCGGCACCGTCTCCATCGATGTCGGAAAAGATTCCATTCTGGTACACGCGCTGACCCAGGATGGATTACAGGAACTCGAACGAGGGGAGATGGAACAACGCATCCACAAGCTGGCAGAAGGCGACGCATCACCAGATCACGACACTGCTACACAGCCGGAGGCCCAATGCTGACTGCAACCCTGATCGCACTGCTGGTGGTGATGGCACTGGCACTGATACGCGCCCTGCTCGGCCCGACAATTCACGATCGCATTCTGGCGGTGAACCTGTTCGGCACCAAAACTGTTTTATTGATCGCGGTAATCTGTTTCACCCTGGGAAAGCCGGAATATCTCGATATTGCACTGGTTTACGCACTGATCAACTTTGTCAGCGTGATTGGGGTATTGCGGTATTTTGAGTTTAGAAGCAGTGCGGGCGG
This sequence comes from Microbulbifer sp. MCCC 1A16149, assembly GCF_050368945.1. NCBI lineage: Bacteria > Pseudomonadati > Pseudomonadota > Gammaproteobacteria > Cellvibrionales > Microbulbiferaceae > Microbulbifer > Microbulbifer sp. MCCC 1A16149. Next base: position 3,431,733 of record NZ_CP185959.1, read on the forward strand.
CGCTTTTAAAAGCGCTGCCGCTGTGGAGGAGACACGCGGTGATTGACTCCATTTTAACGCTAGTCAGCGGTCTTTTATTGGCAATGGGCTGTTTTTTCATGCTGAGCGGTGCCATCGGCATTTTACGCTTTCCCGATTTTTATACCCGCATGCACGCCGCGGGGATTACCGACACGCTGGCGACCTTCCTGGTAATCACCGGCCTTATGCTGATTGCGGGATGGTCGCTGGCGCTGTTCAAGCTCGGACTGATCCTGCTATTCATATTTTTTACCAGCCCTACCGCCAGCCACGCGCTGGCCCGATCCGCCCAGCATTCGGAACTCAAATTGCAATCGCTGTGGGAAGGCACCGCCAGTAATGGGCGATCGCAGAAAAAAATTTCTACCAAAGGTAGTGAGCCGGATACCGCCATGGAAGCCGCAGACGTTTCCCGCTAGCAATAGACGGAGCGCATCGAGAATAACGGGAGTAAAACCATGATGTCAGGGGAATACAAAATACTGGAGCGCGATTAATGGAGTTATTGCTGGATATCGCCCTGCTGGCAATGCTGCTGGTCACCGCAGTATCGATCGCGTGGATCAAGGACCTGTTCGCCGCAACCATGCTGGCGGGTATTTACGGCCTGCTGTCCGCCGGTTTTTTCATGACCATGGGTGCCGTCGATGTGGCATTCACTGAAGCCGCTGTGGGCGCCGGAATTTCTCCCCTGCTAATCCTGCTGACACTGGCACTGTGTGGCAGACACCAGCGCGCGGACCGCAATCGCGCGCGGCTGGCACTGGCCCTGGTTATCCCACTGGGTGCACTGCTGATCATCGCAACCCACGATATGCCGGCATTCGGCGCAGCCGATGCGCCAGCGCAATTACATGTAGCGCCGCACTATATTCAGGAATCCATGCGCGAGATCGGGATCCCCAATATTGTCACATCGGTGCTCGCTAGCTACCGGGGCTACGATACGCTCGGGGAGGTCGTGGTCATTTTTACCGCGGGCCTCGGTGTACTTTCTCTGTTGCGGGCTACCTCAACCGTAGAACTCCAGCTTCCCCCGCAAACGAACAGCCAGCCCCTTTCTCAGGATATCGTGCTTAAGGTAGTGGCCAAGGTTTTGATCGCGCCGATCATGCTGTTTGCCCTCTACGTGCAGTTCCACGGTGAATACGGGCCCGGCGGCGGCTTTCAGGCGGGCGTGATTTTCGCGGTGGGTTTTATTCTCTACGGGCTGGTGTTTGGTCTGGACGCGGTACGCCGCGTGGCGAGCCACGATGTGGTGCAGCTGCTTTCTGCCATGGGCGTACTGGTGTATGGCAGTGTCGGATTACTCAGCCTGGCCAATGGCAAAAGCTTTCTCGATTACAGCGCACTCGCCGGGGATCCGGTAATCGGCCAGCACATCGGCATCATCGCCATCGAGCTCGGCGTGGGCATAACCGTGGCCTCGGTGATGATCATGATTTTCTACCTGTTTTCGGAGCAACTGCGCCTGCGCGGGACAGACCCCGCCTCCGACGCTGCGCCGGAAATACCGGGACAGGAGGCCAGCTGAAATGTTACTGGCATCGCACTACAACTACTGGATCGTCATCGCGCTGATGATGATCGGGCTGTATATGGTCATTGCCCAGGGCAACCTGGTGAAAAAAGTTATCGGCCTGAATATTTTCCAGACATCGGTGTTTATTTTCTATATCAGTGTGGGAAAAGTTGAAGGCGGCAGCGCCCCCATTCTCAGTGAGGGAGAAGTGCTTTATTCCAATCCGCTACCGCATGTACTGATTCTCACGGCAATTGTTGTGGGCATTGCCACCACCGCACTGGCGCTGGCACTGGTGATTCGCATCAAACGCGCTTACGGCTCCATTGAAGAGCGGGATATACAGAGCGCAGAAGAAAAACAAGAACAGCTGTTGCGCCAGTCAACGGTCGAGGGAGCGGAATAACTATGTTTGCCCACCTCCCCATACTGCAGGTGATACTGCCACTGGTAGCAGCTCCATCCTGCCTGATCATCCGCAAGTCCACACTGGTCTGGCTGTTTACCCTGCTGGTGAGTTTTGCGGCGCTGGTCGTCAGTGTGTTGTTGCTACAGCAGGTATATGCGGAAGGTGCCATCAGCTACCGCCTCGGAGGGTGGGAGGCGCCCTGGGGGATCGAGTACCGGATCGACCTGCTGAATGCGTGGGTGCTGCTGATTGTTTCGGCCCTGAGCAGCGTGGTGCTTGCCGCGGCGCGGACCAGTGTTGCGCAGGAGCTGGAGGCCAGCCGTCAGACGGTTTTCTACGCGTTATACCTGCTGTGTTTTGCCGGGCTTCTGGGTATCGTTGCCACCGGCGATGTGTTCAACGTTTTTGTATTCCTGGAAATCTCCTCCCTTTCGACCTACGCATTGATTGCCCTCGGGCGCGACAGGCGCGCGCTGTGGGCTGCGTTCCAGTACCTGATCATGGGCACTATCGGGGCCACCTTTCTCCTGATCGGGATCGGCTTCCTGTACATGATGACCGGCACCCTGAATATGGCGGACCTGGCAACGCTGATTCCCGCCATGGATCAATCCACCACGGTGCTCGCCGCCTTCGCCTTTATCTTCGTCGGTATCTGTCTCAAACTCGCGCTGTTTCCGCTGCATATGTGGCTACCCAACGCGTACAGCTGTGCGCCGTCGATCGTCACCGCATTTCTTGCGGCCACCGCCACCAAAGTGGCGCTCTATCTGTTACTGCGATTCACTTTTACCGTCTTCGGCATCCAGTTCTCACTGTCTCACCTACCGATGGATACACTGCTCGTCGGCCTCGGGCTGGTGGGTGTTTTTGCCGCGTCCGGCGTCGCCATTTACCAGGCCAATATCAAACGCATGCTGGCCTTTTCCAGTGTGGCCCAGGTGGGTTACATGGTGGTCGGTATTGGAATCGGCACGGTCACCGCACTGCAGGCAACCCTGCTGCACCTGTTCAACCATGCCCTGATGAAGGGAGGCCTGTTTCTCGCTCTGGCCGGTCTGGTCTATCGCCTCGGCGGCTGTCGTATCGAACATTTCAACGGTCTCGGCCGCACCATGCCATGGACCATGGCGGCAATCGTCATTGGCGGTATCAGCCTGATCGGTATGCCGCTCACCGTCGGTTTCGTCAGCAAGTGGTACCTGATTGCCGCGGCCATAGAGCAGCAGCTGTGGTGGGTAGCCGTATTGGTGGTGCTCGGCTCCCTGCTGGCAGTGGTTTATATCTGGCGCCTGGTTGAGGCCGCCTATTTCCAGCCCGCGAATTCGGATGCGGTTACCGAAGCGCCCCTGGGGATACTGTTACCCACCTGGTTACTGATCGCCGCGAATATCTATTTCGGTATCGACACTCGCCTGCCGGTTGAGGTAACGGCTGCAGCCGCGCAATTCCTGATTGGAGGTGCCGCGCCATGAGTGAGTCCAACCTGTTGCAGCTGGCCCTGTTGATTCCTCTGCTGGCATTAATTGGAATTCAGCTAACCGCACGCTGGGAAAATATACGGGAGGCAGTATCCCTGGTGAGTGCCAGCGCGCTGTTCGCAGTGACGACAGAACTCTACCAACCCCTGCTCGCAGGCACGGCCATTAGCGCCCACTGGCTGGAAATACTGCCCGGGTTGAGCCTGGCCTTTCGCGTGGAGCCCCTGGGGCTGTTGTTCGCCCTGGTGGCGAGCTTTCTGTGGATCGTTACCACGCTTTACGCCATCGGCTATATGCGCGGCCACGGCGAGAAAAACCAGACCCGATTTTTCAGCCTGTTTGCGGTATCCATTGGCGCGGTGATGGGGATCGCGTTTGCAGAGAACCTTTTCACCCTGTTCGTGTTCTACGAAATCCTTACCCTGTGCACCTATCCGCTGGTGACCCATGCAGGGACCGACAAGGCCCGTCACGGTGGCCGCGTTTACCTGAGCATACTGCTGGGTACCTCGGTGGGTTTCTTCCTGCTCGCCATCGTCGCCACCTGGCTACTGGCAGGCACGTTAACCTTCAAGCCGGGAGGGATTTTCTCCCCGGATACCTCTGCGGCGCTGCTGTCTGTTTTGCTGGTGCTGTTCGTATTCGGTGTCGGCAAGGCGGCAATCATGCCGTTTCACGGCTGGCTGCCTGCGGCCATGGTGGCGCCGACGCCGGTGAGTGCCCTGCTGCACGCAGTCGCCGTGGTCAAGGCCGGGGTATTTGTCCTGTTGAAAATCTGCCTGCTGATTTTCGGGTTTGAAACATTGCAGAGCATTCCCGCCACCAAGTGGCTGCTGTATCTGGCGGGCGCCTCGATTTTACTGGCGTCTATCGTTGCCCTGCGCCAGCAGAACCTGAAAAAGCGCCTCGCTTACTCCACCGTGAGCCAGCTTGGCTATATCAGTCTGGGTGCCCTGCTGGCGACCTCTGCGGGCATGACCGGCAGCGCACTGCATATCGTCATGCACGCGTTCGGCAAGATCACCCTGTTCTTCTGTGCGGGCGCCATTCTGGTAGCCGCGCACAAGACAGAGATCGGCGACATGCGCGGACTCGGCCGGCAGATGCCAATCACCATGACGGCGTTCCTGATCGCCAGCCTGTGCATTATCGGCATTCCACCCACTGGCGGCACCTGGAGCAAATGGTATCTGATGCTGGGCACCTTTGAAGCCGAGCAGTGGATACTGATGGCGCTGTTGATGGTCAGCTCACTGCTGAGCATTGCCTACCTGCTGCCAATTCCCCTGCGCGCATTTTTTTCCCGGGACACACAGGCCGATGGCTCCGAAACAGCAGCGGTGAACAACGGCGTTGCCACGATTCAGGAAGCGCCGCTGCCGTCACTGATTGCCCTCGGCATCACCGCCACGGGCTGTATTTATTTGCTGCTCTATCCCGATGCTTTCTATCAGCTGATCAAGGCCGGAATCTGATATGCGTGGTAATAAACAGGCGTTCTTCGACAACCCCGACAATATCCGCAAACTGCTGCGGGTGTTCTACGGTATCTGCGCATTGCTGTTTGCCGCAGACTTTGTAGTACACCGCCATATCGAATTCCGCTGGGAAGGCCTGCCCGGGTTTTACCCCCTGTACGGGTTTGTAGGCTGTGTGATTCTGGTGTTTGCCGCAAAATGGATGCGCACTTTCCTGATGCGCCCTGAAGACTATTACGACAAGCGAGAGCTGGGCAGCGACAGCGCCGATTCCGTAACAGGAGGACGCACCGATGTTTGAAGTTGCCCCCTTCATTCCGTTCTTTGTCGCCGCCTTGCTTGCCGGCGTATTGCGCGGCCGGGCGCGCGCTCTGATTACCCTCGCCGTACCGGTTCTGGGGCTCGCCAATTTGTGGCTGCTCGGCAGCGGCAGCTTTGGCCACTACGGTATTCTCGATTTTGACCTGCTGCTATTCAGGGCCGACAAACTCAGCCTGCTGTTCGGCTACCTGTTCCATATCGCCGCACTGATTGCGGTCATTTATGCCCTGCACGTACGCGACACCCTGCAACAGGTAGCGAGTATGCTGTACGCCGGCAGTGCGCTGGGCGCGGTATTTGCCGGCGACCTGCTCACCCTGTTCATTTTCTGGGAACTGCTGGCGCTGACCTCGGTGTTTCTGGTGTGGGCCCGCCGCACCGGCCGCGCCTACGTATCCGGGCTGCGCTATTTCACCCTGCATATCCTGTCCGGATTGTTACTGCTCGGCGGTATCGTGTTCTACGGTCAGGCCCACGAAACCCTGTCCTTCGGCCAGATCGGCCTGAGTGACAGCGCCTACAGCTGGTTGATCTTCCTCGCGTTCGGTATCAAGTGCGCCTTCCCTTTCTTCCACAACTGGCTAACCGATGCCTACCCGGAATCCACCCCCACCGGTACCGTGTTTCTGAGCGCCTTTACTACCAAGGTGGCGGTGTACTGCCTGGCACGGACCTACCCGGGCACCGAGCTGCTGGTGTATATCGGCGCGACCATGGCCTGCTTCCCGATCTTCTATGCGGTGATCGAGAACGACCTGCGCCGGGTACTGGCCTACAGCCTCATCAACCAGCTGGGATTTATGGTGGTGGGCATCGGCATCGGTACCTCGCTGGCAATCAACGGCGCCGTGGCCCACGCGTTCAATGATGTGATCTTCAAGGGGCTGCTGTTTATGTCCATGGGGGCGGTGCTGCACGTGACCGGCCGTATCAACGGCTCCGAACTCGGCGGCCTGTACAAAAAAATGCCCAAGACCACAGTGCTGTGCATCATCGGCGCGGCCTCGATTTCCGCCTTCCCCCTGTTCAGCGGATTTGTCAGCAAATCGATGGTGATGAGTGCGGCGATCAAGAATGGTTACGAGGGCGTCTGGCTGATCTTGCTGTTCGCCTCCGCCGGGGTCTTCCACCACGCCGGTATCAAGATCCCTTACTTTGCGTTCTTCGCCCACGATGCGAAGCTGCCCGCCCGCGAACCTCCGGTAAATATGCTGGTAGCGATGAGCATCGCCGCGGCCCTGAGTCTCACCGTGGGAATTTACCCACAGGCCCTGTACAGCCTGCTGCCCCACGAGATGTCCTACACCCCGTATGACCTCACCCACGTACTGACACAGCTGCAGCTTCTGTTCTTCTCCGCTCTGGCCTTTGTGTGGCTAAATTTGCGCCATCTCTACCCACCGGAGCTACCTTCGGTCAACCTGGACGCCGAATGGCTTTACCGGCGCCTGTTGCCAGATGCCGCCAGAGGGCTGTTTGGCGGCCTGTTTGCCCTCGACAAGCGCCTGCGGGCCGCAGCCACACGGGGTGTCGAGCGCCTCATTACCGGCCTGGCGGACCACCACCGTGCAGACGGGATCCTGGCGCGCAATTGGCTGACCGGCAGTATGGTCGCTGGCGTGGTATTGCTGCTGGCGATCTACCTGATCCTCGGTAGCCTGTGACGCCGCGAGCAGGATGCAATATCGTCTCCTTGGGCATACAATTCGCTTCTTATATCAGTTGCAATTGATACTGTGAGCCGCCGCCCGGCTCTAGTGCCCGAATCAGGACCCTTGATGTTCGACGAGATACCCCGCACACGCCCGTCTACGCCGCTGCTCGACCAGATCGACTCACCGGCCCAGCTGCGCGCGCTGGCGGAAAAACAACTGCCCGAGCTGGCAACCCAACTGCGTGAATACCTGCTGTACTGCGTAGGCCAGACCGGCGGTCACTTTGGTGCCGGCCTCGGTGTCGTCGACCTCACCATCGCCCTGCACTACATCTACAACACCCCGGAAGACCGTCTGGTCTGGGATGTGGGCCACCAGACCTACCCCCACAAGATCCTCACCGGTCGCCGGGAGCAGATGCTCACCATGCGCCAACAGGGTGGCCTCTCCGGATTCCCCAAGCGCTCCGAGAGCCCTTACGACACCTTCGGCGTCGGTCATTCAAGCACCTCCATCAGCGCCGCCCTGGGCATGGCCCTCGGTTCGCCGGATGAGCGCAAGGTGGTGGCAGTGATTGGCGATGGCGCCATGACCGCGGGTATGGCCTTCGAGGCCCTGAACCACGCCGCGCATACCGGTAAAGACATGCTGGTGGTATTGAACGACAACCGCATGTCCATCTCCAAGAATGTGGGCGGCCTCGCCACCTACTTTGCCCGCATCCTCGCCAGCAAGACCTACCTGAACATGCGCGAAGGCAGTCGCAAGGTACTGTCCGTCATTCCCAAGGCGTGGCAGCTGGCGCGCCGCGCGGAAGAACATGTCAAAGGCATGATCACCCCGGGCACCCTGTTCGAGGAACTCGGCTTCAACTACGTGGGCCCGCTGGACGGCCACAATATGCAGGACCTGGTACACACCCTGCGCAACCTGCGCAATCAGCGCGGCCCGCAGCTTCTGCATATCGTCACCACCAAGGGCAAGGGCTTCGGCCCGGCGGAAGAAGACCCGGTGGGCTACCACGCGCTGAACAAGCTGGAGCCAGAGCCCAAGGTGCAGGTAGCACCGTCTGTGGATAAAAATGGCGAAGCCAAGAAAAAAGGCCCGAAATACCAGGATATTTTCGGCCAGTGGCTGTGCGACGCTGCGGAGCAGGACGACAAGCTGATCGGCATTACCCCGGCCATGTGTGAAGGCTCTGGCATGGTGGAGTTTGCGGAACGCTTCCCGGAGCGCTTCCACGATGTGGCCATCGCCGAGCAGCACGCTGTGACCCTGGCTGCGGGCCTCGCCTGCGAAGGACAGAAGCCGGTGGTAGCCATTTACTCCACCTTCCTGCAGCGCGGCTACGACCAGATGGTGCACGATGTGGCGATCCAGGACCTGGATGTCACCTTCGCCATCGACCGCGCCGGTCTTGTGGGCGAAGACGGCCCTACCCACGCGGGCAGCTTCGACCTGACCTTTATGCGCTGTCTGCCGAACCTGATCATTGCGGCCCCCAGCGACGAGAACGAGTGCCGCCAGTTGCTGCACACGGCCTACGAACACAATGGCCCGTCGGCAGTGCGCTATCCGCGCGGCACCGGTCCTGGTGTCACCATCGAGAAAACCCTGGACGCGCTGCCTATTGGCAAGGGCCGGGTTGTTCAGGCGGGTAAGGATATTGCCATTTTGAGCTTCGGCACCCTGCTTGCATCCGCTAAAGAAGCGGCGGACAAACTCGGTGCGACGCTGGTGGATATGCGCTGGGTGAAACCCCTGGACGAGGCCCTGATCGACCAGATGGCCGACAGCCACGACCTGCTTGTGACCCTGGAAGAAAACACGGTTGCAGGCGGTGCGGGCAGTGCGGTTTCGGAATACCTGAACCAGCGAGTGATTCCGGTACCACTGCTACAGCTCGGCTTGCCCGACAAAATTATCGAACACGGCAAGCATCCAAAGTTACTGGCAGAGATTGGTCTGGATGCCAAAGGCATAGAAGAACAAATCAGCGAACGCCAATCGCAAATGCACCAGGCCCAGTCAAAAGGGCAAGCTGCGGCTATCTAGGGCTGACAAAGTACATAACTAAAAATCGAAGGCCGGGTACCGGGTACGGGTTTTCAGGAGCGTCGGCGACAGGACGTCGCCGCCGCAGCGCCCAGGGATGGGTTCACAGGGGGGCGCCTAGCTCGGTCCTGAAAACCCGTACCCGGGACCCGGCTGCCACTGCACTCCGAACAGGGCTCGGATGAAGGACTTCGAGAGAACTACCGTGGCGCCGGGCCACTGGGCAAAGCTTTTCGGAACCGCTGTAGATACGTCCATGTACGCTGCGTCCCGCCTTAAATTTTGGCATCCTCACCTTGTCGCCAAAAGTCCGAACACACTAAATATAAAACAGAGACAGGAAGTACTATGTCCTTTTCACCACTCCGAAAAATCCTGAACTCGAAGCTGATCAGCTTATCCGCAGCCATTATGGCCGCGAGCCTGAATGTGCAGGCGATGGATCAAAAGGCCTTTGAAAAGGCCATGGATGAGATCCCCAAAAAAGGGGCCAGCGAAAAGCTAAAAGCCCTGCAGGACATCCGCTATCGCTGGATCATGGAAAGCTACCCGGAAAACGCCACCTATCGCGGCTACCCCGGAGGGGAAAAAGACTGGACCGATCAATCCAACAAAGGTATTGAACGGCGCAAAGGCCAGACCCGCGAACTACTCGCCGCCAGCCGTCATATCAACGAAGACAAGCTCCCCGAAAACGAACAGCTCGACTACCAGCTGCTCTACCAGGACCTGCTGCTGCAGGTAAAAGGCTACCAGTTCCCCGAACACCTGCTGCCCGTCAATCACATGAGCGGCATCCAGCGCAATGTGCCAGCCGTACTGAGTGCCATGCCCAAACGCAACGCCGCAGACTACGAAGATATTCTCGCGCGCCTGGAGAAACTGCCCCAGCTGATTGATCAGACCCAGATCCTCATGGAAAAGGGCCTGAAGCAAAAACTGACCCCGCCGCAAATTACCCTGCGCGACATACCGGGACAGATCCGCGCCCTGATCCCCACCGATCCCAAGCAGAGCCCGCTGCTCAAGGCATTTTACGAAATGCCAGCGAGCATCCCCGCCGCCCAGCAGACGCGACTGCGCAACCGCGCCCAGAACCTCTACCAGAAAACCCTGATTCCTGAGTGGCAGCAACTGGCAGAATATGTCGAGCGCGATTACATCCCCAACGCCAATACGGAAACTGCGTTTACCAAAAACGATGACGGTATCCGCTGGTACGCCTACAAAGTGCGCGAAGAAACCACTACGGAAATGAGCCCCGAGGAAATCCACCGGATTGGTCTCGGGGAAGTTCGCCGGATTCGCGGCGAGATGGACGCGATCATCAAGAAGACCGGCTTCAAAGGTGACTTCAAGGCATTCACCGATTTCCTGCGCAACGACCCGCAGTTCTACTACGACAGTAAAGAAGACCTGCTGAAAAATTACCGGGATATTGCCAAGCGCATCGACGGCGAACTGCCCGCGCTGTTCGGCACCCTGCCGCGACTGCCCTACGGAGTAAAACCGATTCCGAGTTACTCGGAAAAATCCCAGACCACCGCCTACTACCAGCCGGGCTCCAATGAAGCCGGCCGTGCGGGGGTGTTCTTTGCTAACACCTACGACCTGAAGAGCCGCCCGACCTGGGAGATGGAAGCGCTAACGGTGCACGAGGCCATGCCCGGCCACCACCTGCAGATTGCCCTGGCCCAGGAGCAGAGTGACATCCACCCCCTGCGCCGCAACAAGTTCTACACCGGTTTTGTCGAAGGCTGGGGACTCTACTCGGAAAGCCTCGGTTACGACCTGGGGCTGTACACCGATCCGTATAACGAGTTTGGTGCGCTGACTTACGATATGTGGCGTGCGGTACGCCTGGTGGTGGACACCGGTATGCACCAGCTTGGCTGGAGCCGGGACGAAGCGATCGAGTACTTCAAGAACAACAGCGCCAAGCCGGAACACGATATCGTGGTGGAGATCGACCGCTACCTGGTGTGGCCGGGTCAGGCTCTGGCCTACAAGGTAGGGCAGCTGAAGATCAAGGAAATCCGCGCGCGCGCGGAAGAAGCCCTTGGGGATAACTTCAATATCCGCGAATTCCACGACGCGCTGCTCGGCGCCGGTGCACTGCCTTTGAATGTGCTGGAAAGCCGTATGAACACCTGGATTGAATCCCAGGGCGGAGAGATCAGCAAGGCCCAGCCGGTAAGTGACGCCGGCGGCCAGGCGGCCCTGAACTAGGCTTCAGGAATTGCCACAGGTCCCGTGGCAATCAGCCACGGGACGCCTTTTAACTAATTCCCATTTATCTACTTCCCTTCTCTACTCCTCTCCACTCTTGCGCGCGCGGGAGTGCCCCTGCACCGTGCGCACAAACTGACTGAATGCGCGCTCCTGCGCCCGGGATTCCGCCAGGGTCCGGGTATTTCTCTGGATCTCTCGCCCCAGTTTGCGCCAGTTGTGCAACCGGCGTTCGTCCAGTTCCCCAGACGCAATCGCCGCCTGTACCGCACAGCCCGGTTCGGATTCATGGGCGCAATCGGCGAAACGGCACTGCTCGGCAAGTTCACCGATGTCGGAAAAAGTGGCCGCGAGACCTTCGCTGACATCGGCCAGCCCGAGTTCGCGCATACCCGGGCTGTCCAGCAGCAGCCCGCCATCGGGGATTGCGTAGAGCGCCCGGTGTCGGGTGGTGTGACGCCCCTTGCTGTCGTCTTCACGAATGCCGGAAGTCGCCGCCAGTTCGCTGCCGGCAAGGCTGTTCAACAGCGTGGATTTGCCCACCCCGGAAGAGCCGAGCAACGCCAGGGTTTCTCCACTGCGGCAGTAGTCGCGCAGGGATTCCACACTGGTGCCGTCGAGGGCATTGACCAGTACCACAGGAAGATCCCGGTGGCCCTTCAGCGCCTCGCGATATTGCTCGTGGTCGTCACTGAGATCGGCCTTGGTCAACACCAGGCAGGCGCGACAGCCAGCCTCTTTGACCAGAGCGAGATAGCGCTCCACCCGGGACAGGTTGAAGTCGTGGTTACACGAGGAGACGATCAATACGTTATCGATATTCGCCGCGATCAGCTGGACCTGCTTGGCCCCGGGCGCCATGCGGCGGAACAGGCTGCTGCGCTCGAGGCGTCGCACCGGTTTGCGGGATTCGCGCTCCAGCAGCAGCCAGTCGCCCACCGTGGGCTTATCCACAGCATCGTCAAACAGGGGGCCACTCACCAGCACGGGCTCGTCTCCCCGCTCACCGGAAACCTCGATCTGGCTGCGGTGCACCGCCATTACCCGCACCGGTTCACACGTCTCCAGTTCCTCCAGGGAAAGTTGCTGCTGGAAAAACGGCTTCCACCCCAGGCGGGCCAGAGGAGCGCCGTTGGCCGGCGCAGTTTTCTGGTCGCCCGCAGACACACCGCGCCGGAAAGTCGGGCGGCGGGAAATCAGGGATTTACTCAATTTTGCAGATCCTCAAAAGTCGCCCGCAGTGAATCAAAAAAGATGCGGACGCACGCACTTTATGCCTCTGAGCATAGTTCGGGCAATCAGAATTGGAGGGGATAAACGAGGAAATCCGACAAAAGAAATCTGCCGAAAGAAGACACTTACAGTTGCAGCCGGTGGCCGTTGTCCTTCAGCCAGCGCCGCAGCCTGCGGTAGTCCGGACACAGGCTCTCCACCAGGGACCAGAACGCCGCACTGTGGTTGTGGTGCTGCAAATGGCACACCTCGTGGATCACCAGATAATCCACCACGGCCTCGGGAGCCAGGCATACCAGCCAGTTGTACTGCAACTCCCCGCGAATGGTGCAGTGTCCCCACTTGCTGCGGGTCCGCCGCACCTTGACCGAGGAAAATGAAAGACCCAGCAGCCCGGCAAAATAGGCCGACTTCTCCGTCAGCAATGCCAGGGCTTCCCGCTGATACAGCTTTTGCAGCGCCGACTGGACCTGCGTCGCATCCGGCTCCCGCGTGCGGCAGTAAAGCTGGATAAAGCCATCGCGAATACCGGCATCCGCAGCGCGGGCCGCGCGATCCAGCTCAAGGGCGTTACCCAGCCAGGGAAAGTGTGCGCCAAACGCGAAATGGTGCTCCGGCACCTGGGCCTGACGCACCTCCACCCCGCGCAGCTGCGCGCGCACCCACTGGATATTGTCGCGCAGGAACTGATGGCCGTGGCGCTCGGCGCAGCGCTGGGGAATCCGCACCTCCGCGCCCTTCTCCGTCACCACCAGCCCCAGACGCTTGCGGCGCGGGGAACGCGACAGACGGTAGGCAACATCCTCGAAGGTAAACAGATCCCCACTCACAACAAACGCAGTACCGGAATTAACAGAGATTACTCGGAGGGCACCGGCACCACCGCCATGGTGATCCGGGAAATACAGTTCAGTTTGCCGTTCTGGTCGTGAATACGAATCTCCCAGACTTGGCTGGTGCGGCCGAGATGTACCGCGGTCGCTTTGCCGGTTACCGCACCGTCGGGGACCGGGCGCAGGTGATTCGCATTGATCTCCTGCCCCACGCAATAGAACTTGCTGTTATCCACCACCATGTTCGCCGCCATGGAGCCCAGCGTCTCCGCCAGCGCCACACTGGCACCGCCATGCAGAATACCAAATGGCTGGCGGGTGCGATCCTCTACCGGCATGGTGCCCACCAGATAGTCATCACCAATTTCGGTAATGTGCATCCCCAGGTATTTGGGCATGCAATCGCCCATGCTCCGATTTACCTCATCCAGAGTCGGGTTAGCAGTGTGCCAGACAGCCATAAATCACCTTTACCTATTCGCAGCAAAAACGGCCAGACAATATCAGTAGAACAGCTGCGGATTGAAAGTGCCAAAGCCGCCAAAGTGCATCATCTCAGCTTCCAGGTGACGCATTTCCCGCAGCAGGCTGCGGCGCTCACTGCGCAGGGCGCGCCGCTCCTCCTTGGATTCCGCCTCATCCAGCGCGTCCTCTATCCGGTACACCTCGCGCTCCGCCTGCTCGTATTGCTTCGCCAGTGCCGCGTACTGCTGCTCGGCCTGGTACACGGCGAGGCCGCGCTCGTAGTTGGCCAGGAACAGGTCTGCGGTGGGGCCGGTGCAGACACCTTCGTAATTGCTACCGCGACGGCCAACCACAAAGCCATTTTCCGGGGTGCAGTACTGCTCAACGCCCTGTTCGTGCCCCTGCATCCAGGCTGCGGTATCGGTACGGATACCGTACTCGTGACATTTCTGCGCGATCTTGTACACGGTGGCCTGACTGCGACCGCGGGCACCGTCTTCTATACCGCGCTCGTACCAGAGCCCGGCCTGGCATTCGTTTTCGGAAATTACCGCGCAGCCGCTGGAGAGGGCCAGGGCTGTGGGGAGGGCGAGTAGTGTGAGTAATTTCCAGAGTTTCATATCCGGCCTGTGATGCGAAGTAACGAGGTAGACGTGAAGGCAAAGTGCCGGGTACAGGTTTTCAGGAGCGTCGCAAACAGGATGTTTGCGCCGCAGCGCCCAGGGATGGGTTCACAGCGGTCCTGAAAACCTGTACCCGGCAATTTGCCGCTACTGTCAGTGTTCAGTGCCACTATTTAGCCTGCCCCAGCGTGAATCGATGCTGAATCAACCAAAGCGTTTGTCGGCCACGAAGGGGTTGGTTTGCCGCTCCTGTCCAAAGGTGGACATGGGGCCGTGGCCGGGGATGAATTTGACTTCGTCGCCCAGGGGCCAGAGCTTTTTGGTGATGGAGTCGAGCAGATCCTGATGGTTACTCATGGGGAAGTCGGTGCGGCCGATGGAGCCGGCGAACAGGACGTCTCCCACCAGTGCCAGGTTGCTGGGGCGGTGGAAAAAGATGACGTGGCCGGGGGTATGACCGGGGCAGTGCACGACTTCGAGCACTTCGTCGCCGACGGTGACGGTGTCACCGTCTTCCAGCCAGCGATCCGGGGTAAAGGTTTCCACCGGTGGGAATCCGTACATCTGCGCCTGCACCACGATTTTCTCGATCCAGAACTGGTCCGCCTTCTGCGGGCCTTCCACGGGCAATCCGAGGTCCCGGGACAGAGGCGCGGTGCCGCCGACGTGATCGAGGTGGCCGTGGGTCAGCAGGATTTTTTCCAGCTTGAGATCGCGCTCTTTGACCGCAGCGAGGATACGGTCCACATCCCCACCGGGATCCACAACCGCAGCCCGCTTGCTGTCATCGCACCACAACAGGGTGCAGTTTTGCTGGAACGGAGTGACGGGAACCGAGTGAAATTGTAGAGCCATGGGAATACCTGTTTAGTTCTCGGTGCCGAGTATAACGCTCGGCGCCTTATCCGGCTAAGGTGGCTCTGGGCTTCGTTATCAGTCTGGTGGCGGTGTAGAGTCCTACAGCGCCGCTGCCGTCGCCCGCTGCATGGGGCTGGGGCGGCGTGCCGAGGACTTTTTCAACAATTCCTGCACATCCTCGATCAGGCTCTTCTGCACCATCTCGCTCTGCCAGTAACCGTCGTGGGCCACCAGCTGGGGGCCCCAGCTGGCAGCGCTCCAGTCCG
The DNA here is from genome assembly GCF_050368945.1 of Microbulbifer sp. MCCC 1A16149. Lineage (NCBI taxonomy): Bacteria > Pseudomonadati > Pseudomonadota > Gammaproteobacteria > Cellvibrionales > Microbulbiferaceae > Microbulbifer > Microbulbifer sp. MCCC 1A16149. The sequence goes on from NZ_CP185959.1 coordinate 3,447,182, forward strand.
CCAGCGGGCGGGTCTCGTAGTCCCGGTAGACGGCCTGGTTATAGGAGGGACTCAAGGGCTTGAGTGGCCAGCCGAAGAGGTCGTCCGGGTGGTAGAAGTTTTTCCAGCGGAAGTTGTAGCCGCGGGTATCCGACGTGACCGCCTGGATCTGGTCGCGGGCCATGCCGGCGGTCCACAGGGGGTTGCTGGCACCGAGGGTGTACCAGTGGGCCAGGGTTTTGCCGCGCAGGAAGAGATCCTTGGCGGAACCTTTGTGTACGCCTTTGGGGCCGCCATCGCGCCATACGCCATGACTCATGGTGGGTCGCTGGGCGTCCCACAGGTAGTTGGAAAGGATGCTGCAGCCGATGGAGTGGCTGAGCAATATCACAGGAGCAGTGTCGGCGGTGGCTTTGGCCGCGCGCTCGAAGGTCTGGTAGATGGCCTGCTGGGTCTTGTCGTAGTTGCCGCCCCGCTGTTGGATATCGGCCTGTTGCGCGGAGGCTTCGGCGAGCCCGTAGAGCATGAATTTGCGCGCGCGCAGGTAGTCCATGTCGCGCTTCTGCATGGCCTCGAACACCCGCTCCAGGTTGGGCTGCAGGTGGCCCTGACAAAGGATGGTGTCGGTGTGAATGCGGGACCAGTCGTCCCCCAGTCCGCTCTTGAGCGCCTGAAATAGCGGCTCGGCAAAGTCTTCGTCCACCGCGCCCATGCCCGGCGCGGCCAGGATGACCAGATCAGCCATTGTCGCTCCCCGTAGTATTTTTTTATTGGATGCGATTACCTCGCCGGGGGTTTCCCGCGCATCTTGTTATTTTCTCTGGATGTATGAATTTGTGCTGCTCTTCAATCAACGAACCACGAGCAGTACTCCACAAACGCTAGAAGCTACCACTGCACGTTGGCAATGGGAAGAATGGCGCCACAAAAGATGAATATGACGACAAAATCATCCCTATGTGGCGGATTTTGCAAAAATTTGGGATTTTTTCATGCCGGCGGGGAACTAGAGCGCCATGGGCCCGTCAAACATTACAGTTCCCCCAAATCGTATCGTGTGAACGCTTGGTAATCGAACTCTCATCGTATCTCTGCTTAAAGCCGGCCTTGTGCCGGCTTTTTTTCTGCCTGCAGAAAACGGTCAGATTCTGGGCGGGGCGTCGGAGCGGCGGCGGATAAGGGTGAAGTCCAGCTGAACCTGCTGGCCCTGCTCGGCTTCCCCCGCGCGCACTGCGCGGACTTTCTTCACCAGCAGGTCCACCGCCGCCCGCGACATATCCACCACCGGCTGGTGGATGGTGGTCAGTTCCGGCCAGATGGTAGTGGCAAGGGCTGTGTCGTCGAAGCCGCACACGGTGAGGTCCTTGGGGATATCCAGCCCGCGACGCTGGGCCACGGAGATGGTCGCCGCAGCCATTTCGTCGTTACACGCAAAAATCGCGGTGGGCGGGAGTTCCAGGTCGAGCAGCTGCTCGGCGCCGAGCAATCCCGAGCGGTAGGTGAAAAAGCCCTCCACCTCCAGTTCCGCCGAGGGCGCCAGCCCCGAGTCCTTGAGGGCCTGGCGATAGCCTTCCAGGCGCCGCTGGCTTACCTGCTGGCCGCGGTCGCCGGTGATAAAGCCGATGCGCCGATGGCCGAGGGAGGCGATATGCCGGGTCATTTCATAGGCAGCCTGGTAGTCATCGATCTTGACCACCGAGATATTGTTGCGCGGCTGCTCCGAGGCGATCAGTACCGCGGGGGTATCACTACCCTCCAGTACTTCCAGCACCGCCGGCAGGTCAGATAGCGGCGGCGGCAACAGCATGGCCTCGACGCCGCCGCTCAACATCCGCGCAGCCACCGCTTCCGCGTTCAACTCGACATCGCAGTGTTCCACTACCAGCTGGATGTTGTAGCGGCTGGCCTGCTCCAGGGCACCGATCAGGAAGGCACTCAGGTAGGAAGCACTGAGATTGCTGTGCATCAGGCCAATCTTGATCTGGGCGCCGCCGGCGAGACTACGCGCGGCGTTGTTGGGGGTATAGCCGAGGGATTTGATCGCCGCGTTAACGATGTCGCGGGTGCGTGCACGCACATTATCTTCGCCATTGATTACCCGGGAGACGGTCATCGGCGAGACCCCGGCCTCGCGGGCGACATCGGCAATAGTGGGGCCGCTGCCCTGGCGGCGGCTCTGTTTGGGTTTCACGCTGTCACAGGCCCAATCAATTTCACAGGCGGACAATGATCCACTTTAATCGTCACCGGAAGCAAGCGGTCACGCAGGCACCGGTGCAGAAGACGGGCAATACTGCCGGATAAACTCGTGGTGCGGCGGCAGCGCGTTGACCCCCTGGGCTACCTGCGCACGGAGCCCGGATTGTAGTTGCTGCATTTCCTGCTCGGTGATCATCTGCGTAAGCGGGTGGAAGGATTGCGGCTGCAAGCCCTGCCCCAGCATCACCTGCACCCAGGAATCCACGCGAAACAGTTCGTCGTTATTCTGGTAGGCATGGGCGCGCTCGCGGAACAGGTCGATCCGCTGGGCGAGGCTGTCGGGAATATCCATCTGTCGGCAGTGATCCCAGAACACATCGCCCTCGCGCTGGTTGACGTGATAGTGCAACACGATGAAATCGCGGATGTCTTCCAGTTCCCGCTGGGTCTGGCGGTTGTACTCCTGTTGCAGTGACGGTTCCACACCAGTGAACGGGAACAGCTGCAACAGGCGCACAATGCCCGTAACGATCAGATGGATACTGGTGCTCTCCAGCGGCTCGATAAACCCACTGGAAAGACCGAGGGCAATACAGTTGTTTTTCCAGGTCTGCTTTTTCCGGCCGGTAGTAAATCGGATCACACGCGGATCCGTCAGCGGCTCGCCGTCCACTCTCTCGAGCAACAGCGTCGTTGCCGCATCGTCCGAAAGGTAGCGACTGCAATACACCAGGCCGTTGCCGACACGTTCCTGTAGCGGGATTCGCCAGCGCCAGCCGGAGGTCTCGGCGATGGAACGGGTGTAAGGCATGGCCGGGCCAGTAGCGCGGGTCTGCAGGGGCACGGCGCTGTCGCAGGGCAACCAGTGGGACCAGTCCTCAAATTCACTGTGCAGGGTTTTATCAATCAACAGGCCGCGGAAGCCACTGCAGTCGATAAACAGGTCGCCGGCGATCTCGCGGCCGCCCTCCAGCAGCAGCGATTCGATATCACCGGTTTTGGAATTCTGGCGCACATCATGGATCGTGCCCTCCACCCGGGTTACCCCATGCTTCTCGCTGAATTCACGCAAAAATGCAGCGTACTGCGTGGCATTCAGGTGATAGGCAAAATTGAGTGGCGACTTGGGCCCCGCAGCAAATCGACCGGCCTCGGCGGCCTGGTGCTCCAGACAGAAGTCACCAATCCCGGTATCAAACCCCATCTCTTTGCCGCGCAGCCAGAAGTGGTGAAAGTCACACATCCACGCACTGGTACCCGTTTTTCCAAAGGAGTGGATATAGCGCTCCCCTTCCCGGCCCCAGTTTTCAAATGCGATGCCGAGCTTCGCCGTGGCCTGGGTGGCGCGCATAAAGGACTGCTCATCGATCCCCAGCAACCGGTGAAAAGTGCGCAGCGGCGGAATAGTCGCTTCGCCGACACCAACGGTGCCAATGGAATCCGACTCCACCAGTGTGATATCCAGTAATTCACCGAGTTTTTTTGACAGAGCGGCAGCGGCGATCCAGCCCGCGGTTCCCCCACCGGCGATGACAACGCGTTTAATGCGGCCTTTTTCGTTCGCGACAGAATTATCCATCCCGGCTCCCCTAGCGGTTCAGCTTGTTGATCAGCATGGCGCGCAGCTGGCGTGCGCCGATATTATCCAGTTCTCCCAACACACCGCGGGCGTGCTCCGGAAGATGTTTGCCGGCCCGATCCCCGGGGCCGAACACGTAGTATTCAAACAGCTGTCGCCAGCCTTCTTTTTCATGCTCGGGCTTGTCGCGCAGGGACAGGATGCCGTGATAAAGCGCGTTCATGCCGGAGCCGGTGTGCAGGGGCGCATCGTCCCACCAGTAATTCACCAGGATATTGAACGGGCTCAATCCCTCTACATGGTGCATCCACATACTGGGAATATAAATCGCATCCCCGGGCTCCAGCTCGACAACCTGACCGGCAGCGAGCGCATCGCGAAACCCCGGGAAGCGCTCAAAATCCGGGTTGGCGAAATCCACCATACTAATCGCCTGACCACCGGGGGTGAGATCCAGCGGGCCAAAATACAGATTCTCGAACTGATCCGGCGGGAAAATGGTAAAGCGACGACGACCGGCAACGCAGCAGGCGATATTGTCCAGCGCGTCGTAATGACAGCTCGCCACCGAGGGGTTGCCAATCCAGATTTTCATTTGTGCGGGGGAAACCGGATAGCCGCGATCAATGCGGGGGATTGCCAGGTCGTTTTCCGCGCGCAGTCCGGGAAAGTGGCCGTCCACCGAGGTAGAGGAGATATAGAAAGAGGTATAGGCCTCGCCTTCCGTATTTTTTCCTGCAGCAGGGCCATCCAGCGTATCCAGAATACACTGCAGCACTTCGTCGATGGGTGAGCGCAGGGTATCGTAATTCAGCGAACGCAGGTCTTCGTCATAAAAGTACCGGCCGTCCACCGTGCCGCGCCCGAAATTCACCAGGCAGGGCTTGCCATTGTAATAGCTGGTGAGATAGTCCACCGCCGCTCCAGGTGAGCGCTTGCCCTCATTGACCAGCTGCCAGTGACTCACCAACCCTTTCAGCACTACCGGCTTGCAGGTGGAGAGGATTTCCTGAGGAATTTTTCCCGGTTCCAGTCCGTCGATGACCTGCACCGGGTTTTCGACGTTCAATAATTCTTTTGCTGTTTCATCTGCCATTGCCTGCGCCTCCCGATCAGCTCAACTTTCGCCCGGTTAAATGCGCAGGTTCTTACGCGCGACAAGATGTTCGATATTGCCGAGCGAGGAGAGCATCAGGAATATCCCGCGCAGATAGCCGGCGGCATTCAGTCCATGCAGGGTGTCACCGTCCAGCGCGTTCAGGCGCTCTTCGCTGACGGTGTAGTAGCCAGACAGCTGGTGCTTGTCGCCATTTTTCAGGTCGATATTGATGGACACAGGTTCGATCAGACCCACTTCGTCGAGCGCGGCAAACATTGCACGCCCCACTTCCGCGCCCTGATGAATGGTGCGCAGTACACCGGAAACCTGCTCTAGGTAAGCGCTGTTGCCACCAAACTCTTTGAATAGCGGTGTCCCCCGGGAACGGCTCACCCTGGGGTGTTCCAGATCGACAAACACCATCGGCTGCGCGTCATCACCGTCTGCGCCAGCTTCCTGAAAACCAATGATAAATGGACCGCGGGCCACCATGGCGGGCACGTAATTTCCCGCCCAGCCATTGTTGGTGGAATGCTTGCCGCCCTCCAGAAACAGGTTCTCCCCCTTCTGCAGGCCGAGAATGGCAACCGCCTGGAATGTGTCGTCTTCGGAATTTTTTCGCAACAGGATCGGGTATTCCCGCTGGATATTTTCAAATTCGGTAGGAAATGTCATGACTGCGGCGGCACCGTCACCCGCGTCACTGGAATACTGTTCCACAACCTTGAGATCTGCATGCTCGACGTTATTGAGCAGAACGTAATTATTCTTCATGGTTACCCCGTTATTATTATCTTTGAAGCTGCGCTTCGTTCAGGGACTGATACCTGGATCAGTTTTTATATGGTGTGCACCTGAACTTCATACTACCGGCATTTTCTGAAAACAAAAAGCCGCTGTTTCCAGCGGCTTTTTGCACTTCACGTTACCAATTTTTCTCTACAAAACGTTTCATCAGAATTTGTAGGAAGCACCCAGCTGGTAGCGCGCACCGAGGTCATCCATATAGCGCACCATACGCTCATTGCGGTTGTACTCGGTAATATCTTCGCCGGTGATGTTGATGCCTTCAAAGGCCAGGGAGATCTGATCTGTCAGCTCGTAACCGATGCTCAGGTCGATCTGTGAGAAGGTATCCACATAACGCGGGTTACGTGAGGAACCCTGGTTGGTGGCGGTGAGGAACTTGTCGCGCCAGTTGTAGGCCAGTCGCGCCTGCAGGCCGAAGTTCTCGTATACCAGTACCACGTTGGCGGTATCGCTGAGGCCGGTCAGGGCAAACTGGTTTTCCGTGGGCAGTCCCAGGTTATCGAAGCCTACGTCACCGCGCACGATGGTGTAGTTGGCCTGCACACCGAAGCCGGTTTCACCGAAGAAGTGCTGCGCGGCCAGTTCGGCACCGTGGATTTTCGCTTCGCGGTTGTTGATCGGCTTACTGGTGCGGAACACCATTTCCGGATCGCCGCTTTCCGGGATGACATCCCAACCATCGGTTTCACCCAGCAACAGCAGCTGCTCGTTGGTGCCTTCGAACACCCCGTTGGGGAAAATATCCGGGTTGTCGGTGATGGCTTCCGGGTGCTCCATCAACACCACCATGGCGTAGAGGTTGGTATCGTCCGTTGCCAATCCCAGTGCGTCGAGTTCTTCCGCGGCAGCCTGGGCACGGGGACCGGAAGTCTGGTCGAGGATGCCGAAGTGGGTCTCGTCTTCCTGACCGGTGCCGATAAAGTTATCCACACGCTTCTCGAAGAATCCCAGGGAAACATAGCTGGAATCGCCGTAGTACCACTCAAGGGAAAGGTCCAGGTTGTTGGATTCCAGCGGCAACAGGCCCGGGTTGGCAGAAGTCGCGGTGGGCACCGCGCCATTGCGGGTCGATCCATCTAGGGCAAAATTACCCGGCGCCACCTTCAGGTCGCTGTAGCCAGCGCGGGCGATGGATTTACTGTAGGAGAAACGGCCCACCAGGTCTTCGGTAAACTGGATGTCAAAATCCAGGCTCGGCAACAGGTTGTCGTAACTGGCCTTGTCTGCCCAGGTCTGCTGATCACCCGCGGCACCCGGAGAGAAGTCATTGTTGTTTTCCCAAACCAGGTAGGGAATCGGGTTAACCAGAGACTGGGAATCCACATCGGTAGTTTCGTAGCGCACACCGGCGAGGAAATTGACCGGCATATCCGCCAACTCGCTGTTCAGGCCAACCTGGAAGTAGGCCGCTGCGGTATCTTCTTCCAGGGTGTCGTTGAAGGAGTTGGTGTCGGAAACACACAGGCAGGTTCCCGGGTACAGGGTGTTGGCATAGCGGGTCAGTTCCACCGCGTCGCCGCGGAAACCGGTAACCGGGCTATTGCCGGTACTGAAGTCTTCAAACTGGCTGGCAACGTTGATGACATCCAGCATGTCCGCCGGGAACTCACCCGGATTAGCAATACCCCAGTTGCCCAGCGCCTGGTTCACACCGGAGGTCTGATAGGCGCTCATTTCCATCTGACGGGTTTCAACACCAAAGTCAAAACGGCCATCGTCGAACTCGAAACTACCGTCAAACTTCGCCTGGGTAATGTCGTTGACCGAGCCGGCACCGCGCACACGCAAAATGGAGGAACCTACGTGCTCTGCGGTCAGGGCATTACCGGGTACGCTGGTGTTGTAGCTATATTGCGGCGTGCTGCCGGTGAAATCGAGGGTTTTACCGGTAACGGTGGGTGAACCGAGGCCGATGGCGACTTCACCGGAACGATCCGGCCCGGTGGGCAGGCTTTCCATGGACGAGTCGTGCACGTCGAACGCCAGGGTCAGGCTGTCGTTGACTTCGAACTCCACGTTCAGGCCGAAGGAGTCCAGGGTATTGCTCTGGGAGCGATACTGCTGCTCGTAACCCACATCCACGGTGCCACCGTAGGCTTCGGTAATACTGAGCGGAGTGGCGATATCGGAATCATCGAACACCACGCGGGCAATATTGGAGCCGTTCTGGATCCAGTTGGCCACTTCACCGCGATGCTCTTCGATATCGTTATCCGCATAGAGGTAATCGACGGTCGCGGTGAGTTTTTCGGTGGGCTTGAATTGCAGGGTCAGCTGGCCGTTGAGGCGCTCGCGCTGGGTGTCGGAGAAAGCGTAACGGAAATCGTTCGGACGCGCGTACAACTGGCCGTCCTGCGGTGCGTTAACAATTTCGGCCTTGTCCGCATCCGGTACGCCGCCCTGGTTGTACAGATCGTCCTGTCCCCATACACCAATGTTCCAGTTATTGACGGTGACACCGGAGTAACCGGAATCCCGCTGCTGGTGACTCAGCGCCAGGGCCGCGCCCCAGGTTTCCTCTTCGTTGGCGAAGCTGACAATGCCGGAAAACTCCGGGGTAATGTCATCGTTGTAGCGATTGGTGGTATCCGCTACGGCTTTCACGCCAACGTTGGCGGTCAGGCCCGGATTATCCAGCGGGCGCATGGTATTGATATTGATGGTGGCACCGATGCCACCGGTGGCGACATTGGCCTTGCTGGTTTTGTAAACCTCAACACCGCTGACGTTTTCTGAAGCGAGGTTGGCAAAGTTGAACGCGCGGCTGGCGGCGGCGCGGGTAGTACCGTCGGCGCCACTACCGCCACCGTAGGTGGTGCCGGTAGGCATGGTGCGACCGTTCAGGGTCACCATGTTGTTGTCCGGGCCAAAACCGCGCACGGTAACTTCCGCCCCTTCACCGTTCACCCGGTTGATGGACACACCGGTAATCCGCTGCAGGGATTCCGCCAGGTTGGTGTCCGGGAATTTGCCCATATCCTCTGCAGAAATGGCATCGACCACACCGGTGGAGTCGCGCTTGATATCCATGGCGCGATCCATGGAGGCGCGGATACCGGTAACGGTAACCTCTTCCAGGGTGGTGCTTTCCTGGGCCAGCAAGTGCGGCGCACAGGTCATGGAAGCGATGGCCGCGACCACTGCACCGGACAGTTTAGTGCGTTTGAACATTTGGATTTCCCTCTTCGCATTTACCGCGAACGATCCCGATCGACTGAACCACTCCGATTTGGGCTCTGCGGTTTTTATTGGTTTTTGTTTAAATTCTAATCTTTATGGTACCGCTACCATAATAGAGATACGCCTGCTGACTCGGTGAGTCAAGTGGTTTATTCCCTATCTACTTGGAAAGACGATTCAACGGCGGGGATAGTCCCCCCGAGGGGGGCAAAAAAATGCGGCCAAAAGAGGGCAGCGAAGCGCGCATAACGCGCGCCGCAGTAGAACAGGACGACGAATGTGAACGATGGGAAAACCGGAAGGCGGTTCTCGCGATGGCTTCAGTGCCCCGGTGCCCAGGGGAATTCCAGCGCCCGGTAATACGCGAGATCCCGCACCGGTGGCGCGACGCCGTCGGGGAGCGGCCTCGCCGATACTGACTGGAAATAGGCAATGGAGGCATCCCGCCACCACTTCGCCTCGCGCTCCTGTACCGCCAGTAGCCGCGCGGTTTTTTCAAACCGCTCCCGATCCACCAGCGGTGCAAGGGCCTGCCACTGCATGCGCATCTCCTGCACCGCTACAACGCCGCGGTCGTAGCGGTACACCAGCTCCTCCCACAGGTCGCGCCCGGAGCGCATCCGGTGATCCCATGGCAGGTGGTGGAACCACAGCAACAGGTCCTCGCCCACGCGACTGCGGCTGGCAAACCGCTCCGCCACGGGCGGCGCATACTGGGCGACCGCATTGCTTCCCTCCGCGGTGCGATCAAAGCCGATGCCGTTGCGATCGGCGCGGTGATAGTAAGCCGGATTCCATTCCGGCCGCGCCAGGTCCGATACCCATGGGCCAGGACCATAGTGGTGTCCGGTCGCCATCAGGTGCGCGAGCCCCAAGGGCGTCATGTAATCCACCACCGCCTGACGCGACGCCAACATGATATCCAGGCCACCCGCGATTAAATCCGGGTGATCGGAAAAAGTGATCTTCAACCAGTTGCGCGCGACCGCCTCCGCAGCGAGATCCGGGTTCCACGCCATGCGCCCGAACACGTACCAGTTGGCCTGGTTGAATATGGACCCGCTCCAGTCGCGGTCGCGGCCAATATTCGCCACCCCGGCAATCCCCGTGAGGCGCTGCCCGTGCAGGCTGCCGTCAATCACCTTCGTCACCGTGGAGCCCGCCCCCTCGGCAAATGTATCCGCGCGCAACACCTCTTCATACATGGGGCCGAGATAGGCCAGGTGGGAGGCAAAGCCCAGATACTCCTTGGTGATCTGGAACTCCATCATCAGCGGTGTTTTCGGCATGGCACCGAACATCGGGTGAAAGGGTTCGCGGGGCTGGAAATCGATGGGTCCGTTTTTTACCTGCACGATGACGTTGTCGTCGAACTGTCCGTCGAGCGGTACAAAGTCATTGAACGCCTGCTTGGCGCGATCCTCGGGATTGTCCTGTTGGTATACAAACGCCCGCCACATCACCACCCCACCGTGGGGCGCGAGCGCCCGCGCCAGCAGGTTCGCGCCCTCGGCGTGGGAGCGACCGTAATCCTGCGGCCCCGGCTGCCCCTCGGAGTTCGCCTTGACCAGGAAGCCCCCGAAATCTGGAATCCGCTGATAGATCTCGTCTGTCTTGTGCTGCCACCAGCGCTGCACTGCGGGGTCCTGCGGATCGGCGGTTTCGAGCCCGCCGATCTCCACCGGCGCGCTGAAGCGCGCGGACAGATACACGCGAATTCCGTAGGGGCGGAACACCTGCGCCAGTGCTGCAGCCTTGTCCAGGTAACGCGGGGTGAGGCTATCCGCGCTGGCATTCACATTGTTCAGCACCGTGCCATTGATCCCGATGGCCGCATTGGCGCGGGCGTAATCCGTGTAGCGCGGATCCAGTACATCCGGCAGGTTCCACCAGTCCCAGATCGACTGTCCCGCATAGCCCCGCTCCACGCTGCGATCCAGGTTGTCCCAGTGATTCAACAGGCGCAGGCCTATGCGCGGACTACTGGAGATATCTACATCTGCCAGTGCACTGCGGGTCTGCAACAGACGCAACAGGTGAAAACTCCCGTATAGCAAGCCGCGCTCGGAATTCGCGGTAACCAGCGTGCCGGTATGACCGCGCAAAGAAATGGCACGGATCAGGTACCCTTCCTCCCCAAGTGCATCCATCGGCAATTGCGCTGCGCGGACATCGGCGGAAGAGTCCGGCGTTGTCACCAGTACAAAGCCGTCTTCGCGAATCCGGCTCGCCATCTCGGGCGCGCGACCAATCAGCCCACCGACACCCCGAACCAGTTCATCGCCGATAGCCTGAAGTGTTCGCGAACCTTCCCTGCCGGGAATCACCAGCTGCCGCAGTTGCGGCCGGTAGTTGTGCCTGGCCTCCACTTCCAGCGGCTGGTAGCGCAGCCACAGGTCGTAGCCATCTTCCGCATTTACGGCCGCCGCAAGTAGCGCCGAATACAGGAATGTGGCAATTAACAGCAGGTTTCGGGACAGGCAGGACACATCGCTCGACATAACAACCTCGCGGGCTTTTTATTATTTGTGGTGTTGATTCCAGCGTCCGGGGCTTTCTTTACAGCAGCACCCAAGGCTAAAATGGTAGCGCTATCAAAAACAAAACCATAACACAGAATGGACCCCGTGGAAGCTACCTGAACGGATATGGTTGCGGCCATATTTCATCGCTAAGCTGAAAAACAACTAGGCCACGATATTTGAAAGTTGATCTGAGTTTTCCGTGAAGGTGTCGATACCGCCACCGACCAAATTCAAAGCACCCCAAAGAAATAGCGACGAAACGCCCAGGAAAGAAAGCATGCTAAAAATTAAGTCCGCCCGGGTTATCACCACCTCCCCCGGCCGCAACTTCATCACCCTGAAAATCGAAACCGAAGACGGTACCTTCGGCCTCGGTGATGCCACCCTCAACGGCCGCGAGCTGGCGGTGGCCAGTTATCTGCAAGACCATGTTGCGCCCTGTCTGATCGGCCGCGATGCGCACCAGATCGAAGATATCTGGCAATACCTCTATAAAGGTGCCTACTGGCGACGTGGCCCCGTCACCATGTCCGCCATCGCCGCTGTCGACATGGCCTTGTGGGATATAAAAGCCAAAGTGGCCGGCCTGCCCCTGTACCAGCTGCTCGGCGGAGCCTGCCGCAAAGGCAACATGGTTTACGCACACGCCAATGGTGAAAGCATCGAAGAAACCATAGCGGAGGCGAAAAAATATATCGCCCAGGGGTACCGCGCCGTGCGCCTGCAAAGCGGCGTGCCGGGTCTGAGCTCCACCTATGGCGTCAGCAAAGACAAGGAGCGATACGAACCGGCGGACGCCGACCTGCCCACGGAAAATATCTGGTCCACCGAAAAATATTTGCGCAGCGCGCCGGAACTCTTCGCCCGCGCCCGGGAAGAACTGGGTTGGGATATCCACCTGCTGCACGATGCCCACCACCGCATGACACCCATCGAGGCCGCGCGCCTGGCCAAAGACCTGGAGCCCTACCGCCTGTTCTGGCTGGAAGACGCGGTACCTGCAGAAAACCAGGCCAACTTCCGTCTGATCCGCCAACACAGCACCACACCACTGGCGGTGGGAGAAGTGTTCAATAGCATCTGGGACTGCAAGCAGCTGATTGAGGAACAACTGATTGACTATATCCGCGCGACCGTGGTGCATGCCGGCGGCATCACCCACCTGCGGCGAATAGCCAATCTGGCAGCCCTGTATAACGTGCGCACCGGTTGCCACGGCGCCACCGATCTCTCCCCGGTTACCATGGCCGCCGCGCTGCATTTCGGTTTATCCATCCCGAACTTTGGTATTCAGGAATATATGCACCACACCGATGAGACCAACGCGGTATTTCCACACGGCTATCAATTCAAGGACGGCTACCTGCACCCGGGTGATCAGCCGGGGCTGGGCGTGGATATCGATGAAGAAGCCGCAAAAGACTTCCCCTACCAACGCGCGTTTCTGCCGGTAAACCGCCTGCAAGATGGCGGCATGCACGACTGGTAAAAAACGCCGGGTTATCCACAAAAAAAGCCACCGGAATCCGGTGGCTTTTTCGTTAACGTGTTTTTACCGGGAAATATTATTCACAGATATTACCCGTGACCACCGGCACCTCGGCACTACTGCTGCCTTTTTCCCCCTGCATACCAAAGCTGACGGTCTGGCCCGCACCAATGGTGTCATTCCAGTCCATGCTGCTAGCAGTAAACGGGCCCATGCCGTTCACCACCGCACTCCAGGTGTTCACTAGAGAAGTACCGTCGCTATAACCCCACTGAACTTCCCAGCCGCTTACCGCCTCGCTACCGGTATTGGTCAAGCGCACTTCCGCGGTAAAGCCCGTATTCCATTCATTGGATACCACATACTCACAGCTCACACCGCCACCGGCACTGCCACCAGAACTGGAGCTGGAGCCACCGCTACTGGAGGAGCTCGAAGAAGAACTGCCGCCGGATGAACTGGAGGAACTGCTGGACGAGGATGAGCTACTTGAGGAGGAGCTGCTGGAGGAGGAGCTGCTGGAGGAGGAGGACGAGCCACCACTGGAACCAGAGCCGTCAAACGCTACATCCACACAGCCGTGGAAACGCTCCCAGGTAAAGTAATTGCGCCCCCACTCCCCGTAGATGATATGCCGTCCTTCGCGCTCCGGCACTTCACAGGTGGTGTGAAACAGGCTGTTGGCTTTTTCCGCGACCACATTGGGATTGGCCGTGGGGTTTTTGTCGTCGTAGTTCAGAACACAGAAGGCGTCTTCCTCGAAGTCATCCCAGGTCAGGGTTCCGCCCACCTGGTAATCGAAGTCCGGCTTGGTGATCCAGTAGCGGAATTCCTCGGTATCGTCCCAGTGTGGGCCCCAGCTGATATTCCAGGTGAATGTCTGGGTGCCGCCGTCCATGGGGCTGGTGGGCCAGTCCAGCTGGTAATCCCAGGGCGTGGGGCCACCGTTCCAGGTCTCGCTGTCAAAGCCACAAACGTTGGTACTGTCGGCCTGTGCATGTCCCTGGGCATGGGTGAGCACGCTCATAAACTGGTACATGCCACTGAAGTCTTTCTGCGCGGCTTCGACGCAGGCCGGTGTAGTGGCCTGGTCCGGTTTTTCATTCAGGCCGCAATGAGCGTTACGAGCCGGCGGCTCCACTATCAGGCCGTGGCCGAATACCGCACCGGCACACAGGGATAGCCCCAGCACCACCGCGCCTTTTGCCAGGGTGCTTTTTTTACACAAACTTATTGCCATCATCACTGTCCTCTTATTCTACGTGTTATCGGTTTACTGCTGAGGACGTGACGGGACAGCTCGGGCGATGAGCCCCTTACAGTGCTGGCGATGCGCCGTATTGTGGATAAGATCAAACTAGTGGAGTGAATCAGGCGCTAATCGCCTGCACCAATCGCGCGGTGACGTCGCCTTAGCAATCGATCGCGCAGTGGCGCCGGATAAATTCCCGGTGCGATGGCATTGCCGCGACCGAATTCTGCATCACGGATTGGATTTCCCGCATCCGCCCAGAAAACTGTTCCTCGTTCATGGCATCTACCAGCGGATGATAGCTGCGGGGCACGATTCCCTGCCCCAGCATTACTTCCATCCAGCTCAACTCGTTGAAAAGCTCGCTGTTCGCACGCACGATGCGACCGTTCGCTCGGAACTGATCGATTTTCTGCGCCAGGGAATCCGGGATATCCATGGTGCGGCAGTAGTTCCAGAATTCGCTGTCGTCGCGCTCGGTGGCGCAGTAATGGAGAATCAGGAAATCGCGGATACGGTCCATTTCGAAATGGGTCTGACGGTTATATTCATCGATATCCTCGCGGGCGAAGTTGCGATCCGGAAACAGGCTCAGCAGCCGCGCGATGGCAGATTGCACCAGATGAATGCTTGTGGATTCCAGCGGCTCCATAAAGCCGCTGGCGAGCCCCAGGGCGATACAGTTTTTGTACCAGAACTGTTTCCGCTTGCCGGTGGTAAAGCGCAACAGCTTCGGCTCAGCCAACGGCTTGCCGTCCAGGTTATTCAACAGAATGGATTGCGCCGCGCTCTCATCCATAAAGCGACTGCTGAACACATGTCCATTGCCGATCCGGTGCTGCAACGGTATCCGCCATTGCCAACCGGCGCTGTGAGCGGTAGAGCGGGTATAGGGAAGCGGGGCATCGTCGCCTTCGCAGGGTACCGCCCAGGCGCGATCACAGGGGAGCCAGTGGCGCCAGTCTTCATAACCCACACCCAGCGCTTCGCTGATCAGTAACCCGCGAAACCCGGAGCAATCGATAAACAGGTCGCCCTCAATATCGTGCCCATCGTCGAGTCGTAGCGAGCGGATAAAACCACTGTCATCGTCCAGCAAGGTATGTATCACCTTGCCTTCTGTGCGCTGCACACCGCGTTTCTCCGCATAGGAACGCAGGTAGCGCGCATACAGGCCCGCGTCGAAATGAAAGGCATAGGTAATATTGGACAGCGGCGAGTTACCGGCATCGATGGAGCGCATAAAGCGTCCCTGCTGCGCCGCCAATGCAGTAAGGGTGTATTCACCAATATCCTGGCTGCCGCCGCGCAGGTGCTGTTTCAGCCAGTAGTGGTAAAACGGAATGCCCTCCATATCCTTGCCCACCTCGCCAAAGGCGTGGATATAGGAGTCCCCTTTCCTTCCCCAGTCGACAAACTGGATCCCGAGCTTGAAGGTGCCGCAGGTTTCGCGCACGAACTCGTCCTCATCCAGGCCGAGCATATGATTGAACACCTGGATCTGGGGAATGGTGGCCTCGCCCACGCCAACGGTGCCAATGGTTTCCGACTCCACCAGCTGAATGTCGCAAAACCGGTTTTTCAATACCCGGGACAGCGCCGCCGCAGCCATCCAACCGGCAGTACCGCCACCAACGATCACGATCTTGCGAATATTGTTATTTTTCATTTCTCTCAACCGAGTGGCATCGGGATTTAATCGCCGTTCCACTCAACGTTACCGGCCACACTGGCGGTCTGCAATGCAAAAAAAGACGCACTGCTTGCACAGTGCGCCGACGAGAAAGCACAACAGTTTCCAACTACTGGATGCCGTGCGGGAAACTCAGAAATTCGCCCTGGCGATCAAGGCGAAGCGGCGGTCCTGGATAAACCAGGAGCGGCCCGCTTCGGTGCCTTCATTATCCAGCTGCATGATGGTTTCGGTCTGTGTATCCAGCAGGTTCGATACCTGCAAGCCTACCGTCACACCATTGTCGAAGTTGTAGAACACCGATCCATCCATATACCCCGCATCGTCATTGAAAATCGGGTATTTGCTGATTTCGTCGCGGGTGGTCAGCAGGTACTTGGAGCGCCAGTTGTACGCGAGGCGCGCGGACCAGGGGCCCTTCTCGTACATACCCACAATGTTATAGGTATGCTCGGAAACACCGCGCAGGGGCAGCAGTGAAATATCCGGCAACGGATAGCGGTCAGTGGTTTCCTCCACACCGGTGGCCGGTTCTGCACGGCTACCAAGGCCGCTATTACTGAGCCCGGAATCAATCCAGGTGTAGTTCAGCTGCAGGCCGAGACCATCGAACGGCGCCGGCAGGAAATCGTAGAATTGCTGGTAGGCCAGTTCCACCCCCTGCATATAGCCGTCGCCGCCATTGACAGTGGATTCGAAATCGACGGACTGAACCTGCCCGGTGTCCGGGTTGGCAAATTCCCGGGGAAATGCACCGGTCACAAAGGTATCGCTGAGATCTTTATAAAACAGCGACGTGGTAAAAGACCCCACCCGGGCAAAATACCATTCCACCGAGGCGTCGTACTGGATGGACTCCATCGGCCAAAGGAACGGGTTGCCACCGGAACCGACCCAGTCTACTTCCGATACCGATTTGATATCGGTGCCGTTATCTTCCCCCTCTACCGGCGCTGGCGCGTTCGGCGGTAATTCATCCGGGGAGAATCGCACGACGCCGAGCTGACGGGCACCGATTACTGCCTGGTTTTTCACATCCGACATATCTGGAAGGGCGATGGCCTTGGATACCGCAAAACGGGTCAGTACCTCCTCACTCAGCTCCACTTTCAGATTGAAGCTCGGCAGCACGGTGCTGTATTTGCTCCAGCCTTCTTCGAGGGTAAAGGCATCATTACCGAAGGCTTTTTCTTCCTGTGTCAGCCAGTTGTTGGCATCGCGGGCATAGGCAATAGCATCCTTGACGGTTGCGTAGCGACCATCTGCGACGGCCTTCTCACCCCATTCATATACCGAGCCATAATCATCCAGGTCCACCGGTGCACCCGCGGGATAAGGCAAACCGATAAGATCCGGGTACTGCACCGAGCCCAGTGCCTCGCGCTCCAGCTCCACGTAGCGCAGGCCGACATTACCGGAAAAGCGCAGTGCGGTCTCATCCGAGCCGAAATCCAGGCGCAGGTATGCGGCACGATTGGTCTCGGTGGTATCGAACACTTCCGGAGCCTGGAAAATGCCTTCGGCAACGATGTCATCGCGGGTCGGGTAGGGTTCCCAGGGATCACCGGATGGTGAAATAAACAGGTCGCGATTCCCTTTCACAACGCCCATGACATAGTCGGCATCCGGGAACAGGAAACCGCCCCCGGGTACGTTCACCACACCGCCGCGATGGAAATCCGTGAAGTTCACATATTCGTAAGGCTGATCTGCCACTTCCGGGTCGGTCAGGTAATAGGGTGTATTCCACTCCGCGCCGATGGTGCCCCAGTTGTAAGAGGTGAGGCGCACGGTCTGGTCTCGCTTTGCCATACGCGCGCCAAATTTCGCAGCGCGCAGCAAGCCAAAGGGCTCTTCGCTGAAATGGTAGGTGCCGTCAAAACGTCCGGCGATGGACTCGCCCTCGGATCGCTCGTAGTGATCCATGGCAGAGCGCCACCAGTAGTTTTCCGGGTTCTGGAACCAGTTGGGATCACTGCTACCGTCATAGGGCGTATTGGGATCCTCGACGATCAGTGTAGGGGTGTCACCGCTGGCGTCGTAACTCTGCTGCAGCCACTGGCCGAGGGCGATTTGCAGATCGTCGTCCTGGGTTTCTGCCTGAATATATTGCAGGTCAAAACTGTATTCCCAGTTATCGTTGGGTGTCAGTGTCAGGTTCAATGCGAAATCGTCGACGACGGTGTGGGTATCTTTCACCCGGGTATCGGTCTGGAACTTGGAGCCGTACTGGCCGTCGCCCGGTGCATAACCGCCGCGCCAACCGGCTTCGGTCACCATCGCACCCTGCTCGAACACGCCGTTGTCATCGAAAGAAAACTCGGTTCCGGCCAGCGGTCCTACGCGGCGATCTGCATCGTAGGCGTCGCCCTGGTATTTAACGGCATTTTCCGCCCAGGAAAGACGGGAATCCGAACGCATAAACTGCGCGGTGGCGAGGATGGTCTCGTCGGTGTCCGCCCACTGGAACGCGGCCGCGTAGCCCTTGCGGGTGCGCTCATCGTTTTTCTGGAAGAAGTTGGACGCGTTGGGGATCCACACCGTATCGAAATCTTCTGCACCGGCAATCCCCTCGGCTGAATACTGCAGATAGGTATCCGATTGGATACCGTGGGAGGTGCCCAGTAATTCCGAATGGGCAACATTGAACAGTACGCCGAATTCGCCGGCACTGGTCATCCAGCGGTCGCTGTACAGAGCCGACAGACTCGGGGTGCCCTCTTCATCCAGGTCGCCCTGGGAGTAATCCGCGGAAATGGAAACGGTCTGTTCCGCCAGGTCAAAAGGCTTGCGCGTGCGCAGGCTGACAGTGCCGCCTATACCGCCCTCGATCATGTCTGCGGACTGGTTTTTGTAAATATCCACACCACCCATCAATTCCGGCGGCACATCCTGGAACGAGAGTCCGCGTCCGGAGTTGGCGGTGAAGGAATCGCGGCCGTTGAATTCGGAACGGGTTGCGGTCATCCCGCGGATAATTGCACCGGAGCCTTCCACACCAAAGTGGTCGGGGTCGTCGGCGCCGGCAAAGCGTTCGATGGAGACCCCGGGCATGCGCTGCATGGCTTCCAGCACGCTGCGATCCGGCAGAGAGCCCATATCTTCGGAGGAGATGGAGTCGACGAAGGTATCTGCGTCGCGCTTGATATCCTGGGCATTCTGCAGGTTGTAACGCACACCGCTGACAACGACCTCCTCGATCGCCTGCGCGGTATCACTGTCGCTGTCCTCGGTTTCTTCCTGGGCGAGCGCCTGCTGCGCACTGAAGGCGGTCGCCGCCAGCGCAATGATTACTTCGGAAAGCCGGTTTCGGTTGAACTGGTTTTTATTCAGCTGCTGGTTTTTGAGCCGTTTATTCTTGAACACGGGTGTGCCCCCATCTCGCTTGTCGCCGTCGCTCCCGACCCGGTCAGCCGCGGGCTCACCCAAAGTCTGAGAACGTTCGCGGCGGCTTGTTATTTTTGCGTTTTGACCGCTCGATTATTGTTTTGGTACCGCTAACAATTTCTAGAATTATTCAGTGAACACCTCCCTGTCAAGGACTTTCAAACACGGAAACTTCGTGAATTCACTGGCTCTGGAAGGTTTTTTACGCCACGCGTTGTAAACGTTTACATCGAATGGTAGCGTTACCGCAAGGTGATCCCAGTGGCCACCTGCAGCAGTGCACCTGACATCGGCGCCAGAAACTCCGGCGCAGTGAAAAATAACAAGCACTTGCGCGAATGTAGCGATGACAAGCGATGCCCCGGCACCCGGGCCTACCTGCCCGTGTGCGCCCGACGAATTCCGCCGCCCCGGGCCAGCTCCCATCTCTCCACGCGTCAGTTGCCGTTACCGTATCAACAAAAAAAAAGCCCGGAATACCGGGCCAACGGGAAGGGTATCGACCATGAAAAACACGCTGTTCACAACCGCTGTACTGGCACTGGCGATTGCCTCCGCCGGCTGTACCGAAAGAAAGGTCAAAGGGCCAAACGCGTCGCCACCCACAGATAACAATACGCCGCCGGTTGCTGAAGCCGGTGCCGACCTGACGGCCTCCGCCGGCAGCCTCGTCACGCTGACCGGCGCAGGTAGTGATGTAGACGGCAGCATCGCCGGCTACAACTGGAGCCAGGCTTCCGGCCCCTCCGTCACCCTGGACACGGATGCCAATGGCACCGCCAGTTTTACCGCACCTGCCACCGACGAGACGATCACCCTGACCTTCGAGCTGCGCGTCAATGACGACGGCGGCGCAACCAGTCCAGCAGATACAGTGACCGTCACCGTGTTGCCCGCGCTGAACAAGTTCTTTGGCACCGCTATCGAAGACGCCGGTGATTACAATCAGCTCACCACCTATTTCAGCCAGATCACCCCCGGCAATGCGGGCAAGTGGGGCAGTGTGGAGGCCGAGCGGGACATCATGGAGTGGACCGCACTGGATACCGCACATACGTTTGCCGGCGACAACGACCTGCGTTTCAAATTCCACACACTGTTCTGGGGCCAACAGCAGCCGGGCTGGCTGGAGGGCCTGAGCAGTGAGGAGCAGCGCGCTGAAATCGAGGAGTGGATCGCGGCCGTTGCCGAGCGCTACCCGAGCCCGGATATGATCGATGTGGTAAATGAGCCCCTGCATGCCCCACCCGCCTATAAAGAAGCCCTGGGGGGCGATGGCGAAACCGGTTGGGACTGGCTGATTACCGCCTTCGAACTCGCCCGCGCGCACTTCCCGGATTCCAGGCTGATCCTGAACGACTACAACATCCTGAATCTGGAAGATGCCACCGAAGACTATCTGGCACTGGTGGAACTGCTGCACAGCCGAGCGCTGATCGATGGTGTCGGGGTACAGGCGCACTTCCTGGAACAATCCCTCGGCGCCGATGTGGAAGCCAATCTGGACACCCTGGCCAGTGCTGGACTGCCGATCTACATCTCCGAGCTGGACATCAACTTCGCCGACGATGCGCGCCACGCCAACAAGCTGCGTGAACTGTTCCGGGTTTTCTGGGAGCACCCCGCCGTGGCCGGCGTAACCCACTGGGGTTATCGCCAGGGCCATATGTGGCGCAGCGAGGCCTGGCTGCTGGCCAGTGACGGCAGCGAGCGCGCGGGACTGCAGTGGTTGAACTGCTATCTCGGCGAGGCGGAAAACTGCGATCTGCTGGTGCCGGAGTATGTGCCCGCTGGCTGGTCCGGTACGGAAAACCTGCTCACTCTAGAAGCGGAACTGTATGACGAGGGCCGCGGCGTGCTGGCCACAGGTAACGCCGTGGCGCACACGGATGTGGGCGACTGGATTCTGTTTGAGCGTGTGGAATTCAGGGAGTCCTGGGACAGCTTCAGCGTGAATTACGCGAAAGGTGCGGGCAACACCGGCAGCCTCTCCGTGCGCCTGGACAGCCTGGATAGTGCCAATGCGCTACGCGTTGAGTTACCGCCCACCAATGGCTGGGATGATTATCTTACCGTGGCCGCAGATTGGGCACCCATTGCCGGCAGCCACGATGTGTATATCCGTTTCAACGATGTGAGCGGTGTGGGCAATATCGACTGGCTGCGTTTCGGTGTGGCGGGCGCAGAGCCTGTTGCCAACCTGGTGAGCAACGGCGACTTCGAACAGGGTGCGGATGGCTGGAGCGCCGGTTGGGCCGGCGGTGCACTGAGTACCTCCGCTGACAAATCGCAGACCGGCAATCGCAGCCTGCTCGCTTCCGGGTTTGGCGGTGGCGCTTACGCGCTTTACGACCTGACCGGCGGCGTCGAAGCCGGAGGTAGTTACCCGGTCAGCTTGTGGGTAAACCTGAGCGCGGCGGACCGCGTGACGGTAACGCGCAAACTCGCCTGTGCGGGTCAGTCGGACAGTTACAGCTGGTTGACGGACAATGCGGACATCCCGGCAGATACCTGGACGGAGCTGACGGCGACCCTGGAAATTCCGGCGGCCTGCGAACCAACTGAAGTGCTGGTGTATCTGGAAAACACAACGTCGGGTACAGATGTGTATATCGATAATGTGCAGGTCACTGCGCCGGTTTCTGGTGAAGAAACCGGGGACGGTAATCTGATCAACGACGGCGGCTTTGAGGGTTCTGCGGTTGCGGGTAACTGGAGTGCCTGGTGGAGCGGTGGCACGGTGCTGGCGCTGAGTAATGAGCGGGCACAGGCGGGCTCTCAGAGCCTGAAGGTTTCCGAGCGGGTGGAAAACTCGATGCCTTCTTACGATCTGACGGCGGCGGTGGTGCCGGGCACGATCTACGATGTGTCGGTGTGGGTACAGCATTCCGGGCCGGATGCGGCGCCGGTGACGCTTACCCACAAGCTGGCCTGTGAGGGCGCGGATGATACTTATGTGGGTATCGCTTCTGCGGAGGCGATGGCGGCGAATAGCTGGACGGAGTTAACCGGAACTATCGAGGTGCCGGGTGACTGTACGGTGAACGAGTTGCGAGCCTACTTTGAGGGCATCCCTGCGGAGGTAGAAGCCTTGTATATCGATGAGTTTTCGGTAACACCTCAGTAGCTCCTAAGTAACTCGATAATAACTTCGTAGCCGCGCTTTGTGGCGGCAGAGCACCGGGGACCCGTTTTCAAAACCGCTGTGAATACATCCCTGTACGCTGCGTCGGCGACGTCCCTGTCGCCGACGCTTTTGAAAACGGATCCCCGCCGCTCTGCCTGCATTTCAACTTTTGCCACTTCGTAGCTCTTAGGTCTTGAACAGCTGAATAATTATGCTCAAACGTTGTTGTTTTCATTGGGCAATTGCACTGATTGCCACTCTCTCTATACCTGCTCAATCGTTTGCATTGGGTAATCCCTCTTTTGTTTCTTCATTTCCTGCAGTCAATAACTTCAGGCTAGTCGAAGATGGCCATGCAGCCACGCTGTATCACGATGAATATGCAGATACTGCAATCAGGCAGGCGTTGATGCATTTACGGCAGGATATCCAGCGGGTCAGTGGATCGCGGCCGCGACTGGTTACGGACCAGAAAAAGTTAAAGCGTTATACGCTGATTGCCGGGCAAATCGGTAAGAGTCCGCTGATCGACCGACTGATTGCGGAACGTCAGATAGACGTCAGCGCGATTGCGAATCAGTGGGAAGGCTACCTTATTCAGGTGGTGCGCAATCCTGTGGAGGGCGTGGACCAGGGGCTGGTTATTGCGGGAACGGATCGGCGCGGTACGGCTTACGGTATTTACGAGGTGAGCGAACAGATTGGTGTCTCGCCCTGGTACTGGTGGGCGGATGTACCCGTAAGAGAACGAGAAAGCCTGTATATCCATAGGGATACCCGGGTGGTGGACTGGCCGCGGGTGCGTTACCGGGGAATTTTTCTAAACGATGAGGCCCCCGCGCTGACAAACTGGGTGAAGGAGAAGTACGGGGACTACAACCACAAGTTCTACGAAAAGGTTTTCGAGCTGATGATGCGCCTGAAGGCGAATTATCTGTGGCCGGCGATGTGGAACAACGCTTTCAGTGATGACGATCCGTTAAATATGGTGCGCGCGCATGAATACGGGATTGTGATGGGTACATCCCATCACGAGCCGATGATGCGTGCAGATAAGGAGTGGAATCGCTACGGCAAGGATTTTGGTTCCGGCGCCGCACGGGGCGCTTGGGATTACGCAACCAATCCGGAAGGGCTCTACGATTTCTGGCTGCAGGGCGCGAAGCGCAATAAGCCCTACGACAGTATTTATACCCTCGGCATGCGCGGGCAGGAAGATACGCCCATGAGTGAGGAGCAGAATATCGGGCTGCTGGAAACTATCGTCAATGATCAGCGGCAGATTCTCGGCAAGGTGTTTGATGGTCGCCCGCTCTCCGAGGTCCCCCAGGTGTGGGCGCTGTACAAGGAGGTGCAGGGGTATTACGAGAACGGTATGCGGGTGCCGGAGGATGTGACCCTGCTGTGGGCCGATGACAACTGGGGCAATATCCGCCGCTTACCCACGCCGGAGGAAAGAAGCCGCAGCGGGGGCGCGGGGGTGTATTACCATTTTGATTATGTGGGCGGGCCGCGCTCCTATCGCTGGATCAACGTCACGCCCATCGCCAAGGTGTGGGAGCAGATGAACCTGGCATATGCCTACGGTGCGAATCGTATCTGGCTGGTCAATGTCGGGGATCTTAAACCGCAGGAATTTCCCACCGAGTTTTTCCTGCGCATGGCGTGGAACCCGGACGCGTGGCCAAAGGAGCGACTGCAGGAATTTGGCGAATTGTGGGCCGCGCGGGAGTTTGGCGGGGCGTACGCGCGGGAAATTGCCGCGCTGGTGCAGGGGTACAGCCGTCACAACGGTCGCCGCAAACCCGAGCTGGTGGAGGCGGACACTTACAGCCAGCACCACTATAACGAAGCCATGCGGGTTTACACCGAGCTCGCCGAGCTTTCGCGCCGGGCAGATGACCTTTACCGGAAAATTGACTCCCAATACCGGGACGCGTTTTTTCAACTGGTGCTTTACCCGGTCAAAGCCAGTGCCGCGGTTTCCCAGCTGTACATCTCCACCGCGCGCAACCGTTTATACGCCAGCCAGGGGCGCGCGGAAGCCAATGACTACGCGCAAAAAGCCCGCGAACTCTTCGCACTGGATGCTGACCTGAGCGAGCAGTTCCACCGTATCAATGGCGGCAAGTGGAATCATATGATGTCCCAGCCGCATATCGGCTACACCCACTGGAACAACCCACCGGCCAATACCCTGCCCGCCCTCGCCCATTACCGGCCGCACAGTGAGGCGGATATGGGAGTTACCGTGGAAGGTGGTGACGATTTCTGGCCGGCAGCAGCCAACCTCGCACTGCCGGAATTCAGTCCCTACGGCGAAACCAGCCACACCATCGAGATATTCAATCGCGGCACCAGGCCGTTCGATTTTGCCGTCACCACGAGTGCACCGTGGATTCGCGTGAGTACAACCGAAGGCACGGTAAAGCAGCACACGCTGCCGCTGTCTGTCGCCATCGACTGGGAAAAAGCCCCCGCAGGGCGGCACCGGGAAACGGTGGATATCCGCGGAACCGGCTGGGGCAGCGCGAAGATTCAGGTCAGCAGCTTCAAACCGGATGTGTCGAGCGGGGAAGACGTTCAAGGATACGTCGAGGCCGACGGATATATTTCCATCGAAGCCGCCGGTTTCACCCACAAGCGGGATGGCGCGCACGGAGGCTGGGAGGAAATTCCCCTGCACGGGCGCACCCGCTCCTCCATTGCTGTATTTCCCGTCAGTGATCGAGTGTATGAAGATCCGATCCATGCACCTTACGTGGAATACGACCTGACCCTGTTCACCACCGGTCAGGTCCGCGTACAGACACTGGCAGCCCCGAGCCTCAATTTTCAGCCCCAGCGCGGGCTGCGCTACGCCATTGCGCTGGACGACGGCGAACCACAGGTAGTGGATATTCTGGCCGATCTATCCAAGGGCGCCTGGGAGACCGCGGTCAAAGACGGCGTGCGCAAATCTCAATCGGTTCACCGGGTGGATAACGCCGGCCGACACACGCTGCGCATTTACGCGCTGGATCCCGGAGTCACCCTGCAGAAAATCCTGATCGATACCGGCGGACTGAAACCCAGCTACCTGGGGCCGCCGCAGAGCCAGTTTGTAGAGCGCCGGCTTGTAAAAAATCCTACCCTGGAGAAAAAACCGTGAACCTGTTCAGTCTGAAAAAAGTGCGGTGCCTGCTTGGCGTTTTCGCCGCAGGCTTAACGTTCGGTGCCAGCGCCGAAGTCACGCTACCCAAGCTGGTCAGCAACGGGATGGTGCTACAGCGGGACGCCGCCGTGAAAATCTGGGGTTGGGCAGATGCCGGTGAGCAGGTGCGGGTGGACTTCAACGGGCGTCAGTATCAGGCGGAAGCGGATGATGCCGGGGACTGGTCCGTTGTGCTTCACCCCACCGCGGCAGGCGGCCCATACACCATGGATATCCGCGCTGAAAATCATATCCACCTCAAGGATATCCTGCTGGGCGATGTGTGGCTGGCCTCCGGGCAGTCGAACATGGAATACCCCATCAACCGCATTGCACATCGCTTTACTTCCGAAATCGCCGCTGTGAGTAACACCCGCATCCGCCAGTTCCAGGTACCACAGACCTACGATTTCAATACGCCGCTGCCGGACCTGGAGGGCGGGCAGTGGCTGCCAGCCACCCAGCGCAATATCCAGAACTTTTCCGCGGTGGCCTATTTTTTTGCCGATCACATCCAGCAGCGTGAACCGGTACCCATTGGCATCATCAACAGTAGCCTGGGCGGGTCGCCGGCGGAGGCCTGGGTCAGTGAGGAGACACTGCAGCGGTTTCCTGAGCACCTGGCGGAAAAGAAAAAGTTTGAAGACGCTCAACTGATCGAGAAAATCCAGCGCGAGGACCGCGCCCGCAGCGAACAGTGGTATGCCGCCGCGACACAAAAAGATCGCGGCCAGCAGCCGGGGAAAACACCCTGGTATACGCCGGAGCTGGATACCGGGAACTGGCAGACATTCTCCGTTCCCGGTTACTGGGCGGAACAGGCGGGCATCGAAGAGAAAGGCATTTTCTGGCTGCGCAAAACCATAGATCTGCCGCAAAGCCTCGCGGGAAAACCCGCGCTTCTGGAATTGGGGCGCATCGTCGATGCGGATGAGACCTGGGTCAACGGCCACAAGGTGGGCAACACCACCTATCTGTATCCGCGGCGACGCTATCAAGTTCCGGGCGACCTGCTCAGGGCGGGCAAAAACAGTATTGCGATTCGCGTCACCAATAGCGGCGGAGCCCGCGGCGGCTTTGTCCCGGATAAACCCTACCGACTGTCGGTAGACGGCCAGCGCTTTGATCTCCGCGGCCAGTGGCACTTCAAGCAGTCTGCCCAAATGCCGCAATTGCCCGGGCAGACCTTTGTGCGCTGGAAACCCGCGGGACTGTATAACGCCATGCTGCACCCCCTGCAGAATTACCGTATCCGCGGCGCCCTCTGGTATCAGGGAGAATCCAATGTGGGACGCGCGCAGGAATATGCAGAATTATTCCCGGCACTGATCCGCGACTGGCGTGCAGGCTGGCAACAGGGCGCCGGGCAGCAATCCCTGCCATTCTTGTTTGTGCAGCTGGCGAACTTCCTGGAGCCACAACCCGCACCCACCGAGAGCGACTGGGCGGAACTGCGCGAGGCACAATCCGCTGCGCTGGATTTGCCGGAGACCGCCATGGCGGTGACCATCGACGCCGGTGAATGGAACGATATCCACCCTCTGGACAAAAAAACCGTGGGGCAGCGACTGGCACTGGCCGCAGAGAAGCTCGTCTACGGTCGTGAAAACACGGCGGCATCCGGCCCGCGCCTGAAGTCTGCAGACTTTACCGATAACAAAGCCGTGCTGAATTTTGCCCACACCCAGGGCGGCCTGATCGCCACGCCCTGTAGCAATGACTGCAACCATCGCGAAGCCGTGTCTCCGCTGTTTGAATTTGCCATTGCCGGTACCGATGGCAAATTTTACTGGGCCAATACCCGTATCGCAGGCGACACCGTGGAGGTGTGGAGCGAGCAGGTGAGCAACCCGCAGACGGTGCGCTACGCCTGGGCGGACAATCCCGCCGAAGCCAACCTGTTCAACGGCGCGGGCTTGCCGGCTGCACCATTTCAAGTAGCTCGCGCGCCGCAAAGTGATCGCAACGACATTTCTGAGCCGTCTCAATAACAATGCTCAATAGCGGCAAAAGTAGTAACGCAGGAGAAGCACAGTGAATTATCGACAACTGGGAAAAACCGGATACCGCGTCAGTGAAATCGGCCTCGGTTGCTGGCAGCTGGGAGGCGATTTCGGGCCCCTGGCGGGAGACACCGCCAGCGACATACTGGAGACCGCCGCTGCATGTGGCATCAACTTTTGGGATACCGCCGATGTGTACGGAGGCGGCGAAAGCGAGCAGCGAATTGGCAACTCCCTGCACAAGCCAGACAACCTTGTGGTTGCAACCAAGGTGGGACGCGGAGCCGGCCTGTATCCTGAGGGCTACAGTCTCGCCGCGGTGCGCGCCAGCCTTGAAGCTTCCGCGCAAAGACTCGGTGTCGACGCCATCGACCTGGCACAGCTGCACTGTGTGCCTCCGGCCATTCTCAAACAGGGCGATATTTTCCAGTGGATGGAATCGCTGAAGCACAGCGGCCTGATCCGTCATTACGGCGCCAGCGTGGAAACCATCGAGGAAGCCTTCACCTGCCTACAACAACCTGGTCTTGCAACACTGCAGATCATTTTCAACCTGTTCCGCCAGGATGCTGCGGAAGCACTGCTGGATGCAGCACAGGAAAAAAACGTAGGGATCATCGTGCGCCTGCCCCTCGCCTCCGGCCTGCTCTCTGGAAAGTTCACCCGCGATACGCGTTTTGCCGAAAGCGACCATCGTAACTACAACCGCGACGGCGCCGCTTTCTCCGTGGGCGAAACCTTTGGCGGTATTCCATTTGAGAAAGGCGTAGAGCTGGCCGAGGGTTTGGAACCTTTGCTCACAGAAGGCACCCCCACCGGTCTCGCTGCTCAGTCGCTGCGCTGGATCCTTGATCACCCGGCGGTGTCCAGCGTAATCGCCGGCGCCTCCAGCCCGCAACAGATAACCAGCAATGCTTCGGCTTGTGACCTTGCGCCGCTGTCCGAATCAACGCACCAGATACTGTCAAGCTACTACCAGCAACAGGTTCGTCCGCATATTCGCGGGGCTATCTGAACGCCCGGGAATTCAAGCGAGCGTCGAGCCGGATCGTCGGTGCGCGAAGGATGGCAAGCGTCAGAGATTCAATACAATAAAAAGGAGAAGACCATGGCTGTAACAAAGGGCAACAATAAACTGGCGAGCGGCTGCGCGCTGATTATGGCCACGGTTTTCTGTGGTTCACCTTATACCCAGGCTGAGCCAGAGGTGAGTGGGGATATCCGCGTTAACCAGCTGGGTTTTTCCCCGCAATCGGAAAAGATCGCGCTACTCGTCACCCCAAAAGTGCCGGAGGAGTCATCCAGGTTTGTGGTGCGCGCAGCGAAAACCGGCAACGCCGTATTCGAGGGAAGGCTGCAACCGGGCCATACTAAAACCTGGAGCGGCCAGCATACGCTGGTGGCGGATTTCTCCCACCTGAAAAAAACCGGCCACTACTATCTGGAAATTTCCGGAGCTGGCGATACGGAGCCCCTCCGCTCAACGCCGTTCGAGGTGGACAGCGCGGTTTTCCAGGACCTCGCGACTGCCAGCCTCAAGGCATTTTATTACCAGCGCGCCTCTACCGAACTCGAGGAAACCCACGCGGGCCCGTGGCACCGCGCCGCCGGGCACCCGGACGACAAGGTATTGATCCATCCCTCTGCCGCCAATCGGGCACGTTCCGCCAATACCCGCGTCTCCGCCCCCAAAGGCTGGTACGACGCCGGTGACTACAACAAATACGTGGTCAACAGCGGTATCACCATGGGAACCCTGATGAGCGCCTTCGAGCGCTACCCGGATTACTTTTCTGCGCAGTCCCTGAATATTCCCGAATCGGAAAATGCGCTGCCGGATATTCTCGACGAGGTGCGCTACAACCTGGACTGGCTCAGCGCTATGCAGGACCCGACAGACGGCGGTGTTTACCACAAGCTCACCACCGCCGGGTTCGAGGGTATGGTTGCCCCGCAGCAGGCCACACAGCCCCGCTACATGGTGCAGAAAACCACCGCCGCTACCCTCGATTTCGCCGCGGTGATGGCGCAGGCCTCGCGGGTGTATGCCGCCTACGATGCGCAGGGCAGTGAACAGTACCTGCAGGCGGCCCTGGCGGCCTGGAAATGGGCGCAACAACATCCCGCGGTGCACTACCGGCAGGACGAACTCAACAGGCAATTCGACCCGGATATCACGACCGGCGCCTACGGCGATGAACAGCTGGCCGACGAACAGTTGTGGGCTGCCGCTGAACTGTACCTGGCGACGGGACAAACGGATTTCTGGCGCGTCATCGGTAATACTCCTCGGGAATACAGCCTGCCCAATTGGGCGGATGTGCGCTGGCTGGGATACTACAGCCTGCTCGCGCACAATGATCAACTGCCGCAAGACAGCAATCGCTGGCGCAGTGCCATCGAGAAAATCCTGGTCGTCGCCGCACGTGAGCTGGGAGGGGCGGGCAGCAAAAATGCTTATCTGGTACCCATGCTCAGCGACCCCCAAAACTTCGTGTGGGGCAGCAATGCGGTGGCAGCCAACCAGGGCATCCTGTTTCTGGAAGCATTTCGTATTACCGGTGACCAGGCCTTCCTGAACAGCGCACAAGCCACCCGGGATTATCTGCTGGGCCGCAATGCCACCGGTTACTCCTACGTCACCGGCTTCGGCCACAAAACCCCAATGCACCCCCATCACCGCCTGGCCGCAGCGCGCCCGGACCTGCCTCCACTGCCAGGCTTTCTGGTCGGCGGGCCAAATCCGGCACAGCAGGATGACTGTGAATACCCGAGCAAGGTTGCCGACCAGTCCTATGTGGATCACGTGTGCAGTTACGCCAGTAATGAAATCGCCATCAACTGGAATGCGCCCCTGGCTTACCTGGCCAACGGGCTAAGTGCCATCGAAAACCAGCATGCCGAGAGCCACTCCCATCATGAGTAAATCGTTCAAGCGTCTGGCCGCAACGCTTCTTTTCTCGGTGCCGCTAATCAGCGCGGCCATGTCTGCAGAAATAGAAATACAAGGCGAGCGGCGCACAGCCGCCGCAACCACGCAGGAAAGCCTGGCGACAAGCAATCGGAAAACCGGCGAGGCCGCCACTTTCGACTGGTTCGAGTACCGAGGCGAAGACCCGGTTTTCGAAAAGCCGGTCTCGAGCTACCAGTACCGCAACCCGATTCTCGCCGGCTACTATCCCGACCCGAGCATCGTGCAGGTAGGAGCCGATTACTACCTGGTGAACTCCAGCTTCGCGCACTTTCCCGGGATACCGATCTTCCACAGCCGCGACCTGGTCAACTGGAAGCAGCTCGGACATGTGATCGATCGCCCCGGGCAGCTGGACTTTTCCGACCTCGGAATTTCCCGTGGCGTATTCGCCCCGGCGATCTCCCATTACCGGGATAGGTTTTACCTGGTGAGTACCTGCGTGGATTGCGGCGGTAACTTTGTGGTCACCGCAAAAGACCCGGCGGGCCCCTGGTCGGATCCAGTGTGGTTGCCGGATGTCGGCGGGATCGATCCCTCGCTATTTTTTGACGACGATGGCAAAGCCTATATCGTCAACAACGATGCCCCCGAGGGCGAGCCGTTGTACGAAGGCCACCGGGCAATCTGGGTACAGGCATTCGACCCGGAGAAACTGGCGACTTTCGGTCCACGTAAACAGATCATCAACGGTGGGGTGAATATTGCGGAAAAGCCGATATGGATCGAGGGGCCACACCTGCTGCGCAGAAATGGCCAGCTGTACCTGACCGCTGCGGGGGGCGGTACCAGCGTGAATCACTCGCAGGTCATATTCAGGGCGGAATCCCCTTTCGGACCTTTTACCCCGGCGCAGTACAACCCCATCCTCACTCAGCGCCATCTGGATCCAGCGCGGCCAAACCCGGTCACTTCGGTAGGCCACGCGGATTTTGTGCAGGATAGCAGGGGGGACTGGTGGGCGGTGTTTCTCGGCACCCGGCCTTACGAGGGTGACTTCTACAACACCGGCCGCGAAACCTTCCTGATGCCGGTACAGTGGCAAGACGGATGGCCGGTGATTACCCGGGGTGAGCAGTCCATTCCGTATATCGCGCCGCGCCCCGCTGTCCCCATGTCCGCGCGCCCGCCGCTCCCGACCAGTGGCAACTTCACCCTGCGCGACGAGTTCGACCAACCACAGCTCCCCCTGCACTGGCTGCAACTGCGCAATCCGGCGGAAAAAGCGT
The DNA here is from genome assembly GCF_050368945.1 of Microbulbifer sp. MCCC 1A16149. NCBI lineage: Bacteria > Pseudomonadati > Pseudomonadota > Gammaproteobacteria > Cellvibrionales > Microbulbiferaceae > Microbulbifer > Microbulbifer sp. MCCC 1A16149. The sequence goes on from NZ_CP185959.1 coordinate 3,478,897, forward strand.
GGTACGACCTGCAGCAGGTACCCGGTAGCCTGCAGCTCACCCCCATTAGCCACACACTCGGAGACACCGCGAACCCCGCGTTTCTCGCACGTCGCCAGCAACATCAGAATGCACTCGCCAGCACGCGGCTGCGATTTAACCCGGATCGGGATACCCACGCGGGCATGGCGGTGTTCCAGAATCGCGAGCACTTCTATTTTTTTGGTATCGGCCGCGACACCCGCGGCAACGCCAGCATTGCAGTGCAACGCCGGGATGGAGGACCGGAGCGCAGCGGGGAGATCGTAGCGAGCCGGCTACTGGACCTGCCCACAAATGCGCCGGTGGATATCGAGCTGCGTATCCGCGCCCGGGGCCCGGCGTACGACTTCCACTACCGGCTCAGCGGTGATCAAGCCGGTGAAGGCCCCTGGCAACCGCTGCTGCTGTCGGCAGACGGGCGCGTGGTGAGTACGCGCAGGGCGGGGGGCTTTGTGGGCGCACTGATCGGGCTGTACGCCTACCGCGAGGACTCTCCCCGGTAACCGTGACCCAAAAGTCGCAGGCTCTTGATCCCCTCCTCCTCCCCCCGGGGGGAGGACGTGCCGCCACCCCCTCTACTGGCACACTAAAGTTGTACAATTGCGCCTACGCCATCGGGAACTCCAGATGCCCCGCTTGGCCCAGCGACAAGCTCAGCAGAACCGGTTCAAGCCATGCTACTAGCCTCAAAGTACAGCCTTCCCGACTGCCCGGAACACACTCTGCAACGGCCGCGTCTGCTGTCGTTGCTGGAACAGAGCCAGAGCGACCAGCTGTTGCTGGTCACAGCGCCGGCGGGCTACGGAAAAACGACCCTGGTCACCTCCTGGGCCGCGGAGCAGGACAACCCCGTTGCCTGGTTCTCCCTCGATGGCGGCGACAACGAGCCCGGCCAGTTCTGCCGCTATCTGGTGGAAAGCGTGCACCGCGCCACCGGCAACGGTGTGCCGGAAACCAGCAAGATTATCGCCGCCCAGCAAAATCCCGATCCCTCCCTGGTGATCAGCCAGATGCTGGCGGAACTGCGCCAGCTGCCCAGTGAACTGCGCATCGTCCTCGACGATTACCACCAGATAGACAACCCCGTGGTGCACGACGCTACGCGCTTCCTGCTGCGCCACGCCCCCGCTGGTATCGGCGTGGTCATCACCAGCCGCAGCCAGCCACCGCTGGGCCTCGGCGCGCTGCGCCTGCAGGGACGATTGCTGGAACTCGGCCCGGAAGACCTGGCGCTCACCACCGACGAAACCACCCAACTGCTCGCCCGGCGCCTGCCATTTGCCCTCGGCAGCGACCGCGTGGCGCAACTGCACCAGCTGTCCGAAGGCTGGCCGCCGGCGATACAGATGTTCGCCCTGTCCGTACGCAACCAGGAAGAAGTGGACCGCTACCTGGGAGAGCTGGAGCAGGGACACGGCCACATTCTCGATTATCTCGCCGAGGAAGTGCTGGAGCGGCTCGAGCCGGAACTGCGCCAGCTGCTCGCGCGCACCTCGATACTCACCCGCGTCAACGGGCTGCTGGCGGAGCGCCTCAGCGGCCAGGACAACGGCCAGCAGCAACTGGAGAGCGCGGCCAGCCGCGGCCTGTTCCTGCAGGCCCTGGATTCCAGCCGCCAGTGGTTCCGCTTTCACCCGGTATTTGCCCGCTTCCTGCAACGCCAGCTGGGCGATGGCGCGGCGCTGACCAGCCTGCACCAGACCGCCAGCGATACCTGGCAGGAACTCAAACAACCGCTGGAGGCCCTGCGCCACGCACTGCAGGCCGAAGACCGCGAGCGGGTGCACAATCTGCTGGCCATATACGGAGAGCAGTTCCTGCGCGAGGGCCAGTTCCGGGTGCTGAACGACAGCCTCAGCTGGCTCGGCGAAGACCAGATCCAGCGCCACGCCCCCTTTGCCCTGCTCGCCGCGCGCCTTGCCCGCGACAGTTTTGATTACGACCGCTGCAACAAGCTGCTGGCCTCGGCAGAGAGCTGGCTGCAACGGGAAGACCCCAAGCAGTGGCAGGAATTCGAGGGTGCGTTCGCCGCAATGCGCGCGCAGGTTTCCGTATCCCGCGGCCAGATTCTCAAGGCCAAGGAATACGCACAGGAAGCGCTGGAGCTGCTACCCCCGGACCAGGACAGCGAGCGCGTCGCCGCGCAGCTGGTCATCGGTGAAACCAGCTTCTGCCTGGGCGAACTGGACCAGGCGATGCATCACATGGAAGCGGTGGAAAAAGCCACCCTGGCCCGACAGGACATCCCCAACGCCGCCTGGGCCCTGTGCCAGCAGACAGAGATCGCCTTTGCCAACGGCCTGCTGAAAAAAGCCGCCGCCCTGCAGGCGCGCGTGCAGCGCCTGATCGAGGAACACCACCTGGTGGGCCTGCCCATCTCCGAATTCATCTACCGGCTGAAAGGCCAGCTGCAGTGGGAAGCCGGTGACCTGGATGGCGCTGCAGAGTCCGCGCGCCGGGGTATGCAGATCAACCGCAAGGTGGGCGAGCGCTGGTTGCTGCCGGAGTACACCCTGCTGCTGAAAGTCGCCCTGGCCCGCGGCGACAAGGACGAATGCCTGGAGTGGATGGAGCGGGTGGAACACCTGCTGGCGGGAGAGCAGTACCACCGCGACTGGATTGCCAACGCCGACGCCGCGCGCATGCGCGTGTGGCAGGCCCTGGAAAACACCGATGCCATTGCCAGCTGGCAGGAACAGGCGGATCCGGTAGCGGACCGCCCCGCCAACCATTTCGAACAGTGCCACGGGCGCAATCACGTGCGCGCACTCATTTCCCTGCACCGCTGGTCCGATGCCAACCGCCTGCTGGGTCGCCTGCAACAGGTGGCCGAAGAGTGCGGCCTGATCACCGACCAGCTGCGCAACCGGGTACTCGCCACCCACCTGGCGTGGCTGCGCGAGCGCCCGCAACAGGCCCTGGAGCATATCCGCGCTGCCCTCGACATCCTGCAGGAGAGCGACCTCACCGCCAGCGTGCTGCAAATCGGCAAACCGCTGATTGTGGTGCTAAAAGCGGCGCTGGCGGAAACCGGCGAGCAGGCACTGAGCGACGCGCAGAGCGAGAAAGCCCAGCAGCTGATCAAGCTCGCGCAACAGCAGCCGGAACTGGGGGGCGGTATTCGCATCGAGCTGGACGAGACCATCGTGCGCGAAATCCTCGCCAGCGACGCGGTGCCCGATTTCCTCAGGCACTCACCACTGACGCCGCGGGAGTGGCAGGTGCTGAATGCCATTCACTCGGGGCTCTCCAACGAGCGCATCGCGCGGCACTTCAAGGTCGCGCCGAGTACCATCAAGACCCATATCCGCAGCCTGTACCAGAAGCTGGATGTGAAGGATCGCCAGCAGGCGATCGCACTGGCGGAGCAGTTGTTGCGCTCGGTGCAGGATAAGCCCTGAGCAGCCTCCAAAGTGGCCATATTCGAGGAGTGTCCACCCCGTAAAGTGCCCTTCACCGGTGAGTTTCTCTCCCCCCTCCTCCCCTGCAAGGGAGGAGGTAAGCGACCACCGGCACCGCCATACTGACCCTAACCTAATAAGTATCACAAAACGGACTATAGGCATGAGCGGTAATCCCAGCAGCAACAACACCGGGGAATGGTGGCGTAACAGCGTTATCTACCAGATTTACCCCCGCAGCTTTTGCGACGCCAACGGCGACGGCATCGGCGACCTTCAGGGGATCTGCCGCAAGCTCGACTATGTGAAATCCATTGGCGTCGATGCCATCTGGATCTCCCCGTTCTTCAAGTCCCCGATGGTTGACTTCGGCTACGACGTTTCCGACTACCGGGACGTTGACCCGATTTTCGGCACCCTCAGCGACTTTGACCAGGTGATCGAGAAAGCCCACGCGCTGGGCCTGAAGGTCATCATCGACCAGATCCTGAGCCACACCTCGGACCTGCACCCCTGGTTCGAAGAGAGCCGCCAGAACCGCGACAACCCCAAGGCCGACTGGTACGTGTGGGCAGACGCAAAGGAAGATGGCAGTGCACCAAACAACTGGATGTCCAACTTCGGTGGCAGCGCCTGGCGCTGGTGCACCCGTCGCCGTCAGTACTACCTGACCAACTTCCTCAAGGAACAGCCGGACCTGAACCTGCACAACCCGGAAGTTCAGGAACAGCTGCTGGCAGACCTGAAATTCTGGCTCGACCGCGGCGTCGATGGCTTCCGCCTGGACGCCATCAACCACGCGTTCCACAACCGTTCACTGCAGGACAATCCGCCGCGTCCGGTGAAGCTCGACAAGAACGGCCTGCCCCCGGTGAACAGCTACGAATACCAGTGGCACATCCACGACAAATCCCAGCCGGAGAACCTCGAGTTCCTGCATCGGGTGCGCCTGTTGATGGACCAGTACCCGGGCTCCACCACCGTGGGTGAAGTGGGTGACGACAACACCCACAAGATCATGGCCGATTACACCACCGAGGAACGCCTGCATATGGCGTACTCCTTTGACCTGCTGGCGGAAGACTGCAGTGCGCAGTTCCTGCGCGAGACCCTGGAGAAGAACCGCCGCGTGACTGAGGAAGGCTGGCCCTGCTGGTCCATTTCCAACCACGATGTGCCGCGCTCCTTCAGCCGCTGGAACAAAGGGTTTGATACGGAAACCGCATTGGCCCGCGCGCCGCTGTTCCTGCTGATGCAGCTGATGCTGCGCGGCAGTGTGTGCCTGTACCAGGGCGAAGAACTGGGCCTGCCGGAAGCGGACGTGGCGTTCGAGGATCTGCAGGACCCCTACGGCATTAACCTGTGGCCGGAATTCAAGGGCCGCGATGGCTGCCGTACGCCCATGCCGTGGTTCAACGGCGGCGAGATCAATGCCGGCTTTTCCAAGGTAAAACCCTGGCTGCCGGTTGCCGAGGAACACTACCACCTGGCGGTGTCCCTGCAGGAAGACGACCAGCACTCAATGCTGAACCGCTTCCGCGCGCTGCTGAAATGGCACGCGGAACTGACCCCGGCACTGGCCACCGCGGAACAGCAGATTTTTGATACCGAAAATGATCTACTGGTATTCGAACGCCGCACCCAGGACGAATGTTATTTCATCGCCCTGAACCTCGGCAGCGAAGCGGCATCCCTGGCGCTGCCGGAAGAGTTTGCCGGTTGCGAAGACATTTCCCCGGCAGAGTTCGGTGGCAGTGTGGCCGGCTCGGCAATCGAACTTCCGGTTGCCGGTGCGCGGGTTTTGCGTCGTAAAACGTCATAAATTTAAACGGAAAGAAAAACACACAAAACGCCCGTGAGGAATTCGGCGCTTATTGTGGAAATAGGTAAGAAATTGGCGCGAGGTTAACTGCCTGCGCCGAACCTTGGGCCGCCTGCGGGCTCAAAAGGTTACCTCTCAATAAGATCGTCAACATTTGTTGCTCTCTCGTCAAAGCACGATTCCAGACCTTCTGGAAAGTTTGAAGCCGGCTACTTAGCCGGCTTTTTTTTTGCCTGCTATTTCACGCACTTCTCCGGTCGACTCTTTTATAGGAAAAAAGTCCCACAAGGGTACCTGCAGAAATTCCTATAAGCGGCGCCCCCGTCATTCTGAATGAATGTAAAAAGCGCCAAATCAGCACCCTACCATGCCTCTCACTTGCCCTGGTGCCGTCCACCGGAACCGGATGCAGGCTCATCCCGCGGCCAAATCGGGATACACCGACGCGCCGCTTTGGGGAAATTCACAGGCTCAGGTTATGCACTCGCTGCAGGGACTCGTTCGTCCCCGAAAAACCGGCCTGCAATTGGCTCGCAAGAGCAGATGAGGTACGCATGCAACGCCCTTCCACTTTTCTGAAAAGCACCTTCAAGAAATTCATGCTTGGCAGCAGTCTGGTACTGGCGGCATCCGCGGTATTTGCGCCGGTTGCCCAGGCCGGGGATTACCCGTATCCCTATCAGCAGCACAGATCCATGACCGACGGCAGTGCCTGGTGGCGCCGGGATGTAATGGGGGGAGCACCGCATATCATTATCGACATCAGTGAACAGCGTGCCTATTTTTACAAGGGTGGTCGCCTCGCCGGTATTTCTCCGGTAGCCACCGGTATCGCCGGCTATCGCACGCCCACGGGCAGCTTCCGGGTATCGGAAAAAGACATTGACCACCGTTCCAACCTGTTCGGCCACTATGTGGACCGCGCCGGCTACGTGCGCAAATCCAGCGTCGATGTACGTCGCGACAGACGCCCCGCGGGTACCGTGTTCCGCGGTGCCTCCATGGACTTCTTTATGCGGGTCAATGGTGCCGTGGGCATGCATGCGGGCAAGGTAACCGGGCGTCCGGAGTCTCACGGCTGTATCCGCCTGCCCTGGCATATGGCAAAAATCTTTTATGAAAATTCGCCGGTGGGCACCAAGGTGACCATTCGCCAGTAACATTACGCAAGTAAATAACAAGCAAATAAAAAGGGCAGCCATCGGCTGCCCTTTTTATTTTTGATATCGCTAAATTACCCCAAGCTGCCCAGCACACTGCGCATGGTCCAGAAATCCCAGCCCTCTGGCAGCAGCGCGCGATCTTCCTCACTGGCGACAATCCCGCGACGGTGTTCCGGCCACGCCAGTACCGCCACGCCCTCATACCCGGTAAAACGCTGGAACAGTATCGGGGCGGGCAGCTTGCGCTCCAGCTGTTCGCACAGTGGATGCCAGGAGAGCGGCAGTTGCCGACGCGCGCGGGACCAGTCGCGTTCGTTTTCCGGCTCCGATTCCTGCGCTGGCAAACTGACACTGTCGAGCTGCGCACTATGCCGTGTGTGACTGGCCTCCAGTGCACTGGCATCCGGCAAGGTGAGTACGCCCATCGCCTGCTGTTGCGCACAGAGCACACAGGCATCGATGGACAAACCCAGCTGGGTACCGCGTTCTACCGGCACAAACCAGTCGTGCCCTGCAGGCACCTGCCACTCGCAGAAGCCGCAAGTACCGCTGTCGGCAGAATCCGGTTCGATCGCGGAAAGTGCCTGCACCACTTTACCCGGTGCCCAGAAGTTGGCCTCGTCGCCGGGAAAAAATTCCTGCGCATACTGGCTAACGTGCCAGTGGAAGCTGAAGCCGGCGGCAACGCGCGTGCGGTCACGCGGCCCCAGGCTGCGGAAGCCGCGGTGGTTGACCTTGGCCAGGCAGTATTCGCAGGCGTGGGTGGTTTCCAGCCCCGGCGCGGCAAGCGCCTCGCGCGCGGTGCCAATCCACACCGCCTGTGCCGGATCTTCCAGAGCGCCACAGCAGCTCGCCAGGTGCACGCGCTGGAAAAACTCCCGCCGCACCTGCTGATCTTCCACTGCGGCCACATCTACCGCGTACACCATTACCGGGTGTCCACGATACATCCAGCCGTGCTCGGTCTGGTCCAGATCACCCAGGGTCACTTCCATACCCTTGATCAGGGCCTGCTCGATAGAGCTGTCCCGGGGCTCGATCGCCTCCTCGGGTTCTGGAGACTCTACGGCTTCCGCCTCGGGCGCTTCCTGCAGTGCGGTATCGCCGTCGGCGTCCGCCGCGGCAGGCGCAGAAGCCCCCATGCCACTAATGGCCTGGGTGAGCGCTTCCAGATGCCGGCTCCAGCGTCCCATCAGAAGGATTCCTCTAGGATACTGTGGATCTTGGTTTCAGAATTGGTAATCACGCGAAAGGCCACCCGCTTGGATTGGTCGATATTCTCACTGCCATCCGCATTGTATATGGGCCGCGACGATGAATATCCGACCGCCGCCACATTCTGCATCATCCATCGGTTGTAGGACGTGACCGCATCCAGGGTGTAGACAAAGCGCAACACCGAGCGCGCGCGGTCCTGGGACAGCCGCAGGTTGTTGAAGTACATGGCGTGGCGATCGCTGGACTGCCCCCAGCCGGAGCTGGTGTGGCCCTCGATCCGCACTGCTTCGATGGACGCCCTGAACGGTGCCAGTACGTTCATGTAGCGCGGAAAAAACTCCTCGAACACCACCTGGTAGCTCGCATTGAGCTGCGCTTCACCGGTCTCAAACATTGCATCGGAGTTATTGAAGGCAATGGTCAGGGTATCGCGATTGATGGTGGCTCCCCAGCGGCGCAGGTCCGGGGCGAACTCCCGCTGCAGGGATTCATAGATCGCCAGCTGGTTTTCCTTGTAGGACATGGCGATGGTGCGGATTTTCTCGCGCTCGATCATCACCGAGCGCATCATCGCCACCGCGATACACAGGAACACCATCATCAGGCCGGCCATCAGGTCCGACACACTGATCCAGGAGGCATCCCCTTCGCCTCTCTCGCCACCGGTCCCCTTACCGTATCCCCGGCTTCGTCCCTGAGTTCCCGGCCACTGGGCCATTAGGCCATTTCCTCACGGGGGCTGTGCGCCTGCTGCTCGGCGCGCCCTGCGGATTCCGACAGGCGCTGCATCTGCCCGATCAGCTGACGGTAATCCCGGGTGAACTGGCCACTGATCGCTGCCAGGGCCTGCCCCATGGCGCTGATCACGCCCTCGATTTCCTCTTCCATACGACGCTCTACCATCTGGTACTGCTTGCCGATGGTGTTTTCGGAATCGCCAATGCTCTTGCGGATAACGTGACTGAGGGCATCCACCATTTCCTTGTGGGTGCGCGCCTGTTGCAGCGCCAGCTCCTGCATGCCATTGCGATGGGTAGTAACGGATTCCTGCACCAGGGACTGGATAAAGTCCGCATCCAGGCTCGACATTTTCTCGAATGCACCGGAAACCGCCTGGATCTGGGCGCCGAGCAATTCGCTCTGCTGGGCAATGCTGACCAGGGACTGCTTCATGTCGCTGGTCATCACCTGCTGCACCACATCGATGCCATCCACAAACTGGGCAATGCGGTCGCCCAGCTGCGGCATGACTTCCTGAACCTGCGCACTGACCTGACCGTAGCGCTCCAGCTGTACATTGAGCGCCTGCATCTGCTCGCGCACATCCTTGCCAAACCCCTGCATGCCTTCAAAGAATTGCGGCACTTCCGCCAGCTGTTGATGTACCTGCTGCAGATCCCGCGCCACCTGCACCATACCGATAACCGCGGTGTCGCAGTGTTCGGACCAGTACTCGACGCGCTCTTCGTGCGCCTTGTATTCCTTGCTCAGCGTGGCAACCATGGCATCGAACTGGGCGAAGTTCTCACCGAAACGGGTCATGTTCTCACCGAACTGCGCTTCCACGCGCTCGTTGAAGCGCTGCACCACCTGTTCCATTTCGGAAACCAACGCGCGGGAAATCTGCTCAGAAAATTCCGTCAGCTGGTTTTCACTCTGCTTGAGCTGGCGCTCCTGCCCTTCCACCAGAGCGGCCTGCAGTTGCTGCAGGGACTGCTGGATATCTGCCAGTTCGGTCACCGGCCCGGCACTGTCACCGGGAATCGGGATAAAGCGGGTCAGCGCGCGCAGTACGATGGAGAGACCGATACCGCACACACTGGTAATAAACGCGGTCTTCAGGCCATCCAGCAGGGTCGCGATACTCTGGTCGATATCCACCAGACTGAATTCAAACAGCCCGATAATCACCCCGGTAAAAGTGCCGAGAATACCGAGAGAAGTCAGCAGCCCCGGTGCCTGCTCCACAAACTCGCCGCCGCGACGGACAAAGCGGCACACCACCGCCAGGGCGAACAGTGACAACATCAGGTACAGGAATCCCTCGGTCACCGCATCCGGGCTGAGAGCAAGAAATACAGAACGTAATAATTCAGACATGTTGTTTTTCTCGAGACTTTTTCAAATAGGTACTCAAAAAGCGTGCTCAAACAGCGTGTACTCAGCCCTTCAGTTGCAGCACAAATTCCTGAAAGGATTCCCCGGTCGGCAGGCGGCCAAGGTGGTGGCTGTACAGGCGGTAATTCGGCAACAGCCGCATCAGGTCCGCGGTACTGCCCAGATTGCGCGCACAGCGTTTAGTGGAAACACCGGTAACTGCCACGCGACCATCCTCCAGTACTTCAAACATCGACGGCCGCTCCGGCTGCTGCGCAGACTTGTACACCAGGAAATGTAGCGTCGCACCGGTATTCATACGCTCCGCCAGCAGGTCTCCCAGTGCCTGAACCTGTTCCAGGGAACAGTAATTCAGTAGGTCCCACAGGAAGGCCCCATCCAGTCGCGCGCCCTTGTCAAAACTGAACATGGACTCGCTGAAGCCGGTGCCCTCACCGTGGGTCTTTTTTCGCCACGCCAGGGATGCGTGCAGGTCCTCGACATACAGGGCACCCACTTTCTTTTTCAGTGCATCGATATTGCGGCCGTTTTTACGTCCACAATCGAGCACGGTGCTTGCCGCGGGTAGTGCGGCCAGGGCCTTTTCAATACCGGCAAATTCGAGACGCTCATCGTCCTTCACGGTATTGAAGTAGGCACTGACATCGGAGGCTCCACCACTGCGCACCTGATTGCGCGAGGTGACACTGTCGTATTCCAGGAAGTGCTCGGTCACGTTCTGGTCCATGCCCTCCCGCTTCATCAGTGAATTGAACAGGCTGAACCGGTCCATGCACTTGAGTAGGGTTACCGTGGAATGCCCCTTGGACGGGACTTCCGGGTACTCGGGGTCATCCACGTACTCGAAACAGAAATCCTCCAGCAGGCGGAAACGACGCGGCTTTTCCGGCTGGTTGCGGCCGGTATAGCGCATGGTGTGCAGAATCGTGCCCTGCTTGAGGTGCGGCTTGAGTAACTGGATCAGGTGTTCGATGACCTCCAGATCGAGGAAGTTGAGCAGATCCCAGCACAGAATGACATCGAATTTCAGGTTGGCAGGCTTGGGTAGAAGGTGCGCTTCCAGCGCCGCCAGCGGATCACTGCAGGATTGGTTTTCCGTCAGGTATTCCACCAGGTCTTCGATATGACACTGGCAATTTAGGCCGAGAAAAGCCTGGGTGGTCCCGGATGAGAGCGGTCCAAGATCGAGGATTCTGTCCCCACTTTTGACCATCTCGGTCGTTAACGCAGCGAGGCCAAAAGAACGGTGTTGCATCGGTTATCGCAAAGGTTCGGGGCGTGAGCCTGGAATTGAAAAGCGGCGCCGTCAGAGGGACCAGCGCCGCTGTCGAGTCATCTGCAATCAGCTATCCGCTGACTCGACTTCCTTGGCCGCATCCTTGGCGCTGTCTTTGGGGGCAAAAGACTTTTTCGCAGCAGCGACACGCGCCGGTGCTTCATCCTTAGGCGGCAGGTTCGGGTGAACCAGCTTCTCTTTGAATTCGCTGTGACGCGCTTTCATCTCGTCATCGGTATCGACCATATCCATGGAGCCGCGGAACTTACCGCCGTCGTCCAGCTGGATACGCGGGGCAATCAGGTTGCCTTTGACTACCGCGGTGTTGCGGATCTCAATCAGCTCGTCTGCCAGCGCATCACCGGTCAGGGTACCGTTGATCACGATATTCTGCGCGTGGATGTTCGCGTTGATTTCACCTTCGCGACCGATGGACAGGTCGTGGCCTTCCATGATCACGGTACCTTCGATGGTGCCTTCGATGTGCAGGTCTTCGGTGCCGATCAGTTCGCCGCGGAACTTGATGTTTTTACCGATCACAGAGCGATCCTTCGCCATGGTGGATTCGAGTTTGTCCGCAAACGGACGCTCGCTCGCACCATTTTCGTTCATACCGGAAAGAAAAGAATTGGAGTCCAGATTTGCGTCTGGTTTGGGATCGAGAGGGTTCGCCATTGTGCCACCTAACTGTAACCGTAGAGAGAGTTTATGTTTTTAGGTAAGCAGCGTTTTTAGCGCTTTTTTCCACTGGTTCCCATAGCTGGTGAGACAAAAATCAAAGCGTGCGCCAAGTTTGTGAGCGCCCTCACACAAAATCGCTCCGGTTTACGGAACTATTTTTGTGGGGCGCATAAAAACCATTCAGGCCTGCCCAAAAATAACACAGGCAATAAAACTCGGTGCTGATGAAATACTGATTAAATCAGCGAAAAAACACGCACTTACGCACCCGGGGTTTTCACAAAATAATCGTGCGCAGCGCGATTTACCCGGCCGGACAGGCGCAGGGTGGACACCATGGTAGGGATCGCCATCACCGCATACATACCGATAATCAGGTTGTTGACGATATTTAGCGAGGCCACCGCACCAAATACGATCAGCAACAGGTAGAGGATGGTGTAGATCACCTGAAAGCGGTTGCCAAACAGGAATACAAAACACTTCATGCCGTAATACCAGAAAGTGACGATGGTACTGAAGGCCAGCGGTACCACCATTACCAGCAGCAGCACGGGACCCCAGCCACCAAACACGCTGCTAAAGGCATTCGCAGTGAGCGATACCCCTTCAATGCCCTCGCCGTGCTGCCACACACCGGTAAGCAGAATCACCAGCGCGGTACAGGTACAGATGATCAGGGTATCCACAATGGGGCCCACCATCGCCACCACGCCCTCGCGCACCGGCTCGGTCGTCTTGGCCGCGCCGTGGGCCAGAGACTCGGTGCCGATACCCGCTTCATTGGAGAAGGCGCCGCGGCTGATACCGGTGGCGATCACCGCGCCCAGCGCGCCGCCGGCCACGGCTTTGCCGGTAAACGCATCGGAAACAATCAGTGCGAATGCCGCGGGAATTTCCTGCCAGAAATAACCGATCACGCCCAGGGTCAGTAACAGGTAGAACACCACCATTGCCGGCACGATGCGCACCGCAAAGCGACCGATACGCTGGATGCGCCCGGAAATCACCACCAGCGCGGCCAGCGCCAGGGCAACACCCAGGCCGAGTTCGAACACAAACGCATTATCCGCAGAGACCCAGCCCAGTGGCTCGGCAAAAGAAACCCGCAACAACTGCACCGTCTGGTTGGACTGGAAGGAAGGCAGTAGGCCGCACAGGCCGGCAATGGCGAACAGATATGCCAGCGGCTGCCAGCGCTTACCCAGTCCTTCGCGGATCACATACATGGGGCCGCCCTGGATTTCGCCGTTGCTGTCGCGGCCGCGATACATCACCGCCAGGGTTGCGGTGTAGAACTTGGTCGCCACCCCCACCAGTGCGGTCACCCACATCCACAGGATCGCGCCGGGACCACCGGTACTGATGGCAATCGCCACCCCGGCAATATTGCCCAGACCGAGGGTACCGGATAATGCCGTGGACAGTGCCTGGCGGTGGGGAACCTGGCCGGGATCATCGGGATCGTCGTACTTGCCCCGCAGCAGATCAATGCTGTGGCCAAGGTGGCGATAGGGACGGCCGCGGGAGCTGACCAGCAGAAACAGGCCGCCGCCGACCAGCAGCACCAGTAGCGGCGTGCCCCAGGCGTAGGCGACGAAGGTATTGAGTGCGGAATCCAGGGATTCGATAAATGACATGAGAGGTTTTCCCGGCGGGGTTCAGTACGACAAGCGGGATATGCTCGCGCACTGGGGGGAAAATCTCAAACCTTCTCCGACCAGGGGAACCTGTTGAGGGGCAGAGGCTGCCGGGGACGAGCCTCTCACAATCGAGCCCGGGGAATACCGGCTACCCGAACTTACACCACCGCATCCGCAACAACCTGGCGTGCCCCCAGCTGGCTTTCGATCAGTTCCAGCGCCTCGGATTGCATGGCGGCAGACGCAGAACTTGCCCCAGTCACATCGCCGCGCTCGATCGCGTCATACAGTTTTTTATGGTTCGCGTAGCTGGCGCTCTCCACCCCCTTGATACGGTTGGTAAAGCGGATACTGACCCGCAGCGCCGTTTCGATAAAGCTGCCCAGCTGAATATAGAAGGGGTTGTTGGTGGCGTTGAGGATATTGATATGGAAGGCGATGTCCGCTTCCACGGCATCGCCGAGACCGCCCTCCGCCGCTTTCATGCGGGCCAGCGCGTCCTCGATTCCGGCAATGCGATCGCGATCCTGCTCCGCGGCAGCCAGTGCCGCGGCTTCCTTTTCGATCGCTTTGCGCAGCTGCATAAACTCTCGCAGCATTTCCAGCGAGGGGGAGGCGCGCAGAATCCAGTCCAGCACATCCGGATCAAACAGGTTCCAGCGCGCACGGCTCTGAACCCGGATTCCCTGGCGTGGGCGCGAGGAGATCAACCCCTTGGCGGTCAGCATCTTGATCGCCTCGCGAGTGGCGCTGCGGCTGATGCCGTACTCCTCGCACAGGCTGGCCTCGGAAGGCAGGCCATCGCCGGGCTGGTAACGCCCGCTGGCGATGGTTTCCCCCAGGGTGTGTACCAGTTGTTGTGTCAGATTGCGTCCACTGTGGTATCGATCCACGCTCAGCCCCTCATCATTGTTATTGGATAAATATGTCAAACATCACCGGTGCCGCCAAGCCCGCTCGCCGGCGCGCGGGAATACCGCCGGGCGCCACAACCCGGAACACCCCGTGAAACCTGACGTTGGATTGTCCGCCAGCCATTTAGCATATAATTGCGATAAATATTGTAAACGTTTACATCCAGTGATACTTTAAAAATCGTCTCCGGAACATGACTTCGGATTCACAAGCCGTTCAGCCTGAGAAAAAGTGCAAAAAGCACTCGCTGAAAATCACTCAGCACCAGGCTGATCGCAATTAAGCCGGCCCAATAGCACCGGCACAGGCGCCCACCACCGAGCGCCAAACGTCACAAGTAGTAATAACAACAACCAATACACCGTGACACGCGATGAAAAGAGAAGGTCCCCACACCCTGGGCGTGGTCCGTCCGCGCGACGCTGCTGCACAGGTTTATCTGGCCGCGAGCCTGGCATTGTCATTTGCCGTGCCCGCTGTAGCCGATGATCCGGCACTGACACTCTGGTTCGATCACCCGGCACAGGACTGGGAGACCGAATCCTTGCCCATTGGCAACGGCGCCCTCGGTGCGGCTGTGCAGGGCGGGGTCGTCCGCGACACCCTGCAATTCAATGAAAAAACCCTGTGGACCGGTGGCCCCGGCTCCAGGGAAAACCCCGCTGCGGGTTATGACTACGGTATTCCCACACAATCGCGCGTCGGCGAACTGGCCGCAGTGCGCCAGCAACTCAAAGAAAAAGGCGCGTTAAAGCCCGAAGACGTCGCCGGGGTACTCGGCAACAAGATCACCGCCTACGGCAACTACCAGAGCTTCGGTGACCTGGTACTGGCGTTTCCCGCAGCCGACTCGGTAAGCGATTACCGCCGCTCACTAGACCTGTCCAATGCCACCGCCCGCGTCAGCTACCGCGCAGACGGCGTCCACTTTTCCCGCGAGTATCTCGCCAGCTACCCCGATGAAGTGATTGCGGTACACCTGAGTGCAGACCGGCCCGGCAGTATTAATTTCAGTGCACATCTGCAGGTACCCGATAACCGCAGTGCCGAGGTCCATACACGGGGCAAACGTGTAACCATCAACGGCCAGCTGCACGATAACGGGCTCGCCTACGAAACCCAGCTGCAGGTGATCACCGAGGGCGGCGCGGTACAGACGGCTGAAAATGGCACCCTCACCATTACCGGCGCCGACCGCGCCACCCTGCTGCTTGCTGCAGGCACAGAATACGCGGCGGAGTACCCGCAGTACCGCGGCCAGAATCCCCACAGGATGGTGCAGGCACGCCTGGACCGGGCCAGCCGCAAAGCCGCGAGCGATGGCTACCCGGTCCTGCGCGCTGCCCATGTGGCGGATTACCGCAACCTGTTCGCACGGGTCGACCTATCCCTGACTTCCAACGCCATACAAAACCCACCGCCCATTGATCGCTGGCTGGAAAACTACGCTGGTGGCCATGGGCAATTCGATCGCGCCCTGGAACAACTGTATTTCCAGTACGGCCGCTACCTGTTGATCAGCAGTTCGCGGGACGGGTCACTGCCGGCCAATTTACAAGGGGTGTGGAACAACTCCGCTACACCGCCATGGAACGCCGACTACCACGCCAATATCAATCTGCAGATGAATTACTGGCCCGCGGAAGTCACCAACCTCGCGGAAACCACCGGGCCCCTGTTTGATTTTGTCGATAGCCTGCAGGCACCCGGCGGCGTGGCCGCGGAAAAACTTCTCGGAGCTCGCGGCTGGACGCTGTTCCTGAATACCAATATCTGGGGTTTTACCGGGGTTATCGACTGGCCCACCGCCTTCTGGCAACCGGAGGCTGGCGCCTGGCTCGCGGACCATTACTACGAGCACTACCGTTTTAGCGGCGATGAAAAGTTCCTGCGCGAGCGCGCCTATCCTGTGATGCGCGGCGCCGCACAGGTCTGGCTGGACAGCCTGATAAAAGACCCGCGCGACGGCCGCCTTGTCGTCTCACCGAGTTATTCCCCGGAGCACGGGGACTTCACCATCGGCGCCGCCATGTCCCAGCAGCTGGTCAGGGAACTGCTGCACAACACCCGCGATGCCGCCACCCGCCTGGGTGATACCGCTTTCGCCAGCGAACTGAACATCGCCCTGGAATATCTCGATCCGGGTCTGCGTATCGGCAAGTGGGGTCAGCTGCAGGAGTGGAAACAGGATCTTGACGATCCGGAAAACCAGCATCGCCACGTCTCCCAGCTTTACGCGCTGTTTCCCGGCGATGAAATCGGCCACCACACCCCGGCACTGTTCGATGCCGCTCGCACCTCACTCAACGCCCGCGGTGATGCCGGTACCGGCTGGAGCCGCGCCTGGAAAATTTCCCTGTGGGCACACCTGGACGATGGCGACCGCGCACACAAGATTCTCGCCGCGCAGTTGAAAGACAGCACCCTGCCAAACCTGTGGAGCACCCATCCCCCGTTTCAAATAGACGGCAACTTCGGCGCAACCGCAGGCATCGCCGAAATGTTGATCCAGTCCGATGATCACGCCATACAGCTGCTCCCCGCTCTGCCCAGCACCTGGCCAACGGGCCATATCACCGGCCTGCGCGCGCGCGGTGGTGTGACGGCCGACATGCACTGGCGAGAAGGGAAGCTGACCCGTGCACAACTGTATGTGCACAGCGATCGCGATATTCAAATCCAGCTGCCCGACAACAGCCAACACAACCTCGCCGACTACACGCTGCGCGAGGTTGGCAGCCAGAAAATTCTCGCCCTCACCGGAAAAGGCAATCGCCGCAGTTTCTCCGCCAGGGCCGGAACCCGCTATCTCCTGAGTCGTAATAACCAAAACTCCGCGGCCGGGCAGGGATAGCAAATGCGGTAAAAAATCTTAGCGGTATAAAAAATCAACCACAAAGATGGGAGAAGAGAGATGTATAACAATAAAAAGGCTTTCGCCAGAAGTACGCTGTCTTACTACATTCGCGTCGCCTCCGGGGTATCCCTGATGGCGCTCGGGTCTGTAGCACTGGCACAGGAAGAGGTGGGCGAGGAGGATGAATCCGCGCAATCAGTGGAAGAAATCTCCGTCACCGGACAGCGCCTCAGCATCATGTCGGCACAGGATCTGAAACGCGACGCCGACCAGATCGTCGACTCAATTGTGGCCTCCGACATCGGACAACTTCCGGATCGCAGTGTCACTGAAGCGCTACAGCGTATTCCCGGCGTGAGCATAACGCGCTTCAAGTCTCTGGGCGATCCCGAGCATTTTTCTGCAGAGGGCTCCGGGGTAATGGTACGCGGCCTGACGATGGTGCGCAGTGAACTGAACGGGCGGGATAGTTTCACCGCAGATGGTGGACGCGCACTGAGCTTCCAGGATGTCCCGCCGGAATTGATGGCCGGCGTCGATGTCTACAAAAACCAGAGCGCCGATCTTATTGAAGGCGGCCTTGGCGGCACGGTGAACCTGCGCACCAAAAAACCATTTGATTACGACGGCTCCGAAATGGCGTTTACCGCCGAAGGTAACTACGGCGATTTCGTGGAAAAAACCAGCCCTTCTGCATCCGCTTTGGTCAGCAATCGCTGGAACGTTGGTCAGGGTGAGGTTGGCGTTTTACTCGATTTCGCCTATTCCGAAGCGGCAACCCGCACCGACGGTGTTTACACTCGTGCGCTATTTCCACGCGACAATATTGTGGACGGGCAAACGGTTTACATCCCCCGTGGGGCCGACTGGCGCAGTTACGAATTCGACCGCGAACGACAGGGCGCTTACGGCGTGGTGCAGTGGCGCCTGAACGACACCACAGAAATGTCCTTCCAGGTATTTAACAGCCAATATGCGGAATTCTGGGATGAAAGTTCGATCTTCGTCGACAACTGGCCTTTGGACATTATCCCCGCGGACGGTACTGAATTTACCTACGACGACAACGGCGTTTTCCGGAAAGGCAGACTGGCCTCTACCTCCGGCGCTATTCCCATGGGCGCCGCAGCGCGCTTCCAAGACCGGGAATCGGAGACCACAGATCTCTCCTATAACCTCACTTGGCAGCCCAATGACAGCTGGAATGTGAATTTCGACCTGCAACATGTCATGGCGGATACCAGGAGCCTGGACGCCACGGTTGCCACCGGTATCGAACTGGATTACCTGGAAGTAGACCTCACCGGGGGACGCCCCCAGATGTCGACCAATTCCGAGCTGCTGGGCGATCCTTCGAACTACTACATGGCATTCACCATGGACAACCGCACCCAGAACGAGGCGGAAGAAACCGCGGTGCGACTGGATGCCACGTATGATTTCGAAGCCGGCCCAATCCGGGGCGCCAAATTCGGAGTTCGCTTTACCGACACCACTTCTGAAAACCATGATACCGGCTACGACTGGCAGCCCATCTACCAGCAGTGGATGCGCTGGTGGGCGCTGGATGGTATGGCACCCATGCCCTCTGCCGACGGGAGCCAGCTTTCCCTCAACACCCTGGATAATTTTTATCGTGGGAAAGGTGCGCATCCCGGCGTCTTCATGACGCCGAATATCAGCCTCGCCGCCGGTTTCCCGCAATCCTTCCTCGACCTGCACCAGCAGGCCGCGGATTCAGGAAACTTCCTGTGTCCCGATCGCTGCGGTCAGGGCCTGCGCGAAATCCGCGATATCAATGACATCGCGTACACCAACCTGCAGGACGAAAAGACCAGTGCGGTCTACGCAATGACCTATTTTGGCTGGGATGAGCTTCAATACCCCGTCAGCGGCAACCTGGGTGTGCGCGTGGTGAGTACGGATATGTCGACAAACGGCTCGACCATTTATCCCTCGACCGTTACTGACATCGCCGGCAACCAGGGCTTTTATCGCGATCCGGAAGCCCTGGCCGTGGATAACAAGTACACCCGGGCACTGCCAAGCCTCAATGTAAAGATGGAGCTGAGCGAAGAACTGCAACTGCGTTTCGCTGCCGCCAGAGCCATGACCCGACCGGCCTTTGGCGAGCTCCAGGCTTACCAGCAATTGAGCGCGAATCTTCCTAACGGTATCGGTATGGAAGACGAGCCGGAGATGAGTGACTTTCTGCTGACCGCCGACCTTTACGACAACCCGAATCTAAAGCCGACCATGGCCGATCAATTCGACCTGTCCCTCGAGTGGTATTTCAATGAGCACGGCGGCATGGCCCACATGAACGTGTTCTACAAAGATATCACCGACCTCATCAGTCGCGAGTTCGTACAGGAGGAGTACAACGGCTGGACATACAGTGTCGCTCGACCCACCAATAATGGCGACGGCACACTGCGTGGCGCCGAGTTGGGCTGGAAGAAATTCTTTGACCAGTTACCCGAACCGTTTAATGGCCTCGGCATTGATGCCACTTACACCTATATCGACAGCAAAATGGCGCTGGAAGATATCTCGCAGCCGGTGGACACAGATTTCTCCAGTTACGCCGATCTGCCGTTCACCGGTATCTCTCGCAATGCCTATAACCTGACCGGGATGTATGAGTACGGTCCCTTCTCCGCCCGTCTCGCCTACAACTGGCGCAGTAAATTCCTTATGGGGGTTGGGCAGAACGGCTTCAACGGAGATGTCAATGGTCAGTGGCGCCTGCCGGTATACAACGATGACTACGGTCAGCTGGATGCCTCGGTTGAATATCGAATCAACGACAACCTGGCTCTCAGTCTGCAAGCCATCAATATTGCCAATGCAGAGACAGTGCTGATTGCTGACCAGAATGCGGCCGGAGATCATCAGAGCTCCTACGTCAACGACACTACTTACATCATGCGAATGACAGCGACATTCTAATTCTGTTCGCTGATGTAATCCCGGGGGTTCACCAGAACCCCCGCTTTTCGTAACTCCACGTAGATGTGATGTTGATACCATGAACACACCCATATTCCGGTTACTGACCACTGCTTTCTTTTGTATCACCTGTGCATTGCAGAGTGTGAACGCCGCCGAGCTGCCCCGGGTTATCGAGCGCGACGGCCGCCACGCACTGATGGTCGATGGCAAGCCCTACCTGCTGCTCGCCGCCCAGACCAACAACTCCGCCAACTACCCCGCCGCTCTGCCCGATGTGTGGCCGGTAGTGGAGCAGATGCATGCAAACACCCTGGTTATTCCAGTGGCCTGGGAACAGGTAGAGCCTGATGAGGGTGAGTTTGATTTCTCCTATGTGGATACCCTGATCAAACAGGCGCGGGAAAGAGACGTGCGCCTGGTATTACTGTGGTTTGCCACCTGGAAAAATAATGCCCCCCACTACGCGCCATCCTGGGTAAAGCTCGATAACCGGCGTTTTCCTCGGGTAAAAACGGCGGAAGGTAAAACCCTGAACTCCCTGTCACCGCACCACCGCAGCACGCTGGAGGCGGACAAGAAAGCCTTTGTGCAGCTGATGCGCCACCTGAAAAAAGTCGACCGCCAGCGCACCGTGATCATGGTGCAAGTACAAAACGAAGTGGGTACCTATGGTTCAGCCCGGGATTATTCCGATACCGCACAGAAGATATTCCAGCAGCCAGTGCCACAAAAGCTGTTGCACGATACCGGCAAGAAACCGGGCAGCTGGCGTGAGGTGTTTGGCAAAGATGCGGACGAATTCTTTCACGCCTGGCATATCGGCCGCTTTGTAGATGAGATTGCCGAGGCCGGCAAACAGGAATATCCGCTCCCCATGTATGTGAACGTGGCGCTGCGCAACCCGTATCACCCCGGTGAACCCGGCCAGTATTCCAGCGGCGGCGCCACCGACAATGTGATCCATATCTGGAAAGCCGCCGCGCCGCATATCGATATGATTTCGCCGGATATTTATTTCCGCGATCACAAGACCGCCACCCGGGTGATGGATCTCTACGCCCGCGAAGACAATCCGCTGTATATCGCCGAGATCGGCAACGACCAACCCTACGTGCGCTACTTCTTCGACGCAATGGGCCACGGCGCCCTCGGCTTTGCCCCGTTCGGCATGGACAACACCAAATACTCCAATTTTCCGCTGGGTGCGGAGACCATGGACGAAAAAGTCATCAAGCCGTTCGCCGATCTTTACCGGGTGTTCGGCGCTATGGGGTCCGAGTGGGCGGAGATCAGCCTGAACCATCGAACCTGGGGCTTTTCCGAACCCGTAGACACCTTCGCGCCAGACAAGGAACTGTGGAATGCCAGGGGCAGCGACGGCGAGGAGAAAACAGAAAAAGATCCCGAGGACTATACCCAGCGCCAGAACCTGGGGGGCTGGACCGCGGAAATCACCTACGGCCGCCCGGCATTCTGGATTGATCCCCCCAAGGGCAATAACCCCGCATCCGGCGGCGCGGTGATCGCGGAACTGGGTAAGAACGAATACCTGGTAGTGGGCTACCACGCGCGGGTGAGCTTCTCCCCGAGCAAGGAATTGGAAGGTGAGCAATTCACCTTTGACCGAGTGGAAGAAGGACATTTTAAAGACGGCGAGTGGGTATTCGAACGCGTATGGAATGGCGACCAGACCGACTGGGGACTGAACTTCATCTACCGTCCCCATGTGCTCAAGGTAAAACTCGCCACCTACGAAATCGATTGACCGACCATCGGAATCAACAATAACAACGGAAAAGACCATGAGAAATTTCAAACCCAAAAGCACGCTGCTTGCCCTGGCACTCTTTCCCGCGCTCTATGCCTGCGATGGCCAACAAAACGCAAATAACACCACACCAGCAACACACGCCAGCTGGGAGAAGACCGCGCACGGAGCTGTGGTTGCTCTCAAGGGCAGTGAATTCAAAAAAGTCCGCGTGCAGGTCATCGACGAGGAAATTGTCCGGGTTACCGCCACGCCGCAGCAGGATTTCAGCAATCTGCCGGATACCTTGATGGTGACGGCACAGCCGAAGGGGATCGACTTCAGTGTGACTGAGGTAAATGGCGAGCTGCTGGTCAAGACCGCACAAGTGACCGCGGAGGTCTCACTGGAGAATGGTTCGGTAGAATTCAAAGATGCCGCGGGCAAAACCCTGCTCGCAGAAGCCGGCCGCAGCATGGGCCGGGTGATCAATGAACCCGGCAAACCGAATGCCGATTCTCACTCGTTCCGACAGCGCTTCCAGCCGCAGCCGGACGAAGCGTTTTACGGCCTCGGCCAGCAACAGGATGGGCGGGTAAATTACCGCGGTGAGAATATTGAGCTCACCACCTACAACCTGGAAATCGCCATTCCCTACCTGGTATCCAGCCGCAACTACGGCCTGCTGTGGAACAACACCGGCATCAGTCGCCTGGGCGACCCGCTGCCGCCGCAGCCACTGCCGGAAGGCTTCAAACTGTACGACGCACAGGGCGAGCCCGGCGGGCTTACCGCACGTTACTACGACGGCGATGAGCTGAAACTGGAGCGCTCCGAATCCGACCTCAACTACCAGTTCCTGTCCCACGCCAGCGTGCGTGAAGTCCCACTGCCGGAAGAGGTAGCAGACGCAGAAGACCTGCGCATCCAGTGGACCGGCACCATTGAACCGACTACCAGCGGCGAACACGAATTCAAAATGTACTCCAGTGGTTACGCCAGCCTGTCCCTGGACGGTGAGGAATTGTTGAACCGCTGGCGTATGAACTGGAACCCCTGGTACCACAACGCCGAAGTGGAACTGGAAGCCGGTGAGAAATACCAGCTGGATCTCGACTGGCAGCCCCAGGGCGGTTACATGCGCCTGCTACAACACGGGCCGCTGCCGGAGAAAGAGCAGCAGGAACTGTCCTTTACCGCCGATACCGGCAAAGCGGTGGACTACTATTTTGTGGCCGGCGACGACAAAGACGACGTGGTTTCCGGCTACCGCGAGTTGACCGGCAAGGCCACCATGCTTCCCAAGTGGGCATTCGGCTTCTGGCAGAGTCGCGAGCGCTACAAGTCCCAGGACGAACTGCTGGGCGCACTCGAAGAATATCGCGAGCGCAAGATACCCATCGACAATATCGTGCTCGACTGGTCCTATTGGCCGGAAGACGCCTGGGGAAGTCACGACTTCGATAAAACCTACTTCCCCGACGCCAAGGCCATGGTGGAGCGCGTCCACGCACTGGATGCGAACATTATGATTTCCGTGTGGCCCAAGTTTTACCCCACCACAGAAAACTACGCGGAGCTCAATGCCAAGGGCTGTATGTTCAACAAGAACATCGAAGAGAAAAACCTGGACTGGATCGGCGGCGGCTACCTGAACACCTTCTACGATGCCTACAACCCCGAGTGCCGGGAAATCTACTGGAGCCAGATCCGCGACAAGCTCAACACCCTCGGCTTCGATGCCTGGTGGCTGGATGCGGTGGAGCCGGATATCCACTCCAACCTGAGCTTCAAACACCGCAAGGACCTGATTACGCCGAATGCCATGGGCACCGGCGCGGAGATGTTCAACGCCTACGCCCTGCCCCACGCGGAAACCGTGTATCAGGGTGAGCGCAAAACCGACGGCGACAAGCGGGCGTTTATCCTCACGCGCTCCGGCTTCGGTGGTATCCAGCGCACCGCATCCGCCATCTGGAGTGGCGATGTGGTTTCCCGCTGGTCCAACCTAGAGGAACAGATTGCTGCGGGTATTGGTGTGGGTATGGCGGGCATGCCGTACTGGACCTTCGATATCGGTGGATTTACCCCGGAGGATCGCTACCGCTACAACGGCGATGTAGTGGTGGGTAACTACAAGGAAATGGCGGAAAGTGAACAGCAAGAGTGGCAGGAACTGAACCTGCGCTGGTTCCAGTTCGGTGCTTTCACGCCACTGTTCCGCGCCCACGGACAGAATCCCTACCGCGAAATCTTCAACCTGGCCGACGAGGGCAGCGATACCTACAACAGCATGGTGGAGTACACCAAGCTGCGCTACCGCCTGATGCCCTATATCTACACCCTGGCCGGTGACGCCCACCACAAGGACGGCACCATGATGCGCGGCCTGGCCATGGACTTCGGCTCGGATCCCAAGGTGCGCGATATCAACACCCAGTACATGTTCGGACCATCACTGCTGGTGAACCCGGTAACGGAATTCGGCGCGCGCGCCCGCGATGTGTATCTGCCCGCGGGCAGCGACTGGTACGACTTCTACAGCGGTGAGAAATTCAGCGGAGGCCAGACCATCGATGCGGATGCGCCCTACACCCAGATGCCCCTGTTCGTAAAGGCGGGCAGCATTGTGCCCACCGGTCCGGAAATCCAGAGCACCGCGGAGAGCCTCAACACCCCGCTGACACTGAACGTATTTACTGGCGCTGATGGCAGCTTCGAAATTTACGAGGACGATGGCAAAAGCTACGGCTACGAACATGGCCAGTGGTCGCGGATTCCCGTCGAGTACAACGAGGACAGCGGTGAACTCACCATAGGTGAACGTATTGGCAGCTTCGACGGTATGGCAGCAGAGCGCGAGATTGAAGTCCGCTGGATAGACCGCGGCGACAAGCCCTTTGCTCTCGACACCGAAGCAGGCGAAACCGTGCAGTACAGCGGCAATCGCCTCACCCTCAAGCGGAGCTGAGTTCAGGGAGGCACGGGCCTCCTCCCCTGTGGGGAGGGGGTGACTGGTGCAAAATCTCAAAAGCAAAGATCACTCGAGAGTACCCCATTGTGAATACTGCTACTTATCCCGACCTGCACGACAAACCGGTGTTTATCACCGGTGGAGGCTCCGGCATTGGCGCCACCTTTGTGCGCGCTTTCTGTCGTGCCGGCGCGCGCGTGGCATTTGTCTCCCTCGATGAATCCAAAGCAAGGAAACTGTGTACGGAAGTCGAGATGGAAACCGGAAGCTCCCCGTTTTTTCAACGCTGCGATATCACCGATGTGGATCATCTACAGCAGTGTATTGCCCATGCAGCGGGAAAGCTGGGAGACTTTGCAGTGCTGATCAACAATGCGGCGAGGGATACTCGCCACACACTGCAAGAACTGCAGAAAAACGCCTGGGACGAGTCTCTCAATACCAACCTGAGACCGCACTTTTTCACGGCGCAGGCGGTCGCAGCGGCGATGCGCACCAGGGGCGGAGGCAGCATCATTAATGTTGGCTCCAACTCTTCCATGCTCGGACTCGCCGGCTATCCTGCCTATGTCGCCGCCAAGGCGGGAATTATCGGGCTTACCAAAGCCCTGGCCCGGGAGCTGGGGCCGGACCGCATCCGGGTCAATGCACTGGTTCCCGGGTGGGTGATGACCGAACGGCAAAGGCAATTATGGGTAACCGAAGATGCGTTGCAGGAATGCCTGGACCAGCAGTGCCTGAAGGAAACCGTCTCTGAACAGGATTGTGCAGAGGCCGCGCTGTTTCTCGCCTCCAGCGCCGCGCGCATGATCACGGCACAGGCCCTCGTAGTGGATGGGGGGCGCGTCTGATGCAACGCATTGTAGTGGACTGGGGCACAACCAACCTGCGCGCGCACCTGGTTAACGATGGCGGGGCTATTGCCGACACGCGCGTAGCACCGCGCGGGGTGCACAACTGTCACGGCAACTACAGGGAAGTGTTACGCGAGTTCTGCGGTGACTGGCAGCAGCAATGGCCCGGCATCCCGGTGTACCTGTGCGGTATGATTGGCAGCCGCACCGGCTGGCACGAGGCACCCTATGTGGAAAGCCCGGCAACTCCGGATGCGTTGTATCGCGCACTACTCCCCATTCCCTCCGAAGCCAATATGTTTACGGTACCCGGTATGCGCTGTATTACCCCAGCTGGTGCGCCGGATGTGATGCGCGGCGAAGAGTGTCAGGTACTCGGCGCCCTGGAGGAAACCGGGGCGAGCGAAGCGCTGATTATTCTGCCCGGCACCCACAGCAAGTGGGTGCGGGTGACCGATGGAAGCATTCACGATTTTGCGACGTTTTTTACCGGTGAAATGTACGCGCTGCTGCACCAGCACAGCTCCATAGGTGCGGTGCTGAATCTGAAACATCAACATACAGGGAGTTTCCACCGTGGGCTTTCCGAGAGCGCTGGTCCCGGCGGCCTGCTGAACCAGATATTTTCCGCGCGTACCCGCACCCTGTGCGAAGACACCGGTGACCAGTCCATGTCGGCTTATCTGTCCGGCATCCTGATCGGCAGTGAATTTATTCATGGCCGTCAGCTTTTTGCCCCCAAAGGCCGTATTTTTCTGGTGAGTGATCCGAACCTAGCGGTTTTATATCAGATGGCGGCCGACCACTTTGGACTGGAACTGTGGCCGCTGGATCCAGCGCACACGGTTGTTCGCGGCGTTGCCCGGATCTGTGCTGCCGGCGCGGGCCTTGAAGATAAAAAGGCATCGCAACCGGTACGGGATCAAACACAGCCGCCAGAGGAGGTCACCCAATGCTGACGCCCTATATGGAAGCCTGCCCGCTGGTGGCGATACTGCGGGGCATTACGCCACAAGAATCTGTAGCGATTGCTGAGCTGCTGACGCAAAGCGGCTTCAGCATGGTCGAGGTGCCGCTCAACTCACCGGATGCGTTGGATTCCATTCACAGAATCAGTGAAAAGTTCGGCAACCGCTTACTGGTGGGCGCGGGTACCGTCACCAACACTCAGCAGGTAAGCGAGGTAGCGGCCGCCGGAGGACGTCTGGTGGTATCGCCGAATTGCGATCCCGCGGTGATCAACGAGACAAAGTACCGAGAGATGGTCTCTCTGCCCGGCTGCTGTACACCCAGCGAAGTATTTCGGGCCCTCGCTCTGGGCGCTGATGCCATCAAGCTGTTTCCGGCCAGCATGATTTCTCCGCAGAGCGTCAAGGCACTGCGTGCGGTTCTGCCCCCGGTACCGCTGTTCGCGGTAGGCGGTATCGGGGCACCGGATTTCGCCGCCTACCTAAAAGCCGGTGTCGATGGATTCGGTACCGGATCGGGCCTGTACCGGCCCGGGATGGAGCCCGTCGAAATTGGGCGGCGCGCATGCGAAATGGTCGCGACGATCCGCGGCCTGACTACCGAGGTAGCGCCAAACTGAGGCAACACGAACGATTTCCCCCCCAAATTAATACCCGAATAAAAGATAAAAATAAGCAATAGCGAGGTGAACCCCATGCAACTGGCAGCAATCGATCTGGCGATTTTTATCGCCTATGTAGCCATGTTAGTCACCATCGGCTACCTGGTATCCCGGGAGAAAGCCGGCCATGAAAAAAATACCAGCGACTATTTCCTCGCCGGCAAAGGCTTACCCTGGTGGGCAGTGGGGGCATCGCTGATCGCCGCGAATATTTCCGCGGAACAGATTATCGGCATGTCCGGATCCGGTTATGCCATCGGCCTTGCCATCGCCTCTTATGAATGGATGGCGGCAATCACCCTGATTCTGGTTGGCAAGTATTTTCTGCCGGTCTTCGTGCGCAAGGGCATCTATACCATGCCCCAGTTTCTGCAGCAGCGTTACGACGACCGGGTAAAACTGGTGCTCGCCATTTTCTGGCTCGGTGTGTATGTATTTGTAAACCTCACCTCCGTGTTGTGGCTGGGGGCATTGGCCATCAATGCCATTGCCGGTGTCGAGCTGTTTGTGGGGCTGATATTCCTCGGCCTGTTTTCCGCGGCCTACTCCCTCTACGGCGGCCTCAAGGCCGTGGCACTGACGGATATCATCCAGGTGGTGCTGCTGGTGATCGGCGGGCTGGTGCTGTCCTACCTGGCCCTGAGCCTGATCGGCGAGCAGAACGGCGGCGGCATATTGGCCGGGTTTAGCGAGCTCACCCGGGTTGCCCCGGAAAAGTTCGACATGATTCTCTCGAAAGACAACCCGCATTATATGAGCCTGCCGGGACTGTCGGTGCTGGTCGGTGGTATGTGGGTAGTGAACTTTGCTTACTGGGGTTTCAACCAATACATCATCCAGCGGGCACTGGCGGCAAAAAGTATTGCCGAAGGCCAGAAGGGTATTGCTTTTGCCGCCTACCTGAAATTGCTGATGCCGGTGATCGTGGTACTGCCCGGTATTGCCGCGGTGATACTGCTGCCCGAACTGGAGCGCCCGGATCAGGCTTATCCGCAACTTATGAACCTGATGCCGGTCGGCTTCAAGGGATTGATCTTTGCCGCACTGGTTGCCGCTATTGTTTCTTCACTGGCATCCATGACCAACAGTATCTCCACGATTTTCACCATGGATATTTACGCCCGCTACCAGCCCGGCCGAAGCCAGACCCACTATGTGCGCGTCGGTCGCACCGTGGCCCTGCTCTCCCTGGTTTTGGGCATGATCTGCGCCCAGCCACTTTTGGGCCAGTTCGATCAAGCATTCCAGTATATCCAGGAGTTCACCGGCTTCTTTACCCCAGGTATTACAGTCCTGTTCTTACTCGGTGTTTTCTGGCCACTGGCCACGGCCAATTCTGCACTGGTTGCCGCAATCGGCTCCGCCGTGTTGTCTCTGGCAATGAAACTTTGGTGGCCAGAGCTACCGTTTATGGATCGCGTGGGGTTGGTATTCCTGATTTGCTTCAGCCTGGCGGTGATTGTTTCGCTGTGGGAAAACCGCACACGTGGCAACTCCAGGGATCAGGTGCACGCGCTCTCTACCGGTGAAGTCAATTTTGCTACCAGCAGTGTATTCAACCTTGCTGCGTTGGGGGTCACTCTGGTGCTGATCGCCCTTTACACAACCTGGTGGTAAGCGCGTTCGTCGATTGGAGTACACATCGAATGAAAAGGAAAAAACTGGTTTACCTTGCCTGTATCTCTGTAGTTTTAACCGCCTTGAACGCCAGCGGCGAGACTACCCGGCGACACAAAGCAGACGAGGCCCGCTTCCAATGGTTTGAATACCGCGGAGAAGATGACGTCTTCGACACTCCGCTGGCCGAGAGCGAATACCGCAACCCGATTCTTGCGGGGTTTCACCCCGATCCCAGTATCGTGCGCGTAGACAGGGACTACTACCTGGTCAACTCTACCTTTGGATTTTTTCCCGGCATTCCGGTTTTCCACAGCCGCGATCTGGTGAACTGGACACAGATAGGCAATGCCATACATCGTCCCGGACAAGTACAATTCGATGGTCTGCCACTGACCAACGCGGGCGTGTACGCGCCGGCTATCGAATACCGTGCAGGTACTTTCTATGTGATCAATACCTGTATCGGATGCGGTGGTAATTTTGTCGTCACTGCGAAAAACCCCGCTGGCCCCTGGTCCGATCCGATCTGGCTGCCTCACCTTGATGGCATTGACCCGTCTATTTTCTTTGATGATGACGGCAAGACTTATGTGGTCCACCACGCCGAACCGGATAAAAAGCGCTACCCTGCCCACACCGCGATCCGGGTAATGGAGGTGGATCCGGAGACCTTCGAACCTCGCTCAAAAGACATGCTTCTGGTAGACGGGGGCGAACTCCCCCGCTGGAACAGTGACTACCTGGAAGGCCCGCATCTATACAAGGTCAAGGGTACTTATTATCTGTCTGCCCCTGGGGGAGGTACCGGCTACTTTCACCAGCAGCTGGTGTTTCGCTCAGATAATATTTTTGGCCCTTACGCACCCAATCCCAACAACCCAGTGCTGACCCAGCACGGACTGCCCGACGATCGCCCAAACCCGGTAACCGCGACCGGGCATGCGGATTTCTTTGAAGACAGTAACGGCGACTGGTGGGCGGTATTTCTCGGCACACGTGTATACGACCTGGCGACCCCACCGCAAGACCCCGGGAGGTTTCACACCGGTCGCGAGACATTCATGCTGCCGGTACAGTGGAAAGACGGCTGGCCAAGTATTCTCGAAAAAGGACGTGCCCTACCTTACACGGTAAGAAAACCCGACCTCCCCCCCGGCAATCCCGTGCAACGTGCCACTACCGGGAATTTCACCCAACGAGACCTATTTTCCGATTCGGGTCTTGCCCCTCACTGGTTGCTTGCCCGAACCCCCAAAGACACCTGGTGGGATACCAGCAGTCAGGGGCTGTCCCTGGCATTACGACCCTCGGTTATCGGTGACCGCAGTGGCCAACCCGCGTTTATTGGCCGGCGCCTCGCCCATATGAAGGCCGAGTTCACCACCGCATTGAGGTTTACCCCACGGCAAGCGGGACAGGAAGCGGGTCTTGCGGCACTACAGAGTGACGACTTTTTCTATACCCTCGGACTCGGGGAAAACGCCACCGGCGATACTGTTCTGCGTATCCGCAGGAAGGCGGGTAGTAAAGAAAAACTCGGGGGAGAGGTCATTCTGGAATCACCCGTTACCATAAAGGACGGCGATACGGTGTATCTGCGAATGACGATTAACCAGGCCGACCTGGACTTCTCGTACAGCCTGGATGAAAAAAAATTCACGCCGATACTGGAAAATACAGACGGAGGAGTACTGACTACTGCCGCGGCAGGTGGATTTGTGGGTGCAGTTGTGGGGATGTACGCACAGAATAACTTACACGGAGCACAGCAAGCGGCCCGGTGATGAGAGTGCGGCAAGTGGAGCCGGAAAGGACACCTCAGTGTCCATTCCAGCTGTGCACTGCCGCCAGGCTCGCGTTTACCGCCTGCAAAGGGTTCTCTGGATTGTCGTGCTCGACAAAGCCAAACCGGTAGCCCGCGGTCTCCGCTGCCTTGAAAATCTCGGGGAAGTCGATCAGCCCTACGCCAACATTCACCATATTCCCAGCCTTGTCCATATCCTTGATATGCCAGAGAGGAAAGCGACCGGGATATTTTCTGAAATACGCCAGGGGATCCCGCCCGGCCTTGTGCATCCAGAACAGATCCATTTCGAAACTGACGAGCTGAGGGTCGGTAGTCTCCAGCAAGTGATGGTAAGGGTGGAAGCCATCCGTTTCCTGGAATTCAAAATCGTGATTGTGATAGGCAAGCTGAATTCCCGCCGCTCGGAATTGTTCTCCCCAGCGGTTGAGTTCCTCCGCCAGCCGGCGGTAATTGTCCGGCGTGCGTTCTTCCTCGGCAAGCCAGGGCAATACGGCATAGCGGTGACCGATTTCCGCTACGGTTTCCATGCTTTC
Organism: Microbulbifer sp. MCCC 1A16149; assembly: GCF_050368945.1. Classification (NCBI taxonomy): domain Bacteria; kingdom Pseudomonadati; phylum Pseudomonadota; class Gammaproteobacteria; order Cellvibrionales; family Microbulbiferaceae; genus Microbulbifer; species Microbulbifer sp. MCCC 1A16149. Next base: position 3,510,132 of record NZ_CP185959.1, read on the forward strand.
GGCAAAGTTATCCCGCAATTGTGCGAGTTGCAGATGCGCAGATGGAGCAGCTAACCCCTCACCGTTGAGCACTTTGCGAATTTCACCGGGCTTGGCGCCATAGTAACCAGCGAACTCCACTTGCTCGTAGCCAATAGCAGCTAGCGCCTTCAGGGTTTCAGTAACGTCCTTTTCCATCAATGTGCGGACTGTATATAACTGCACACCGCTCACGGGCACCCGGGAGCGGCCAGTGGATGCGCTCCCTGCCAGCGCTGAAGGCAACATGCTGGAGGTAATCCCGGCTACTGAAAGATTGAGAAAGTCTCTGCGGTTCATTTTGTTGTTCATCTTCAACACTCGCCTTTATTTAGCGACTGGATGCATGAACCATCCAGCGGTATACCTGTCATGGCTGTAAATACTTATCCACAAAGGCGACCATGGCCTCCACTGCCTCGAGGCGGGTCTCACTCTGCATCAGATTGTGGGTCTCTCCACGCAGCTCAATCAGCTCCACCTCTTTTTTCGCTCGCTTCAGTTTTTTGTACATGGTTTTCGACTGGGCATAGGGAACATTGAGATCATTCCGTCCGTGGATCAACAATACCGGGGCCGTGAAATTCTCCGCAAAGCGCGCAGGTGATACTGCGTTGAGTTTTTCATCGGTAATTTCACCATTGCCCATATTTTTCTTCCAGTAGGCCATGACCCAGTGATCGTCGCCGAAGTCACGTTCCTTGTATTCCAGCATATCTTCCAGGTCAGCCACACCATTGATGGATACCACGCATCGGTACAGATCCGGGGTAAAGGCGCCGCCGGCCAGTGCGGCATAGCCACCGTAACTCGCCCCGACAATACAGATACGCTCAGGGTCCACGATTCCCTTCTTCACCAAGACATTGACCGCATCGGAGAGATCGTGTTGCATCTTGCCTCCCCATTCACCCCGGCCTGCCATTTCGTGCTGCAAACCAAACCCGGTGGAACCGCGGAACTGGGGCTGAACCACCAGGTAGCCGCGGTTGGCCAGGGACTGTGCCAACCAGTCAAAACCGATATTGTCGTAAGATGCGGGGCCACCGTGCGGAAGAATGACCGCGGGTAGATTTTTCATGTTTTCCAAGCGATCCCGGGGAATAGTCAGCAGGTTTGGAATTTTCAAGCCATCTCGCGCCTTGAAAGTCATGCGTCCAATCGGATGGATATGTTCCGCTGAAATACCCGGGCGTGCGGAAGCCAGCTCGGTAGGCGGTTCATTTTTACTGAACTTGTAGAAAGTGCCCGAAAACTGCGAACCTTCGACGTAGACAATCAGGTCTTCCCAGTTCGCACTCCAGTCTCGCAGCCAAACAGAGTGCTGCGGGAAGAGTTCACGGATTTTACGCATCCGCTTATCAAGCTCTTCGTCAAAGAAGCGGTACTCCGGGTTGAAACCTGAGTAGCGCACCCCCCAGACAATACGATCCAGTCCTTTATAGGTAAACTCGATATCAGCGTCGGCGCGACCAAAGCCCATATTGGTGAACTCGCCGCTTTCGAGTGACAGAGTGTAATAGTCATCGCGGTCAGTCGTACTGTTGCTTCCCAGCACCACCAGAGATTTTCGGTCAGGCGTAAGACCAACGACATTGATGGTCATGATGTCGGTTTCCTGGCGGTAGACGGTTTTCCACTCCTCACCGACCAGCGCCTGAATCTCATGGTGATTCTGACGGTTATCGAACATTTCATGAACGATAACTTCGCCATTTTCGTCAACAAAGAAGTCGATAGAGTCATCCTTGCCTTTAAAGTGCACTCTCGGACCACGCGGGGTTTTCAGATCCACGCGCATCAGCGACATTCTTGGAGACTGATCGGTGGCACTGTCCGGGACATAGGCCGGCATATATACATCATTGCGATCAGGTGATAACCCGGAGATCCGTCCCAACCCTTCCTGCCCCTTGTAGATGACATCACCGGGGGTCAGCAATTGTCGAATTTTCTTATTCTTCAGGTTGTAGGCGTAGGCAGTGCTGAGATCGAGCTTGCCTCGATAGCCCCTCACTCTCCGAACCTGCGTGGCAACCATGACCAGTTCACTGTTGGTGGCGAAATAGAGGGAATTTATCTGGCTCTTGTTTTCGGCCAGATCGAGACCCGCCAGGTGTTTTCCTTTAGCAAGGTCATACACCACCACCATATCCCGCTCGCCTTCGGTCATTCGATAGGCAATCATTTTGCCATTAGGTGAAATACTCATACTGCTGATTCGCGGCAGTACGCCATATTCCTTCGCAGTGATGGTTTTGGCAGTGGCAACACCGCTAAATGCGGTTAAAAAAAACGCGGCAAAAACGCAAAGCAAGTTGAACTTGCGACTACAAGCAATCATGGGAATTCATTTCCTTATGGTCTTTTCTCTCGTCGCGGGTAAGGGTACCGAATTAACCATCACCAGTCGCGTATACAACCGGTAAAAGTGATTCCCGATATCGTTTAAAAATAAGCAGGGACCCATAAAAAAACCCGGCTGCATACAGCCGGGCTAAAATCGGTCACCAATATGACCATATATCGCGGAGAAAGCTTTTCGGTTAGCGGAGGATTTAGTAGTTCCCTCTCTCCTTTTTACTCACAAACGCTTCCAGAGATGGAGGGAATTTCCAGCGCTTCTTCCGTAGATTTTTCGCCCTGGTAGCCGAATTCCGCATAGGCGCCGGGCTGGATTACGCTGTTCCAGTCAAATCCGGTGGCACTGTAGGGGTTACTGCCAGTGAGATTGGCATTCCAGAGATTGGTAATTCGGCTGCTGCCGCTATAGGCGAAAGTCAGTGTCCAGCCGTCAATTGGCGCCGCACCATTGTTGGTAATACGGATGCTACCGGTAAAGCCGGCACCCCAGTGGCTGCCTTCGATGTATTCGCAGCTGGCAGTGCCGCCTCCATCGTTACCGCCACCATCACCACCGCCATCTGCGGCACTGACCGTGATTACCAGGCTATCGCTACTGCTGGCTGCACCATCGTTTACGGTAAGCGATGCGGTGTATTCCCCCGCTTCTGTATAGGTGTGGGCCACGTTGACGCCAGTGCCGGTACTACCGTCACCGAAATTCCAGCTATAGGTAAGTGCGTCGCCATCGGCATCACTGGATCCCGCCGCATCGAAGGTCACCGCAAGGGGCGCCTCTCCGCTCGTGGCACTGACTGCTGCCACAGCTACCGGAGACGTGTTTTCAGGTTCTACACCGTTAGCGGTAATGACCACACTGGCGGTATCCGTGCCACCACGGCCGTCATTGACCGTAAGGGTTGCGGTGAAGTTACCCGCGCTCTGGTAGGTATGGCTCGCCGTGGCACCAGTGGCCGAGGCGCCATCGCCAAAGCTCCAGCTGTAGCTAAGCGCATCGCCATCAGCGTCGCTGGAGCTACTACCATCGAAGCTCACCAGCAGTGGCGCATCGCCGCTGACTGGCGTGGCGCTGGCTGCGGCAACTGGCTCGGCATTCTCCACAACCGCACCGGTGGGGTCAGCGTACAGCAGGCCGCGGCCATTGGTGCCCAGGTAAACACGGCCGTATATCCGCGGGTCGCCGGTGATCGCCTCGCCCATATTGCCGTACTGGTGCGCGTCATCATTGATACGTACCCAGCCGGCACCTTCATTGGTCGAGCGGAATACCCCGGTTTCTCCATCCACCGTACCCACTAGATAAAGCGTCTGGTAATCACTGCCTGGCGCGGCGGCCCCCAGGCCAATATTCACGCCCTCGTCCACCGAGGTAAGTTTATCGAAACTGGCACCGCCATCGGTAGAGCGCCACACGCCGGTGACTGTTCCCGCACTCGCATTGACGGCACTGCCCGCGAGCCAGATATGTCCCTCCAGTCCGGGCGCCGCGAGGAACTTGCCGGATTCCGGCAGGCCACTGGCGGCTGTCGCGGCAAAACTGTTGCCACCATCGGTCGACACGTAGAAAGTGCCACCGCTGAAGGCGTAAAACACCTGCGGATTCACCCGGTCACTTTCCACGCGCGCACCCTCGGGAACCCCGCTGGAGGCTGTCCAGGAGCTGCCATAAGTGGTGGATACGTGCACCCCGGCGCCAACCGGGCTCCACACGATCGCACCACCATCAGCGCTCATCGCCACATTGCCACCACCGGTTACACCGGCGGGTTCCTGTCCCTGCCACCAGCTGTCACCCGAGGAACTGGAGACGCCGAGATGTACGGTATCCGCATTGCCGACTCGCACCATGATGGAGGGATCCAGCGCGGCAAAATCTATTCCGGTGGTACTGGTTAAGTAAGGTGTCTGGTACATCAACTCAGGCACCGCATCCACGTCTACATGTTTGAACCCACCAATATCACCCAGGGCGGAAAAAATATTCGCAGTGCCGCTGGGTGGGCTGGCGAGATCCAGTACCGCGGTTTCTTCCACGCCCTTGATCATCGGCTCAATGATGACTGTGCCATCGCTGTCCCAATCGGTGAGGTTTTGCGAGCCATAAATGGTCGCACCCGTGCCATACATAAAGCGGTCGGAGTTGTGTGGATCGATTTCAATCGACTCATTCATCCAACCCAGTTTCAGAGCCTCTTCCGGCGGCTGTGGGTTGGCGCCGAGATGCAGCCAGGGCACGGAGCTGATATCCATTTCGTAGCGCTTGCTGCGGGTAGGGTATCCCGCCCAATCCCAGATCCGTGTCCAGGAGTCACCACCATCGGTGGTGCGGAACAGGATCATGTCTGGCCACCATGAGTTGAGTGATGCGACCATCAGGGTATCGGGATTCTGGCGATCAATGGTGAGCCCGGAGTAACCGAAATAGAGCTCTCCACTGGCAGCGGTCATGGGACTGATTTCGGTCCAGGTTTCCGTGGCACTATCGAATTTCCACACCGCACCGGTTTCTCCATCATAGGGTCCGCCGGTATCACTCATGGCGACATAGAGCTCACCATTCACTTCATCGTAAACGCCCTTGTGGGGAATCAGTCCCGATGGTGCTCCGGGGATTACCTCCCAGCTGGTGCCACCATCGGTAGAGCGGTACAGGGAGTGGGCTTTATCCGCAACCCCCACATAAATCACATCTGACCCTTCACCGCTGGTGCCTGAAGACGGATCAAAGGTAACCCACACCACGCCCTGCAGCTTGTCCCCGTAACCCCATTCGTCATCGGGATCTGCGGCGTAGGTGCCGGAATTGGGGAAAGTCTGCACCTCATACCAGGTCACCCCGTAATCGGTACTGCGCCACAGGCCCTCACCCAGCTCGGCACCGTAGTAGATGGTGCTGTTGTCGTTGGGGTCGATACGCAGGCGTTCGCCCATTCCGCGGCCCGGCATATTGCCGCCCACCTTGAATGGTAGCTGGGTCACCTGCCATGTTTCACCGCGATCGGTGGAGCGTGCAATTGCGCCGTTGTTCGGATCCCAGTCATTGGTGTACATGCCCAGCGCCGCGTACACCCGATCGGTGTCCACCGGGTCTGTGGCCATACTCATCACGCCATTCCAGCCCCAATTATCCCAGCCTACCCAGTCGAGCAGCGGCACCCACTCCTGGTTCGCCTCGTTCCAACGGTAGGCGCCACCGATATCCGTGCGGGTGTAAATCAAATTGGGTTCGGTGCGGTTGAAAATGATTCCCGGGATAAAGCCACCGCCGTCGATACGCACGTTTTTCCAACTATATTCTTCTTGCGGTGCGCCCTGCACACTGCTTGCGCACAGCGCAAACAGGCTTGCCTGGAGCACTGGCCGGCAGACCTTTGCCACTTCTGTGGCAAGATTCATCTTTTTGAAGTTAATCATCGCTATGTCCTTATTCTATTTATTTAATAACCGCTTTTATTGAAGTCACTCATGGTTGTGTTGGGAATGCTCCACATCCCGGAATACCCACATTTCCGGGAGAGCCTTGCAGCCCATAAGTCGTGCTCTCAAATGATCCAAGCTTGCCGTTGTAAGACACAGAGCGGCCCGATATCACTTGCCCTTCTGTAGAATCCATATTGATATTCCACGCGTTAGTTACCGTGACCGAATGGGGAAATATCAGATCCGCCCGCCATGAGTCGGCAGAACCATCGGTTTCATTTCTCACGGTTACATTGACGACGAATCCATTACCCCAGTCACTGACACTGTCAATCTTGCAGGTATACATGCCGTTTCTCCCACCCGAGCTCGAGGAGGAACCACCAGAAGAAGAACCAGAAGAAGAACTGCCGGAGGAAGAACCACCCGACGACGAAGAGCCTGAAGAAGAGCTCGAGGACGAGCTACTACTGCCACTGCTAGAAGATGATGCGCCGCCAGAAGATGAACCGCTGCAACCCTCAAAAACCGACGCGCACTGCGCCGTTTCCGCAATGCCATTTTCGCCGTTGAACAGCCGCTCCCCCCAGCCGGAAAGATTGTTCGGATCCCAGTTCAGCGCCATATCCAGATAGGGTTCGGTATTCCCGGACCAGGACCAGCCGAGATAGCCAATACCGCGAGCCTGTGCTTCGGCGAGAATGGAGTCCTCGTCCACCGGTTGTCCCTGGTGCTCGTGGCCAAACTCGCCCACGATCAGGGGCAGCCCCATGTCTTCGAAGTCTTGCATGTAGCTTGCAACCGTATTGTGGTCGCCGTAGACCTGATACATATGCACAGAAAACAGTACATTAGCCAGCGGGTCGGCTGCGAAAATCTGCGGCGCGTTTGCGCGCATGTAATTTTCCCAGTCCTGCCCCCAGCTTGAAGCATCGACCACAATGGTATGGGTTAGACCAGCGTCGCGAATCCGCTGAATCGCCGATGTGGTTCCATCTACATAGTTGCTTTCCGATACGGAATTACCGAAAGGCTCATTGGCAATATTGATCAGGACATAATCTTCCTGGCCACTGAGCGCCTCGACAATATCCGGACTTACCCAGTATTCCGCGGCTTCGGAAATATGAATGGCAGAAGCGTCTTCACCCCATCCCGTCGCATCGTGTACTTCCAGTACACATACCAGCGCATTTACCTTGCACTGCGCAATCACTTGCGCGACATCCGCACCGTTATTGCGGCTCCAGCGACCGCCGGTGGCAAGTACAACGCGCACCGTGTTCGCACCGGCATCGGCAATGTGGAATAGCGCCTGCTGGGTACGCCCTGGATACCAGGTATGTGCGTGATTAACTCCGCGCATAACAAACGGCAATCCGTTGCCATCCAGCAGACGGCCATCATCGATGGAAAATCCAGCCCACCCGGGAATGGATATCGCCAGCAGCCCGCCCACCACTAAACTTCGGAGTAGACAACCTTTGAACTTATTGCGGGGAAAATGCATCTCTCTTCACCTTATCGTTTTGATATACCAGTCAGCCATGGCAATACATTGCACAGGCTGCGTGCACAGAAATCGAAAAAATCGATATCGGTAGGGCAAGCACACGGAGTCGCGCGCACAACAAACCCAGTCCGGTTTTTATGGTGTGAAAAGAGTTAGGACGTTATTTAATTATTATTCCGGGTTATTCTTTCCGGTCGATCGGTGCGTTAAAAAAACTGGCGGGGATAACTCACCCGCCCAAGCTCACACCAAACCTGAAAGTCACACCGGCAGACTGAAACAACCAATCTATCAGCTTATTTATATGACGGATGGCTCTCGTTAAACGGCCATCGTTAAGGAGAAGTAGGCGACATTAATTGACGAAAACATCACAGTTTTGCATACCAATTTTCAGATTGCCCGATATTGGAAATCCCGGAACCGGACACTTGCTTTTGCGGACATGTTTTCGTGACCTTTGCTATTCAGCGCACTATACAATCCCACGCGCAAACTCAGGAAACCGCCGAATACATTGTGATGTAATCCCGAAACTTCCATACGGTGCCCGTGTTGCTCCCAGGTTTCGCCACCGTCTTTGGAGTAATGATAAGTAACGACATTGTCGCGATTCACCATTCGCATGCGCAAACTTCCGGTGTTCGCCGGCTGCCGAAACCAGCTTTGCTCCTCCGCATACTGAAATGTCTTTATGTGCTGACGGGAAACCCCAAGGCCAACAAACGCCTTGTGGCTATAAAACAGCAACAGGCCACCTTCTGCATTTCCCGATAGATCCATCGCCACCTCCACCTCATAGGCGCGGTCAACCGGAATACAGGTGAGAGGGGCACTGTCTATTGGGGATTGTCCCCGACACGCTACGCGCAGCGCACGTTCTTCGTAGTGCACTCTCTGCATTTCATCATCGGCGGGCATGTGAAAGGCCCACTGGACACCAAAGCGGTTTCGGGAAAAATCGTCGGATAATTCCAACCCGGAAATCGTATTCTGTTTCTTCCCCTGCGGCCGCTGCATCGGCAATGAAAGGTCACCGCCTTTCGCGCGAAACCAACCATCGTCCGTCCACTCGATCGGCTCAAGCAGTGTCTGCCGCCCCAGTGTACGGAACCCGTTTTCATAGCCGTGATAAACCATCCACCAGTCACCCTGCGGACCTTCTACCAGGGTCGCATGGCCACGAGACCACCACGGCTCGTCTGCACTCAGTGTGCGCACCAGGGGATTTTGCGGGCAGTGCTCCCAGGGGCCATGGATAGACCTGGAACGTGCGGCAATCACCATATGCCCGGTGGGCGGCCCGGCGGTCCCTCCAACAGCGGTAACCAGGTAAAACCAATCTCCGCGACGCAGTAGCTTGGGTCCTTCCGGGGCAAAATTTTCCACAACCCAGTCTTCCGGGTAACGCCATGGACTGTACGCGTGCTCCAGCTCTCCCGCTGCGGCGAGGCCATCGTCGGTGAGGCGAATCTTGCGAACACCATTGACGAACAGGTAGCGGTGCCCGTCCTCTCCCACAATATGTCCCGGATCGATACAGCCGGGAATCTTCATATCGATGGGATCGCTCCATGGACCTCGAATATCGTCGGCCCAGATCACGAAGATAGACCACCCCTTGTCATCCGGGTTGGCGGGGATATAGATGTAATAACGATCTTCGTGTTTACACAGATCCACCGCCCAGATGGCGCCCAGCGGTTTGAACAGGGTTGGCCCGACCGGCGACCAGTTGACCAGATCCGTAGAATGCCAGATGACCAGCCCGGGATAAGAGTAGAAAGACGAGAACGTCATATAGTAATCATCGCCATCCTTGATGATGGTTGGATCGGGATGATCACCGGGGACTATGGGATTCAGGAAAGTCCCGTTGCCCAGGTCTGCACTTCTCTGCCCCTCCACACCGCGGCCCCATTTTGGGATGGTGACAGCCGATTGCGATGATTTATCAACGCAGTTGCCCTTCGTTGCCAGCGCATTCCCTGCCAGCGGTGCGGATGCGGCACCCACTGCCAGTGCTTTGAATAATTTACGGCGTGTAATATCAGTCATCCCTAAACACTCCCTTTATCCGTCAATCCATCAGCCGTGAGAGCGAAGGCTCCATCGTCTCGGCCCAGATCCGATACCCTTTTTCATTCAGGTGCAGGTAATCTGGCATGATTTCCTTGGTCAGCCGACCATCTTCTTCCAGGAACTCGCTGTATATCTCCTGATAGAAAATATGTTCACCATCGGCATACTCTTCGATGATGTCGTTGATCCCGAGATTGACCTTGCGCATTGGCGTTCCCGGTTCCGGGTCCCGGGGAAAGATACTCAGCAGCAGGATTTTCATTTGCGGCTGACGTTGACGCATTTCATCCAGTACTGCCCGAATACCGGCAGAGGTAAGCTCCGGGTCTTCCAGTCGATGTCCGGTATTGTTGGTGCCGATCATTACCACCGCGGCCTTGGGCTTGATACCTTCCAGCTCGCCGTTCTGCAATCGCCACAGCAGGTTTTCGGTGCGGTCTCCGCCGTAGCCAAGGTTTACCGCATTGCGCTCCTTGTAGTACTCGTCCCACACTTTTTTACCGGCGTTTTCCCAACCCTCGGTAATGGAATCACCAATCATCAGGAGGTCCACATTCCCTTCAGCCAAACGCTTTTTATTCCGCTCAAAGCGCTCTTCCCACCAGCCGCGCGCCCAGTACTCGTGGCGGATATCCGGCGTGGTCGCCAGGGTGCGGTAATCCGGGCACGGATCTTCCGCCTCGGCCGATTTATCCAGCTGGATATTGGCGATGGCCACCTGCCCCTTGCCGCCAACGCGCAGAGCAAATGGCGAAGTCACACTGGAGAAGTCATCGCCCTCGTGCACAAAGCAACTGAGCTTGTAGCTTTCTCGCGTCCACCCATCCCCGATATTTTTTCGCGCTGGTACAGATAATTCCACTCGACGCTCGCAGTTTTCTCCGCACTGGACTTCCAGTGCGAGATCACCGCCGGTGAGGTCATCTACCTTCATGTCAAATGACAGCACCCCTTCTTCTACGTAGCTGGATAAATCCAGGGGACCACCGTGCTTCAGGCTAAGCCGTGCAAACCAGGTATCGTGCCATTTGAAGGTCAGCGCATCTTCCTGGACATCCTTATCACTGGTAAACACAGTCACGCGACCGCTGGGCAGTTTGGCAAACGCGCCACTCAACATCTGGTTTTTCTCAAAATCTTCAATCTGGACGCCCCACGGTTGTAGTGGTCGACCACGGTAGAGTGCATAGCTTTCCGGCTCGCCCCGCATCAGGCCGGGGACATTTTCTGCGAGCTTGCCCGGTCCCTGTACTTCGTCGTACAGGCTCAGACCGTAGCCGGTTGCAAACAGGGGTTCGTAGTCGGGGTGATGTGCATTGAGTTTTGCCTGCAGCGGCAGACCCGGCCAGGAGAAAGAGAGGCGACCTCTGAAGTCATGACGGGCTTTACCGCCCTTATCTGCAATCAGCATGTCCGCCACGCCGTCACCTTCGGTGCCGGGCAACCAGGCGGCCACAAACGCGTCGGAGGCATTGAGTTCAGGGTTGACCCACAGCGGACGGCCGGACAGGAATACCGAAACCACAGGAATATTTTTTTCCTGCAGTTTTTTCAGCAGCGCCAGGCTTTTTTTGTGGCCCGCTTCAAACTCCAGGGTGTTGCGGTCGCCCTGCCCTTCCGCATAGGGCGTCTCACCGAATACTACAATCGCGGCGTCCGGCTTTTTCGTGAAGTCGCCATCGGCAGACAGGGTGGCCCGGCCGCCAGCGCGCTCTACCGCTTTGCGGATCCCGGCGTAAATCGAAGTCGCACCGGGGAATTTATCGTTGGTAATACCAGCGCCCTGCCAGCTGACACTCCAGCCGCCGGACTGCATGGCAATACTATCGGCACCGGGGCCCGTCACCAGGATATTCTGATCGGGGTTCAGCGGCAGGATACCGTCGCGGTTTTTCAGTAACACCAGGCTTTCGCGTACAGCGCGCCGCGCCAGTTCGCGGTGTTCCTTGCTGCCTACGACACTCTCGTCGCCGGCCAGTGCGCGCTCGGAAGGTTTTTTGTCGAATAAACCTGCGCGCAGTTTTACCCGCAGGATTCTGCGCACTGCGTCGTCCAGACGCGCCATGGAAATCTCGCCACTCTTCACCTGCTCGAGCGTATTGGCGATCATGTTTTTCCAGTCGTAGGTCACCATCAGCAGGTCGATGCCCGCATTGATGGCCTGCGGGCAACTGTCATTGGTGCAGCCAACCACCTGGCCATGGCCGTTCCAATCGCCGACCACCAGGCCGTCGAATCCCATGCGCTGTTTCAGCACTTCGGTCAGAATGTATTTATTGCCGTGGTGCTTTTCGCCATTCCAGGCGGAGAAGCTGGCCATGATAGTCTGTACCCCGCTTTCGATCGCCGCGGGGTAGCCGGCATTGTGGATCTGCACCAGCTCCTGCTCGCTGATACGCGCATCGCCCTGATCATCGCCCTCGAAGGTGCCGCCGTCGGCGAGAAAATGCTTGGCAGAGGCCAGCACGCGGGTTTCCGCAAGAAATTCGTCGCTACCCACGCTGCCCTGTAACCCCTCGACCATTGCGGAGGCGAACTGCTTTACCACCTTGGGATCTTCACTGTAACTCTCGTATGTGCGACCCCAAAAATCGTTCTGGGCAACCGCCAGTGTGGGAGCGAATACCCACTCGACCCCGGTAGTGCGAACCTCCTCTGCGGTGGCAGCACCGATGGCCCGCACCAGTTCGGGGTTGCCGGTGGCACCAAGGCCGATATTGTGGGGGAACAGGGTTGCGCCGGTGAGGTTGCCGTTACCGTGAACCGCATCAGTGCCCCAGAATACCGGTATCGCCGGGCCGCCATCGCTGGTATCCATGGAGGCCTCCCAGTAGGCATCGGCAAGCGCCAACCAATCGTCCGGGCCAGCATTTTCCTTGCGCCCGGGAATGGAGCCACCGCCGTTCAAGACGGAACCGATATGGTATTCCTTCACTTGCTGCGGGGTGATGGACTGGATCTCGGGCTGCATGATCTGGCCAACTTTCTGCTCCAGAGTCATTTTTTTCAGCAGCGCCTCAACCTGCTTTTCCACCTCAGGCTTTACCGCTGGACTCTGGGTTTTTGGCCATAGATCCAGCTGGTGGCCACTTGCCGCCGCAAAGGAGACTGCCGGCAATCCTGCGAGCACGATGCCCGCGGCCAGCAGTGCGCGAATTGGTTTGAACGGGGTTCTGGTCGCGGTCATGAGAGCCATCCCTCTGTTGTTTCAGTTCGTTATATTTATTTCTTTCAATACTGCGAACCCGAACATTTCATCGGGTTAATCATATAAATTGCGTCGAGCCAAAAAAATTCCCGGGGCATACCCTGACAAATTCAGGGCAGAGGCCGCGGGGATAAACGAGCCGTGACTCGTGGGGAGCTGACGCTTTTGGAAAATCAGCCCTGCATCTGCTCCAGCTCGCGTCCCTTGGTCTCGCGTACATACTTGCTGACGAAGAAGATCGAGATGAACGCACAGAGCGCGTAGATACCGTAGCTACCAGAGAGCTGGATGCTGACCAGCAGTACCGGGAACGACAGGGTAATACCGAAGTTGGCCAGCCACTGGGCGAGACCGGCTACGGCGAGACCGGAGCCGCGGATCTGGTTCGGGAACATCTCCCCGAGCATCACCCACATCACCGGCCCCCAGGAAGCATTAAAGAAGACCACGTAGGCATTGGCGGCAATCAGCGCAATGGTGCCGACAGAATCCGACAGGCTGAGTCCGCCGTCTTCACCGAGCGTCGCCCGGGAAAACGACACCGCCATGATCGCCAGGGTCACCGCCATACCGATGGAACCGACCCACAGCAGAGGCTTGCGACCGATTTTGTCTACCAGGATCAGCGCGGTAATCACCGCGGCAATACTGACCGCCCCGGACACCACATTGATCAGCAGCGCATCGCTCTCGGTGAAGCCCACCGACTGCCACAGCACCGCGCCGTAATAGAACACCACATTGATCCCCACCAGCTGCTGGAACACGGCGAGACCGATACCAACCCACACAATACTGCGCAGCTTGCCGGTTTTCGCGTCCTTGAGATCAGACAGGCTGGGACGGTGGTCGTCGGCCAGGGAAGCGCGGATATCCCGCTCCTTGTCGCCCGCCGCGCGCTCGCCGAACAGGCGGGTCAGTACCGAGCGGGCGGTATCACCGCGACCGCGGGCTACCAGGAAGCGCGGGCTTTCAGGAATGAAATACAGGCCGATCAGGAAAATGGCCGCGGGGAGCAGTTCAATCCAGAACATCCAGCGCCAGGCCTCAAAGCCCATCCAGAATTCAGTGGTGGAAGCACCGGCGAATTTGGCGATGGCGTAGTTACTGAGGAATGCCGCGGTAAGGCCACTGATTATCGCCACCTGCTGTACCGTGGCCAGTCGCCCCCGGTAGGCTGCGGGCGCCACCTCACTAATATAGGCGGGGGTCATCACACTGGCGGCACCTACCGCGAGGCCACCGAGAATGCGGTAAAAGACAAACTCCAGGGAGCCGGTGGCAATACCGGAGCCCCAGGCAGAAACGATGAACATGATTGCGGAGGCGATTAGCAGTGCCTTGCGGCCATACTTGTCCGCCAGGGTGCCGGCGAAGAATGCGCCGATGGCACAACCGAGCAGCATCGAGGCCACATTGAAGCCAGTGCCGGCGCTGTCGGAATTGAACGCAGCCTGCAGGCCATCCACGGTGCCGTTGATCACACCGCTGTCGAACCCGAACAGGAAGCCACCGATGGTGGCGACACCGCTGATCGCGATGACCAGGCCATGATTGGTTTCTGAGAGGTTGGCTTCTGAAAGGCTGGACTCCGGGCGCAGGGCCTCGACGCCCGCATCACTGCTGACGGTAGTATTCATTTTTATTCTCTCACTCACTGCGGGCCGCTGTGCGACTCCAATTTATTCTTTGATCAGCCAGCTTGCGCCGCCTTCCTCAACTTACGGGAAATCAGGGCGAGAGGCCAATGGCACATTTATACAATTAATCACACGATTATGTAAACGATTACAAAGGTTTCAGAAAAAATGGCGCGTGGAGCTACCACAACCCAACCTCACACCCACAAAAAAGCCCCTGCAATGAGGGGCTTTGAAAGAGACGATATGGATCAGGCGGCAACCGGATCCGACGGTGCGGGCAGTGCCGCTTCCTCTTGCACAAAGAACACCGAGATGGCGCCACACACCATAAACACGCCGGCCAGCATCAGGATATAGATGGCCTGGTTGTCGAACACGCCGGCGAGGATCGGCCCCGCCACCAGCGCAGACAGGATCTGTGGCGCGGCGATGGTGAAGTTGAAGATACCCATGTACACGCCGGTTTTGCTCGCCGGCAGCGAGTCAGAAAGGATCGAGTAAGGCATGGCCAGAATCGCGGCCCAGGCGATACCCACACCGATCATCGGAATCAGCAGGCCGAGCGCACCACTGGGAACGGTTACCTCGGTAATCAGCAGATTTACCTGGGTTGCTTCACCGCCCTGGAACAGCACGAAGCTCATGTAACCCAGGCCACCCAAAAGCAGGGATAGTGCGTATGTAGGCTTGCGGCCAAGCTTGTTGGCTACGCGGGCCAGCACGATGGAGAAAAGCGCGGCGAACAGGGAATAAGCGGCGAAGATAATCCCCACCCAGTCACCGGCAGCGCCCTTGGCGGCGGCGATATGCGCGGGGATCTCACCCACAGATTCCAGGTAGTGGGAATCAAACCACTTGGCCTCCACACCCCACACGTGCTGGGTAATCGCCGGGGTGGTGTACACCCACATGATGAACAGGGAGAACCAGGAGAAGAACTGCACTACTGCCAGCTGACGCATGGTCTTGGGCATGCTCACAAGCAGCTTGAAGAAACCGCCCAAGCGCTGCGGCAGGGATTTGCGCTCCGCCAGCTCCTTCGCCAGGGTCTCTTCGTCGATCCCCTTGTAAGCGTTGTATTCCTTCGGCGCGTACTCCTTGGTGCGGAACACTGTCCACAGTACCGAGCCCAGCAGTACCGAAGCACCGATATAGAAAGCCCAGATTACCGACGGCGCCACTTCACCCGCCTGCGAGGTGTTCTCCAGGCCGATCACATTGGTGAGGATAAACGGCAGCATGGACCCCATCACCGCGCCGATATTGATCAGCAGGGACTGCACCGCGTACCCCACAGTGCGCTGCTCCGAGGGCACCATATCCGAGACCAGCGCACGGAACGGCTGCATGGTGACGTTGAACGCCGCATCCATCAGTGCCAGCATCACGCCCCCGAACAGGATCGGCGCAACAAAGGCCACTGCGATACCCGCATTGGGCATAAACGCCATACCCAGCGCCGCGGCAATGGCACCGAACAGGATATAAGGGTTGCGACGGCCGAAGCGGCTCCAGGTACGGTCAGAGGCAGATCCGACGATCGGCTGCACAATCAGCCCCATCAAGGGCGCAACAATCCAGAACAGGGACAGGGAGTGCAGATCTGCACCCAGGTCGGAAAGAATCCTGCTCGCATTGGCATTCTGCAGGGCAAATCCAAACTGCACCCCGAGGAAACCGAGGCTGACATTCCACACCTGCCAGAAGGGAAGCTTGGGCTGTTGTTTCATCGCATTAACCGCCTGATTATTGTTGAATCGGCCGAATACACCGGAAATAGTGCGGTGCGGGGCTCTGGTTATGGCGGCATTGTGTCAGCAGGGGCAGTGCGGGCCATCCTCCCCGGCGGGGGTGGAGAGCACAGCTGGTAGCGCCGTGAACGGCGCTGCACTCCCGGTCAAAACAGATCAATCAAACAGCAAATCTACATAACGTGCGATTTTTGGCACCTAAAGTACATTAGAGCCGAATAAGTCCCAAATACGGAACATTAAAAACAGGCATTGTAATATCCTCATAAAGGAACATAATCTAGGTAATCAATGCCTATATCCCCTATAAAGCACCTTATGGACTATAGCCAGAAATCCCCCGCCGCCATCGCCGAAGCGCTGGGCCAGCGCCTGAAGCAAGCACGCCTGAACCGGGACCTCACCCAAATTGAGGTAGCGGAGCGCGCCGGCGTCAGCCGCAAGGCGGTGCTCAATGCGGAAAAAGGCAAGGCGCAGCTGGAGGTTCTGGTCGCCATACTCCAGGCCCTCGACCTCACCACCCAGCTGGACAGTTTCCTGCCACCGCAGCCGCCCTCACCGATCCAGCTGGCCAAACTCCAGGGTAAGCAGCGTCAGCGGGCCTCCGGCCAGCGCGGCAAGGGCCACGGGGGTGAGGAAGGAGAAGACAAAGACACACAGGAGGAACCGGAATGGTAATGGAAGTCATCAGCGTCGATTACCAGGGGCAAGCCGCCGGTGCCGTCAGTTTCGACACCGATACCGGTATCGGTGCATTTGAATATGACCCTGCCTTTATCGACACCGGCATCGAACTTTCCCCCCTGAAAATGCCCCTGGCACGACGAATCTACAGTTTCCCGGAACTGCGCTATGAAACCTTCCGCGGCCTGCCCGGCCTGATCGCCGATTCCCTCCCCGACGATTTCGGCAATGCGGTACTCAACGCCTGGATGGCCGCCCAGGGTAAACACCCGCAAGACATCACGCCCCTGCAAAGACTTCAGTACACCGGTAAACGCGGCATGGGCGCCCTGGAATACGCCCCCGCCACTCGTATCAAGAAGCTCAACGCCTCCCAGGATATCGCCATCGACGAACTGGTGAGCATCGCCCAGGAAGTACTCGACAGCCGCGCCGGCTTCCGCGTAGAGCTGGATAAAGATGGAGAAAACCGGGAAGCCATGGTCGCCCTGCTCTCCGTAGGCATGAGTGCCGGCGGCGCCCGCCCCAAAGCGGTACTGGCTTTCAATAAAGACTTCAGCCACGTGCGCTCCGGACAGACCGAGGTCCCCGAAGGCTTTACCCACTACCTGATGAAATTCGACGGCGTGAGCGAGCACAATAAAGACCGGGAAACCTTCGGCGACCCCATGGGCTTCGGCGCCATGGAATACGTCTACCATGAGATGGCCACCAACTGCGGCATCGACATGATGCCCTGCCACTTGCTGCACGAGGGCAACCGGCGGCACTTTGTCACCGAGCGCTTCGACCGCCGCGGCAACGACAAGATCCACATCCAGACCCTGAACGGCCTGGCCCATGTGGACTACAAAGCCCCCGGCTCTTTTTCCTACGCAGAACTCTTTGGCGTCGCGAGACAACTGAAACTCACCGCGAGGGAAGCCGAACAGCTACTGCTGCGTATGGTGTTCAACATCGTCGCCCGCAACCACGACGACCACGCCAAGAACTTCGCCTTCCAGTTAACAGAAAAAACCTGGCAACTGGCCCCCGCCTACGACCTCGCCTACAGCTTCAAGCCAGGTAGCCGATGGGTCAACAACCACTGGATGAGCCTGAACGGCAAGCGGGAAAACTTTACCCGGGAAGATATCCACAGCCTGGAAAAAATCAGCCCACTGTTTAGCAGAAGAAAGATCGACAGCATTGTGGATAACGTGGTGGAGCAGGTATCGCAGTGGCGAAGGCTAGCCCTTGAGCACGAGGTGCCAGATTCACTGATTGAGGAGATTGAGGGGAACTTGCGGTTGCATATATAGCTGTCCAATTCAGCTCAGACAGCAGCTATACGACCTGCATACCGGTGGCTAGTCACCCGAAATAATAGTAGCAATTCTTCTATTTCTTGAACAAACGCCGTAAGTCATTGATATTTATAGCTTTGGAAAATAAATAGTAGCCAGTTGGTATCGCACCACTCGGAAGGAAAGTCTCGTTATTTCCGGTTAAAATCTAAGCGCATGAATATAACCTTTTGATTCTAATGATGTTTCGAGTTAAGGATCAATTCGAGAGAAGTAAATAGTAGCTAGAGAGAGATAAAGCCACTGGCCTTTGAATAAACTGTTAAGTATTTATCGATAAGGAGATCACGAAGTAATGAATGTAGAAGCTATTGCGCAATTATCAGGGTTTATTATCGCTGTGGCGATGATAGTCGCTTGGTTCTGGGGTGGTATGAAGTACGCGATGATAATATACGTTGGGTGTGTCGCGGCCATATTTGCTGTTGTGTTTGCCGGTGGCCCCCAAATGATAGCGGGTGTGATTACTGGCGTAATAGCAAATGAAATCACCAGAGCAATTCGTCAGCGGAAACAGAGTGCCACTAATACTTAACAAACACAGGCAGCGAGGCTCCGGCCCTTCGGGCCTCCGCGGTACGTCTTACCTTATGCAGATTTTTGGAGTAGTTCGTGAATTCTAAGAAAAAATACCTAAGCACTTTCCATATATTCATGCTTTATTGGTTTGTAGCAATCCTAGTTATTGTGGGATTGGTCTTTCTCGGGTATCGATACAACAGCGTTCTAGAAGATATGGATGCGGAGTTTGCGGAACTAAATAAAAGCTTTCCAAGAAATCTCAATGATGAAGTTTCTATGATTGGAGTCTTTCGAGAAGATCGGAAAATTGTGTATATATTTGAAATGCTGGATCCAGAAGATCTGGAATTAAATGAAATATATAGTGCAACCCCTAAGTCAGAAACGGCTGAAGAGTTCTGCGCTATAGAAGAAAGTAAAGATATATTTAGCGGAGGATTTTCTGTCGCTTATAGGTATAGTCTTCCGAATGGAAATATACTGGTGGAGCACCTGGTTACAGCTGACGACTGCGCAACTTTGCGAGAATCGGCATAACAAACGCAAGCAGAATGCTCCGGCCCTTCGGGCCTCCGCGGGACGTCTTACCTTGTGCGCCTTTTGCGCGGGTCGATTCGCCCCAATTTTCGGGCAAAAAAACGCACAAGGTAAGCCGCCTCTGCTGTGGGCGTTAGAAGCACATAAGAGTAAGCGCATGGAAAAAGTTTTGTTCGCACTGGAAGTCGAAGATGGATGGCCTCCTGTTGGAGTGGAAGGTGTCTGGTGTGAAAAGGTTGGGGAAAATTTCCAGTTAAAGAATGTGCCTTTCTTTATAGCGAATATTGCAGCTGAAGATATTTTTCATGCAATACCTGACCCAGTTAACGATCATGTATTTGAGTTTGAAATTGTCAAGGAGTCTGGGCACTCTGTCATCTGGTTAATGAATAATATTGATTTAGACATTACAGAGTTTGTCGACATAGTTAAGGCGCTCGGATGTAGTTATGAGGAATTCTCTCAGTATTCACTAGCAGCTATTGACGCACCTCCTGAGGTCGATGTGGATCAGTTAAATGAAGTAATAGATAAATTCGAAGAAAAGGGAATAAATTTCGCGTTTCCAGTATGGCGCCTTGATTGACGTCACTTCTAAAAAACGCAAGCAGTTTGCTACGGGCCTCCGCGGGACGCCCAACGCCATGCACATTTTGTGCGGCGCGCTACGCTCCCAGTTTCGCACAACATGTGCATAGCATTGCCCCCCTGTTGCGGGCGTTAGGAGGCTTTCCCAGTGATGCAGCGTATTTCGGCACCGAGTCGAGGATTTGACAGACAGTTTGTAAAATTCTGGATAGGTGGTGTCCTCTGTATGTCTTTACTGGCCATTTCACTCGGTGACTTTTCATTACTCACTGTGGCTTCAATATCAGTAATGCTCGCTTTTGGTTTAGTCTTTTTTTATAACACTGTATGGAGCGTTTTCGACGAGGTCTTGGATTTTGGAGACCATCTTTTATTTAAAAAAGGAAAATCTGAACAAAAGGTGTACTTTTCTGAAATCAAGAAAATTGACCATCCATATGCAAATTTTAAGGGACTAGTTAGAGTCCACCTCCAATCAATGAGCATCGTAGGTAAATGTCTTACTTTCCGTGTAGCCTCATCTCCGTCCTCAAGGTTTACGGAGACACGCTTATTCAAAGATCTAAAGAAGAGGCATCAGCGTGCAATTTCCTCCTAAAAAGGCGCTGCAGGCGACAGCTAACTTTATGCACCTTTTGCTCTTTCGCTACCAATTTTCGCGCAAAATTCGCATAATTATAGAGTCTATTTTTTGTGTGTAAGACCAGCATTCAAAAATATCATGCAAGATAAGATTTCATTATCGCAGTACGTTAAGAAACGAAATGGTGTTGCGCTAGGTGCAAACCATTCCATGAGAAATATGTTGTATCGCTCTCTTGGGGCGGGTTCATTCCCGATCTTTTGGCATTATTGGAATCCGATATGGGGCTACTATTTGTCTCGAAACATCATGAAACCGCTGGGTTTATTTCTGCCGAGTTGGCTAGCGGTCGTTTTTACGTTTCTTGTTAGTGGTGCGATCCATGATTTAGCGGTATCTCTCGTTAAATGGAAAATGATTATATTTTTCACTCCATGGTTTGGCCTTATGGGTATTGCTGTTGTACTTTCCAAGTATTTTTCTATTTCTTATCGCTCATATCCGTGGCTTTTTCGTGCATCAGTAAATATACTTTTTATCAGTAGTACACTTTTGGCAACATACTTCGTGGAGGGCAAATATGCCTAACAAGACAGTACAGGCCGACGGCCAAATTTGTGCACTTTATTTGCGGTCGCTGCGCCCCTTTATTGTGCATGACTCGCACAAGGTAAGCCGCTCCTGCTGTGCGCGTTATATGAATCCATTCGTTTTCGAAGAAAAGTATACTTTGA
The DNA here is from genome assembly GCF_050368945.1 of Microbulbifer sp. MCCC 1A16149. Taxonomy (NCBI): domain Bacteria; kingdom Pseudomonadati; phylum Pseudomonadota; class Gammaproteobacteria; order Cellvibrionales; family Microbulbiferaceae; genus Microbulbifer; species Microbulbifer sp. MCCC 1A16149. Next base: position 3,531,125 of record NZ_CP185959.1, read on the forward strand.
GTAATTTATGAATATAAATATTGGGCTCACCCCCTACATACTGATCTTCACTTCCATTATTCCGGCATTGCTGGCATTTTGGGTTGCGAAGAAGCAAGGACGTTCAGCCGTAGCCTGCTCAGCGGTTGCTCTAGTTTTAGGTTTGAGCTGGGTCGGTGGCTGGCTTTACTTGGCAGTACTAACCAACTTAAAACCAAAGCAAGTGAGTAGTTAACTCCCATATAAAAAACGCAGGCATATTAATTCGGGCCTCCGTGGAACGTCTTAGCTCATTTACATTTTGTACAGGTCGCTTCGCTCTTACTTTTGCGCAAAGCGCGCCTAAAGAAATTTGCTCCTGCTGCGGGCGCCATGTATTCGAAATCCAACAATAACGGACGTACTATGAAAATTATATTAATCGTCATCATGTCAATTGCGATTGCTTCATGCGCTTCAACATCTGAAAAATACTTGACCTCGGACCCAGTAGAGATAGGGATTGATAAACTGGATCACTACTGGGTTAATGAAAGTAAATCTATTAGATTTAGCATTTCGCCTCGCGTAGTACCAGCGCCTGGTACACAAGGGGTTGTAAAGGTACGTTTTCTTATTGATTCAAAAGGTGATGTATATAACCCAGAGATCATAGAGTCGTTTCCAGAGGGAGCCTGGGATCAAAGTGCACTAGTTGCAAGTACGAAACAAAAGTATGTTCCGTCAAAAGACAACACTAAACGAACTCCTGTGTATGTCATTCAAACGATTAAATTTAAATTTGGTTGATATAAATTCAGCCGGCGTCTTGCTTTGTTCACGTTTTTATCGGCGGCTGCGCTCCACATTTCGTGCAAAACGCACACAAAAAATTCGACCTGACTGCAGCACCAGCCAATTTAGGCATCACTCGTTTTAAGGGAGTAAGTGGATGCAAAAAGAAAAATGGTATAAAAACCCAGAAATGCTTGTTGCACTAACAGCGTTATTTATTGGCTTAGTCACTGCGGCCATTTCTATTTATTCTGCGTACATCGATCGCGCATATGCGAAAGCATCGGTCTGGCCAAGAGTTGAAATTTTCAGAAGCTACAACAATGAAGGTTTCAGCTACGGAGTTTCAAATAGAGGCACCGGCCCGGCGATTATAGAATATGCAAAAGTAAGTTCAGGGAATCAATTTTTAAAAAAGTGGGATGAATTGCCGGAGTTCAAAAATATTTCTCAGTCCCACTTCAGCAACATTACATTACCATCAGGACAAACTGTGAATCCCGTGAAGTACAAGGGAGAACTAATTAGTGACGTTCTGACTTTAGATAAAAAAATACAAATCGAAATTTGTTATTGCTCAATTTATGGTGATTGCTGGATTGTAAAGCGGTCAAATGAAACCCAACCAACAGAAGCCTGCTCAGTGATTTCTGAACAGGCATTTGCACAATGAACAAGTATATAAATGTAATGATTCTGCGCCACTTCGCTGCGTAGGCACTCTCTATTATTCCAATTCACCGAAGACAGTTAGTAAGTCAAGACAGAAAAATTCCGGGTCATGTGTCTTTATACCGGGCCCCACATCTAGGAGCTAGAAAGTAGTGATAGGAATATGGCAGACATAATTCTCGAGTCAACGATCACTTGTCCTGAATGCCACCACCAGAAGATGGAAATCATGCCGACAGATTGTTGCATCTTCTTTTATGAGTGCGAGAATTGCCACACTCTGCTAAAACCAAAGCCTGGTGATTGCTGTGTTTTCTGCTCGTTTGGCACCATCAAGTGCCCTCCGATCCAGCAGGGGGAGAACTGTTGTGGGAACGGCACTTAACCAAGCTAGCTCATCAATAATTGATGCTATTTGCTACACAAGGGAGATACGCCAGTGCCCATTCGGAAATGGATTTTTCAATACCTGGTCATGCTTGCTGTACTGTTCACGCTGTTCGCAGGCGTGCAGTTTTTGAAAGGTAGGGAACTCGAGTACTCCCTGGAGTTTGGCGTGCTTTGGGCGTTGATCAGTTCAACCATTTTCCTGGTTGTACGTATACGCAACTATAAAAAAAGAATTGCCTGCCAGTTGTGCAATGATCTTCCCGACCAGTGAGCGGGGTATCGCGAATTCCTTCCAGCCAAGCCAGGGCTCAAAACTCTGGCGCTCTACGCCTCTCGCCCAACAGCAATTGCGGAATCAGGGAGGCCCTGACTATTCAGGCAATTTTGGCCACTTCCGTCAGAGCCAATCTTTAACCTGATAACTCTCTATTTTCGCCACATTTAGGCTAAATTTCTCGTAAAAAGTGCGCTCAACATATCGATCTTCTACTTGTTTCGCATGCCGCCATCCACGCACTTTCATGTAGCCAGATAGGATCAGGCAAGACTCAGCCTCAATCAGGCAAACGCTATTATCCGGCAAGCACTTAGTATTAACGGCATGGAAAACAGGTGTCGGGATGTGAACGGCTCAAGGAGTCTAAATTACGCCCGCCTCTCCGGGTTGTCTCTATGGGCAGCTGGATATACTCAACAACACTTAAGAGGACAACGGTTATGGTTCTGCAAGATACGTATACCCTCTCTAATGGCATCAAAATTCCCAAGCTCGGACTTGGCACCTGGATGATTGAAGGCAATGCTGCCGAACAGGCGGTCAAGGAAGCTGCCCGAATTGGCTACCGGCATATCGATACCGCGCAGGATTACGGTAACGAGGCGGAAGTCGCAGCCGGTATCCTGTCTTCTGGTGTACCCCGCGACGAGATGTTTCTTACCAGCAAGCTGGCAGCACAGTACAAGGATTACAAGGGTACGGTTGAGGCCATCGACGGCTCGCTGGCGCGCATGGGGCTGGACTACATCGACCTGATGATTATCCACAGCCCACAACCCTGGGGTAGCTACGGTAGCGAGAAGCGCTTCTTTGAGGGCAACCGGGAAGCCTGGCGCGCGCTGGAGGAAGCCCACAACGCAGGTAAGCTTCGTGCAATCGGCGTTTCCAACTTCACTCAGCCCGACATCGATAACATTCTGGCATCCTGCTCTGTGAAGCCAGTGGTAAACCAGATTCTGGCACACGTGAGCAACACCCCCTGGGATCTGATCCAGTATTCTCAGGACAAGGGGATGCTTGTGGAGGCGTTCTCGCCAATGGGCCACGGCGAGCTGTTCAAGAACAGCGAACTGGTAGATATGGCGAGCAAGTATGATGTTTCCATCGCACAGTTGTGTATTCGCTACAATCTGCAGCTTGGCCTGCTACCGCTTCCCAAAACAGGGAATCCGGTACACATGCAAAACAACGCGGAAGTGGATTTCGTTATTAGCGACGAAGACATGGAAGTGCTGAAAAGTATGAAGACCATCGAACATTACGGCGAAGCGGGCGTCTTCCCGGTTTTCCAGTAATGTTCGCGGCCCAGGTTTAACGAGATTTTCTCGCGCGCCGTGCGGCCATTTTCTTCGCCACAAAAATAGTGTGCCGCGCCCCCTTACCGGGGCGCTCGCGCACTGTCTCTACCTTTACCTGAAAGCCTGCCTTCTTTAGACGGCCGACGTACATGGAGTCGGGCCCCGCCGACCACACCGCCAGAACACCACCCGGCGCCAGACTACTGAAAATGCTGCTGGTCCCCTCGACCGAATACAGCCAGTTGTTGTCACTGTGTGTCAGCCCCTCTGGACCATTGTCCACATCCAGGAGCACGGCGTCATAGCGAGCGTCACCCTTCGTCAGCAGCTCAGCCACGTCGCCGATATGTACGCTTACCCGAACATCATCCAGGGGCCGCCCGGCACAGTCCCCCAGCGGTCCGCGGTTCCACTCCACCACCTCGGGAATCAGATCGGCGACCATGACCTCGGCGTTGGATGACACTGCCTCAAGGGCTGCCGCCAGTGTATAGCCCATACCCATACCGCCCACCAGTACGCGGGCGTTATCCCGGTTCTTCAGATGGGCACAGCCCAACACCGAGAGCTGCTGCTCGCTGTTGAACCGGCGACTGTTCATCAGTTCGCCGCGGGGACCGGACAGGGAGATGGAGAATTCCTGGTCGCGCTGGCGCAACGTGAGCACCCCGCCGTCGTTGGGAATCTGGGCGGTACCGAGTTCGATCCAGGGCTTCATGGGGAGAGCTCACTCACGTCTGGGGGGTAATTGGGGATGCGGACTGCGCGCGCAATGTAGCACACGTTGGTTCGCCATGCCGGTGACGTTAATATGCACACATTCGCCAGACCAGCTATGGTGACCACATATGCCCGCAACCCCACCGAGAATCCCATGAACCGCAGGAAGAAAGTCAACCAGATCCTGAAGAAGAAGGCCAAGAAGGCCAAGAAGGCCAACGACAAGCTCAACTCCAATAGCAAACCCCGCTATGTATCCAAGGCAGAACGTGCAAAGCAGGAACAACAAGCGGGGGAGTAACCTGCGGCTACAGGCCCTCTTTAGGACCGTGACACCAGCACCATAAGAATACAGCGAACACCTATGCAGATTATCAACCTGGCAGATGTTCCGGAGGCCATTGGGACTCTGGCTCGATGGCACTTCGACGAATGGCACACCCTTTACCCCGAAGAGACACTGGAAGATTTCCAGGCAGAGTTGGCGGCGTCGACGACGCAGGGAACCGTGCCATCCACATTTATCGCACAAGTAGACGGCAACGTGGTTGGCTCAATCAGCCTGTTATCGCATGATATGGATATCGACGAGCCGTGGGCCCCGTGGCTGGCCAATCTATACGTACACCCGGACTACCGGCAGCAGGGCGTTGGCAAACAGCTGATCCAGCACTTGATCGCCTTCGCTCGCCGCAATTCGCTGGACCAGCTTTATCTGTTCACACCCAGCAGCCGCGATTATTACGAGGCGCTTGGCTGGACATTATTGAGAAGGCAGTCCTATAAAGGCCAACAGGTAGATATCATGCTGCTGGCGCTATCGGAAAAGGATGGATAGCAGAAGCGCCAAGGAAAATAAAACTCAAGGAGGAGTTGAATGGACCCATTCAGAAATATACAAAGCAAGCATCTATCCATAGTGCTCTCATTTGCCAGAATCCTGTGTTTCTTCTCGATGCTGGCTTTTATCGTGATTCTGTTGGGCACAATCTTCAGCCCGTTCATCGGATACCCAGTTCTTTATTTCATCTGGTTTATTGGTGTTCCTATATCAGGCTTTATACTGTCGGCCCTTCTCGCCGCCCTGGTGGCATTTGAAGAGGGATTCAGACAGAGGACCGAGCGGATACTGACTGAAAAGCAGGATCCTGCTTGATTCCACCTGAAGCACGCCGTAATAACGACATAATGGATTATTCGATGAAATTAACCGCTGTTCTCGCTTGCCTATTCCTGGTATCTCCCATGGCCCTGGCATCATCAATGGATCTCAAGGGGGTGTGGAAGCTGAAATCCGGCGAGTACATCAATGGTGAAGGTGACTTGATCAGTTACCAGTCACTCAATATGCAGTCCCTGAAAATCATTTCCGATACCCACTTCAGTTTCACCTCCATGAAGGGAGACACTTTCTGGGCTTCGGGCAGTGGGTCTTATGAGTTCGAGGACGGCAAGTACGTCGAGAAGCTACAGCTCAATTCCTTTGGCGAGAAACCCGGCGCGATATTCGCGTTTGATGCCAGGGTAGAAGGGGAGTACTGGTACAACGCCCGTTGGGACAATGGCAAGCGGGTTGAATACGAAGTATGGCAAAAGGTCGAATGACCCGATTCGCAGGGGCCACCAACCGCTGATGCTGCGCAGGTAATTAAACTGTGCCCCGTACGGCGGGGCACGAGCTATTGCGCTTTATCCACACGCATTTTATTTTCAATGCGGTGAATGCGCCGTGCTACGGGCTGCTCGAGCAATTCCTCCAGTCCGTTTATTACATCCAGCATACCGCTCACCCTGCGCTTTTCCTCCCCTTCCAGGCTGGCGTAAAAATCACAGCAGCGCTGCCACATCCATTGCATATAGGGAAACGTCAGGCGCGTTCCGCTGACGCCCTCGATGGTAAACCCGACTTCACCGATTGCCCTATCGATCTGATCACCGCCCTGCCAGTTACCGACCTGTTCCATGGTCTGCCGAATAACCGGACCCTGCTCCTCCAGCATGCGTTGCAAAACCGGGTACAGGGTGTCGGGCACTTCGTCATCCGCTAAAAACTCACCGGATAGCGGTGCGGGTTCGATCATACGCCTGACCCAGGCAACTACATTGGGCGCCTGCGCTTCCATCAACCGCCCGGAATAGGGATCGCGATACAGGTGCGCGTACAGGGGGCCGATCAGGCCGAAGTCTCCGATACTGGGGCGGCTACCGAGCAGAAAGGAGTATTGGGCAAAATGGCGATCCAGATCCGCCAGCAGGCCCAGGTAGCTTTTTTCGATGGCGGGTAAGGTATCGTCTTTCACCCCCAGCATAGGCAGCGCACCAGCGAACGGCTTGGCGGTCTGCTGGCCAATGGCCACCTGCTCTTCTTTGTTGGCGTGCGGTGCCGATGTGCGACCGAACTCGCCGATAGCGAAATTGCGATTTTCGTCGATGTTCCAGCGGTAATGCATCGCCGGAATAACGAGCCATTCATCGCCATAGGTTTCGAGCAAGAGTGAGACTAGATTTTGCTTCGGTGTACTGGGATAGATACTGGCCTCTGGATATCGCCTTTCCAGAAAGTCAATTATCTCGGTGGTATCCTGAATCGCTTTATCGTCATCACTAATCAGTACCGGGATATAACGCACACCGGTACGCGGAATGATGACATTTTGAAATACTTCCCGTGAGGCGGTGACCTCATCAAAAGGAATGTTCTTGTATTTCAGGTAGCAACGAAGCTTTCCCGTATAAAGAGAAACCTCCGCGCCAATAAGCTGATGTGAAATCATGCGGCGCCCCTGACTATTCTTTATTCTCGCAAGAATGTTAGAAGGCCGCCTATTTAACAACAATACCGTTTAGCGCCACATCGCCTGACCGTTTCTTCAGGGTGCTGGCCTGCGTCACATCCACCAAAAAGCCCCGGGCAGAGACCCGGGGCTTTTAGCGTTTGGTGAACAATTACATTAATGCAACACGATCACTTCATTGGCGTCCAGGTTCAGTACCGCGGAACCGCCGCTGACGTTCACTGAATCACTGCCCACCAGGCTGCTGTACTGCCCGTCGGCCAGATCCAGGTTGCTCACATTGATCGAGGTGCTGCCGCCGCGGTTGACCGCTACCATCACCACATCGCTGCCTGAGGTGCGCTCGAATACCAGAATATCCCCGTTGACCCAGCGCTGGGTGTAACTGCCGGATGCCAGTGCCGGGCTCTGTGCGCGCAGTTCGGCAAGCGCACTGATCAGCTGGAAGGCTTCCGTGGTTTCGCTGAACGAGGGCATCCCTTCGCGGTTGTACGGGTCATGCCCTACCTGGCCATCGCCGTTGGCGGTAAACCAGGTGCTGTTCTGCTCGCTGCCGTAGTAGATGGTGGGGATGCCCGGCAGGGTCATGACCAGTGCCATCCCCAGGTTCTGGCGCGCGTCCGCCAGTGTCTTGGAGAAACCTTTACCGGTGCGGCCGTTGTCCACCGGACCGGTGGTCTGCAGGAATACACTGGTGCGGGTGGCATCGTGGTTGTCCAGGAAGATCGGCTGCCAGCTATCGCGATTGTTCATCGCCCCGGGGCGGGATTCAATGTGGGTGTTCAGCTGGGTCATGGTGATATCGCCGGCAATGGCCTGCTCGATATGATTGCGCAGCTGGAAGTCCAGCAGCTCGGAACCGCGCCCTTCATTCAGGAACTGCATGGACAGGCTCTCACCGGCACCGGCGCCATACCACTCACCGAAGATATACACATCCGGGTTCTGCGCGCGCACTGCACTGCTGAAGCGGTTGATAAAGCTCGGCTCGATATGCTTGATGGCATCGATACGGAAGGCGTCCACGCCGTGGCTCATCCACTTGAGTGCCGCGTCGATCAGGTACTGGTCCGCGCTGCTGTTGCCACTGACACCGTGGTTGAAGTCGGTGAGGTTAAACAGGGTCTTGTTGCGGAAAGACCAGGGGTCATCCCACTCGCTGCCACAGGTAGTGGAAGGGTCGGCGTCGCCACAGTCGGCAATGGCGCCGTTGTGGTGATACCAGGTGCCGTTGTCCTGATTCACGTCGGTGATGAAGGTACCCTCTTTGTAGAGTGCGCCGAACTCGTACTGGTCGTCCTGGTTGGAGTGGTTCAGCGCGATATCCAGCACCAGCTTCATGCCGCGGGCTTCCATTGCCGCATCCAGCTGATCGATCAGGGCCCAGTCTCCCAGGTGCTCATCCACTTCGTAGAAGTCGCGCCCCCAGTAACCGTGGTAGGCACCGTCTGATCCGGAGTTATCGATATTGTCATTCAGCGGGGTAACCCAGATGGCGGTTACGCCGAGGGCTTCCAGGTAATCAAGCTTGTCGATCAGGCCCTGGATATCGCCACCCCAGTATTTTTTCCACTCGGACAGGCCGCCGGCGGATTGGGTGGTAGAGGTGGCCGCAGCGTTGTTGCCATTATCGTTGCTGGTGTCGCCATTGTGGAATCGATCGACGAATACAAAGTACATGCTGCGGTTGCGGAAGTCGGTCAACCCGGGCTGGGTGGTTTCACAGCCGTTGGCATCCACCGCAGTACCCGCCGGGGTGTTGGGGCAGTTGTCCTGGCTATCCGGCACGCCGTCGTTGTCAGAGTCCGGCTCAACTGCACCGCAGTTTTCGCCCAAATCGGTGGTGACACTCACCAGGGTGTTGTTCGCGCCGTCGGCAACGATGTAGGTCCAGCCGCTGGCGGCCTGATCCTGCGCCGGGAACTCGCCACCGGACCAGCTGCCACTGGGGTCGATCTTGAAGCGCGGGCCACCGTTGCCGTCGCCGCTGGTGAAGTTGCGGCAGGCATCGTATTCATCGGTCTCGCCAATGCGGGCCAGCAGGTCGCCGGCGGCCCAGCCGTTGTGGGTACCGCGCAGGTGCAGGGTGGCATCCGGGGTTTCCGGGTCTTCAGCGGGCAGGATGTGGTAGTCCTTGGTATCCGTGTAGAACTTGATATCCCAGGTTCCGGCGGGGACGGCAATATTGTTGCCGCTTTGCTGGCCATTCGCCCCGTAGTTTTCGCTCCAGTCGCCCCAGCGGTCAAACTTGATCTCGCCGGCACTGGTGAAAACCACATCGTCCGCCAACATGGTGTTGCTGCCCAGATTCTGCATCTGGTCCGCCTGCCAGTTGTTGTGGGTACCGCGCAGGTACCATTCCGCCTGAGCGGTCGCGCTCGCACAGAGCAACAGGCCCGCGAGGGCTAGTGTTTCTCTCAACATTTTCATCATCTCTTGTGGATTATTTTTCTGTGAGTTGGCGAGCCTGCTAGAAGGCTCTGATCGCATGGTCGGAAATACGGGGATGGTTGACCTCCTCCCCGGCCGGGGCGTGGAGGAATATTGCGCCAGGCCGTTTCACGGGCCCGGGCGGGAACTCCCCCTGCCGGGAGGGGGATAACAGATTGCGAACAAGACGGCACAATGGTGAAAAAAAGTACGGGTCTAGCCAGACACTAGCCGCACAACAATCGCCAACAGGCTGAGCCAACACAGGTGCCCGCGATGACAAAGTCCCCAAACTGCTTGGTTGCCAGCTTGCTGTTTACGCTGCTCCTCCCCCTTTCTGTGGCCGCCAATAAGGCCGATGCGCGCGTCGAGCGTGTGGAACCGCCCTTCTGGTGGACCGACATGGCGGAATCCCGGCTGCAACTGATGCTGCACGGGGAGGATCTCGCGGAGGCGGAGGTACACCTCGATTACCCCGGCGTGGCCGTTACCGGCACCGAGCGGGAAGCGAACCCCAATTACCTGTTTATCAATCTGGCGGTAGCAAAGGGCACCGAGCCCGGCGAACTACAGATCCAGCTGCGCAAGGGCGACTGGCAGCAGGTGCTCCGCTACGATCTGAAGAAACGCCGCCCCGACTCCGCCAACCGCCAGGGCTTCGACAGCAGCGACGTCATCTACCTGATTACCCCGGACCGCTTCGCCAACGGCGATACCGGCAATGACAGCACCGCCGACACCCAGGAAGGCCCCGACCGCGACGACCCCAACGGCCGACACGGTGGTGATATCGCCGGGATGCGGCAACACCTGGACTATGTGGCGGACATGGGCTTTACCCAGATCTGGCCGAATCCGCTGATCGAAAATGACCAGCCCGCCTATTCCTATCACGGCTACTCTGCCACTGACTTCTATCGCATCGACTCCCGCTACGGCAGTAACGAAAGCTTCCGCGCATTCGTGGCTGCAGCGAAAGAAAAAGGCATCGGCGTGATCCAGGACATGGTGCCCAACCATATCGGCGACGGGCACTGGTGGCTGCAGGACCTGCCCGGCAGCGACTGGCTGAATGGTGACGGCACCGCAAAAGGCGACTACGAGTACACCAACCACGCCCGCACCGTACATATGGACCCTTATGCCAGTCACCGGGATCACGCGTTGTTTACCGATGGCTGGTTTACCGACTCTATGCCAGATCCCAATCAGCGCAATCCACGCATGGCGAATTACCTGATCCAGAATGCCATCTGGTGGGTGGAGTACGCCGACCTGTCCGGTATTCGCGTGGACACCTATGCCTATTCCGACGCGGACTTCCTTACCCGCTGGTCCGGGCGCCTGATGCAGGAATACCCCAACTTCAATCTCGTCGGCGAAGAGTGGACCCGGCAGGCGGCACTGGTGGCTTACTGGCAGGCGGGAAACAAAAACCGCAACGGCTATATCTCGTATATGCCGAGCATGATGGATTTCCCGTTGCTCTACGGACTGCGCGACGGGCTCGAAAAACCGGAGACCTGGAGTACAGGCCTGGTAACCCTATACGAGTCCCTGGCCAACGATCTGCTGTACCCCAACCCGAACAACCTGGTGATCCTCGGAGGCAATCACGATATGAGCCGCCTGTACAGCCAGCTGGATGAAAACATTGGCAAGTTCCGCATGGCCATCGCCTACCTCGCCACCATGCGCGGTATCCCCCAGTTTTACTACGGCGATGAGATCCTGGCGAAAAGTCCCAAGCACCGCGACGACGGTGTGGTGCGCAGCGACTTCCCCGGCGGCTGGGAAGGCGACAAGATCAACGGGTTTACCGGCAAGAACCTCAACCCGCAACAGCAACAGGCGCAACAGTTTGTGCGCACCCTGTTCAACTGGCGCAAGGACAAGGACGTTATCCACAACGGCAAGCTCAAGCACTTTGCACCGATCGATGGCCTCTATGTGTACTTCCGCTACAGCGAAAAAGACACGGTGATGGTGGCGATCAACAAGAGTGACCGTCCACGCGAACTACCGGTGGCGCACCTGGCGGAAATGCTCGAAACCAAATCCACAGCTACCAGTATTACCAATGGCAAATCCTCGCCACTAAACGAACTGGTGATCGCGCCCAGCGATGTACTGGTTGCCGAAGTATTCTAAAAAAACAGAAGCAAGCGACGATGAAAGACGTGAAATCCCTCAAGCCCAAAAGGCTGTTTAAGAAATTCGGGCTGGCGACCCTGCTGCCCACCCTGCTGGCTACCGCCCTGCAACCGGCCTTTGCCGAGACAGCACGCAGCTACCAGAACCACCAGTTGTTCGGCGACAAACTGGTGATCGAAACCAGCGACAGCCAGGTCACCCTGACGCCGCTGAATAGCGGTGCGCTGGAAGTGCACTACCAGCGCGAGGGCATGAAGCAACTGCCCTCCTTCGCACGAGCGCAACTCGAGGCCGATGTTCAGGTACAACTGAGCGTTTCCCAGGAGACCCTGCGCTATGCACTCGGTGACCTCACCGCGGTTATCCACAAGTCACCGTTTGCCATCGAATACCTGCGCAACGACAAGCCGCTGCTGGCGGAAGAACACGGCTTCTTCGCCAACCAGACCATGCGCGGTTTTCGCTTTGCCCTGCAGGAAAACGAGAAACTGATCGGCGGCGGCCAGCGCGTGCTGGGCATGGACCGCCGCGGCCATCGCCTGCCGCTGTACAACAAGGCCCACTACGGCTACACCACCGAATCGGAACAGATGTATTTCGGCCTGCCGGCGGTGATGAGCAGCAACAAATACATCCTGCTGTTCGACAACAGCGCGACCGGCACCATGGACCTGGGTGCCAGTGAAAGCGACGTCATGCAGTTTGAAGCAGTGGCCGGGCGCAGCGCCTATATCGTGGTTGCCGGCGCATCTTATCCACAGCTGATCGAAAACTACGTGGATGTGACCGGCCACCAGCCCATGCCGCCGCGCTGGGCACTGGGCAATTTTGCTTCCCGCTTCGGTTACCGCTCGGAGCAGGAAGTGCGCGATGTGGTGGAGAAATTCCGCGAGGAAGATTTCCCGCTGGACGCGGTGGTACTGGACCTGTTCTGGTTCGGCCCGGACATCAAAGGGCATATGGGCAACCTGGCGTGGGACAAGAACACCTTCCCCACGCCGGTGGACATGATGGCGGATCTGGATAAACAGGGCATCAACACCATTCTGGTCACCGAACCCTTCGTTCTTTCCACTTCCGAGCGCTGGGACAACGCAGTAGCCAGCAACGCGCTGGCGAAAAATATTGCGGGTGAGCCCAAGCAGTTCGAGTTTTACTTCGGTAATACCGGCCTCATCGATGTGTTCTCCGAAGACGGACGCGACTGGTTCTGGAACGTTTACAGCGATCTGAAGGAACAGGGCGTAGCCGGCTGGTGGGGCGACCTGGGCGAGCCGGAAGTACACCCGTCCGATACCGTGCATGCCGTCGGTATGGCAGATGAAATCCACAATGCCTACGGACACCGCTGGGCGCAGATGTTGTTCGACAATGAAAAAGCCGCAAGTCCGGAAGAGCGTCCGTTCATCATGATGCGCGCCGGTTTCCCCGGCTCCCAGCGCTTTGGCATGATCCCCTGGACCGGCGATGTGGATCGCAGCTGGGGTGGCCTCAAACCACAGGTGGAACTGTCACTGCAGATGGGTCTGCTGGGCTTTGGCTATACCCACTCCGATCTCGGCGGTTTTGCCGGCGGCGAGAAGTTTAACCGCGAGCTGTATATCCGCTGGCTGCAATACGGCGTGTTCCAGCCGGTGTACCGCCCGCACGCGCAGGATCACATTGCCCCGGAGCCGGTATTCCACGACCGCAAGACCCGCAATATTCTGCGCGAGTACGTGAAACTGCGTTATCGCCTGCTGCCCTACAACTACACCCTCGCCTTCGAGAACAGCCAGACCGGCATGCCGCTGATGCGCCCGCTGTTTTTTGAAAACGAATCCGACCTGGCGCTGATGGACAACAAGGACGCCTACCTCTGGGGTAACGACTTCCTGGTGGCACCGGTGACCGAGGAAAACATCGACGAGGTGGAAGTACAGCTCCCCGGCGGCGTCTGGTTCGATTACTGGACCGATGAAGCCTACCGCGGAGACAGCGCGGAAGTGGAAGTGGAACTCGACACCATTCCCGTCCTGGTGCGCGCCGGTGCGTTTATCCCGACCATCAAGGATGTGCGCAACACCCGTGAATACTCCAGCGAGCACCTGCGCCTGGACTACTACGCTGATGCATCTGTCAGTGCGTCTAGCGGCTCTGTGTACGAGGACGACGGCGTGACTGCCGATGCCTTCGCCAAGGGCCTGTACGAACAGCTCGCCTTTACCAGCGCGCGCGGAGACAACGCCCTGAACTTCGCCTTCAGCCGCAGCGGCGACGGCTATACCGGTGCGCCGGAAACCCGCGCCATCGAGCTGGTGCTGCACAACTGGCAACAGGCGCCGGCGTCCATCACCCTCGGCGGTGAGTCTATTCCGCTGGTGCGCAAGGAAAACCAACTCACCACCAACACTGCCTACTACGACAAGCGCAGCAACACCCTGCAGGTGAAATTCGCCTGGGGCAAACAAGACCTGAAGCTCGCTGTATCCCTGTAAGGGAATAGAAATAACGAACGGAATTATTGGCTGTTATGAAAACATTTACCCGACTGCTACTGGCTTCTTCCATCGCCACTGCGCTGCTGAGCGGCTGCGACAATAAAGCTGCCGATGCACAGACCACCCGGATTCAGGAAAGCGTGCAGGAAAACACACAGGAAGCCGTACAGGCAGCAACCGTGCTGCCTTCCCCGGTAGAAACCTTCGGCAAGCCGGTGATTTACCAGGTACTGCCACGCCTGTTCGGCAATACCAATACCACCAACAAGCCCTGGGGTACCATCGAGGAAAACGGGGTCGGTAAATTCAGCGACTTCACGCCGAATGCGCTGCGGGAAATTCGCGAATTAGGAGCCAACTACATCTGGTATACCGGCGCGTTGCATCATGCGGTAGTGCGTGACTACACCGAGTTTGGTATCGCCAACGACGATCCGGATGTAATCAAGGGCCGCGCCGGTTCTCCCTATGCGGTCAAGGATTACTACTCGGTAAATCCGGATCTTGCCGAAGATCCGGGCAAGCGCCTGCAGGAATTCGAGGCGCTGATCGAACGCTCCCACGACGCGGGTCTCAAGGTCATCATTGATATCGTCCCCAACCATGTTGCGCGCAATTACCACTCCCTGGCCAAGCCAGAGGGCGTGCGCGACTTCGGCGCGGATGATGACACCAGCGTGGCCTACGCCCGCGACAACAATTTTTACTATGTGCCCGGCGAACCCTTCCAGGTGCCGGTGGCGGAAGACGGCTACCAGCCGCTGAATGGTGAGAGTCACCCACTGGTAGACGGTGAATTCAAGGAAGTACCGGCAAAGTGGACCGGCAATGGCAGTCGCGCCCCGCAACCGGCCCAGGGCGACTGGTACGAAACGGTGAAGATCAACTTCGGCGTGCGCCCGGATGGCTCTCACGATTTTGCGGAACTGCCGCAGGACTACGCCCAGAAAGATTTCCGCGCACACGCGGCCTTCTGGGCGGATAAAGACGTCCCCAGTAGCTGGGAGAAATTCCGCGAGATTACGGATTACTGGCTCGCCTTTGGTGTCGACGGTTTCCGCTACGATATGTCCGGCATGGTGCCGGTGGAATTCTGGAGTTACCTGAACTCCAGTATCAAAATGCAGAAGCCTGACGCACTGTTACTGGCGGAAATCTATCAGCCTGATCTGTACCGGGATTACATCCACCTGGGCAAGATGGATTACCTGTACGATAAGGTAGGTACCTACGATGCCATCCGTGCGGTCATGGAAGGCAAGGCCGGTACCGACCCGCTGGTGGATATTCAGCACAGCCTGCAGGGTATTGAAGACAATATGCTGCGCTTCCTGGAAAACCACGACGAGCAGCGTATCGCCAGTCCGGAATTTGCCGGCAGCGCCGCGGCTGGCAAGCCCGCGATGGTGGTGTCCGCCACTATCAGCGGTGCGCCTACGCTGGTCTACTTCGGCCAGGAACTGGGTGAGCCCGGCGCCGACGATGCGGGTTTCGGCAAGGCCAGTCGCACCACCATTTTTGATTACTGGTCGGTACCTACCATTCGCCGCTGGAACAACGAAGGCGCCTTTAACGGCGAGAACCTGAGCGAGAGCGAACAGCAGCTGCGCGATTTCTACCAGCGCCTGATGCAGTTCTCCAGCGAGAGCAAGGCACTGCAAGGTGAGTACCTGGACCTGCACAAGTTCAATCGTACCCAGTCTGAAGGCTATGGTGACAGACAGTTTGCCTTTGCCCGTTGGGCCGGTAATGAGCGACTGGTGGTGGCTGCCAATTTTGCCGATGCAGAACGGAAGCTGACGCTGAAGCTGCCGGCAGAGCTGGTGCAACAATGGAACCTGAAAGACGGCCAGTACCCGTTGCAGGAACAGCTCGCAGGCAATGTTGATGCAGCGCTGAAGGTAGAGGGTGGCGAAGGCGCGATCACGCTGGAGCTGATGCCCCAGGACAGTGTAATCCTGCAGCTGGACAACTGATCCAGTACTTGGGGTTTATCTGAGTGGACGCCGGTGGGTCACCACCGGCATCCGGCTCAGAAAAATTCATACTCCAACAGCAGACGGATTGTCTGGTCGGGGCTGTCACTGGTCAGTCCCTGGATCACCCCGAATTCCCACATCAGCTTGCTCGCTCCTGGGAGCTTCTTTTCCCCGCGAACAATCGGCCCTATGCCGCGATAATCCTGCCCCGCGTAGAATTCCACCCCGGGTTCAAAATGCGGTAACCAGCGGTAGCGCGCCTGCATACGCAGTTCCGATTCCCACTCGTTTTTGAAGTCGTCGCCCCATTCGTAGAGAGCGGAGAGATTGGCCGTGCCGGTCCAGCGCCCCCACTCCCGGCTACTGATCAGCGTTGCTGCCGCCTCCCACACATTTTCTTCGCGTTCGTGCTCCAGCTCGAACAACAGTCCCCAGTCTGCGGCGTACTCGCCCTGCTCGGTGAGCTGATATTTGGCCTCCAGCTCGATCGCCTCCAGTTTCAGGTCCCGCTCGGAGTCCCGCGCGCCGATCAGGTAGACCTCGCCGAACCAGCGGTCGGAAAAACTGCGGCCAAGTCCCAGGTGATGTATCTGCTCCCCACCCCAGGTTTTGTCCTTTCCGGGAATGGCGGAGGTACGCCATTCGAGTTCTTTTTCCAGCGGCTGCACGTAAGGGTCGTAAACGCGGTCCACCACCTGGCCATCCGCATGCGCCACAAGCGGTGTGACAGTCGCGGCAGCTGCCAGAGTCAGCGGGGCAAACCAGGCCTTAGTGGGCAACGGCGGGAACATGGGCGTGCGATCGATAAACATAATGGGTAAATCCGAGTGTCAGCGCCATAACCGCCAAACTCATAGCATAAAGAAACACTTCAAGCGGCGTTGGCGACGCCTCGTAACTCATCAGCGCATACAACAGCTGCCCCAGCAAGGAATCCTCCCGCAGCAGTGCCGAGGTGTCCCAAAGCGGCATCTGGGACGGCAGCCAGTCAATCTGTATTAATAGCTGCACCGCCTGTGAACACATACCGCCGGCGACGATCGTGAGCAGAATACAGGTGATCAGCAGAGTGTGACGCTCCGGCAGTGCCAGTAGCAGGTAGTACAGCAGGGCACCAATACTAAAACCGATACCCGCGCCGATCAGAGCCCCTTTCAATACACTGCCAAACAACTCTGGCTGGGTATGAAAGGTGTACAGGTAAATATAAATCTCCGCCCCCTCGCGCAATATCGAACTCATCACCGCCAGCAGCATGCACCACTTCAGCAGTGACAGCCGGCATCCTGGGCGATAGTAATTAATCACCATCAACGAGGTGCTGATCAGCAACAGGGCATAGATAAGAATATGCAGGCAGGCATTCAGCAGTTCCTGCCCGGTGCCGTCGAATGCGTTGGAAATCGCCGCCAGGTTATTCCCGTAGACTATGGAACCGAGGCCGCCCAGGGCGAGCGCGAGCAGAAACCAGCGCGTATTCAGTCCGATGAATCGGCTCATGGCGAGCAGGATGGTCAGCAGCAGCGCCGCTTCGAGCACTTCCCGCAGAATAATGATGACACTGGTCAATAACATGACGGTAATCCGACGCTACTTAAATTATTCCGCGATGATTTTTCCCTGCGCCGTTTTCGGATTGAACTCACCAAAAAACGGATACTCACCGGGCTTTAATGGACCAATAAAAATAATGGCCTTCTGCCCGCCCATAATGACCTTTTCCCGGTTCAGCTCGTAGCTCTCAAACTCCTCCGGTGTGGGATCGCGGTTGTACACAATCAGCTTGATCTTGGTATTGGCCGGCACCACCAGTTCCGAGGGGAGGAACAGGTGGTCGCGAATTTCCAGCTTGATTTCCGGCCGCGCTGCGCCGAGGCTCAGGCTGGCAAACAGGATCAGCAGCAGGAATTTACCCATGCAGGCAACCGGGCATTTAGGCATTTTTTGTTGCTCGCTCTTGCATCGATTCTGATACGGAGTTTTCCCCAACCGGTTTTCCCAGTGGGAAACGAACTTGCACGGAAAGGCCATGACCAAAATGTGAGGTACCCAGCCGGATATCCGCATGATGCAACTGGGCAATATGCTGCACAATCGACAGACCCAACCCGCACCCCTCCACCGCGGTGACATGCCGGTCGCCACCCACTCGGTAAAAGCGTTCGAAGACACGTGCGTACTCCGCCTCCGCAATACCGGGCCCGGAATCCTCTACGCGCAGCTCTACCTCGTCACGCTCGCTCAGAACATTCACTGTGACTTCAATCTGCCCGCCTTCCGGTGAGTATTTATTGGCATTTCTCAGCAGGTTCTTGAGCAGAATCGACAGTGCAAAACGATCTCCACAGAGGCCGGCCGGCGCGCCGCAGAGTTCCACCTGCTGATCTCTGCAGGCAAAGCCGGCATAGTTCTCGGCAATGACCTCACGTGCTAAAGCGTACAGATCGACCCTTTCAAAACGCGCCGGGTAATGGTCCGGGGTGGTTCGGTACAGATCCAGCATCTGCTCCACCAGATGTGCCATACGCTCCACACTGCCCTGTAATTTTTGTAGCGAGTCGGGCTTTTCAGCAGCGGAGGTTTCCGTTAACTCCCGCTCGAGATTGTGCGCGTGGACCTGGATCGCACTGATCGGTGTGCGCAACTCGTGTGCGGCATCCGCAGAGAAGCGCCGCTCGCGCTCGAAGGATTCCTGCAAGCGCCCCAGCAGTGCATTGGTAGAGGAGACAACCGGCAGTAGCTCCTCCGGCGGGTTATCCAGCGGTAGCGGGTGCAGATCTTCCGCGCGTTTCTCCTGTAGCGCTGCCGCCAACCTGCGCAGGCTGCCCAGGCCCCGCGCCAGAATCAACCAGATAAGCAGGCCGGCCACCGGGATGCCGATCAGGATAGGCGTGACCGACTCCAGGATTACCCTGTCCGCCAGCTGGTAACGCAGATCAACCCGTTCCGCCACCAGTACCCAGCCCGGTAACTGCGGCGCATAGTGGGAGAACACACGCCAGCGGAAACCGGAGAAATTCACTTCCCGGTAGCCCTCGGCAAAGGTACTTACCGGTGTCTCTGGGGCATTGACCGAGCGCATCAACAGGGCCTGAGTCTCGGTCCAAACCTGAAACGCCATGGGGCCGGTGTGCTCTACCACGACCGGGAGTTGTTCCGGCGATTGTTGTGGTGTTGGCATGGTGGAAAGCAACTGCGCCGTGGCTACCATTTGCTGGTCAAACAGCCGTTGCGCCTCCGACATACTGCCGCGATACCCCTGCAGCGCGGCGACAAAGTTGACCAGCACGATGGTCGCCAGCAGCGTGATCAGCAGGAAGAAACGAATCGACCTCACTGCGCAGGACCCACCTTGTAACCGACGCCGCGGATGGTCTGGATAAATTCGGGATAGATTTTTTTGCGCAGGTTGTGGATATGCACATCCACGGTGTTGCTGGCCACTTCCTCCCCCCAGCTGTACAGCTTGTCTTCCAGCTGTTCGCGGCTGAGGATATTGCCGGGCCGTTCCGCCAGGGCCCGCAACAGGGTGAACTCCCGACGCGACAGTTTCACCGCTTCGTCGCCGCGGAATACTTCGTGGCTGGCGAGATTGATACGCACGTCTCCGATGGCGATCTCGGCGCTGAGCCCCACCCCCAGACGCCGTTCCAGCGCGCGCAGGCGAGCAAGCAGCTCATCCACGGCGAAGGGTTTGGTCAGGTAGTCGTCGGCGCCGGCATCCAGACCCTGTACCTTGGAAGCGAGATCATCCCGCGCGGTCAAGATCAATACTGAAGATTTAACCCCATGACTGCGCAACCGGCGCAATACCTCGACCCCGTCGAGATCCGGCAAACCCAGGTCCAGCACAATCACATCGGGCTTTGCCGCGCGCGCCAGGGACACCCCCTCGCCACCAAGGGCAGCGTGATCCACGGCGTAGCCATTGTGGCGCAACGCCGTGGCGATGCCATCGGCCAGGGATTCATCATCTTCGATCAGCAATACCCGCATTGACTGTGCTTATCCCTGTGCAGTGATCGGCCTGAACCTAGTGCATTTTTTGCTGGATTTTTGCCTGCAGGCTTTTGATTTCCCCCAACCGCCCTTCGCTGGCCAGTGGCCGCTGGGGATCGGCGGGCGCTTGCTCCGCACGCTGCAGATATTCGAGTGCCTGCGTGTAACTTTTCTTCTGGAAAAGGTAGTCGGCGTAGAAGTAGTTGGCATCAACGTCTTTGGCGCCAAACTCCAGCCCCTTACGCAGGAAAGCTTCCGCTTTTTTATCATCGCCGAACCCGATTGGCCAGCCGGGTACCTGGTAATACAGGGAGCCGAGGCTGGTATAAGCGGCACCATCGAGCACACTGCCGTCGATGGCAATGGCCTGCTCCAGATCGGATTTCGCCGCCTTTACCGCAGACAACGCTCCGAGACCGCCCTTGGCGCCGGCATACGAGGCACGGATGATGCCGCTCCACACCCACACTGGTGCGCTCTGTGGATAAGTTGCGGTAGCCGCCTGTGCCTGATCAATCAGCTCGGAAAACAGCGCCGCCTGCTGTTTTTCCGGCGTGCGGTATTTGATCTTGGCCCAAGCACTTTGCAGGCTGACAACCCGCTCGTCGGCGGTTTCCGCAGCGGCGGACGCGGTAACAAATACCTGGGCAACCAGTGCCATCAACAGCACCACCAGGTAGCGGGCAAACGGTTGTGCAGGAAGCGATAAACGTTTCACGGTGTATCTCCTTTGAGGTCGGGGAAGTTCTGTTGTGCATATTCGCGGATGACCGGCAGCTTCTTCGCCAGCGCCGAATCCACCACGGCGGGAAACAAGGCGTTGACCTTGATAAACAGGCGCTCCGGCCAGCCGATAAAGCGGCGCTGGCTGGCAGCCCCTTCCAGCAGGCGCAAGCAGGCCTGCGCCACCCGCTCCGGGGAGTCGGATTTGTTGCCGAGGGAGCGATTCAACCCGTTGACCGCATCGGTATTCAACGCGGTATCTACCGCACGCGGTGCCAGGTAATGCACGCGCAAGCCGGTATCACCCAGCTCACGACGCAGGGCCTCGGTGAAGCCGTGCAGACCGGATTTACTCGCGCCGTAAACGCTGAAACCCGGATGGCCGATATGGCCGAAGGCGGAGCCAATGTTGATCACCGCCGCCCGCTTGCTCTCCTGCAGCAGCGGTATCAGGTCGCGGGTCAGCGCCATGGGAGCGAGCAGGTTGGTGCCGAGTATCCGCCCCAGTTCCTCGTCACTGGTATCGGAGAGCAATGCAAACGTGGAAACGCCGGCGTTGTTGATCAGCACATCCACGCCACCCATTTCATCGCGGCAGGTCTGCACCAGGGTGCGGCGGGCGGCGGGGTTGAGCAGGTCGGCTACTAAAATGCGGTGGTCCGCATCCCCAGGCAATGATATGCGCAGCTGTTCAAGACGTTTTGCATCGCGCCCCTGCAACAGCAGGCGGTAGCCCTGCGTGGCGAGCAGGGTGGCGATGGCGCGGCCGATGCCACCACTGGCGCCGGTGACCAGCACCGTCAGTGGCTTGGTTTCGGGCTTGGTTTCGGGCTTGGTTTCAGATGAAGAGTGAGCGCGCATTACGCAGCCTCCAGGGCCATACTCAGGCGGTCCACTTCGCGGAACACATCTCCGTACAGGCGGAAGAACACCCGCGCACTGTGCACGATGGCGGCCTTGTCGGTATCGCTGTCGATGCGGTTCATCAGGCCGCGGAAGAAATCCACGTGGCCGATATCCAGGTCACCGTGGGACAACAGGTAACTGAAGGCTTTATTGGGCAATTCCAGCGAGGTCTGGATCGCACGGGCAGCACTGGTGGCGAGGGCAATACTGGTGCCCTCGAGCACATTCACCATGCCGAAGAAGCTCACCGGGTTACCGCGGGCAATGCTGTCGTAGGCGTAGGCCACCATCAGTTCAGTGGAGAGGTTGGGCCGGCTGTGGCGCACGGCTTCGGCATCGGCGCCACAGGCCGCGATGTCATTGAGGATCCACTCCTGGTGCCCGGTTTCCTCTTCGATATATTCCGCTAGCGCCTCGCGCAACCACTCCTGGTGATCGCCCAGGCGACTGCCGCAGGCCATCATCAGCGGTACAGTGTGCTTCACGTGGTGATAGGCCTCGGTCAGAAACGCCACGTATTCCGGTAATTCAATTTCGCCGCGGGCACCGCGCTGGATCAGCGGCACGTTTAACAGTGACAGGCGGGCGTCTTCGGTCTGCTGTTGCAGTTCGTCATAGAAAGGCATGGGATTCTCCGTACAGCGTTTCAATGGATTCGGCATATTGATTGGCAATGGCATCGCGGCGCGGGCGGCCGTTGGCGGTCAGCAGGCGGTCGGCAAACGTCAGCGGTGCCGGCAGGCGGCTCCAGTTACGTACCTGTGCGTAATCCGGCAGGCGCTGGTTGACCGTGTTGAGCCAGTCGTCGACCTGCGCGTCCGCGACACCGGGATGGGGGAATATCAGCGCACAGCAGTGCGGGCGCGCATCGCCGATAACCACGCACTGCAGTACCTGTTGATCCAGCAGGATTTCACTCTCGATCCACTCCGGCGAGATATTGCGACCGAAGGCGCTGATCAGCAGGTTCTTCTTGCGCCCGGTAATGTGCAGGAAGCCGTCGTTATCGATGGCACCGAGGTCACCTGTTGCCAGCCAGTCGCCATCCATATCGCTCGCCGTTCCATTGACCGTGCCACTGTCGCCCAGGTAGCCCAGGTAACGGGGCCCGCGCACCTGCACTTCGCCATCGCGAATACGGATTTCACAGTGGGGCAACGGACGTCCAGCAGCTCCGGGGCAGTCGGCACCGGGCAGGTTCAACGCCACCACCGATCCGCACTCCGACAGGCCGTAGCCCTCGAATACCGGCAGCCCCAGCGCGCGCGCCTGGAGCAGTAACTTCGCGGAGACCTTGCCCCCGCCCACGGCGATAAAGCGCAGCGACGCCGGTGCACGCCACTGGCCCAGATGGACTTGCGCCACCAGCAGTTTCAGGATCTGGGGCAGCAGGATCAGGCTGTCCGGCTGATACTCGTCAATGCAGCGGCACAGCTGTGCCGCATCCAGCTGGGAACTGCCGTGGAAGCCGAGCTTCGCCAGCGGCGGCGCGATTACCGTCCCCCCCAGCAACCAGCAGGTGTAGGCACCGGCGACGTTCTCCAGCAGAGTGGCCAGGGGCAGCAGACACAGGTGACGCGCACAATCGAGTTCATTCAGGCGCTCGGCCAGTGCGGCGGCGGTGGTGTACTGGGTTTCGTTCGCCAGGCAGACACCGCGGGGGGTGCCTGTGGATCCAGAGGTGAAGGTAATCTTGGCGGTCTCTGCCGGCAGCGCTACCCGCTCGGTTCCCGGGGTCTCAATCAGCGTCAGGCCGGCGAGATCACCCCGTGCCTCACCCACCACAGACAGCGGGGTAAAGCGTTCGCAGTCGTCCGTCAGCAGTGCCTGCATGCCACTGGTGCGAATGGTGTGTTCGAGCTGCTGGGGGGTAAAAAAGCCCGGCAGCGGCACCAGTGTCACACCCGCTTTCTGACAGGCCAGGTCTAACAGCAGCCACTGGGGACCGTTGTCCGCATACAAGCCAAGCACCGCTATGCCCAGTTGTTGCAACGTGCCCGCCAGCGAATCTATCGTCTGCGCCAGCTGTGCATAACTGGTGTTTTCCTCAACACCAATAAGCGCAGCCCTCGTGGGTGAACTCGCGGCGTGCGCGGCGATCTGTTCGATCAATTGCATGGATAAACCTCCCGCAATGCATGCGCCATCTGCTGTGCCGGTGTGGCACAGGCCTGTAACAACTCCCGGATCAACGGATGCGCCAGCAGTGCGTCGCGCTCCTCGGCCACATTGATGGCGGTCACCGCCGGCCGGGTATCGTAGTAACTGCCCCAATCGGCGAGCCGCTCACCCAGGCGATCGCCATCCGCCTGACACAGTACAAACTGGTTGCCGGTGAGCTTGTTCAACAGGCGGTGCACTTCCGGGGTGGCAGTAAAAATGGCCCAGGTCACGTCCGCGGCAGCAAACAGCTCGGCCAGCATGAGAAAAAGCAGGCGACTGCCGCCGCGGGCGGTGGAGACCAGATTGCCGATTTCCACAATGTCGCCCCGTTCGACTTCGCCGCCGGTGGCACTGGCCAGTGCGGCTTCTACTGGCTGATCCAGGTACTGCTCCAGAAACAGCGGTGCGGTATCCGCCCTGCGCAACCCCAGCGCCGACACCAGGCCGCTGTCATTGCACTGTGCCAGCAACAGGGGCATAAAGTGGTAAAGCCGCGCGCCGTAGGTCTCGGCAAAGGTCGCCGCGATATAGGATTCCACCGCGGGTCGATTGCGGTCCCCGGCCGCGCTCAGGAAGAAGCCCGGACAGGCACTTGGCGCGAAAACTCGCGCAGATCCATTACTTTCCCGTTCCATGTTTGGAGAGCTTTCCGCTGCCATGAGACCCACTCTTTGGATTGTCGATGCTGTGAGTCTATGGGGGCCAAATTAAGGCAAACTTAAGCGGGGATAATTTTTGGAGATTTTGCGGGGAGAGACTTTCAGAAGTTATTCGGGGGGCGGAGGAACGCGCTATCCGAAACCTTCGCGACCTGATACTGTCCTAGACTTCACAGTCAGTGGTTTACACTGTCTTATAAGGCGCCAGACGCTGAGCGCGGGAATCAACGGGAGGATTTGCAGATGGGTGGCAGTATCAAAGATTGGCTGATCGCGCTGCTGGTGGTAGCAGCGGTAGTTTTCGGCATTTACTGGTTCGCGTTGCGAGATACCCCGGCACCCGAAGCCCCCGCTCCCGTCACCGAGCCCGCGCCGGAAACACCGAGCGTCGACCTCGACAAGCCAGAGGACGAGCCGGTCATTCCTCCCGCTCCGGAACCCGCCGAGCCAGAAGATCCGCCGCGCCAGCTGCCCGCCCTGAACGACAGTGATGCCGAGGCGCGCAAGGATATCATCAGCCTCTCCTCCGACGGTGCGCTGGCAAACTGGATAGTGCCGGATGAAGTCGTGCGCAAATGGGTCGCGGCGGTGAACACCGCAACCAAGGGCGACCTGATGCACAAGAACCGTCCCTTCAACAACCTGAAGGACAGTCTGGCGGTCAAGGATCTGGAAACCCGCGATGACGGCCAGAAGATCTACGTGCTCTCTCAGGAGAACTACCAGCGCTACGAGCAACCCGTGCGCCTGTTCGCCATGGTCGATACCGATACCGCGGTAAACCTCTACCAGTTCTGGTACCCGCGCCTGAAACAGGCTTACGGCGAACTGGGGCTGAAGAACAAGAACTTCCACGCGGCGGTGCTCGCCGCGATCGATCAGGCACTGGCCGCCCCGGAAGTCGAAGGCCCCATCAAGCTGATCCGCCCCACGGTGTACTACAAGTTTGAGGATGAAAAACTGGAGAAACTGCCCGGGCTGCACAAGTTGATGATTCGCATCGGCCCGGATAATGCGGCGCGGGTAAAGGAAAAGTTGCGCGAGCTGAAAGCCGCACTGCAGAACCTGCCCAGCGAGCAGTAAGCCACACCCACCCAATAAAAAAGCCCCGGTATATCCGGGGCTTTTTTTTGGGGGCAGATTAAATACGGAAACGGGTTTAATCCGGCACACCCAGCAAGACCACGGAGTGCGGTGTGCTCAGTGCAACTTCGCCATTGACCACCTGGGCACTGGCCCCGGAGTAGAAATCCAGCAACGACTGCCCCTCCTCAAATACCCCAGCGACCGGTATTTGCTTGTCGCCGGCAGGTTGAGCCAGTGCGACCACCACCGGGGCAAAATTTTCCAGGCTCCTGGAAAACACCAGCGGCGCCTGCTGGATCACCTGATGTTCACCTGCACCGAGCGCCGCAAACCGCTGGCGGAATTTCAACAGTTTTTGCCAGTGCGTCAGCAGCAGCTGGGTATCGGTATCCGCCATATCCTGCCAGTTCATGAAACTGCGCAACTCGGCATCGTACAGCGCCTGTGCGTCCGTTAGCGGCCGTCCCAGCTCATCACCGTAATATACCTGTACTGCGCCGGGTGCCAGCAGCAACTTTGCGGCAGATTCAAACGCTCGACTGCGGTCCCGGTCAAAGCTGTCCATATCGTCGTGGGAGCTGATGTAACTGAGCACACCGGCGCCCTTGAGGTCACCGGTATTAAGGTCCTGTGCATATTGTGCAAACAGCTCTGCCGACGACTGTTCCGCGTGGTGCACAAATCCCATATTGATCAGGCTGTCGAAACCATACTGGTAAAAGTCCACCTGCTGATCACCAAAGTCATACTGGCGACCGTCACTGTTAGAGAAATCATCGACGCCGAAGCCGTAAACTTCTCCCAGCATGAAGAAGGCTTTGTCGTCGATTTTCTGCAGTGGATTTTGCGCTTTCCAGTCCGCCAATGCGTCTTCGGCTTCCCGCTTCAGCTGCCCCCAGAATTCTGGCTCCACATGCTTGGCGGTGTCCACGCGAAAACCGTCCACGCCGTATTCGCGCACCCAGTCGGTGAGCCATTTCATCAGGAAATAGCGCGGCGCGCGCGGGTAGCCGGTGCGTTCGAAGAATGCATCCAGCTCAGCCACCTCCTCTGCCTGACGTCCCTCGGACTGCCATTTTTCCAGCAGGAATTCGGGAATTTCCACCGACGCGTCACTTTCCGTGCGGATATCCGGCAGGTGATCGGTGAGTGTGCAGGTGACATTGCCGGCGAAACCGGACCAGTCGCACACCGGTGAAGTGCGCACCCACGCACTCGGCCACAGCGGGTCCTGCGCGGTTTCCGGGCCGGTGTGATTGGCGATTACATCGAGCAATACCCGGATGCCCTGCGCGTGCGCGGTATCGATCATCTCCTTCAAATCAGCCTCACTGCCCAGGTTGGCATCTACCGCGGTCCAGTCCTTTGGCCAGTAGCCGTGATAGGCATAGGTGCGACCGGAGCTTTCCAGATAACCGTGCACATTTTCCATAATCGGTGACATCCAGATAGCGTCGATGCCAAGATCGGAAAAATAACCTTCGTTCAGTTTATCAATGACCCCGCGCAGATCTCCGCCGAGAAAACCGCGCAGGGGGGCACCGTCGGCCTGGCGACCATAGGCCAGGTCGTTGCTGCTGTCGCCGTTATTGAATCGATCCGTGAGCAGGAAGTAGATACTCGCATTGGCCCAATACGGATCGATGGAAATTTCTGGCAGGGGCTCCGGTTCGGGTGCTGGTTGTGGTGTTGGCTGCGGTGTTGGCACCGGTGCAGGCGTTGCACCACCTCCACCGCCTCCGCACCCCGTGAGAGCCACCAACGTCAACAACCCGGTCAACGCATACCGCTTTACCGTCATACTTCCCCCGCTCTTCTCCGTGTGAATTTCTTGATGATTTTTTCTCGAGTTGTGCTTTCGCCGGGTCAAACCACCCCGCCACTCCAGTGGCTTTCCGGCAGGCTGTTCACCCCCAGATAGCGGGCAACATCACCGAACAGTTGATGAGTACCAAAAATACGCTGGCCATTGTTGACGCCATCCCCACAGTTGATGATCCGCCCCATCTGCAGCGCGCCGCCGGCGCCACCGGCGAGGGTGACAGCGCCAGCGGCACCACCGTGCTTGGAGCCATCCCCCACCTCACTGAACATCATCACCAGGGTGTCATCCAGCAGGCCTTTGTCCTCAAGTTGCTGCAGAGTGTAGGCGAGCAGCGAGTGATACCAGCGCACCTGGGCGGTGTGCGGCACATCGCCCGGGCGATGCGAAGCACTGTGGCTGGCAAATTCGTTGTACCAGCGAGTGGTAGCACCCAGCGGGCCGCTTTCACTGGTGCTCTGGATACCCTGGTTGATCGCGTCCTGGGCCATCTGCCAGCACTCGTCGTAGGAGTAATTCACCAGGTTGCCGTTCTCGTCGCCCTTGGAAAGTTGCAGGGTGGCGACCCGGTGCAGGCCACAGGAAAAGGCGCCCACAATATTGTCCACCTGGGCCCGCGCCAGGTGCGGGAACATCTGCCATTCAGTGGGCGTGAGCTGACTGCTGGATGCGTAATACGGATCGCTCATCACATTGGTATTGAAGGTGCACTGGCCCACCTGATTGCTGGCGAGGTCCCGCAGGCGCTTGAGGGCATTTTCGTGCAGGGTCAGCTTGTCCCTGCGCGCGGCATCCAGTGTGGCGTTGGCAAGGCTGTCGAAGTCGTTCAGTACGGCTTCGTAATACGCCTGCTTTTCCCCGTTACTGTCACTACCCCCGCCCTGAATACCCACCGCCAGCTTCTGCGCCGCATCCGCGGGGTCGTTATTGGGAATCGGCCGAGTTTCACTGTCGTAGCCGCGCGGTTTGGAAATCATGATGTCCGAGCGGCTGCCGGTACGCACACCGAGACTCAGCACACCCTCACTGCCCAGCTGTTCTGCAATCAGATGATCAATACTGGCGCTCTCGCGGCTGATCTGGTTGTTGCCGGTGAGGATGCCGCGCATATCGTTGTAGTGGGCCCCGGCCCCGGCACCGATGTCCAGGGTCAGGTTCTGCAAAACGATCATGCGGTTGTGCCATGGCGCGAGTGGCCCGAGGCCGAAACTCAGCTCCTGGCTGCCGCTGATGGCACCCGCGCCCTGTTGCGGCAACCAGTTGTAGGGCACCACACCGTTGGGGTAATAGAGAAAGAGTACCCGCTGGGCGCTGCCGCCCTGTGCCAGCACTTTTTGCCCCAGCATGCTGCTGGCCAAAGGCAACAGCACACCCGCCTGCGCCATGCGCTGGAGAAATTTCCTGCGCGACTGGCTGGTGGATTCCTTGATGGTGGGGAGACGGAATTGATTGAACAGTTTCATTTTTATTCTCCTGTTTCAGCGACGCAGGGTGAATGCGTCGGACAACACCAGGCTGCGCAGCATGGCCTGCATGCCGCCGCCATTGCGCAGGTCTTCACTCACCGTATGAATGATCAGGTCATCACTGGCACCCTCCTCTCGCCCTACCACATAGCGGTAGAACTGGCGGGCGAAGCAGGCCTCCCCCTGATCACTGCCGGCAATCAGGCTGGCCAGTTCCGCTACCGAGTAGAAGTCATAACTGGGGCTGGTGGGGTCGAGTACCGTGGCCGGGGTGTACAGGCTCTTGATGCTGCCGCTGTCATCAATCGCCTGCTCTTCACCGGTGCCAATAGTTTCGATGGTTCGGAAGAGCGCATCGCTGCCGAAACCTTCGAAGCCAAAGCCGACACCATCGATAAACTGGTGACAGGCGGCGCAGGCAGGATCGGAAGTGTGACGTGCGGTCGCTTCCCGGTTGCTGTCGGTCTCTTCAAATACCACGTTGAAGTCGGCTGCCGCGGGGGGCGGAAACTCCTGGCACATGAGCACTTCGCGCACGTAGACACCGCGCTTGATGGGTGCCGGGTTGGCGGTACTGGTGCGTGACGCGAGGAAGCTGCCGTGCCCGAGCAGGCCGGTACCTGTGCGCGGATCCCCCACGGGAAAACTGCGCATCATCCAGCCGCTGCCCGCACTGGTATCGAGGCCGTAATGTGCCGCCAGTACTTCGTCCGCCCAGGTGGCATTGCCGCTGAGGAGCGTGCTGTAGGCTGCATCGTTGCGAATATTTTCCAGCACGAAACCGACGGTTTCTTCCTTGAATGCGGCGATCAGGTCGGGGCTGCTGATGGCGGGGAACGGATACTGGTTGTTGATCAGCCATCCGCTGATAAACCGGCGCAGGCCCCGCTCAGACCTGGAGTCCGCCAGCAGTCGATCCACCTGCGCTGCCACATCGAAGTTTTCTTCGGTGGCCGCCAGCAGCAGCGTATCGTCCGGTGTGGTTCCCCAGAAGGTGTAAGACAGCAGGGTAGCCACTTCGTAGTTGTCCAGACGATAAAGCCCGGTTTCCGCATCCAGCTGGCCCAGCTCGGAGCGATACATGAAATGCGGAGACATCAGCATGGCCTGCAGCAGTAACCGGCCATCATCCTCGCTGCTATAGAGCGGTGTGTAGTTGGCGATTTCAGCAGCGGTCAGCGGACGACGGAACAGGCGGAAGCCAAGTGTGTCCACCACGCAATTTACATCGCCACAGCCACTGGCGAGATTCAGGAAACCCGTCTGGCCAATAGCGAGGTCCGCAACCTGCTCTGCCACCAGCTCGAAACCGAGGGTGCGATCGTTGCCGGCGGTGAGGAAAGAGGCGGTATCGAAATTGCGGAATCGACCATCCGCCGGTACCGGGCCCATCAGCGAGGCATCGAAGTCGATGGCAAAAATATCCCGCACACTGTTGAGATACTCGTCCCGTGTCAGCAGACGCAGATTGCGCTGGTCCAGGTTGCTGCCATCGCAACTGCTGTCACCACAGGAGCCGTTGCCCCAGGCCTCATCCACGATCAGGCGCGCCGTTTCATAGGCACAGGCCCCGGGCTGATCGCCGACGCAACTGGCCGCCGCATCCATCGGCATAAAGTCTTCGATATATTGCGTGAGCTGCACCAACTGCCAGTTGCTACCGGACCCCGCGAGCGCCTGCGCCACACCGCCCTGCCCCTGGTCGCCGTGACAACTGGCACAGTGCGCCGCATAGAAATTCTGCCCGGCCTCGTAGGCATTGTTGCTGCTGGGGAACAGGGCAACCAGGGACAGGTCGTGCTGGGGAATCAGCAATTGCACCTGCGGTTGCGACGGGTCGCCGACGATATAGGGCGCTGCGTCGCCGCTCCAGCTGGCGAACTCGGTGCCCAGTGGCGGGGTATCGGCAGTGACGGTAATAACCCTGCCAATCGCGTAGTCACGGCCACCATCGGCGGTGGTACCGCCGATCACCGACAGGCGCGAAGTATCGCCGCCCACCGGCCCCTCCGCCTCCCAGGGTTCCCAGGTCCCGCCTGTCAGACTCGAGGATTCGGCAATATTGCGCTGGTCGCCGGTCTGCTGGCCGTTGCCGTTGTTGAACACAAGGTTAATCTGACCGTTGTGAAGGTCTTCCTCCGCAATCGTATGACTCCACCAGCCTTCGGCATCCGGCCCCATCATCAGCAGCCCGGGCCACTGGGTAATCGCCTGATCCTGACCATCGACGGTCACCCACAGGTGGACAAACACCTGGGCCCAATCGTCCGGGTTGTCATAGCGCACCGATATTCCGCTGCTCGCCTCGGTGAGCGCGACCGTTGCAGAAAACTCGCCGGCTTCCGCGCGCACAGTGACATCACCGCCGCCGGTGCGCGTCACCAGGCCACTTTCGTCGACAGTGGCCGGGCCGCTCTCCACGGACCAGGTAACCTGTCCGAACAGATTCTGGCGCGTACCATCGGCACGCACACCGTAGGCCGCTAACTGACGGGTGCTATCCAGCGGCAATCCCTGCGGTGCAATAGCGATATCCGTTATCCCGGTGTCTACCGTGGTCACCGAAATTGTCAGCGACTTGCCAAACCCGTTTTGCTGTACCGTTACCGTGGCGCTGCCGGTGTCGCCGGCACGCAGGGTAAACGCACCGCTAGCGACGGACTCGATGGACACCACCGAGCTATTGCTGGAAGTCACACTGGGGGTACCGGCAACAGCCGTGGTAAAACCGTTATCAAACTCGGCCTGCACGGTAACGCTGAGAAGATCACCGCTGTTGAGGCGGTCGCTACCAGCCTGCAGAGCGATTCCGGTTTGCTGTGCCGCCGTCGCATCAATCCAGCTTCTGAACAGGGCCTCCGCCACCGGGTTGGTGTAACGGGTCCCCTTGGGCATGCGGTTGTTATCGGTGGTCTGATAGATATAAATCAGACTGCTGGCGTGATCGAATGGCCGCAGGCGGGCTGTGCTGCCGGTGGCCTCCACTTCCAGCAGGCGCGTATCCGCCAGCGGTGTGTCGTAACGCAGGTCCATAAAACTACTGGCGTGACAGTGAGAGCAATTGGTATCCAGGTAGGTGCGTGCGCGCTCGTTCAAATCAGCGGAAGTATCATCCGCAGCGACAAACTGCGCGTGATTTTGCGCACTGCCAATATCTTCGCTAAACAGGCCGATCGTATTGAATACGTCCAACTGGTTGGCAGCGCTTTCCGGAGACTCCCCGTACTGGAAAGTCCGGTTGAACTGTCGCGTATGTACCGCCAGGGGCTCGCGACTGCCACTTCCTATGTGGCAGGATCCGCAGTCGGCGGCTGACTGCACGGCCCGCTGACGGCTTTCAATGCCGCCATCCATCACTGTGAGTGTTTCATTCACCAGGTCAGCGTCGGTACCCGCGCTGTTCCAGTAATAATTCGCCGCTTGCCACTTGCCGGTATCCTGGCGGAACAGCACGGATGTGGTAAACGGTTGTTCGGGGTTTTCTGCTGTGGCAATACTCTGGTGTTTCACCAGTACCGTCCCCACCGGCAGATTCCAGTTATCAATATCGGTAAAATTGATCTGGCTGTCGTTGGGCAAAGAAATGAAGTGACGCACACTGGCGCCATCAAACCAGCCTTTGGTATTCAGGCTGTACTCCAAAACGCCCGAGACCGGTACCAGGTTTTCAAGATCGGCAAACAGACCGGTTTCAGATAATTTTGCAGGAATTACCGCGGTTTCCGCGTCGTCATCCACCACCTTGTAGATTGTGGATTGCCCGCCGTACTCCACGCCGTAGGTGGAGACCAGCAGTGTTTCGCCACTGAGATCGGTGCCGAAAGAGGCGATATTTTCCGGGAAGGTATCACTGATCAGGGTTTTGGCTTCGCCATCCACAATCGACCAGATACGCTTGGTAACGTAATCGCCAAAGATGAAGTTGCCGGTAAGTCCCGGAAGCGAACCGCCCCGATAGACCACGCCGCCAATAATCGAGAAGCCGGTGGGATGAGCGTAACCATCGCGCGGGGGTTCAAAATCCGTGCTGCAGTTTTTCGCCGGGTCTCCCCCCAGATCCCCGCGATTGGTGGTGCCTTCACACACCGGCCAACCGTAATTTTTTCCTTTTTCGATCAGGTTGACCTCTTCAAACCCGGCCTGACCGACTTCGGTCTCCCACAGGGTATAGGGGGCTTCGCCATCGAAGCTCCAGCGCCAGGGGTTGCGGTGGCCATAGGACCAGATTTCCTCACGGAAACCGGGTACGCCCACAAAGGGGTTATCTGCGGGGATCGCGTAATACTTCCCGTCTACCGGCTGCGCCAGTGGCTGGATACGCACAAAAGTACCCAGCAGGTTATCGGTTTCCTGCGCGCCATTATTGGTGCGCGGATCTTCCGGATAAGACATGGTGGCGCTGTGCCCGTAGGCACCGTCACCGATACTCAGGTACAGGTAATTGTCTTCCGGGTGAAACTGCATCATGCCGCCCTTGTGGTCCGGGCCGCGTTGGGGAATACGCAGCAGCTCCGCTCTGGAGCCGGCAATTACCTGCACCGGATTGTTCGGGTTATCCACCGTCCAGCGCTCGAGGATGGCATCGCCGTAGCTGCCGTCCGGTGCGCGCTCGTTGTCGTCGGTACCGTGGATGTAATAGATATAGATATAACCGTTGCTGGCGAAGTCCGGGTCAAAGGCCATGCTGAGCAGGCCCTGCTCATGATAGTTACGCACTTCGGCGTTGATGTTGAGCAGGGTCTGCACCTCTCCCGGAGCGACATCTTCACGATTCGGGAAAGTAAAAATAGAACCGGTTTTATCAACTACATACAGCAGGTCATTCAGCCCATCCGGCACCACCATCACCGGCGACATAAACATGCCCTGCAGGTTGGGGTAGGCGATTTCAAACCGGTAGTTACCACCGGACACATTGCCGGAGATGGGAAAGTTCAGCGGCTGCGCCAACAGCGGTCGCTCGCTGGGAGGCTGGTCCGGGTTTGCGTCGAGTCCACAACTCAGTGCAGGCTGCCACTGGCCATCGAGATAGCAGGGATCGCCACTGAAAAGCAGGTCTGGAGTCTGGGCCGCACCGTTATCATTGAAAATGACATTCAGCGAATCCGGCATGGCGCCATCAAGATGCCCGACAAAGTCATAGCAGTAGAAGCCACCGCTCTGGGTCATTGGCCGCCCGGGCCACCCGGGTAGATCGTTAAAGCCGGCAGCCGGCTGCGGGCCCCAGAAATAGATATGGGGATCGGCATAATTCTGCGCATTGTCGAAACAGACCTGGTTACTCGACTCGGCCGGAGGATCGACAATTTCCGTCACCGAAATGTCTTTACTGACGTCGTCGAAAACAATCCGGTAGCGCCCGTTTTGCATCAGGAAGTCATTCGCCGGGTAGGCTTCATTCCAATCCTGGAAGTGGCTGATCTTGAAGCGCGGGTTGGCATCATCGAACGTCTGTTCCGTCACCCAGGCACCGGCCTCCGCATCGTAGGTCATCGCCGTTGTTCCCCAATCGTTTGGGGTACCGCGAAACCAGGCTTCGGACCAGCTTTGAGCAAATGCCGTAACTGGCAGGCAGAGTACCAGCAGCAGGAAAGCGCGCAGGCATACGTAGGTAGCGGAGACCTTGTCTCCGACCACTTGGGGGGCAGATATCATCGCTATGCTCCGGTCGTTATTTTTATCCGGACGACTGTCATGTCAGTTCAACATTCAGTCTTTATTTTTTTCAACTGAATACATCGCAGCTGTGTTGTGCGCAGGAACCGCATAAGCGCAGCGCCGAGTAAGGCGCATATTCAAATTACTCTGATTGCAAAGGATTGCCTCACCCTCCCCGGGGGAGGAGTTGGCAAACCCGCCAATGAGAGTTTGTAAAAGTGAGGTACCGCACAAAAGTGACAGGCAAAAAAAACCGGTATCACGCGTCAGCGGATACCGGTAAATCTTTCGACGAGAAAGAGATGGGGTCACACGCGGCCAAAAAAGGCCGGACAAACAAAGACGTCAATACAGCCGTCAATTCCAAGTCATCCCACTGCACGAGGCAAGATCCGGTAGCAAACGCTCTGGAACTTACCGCTGCGGAGTGATGATAAAATTCGCGGCCCGGTCAGTTACCGGGCGCTCAATGCCTGGGTGGCGGGGCTACCCAAAAGTAGAGTATCGAACTCTGTATCAAATTTCAGAGTGCCATTTTCTACCCGGGCTTCAATACCAGAGTAATAATCTTTCACCAGGGTGCCCTCGGCGAAGACGCCGGCAGCAGACAGGGACTTCTCCCCTTTTGGCATATCCAGTGCCACCATTACCCGATCATCTTCCAGCGTGCGGCTGAATACATAGGGCGCTTCACTGAGACGCTTGTGCACACCGGCGCCGACCGCCAGATGAGACTGTCGGAACTGACCCAGTTTCTGCCAGAGAGCGAGTATCTCGCGGGTTTCGTTTTTTTCAAGATCCCCCCAGTTCATAGGGCTACGCAGCTGGGCATCGCCCTGGGCACCGGGCGCCGTCAGCGGCCGGGCCAGCTCATCGCCGTAGTAGATCTGTGCGGCGCCGGGCGCCAGCATCAACTTGAATGCCGCTTCGCGGGGACGCTGGCGCTCGCGGTCGAAGGAATTCATATCGTCGTGAGAGGTCAGGTAATTGAGCACACCCACACCCTCCATTGCCCCGCCGTTCAACATTTTTGAGTAGCGGGAAAAGATCGACTCCATATCTTCGTGATCGGCGCGCGCAGCGATATCGAAATTGATCAGGCTGTCGAAGCCGTAGTCAAAGAAGTCCACCTGGCGGTCGCCGAAATCGAAATCACGTCCGCTGGTAATCCCATAGCCATAGACCTCTCCGACCATATAAAAGTCGCGATTGTCGAGCTTTCTATCCGGGTTGCGTTGTTTCCAATCTGCGAGGGCAAGGCTTGCCTCCTTCTTGAGCACTGCCCAGACTTCCGGCTCCACATGCTTGACCGTATCCACGCGAAAGCCGTCAACACCGTACTCACGCACCCAGTCGGTCAGCCATTTCACCATGTAATATTTGGGCGCGCGCGGGTAACCGGTGCGCTCAAAGAATGCGTCCAGCTCGGCCTGCTCCTGTTGCAGGCGTCCCTCCTCCGCCCACTTGCTCACCAGCTGCGGCGGCAGATCAACCGGCGCTTCGCTTTCGGTGCGGATGTCCGGCAGGTTATCAACCAGCATGCAGCTGACGGTACCGGCAAAGCCAGACCAGTCGCACACAGAATCGGCGCGGTTCCACTCCGCTGGCCACAGCGGATCCTTGCCGGTCACCGGACCAGTATGGTTCGCAACCACATCCAGCAGTACGCGGAGGCCGCGGCTGTGCGCCGTATCAATCAGTTCCGCCAGTAGCGCCTCATTGCCAAAGTTGTGGTCAACGGTGGTCCAATCTCTGGGCCAGTAGCCGTGATAGGCGTAAGTGCGCCCGGTGCCCTCATCCGTGGCACCGTGAATCTGCTCGTAGACCGGGGACATCCACAGGGCGTCAACACCCAGCGCGTCGAAGTAGCCCTCATTCAACTTGTCGATAACGCCTTGCAGGTCGCCGCCGTGAAAACCGCGCAGGTGGCCCGTATCGGCTTCGCGTCCGTAGGCCAGATCGTTGTCCGGGTCACCGTTGGCAAAGCGGTCGGGGAGCATGAAATAAACGGTGGCATTGTTCCAGAATGGGTCCGCCCCGGTCGGTGCCGCGACCTTCTCGTCAGCCTCGGCCTGGACCGGGGACTCAGCTGCGGTGACTGGCGTTGCCGGATCCGAAGCGGATCCGTCGTTACAGGCAGCCAATGCCAGGCTGGCAGCTGCGATAAAGGCACTCAGGCCGGATGTTTTTCTCATTATCTTCTCTCCGCCGTTATCGAACGGTAATCACTGCAATCTACTGTACGCACCACAGCCATATTTTCATCATCCCGCCCCGGGGCGTAGATGAAAAAAGCAGCGGCCGGTGATAGGCTTGACTCCCCAGTCTTAGGGCCGCCCCAAAGCCATTTTTGGCACCAATTACAGAGGCGGGAACTGCGCCAGATCAACCTGTTGCGCGGTGATACCAGAGAGAATTCAGGGAACCGTTTCCCAATTAAAAAGGAGTGACCATGCAGGATAAACCCGTCGTATTCGTTGTCGTCGACCCCAATGACGACCGCCACGTAGCCCTCGAGCGTGCACTGACCACCGCCCGCGAGCGCAACCCCCAGCCCAAGCTTGCCGTATTCGTTGCCGTGGATGGGGAAGCGGTAGATACCCGGGCCGTCAACGACCACCTGTTCCGCGACGAGTTCTGGTTCCGCGACCAGATCCGCACCCCGATCGAAGAGGCCGGCGTTGAATTCGAGATCTCCGTGTGCTGGTCCAGCGACTGGCAGGGAGCCATCATCCAGGAAGCCAAGCGCTGCAACGCTGAAATGATCTACCTGCCGGTGCACGCCAGAACCAGCAGCCGCCGCTTCACCTTTGCCGAGTCCAAGTGGCAGGTACTGAAACAGGCCAAGTGCCCGGTGGTACTGATTCGCCCCGGCGCCAAGGATCGCCGCAAAGTGGTACTGGCGACCGTCAACTACCAGGCCCAGACCAACCAACAGCGTCAGCTGAACCGACAGATCACCGAGCGCGCCAGCTACATTGCCAGCGTATACGGCGCCGAGCTGCACCTGGTCAACGCCTTCCTCGATTCCATGCGCTACCCGGACCGCGGCGCCCTGGCCAAGCTGGCAGACAAAACCGGCGTACCCACCGACCGCATCCACGTGAAGCAGGGCTACACCAACGAGGTAGTAGCCGAGATTGCCAAGGAAATCGATGCAGATGTGGTGGTGATGGGCACCCTGAACCAGTACGGGGAAACCGGCTCACTGCTGCGCGGCAATACTGCCGAGCGGGTGATCGGTTCGGTGGATACCGATGTGATGGTGTGTAACGCGTTTACCACTACCACACACTGAACTCGCCTGAGCGAAAAGAAAAGCCGCCGCTAATTCCGGCGGCTTTTTTTATCTTTTCTTCCGGCTCCTCTCAGCCCCGGCCCAGAAACGCTTCGTGCGACGGCAGCGGGCGCACGGTACCCGTCACCAGGGTGCGCAGGCTCTCAAGCAGCGAGTTCACCTGTTCTTCGGACAAGCCATCCGCAAGTGCATGGTAATCCTCGGGTACAATTTCCTGCCCGATCATTACCTGCAACCAGGCCACCTCGGTAAACAGGTCCTCGTAATCCCGAAATAGCTTTCCGGTGCTGCGGAACAGCTCGATTTTTTCATTCAGGCTGTCAGGCACCGCCATGTTCTCACAGGCCCGCCAGAATTCGCTGTCGCGACGCTGGTTCGCTTTGTAGTGGAGAATGATGAAGTCGCGAATACGCTCCATCTCCACCCGCGACTGACGATTGAACTCCGCCACTTCCACCTCGCGAATACCATGATGGGGAAAGCACTTGATCAGTCGGGTGGCCGCAGACTGTACCAGGTGAATCGACGTGCTCTCCAGTGGTTCCAGGAATCCACTTGCCAATCCCAGGCTGACCACATTGTGTTTCCACTGTTCGCAGCGATGGCCGGTTTTGAACGGGATGATTCGGGCTTCCGCCAGCGCCTCACCGGGCAGGTTGGCAAACAGCAGGTCGCGGGCCTGCTCATCGCTCCAGTGCGCACTGGAATACACCATGCCGTTACCGGTGCGGTGCTGTAGGGGAATCTGCCACTGCCAGCCGGCACTGTGGGCGATTGACCGCGTATAGGGAACAAGTTGCTCGGCGGACTGACTGGGTACCGCCATTGCGCGATCGCAGGGAAGCCATTTGTCCCAGCGCTCGTACTCACTACCCACGACCTTATCGATCAGCAGCCCCACAAACCCGGAGCAGTCTACAAACAGGTCTCCCTCTACCGACTGTCCGTCTTCCAGCAACAGGCTTTCTACATGCCCGGTGTTTCCGCTTTGGCGCACATCGCAGACCTTGCCTTCGATGCGCTGTACACCGCGCTGCTCACTGAACTTCCGCAGGTATTGCGCGTACAGTCCAGCATCAAAATGATAGGCATAGGCGATGCCGGGAAGGTTGGTATTGGGGATATTGGCCAGCGGTGCAAAGCGGTTACTTTTTGCAGCCTGATAATTGAGTGAATAATCCCACAGGCTGGACGTATCACCACTGGCGCGGGCACGCAGCCAGTAGTGGTGGAAATCGCAGAACGGAAAATTCTTGCCGATATTGCCGAAGGCATGCATGTAACTACTGCCCGGCCGCGACCAGTTCTCAAACTGGATTCCGAGCTTGATGGTGCCCCGGGTCGCCTTGAGAAAATCCTGCTCATCAATGCCCAGGGCGCGATTGAAATTCTGGATTGGCGGGATCGTGGCTTCACCAACGCCCACGGTGCCAATCTGGTCCGACTCCACCAGGGTAATGTCGACCGTCTCGCGCATACTGCGAACCATCAGGGCGGCTGTCATCCAGCCCGCCGTGCCACCGCCAAGAATAACTAGCTTCTTTATTTTTTTATTGTTCACAAATCTTCCCCGCAGAGGGCTTCTCTCAAATAATTTCTCGCTTTCCCTGCAATTACTTCCTGAAAACAAAAAAGGCCCCTGCAACCGGAATCACAGGGGCCCTGATGACAACTCAGTGGTGCTTACAGCTCGTAGCTGAAGCCCAGCAGGTAGGTCTTACCATAGCTCTGGTAATCGCGAACCTGAAGTTCATTGTCACCGCTCAGTGTGGTAAACGGCTCGTCGGTCAGGTTGATGCCCTGCAGGTAAACGGACAGGCCTTCCAGACCACCGATACCAGACTCGCCAAAGTCGTAACCCAGTTGCGCGTCGACGATGGTTTCACCCAGCACGTCTACCTGTACGGTATCGAAGCCCAGGCCATATACGTCGCCCTTGAAGTCAGAACGCTTGCGCACACTGGTACGGGCAGAGAAACCATGGTTATCGTAGTAGAAGGTCATGTTCTGGATGCTGTCAGACAGGCCCGGCAGCTCGTACTCGTTACCATTGATGTCTTCGATATCAGAGCTAACGCCAGTGTGGCTTGCCAGCAGGCCGAAACCGTCGAGGCTCTCGCTGAACATGTTGAACGGCAGAGACACAGACAACTCGTAACCCTGCAAGGTACCGCCACCGCCATTGACCTTACTGTAGCGGGTCGCGTCGGAGGAAACACCGTCCGGAATCAGGGTGGAATCGAGAGACAACACTTCGGACACATCAACTTCGTAGTTGTCGTCGAAGTGCCAGGAATCGAGGTCTTTCCAGAAAACTGCTACGGAGAAGTAACCTTCGTCGCTGAAGTAATTCTCGTAGGACAGGTCAACGCCAATCGCTTCTTTCGGCTCCAGGTAGGGGTTACCACCGGAGATTTTGAAATTGTTGCCGTTGTCATCCTGAGTCGCGGAGTACTCGAAGTTTACGGAAGAGTTCATCTCATCCATGCGAGCACGGGAGATGGTCTTGGCCGCACCGAAGCGCAGAGTCTGCTGCTCGTCGATTTCCAGAGACAGGTTCAGGCTTGGCAGCAGGTGACCGTAGTCGTGCTTCACGTTGGAGGCTTCTGCAACGACCAGGTTGTTTTCGACCTTACCGGTGTAACCTTTGGAGGTCACTTCGGTGTATACGTAGCGCAGACCAGCATTACCGGACAGCGGCAGACCTGCCACCTGAGTTTCGAAGTCCGCCTGCGCAAAGGCCGCAGTAACGGCTTCGCTGATGTCGTAAGACTTGGTCAGGTGCTTGATATCAGTCAGGGATTCGTCGGTCAGCTCGTAATAGCCGTCACGCAGCATGCCAGCCGCGTCGTAGGCAATCATCTCGCCCATGCCGATGAAGTCCAGGGAAACGGTGCCCAGACGGTATTCTTCCGGCACGATCAGGGTGCTGTTTTCGGTAGTACCGTCGAAGTTCGCCAGGGTCATGTAGTAACCCTGAGAGCGCTTCACCTTCTGGCGGTCGCGGTAGGAAACACCGTAGGAAATTTCGTTGACGATACCCGCTTCAACAATCTGGGTAGCAGCCAGCTTCAGGGAGGTCAGCTCGTCATCGATTTCCGGCGCATTCAGGAAGCCGTCCTGCGCTGCATTCTCGTAGGGAGTGCCTGCGAGGTTGTATTTGTCGTTCAGCGCCTGGCTCCAGCCCCAAGTCAGCGGGCCGCCCAGCTGAATCAGGTCATAGTCGCTGTAGTCCAGACCATGCTCGAACTGTGCACCGGTGTTTCCGCCATTGAAGGTGTATGTCAGGTCATCCGCAACACCTTCGCTGTCGCCACGGCCAGTACCGGAGTAGCTCTCGAAGCTCCAGATATCGCGCTCAACCTTGGAGTGGCTGGCATCGAACTCCAGCTGGAAATCTTCGGTGAAGTCGTACTTGGTATTGAAACCGAAGGACTTCATTTCCGCGGAGCGGCTCTCCATGTCGTTGCGCACAACAACGCGCTGACCTTCGGTGGTACCGCTGGTTACGAAACCGGTTGCTTCGTCAATTTCATTTGCAGTGATGCTGCCCTGGCCCCAGGCAACGGGGAGCTCGATACCGCGCAGGATCTTCTCGTCGGTGAAGTCTACGTAGAGAGCATCGAAGGTAGTGTGCAGTTTGTCATTCGGCTGCAGCTCGACTACCAGCATGGCGCTGTCGCGCTCAAGCAGGGAGGAGCGAACAAACGGCTTGGCGCCGCCCAGTACGGAGTAATCTTCCAGACCCGGGGTATCGTTGCGGTAGCCCCAGGAGTTCCAGCGCTCTTCCTGGTTCGGAGAGCTCATGGTGTTGTAGGCGAAAGCCACACCAACGGTATCATCCGCAAACTGGTCAATGTAGGAGAAGGTGCCGCGATGGCCTTTGTCTTCACCATCCGGATTCAGCTTGTCAAAGCTGGTCGCTTCCAGCTGACCGTTGAACTGCACAACACGCTCGCCACGCTCCAGCGGCTTGACGGTCTGCATGTCGATCACGCCGGCAATGCCTTCGGCTTCCAGGTTGGCAGTCGGGGTTTTGTAGACGGTTACACCGCTCATGATCTCGGAGGGGTAGAGATCGAATTCCACACCGCGGTTGTCGGAGATGGAAACCTGCTCACGACCATTGAAGGTGGTGGCACTTTCATTTTCACCGAAGCCGCGAATGGTTACTCGGCTGGCACGGCCGTCCAGACGCTGGGTAGCCAGGCCCGGCAGACGGGAGATGGCTTCAGCGATGGAGGAGTCGGGCAGCTTGCCGATGTCTTCGGCAGAGATAGCTTCGACTACGGC
Organism: Microbulbifer sp. MCCC 1A16149; assembly: GCF_050368945.1. Classification (NCBI taxonomy): domain Bacteria; kingdom Pseudomonadati; phylum Pseudomonadota; class Gammaproteobacteria; order Cellvibrionales; family Microbulbiferaceae; genus Microbulbifer; species Microbulbifer sp. MCCC 1A16149. Next base: position 3,573,146 of record NZ_CP185959.1, read on the forward strand.
CTTGGCATCGCGCTTGGTACCGATAGAGTCCATAACACTCTTACGGAAACCGGTCACGGTGAGCTCTTCCAGTGTAGAGCTGCTTTCTTCTTGGGCCTCTTGGGCAAAAGCAACACCGGATACGACGGACGCGGCAATAGCTGCGGACAGCAGTGCCGGCCGAAAACGTTTGTTGGTCAGACTCATCATCTTCTCCCTTGGACTTATCGTTATGGTGAGTAGTGCCATCCTAGGCATACCCGAAGTCCTTATCCTCCACCCCCAGGGGGGGAGGAGAGGGGAGAATGTGCGGCCGACAGAGGAGGAGCCGGCGCCTGTTCACCATGGGGCGGGATTATAACCGCTGAACAAAATTTGTTCAGCGGTTTGGTGAACGACTTTGTGGGAAATTGCCGAATACGTTGTGGGATCAGCTCTCCAGCCAGGCCGCGGCACCGATCAGGGCCGGGTAGCCGGCTTTCAGCACCTCTACCCGCACGCCCTGCAGCCAGTCACCCAGGCGGCCCTTGTGGGTAAAGCGCTGCTCGAATTCGCTCTCCGGGAGCAGCGATTCGATACGCGGCAACACCCCGCCACCGAGGAATACACCGCCGCGGGCCACATAGTAGAGGGCCGCATCGCCTGCGGCGCTGCCGAGGAAGTTAAGGAAATCCACCAGGGTTTCGCGGCACAGGGGGTCGGAGCCGTCGAGGCCGCGGCTACTGACATCCGGCGGCGTCAGCGCTTCCGCCGGGCGACCGTGCAGGGCGCACACCGCCTGGTACAGGTTGACCAGACCGCCACCACTCAGCACATACTCGTTGTAGACCGGCATCTGTTCGCGGGCGAGAATCCTCAGCAGCTCCAGCTCGCGCTCACTGCCCGCAGGCAGGTTGGCGTGACCGCCCTCACCGGGCACTACCCGGTAGCTGCCGCCTTCGTGGACCAGCCCTGCCACCCCGAGACCGGTACCCGGCCCCAGCACCACCATGGGCGCGTGGTTCTGTGCGGGCACATCCCGCAGCGCCCACTTGTCCTCTTCCGGCAACCGCGGCAGAGACAGGGCCAGGGCGGCGAAGTCATTGACCACCAGTGCGCGCTCGAGAGAGAAACGCGCGCACAGCTCTTCGGCGCGGATATCCCATCCGAGGTTGGTCATGGTCACCCGACCGCCCTGTGGGGTCTTTTCCACCGGCCCGGCCACAGCAATACAGGCCTCGGTCGGCTGTGGCTGGTCCAGTTCCTGGAGCCACTGGCCGAGCGCGGTATAGAAATCCCCGAACTTGGCGCAGTTCACCACCTGGATCGATTCCAGTCGGTAGCCGCCCTGATGCGGGTGGGCGATGGCGAAACGGGCGTTGGTGCCGCCGATGTCCGCGACGATTCTTGTCATAACGCTTTCCTTACACGTTCTACTACCGCGGGAGCCGCCGCTGCGACCACCGGGCCCAGAGGACAGGTGCCCTGAAAAAATGGCGGTATAAGGTAATGATTTGCCGATGAAAACTCCAGTCCCCCTCCCCCTTCAGGGTCACAAATATGGGGGGATGAGACGCCAAGAGCATCATATAAGGGAACCAGGGCTTGTGATGCCAATTTCAGCACATGGCGAGGCCGTCCCGGGGCATGCGGGGCGCGAACTGGGAAAGTAAAAATACCGGCAGGGAAAACCTGCCGGCCCAACTAGCACAATAAGGTCGACGAGAAAGACCCACTAGCAGGAGAAGAGAGATGATGTCGGGCTACCTTTGCCAGCGGGGTACACCGGGGAGAAGCAATGAAATGCTCTCCGCGGTACCGGCCTCGGCAATACCCGATGTCACCAGTGTGCGATTTCACCGGATTAGCGTCGCCCCACTTTGGAAAAATCCGCAAACTGGGCGGTGTCACTTTCCCGATTTTCGCAAGCGGGATGGGCTGCAGAGGCCCGTGGAAGTGGGCAACGCTCCTCCCCCGGGGGGAATTCTCTTATACTCCCCCCTATAAGAGCGATAAAAACCATAACAAGCAAAAATCTATCCGCGATGGCCCGATGAAACAATACATATTCAATATCCACGACGTGGTGCTGTTGATGACCGCGGCAGAGTGCCTGCTGCTGGCCGTCTTTCAGTCGATCCTGCCCACCCGTGCACGGCACGACGGGCGCCTACTAACCGCCTTCTTGCTGATTATTGCCGTGGCCTCCAGCTGCACCCTACTGCTGTGGAATGACCAGTTTTCGTTGGCACCCTGGTTCGAGCAAACGCTGCTGCCCTACCTACTATTTGCCTCGCTGCTGCTCAAGGGGCCGGCGATTTACCTGTACGTCTGCTCCCTGACCCAGCGCAAACTGAGTCTCAACCGGCGACACGCCCTACACCTGTTGCCCGCGCTGCTGGCACTGGGCTGTATCGCCATTTTCGATATTTCCAGCAATGACCTGCGGCATATCGCCGATTCCGGCCAGGGCCTGCCGTCCACAGCCATCGGATTTATCTGGGACATCGCCTCGCTGGTGCCCTTTGTCTACGCCGCTGCGGCACTGTTGAGGATCCGGCGCTACCGCCATGCCCTCAAGGACGAATACTCGCACTACTCTGAGACCGAACTGCACTGGCTGTCGGCGCTCACCTGGGGGGTATTTGTGGCCTGGACCTGGACCATGGTGGTGCACGTGGTGGCCAAGTTTTCCAGCGATGTGGTGGCGGACTACATGGGCATCGCCGACAACTACCTGGCGTTTATCCTGATCAATGCGTTCTTTGCCTACAGCCTGACCTACGCCCACCAGCTGCTGGTCACCAAGCCGGAAGAGGAAACCCGCGAGACCAGCAGCGAGGAAGAGCCTTCCGAGCCCGCCATCGCCAAAGTGCGCAATGCGATGGAAGAAGACAAAATCTACCTTAAGAAAAACCTGAACCTGGAACAGTTTTCCGAGCGCATCGACTTGCCGGCAAAAGAGGTCTCCGCGGTAATCAACAAACACTTCGGCACCAACTTCTTCGAGTTCGTGAACAGCTACCGGGTCGAGGCCGCCAAGGCGTTGCTCTCTGATCCGGGAAAGGCGGACATGACGGTGCTCGATGTGCTGCTGGAATCCGGCTTCAACAGCAAGTCAGCATTCCATCGCTTTTTCAGCCGGCTTGTGGGTATGTCTCCCACGGAGTTCCGCAAGCGGGCACTGGCCGCGGACGCAACATCCTGATCCTCGCGGATTGATCGCGATTTTTATAGAGACCGGTTTCCGTCAAGGACCGGTCTCGCTTCCCACCTGTTCCTGTATACCCTGAGCCCCTGTATCTAATTCTTCGTCCGCCAGCCGCGCGGCCTCTGCACTGCCGAGTACGGCGTCGCGCGCTGCAAACACCTCGGCGTCGCTGGCACCATCAGCGCGCATCCGCGCCACCTTGGCCTCCAGTACCTTGCGCGCCAGTGGAGATTCCATCCGGCTTGCGGTTTCGTTGAACTCGGCCTGCATTGCCGCCAGCTTCTCCGCTCGCTCCTCCTCCGTTAGATTCGGGTCGCGTGCGACGGCCATGGACTCCACCATATACGGCAGCTGGGCTTCCTCCTCGGCATACATGCCACTGGCCTGCTCTTCCTCGAGATAGCTACGACGCAGGGCTTTGATCTGCTCGTAATTATCCAGCGGATTCGATGCCGCCAATGTTTCCGTCGCCCGGGTGCGCTGAACATCCTCCACCGCCTGGCGATAGGCGGAATAATCCTGCAACAGATCCAGCAGCTGTATGGCCACCGCCTCCGGTAGGGCATCGCTCAGCAACGTCTGCAAACTTTCCAGCCGACTTTGCACGCGACGTTCCACTCCTGGGCCCTGCCCATCGCCATCCTCCGCCAGTTGGTCGTGGAGCAGCTGCAGCGCGGCGCGCGTGTTGCGGTCGAACAGTAAATTGCCCTCGCTGTCGAAGTTCAGGATCAGCAGCGCATCGTACAGTGCCACGGAGTCCAGCGTATTGCGCTCCGTTTCCTCCGCTCCGAGAGACTCATTTTCCGCTAACACCGGAGCGGATTTCAGGTCGCCCTCTGCCCCAGTGTCGAGTTCATTCGATCGGTCATCCGCACCTCCGGCATCAGGCACGGGCATTTCTACCGACTCCGCAATCGTCAGCGACATTGCAGTCTCACCCCCGGGCTCCGGGCTGAACCACAGGTTTGCCAGCACGCCAGAAACCAGCAATGCAATAACCGCACAGGTAATAAGTATTTTCACGGTATGACCTTTTGGATAAATCCGCAAAACACAGTTTTTTACGGACAGTTAAAAGCCCCCCATTTAACAACGGGCAGCAAGAAAAATCTGTAAGCAGGGAAAAACAAGTAAACGAAACAAACGCCACAGTGACAGCAGAAGACATACAGGCCGATTTTTGGTGCCTTATGTACTTTCTGCAAAAGTTGCTCTCAGCCTAACCTTCTCAACAGCTCGCGGCATTCAAAATCACACAATAAAAATTTCCAAGAGCGAATGGCCAGGCTGCTTTCGGCCGACAAAAAAATCCAACCGATAACGAGGCTAATTAAGATAATGATGAAGAGAAATCTGACCAAGACCCTGCTGCCCACACTGGGTTTGATTCTGGGAGGCATTTTTACCAGCGCTGCAGTACAGGCACAGAGCTGTCCTTCCGACGCCATCTGCCGCTACGAAGATACGCCGGGAAGCTACAGCGATAACGGGCCTTACGGTTACGACAGCTACACCATGCCGTACCTGTCCACACCCGGAGGCGCGACCGTCTACTATCCGCGCAATGCGGAACCACCCTACTCCCTGCTGGTGTTCACGCCGCCTTATACCGGCACCCAGATCATGTACCGCGACTGGGGTCCGTTCTTTGCGTCCCACGGTATCGTCCTGGTGACCATGGACAGCCGCACCATCTACGACAGCGTGGATTCCCGTGCGGACCAGCAGCAGGATGTACTCGATGCGATGAAAGGGGAAAACACCCGCTACGGCAGCCCCCTGCGTGGCAAACTGGATACCAGCCGCTTCGGTGCTACCGGCTGGTCGATGGGTGGCGGCGCGACCTGGATCACCTCCGCGGAATACAGCGGCCTGAAAACAGCCATGTCATTTGCCGGCCACAACCTCACCGCGGTAGATAGCGATTCCAGCGGTCGCAACACTCGAATTCCCACCATCCTGTTCAACGGTTCACTGGATACCACTTATCTCGGTGGCCTGGGACAGAGCGATGGGGTTTACCGCAACATTCCTTACGGCGTACCCAAACTGTTTTACGAGGCCTCCAACGTCGGCCACTTCGCCTGGGGCGGCCCGGAAGATGCCAACCGCTATGTGGGACAGTTGGCACTGGCCTTCCAGAAAACCTTCCTTGACGGCGATACCCGCTGGGCACAGTTCCTCGACCGTCCGCCGCTATATGTCGCGGAGTTCGAAAAAGCCAATATACCCAACTGATTCCCCCAAGACTGATCAGCCGATTGGTCAGCTAATTGATAGGCGTTTTAGGCACCGGCCAGGTCGGTGCCTCTTTTTTCTAGCTCAAAAAACTTCAAAAGGCCAAAGGGGCCGCGTCGGGATTCCATCACCCGACTGACATCTTCCAGATAGGTATTCTTTTCCGACGCGGTGCAATATTTCAGCTCACCGTAACCATTGTCGTCACAAATGGTGGTGAAGGCCCCAAAGGCGACCAATGCTCCTATGATTGTTCAGGAGGGGGGAGTGCTTGATTGTTGGGGGGGCACTTCTTGGAAACCGGATACCCGGCTAACACAGCGTTATTTTTTCTTGTCCGGCCCTCACCTTATGGGTGATTCGCGGAACCCGGCTGCCGGGAAGGTGGATGGGTGGCAGCCGGGTTAATGCTTTAAATCTGAGGAAATAGATTATCCGCAGCTAATATCAGTCTCCGCATTCGCGGCAATATGGATATCGTGAATCGTGACATCCAAGGCACCGGCAGTGCGCACATAGAAAGGCGACAGCACCATATCCAGTTTTGCGCCGCCCTTGGCCAGACACTGTAAATCTACCGCCACGGTTTTCCACTCTCCGGGAGTAGCGCCCTTGAGCAGCTCGGTAATGGATTGCTCGGCACCGCACTCCATACCGCAGTTAATGCCGAGGTTCACCGCGTCACTGGGTGCCGCGTCCACTTTGACATCGAATACCAGCGCGCCCTGATTGGCCAGGTAAGCGGAGAGATCCGTGCGGCTGTTGGCAAAGAAACCGGCAATGGCATTGCCCTCACCGCTCCACTGCAGGCGACGGCTGTCTTCCTGCACATTGCGATCCACGGACTGCACGCTGATACCCTGCAGCTTGGCGACACTGCTGGAAATCACCGAGTGGTTGTTGCCAACATCCGTGACCTGGAAGCTCCACGGGTCCAGCGCACGGCCATTGAATACCGCCAGCGCTTCCTTGGTGTCCGCCTCGGACAGGCCGCTCTCTTCCGACAGCATCGCCAGTTGTTCCGAGTCTGCGTAACTCAGGCCATAGCCGTAGTTGAATTGTGCCAGCGCTTCGTTTTCACCGGGGTTGCGCACAGTGGGCTGTGCGTCGTTCGGCCAGGAGAATGTCAGCTTGCCGGTGAAGTCGTGATTCACCTGCCCTTCGGCATCGCGCAGGATCACGTCGGCAACGCCCTCGCCCTCGGTACCCGGCTGCCAGATCGCCACAAACGCATCGGAGGCATTCAGCTCGGGATTTACCCACAGCGGGCGACCGGTGATAAACAGGGAAACCACCGGGATACCCTGCGCGCGCAGGCGTTTCAGCAGCGCGAGATCGCTCTCTCCCGGGTAATCCAGGTTGGAAACATCACCCTGCATTTCTGCGTAGGGGTCTTCGCCGAATACCACAATGGCGACATCCGGCTTCTGCTCAAACCGGCCGTCTACCGACAGTTCCGCAGTACCACCAGCACTTTCCACCGCCTTGGCAATACCGCCGTAAATGGAAGTAGCACCGGGGAAGTCGCTGTTCTGGTTACCGGTACCCTGCCAGGTAATACTCCAGCCACCGGACTGTTTGCCGATATTGTCGGCACCATCACCCGCGACCAGAATCCGCTGGTTGCGCGCAAGCGGCAGCAGGTTGTCGTTGTTTTTCAGCAGCACCAGGGATTCGCGCACGGCCTGACGGGCAATGGCGCGGTGCTCCGGAGCACCGATCAAGGATTCGTCACCGGCATACGCGCGCTCGGAAGGCGCACCGGCTTCAAACAGGCCCGCGCGCAGCTTGACGCGCAGGATGCGGCGCACGGCGTCGTTCAGACGCTCCGCGGAAATCTCGCCACTTTTGGCTTGCGCCAGGGTGTTTTTGTAGAGCTCTTTCCAGCTCGGGTCTGGAGCCATGAACATGTCGAGGCCGGCATTGATCGCCTGCGGACAGCTCACATTGCTGCAACCACTGACAAACTGGTGACCTGCCCAGTCGCCGACAATAAAACCGTCAAACCCGAGACGCTCTTTCAGTACATCGGTCATCAGGTATTTGTGGCCGTGCATCTTTTTGCCGTTCCAGCTGCTGAAAGAGGCCATCACGGTCTGTACCCCGGCCTCGATGGCAGTGAAGTAGCCCTGGGCGTGGATCTCGATCAGCTCTTCTTCGCTCATGATCGCATCGCCGCGGTCGATGCCGTTTTCGGTACCGCCATCGGCAAGGAAGTGCTTGGCGGTGGCAACCAGGTGCTTGCCATTGAACAGTTCATCACTGTCCGGTGCGCCCTGCAGGCCCGCGACCAGTTTGCCCGCGTAGTCGCGCACCACGGCCGGATCTTCGGAATAGGATTCGTAGGTACGGCCCCAGCGATCATCGCGCACCACCGCCAGGGTCGGGGCGAAGATCCAGTCGATACCGGTAGCGGACACTTCCGCCGCAGTGGCGGCGCCGACCTGACGCATCAGTTCGGGATTGTGTGTGGCACCGAGCGCGATATTGTGCGGGAACAGGGTCGCGCCGATGACATTGTTGTGTCCGTGCACCGCGTCGGTGCCCCAGATTACGGGGATGGCAACGCCGCCGTCGCTGGTATCCATGGTGGCTTCGTAGTAACTGTCAGCCAGGGCTACCCAGTCGGCAACGCTCGCGTGCTTGTCGTCGCCCGGGAAGGCACCGCCACCATTGAGGATGGAACCGATGTGGTACTGCTTGACCTCTTCCGGGGTCGCAGAGCGAATTTCCACCTGCACCAGCTGACCGACCTTTTCCTCGATCGACATCTTGTCCAGCAGTTCGGTGATACGCGCTTCCATCGCCGCATCCTGGGCAATCGGACTGGCTAGTTCTGGCCAGGCGTCATTTACCTGTGCAGCAGTGGCATCCGTTGCCTGCGGCTCAGCGGCCATTTTCTGTTCACCGCAGCCGCCGAGGCCACCGGCTATCAGTCCGGAGATGACCCCCAGCAAAATTCGCTTTTTCATCACCGCGCTACTCCCCTTGGATATGCATTGGTTCTTATTCGTCTAGTGACTTGCCTGCGGCGACTGGTCGCTTGCCCGCTCCCGTCCGCCCGGCTTTTCCAGCTTCCTTTGTACGGACTGCGCCGAAAAGGGTCGTCCCACTTCCCCGTTCCGTCACAAAATGGTGCAAACCACCTTGCCACCCTGTGCAAATCGGGAAAATGGGACGCGGATCAGCGGCTCCAGATCACATTATCCACCTGCAATACCGCTCCCATCTGGTTGTCCCACCCGGGAGAAATCACAAACGGGGTATTCACGCCCTGCGTATTCAGCCCCCCGTCCACCAGGTCCATGACCGGAATCTGGAATTGAGTCCACTGGTTCACCGGCGGCATATCCAGGGGAATATCACCGGAGGAACAGGGATGGCCGCAGTCCGCGCGAAAGGTGAGAGAAGCGGCCCCCGCATCCGCCGGCTCCGCCAGCACGCGCAGGTCAAATTTCACATAGGTGTAGGCACTGAGATCGTAGGCGGCTTCCGACTGGAAATAGCCGATGCCCTGATTCGTGTTGAAGGAAAACTGGCCAACCTCCCCGTAATCACCACCGGCATCCACCACTTCCAGATCCACGCTGCCACTGGCAGTCCAGGTCAGCCACTGGTAGGGCGCCTGCACGGCCCCATCGAAAATGGCCAGTTCATCGCCATCGCCGTCCGGTGCCTGTGGCGGAGTGATCCCGGGATTGAGCACAAACTCGCCATCGCTACTGGCGCAACCTTTACCGGTTTCGAAATCTTCCGTGCATTGATACACCCGCACGTAATCGATCACATACTCCTGGGGAAAAGCGCTCTCATCGATACCGGTATCGTTGACGTTGGACGGCCAGTCGCCGCCCACCGCCAGGTTCAGGATCAGGTGGAATGTCTGGTCAAACGGCGCCAGCGGATTGTCCAGGGCCGCGGTGGTGTACCAGCCATCACTGGTCTGGGTGGCGAAGTGGTCACCGTCAACGTACCAGCGGATTTCTCCCTCCTCCCACTCTGCGGCGTAGGTGTGGAAATCGTCTGCGGGATTCAGGCCGCCCGGAATCTGGTAGGCCTCGCCGGTGTACTTGTTGGCCGGCCAGGAATCGCCGTAGTGCAGGGTGCCGTGAATTCGGTCTTCGCCGCCGACTTTCAGGTTTACCGCCTCGAGAATATCGATCTCGCCAGAGAGCGGCCATCCGCCATACACCCATTCGCTCGGCAGCATCCAGAAGGCCGGCCAGGAGCCCTGTCCGAAAGGCAGTTTCGCACGCATTTCAAAACGACCGTATTTCCAGTCACCGAGCCCCTTGGTACGCAGTCGCGCGGAGGTGTAGGTGCCGCTGCCGGTGGTGTCTTCGGGATCGTAATCGGGGTCATCATCCACGCGATTCGGCCCGGTGGCGTCTTCGCGGATTGCCTTGATATGCAACATGTCATCGGCAACCCAGGAATTTTCCGCTGCATTCGTATAACACTGGGCCTCGTTGTTGCCACCACCGGTGCAGTTTTTCTCATGGGACCATTTTTCGCTATCGATCGATTCACCGGAGAATTCGTCCGCCCATACCAGGCAGTAGCCGGAATTGAGAGGGTCCTCCAGACATTGCTCCGGCCGATCTACCACCGGATCAGTTGGTACGCCGGGATCTTCCTCGTTACCGGAACCACTGCCGCCACCGCAGGCCGCCGCTGCCAGCCCAATGCCCAGAACGGACGTGCGGAATAACATTTTGGACATCGCTGTCTCCTCATCGCGAGTTTATTTTTTTCTTGTGGAGTGCTCGGGTTGTCAGCCCGTTTTTTTGTAACCCGGAAAACACCCGCGGGTCGCCCCACCTTGATCACGTTTCCAAGGTGGGGCGAGCGGTTTAGCGGTGTTACAGGGAATTGAGGAAATTCAACAGGTCCTGTCGCTGTGATGCAGACAGCCCCTGATAGGCATTTTTAGAAGCTTCACCTTCTCCACCATGCCAGCGAATGGCTTCGTCGATACTGCGCGCGCGACCGTCGTGCAGGTAACTGTGCTCGGGGGTACACACTTCGTTGCCCTGCCCTCCGATCGGGTTTTCCACGCCGCCGGTCACGCACGCGGAAAGCCCGAGTCCCCACAGCGGTGTTGTGCGCCACTCCGCACCACTGGCCTCTCCCTCGCCGAGGTTATCTGCCAGCCCCGGCCCCATGTCGTGCAACAACAGGTCGGTGTAAGGGTGGATCGTCTGATTGCGCAGTTCGGCAAACGGATGGTATGCGCTGGTCTGCAGCGTCGGCGTGTGGCAGCCCGCACAGCCCACAGAAGAGAACAACTGGCCGCCGTTTACCACGGAAGGATCATCGTAATTCCGCTGGGGTCGCACACCCAGAAGCGCAATATATTTGGTGAGATCCTGCAGGTGATTGTCCGCAAGTTCGGCACCTGCCGCACCGCAGTCCGTTTGACTGCTGCCGCAATCCGGGCTGGGGAATACCGACGTCATGACCCCCATGTCCGAATTGAAAGCGCGCGCCAGCTGATGGCGAATACTCGCGGCCCCGGCTTTCCAGCCAAAACGTCCCAGACGGGTATCGCCGGTTTCCGGATCGACAACGCGGTTGGCTCGGCCGGAAATGCCATCGCCGTTCGCATCGGTGGGGTCAGCCGCGGCGGTAACCGCAGTTTCACTGACCGCTTCGAGCAATCCCATCCCCACGAGATTCGGTGCGATTCGCGCGGAAAAGCGTTGCGGTGTCACACCGGTAAATGCGTAATTGGGAGAGCGCAAGCCGTTCTGCTCACTCCAGCTGGCGATGGAAACCGAGCCTTCGCTTGCCGCACCGTCACGCGCCTTTGGCTGCAACACCGAACCGAGGTAGGGATCCGGATTGCCATTCGCATCCGCGACCTTGAAGGTCCATTTTTCCAGCGGTTCGCCAACCGCTGCCGGCGCCGCACGACCATTGCGCTCGTGGCAACTGCCACAGCTGGTGTTGATATAGTGCGGCCCGGCGAGCCCAACCATGGGCGCAAACGGTGGATTCTCCAGCGGTTTTTCATCGTGCACACCGTCAATGGCGGAGCTGTGCAGGATACGGCGACCACGCATAAATGGCTGGGCATTGTCGTACCCCATATTGGTTGCCATCTGCATAAAGTGGTTGTCGGTCTCCCCGGAGGTCAGCGCGTGTATCGTGGTGTCTCCGCCAAGCCAGGCCTTCTCTGCGATCTTGTAGGAATCCTTCACACCACCGAACGGCGTGGTTCCGCCCACATCCCACGGGACCAGTCCCTCGCCGACGATATACAGGAAGGTGGTACCGTAATAGTTTGCGCGTCCATTGGGCACACTGGGATCGAGGAACTGGCTGATTTCAAATTCCAGTTTGTCGCCGACCTGTATCGCACGATTTTCACGGCAGTTGAAACTGCGCTCTTTGTAATAATTGTAGTTATCCACCACGTTCATTACGCCGTTGTCGCAGTACTCGGCCACGGTACCTACTCCGCGATAAAACCAGCGGTTTTCAGCTTCGGTATCGCTCAGTCTGAATTGGGTGCGCACATTCATCCGCACCGTATCCCCGCCCTTGGCCACCTCGTCGATGATTTCAATGGCGGCGGTGCGGTCTTCCCAGTAAAAACTCAGGTAGTGATCGTAAGCCTGGAAGTGATCTTCCTTGGCATGGCGATCGCGTGCGCGATCTGAAAAGCGGGTCACCAGTGCCGTGGGTGTTTCGAAGACGATGGCGGGCTCCAGCGCAGTGCCGCTGTTGAAAATTGGAATAATATTGCCCAACCCCGGATTGCCACCGGAGGAAGAACTGCTGCTCGAACTACCGCTGCCAGAGCTGCTGCCACTGGAGCCGCCCCCGGAAGAGGATGAGGAAGAAGATGAGGATGAAGAGGACGAGCCACCCTGGCCAGCGAAGGTAAACTGTACCGGATCGGTGGTTTCCCCTACGCCTGCGGTAATTTTGGTGAAGTAGTAGGCCACCACGTCGCCGGCTGACAGGTTCGGAATATTGTGTGTCCAGTTGCTGCCATTCTGCGTCATGCGCACATTCATCTGGCCGCCGCCGTTTACCGTATAGTGTACATCCACAATATCGCCACCACTCATACGCGCCTGTGCGGTCGAGGCATCCAGCTCTACCAGACAACCACTGTCGCAGTTGGCGAGGGTGCCATACACGCCCAGTTCCCAGATGGAATATCCCCACTGGTTACCGGCACTGCGGCTTATCCCCTGGATACGCACTTGCTGGTAAATGCCGTCTACGGTCACCGTGTCCGTGCGGTGCCCGAATACGCCGCCGGTCTGAGTCGATAGCGTGGTCCAGTCAATGCCGTTGTTGGATCCCCAGATTTCATAGGTGTCCGGATTCGCGGCCTCCCAGAAAATTTCTACCTGATCCAGATCGTAGGGCTGCCCCAGATCCACCGTAATCCAGGATGGATCTGTCTGCGCTGCAGATGCCCAGCGGGTTCCGGTGTTGCCATCGACGGCATTACTCGCGGGAAGATCTGCGGTACTGGCAGTAACCGGCGCACCGGTTGCCAGGTTGACTGGTTGCGCATGGGATGCCGCACTGGAAATAAAAAGTGCGGCACCGGCAAGAAGGGAAAATACGGGCGCCCGAAAGGCTCCCCGCTGTTCAGGGATTCGACGCATGAATGAACCTCGCATTGATTATTGGTTATTCGAGTTCTCGAGCGCTATTGCACGTTCTAACTAACGCACGCTCATCGTTTGCGTCGGTGAAACTAGACTTTTCCGGGACGGAAAATCGTCCCACTTTGTAAAACGTTTTTAAATGACGTGGACCCCAGCGCCAAACAGGCACCGAGGTACCACCTGCAAAATATTTTTTGTGAAACCGTCAACAGTTATCGGCAAAACCGCAACGGACCCGTGCCTGAAAAATTTCAGCGCAGCTCATTCCATCCGGGCTTTGCAGTAATGGTTGATGAACTCCATATGATCCGGCCACCCATCCACCACGCCGCGCACCTGACTGCGAATACCCGCAAGGAAACGGCTCAGCTCTTCGTCACTCATCATATCCACGATGGGGTGGTAGGTGCGCGGCATTAGTCCCTGGCCGAGCAATACCTGCAACCAGGAACTCTCGCCAAACAGTTCCGTACCATTCTGGTAAACGCGACCGCTCTGCTCAAACACTTCCATACGGCGCGCGAGAGATTCCGGAATATCCATACCGCGACAGTGACGCCAGAATTCCGAATCCTGACGATCGGTCAGCTTGTAGTGCAGGATCACGAAGTCGCGAACATTTTCCGTCTCTTCACGGATCAGCTGGTTATATTCGTCCACATCCGTCTGCACGATACCGGTGGAGGGGAACAGGGTCAGCAGGCGCACGATACTGCGCTGGATCAGGTGGATGCTGGTGGATTCCAGCGGTTCGATAAACCCACTGGACAAGCCGATCGCGACACAGTTTTTATTCCAGTGCTGGCGACGGGTGCCGGTGCGGAAGGGGATCACCCGCGGATCATTGAGTGGTTCACCCTCGACATTTTCCAGCAGCTGCCTGGTGGCCGCCTCTTCATCCATGTAGTGGCTGCAGAAAACCAGGCCATTGCCAGTGCGGGATTGCAACGGAATACGCCACTGCCAGCCGGACTCGCGCGCGATGGAACGGGTGTAGGGGACCGGGTTTGCGGATTTTCCAGTCTGCACCGCCACCGCGCGATCGCAGGGCAGCCAGTGTCCCCAGTCATCAAACCCGGTATGCAGTGCCTGGTCGATCAACAGGCCGCGAAAGCCGGTGCAGTCGATAAACAGGTCGCCTTCCAGAAGCTCACCACTTTCCAGCTGCAAAGCCTTGATATGACCGTTGTGGTGATCGAGCTGTACCTTCTGGATTTTTCCTTCGACGCGTACCGCACCGTGTTTTTCTGCGAGGGTGCGCAGATACTTTGCGTAGAGGCTGGCATCAAAATGATAGGCGTGGGTGCGCTCACTGCGCGGGGAAACCGCATAGCGCCCCATGCGCGCACCGAGATGTTCTTTGGTGTAATCGCCGATGTCGTGGTCGATACCCAGCTGTCGTCCCTTCACCCAGAAATGGCTGAAGTTACACGCCCAGCAATCTTTGCCCGCGGCACCAAACGAGTGGATGTAATCCTGCCCGACATCTTTCCAGTTTTCGAACGCGATACCCAGTTTGAAGGTCGCATTGGTTGCCGCCATCATCTCGCGCTCGTCGATACCGAGTAACTGATGGAATAGGTGCAGGGTGGGGATGGTTGCCTCGCCGACACCGACGGTGCCGATTGCCTCGGATTCAACCAGTTTTATATCGAGGTTTTTTCCCAGTAGTTTCGCCAGTGCAGCCGCTGCCATCCAGCCCGCGGTTCCGCCACCGGCAATGATCACTTTGCGAATATTGTTCTGTGTGTTCACGCTCGTTCTCTCAACTCGTTATTGCCCGTGTTTTTCCGGCAGTTACCGTTTCAGGTCATTTTGTAGTTTTGCGCGCAGTTGCATCGCCTTTTCTAGCGACAGTGGCTGCTCCTGAATACCGCGTGCCGCAGGCTCAATGTGCTCGGCAGATTCCGCGTCCGCCTCAAATACATAGTAATCAAATAGTGCCCGCCACGCCTTTCGCTGGTGTGGCGGCAGATCGCGCAACCCGAGCATGGCGTGCAGCAATGCATTGGTTGGCCGTCCCAGGTAAGGGGCCGAATCCCGCCACCAGTGGGTATACAGTACGTTCAGGGTATCCAGGCTCTCTACGTGGTGCCACCACATACCGGGAATATACAGCGCATCACCCGCTTCCAGCTCCGCCACCTGCGCGCAGGCCAGGGCCTCGCGAAAGCGCGGGAAGCGCTCAAAATCAGGATTGTAGAAATCCACCAGGCTGATCTCCTGCCCGCCGGGCGCGAACTCCAGAGGGCCGGGATAGAGATTGCCAATCTGCTCCGGCGGCAAAAGGGTAAAACGGCGTTTACCGGCAATATTGCAGGCGAGATTATTCGGAAAGTCGTAATGTGCAGCGATGCGCACCTTGTTGCCGAGCCATAGCGAACCGATGGGAGATACACTGGCGACACCGGCATCATTGGCCGCAGAAAACCGGGGAAACCAGTAAGAAACCTCACTGGAGGGCATATAGCGCATGGCTGCCCGTTGCGCGCCGGCACCGGTAAGAATGTCGTCCAGCAATTCGCCGAGTTCTACCCGGCGGGTTTCGAAATTGAATCCGCTCAGGTCTTCGTTGTAAAACACCCGCCCACCGGTTTCCGCCGCGCCGTAGCAACCATTGACCGGATGACCGCTGTATTGATCCAGCAGGTACTCAGCCATTTTTTGCGGAGATTCCTTTGCCGCGGCCACTGCGGGAAAACCCGCACAGTATCCCCGCAGTACCAGCGGCTCGGTGATACCTGCGAGCGCTTCCAGTGCATTATCCGGTGTAATATCACGGGCTTCCCGGGTGGACGGCAGGCCTGCGGTTTCAATAAACGGCTGCGCCATTTCGCACCTCACTGAGCGGCGTTGCGACGGTTCTTTTCATCGATCAGGCGACGCACCTGGGACTGGGAAGCCAGCACCATGTAAATGGCCTCCAGGAATCCCGCCTGGTGCAGTTCATTCAGATCCTCAGCGTTCAGCGCGCGCAGGCGCTCTTCGTCGATGGTGTAGAAACCCTTCAGCTGGTTGGCCTCGCCGTTATCCAGCGTAATATCCATGGTGAAGGATTCCAGCAGACCGTGAATCTGCAGTGCTCGGATAAATTTTTCGCTCTGCTCGATACCGTGGTGGATCGCTTCCAGCATATCCGCCACGCCATCCAGGAAGGGGGAGTTACCGCCGTACTCGAGAAACAGGGGTTCACCCTGCTCGCGATTCACCCGGGGGCTATCCAGGTCAATATGAATCACGCGACGGGTTTTCTGCACACCGTCTTCCACAAAATTCTGGCGCCCGATCAGAAACGGCTCGCGGCGAATGGTCAGCGGGAGGTAGGAAGCCGCCCATTGATCGTCGTGCAGGTAGAGGTTTTCCCCGGGTTCCAGCCCGAGTAGCGCAAGCGGAAAGAAAGCGCCAGTGCTGGCATCTTTCTGGAAAAAAATCGGGTACTGGCCCTGCAGTGCGCGAAACTCCAGCGGGAAGGTCAGTGCATACCAGTTGTCGTCACCAAACGCCGCCGAGCGCCCTGTCTGCACCCGCAGATCGCGATGCTCTACATTGTTCAGCAGTACTGCATTCGTCATCCTACTTCTCTCTTCACTCATTGTTATTGTTTTCACGGCAGCCTGTTTTGGCTGAGTTCAATTGCGGTATAAAAAAAGCCGCTGACCTGACGACCAGCGGCTTTCCGTGCCTATTTAAACCATCCTGTGAAATGGTTTAGAAGGCGTAACGGGCACCCAGCTGCCAGCGAGCACCACCCTGGTAATAACCCAGTAGCTGACGCTTGTCACGGCCGTGAACACGCTGTGCTTCGTCGGTAACGTTGATGCCTTCCAGGAACACCTGCAAGCCTTCCAGCTGCGGCAGCTCGTAGCTCACGTTCAGGTCGATCTGGCTGTAAGCTTCAACATACTGCGGGTTGGCGCCGGTATTCTGACCGCGGGAGCTCAGGAACTCGTCGCGCCAGTTGTAAGCAATACGCGCCTGGAAACCGTTCTTGTCGTAGAAGCCCACCAGGTTCGCGGAGTCACTCAGGCCGACCATGGCTTCCTGGTCAACCAGGATGAACGGATCGTAGCTGAGTTCGGAATCCACGATGGTGTAGTTGGCCTGCAGACCAAAACCAGTCTCACCAAACATGTGCTGCACCGCCAGCTCAACGCCGTCGATGGTGTTGTCCACATCGCTGTTCACCGGGGTATCGACGAGGAAGACCATGTCGTTGTCGGTGGCAGGGTTACCCTTGATGAAGATCTTGTCGACGGTGACGCCATCTTCCTGGTAGGTCACATCAACGTAATCGCTATCGGCGTAATTCGCAGCGATGTACTGACGAATGGATTCCGCATCGTTGGCACCGTTTGCCCGCGCTTCATCCACCAGAGCACCGTCCGCCGGGTTGGCGATATTGAACAGTGA
Source organism: Microbulbifer sp. MCCC 1A16149 (assembly GCF_050368945.1). Taxonomy (NCBI): domain Bacteria; kingdom Pseudomonadati; phylum Pseudomonadota; class Gammaproteobacteria; order Cellvibrionales; family Microbulbiferaceae; genus Microbulbifer; species Microbulbifer sp. MCCC 1A16149. The sequence continues at coordinate 3,590,597 of NZ_CP185959.1, forward strand.
CTTTTCAGTTTTCGCGTTGCTGATGAAGTTGGAGACATCCTTGCGGAACAGACCCACAGAGGCGTAGCTGGTCTCGCCGTAGTACCACTCCACGGAAAGATCGTAGTTGATCGATTCGTAGGGGAGCAGGCTCGGGTTACCGGTAGAACCGCCGCCGATGCCGCCATTGGCAATAGTGCCGATGGTGGTGCCGCCCTTGATGGAGTTGTAATCCGGACGGGTGATCGCCTTGCTGACTGCAGCGCGGGTTACTACGTCTTCGGTGACATCCATTTTGAACGCGATGCTGGGCAGCCAGTAGTCGTAGTTACCCTCTTCGCTCAGGTATACCTGCTCGCCGGTGCCGAGAATGGCGACTTCGTTGTTGGAGTTCCACTCCGCGCGGTCGTATTCCGGAACCACGGACACGGAGTCCACATCTGTCTGTTCGTAGCGCAGGCCGGTATTCACTTCATAGGGCATGCCACGCACTTCAGAACTGAAGTTGTACTGGGCATACGCCGAGGTGGAGGTCTCGGTGGTGGCGCGGTCGGTGTCAGACGCGTAGTCGGTAGATGCACAGAAGGCGGTGCCACAGTCACCTACACGGTTGGCAGTGCCCAGGTCGGTCGCGTTGTTTGCATACAGGCTTTCAGCCACGGCGCGCACCGCGTCGAAGTTCCACGCGTAGTAGATGTCCAGCGGCTCAAGACCGCCAACCTCGGAGAAGTCTCCCCAGGATTCGTCGAACTTGTCGGAAATGCTCTTGGCGGTGAACAGCTCGTCCGGCAGATCGGAAGCCGGGCCGGCGCCACCCCAGTTATTGCGCTGTACAAATACAGACTGTGAACGGTTGTACACTTCCTGACGGGCGATGCCGAAATCGATATCGCTGGATTCGTTGATCTCGAAGTTACCGCCAAAGCGGAACTGGTCAACCTCGGAGTAATCCTTGGAGTTGGTGAACACGGAACCGGTGACGATGATATCGGAGGCGTTCACGCCGTTGGCGGAGTCCACATAGATCGCCGGGATATCGCCGGTGAAGTCCACGCTGCTGGCTTCGCGCACCATGGCGGCAACGGTCAGCACGTTGCTGGTACCCCAGGGGCTGTCCGGGGTGCGCTCGGCTTCGGAGTGCTGGCCATCGAAGAACAGATTCAGCTTGTCGCTCACCTGCCACTCGAGGTTCACACCCAGCATATCGCCTTCGTGGATTTCCGCGGTGCTGCCGCCGCCCATGGCCACATCGCTGGGCGCGCCGTAGAACTCGGAATAGATGATCGGGGTGGAGATGGGGCCGTCACTCCACACGCCGCGCTGGTCACCCTGCCAGGCGTGATATACGGAGATATCGTTGAACTGCTTGGCGATCTTGTTCTGGTAGTAGTTGTAATCCAGAGTCGCGGTGACGTCGTCGGTCGGCGCCCACTGCAGAACCAGCTGGCCATTGGTGCGCTTGCGCTGCTGCTCTTCAAACTTGAAGGCCGCGTTCTGCGCAACGGAGTAGATATCGCCTTCACCCGGACGGTTGACCTGGTTTTCCAGCGGCACTGCGCCCCAGGCATCATTCACGCCGTCCCAGTTGTTGTCCATCTGACCTTCGACACTGATCCAGCCGCCGGGTACCAGTGCCTGCTGGCTGCCGCTCTCGCGCTCCTGAACAGAGCCGGAAATGGCCACACCGAATTTGCCATCGGCGAAGGTATCGGAATAGAAGCCGCTGTACTCCGGCGTCATGCTCGCGTCATCGGAGGACTCGTCCATCACACCCTTCACGCCAAAGCGCATGGTGCGCTCGGGGGTGTCGAACGGACGGGCAGTCAGCAGGTTGATGGTGGCGCCCATGCCACCAGACGGCAGGGTCGCGTTGCTGGTCTTGGAGACCTCAACGCCGGTAACCATGTCCGAGGCGATATTCTGGAAGTCAAAGGAGCGACCGCCGGTAGTGCGCGCAACCTGACGACCATTCAGGGTTACCAGGTTGAAATCCGGGCCCAGGCCGCGCACGGTGACTTTACTACCTTCACCGTTCACACGGTCGATAGACACACCGGAGATACGCTGCATGGATTCCGCCAGGTTGGTATCGGGGAACTTGCCGATATCTTCTGCGGAAATCGCGTCCACAATGCCTTTCGCATCGCGCTTCACGTCCATGGATTTTTCGAGACTGCCGCGGATACCCAGCACCACCACTTCTTCGAGTGCTGCTTCCTGTTCGGTTTGGGCAAAGGCGGAGCCACTTACGCCTGTGATGCCGACCATAGTGGTCGCAATGGCTACCGCAATGGAATTCTTCTTGAATCCGGTCATTCTGTTCATGGAGTTGTCTCCCCCATCGTCACGTCATTTTCGTTATAGGTTTCGCCGGATTCGGGTACCTCGAAGACCGCATTAGGATAACCCGATCTGGCGCCACGCTATACTCCCGCCACGCCACAATTTGAGTCGTCCCACCTTGGTTAAAACGCGAGAAATGGACTATCCCACCTTGGTCCCGGCAAACCGGGAATAAAAAAATCTTTTAAATTCAACAAGTTATAATTTTGGCGCAGATCTGCACCAAGTGCGAGCAGGCGGCGATCCAGGTTGGGGCGGCGCATCCCTGAGACCGGGAAAGAAGGGGGTTACAACGCGAGTGACCAAACGGCCAGAAATTGACTCCGAGGTCGCAGTACCATCGAGTGACCAGCTGCGGGACTACCCCTTGACCGCACCCGCCGAGAGCCCGGACACCAGGGAGCGCTGCAGGGCGAGAAACAGCAGCATCACCGGCAGCGACACCAGGATCGACCCCGCGGCAAAGTAGCCCCATTCAGACGCGTAATCACTGACAAAGAAACGCAGCCCCACCGGCACGGTGTAGCGGGACTCCTCATCCATAAAGATGGAAGCGAGGATGAACTCGTTCCACGCGGTCATAAATGCGAACAGACCGGTCACGGCGATAGCCGGGCGCGCCAGGGGCAGGATGATACGGATGAAGATTGTCCAGCGGCTGGCGCCCTCCAGCAGGGCGGACTCCTCGATCTCGTAGGGCAGCGTGTCGAAGTAGCCCTTCAGCATCCACACACAGAACGGCAGCGCGGTGATCGAGTAGACCAGAATCAGCCCCAGCCAGGAATTCCCCAGCCCCAGCCACTGCACCACAATCACATACAGCGGGATCAGCATCAGTACCGCGGGGAACATCTGTGAAATCAGGAACAGCATCATTCCCCGCGCGCGGCCGGCAAAGCGAAAGCGGGAAAAGGCATAGGCGGCGGTGCAGCTCAGGGACAGCCCCACCAGGGTGGTGGCGAAAGCGACGATCAGGCTGTTGCCCAGCCAACGCAGGAACGGCTGCTCGGTAAGCACCGCGCGGAAGTTGTCCAACGTCCACTGCTGCGGCAGCGGCAGCAGGGCAAGCAGTTGCTGGCCGACACCGGCATTTTCCGGCAAGCGCACCAGTGTGAGGGATTGCTGACCGGAAAAGGCGAGACTCACAACCCACAGCAGGGGGTAGATCACCACCAGCGAGGCAAATACCAGCAGGGCGAAGCGCCAGCTGAAGACGTCCCGGGCAATCCTTGTAGGAGCCTGCCTGCAGGCGAACCAGGCCCGCTGCCAAATTCGTTCGCCTGCAGGCAGGCTCCTACGGGGAGACGGAGTATTCATCGGGCCATCTCCAGTGTTCGGCTCATTCGCATCTGCCACATGGCATAGCAGAACAGCAGCAACAGGATCACCATGGAGTAGGCGGCCGCGTAGGCGTACTGGTACTTCTCGAAGCCGATACGGAAGGCCTTGGTGATCAAGATATCGTTGGCCCCCGCCGGCGCGCCGTCGCTCACCAGATAGATCACATTGAACATATTGAAGGTCCATACCACCGACAGGATCACCGCGGGTATCAGCACGGGCTTCAGCAGCGGCAGGGTGATCGAGCGGAACTGGAACCAGCGCCCGGCGCCCTCCACCTTCGCCACCTCATACAATTCCCGCGGAATCGACTGCAGGCCGCCGAGGATGACCACCATCATAAACGGGATGCTCAACCACACGTTGGTCACCACGCCGGTGAAAAAGCTGGCACCGATGGAATCGAACCAGGCTACGGGTGCCAGTCCCAGCACCTGCAATCCCTGATTGATGGCACCGAACTGCGGGTGAAACATGCCTTTCCATACCAGCGCGGTGATGTAGTTGGGAATGGCCCAGGGCAAGATCAGGATCAGGCGGAACCAGGCGCGACCGAAGATGGGTCGGTACAGCGCCAGCGCCAGCACCAGCCCCAAGCCCACCGCCACTGTGACATTGCAGGCGGTCCACAAAATGGTGATCAGCAGGGTCCAGTAGAAATTGTCGAAGTCGAGACTGCGCTCGCCCCCCTGCCCTCGCCAGAGGTGAAAATCACCGAGGATTGCCGTGTAGTTGTCGAGCCCAATAAACCGCGACCATAAAGGTGCGTGCTCATTGAATACCGTGGTATCGGTAAACGACAGCAACAAACCGTACAAAAGCGGGAAAAACACCAGCACCAGCATTCCCAGCATGGCGGGCATCAGGTACAGATACGCAGTGCGGTTGGATCGCCAGCCCGCCGCCAGTTGCTGGCGGTAGCGGCGCCAGGCCCACAGCGCGAAAAGTGCAAGAGCGAGGGGAATCAGCCAGAGCCAAACCGGCATCTCGGCCGGCGATTTTCCCCGCGCCCGGGAGCGCTCCAGTCGCGCCAGGTCGATGCTCAACTGTCGCTGCAGCTGGCGCATCTCCACTTCCGGCCGTGCCGCGCCCTTGACGACTTTTTTCAGGGTGTTTTCCAGCGGCACCCACACCAGGGTCATCGCCGGCAGGTTGGGAATAGGCACCGCCACTTCCAGCTGGCGGCGAAATGCCATGGCGGTATCGTCGGTCGCGAGTTGCGGATGCTCGAAGGCGCTGACATTGGCCGGCAGCTGCCCGCCCTCGATGCCCATCTTTTCCGCGGAGTCGCGACGGGTGAGAAACTCCATCACCGCCACCGCCGCTGTCGGGTTGCTGGTCCAGGGGGAGAGGAACAGCCCCTCCACCGCCACCCAGGGCGCCAGCGGGCGGCCGTTCTCGCTGTTCACCGGCAGCGGCACCACGCGATAGTTCACCCCCGGGGCAATCTCCCCCAGCATCCAGGGACCGCTGATCACCATGGCCGCGCGCCCCTGATTGAACAGGCTGGTAACCAGTGTGCTGGTGGGTTCTTCCGGGAGTATCCGGTCATCGCGCACCCAGCGCGCGAGCATTTCCATCGACTGGATATTGGCGTCGCTGTCGAGATCCAGGTTGCCGCCACGGTCGAAGGGACCGCGGCCGAAGCTGTTCATCAGCGCGCCGTGAAAGAACGGCTCGGTATAGCTGTAAGCCAAACCAAAGCGGCCGCTACCGCGGTCGGTGTGGCGCAGGGCCTCCGCCACCAACTCGTCGGTGGTGGCGGGCGCGGCTCGAACCAGGTCGGCATTCAGTATCAGCGCGGGGCTCTTGAAGGCAAACGGCAACCCGTAGAGGTCTCCGCCGAAGGTCATCGCATCAATCAGGTTCGCGGGGAAACGCCGGAGTAAACGTTCACTGACGTGGCGATCGATGGGCGCCACTGTATGTCCGGCACTGGCCCATCCACCCAGGCGATCGTGCGCGAACACAAACAGGTCCGGCCCCTGGCCGCGCGGCAGGGCCGCCGAAAGTTTGTCCGCGTAGCCGCCAAAAGGCACCGCCAGTGCCTTCACCTGCACGGCACCCTGGCTGCGGTTGTACTGCTGGATCAACTCCTCGAAGGCGGCGCGCTCGGCGCCGCGGTAACCGTGCCAAAGCGTGAGTGTTTCGGTGGCGCTGGCCTGGCTGGCAAACACAATCAGCAGCAAAAATACTTTCAGGAGCCGGCGGGCGAACGGTCCCCACAAGGTCGACCCGCAGGCGCATTCGCGAGCAGGCTTGCTCCTGCAGATCGAGACAGGGATCACGCCCGGACTCCGGCCCGGGCAACATCAACATCGCCGCGAATGCGCTGCCGGCTTTCCGCATCAAACAGGTACACCGCTGCGGGATCGAAGGCGAGCTCGAGAATGTCGCCAAGGGTGAACTCGCGCAAACCGGGCAAGCGCGCCACTACCTGTGCATTACCCGTGCGCAGGTGCACCAGCATCTCCGCGCCCAGGCTTTCCACCAGTTCAATTTCCCCCCTGAGCCGCGGCCAGTTGGCGGGAGCACTGACGGCATAGACCAGTTTTTCCGGGCGCAGCCCGAGCACTAGCTGTGCCTTCTGCCCCTGTAAATGTGCGCGGGGCAGACTCAGCAAATCACAGGTCAGCTGGGTACCGTCGTTGGTCACCGGCAACAGGTTCATGGGCGGCGAGCCCATAAAGCCCGCCACAAAGGTGTTGTCCGGATCGTTGTACAGCGCCAGCGGCGTACCAGCCTGCATCAGGGTTCCCTGGTTGAGAATCGCGATGCGGGTGCCCAGGGTCATGGCTTCCACCTGGTCGTGCGTGACATACACCGAGGTCGTGCCCAGCTGGCGGTGCAGGCGGCTGATCACACTGCGCATCTGTACACGCAGTTCCGCATCCAGGTTGGAGAGTGGCTCGTCGAACAGAAACACCTGGGGATCGCGCACCATCGCGCGTCCCAGAGCCACCCGCTGACTCTGGCCGCCGGACAGCTGGCCCGGTTTGCGCTGCAGCAGGTCGGCCAGGCCGAGTGTTTCCGCCGCCTCGCGTACCCGGCGCTCGATGCCCAGCTTGGGAAAATTGCGCACGCGCAGGCCAAAGGCCATATTGTCGAACACGGTCATATGCGGATAGAGCGCGTAGTTCTGGAACACCATGGCGATGTCCCGGTCTTTCGGTGGCAGGTCGTTAACCCGGTGGCCGCCGATCAACAGGTCGCCGGAGGAAATGGTTTCGAGCCCGGCGATCATGCGCAGGATGGTGGACTTGCCGCAGCCGGAAGGCCCCACTACCACCATAAATTCGCCATCGCGAATTTCCAGGTCCAGGCCCGGTACCGTGGCGGGGCCGTCTGCATAGCGCTTGCTGACACCTTTGAATTCAATATTGGCCACGGGGGCGGGCCTCTCTCTTCGTCGGGTTTCCGGTCTTTGTGACCTGCTTATTATTGTCGTTTCCAGATATTAGCCGCCAGCCACACACGACTTTTGTCGTCGATGCACTCTGTCGTGTCGAAGCAAGCCGCTGGCGTGTCAAATCACAATAGACGACCCATGTTGAATTTGGAACCGGTATATCAGGGAGAGGCACACGCCAATCGACCGGCGTTGTTCACAGGCTGTACTAAATTGTGGAGGCGCAGCGGTATCGTGCACTCAGAAGTCAATAAGTACGCTAAGGACAAAGAGATATGCGCTTGGCTCCCCTTGCCACGATGACGGCCTTCGGCCTGACTCTGGCGACTCTTTCGGCTTGTTCCATAAAACCCACGGCGATCGACGACGCCACCGTAGATCAACGCGCCAGCAGTGACTGGCAAACCGCTTTCGGCAACCAGCAACCGGTGACCGGTCCGATCGACCTCAACGAGGCGATTGCCCGCGCCATTGCCTACAACATGGACAATCGCCTGAAACTGATGGAAGCAGTGGTTGCCAATCGCAACCTGCGTCTGTCCCGCTGGGAAATGCTGCCGGAGATCGCCGCCAGTGCCGGCTATAACCATCGCAACAAGCAGCGCTTCGCCAGCAGTGAAGACGTCAATGGCAACCAATCTCTGGTCCAATCCACCTCGCAGGACAAAACCTACAGCACCGCCGGCCTGGATCTGTCCTGGAACGTGCTCGACTTCGGTATCAACTACCTCTCCGCCAAGCAGGCCGCCGACGGCGTGATGATTGCGGTGGAGCGCCAGCGCAAGCTGATGCACAACGTGATCATGGATGTGGAATACGCCTTCTGGATGGCCGCGGCCGCCCAGCGTGCCCGCGCCCAGTTGCCCGGGCTGATCGCACAGACCCGCAGCGCGCTGGAAAAATCCCGTCAGTCCGCCGAGCGCGGCCTGCGCCAGACCGAGGCCAGCCTCTCCTACCGTCGCGACCTGCTCGATCTGATGCAGGAACTGCTGGCCCTCGAGGGGGACATGCACAACGCCAAAATGCAGCTGGCATCGTTGATCGGCCTGCCCCCTGGAACCGAGTTCACCGTCAGTGCAAACAATGCCGACATCCTGCGCAGCCCGTTCACCGAAATGAGCGTGCTGGAGCTGGAGCAGTACAGCCTGCGCAACCGCCCGGAGCTGATCGAGGAAGATTACCGGCAGCGTATTGCCGCCACGGAAATCCGTAAGGCTTGCCTGCAGTTACTGCCCGGCCTGGAACTGCGCACCGGGTATTTCTACGACGACAACAGTTTCCTGCTCTACAACGACTGGGGTGAAAGCAGCCTGCGCCTCACCTGGGATTTACTCGGCACCGTAGTAGGCGGCAAGGACCTGGTGGGATACGCCAGGGACAGCGAACGCCTCGGCGATGTGCGCAGGGCCGCGCTGACCGTTGCCATCCTCGTGCAAGTAGACCTCGCATACAGCCATCTCAAACGCGCGCAACTGAACCACGGCTATGCAGAGGAACTGGCAGAAGTTGACCGCGCCATGGCCAGCCAATCACACGCGCGCTGGCAATCCAGCCAGGGCACGGAACTGGAAAGTATTCACGCCGCCACCCAGGCCCTGGTCTCCAGCGTACAGCGCGACGTGAGTTATGCAGACTGGCGCAGTGCCAACAGCCGGCTGAGCAACGCGGTGGGCTTTCAGCCGGAATTCTATATCGACTATCGCCAGCCCCTGGAAGTGATCGAACAGCAGGTTGCCGACCTGCGCTCCCAGAGTGCCAGCATGGAACTGCTGTCCTCCGGTGGTTACAACCCGGAGGGACTGGAAGCGCGCGAAGATGTGGTGCGAGAAGAAGGCCCCGCCGCTGCACACTGGTGATCGCAGCGCGTGTCATTTTTTGGCGATAGACAAACTCAGTGGTAGATGTACTCGTGGTATCCGTCATGCATATTCGACTTCCCCGCAGACTTGCAGCGCTGCTGCTCGCATTGCTCCCATTTTGCAGCGCAGCACTGGCAAGCCCCGCCGGCAGTGATGACAGCGCACCCGCCAAACTGAATGCACTCAGCCGCGTACAACTCTCCAGCGAGCTGGCCGCGAGGCTGACCCAGGTGCATGTGCGGGCGGGCGATCGTTTTGCAAAAGGCGACCTGCTCGCACGCTTCGACTGTACCGAGCTGAAAGCGGAACTGGAGGGCGCCGAATCCCAGCGTGTTCTCGCGCGCCGACAACTGGATGCGAACATCTCCCTGCGCCAACTCGGCGGCAATATCAGTGAACTGGAAATGGTGCAGAGCGAGGCCCAGCTGGCGGAGGCCACGGCAAATGCAAAAATCCTGAAACACCGCAACGGCTATTGCGATGTCCGCGCACCGTTTGACGGCTTTGTGGTCAGCCGCAGTGTGGAACCCCATCAGCGGGTGGACGTGGGCGCGCCATTGCTGGAACTGGTTGACAATCGTGGGCTCGAAGTCGAGGCCATTATCCCGTCCGGGTGGCTGGAGAAAATCTCCGTCGGCAAAACATTTACCGTCACCATCAACGAGACCGGTCTGAAATACACCGCTACCCTGCAGCGTATTGTACCCGTGGTCGACCCGGTGACCCGCACCGTGCGGGTGATCGGCCATATCAAAAACCAATCCGCCGGGGAGCCCTCCGCCCTGCTACTGATTTCCGGTATGAGTGGCGAAGCGCATTTCTCATTGCAATCCGATACCAAGGACCTGCTCGCCGAGCGCGCTTCCACATCCCCTACTGACACCCGGGGTATCAACTGAGATGGATGCGCGGCTTCTGGAAAAGCTGAACCGCTTTCTCGCACTCGGCAAAAAGTTGCGCGGTGCGAGCAGTCCGCAGCAGGTCGCACGTATTGCCTGTAGTGACAGCCAGCAACTGCTGCATTTCGATAGCTGCCTGTTTTTTGCCGGCCAAAGTCTGAAACTGATCGCCGCCTCCAACGTTTCCACCATCGATGCCACCAGTAGCACCGCGGTCTATTGGCGCCAACAGGTGCGCAAGCATTTCTCTGAAGCGCAGCAAAAAAGACCGTTACAGGTGCCCATTGAAGATACCCAATCCCGGTCCGCCGCTGCGCAGCATCTGATCATCATGCCCATCGGCAAAAACGGGGAGGAAGGCTGCCTGGCTTTGCTGCGCGGCAAACCGCTGGCAGAGCAGGAAATAGAAGTTTTGTGCGAGCTTGCCGCTTACATTCAGCAGGCGCTACTCGCGCTGCGCGGCGCGCGTACTTTTTCCGTGCGACGGCTGATTGCGCGACGGCCACTGATTGTCTTTGCGGTCATTAGCGCCATCTGTCTGATACCAGTGCGCCAGAGCGTACTTGCCCCGGCAACCCTGACCGCGATTGAACCGCGTATCGTATCCGCGCGCACCGATGGGGTAATTCGTGAGATCAATATTCCCCCCAATGCACAAGTAGAGAATGGACAACAGCTGTTCACTCTGGAAGATGCGGAAGTTACCGCGGAGATCGATCGCGTGCAGCAGGAAATCGCGCTGTATCAGGAGCGCTTGCGCATGACGCGTCAGTACAATTTCCAGCAGGCATCCGCCGGCCACAAACTGGCGCAGGCAGAGACCGATCTTTCCATTCGCAACCTGGACCTCGACTACCAGCAATCCCTGCTGGAAAAAACCCGGGTCAAGGCGCCGGCAACCGGTGTTGCCATCTATACGGATCCCTCCGAATGGATCGGGCGCCGGATTCGCGCCGGGGAAAAGGTGATGGAGATCGTGCAGCCACAGTCGCGGCAGATTCAGATTGATCTTCCCACTTCCGATTCAATCAGCCTCCCGGAAAATGCCCATACCGTTTTTTATGCGGAATCCGATCCGCTCTCTCCCATTGAGGGGCAGCTGCGCTACCACAGCCTGCTCACCGCGGAGGGTGAAAACCTGCCCGCCAGCTACCGGCTTCTGGCAGCCATTCAAAAGGACCAGGCGCAAATTCGCATCAATACCCGCGGTCACGCGCGGGTCTATGGTACGCGGGTTCCTCTGGTGTACTACCTGTTGCGTCGTCCCCTGGCCAGTGCCCGCCGCTGGATAGCGATCTAGCCGCGCGCGATGCACAACAAGAGGTAGAGAGGTAACCGTGCAAACATCGTGTTCCGCCAGCCCCACTGCACACCCAGGCAGCGACAGCCCAGGTGCTGAGCAGTGTTCGCTGCCACCACTGCGCACGGATCTCCAGTTTCACCCGGTAAAGGAAGGCGAAGGGGTGGATGAGGGTGCCACCAGCTGGATGCTGTATGACCCGTTGCGGGGCCAGTATCTCGAGCTGGGTGAACTGGAGTTACTGGTATTGCATCACTGGCATCGCGGCAACGCCCAGGCTATCGCCGATTGTGTCGCCCGTGAGCAGGGTTGCGCGGTCAATCCACAGGATGTGGAAGCCGTGGTGCGCTTTGCCAAGGAAAACGAATTGCTGCAATGCAGCAGTGATTTAATCGAACAGAAACTGGCAGGCGTCAGCCCGCAACAAAAGCGCCTGCAGAATCTGCAGCAGGCGCTATTCTGGCGCAGGCCACTGTTCACTCCCGAGCTGAGCAGCCGACTGCTGCTGCCGCTGGCACGCGCCACAGCACATAAAGGCTTTTACGTACTACTGGCACTGGCGGCTGCCCTCAGCGCTCTGTCTATCGGTCAGCACTGGTCCGAATTCCTCGCCTACTTCAACGCCTCCTGGAACGCCGCCGGCGCAGCCATTTTCTTTGCCTGCTACCTGTTGCTCAGTCTGTTTCACGAACTCGGGCACGCGAGCGTTGCCCGTATTTATAGTATCCGGGCAAATAGCGTGGGGGTCGGTCTGATCGCATTGCTACCGATCATGTTCAGTGAAATTACTGACGCCTGGCGATTGTCCCGCCGCGCGCGGCTGCATATTTCTGCAGCGGGCGTATTGTTCGAAGCGACACTTGGTGTGGTGGCAGCACTGGCCTGGTGCCTGCTGGACGATGGACCGGTGAGATCACTGGCGTTCTACCTGTTCACTGCGTCTCTGGTGACCACCCTGCTGATCAATGCAAACCCGTTGATGAAGTTTGACGGTTACTACCTGTTAAGCGACTTCACCGGGGAAAAAAACCTGCAACAGACCGCCACCACCACCTTGCGACACTGGTGCTGGGCACAGCTACTGCGTCAAGCGACACCAGCCACCAGCCGCCGCCAGAAACTTCTGCTGCTGTTCGGCGCGGCCAGCCTGCTGTACCGAATTTCTGTTTTCGCAGTGATCAGCTATGGCGCCTACCAGTTGCTGTTCAAGGCCGCGGGGGTACTGATCCTGGTACTGTGTGTCGGCCTGTTGCTGATCATTCCCACCCTGCGTGAGATCCGCGCGTTTATCAATTTCCTGAAAGAGCAACATGCGCAACAAGCCATGAACGGAAAAATTTCACCAACCGACCAACCCCCTTCATCCGGGCAAGCAACGCAGCAAGGCGCCGGACAGGAGAAAGCATCCCCCTTACAGCAGGCCGGGGAACTCCTGAGCCTGCTCAATCGAAAGTTTCTCGCCGGGTTTACGTTTTTCGGGGCTTTGTTACTGATCCCCCTGCCCTGGCCGGTACAGCTCCCCGCCAGCACTTTCTTTGCGGAAAGCCAGAAAGTGATGGCGCCTGCGGGCGGGGTACTGCAAACCCTCGATCTGCACCCGGGCAGTAAAGTGCTTGCCGGTGATGTGATCGCACGGCTACAGGACTCGCAACTGGATTACCGTATCGCCCGCACCAGAGAAGAGCTGAAGTTATTGCAGCGGCGTCAGAACAGCGACGGTTTTGCAGAAAGCCTGGATGCGCTGGACGGCGTGTACCTTCAGGACCTGCTCAGCAAGCAACAACAGCTGAAGGCACTGCAGGCCGAGAAACAACAACTGGAAATTATCGCCAAGGTTTCCGGCACCGTGGACTGGGTACTACCCGGTCTCCATACCGGCCAGTATCTGGACACTAATCAGCAGTTTATTGCCATCGCCGACACCACCACCCTGCGTGGGCGCGCGTACGGAAAGTCACAGCAATTCTTGCGGCTTGCCCAGAGTGACGGTGAACCGCTGCGCGGGCGATTGTTTTTACAGGGCAGCTGGCAACCGGTCACTGCTACCGTGCAGATGGTGGAACAGATCGCCTCGCGCAGAATTCAGGACCCATCCCTGACATCCGACTACGGGGGGCCACTGCAAACATTGCCCGACGATCACGAGCGTAGCGCCGAGGCGCTGCACCTGATCGACTTTACCCTCGATGGACACGGCGGCGACAGTACTGCGCCCACAACAGCACAACGCACCGGCCATCTGGTGCTACTGGGCGAACCCATCAGCCTGTTGAAATTATTTACCGACCGGGTCGCTGGTGTAGTGATCCGCGAGAGCGGCGTCTGACCGCGCTGTTGCCCCATTATTTCGGTGCGGCCAGGAAAGCCGCCCAGAACGCCACAAGGAACGAGGTATCCCATGGAGCTCAACGAGTTTTCCAGATCATCCCTGGCCCAGGCCATCAACCTGCAGGGTCGTCAACTTACCAGCCGACACCGCGCTTTGGAAAAGCGCGTGTTGCTGGATGCCTCGGTGGCAGCAGACGTAAGTCAGGACACGGGTGATTCCGGTGGCGATGGGGCCCTGGATTCCGACAGTGCTCCCAAGGCCGCCAGCGGAGATAAAAATCTCGGCGAAAATTCCACGCTGGGAAATGACAGCAACAATACTTCGCGCCAGGAACTGGTTGTCATCGACCTGCAACTCAGTGATTCGCAGGCATTGATCGACGACCTGATTCAGCAGGCGGATTCGGTTACCGAGCATCCGGACAGCACCGAGATCACCATCGGTGCACGCCATATCACCCTGCTTACCGTAGATGCTGACGACAGCCTGCAAACGGTAACCGACCTGCTACAGAAAGTAAGCAGTGAAACCGGCGCGACCTTCGATGCCATACACCTGATTTCCCACGGCGGTGCCGGCGGTATCGATATCGGCGGCGATGCGCTTTCCCTTGAAACCCTGAGCGGACCCGATGGCGATAATCACAGCGCACAATTACAGGCATGGTCGACCGCTCTGAGCGAAAACGCAGACATACTCCTGTATGGCTGCAACACCGGCTATAGCCTGACCGGCGATAAATTTATCGACCAGGTCGCCGCATTGACGGGCGCGGATGTAGCCGCTTCCGACGATCCCACCGGCAACGCTCTACGTGGCGGCGACTGGGATCTGGAAAAAAACAGCGGGGAAATTGAAACCGATATCGTTTTTTCGCAACTATTGCAGGGCACCTGGGAAGGACTGATGGTGGCCACACCCACCACTTCGGTCGATGCGCCGAGTGAAGATTTCATCAATGAATCGACCGATATCGGATTCTCCTTCGAGAACGATGGCGATACCACCGGCTACGGTCCATTCGTGGATATTGTCGCCGGTCCGGGCATGACCATCGAGAGCGTCAGTGGTTTGAACGGTGCCATTGTCGAGACCTACACCTATGAGGACGGTCAGTGGTTAGACAGCGGCGGTAACCCGGTGGAGTACCACCCCTTCGACTTTAACCAGACCGGCGCTATTCCCCTGCCGCCCGGGGAAGAGGGCGCGACCTGGTATGCGATCCAGTTGCCTTTCGGTTCTTTCTCGCCGGACCAACCATCCTTCGATTTCGATGTATCGGTGCTACTGGATGAAGCCGAAGGCGCGCTGGTCGGGGTACCGATTCCGATCTGGGTGCGCCCCGGTTTTGCCTACGGTAACGACCCGCTGAATAACCCGGATACCGATCCGCCCATTATTTCCAATCCCATCGAGACCACGGTCACACCGACCGTGATCGAGGTGGATAAAGTCGCACAGGATGGCGACGGCGATAACAACTCCATCGGTGACGATGGTGAAACCGTCACCGGCCCCAGCGAACCGGTGACCTGGCGGGTCAACGTCGACATTGCCAACCTTTCCACGATTGAAAACCTGGTGGTGACCGAAGACGTCCCGAACAATTTTTACTATGTGCCCGGCAATGTCACGGTAACCGACTCC
This sequence comes from Microbulbifer sp. MCCC 1A16149, assembly GCF_050368945.1. Classification (NCBI taxonomy): domain Bacteria; kingdom Pseudomonadati; phylum Pseudomonadota; class Gammaproteobacteria; order Cellvibrionales; family Microbulbiferaceae; genus Microbulbifer; species Microbulbifer sp. MCCC 1A16149. Next base: position 3,605,703 of record NZ_CP185959.1, read on the forward strand.
AATGGCGAGCCGCTCGATGTCACGATTACCGAACCGCCGGAAGGCGCCAATAACGATGCGCAACTGATCATCGAATTCAACGATCCGATCGAGGGTACGCTGGCCAGTAACGACATTGTCATTACCTATACCGGGTATGTGCCGGACTTCGATGCCAATGGCGATCCGATCGTAATCAACGATGGCGCCAATGACGCGGTACGCAATACGGTATCGGTGACCGGGGACTATCAGGACCAGGCAATCAGTGACAGCGACGATGCGGTGATAACCGCAGTAGCGACTGCGCTTCAGAAAGACGTGGCACTTATCGACGATACCGGTGCAGAGGGATTCACGCCGGGCGATCGCATTGAGTACACCCTGACACTGGAGATTTCGGATTACATGCAGCTGGCGAACGTGGTGCTGAATGACAGCATCGAGGACGGCCTGCAGATAGATCCGGACTCCTTTTCATTTGAAATATTTACCAATGGCAATACTTTCGGCCCGGATGCATTCGATCTCGCCAATGTATCCGTGGTGGAGAACGCCGGCGACGGCAGCACGGATGTCAGCCTCGATTTGTCACAGGAACTCATTGATCGCCTGATCAGCCCCAACGGCGTACTGAACGGCGACCTGTTTGAAGATACCGCTGTGGATGGCACCACCACGGTCACCATCACCTACGAGGCCACCATTCGCGAAACCTACCTTGAAACCGGAGATCCGGTCCAGGTCTTCGATGTCATCAATAACCAGGCCACGATCAGCGGCACGGCCGAATCCGCCAATGGTGAAGAGGTCACTAATAGCGGCAATGAAAGCGTACAGATAGAGGGGGCAGAATCCAGCAAAAGCGTCTATGCGATTGATGGCAGTACAAACCCTGATGACTTGACCGATATCAGCGTCGGCGAAACGGTGACGTTTGCCATCGATATCGATCTCGCCACCCTGGATAGCGATGGCGTGGTGATAACCGACTATCTGCCGCAACCGGTGTTCGATGCTATCGCTCCCACATTCACCGATACCTCACAAGGCACGCTGATACCCGGTGTGAACGAATGGGGCTTCGGTCCGGCTACCGATTTTTCGAACTGGCCCGATGGCTATCTCGATGGGGCCAACGTCACCACCAGTGCCGACTCCGCAAACAACTCCATCTCCTGGACATTGGATCCCGTGGAGCAAATCTCCTCCGTTGGCGGTCATGTACAGTTACTGTTTACGGTACAGGTCCAGGACGAGCCGTTTACCGATGGGCTGTTCCTGACCAATGTGGCGCAAGTCTCGGTGAATGGTACGGACGAAACCGTAACGCTCCCCCCCGGTGGCATCCAGATTGAAGTGGTTTCGCCTGAGGTAAATCTCACCAAGGGGGTAATCTCCACCGGTGATGGCGACGGTGTATTTGACCCGGCTCCTCCTGGCCCTGTGACCTTCGACCCGGCGGGTACCGCAGACAGCGGCAGCGCACCCTGGACCGGAGATATCACCAGTGACAATCTGGACAGCACCCCGATCGATTCCAATCTCAGTGACATTGACGCCGGCGATACCGTGCGCTTTGCCATTGTGCTGGAAAATACCGGCGGTTCCGACGCTTTCGATCTGGTGATCAGCGATATCCTGCCGGACGGTTTTGAAATCCCACCGGACGGGCTCAACTTGCAGATCTATACCGGTGACGGCACGCAGATTGATTTCACGGTCAATGAAGAAGATCTGTTCGGTTCCGGTATCACCCTGGTCGATCCCTCATCGGATGAAGGCGCGCTGAATGAAGGGCGCGATCCCGATACGGGCCCCACCACCGATGGCAGTAACATTATCGTTATCACTTATGACCTGGTCGCTTCGGACGATGTACAGGCGGGTGAAATTATTGAAAACACAGCGCAGCTGGAAGGCTATGGCGGGGTCGACGAGGGTAATGACTACACCGAGGGCAACACCAACATCAATTGGCAGGACGATGCCACGGTCATAATCCAGGAAAACACGGTAGATAAAACCCTGAACTCGACCAGTATCGTCACCCCCAATAACGGCGATGCAGAGGCGGTGATCGGCGAGGTGATCAGCTATACCCTGACCCTGACCGTGGCAGAAGGCGTCACACCGCTGGCCAGCATCACCGATCAGCTGGATCCGGGGCTCTCTTTTATTGGTGTCACCGATGTAACCCTCTCCTCCGGCGATATCACGTCCACCGCACCGCTCACCACGGACACTATCCAGGTCACACAGAATGGCCAGGATGTCATATTTACCCTGGGAGATATCACCAATACCAACCGCGACAATACGGTTCCTGAAACCATCACCATTACCTATGACGTGCTGGTAGAAAATGTGGAGTCCAACCAGAGCAGCGTGCAACGCAATAACAACGCACAGTTCTCCTGGGACAGCACGGACGATGGCGTAGAAAATCCGACGGTCAATGACAATGACTCAGCGGAAAACGTTGCGGTAATTGAGCCAGATTTGCAGGTGGACAAGTCCATCAGCAGTGGTGCCCTGATCATCGATGCCGGTGCCCCGGTGCAGTACACCATCGTAATTTCCCATACTGGCTTCTCCGATACCGACGCCTTCGATGCGACATTTACCGATACACTGCCGCTACAACTCACCAATGTATCGCTCGCCAGTGCTACCCTCACCGTCAACGGCATGGACACCGATGTCTCCAGCCTGTTCGTAGTTAACGGCAATACCATCGAGATGGCCCCGGATGCCAGCTTTGATTTACTGCTCGGTGATACGCTGACACTGGTAATCGATGCCAACGTAATCGATAACCCAATCCTCGGTACGGAAGTGACCAATACCGGCACAGTGGACTGGGAGAGCATTGATGGCGACGATGACAACGAGCGTACTGGCGAGGACGGCGCCGGCGGTGCACTGAACGACTACGAAACCGATGGCAGTGCCCAGTTCACTATCGCCACTGTAGAATCCGGCAAGCGTATTGTGAGCAGCTCCATCGAGGATGAGTTCAATAGCCGCACTGAAGCGGTAATTGGAGAAGAAATCACTTATCAGGCGGCCTTCGTTGTACCCGAGGGCGTGGTACTCAGTGCGCAGATCCTGGATACACTGCCGCCTGGGATGGAGTTCGTCAGCTTTGATGGCATCATCATCGCCGACGACCTGCAGATTGTGCTCGGTGGCTACGGTGATCCAGAAATCACCGTCAACCCGGATGGCTCCACCAGCCTAGACTTTGGCTCCGCAACAATTGCCAATAATGGCGCAGACAATATTCCCGATCTGATCACGATCGTGTATACCGTCCGCGTCGCCAATGTGGATTCCAACCAGGCCGGTGTAACGCTGAGCAATAACGTCCAGTTCATTACCGACAATGGCACCTCCGAAGCGTCCACCACCGTCAATGTGATCGAACCGCAACTGGTTATCGGTAAGTCGGCGAGCGTCGGCATCGGCGACAACGGCGATCAGGTCAGCTATGTCATTTCCATCAGCAACCCGGACGACGGCAGCAGCACCACTGCCTACGACATCAGCTTCAGCGACCCACTGCCTTCGGAACTGACGGACATCAGTTTTACCGCGTCACTGGAATCCGGTGGCAATAACACGGATGTATCCGGGTTCTTTACCATTGTCGGTGGAGAACTGGTGCTGGATCCTCAGGCGGAACTGGATTTGATCCCCGGCAGCGTCGTTACCATCACCGTCTCCGGCACTCTGGCCAATACCATTGCCGGCAGCACCATCGAGAATATTGCCGAAGTTGACTGGTCGAGCCTCGATGGCGATGACGCAAACGAGCGCACGGGCGATGACGGAGAGGGCGGCGCCCTCGACGACTATGCCACCAGTGACAATGTGGTGATCACGGTCAATTCACCGGCAATCGAAAAGACGCTGGTATCGACCTCCCAGAACGACGACCTGAATGACGATACCGAGGCAACCATCGGTGAAATCGTTACCTTCTCCATTACCGTGACCTTGCCGGAAGCATCGCTCACCGGACAGATTACGGATGTCTACGGCCCGGGTTTCGAATTTGTCGATCTCATTGATGTAACCACCAACAACCCGGATGCCATCCTGGTCAACCAGGACGACATCACCGTGATCGACGATCCCGGCAACAACACCATCGGTTTTGATTTCGGTACCCTGCTCAATACGGATACCGATAATGCCACCGCGGAAACCGTCACCATTACCTATCGCCTGCGGGTGACCGATATCCCCGCCAATGTGGACGGCACCACGCTGACCAACGATGCGACCCTGAGTTTCGATACCGACGGCGATGACACGCCGGACACCGATATCAGTGACGATGCCTCGGTGGACGTGGTGGAACCCCTGCTGAATGTCGACAAGGAACTGCTCAGCCCCGAGCCCCTTACCCTCGGTGGAATTGCCACCTACCAGATTACCGTGCAGCTGGACCCGGCCAGTGGTGCCAATGCCTACAACGTCACCCTGCAGGATGCGCTGCCGGTGTATCTCTCCGGCGTTGAAAATATTCAAATTGATGTGAGCGGCGGCTCGCCCATCATCGTGGACAGCTCCACCGCCAACCTGCTGCTGCTGGAGATCAGCGAAATCGATCCCTCCACGGTTATCACCATCACCGTGGATGCCCGGGTAACCACGGACCCGGATGCTCTGGGCGAGACAACCACCAACGTGGCAGATATTGAATACACCAGTCTCGATACCCCCGAAGGTGGTGACGACAGTGCCATTGAGCGGGAATACGACGACAGCGATGAGGTCACCGCCGAGATCGGCGCGGTGGACCTGTTTGTGGACAAGGACGACGGCGGTATTTCCGCCGAGCCCGGCGATGACATCACCTACACCATCAATTACGGCAACAATGGCAACGTTGATGCGACGGGCGTGGTCATTACGGAAAGCCTGCCGGAATACGTCACCTTCGACCCCGCAGACAACCCCGGCTGGACACTCGATGGCGACACATTGACGTTTGACGTGGGTGACCTGGCCGCAGGTGAAACCGGGTCGGTAACCCTGGTCGTCACCGTCATCAGCCCGCTGCCCTCCGGTGTGGAAGAAACCAATAACACCGTTTCCATCGACGGCGACGAAAGCAACGGTACCGATCCCACGCCGGAGGACAATACCGACGTGGATGTCACCCCGCTGATCGCCGCGCCGGATTATGTCATCGACAAGATCGAAAACTTCGATGACCCGGCCAACCCGGGGGATCCTATCGAGTGGACCATCGAAGTCACCAATGAAGGGAACCAGGATGGTACCGGTGTGATCGTCACCGACACATTGCCGGATACCAGCCTGTTTAATTCCTTCACTGCCAGTAATGGTGGCGTGATCGATCTCGACGCGGGTACCGTCACTTGGGATATCGGCGACCTCGCGGTGGGCGACAGTGTCACACTGACCCTGAGTGCCGTGGTCAATGAATCCGTGCCCACCAATATCCCCACCCAGACCAACTCGGTAGAAGTCACCGATGATGGAGCCAACGGCGCAGACCCGACACCGGACAACAATATCGATAGCGAAGATCTGGATATCACCTATGTGGACCTGGCCATCGACAAGGACGATGGCGGTATCACCGCGGAGCCCGGTGACACCGTGGTGTACACCCTGGATTACGCCAACAACGGTACCGCCGATGCCAGTGGGGTCGTAATCACCGAATCCCTGCCGGAGTACGCCACGTTCGATGCGGCCAATTCCGATCCGCGCTGGGTACAGAATGGCGATACGCTGACCCTGGAACTGGGCGATGTAGCAGCCGGTGAAACCGGCAGTGTGGACTTCGCCGTGATCATCGACGATCCCATTCCTTCCGGGGTGGAGGAAACCAGCAACACCACCAGCATCGAAGACGACGGCAATACCGGCCCCGACCAGAACCTCGAAAATAATGATGATGACGAGGTCACCCCCATTGATGGGCGTCCGGATTACGTGATCGACAAGATCGAAAATTTTGATGATCCCGCGTTTCCCGGAGAAACCATCAGCTGGGATATCGTCGTGTCCAACGAGGGCAATCAGGATGGTACCGGTGTGGTGGTCACCGACACCCTGCCCACCGGCGACTTCTTTGACGCCGGCTTTATCGCCAGTGACGGCGGTATCGTGGATCTCGATGCCGGCACCGTGACCTGGAATATCGGCGATCTGGCCGCAGGGGATTCCATTACCCTCACGCTCACCACCACCGTCAATGAAAACGTACCGCCGTTCCTGTTGCCCCAGCAGGTGAATTCCGTATCGGTAACCGATGACGGCGCCAATGGCGAAGACCCGACCCCGGAAAACAATATCGATGAAGAGCCGTTTGATATCACCGAAGTGGATCTGGCGATCGCCAAGGATGACGGCGGTATCACAACCACACCCGGCGGTTCGGTTACCTATACCCTGGACTACGCCAATATCGGCTCGGCTCCGGCCGAAGATGTACTGATTACCGAGACGCTTCCGGACAACACGACCTTCGATGCGGCCAATTCAGATCCCCGCTGGGTCGAGCAACCGGACGGAACCATTACCCTGGATCTGGGCACCCTGGCCGACGGCGAGAGCGGCAGTGTTACTTACACGGTGATCGTGGACGATCCACTACCGGCAGGCGTCGAAGAGATTTTAAATGAAACCGAAATTTCCTACGCGGACGGACGCGGCCCGGACCAGAACCTGAGTAACAACACCGATGATGACACTACACCGGTTATCGCCCAGCCGGACTACGTGATCGATAAAATCGAGAACTTCGATGATCCAGCGAATCCCGGTGACACTATCGAGTGGACCATCGAGGTCAGCAATGAAGGCAACCAGGATGGCACCGGTGTGGTGGTTACCGATACCCTACCGGATACCAGCCTGTTTAACTCCTTCACCGCCAGCGACGGTGGTGTGATCGATCTCGATGCGGGCACGGTCACCTGGAATATTGGCGATCTCGCCGCGGGCGAAAGTGTGACGCTGACACTCAGCGCCATCGTCAATGAATCCGTGCCCACAAACATTCCCACTCAGACCAACTCGGTGGAAGTGACCGATGACGGCAACAATGGAGAGGACCCGACTCCGGACAACAATATCGACAGCGAAGACCTGGATATCACCTACGTGGATCTCGCTATCGACAAGGACGACGGCGGTATTACCGTCGAGCCCGGTGATACCCTGGTGTACACCCTGAATTACGCCAACAACGGGACCGCCGATGCCAGCGGTGTGGTGATCACCGAATCCTTGCCGGAATACGCCAGTTTCGACGCGGCCAATTCCGACCCGCGCTGGGTGGATCAGGGGGATGGCACTTTCACGCTCGAGCTCAACACCCTCGCCGCGGGAGAAACCGGCAGTGTGGAATTTGCGGTAATCATTGATGAACCGATTCCCACCGGCGTCGAGGAGACCAGTAACACCACCACCATCGAAGACGATGGCAATACCGGCCCCGACCAGAACCTCGTAGACAATGAAGACGACGAGGTTACTCCTATCGACGGTCGACCGGACTATGTGATCGACAAGATCGAGAATTTCGATGATCCGGCCAACCCCGGTGACACCATCGAGTGGACCATTGAGGTCAGCAATGCGGGCAACCAGGACGGCACCGGCGTTGTCGTCACCGATTCCCTGCCGGACACCAGCCTGTTCAGTAACTTCACCGCCAGCGACGGCGGCGTGATCGATCTCAACGCGGGTACCGTCACCTGGAATATTGGCGACCTCGCGGCCGGTGACACCATCACCCTGACACTCACCGCAGTGGTTGCGGAATCCGTGCCCACAAACATTCCCACCCAGACCAACTCGGTGGAAGTGACCGATGACGGCAACAACGGCGAAGACCCGACGCCGGAAAACAATACCGATAGCGAAGACCTGGATATCACCTATGTAGATCTTGCCATCGACAAGGACGACGGCGGCATTACCGTCGAGCCCGGCGATACCCTGGTTTACACACTGAATTACGCCAACAACGGCACCGCCGATGCCAGTGGCGTGGTGATCACCGAAACGCTGCCGGAGTACGCCAGCTTCGATGCGGCCAATTCCGACCCGCGCTGGGTACTGGATGGCGATACGCTGACCCTGGCGCTCGGCGAGCTCGCCGCTGGCGAAAATGGCAGTGTGGATTTTGCGGTGATCATCGACGACCCCATTCCAGCCGGCGTGGAGGAGCTCAATAATACCGCCACTATCGAGGACGATGGTAATACGGGGCCGGACCAGAATCTGGAAGACAATACCGACGATGAAGTCACCCCAACAGATGCCCAACCGGACTATGTGATCGACAAAGTCGAGAACTTCGAAGACCCCACCAATCCGGGCGACGCCGTTGAGTGGACCATCGAAGTCAGTAACCAGGGCAATCAGGATGGCACCGGCGTAGTGGTTACCGACACCCTGCCCGACACCAGCCTGTTTACAAATTTTGTCGCCAGTGATGGCGGTATCATTGATCTCGACGCCGGCACCGTGACCTGGAACATCGGCAATCTGGCAGCCGGTGACAGCGTCACCCTGAGTGTTGCAGCCGTGGTGGTCGAGGACGTGCCCGCCAATGTCGGCCCGCAAACCAATATGGTGGTGGTCGACGACGATGGTAGTAACGGCGAAGACCCAACACCGGAAAACAACCGCGACGATGAAATCCTCGAAATTGAATTCGTGGATCTGTATATCGACAAGGATGACAACGATGCGGTACCGAAACCTTCCGAAACCCTGGTCTACACCCTGGATTACGGCAATCGCGGTACCGCTAGTGCAAGCGGTGTCGTAATTACCGAAACCCTGCCAGCGAACACCAGTTTCGACGCTGCCAACTCCACACCCGGCTGGGTACAGAACGGCGACACCTTCACCTTCGATGTGGGCACCCTGGCCCCCGGAGAGGAGGGCAGTATTACCTTTGCCGTCATTGTGGATTACCCCCTGGATGCCACGGTACAGCAGGTCGACAACACCGCGGTGATTACCGATGACGGCAACAACGGCAAGGACCAGAATCTTGAGGACAATACCGACAGCGACGAGACGGAAATCGAAAACAACGTCAATGTCGACTTCCTTACCCTGCTCCGCTCCGATATGTATCCCTATCCCACCGTGACCTGGGACCGGGAATTCTTGCAACTGCACGGCCGCCTGATCACTCTGGCGCACGCGGATATTGAAGCCAACCTGCAGGGCAGTCACGCCGGGCTCTACTTTGACCCGGTGTTCGGTCCCGTAGGCGGGGAGTATTACCCCAACGGCTGGGCGTGGGTTTTCTACAACGACATGAGTATCTCGGTCAGCTTCGAGCCTGAACAGGAAAAATCCAGCCCTCTGGCCCTGGACAAGGATTTCGGAAATTACCGGGCCAACACCCGTTTCGGGGAGTTCGAGCGCCCCGCAGCGAGCCCCAGGTTGCCGGTGGCTTATTACGAGATCACCGCTGCGGAAGAGTCACTGCCACCCATCTTCCAGTCGTCGCCCGACAATGCGGAACCGTTCCCGGTGGAGAACGAGGAGAATCCGCTACAGCGGCAACTGGCAGAGATTACCCGGGAGATCAGCGAATCACGGGTTTCACCGCTGCTGCTGGCCCTGGCCGAACTCAGCCAGCAGGAGGCCGCAATGGAGCATGCAGTGAACGAGAAATAAGTTGCCGGTGACGCCAACGGGCGACGGGTTCGGTATCATGGTGGCTCCCGGCTAACCGAGAGGAACCCCCTTGCTCCCCATGGTCCGCGCCAGCGCGCTCACCGGCTACAAAAGCCTGCTTGGCAGCTTCGGCGTCAACGTCGCGGAACTGCTACAGCGGCTGTCCCTGCCTGCGGACTATCTCGACAGGCCCGACCTGATGATTCCCATGGAAACCAAGGTCGAACTGCTCGAGCTGGGCGCACGTCTTAGTGGCTGCGCGCACTTCGGGCTAAAGCTGGCGCAGCAGCAGAATATTTCCGCATTTGGCACCGTAGGGGTACTACTGCAACAGTGCGCGACACTGCGCGATGCGCTGGAGACCATCACCTCCTCCATCGGCCAGACCGCACAGGGCCTCGAAGTCTGGTTTGAAGTGGAAGGCGACACAGCCCAGTTGTACTCCCGCTACAATTTCGACGGGCCTTCCGCACACTCGCGCCAGCACAGCGACAATCTGGTGGCCGGCGGCGTCAACATGATCCGTTTTTTGCTCGCCGAGCCCGTGCCGCTGAGCGCCGTTTACCTGAGCGGTCCAGCGCCAACTGCGCCGGGCGGCCTCATTCCCTATCGGGATCTGTTCCAGTGCCCGGTTTACTTTGATTGTGCGTCCAATGGCATTGCCTTCGCTGCATCCCTGCTGGAGCGCCCCGTGGCGGGCGCCAACCCGGAAATGCGCGGTCTGATCGACAGTTTCCTGAAAAAAAAGCAGCTGGACGGGTTTCAGGAGCAACTCCTGTGGACCATCACCAATCTTTTACCGCGCGGCCCGGTTACCCTGGAGAAGGTCGCCGACAGCGTGAATATGGCGCCGCGCACTCTGCAGGCGCGGCTGCGCCAGCAAGGCACCAGCTTCCAGCAACTACTGGACCGCACGCGTGTAGAGCAGGTGTGTACTTACTTACTCGAGGGCAACCTGTCCCTCACGGAAATCGCCGAGCTGGTGGGCTACAGCCAGCTCAGCGCCCTCACCCGCGCCTTCAAGCGCATCATGGGCGCCAGCCCCAGATCCTGGCTGCGCCAGCACCCAGGCTGAACCGATCGCCAGCGTGGTAAATTGCGCGATCGGTCAACTCTTGCGGGTCGGAATTGCGTATTCTGGGAACAACAACCATTAGATCCCGGATACCACGCTGCGGAGCGATCATGAATACCCAGACACTGAACAGCGATAACGCCCAGGCCGCCGTCCTGGAAAACCTGCTGGCACAACAGCGCCAGGCCTACCTCGCCGACCCTGCACCGGACTATCAGCAGCGGGTCAGAGACCTGAAATCCCTCGCGCAGATGATTCGCGACCACCAGGACGAGATAGTGCAGGCGGTCAGTGCCGACTACGGCAACCGCTCTCACCACGAAACCCTGTTTGCGGAAATCTTCCCCGCACTGGACGGGATCAAGGGCACCATCAAGAATCTCAAAAAGTGGATGAAGCCCCAGCGCCGCCATATAGACATCACCGCCTTCCCCACCTCGTCCAATAAGGTGATTCCGCAGCCGCTCGGCGTGGTGGGCGTGATCGTGCCGTGGAATTTCCCGGTCAATCTGTCCTTCGGCCCTCTGATCAACATCTTTGCCGCCGGCAACCGCGCGATGGTGAAGATGTCGGAAAACTCGCGCAAACTCACCGCGCTGCTACAACGCATCAGTGGCGACTATTTTCCCGCAGACAAGCTGGTATTTCTCGAAGAGACTGGTGGCGTGGGTATCGAGTTTTCCAAGCTCAAATTCGACCACCTCATTTTTACCGGCTCTGGCACCACCGGGCGTAAAGTCATGGCCGCGGCGGCGGCCAACCTGACACCGGTCACCCTGGAACTCGGTGGCAAGTCTCCGGCAATTGTCGGCCCGGATTACGATACCGATACGGCCGTGGAACGCGTGCTGTTCTGGAAGCTGTTCAATGCCGGGCAGATCTGTACCACGGTGGATTACCTGCTGCTACCGGAGGACAAGGTCGACGGCTTTGTGGAAAAAGCCAGGAAAGTCTTCAAAAAGCGCTACCCGGATATCCAGAATCCGGACTACACCTCGGTCATTGACGAGCGCTCGTTCCAGCGAATCTGGCAGACTCTGGACGATGCGGTCGACAAGGGCGCTACCGCCATCGACCTCACCGACGGTCAGGGCCAGCGCGACGACCCGCTGAAAAAATTTCCCGCCCACCTACTGATCAATGTGAGCGAGGACATGGAAGTCATGCAGCGGGAAATCTTCGGCCCGCTATTGCCGATCAAGACCTACAAAAACCGCGAAGAAGTGGCCGCCTATATCAACAGCGGTGACCGTCCGCTGGCCATCTACCCGTTTACCAAAGACAAGGATCTGCAGAATTATTACATCGAGCATGTCATGTCTGGCGGTGTCAGTGTGAACAACGCGGTGTTGCATGTTGGACAGCACGATATTCCATTCGGCGGTGTGGGCGAGAGTGGTATGGGTCACTACCACGGTTATGAAGGATTTATCACCTTTTCCAAACTGCGTCCTGTTTTCTACCAGGGCCCGCTGGATCCGCTGAAACTGTTGATGCCGCCTTACGGCAATCTCGCAGATAAAATGATGAAGTTGATGCTTCGCTTGACCAAGTAACGCAAACCTTCCCAATGTAAAAATCTACATGCGAAGGCAGAGTGCTGGGTACCTGTTTTCAGAAGCGTCGGCGACACGGACGTCGCCGACGCAGCGTACAGGGATGTATCTACAGCGGTTCTGAAAACAGGTACCCAGTACTCTGCCGCCACCACACTGCGCTTAGATTTTCGTCCCTCCCGCCGCGCACAAGCAACAAAATTGCGGTCAAACTGCAACTTTTGGTAGGCTAATTTCAGAGCTTTGCCATTATGGCGCTCTTTTTTTCTTGGATCTCTTTTGCAAGAGCACCAGTTCAATCACAACGATGCAACATCGTCGTGCACCCCGGGCAAAGACGCCCGCTATTCAATCGCGCAATCCAGCTCGGATACCAACGGAACACGCGTGATCACAAGGAGAAAACATGACTGCACCAAACCGCAGCAAGCTTCACCATTCTGACGCACAAGCACCCAGACTCACCCTGCCCGGCCGCACACTGCTGTTCAGTGCCATTGCGCTCGCAGGCACCCTCGGTGCCAACAGCGCCCTCGCCCAGCAATCCGTACTGGAAGAAGTCACCGTGACGGCACAAAAGCGCGAGCAGTCCATGCAGGACGTCTCCGTCGCCGTCAGCGCATTTTCCGGGGACGCGATCGATAAAATGGGTTTTGAAGAAGGACTGGATATTACCCAGCAGGTACCAAATATGAACTTCTTCGCCATCTTCGGCGAAGCGTCCAGCCCTTCCGTCAGCCTGCGCGGTATCAGCCTCGTGAATTTCTCCGACTCCTGGGAATCCCCGGTATCCATCTACGTGGACGACGTCTACCGCGGCAATCCCGCAGGCTCCGCGATTCAGCTGTTCGACCTGGAACGGGTGGAAGTTCTGCGCGGCCCACAAGGTACCCTGTATGGCCGTAACACCACCGGTGGCCTGGTGCACTACGTTTCGCGCAAGCCCACCGAAGAATTTGAAGCCAGTGCCAGCGCCAGTATCGGTACCTATTCCGAGAGTATTCTCGAGGGTGCCATGAGTGGACCAATCAGCGACAGCGTTCGCGGACGCATCGCCGTCAAGACCACACAAAACGATGGCTGGCAGACCAACACCGTCACCGGGGAAAAGCTCAATGATACCGACAGCTTCGGTTATCGCACCCAGCTGGAATTCGATCTTGCCGACAATGCCAACCTGCTCCTGAACGTGCACGGTAGCAGTGCCGACCAGCAATCCGTGGGCTTTGCGCATATGGGCTACCTGGAAGAAGCTAGCGGGGACGCAAACAAGTGTTCCATCGGCGCAATTCAAGCCGGGCGCTGCACCAGTGCATCATTTGATATGACCGGTATCGAAGCCTCGGGGGGCAGGTATGGTCCGGAATATGTGGCATCCGGCGCGAAGGGTGGCCTCGGCACCGAGATCGATACCTTTGGCTCTTCCGCGACGCTTATCTGGGATTTCGAAAATTTCTCCCTGACCTCAATCACCGCCTACGAAGAACTGGATAAATTCCTGCAGGATGACGGCGACGGCACCGCAGTGGTTTATTTCGATGAACAGTACGGGGTGGATGCAGAGCAATACACCCAGGAAATACGCCTGAACGGCAACACCGAAAAAAGTAACTGGGTAACCGGGTTTTACTACTACAAGGATGACCGCGGCCTGGTAACCGAGGCTCCCACCACCGCAGACTGGGCGGAGCTGGGTCTATGGCATCGGGAAATCGTGACCCTGGATAGTGAGTCCTGGGCGCTGTTTGGCCAGCTGGAATACGATCTCTCGCAAACCCTCACCCTGGTCAGCGGCCTGCGCTATACGGAAGAGGAGCGCGACTTTACCCAGGATGCTGGACCCAGTTTTTACGATGAAATCGATACTACCGGCGACCTGAGCGACAACGCCACCACCGGCCGTATCGGTCTGGACTGGCGTCCCAGTGCCGGAACACTGGCCTACGCAAGCTACTCCACCGGTTTTAAAAGCGGCGGTTTCTCCGGCAGTTACAACTCTTCCCCTGAGGCCACCAAGCCGGTGGGCGCAGAGAATATCGATAACTTCGAACTTGGCCTTAAAACCACCCTGGCAGAGGTCTACCGACTGAATATGGCAGCCTTCCACTACAAAGTGGATGACTATCAGGCCCAGGTATTTCTCACCGTGGCCGATGGCAGTGTGATCACCAATGCCGGCGACGTAACCGGTACCGGTGCCGAAGTAGAACTGACCGCGCCGATTACCGAAAACTTTGAAGTCATCGCCGGCGCCGGCTGGCTCAATACCGAATTTGATTCGGAGCAGCTGTTTTTTGTAGCGGGAGACGCTTACACCCTGGATGGCAATGAACTGCCCTCCGCCCCCGGCTTTACCTACAACCTGGTAGCGCGCTACTACCAGAGCCTGGGCGACAATGGTGAACTGGTGTTCCAGGGGGATTACGCCTGGCAGGACGACCACTACCTGCAGGTGGAAAACGACCCCTACTCCAAACAGAGCGCCTACGGTCTCGCCAACGCCAAGGTCGCCTGGCACTCGCCGACGGACACCTACAGCGTCGAGGCCTTCGCCAGAAACCTGGCCAACGAGGAATACTTCACCTACCAGAACACCCTGGGTTCCGACTGGGGATACGGTGTGTGGGGGCAGCCGCGCACGGCTGGGCTGCGATTTAACTGGAAGATGTAACCTCCAATTTACAAGTGCTCCGCGCTGGAGTTCTCAAGCTTACACCTTGCAAAAAACGCCTGTTTTCAGGCGTTTTTTGTTAGCTAAAACTGGTACGCCCATTCCTCTAATAATTCTGTAATTCCCCTTCAGATCCTTTAGTATTTCTCGGCCACAAGAAATACCTGCATTTTCAAAAGGACCTGAAAATGAGCACTCTCCTCCTCTGCAATCGGGAACTGACTTCCCCCGATATCCAGCAAGCCTGCAATTTGAACTTGCAGCAACTTTCCGCACTCCACTGCCCGACCCCGAAATTCGCGCAGGCCAATACGCCTTACCTGCTGAATGGTCACAACAGTGCACAGGGAAAACGCATCCAGGCCCTTCTCGCTCCGTCACAGGTCGCCCGCCCCATAACCGAGATGTCACTGACCTTCGGCGAAGACAACACTCTGGCCATTGCTGCTATGATGGAGCAGCTCAATGACTACAATATCGCTCTGACCGGCGCCTCCACCAGTGTCTACGGCGAGCGAATCAACGGCTTTGCCAAATCGGTTAAGGAGTACCAGATAGCGCTGCTTGCCTACCGGGATGCGAAGCTGAACAAAGCGGGCAACCATAGCCAGCTCAAACAACTGGCGCACCGCGCTTTTCAAAGCATGCAGTTGCAGTTTCGTGCCGAGCTGAATGCCGTGACAGACCATATACGCTCACGGCGCGGCACCCCGCTGACCAGTGCAGAACGCGGCACCAATATCGCGCGCAGCAGCCGCAATGCGGCGAAGCTTCAATTTACCAGTGAGATTGAGGCGCACAAACTGGTTAGATTCAGTCAATATACCAAGCTGCTTGGTAATGGGCTTGCTGTCGTGGACTTTGGCACCCGGGTAGGGAAAGTACACAATAGCTACCAAGCCGGCGGTGACTGGGAACGAGATCTGTTCCGGGAATCTCTTAGTTTTGGAGTAGGCGCCGGCTTGGGAATCGCGACAGCAAAAGTCGGTGCGGCTGCACTAGGTGTTTTAATTGCGGCAACCCCAATTGGATGGGTCGGAATTATTGTCGGTGGTATTGCTATTGTAGGTGTGGCAGCTGCAACATCCATGGCCGCAAGTGAGTTAACTCAGTCTCATGCGGACACTTGGTATGACAGCATTATGGAGGTTCTCAACTAAACATGAGTACATTTACGGCGATTCTTGGCTGCTCTGTCGCAGTCATGTTATTAAGTCTTATTTTATATGTCCTTTTCGGGCAAATAACCGTGCGCAAATTGCGTAAAAACCCCGAAACCAAGTACGAACTTGGACTCGAGTTTGCTAGTGGATGGGATATTTTAAATGTTGCTCAAGCGCTGGCAACTCCACGAAAATTCCATAAAGTCCTGGAGAGAGGGCAACTTGCATTTCTCCACGCCAATTCAGAGCTAATCGCTAAGCATACAAACCGGTTTGACCGGGCGCTGGCCATTGTATTTTTTTGGATGTTTATGGGCTCTGCTTTCTGCCTAATTTCTCTTATCATTCTCGACAAGATAGGGGTATTCAGCTCATAGCTCACTACCACTCCACCCCCTTCCGTGCAGAAATCCCATTCTCAAATGCGTGCTTGTGCGATTTCATCTCCGTTACAGTGTCCGCAATATCCATCAGGTACTGCTTGGCACCGCGGCCAGTAATAATCACGCTCTGCTCGGCCGGGCGGCTCTGAATCGCTTCCAGCACTTCCGTTTTATCCAGCCATTTGTAATTCAGTGCATAGGTCAGCTCGTCCATCACTACCAGATACACGCTGTCGTCGGCGAGCGCTGACTTCAGTTTTTCCCACAGGGCGATGGCCGCGGCTTTGTCGGCCTCGAAGTCCTGGGTTTCCCAGGTAAAGTCGGTGCCCATCTCGTGCCACTGCAGCGGGTACTGGTCGGTGGGGAGCTGGCTAAGCAGGTTTTTCTCGCCGCACTCCCACACCCCCTTGATGAACTGCCCCACCACCACCTTGTAGCCATACCCCAACGCGCGGGTGACGGTGCCCACAGCGGCAGTGGTTTTACCTTTTCCATCGCCGGTATACACGATGACGATACCGCGCTCTTCCAGCGCCTGGGCGATACCGGTATCGACGATTTCCTTACGCGCCTGCATGCGTTTCTTGTGGCGCTGCTGCTTGTCGCTTTCCGCAGTCATAGATAGGCCTTCCGAAATTGGAAATAAACAGGATAACAGGAATCCGTGAACCGGATTGGGGTCGCGCTTGCGCGCTTCATGGAGAGAAGAATACGGGGTGGAATAGAGAGAGGTATAGAGAGTGGAATAGAGAAGCGAAAAGTGCCGGGCCCGGGGCCCGGCACGCTCGGTTGGATCAGTTCAGGGAGAACTGCACACCCGCGTATACCGCGGCGCCGGCGGTGTAGTAACCGGCCACTTCGGTGTAGTCGTCGTTCAGGACATTTTCACCGCGCAGGGTGAAGGCGAGACGTTTGCTGAATGAATACTTCGCATTCACGTCCAGCTTGCTATAGGCATCCTGGGGCAGTGGGCTTCCGCCCCAGGCCGGATTCGGGCTCAGGCGGTCATCGGCCTGCTGCCAGTTTCCGGACAGGGTCAGGCGATCTCCCAGCAGTGCATAGCTGGCACCCACATTAAACACCCGCTGCGCCACGTTCAGGCGTTGTTCGCCGGCACTGTCAGTGCTGTCGAGCCAGGTTCCGTTGGCATACCAGCGACCGGCATCGCCGATATTGCCCGCCAGGGAGAGCTCCACCCCGTCGGATTCACTCTCGCCATCGTCCTGGGCATAGGCGCCCCAGCCGGTGCCAATACCGTTTACATACACGATGGCGTCGGTAATGGTCTGCTGGAAGGCAACCAGCTCCAGCTGCAGCAGGTCGGCATAGCGATACTCCACCCCCAGCTCATAACCGCGACTGGTTTCCGGACCTACCGGGACTACTTCGCTGACCACATTGGTGGATACTTCGTAGGGGCTCGGCGCGCGGAAGCCGGTGCTGGCACTGGCGCGGTACTTGATCTGCTGGTTATCACCGATCAGTTGCGGGAGCGCCGCGGAAACCCGCCAGCTGTTGTGATCCTCACTCTCCAGGCTGTCGCGACGGAATCCGACGGTGTAGTAAACACTGTCCGCCACATCACCGCGCCACTCGCCGTACAGACCGAGAATCTCCAGGGACTGGGCGTTGTAGGCAGATTCGAATTCCTGCTGGTCCAGGTCAAGCCCCCAGGAAATACCGCCGGCACCCAGGTCGGTGCTACCCACATAGTTCAGCTCTTCGATACTGCCTTCCACCGCATAGCTGCTGATACCTTCGGCAAGGCTATCGCGCTCCAGCTTCTGCCTGGACAGGGACCACTGATGGGCGAGGGCCCCGGTCTTCAGGTCTGCGCCCAGCTGGTAAGTGGTCTGGGTATAGATATCCAGGCAATCGGAAGGATCACTGAAGGCAAAGCAGCCATCAAACTCGGTTTCCGCATCGACTTCCCGCACCTGTCCCTGTACGGAAAAACTTTCGCTAAAGGCATAGCCAAGCTTGGCGCTGGTAGTCTGGTTGTCGTAGCCGTCGCGCTCGCCGGTGCTGTCGGATACCTGGGCATTGAACCCATCACTTTCCAACTGACTCAGGTCCACCGCGTAGCTCCATCCCGCCAGCTCTCCGCGCAGCGCGGCCTGGGTGCGATTCGTATCGTAACGGCCGGTTTCACCGCTCAGTAGCACTTCCAGGGGCTGGCTGGCGCGCTTGGTGATGATATTGATTACACCGCCGGCACCGGCGCCGTACATCATGCCCTGGGGGCCACGCAGTACTTCGATGCGCTCGATGTCGCTGGCCAGCAGGTGCTGGAACTGGGTGGTGACCTGGGTATTGGTAGGGTCGGCAACGTTGACACCGTCCAGCAGTACCAGGGTACGGGAACCGGATTCACCGCGTACGTACACGTTGCTGACCTTGCCCAGGCCGCCGGTGTTGCTGACGGAAATACCCGGCAGGGTTTTGACCACATCCAGCAGGGTGCCGTAGCCAAGTTTTTCAATATCCGCCGCGGTCAGTACCGAGACTGACACTGCAGACTGAGCCTTGGGTATCTCGATCCGACTGGCGGTGACGGTAACCTGTTCCAGGTCCTGACCAGCGGTCGCTGAATTGTTTTCCGCAAAGGCGGATGGCGCGGCCAGAACGACACTAGTAGCGCAGGCGCTGGCGAGCAGATTTTTTTTCATGGTGTTCCCCAATCCGAAAATTCGATCGATTGAGGGAGGGGAGATATGGGCGAGAAGCACAGGCGGGCGCGGGAAAACGGCCCTCAAGAACAAGCCCAGACAAAGCCCTCCGCTTTATCGTAGTTGGTGTGCTCGAGGCCGGTATCGGGCTTATCGTTCCATGCACCTGGCAGAAAACGAATCACCGTTGCGGGGGCAGCGCCGGATTGTAAATGCTGTTGTTGTCAGCGATCACCGGACTTCCCGTTTAACCCAACCAAGCCAGTCGCTTGTGGCGACTTGAACTGCTGGGCACCTGGAGTCGCCGCGATTATACAGAATGCGGGCCTTGCGGGAAGGATTGCAGGAAGGAGCGAGAAAGTATTGTGCAAATGGTGGAGGGAGAACGCCGTTTCAGATCAGGTCACCGGCAACAAACTCGGGCCGCCCCTCGCGCCAGCGGAGCTCGCTGCGGATACCGTAAACCTCCGCCACCTGTGCGGAATTGAGCACTTCCTGCGGGGTTCCGTGGGCGCGCAACTGGCCGCGCTCCAACAGCAGGACCCGATCGCAATAGCGGGCGGCGAGGCCCAGATCGTGTATCGCGAGGATCACGGTTTTACCTGCGTCTGCCTGCTGGCGAAACGTTTCCATCAGCTGCAGCTGGTGACGGATATCCAGGGCCGCACCCGGTTCATCGGCAATCAGTGTGGGCGCATCGCCCACTAACAGCCGCGCCAGCTGCACACGGCGCAGCTCGCCACCGGAGAGTTGCGTCACCGGACGCAGGGCGAGATCCAGTGCATCCACCTGTTGCAGTGCCGCCGCCACCCGGGCTTGCCGCTGTGCGCGGTTGATACTCCGCCCCCAGGGCAGCAGCCCCAGCGCGACCAGATCCTCCGCGGGCATACTCCAGGCGGGGCTTTCCTGCTGTGGCAGGAAGGCGCAACGTTTCGCCCATTCCCCCCGGGGGATACTCGCGCAGGGGCGCTCATTGACAGAAAACTCCCCGGCCGTGCTCGGCAACACCCCCGCCAGACAAGCCAGCAGGCTGCTCTTGCCGGCACCATTGGGGCCGATCACCGCGGTCAGTTCACCCGGGCTGATAGTACAGTCGATGCCCTTCAGTACCTGGCGGTGATGGCGGCCGAGCCCGACGCCACGACAATGCAGGGTTTGCGGATTTTGTTCACTCACAGATTGACTCCCCGCCGGCTACGCACAATCAGCCAGAAAAAGAAGGGCGCTCCGATAAAAGCGGTCACCGCGCCGATGCGCAGCTCCTGGGTCCCTACGGTGTTCAATACCAGCACATCCGCCAGCAGCAACAACAGCGCACCGGCAAGGGCACTGGCCCACAACAGTCGCCCCGGATCCTGGCCCACCAGTGGTCGCATCAGGTGTGGAACCACCAGACCGATAAAGCCGATGGTGCCCGCTACCGCTACCGAGGCCCCCACCGCAAAGGCAATGCCAAACAATACCAGCAAGGGGTAGCGACGACTGGAAAATCCCAGTGAGGCGGCGCTGGCCTCGCCGAGAGAAAGCGCACGCAGGTAGTTGCGGGAAAGAAACAGAAACACCGCGCCGAGGACCACGAAAGGCAACGCCAGCAAAACCTGATCCCAGCCGCGATTGGCGAGCGAACCGAGCAACCAGAAAACGATTTCCTGCATGGCGAACATGCTCGGTGCATAGTTCAATGCCAGCGCCATCAGCGCAGATAGAAACGCATTGATCGCCACACCGGCCAGTACCAGGCGACTGGCACTGGCACCGTGCCCTGCCAGCAGCCATACGCTCCCCACGGCCAGCAACGCACCGACAATGGCCAGCACTGGCAGCAGGTAACCACTCACCGCGGCGCCGTAGTACAGCACCAGGATCGCCGCCAGCGCAGCACCACTGCTGACGCCCAGTAACGCGGGCTCCGCGAGCGGATTGCGCAACATGCCCTGCATGGCCGCACCACCCAGGCCCAGTGCCGCACCCACTACAATGGCGAGCACCGCCCTCGGCAGGCGTAATTGCCAGAGAATGACCGCGTCGCTACTGTCACTTTTCCAGCCGTCGCCGAGCGCCGCCGCCAGGTCAATCGATACCGGTCCGCTGGATAACGCCGCCAACATGGCCAAGGGCAGCACACAGGCGATAAGAATCAGAATTACATTACGGTTGACCAACAATTTCTTTTCTCTTTTCCATCAGCTGCTGCAGTACTTCCACCGCGGCCAGTGCCGGGCAAAAACCCAGCTCCTGCGGCAAACGGTACACCCTGCCCGTCTCAATATATTCACGCAACACCGGGTGGCGTTCCGCCAGATGGGCGATAGCAAAGTCCTGCTCACCGCCATAGAAAACCAGCAGCTCGGGCCGGGCATCAATCACCTGCTCCAGGCTCACGCGCCCCAGCTGTTGCACGCCCTGTTGCGCGGCCAGATTGGTAAATCCCGCGCGGGTCAACAATTCATGCTCAAGCATGCCGTCGCCGTAGGTGATGTTATTCGCCGAAAGAATCAGGGCACCGGGATTACCGGCAGCGGTCTCGGGTATTTGTTGCAGCAGCGCCTTTAGCTGGCTCCGCTGCTGCCGCAATCCCGGTAATTCCCCCAGGGCCTGCTGCAGAGATGCCAGTTGCTGCTGCAGCTGCGCCAGGTTGTAGGCGTCGGGAATCCGCACCACGCGCAAGCCCAGCTGTTCCAGACGGTGAGACGCACGCTGGGCGCCATACTGGCCGGTCAATATCAGATCGGGCTTCAGCGGCAGCAATTCTTCCGCCTGTGCCCGGTTCAGGTACACGTGCTCGGGCAAGGGCGCCCGTTGATAATGCCGCTCTCCGGACAGCCAGGTTACCGAAACGATTCTCTCCGGTGCGACCCACTGGAGCAGCATCTGGTCCATACACAGATTGAGAGAGCCAATTCGCTCCTGAGCCGAGACCGGTGCAGACGTCGGTGCAGAGAGCAGTATCGCTAGCAGTAACGCCGTCGATATTGAACGCATCCGTCGCAGGCAGATTCGCTTTTCCCTGTATTTATTCATATTCCCACGAAAGGCTTCCCGGTGATGCTGGATGGCTTTGCCCGCCGCATTTTTAATGGCATCCAACCCACTGCATCCAAATCAGCGCACCGACGCATCCTACTGGCACAGACGATGAATTGTTAATAACAACCCTGGAGTACAACATGAACGAGGACACCCTGGCACTACTGGTTCCTTTCGGCTTTTTTCTGCTTGTGGGCACTGCGCTGTGGATGGTACTGCACTTCCGCAACAAACGTTCCCTGGAAGTACAGCAAACTTTGCGTATTGCTCTGGAGAAAGGCATACAATTGTCTCCAGAACTGATTGACCAGATGGGTGCCAGTAACAAACCACACCCGCTGAAAGACGTGCGCAGAGGTATCGTCTGGATTGCCGTCGCCGCAGGAACGGCTTTGTTTGGCTACTGTATCCCGGATCCCAGCAACCAGGCCTTCGCAGCGATACTCGCCATTGCCGCACTGCCTCTGGCAATCGGCCTGGCATACCTGGCCATGCACCGATTCACCCGTACCCAGGTCGCCTGATCAGACAGACCTGTCGCCGTCTGCGCTCAGCTCATTTCAATGGCGTTGAGCGCCTCGGCCAGTGTCTTCACCGCAATCACTTCCATACCGTCGATGTCATTTTTCAGACGATTTCCCGCCGGGACAATCGCCTTACGGAAACCGTGCTTGGCGGCCTCCCGCAAACGCTCCTGGCCCGATGGCACCGGGCGGATCTCTCCGGCGAGGCCCACCTCACCGAACACCACCATATCCCTGGCCAGGGGGCGATTGCGGAAGCTGGAAACCACCGAAACTAACAGTGTCAGGTCGGCGCTGGTCTCCATGACTTTCACACCGCCCACCACATTGATAAACACATCCTGGTCGCCAACCAGTACCCCGCCGTGACGGTGTAATACGGCCAGCAACATGTTCAGACGATTCTGGTCCAGGCCCACCGCGACCCGGCGTGGATTGCCGAGACTGCTGTCATCCACCAGCGCCTGCAGCTCTACCAGCAGCGGCCGTGTGCCTTCCCAGATGGTGGTGACGACCGAGCCAGCGGCGATCTCGTCCGCGCGCTGCAGGAAAATCGCCGAGGGGTTGGAGACTTCTTTCAGGCCCTGCTCGGTCATCGCAAACACGCCCAGCTCGTTCACCGCGCCAAAGCGGTTTTTGTGCGCGCGCAGGGTACGGAAGCGGGAGTCGTGGGTACCCTCGAGCATGATGGAGCAATCGATGATGTGCTCCAGCACCTTGGGACCGGCGAGACTGCCGTCCTTGGTGACGTGCCCTACCAGAATCAGGGCGGTGCCGGTCTGCTTGGCAAAGCGGGTGAGGTAGGCGGCACTCTCGCGCACCTGCGCCACAGAACCTGGCGCGGACTGTACTTCGGCCATATGCATGACCTGGATGGAGTCCACCACCATCACCCTGGGCTTCACTTCACCGGCGGTAAGGCAGATCTGCTCGACATTGGTCTCGGACAGCATCTGCAGGTGGTCCGCAGGCAGTCCCAGGCGCTTGGCGCGCATGGCCACCTGCTGCAAGGATTCCTCACCGGTCACGTACAGTGCCGGCAGGGTTTGCGAGAGATGACACAGAGTCTGCAGCAGCACCGTGGACTTGCCCGCACCGGGATGCCCACCAATCAGCACTACCGACCCGGGCACCAGCCCGCCACCCAACACCCGGTCCAGTTCGCTGGCATTGGTGGGGATACGGGGCAGCTCGCTGAGGTCGATCTCGGAAAGCTTCTGCACCTTGCCCTGCCCAGCGGCACCGGCATAGCCCGCCTGGGCATCGGTAAAGTTAGCGGAGCGGCTGTCCGTATGCGCCGGCCCCAGCCGCACTTCACTCAGACTGTTCCACGCCTCACAGGCACTGCACTGGCCTGCCCATTTGCTGTAGTCGGCTCCGCACTCATTACAGACAAATGCGGTTTTGGATTTTTTGGCCAAGGTGTGTCTCTCAGTTCTTGGTGCGGTGGTATCAGTTCTTTTCTGGATTTGTGGCGGTGCCGCTATCGGGTGTGAACTTCTGAGACACGCCGTAGACCCATCCATGGGGGCTCTTCCGCGAGGTCCCTCTCGCGGAAGGTCTCAGAAGTTCACACCCGATAGCGACACCTTCTCGATAACTTCATGACTTCGAAAGCAGCGCGACCTAATGCTATCCGGCAGCACAGCGGTACGAATCTAAGCCTTGGGCGGTATCTTCTCCCCGGGACCGTCTGCGGCCAGGACGGCCGCAGCCGAGCCCCCATGGATGGGTTCACGGCGTGTCCCGGGGAGAAGATACCCCCCAAGGTGCCCGGGACTATCCGACAAGGAACCCCGGAAAGGCAAAGATTCTACCCTTCTACAGCCAATGGGGAAAATTCACGAATCCGCCCATGCACCCACTGGTACAACACTGGCAGTACCACCAAGGTCAGCAGGGTTGAGGAAATAATTCCCCCAATCACCACCGTCGCCAGCGGCCGCTGAACCTCCGCACCAGTGCCCGAATTCAGAGCCATCGGCACGAACCCGAGGCTCGCCACCAAAGCCGTCATCAGCACCGGCCGCAAACGTAACATCGCGCCGTCCACCACCGACGTATACAACTCGCCACTCTCCCGCCAGCGCTCGCGAATAAACGACAGCATCACCAGACCATTCAGTACCGCCACCCCGGAGAGCGCGATAAATCCGACGCCCGCAGAAATCGACAGCGGCATATCCCGAAGCCACAGCGCCAATACCCCACCGGTCAACGCCAGCGGCACCCCGGTAAAAATAATCAGCGCATCTTTCAACGAGCCGAAAGCCAGCAGCAACAGCGCCAGAATCATCACCAGCGTCAACGGTACCACCACAGACAAACGGTCACTGGCAGACTTCAATTGCTCGAAGGTACCACCGTAATCCAGCCAGTAGCCCGGTGGCAGCTGCACCGAATTCGCGACTTTTTCCTGTACCTCACGCACAAACGAACCCAGATCCCGGCCGCGCACATTGGCCGTGACCACCACCCGGCGCTTGCCGTTCTCGCGACTGACCTGCCCCGGAACCGGCACCCATTCCACAGAGGCAACCTCCTCTAGAGGCACAAAGCCTCCGGAGGGCAGCGGTAGCGGTAGCGAGGTCAGGCCGTCAATATCCCGGCGCAGAGGTTCGGGCAAACGCACCACCAGTTCAAAACGGCGATCGCCCGCGTAGATCAGCCCGGCGGACTCCCCTCCAATGGCCGCGGCGATCAATTCCTGCAGCGCCTGGAGATCGAGGCCAAACTGGGCCAGGGCGATACGCTTGGGTTTGATCGAGAGCACCGGCAGATCGTCAATCTGTTCGATACGCACATCCGCAGCACCTTCAACCTCCCGCACCTCGGCAAGAATTTCCTCCGCAGACTTGCGCAAATTGCCCAGGTCATCCCCGAAGATTTTTATTCCCAGGTCTGCCCGCACCCCGGAGATCAGTTCGTTGAACCGCATCTGGATTGGCTGGGTGAATTCGTAGTTATTGCCCGGCACATGTTCCACAGCATCCTGCAACTGTTCAAGCAATGCCGTACGAGAAAGCGCGCTGTCCGGCCACTCCGATTTCGGTTTGAGAATGACGAAGGTATCCGCCACGTTGGGCGGCATCGGATCTGTCGCCACTTCCGGGGTACCGATTTTGGAAAACACTCGCTGCACTTGCGGGAAAGCCAACAGCGCCTGCTCCAGCTGTCGTTGCATCGCCACCGATTGCTCAAGGCCAG
Source organism: Microbulbifer sp. MCCC 1A16149 (assembly GCF_050368945.1). Classification (NCBI taxonomy): domain Bacteria; kingdom Pseudomonadati; phylum Pseudomonadota; class Gammaproteobacteria; order Cellvibrionales; family Microbulbiferaceae; genus Microbulbifer; species Microbulbifer sp. MCCC 1A16149. Next base: position 3,631,653 of record NZ_CP185959.1, read on the forward strand.
TACCCGGGACGCGCAATGCATGCAGGGCGACATCGCCTTCGTTCAGTTGCGGCACAAACTCGGATCCCAGAGAAATCGCCAGCCAGGCGCACAGCAGTACCAGCAACATTGCCAGGGAGACCACCAACCAGCGCAGCTGCAACGCGAGCATCAGCACTGGTCGGTACACGCTTTTCAATCCACGTACTACAAAGCTCTCCCGCTCCTGAATGCGACCACGCAGAAACACCGCTACCGCCGCAGGCACCAGGGTAAAGCAGAACACCATCGCCGCCAGCAGCGCCATCACCACCGTCGCCGCCATGGGGTGGAACATCTTCCCTTCCACACCGGTAAGGGTAAACAGCGGTATGTACACCAAGGTAATAATCAGCACACCGAACAGACTCGGTCGGATCACCTCGTTCGTCGCACTGAACACAATGTGCAGGCGCTGCTGTAACGGTAACGCCTCCGCTTTGCCGCCCGCCGATGCCTGTGCCAGCCGGCGGATGGTGTTTTCCACAATAATCACCGCACCATCCACGATCAGACCAAAGTCCAGCGCACCGAGGCTCATCAAGTTGGCGGATACGCCGGTGGCGCGCATTCCGGTGAGGGTGGCCAGCATCGCCAGTGGAATGACGGCTGCGGTAATCAGAGCCGCGCGGATATTGCCCAGCATCAGGAACAACACCGCGATGACCAGCAGCGCGCCTTCCAGCAGGTTTTTCTGTACCGTGGCGATGGCCTTGTCCACCAGCGTGGTGCGGTTGTACACGGCCTCGGCGCGCACACCTGCAGGCAGTGAACTCTGTATATCTTGCAATGCCATTGCGAGATCTTCAGAGACTGCGCGGGAGTTTTCCCCCACCAGCATCATTGCCGTACCCAGCACAGTTTCGTCACCATTTTGCGTTGCCGCACCGGTACGCAGCTCGCGGCCGATGGCAACGTCAGCGAGGTCGCCAACCGTTACCGGCGTCGCGCTACTGCCATCCTTAGCAGTTCCCGGCACTTTAACCACCACGCTTTCGATATCGGCTATGGTTTCCAGCTGCCCGGGTGAACGCACCAGCAACTGGCTGCCACCACGCTCGACAAACCCCGCTCCGCGGTTTTGATTATTGCGCTGCAGCGCACTGACCACATCCTCCATGCGCACTCCAAAACTCAGCAGCTTGCGCGGATCCGGGGTTACGTGAAATTGCTTGCGGTAGCCACCGATGGTGTTGACCTCGGTTACGCCCGGCACCAGCGCCAGTTGCGGGCGAATAATCCAGTCCTGGATTTCCCGCAGCGCGGTAATATCGTAGGGCCTGCCGTTTTCCTGCCGCGCCTGGGCGTCGGCAGTAACGGTGTACATAAAAATTTCCCCGAGGCCGGTGGCAATCGGCCCCATTTTCGGTTCCAGTCCCGCCGGCAACTCATTGCGAATGGACGCCAGGCGGTTCGCCACCAAATTGCGGGCAAAATAGAGATCGGTGCCCTCGTGAAACACCGCTGTGACCTGCGACAGGCCATAGCGGGAGAGACTGCGCGTATAGGCCAGCCCCGGCAGGCCCGCGAGCGCCGTTTCCACATGGAAGGTTACCCGCTGCTCCGCCTCCAGCGGTGAATAGCCAGCGGCTTGTGTATTGATCTGCACCTGCACATTGGTAATGTCCGGCACCGCATCGATGGGCAGGCGTTGATAGCTCCAGAGCCCGAGTGCAACGATGATGAGGCTACTGCAAAGCAGCAGCACCCGACGCTCGATGGAAAAACGCAATAGGGGTTCTATCATGCTATCCCCCTTAATGCGTATGTTCTGCAGTGGATTTTTCCAGTTCCGCTTTCAGCAGATAACTGTTTTCCACCGCGTAGCGCGCACCACGTTTCAGCCCGCTGCGCACTTCCACAAACTGTTTACCACGTGCCCCCAGTACAACCGGCACCGCTTCAAAGCGGCCAGGGCCATGCTGCACGAACACCACGGTATCACCATCCAGTGACTGCAGCGCCCGTTTATCCACCGCAAGCGGCACTTCGGCTGTGGCCACTTCGACATGCCCCTCAACAAAAATACCCGGCGCCCAGCTACCGTCGTTGTTGTCTACCAGAACACGGGCACGGGCGTAGGGAGAATTCTCACTGCCCGGCACCACACTGCGCACGGTGCCCGCGTATACGTGATCCCCGGCAATGACCCGCACCCGCTGATCTTTTCTGACCGATGCCATGCGTGCGGGAAAGACCTGCAGATCCGCCCACAATTGCGAGTAATCCGCAACGGTAAACAGTACCTGGTCATTGACGTATTCCCCCGGGCCCGCATGCTTTGCGGTCACCATACCGGCGAATGGTGCGCGCAACTGGTATTCCTGCAGACTCTCGTTAGAATCCACCTCCGCCAGTACCTGCCCCTTTTTCACCGTATCACCAATGTGCACGTTAACCCGGGAAACCACACCGGAATAGCGTGCGCGAATATGGCTGACCGCGGTTGGCTCCGGGTGCAGTTTTCCGTACAGTTTCAGGTACCGCTCGATTTTTTTCGGGGCGGTTACATCTGTGGACACGCCTGCACTCTTCAATGCTTTTTCGCCGACTTGCACTACCTTTTTTTCATCGTGTTCGTTTCCTTCGCGATGTCCGCCGGCGGCAAATACCTGGCCGGCCGGCATCAATAATAAAACCGCACTCCACAAGCCAATCTGAGAGCGAAGTTTTCTCTTCAATATCTTTAATAACATATCGACAACCCTGAATTATTTTTCCACCGCAGTACTGGCAGGCAGTGCGTTTAGAGAAGCTGCGGTCAGCTGCTCAATTTCTGCTGTGGCCAGCAGTGCCTTTGCCGCCTCATCGATTAATGCACGGCGTGTATCGAGCAACTCCTCTCGAGCAGCAACCCATTCCAGATAGCCGTAGCGACCTGCGCGGTAATAGCGCTCGGTTTCCTCAAGAGCGCGCATCTGAGTCGGGATCACTTCGGCGCGCAGCTGACGCACGGAATCGATCGCCTGGGCACGCAGTGAGAATGCGCGATGTAGCTGTGTATAGAGATCGAGATGAACGGACGCGCGCTGTGGGGCTATTTCGTCGAGAGCGGCCTGGGCGCTGGTAATTTCTCCGCGGGCACGCCGGCCGGAGAACAGGGGGACACTGACACCGGCAACCAGTGAGGTGCTACCGGTTTCACGGCTCTGGCGCAAACCGACCGACCAGCCGATATCCGCACTGGCGCCATTGCGGGCGAGGCGCAATTGCGCGGCGGCAACGCGCGCTGCGGAAGCGAAGCGGGCGAGACGCGGGCTTTCCTCCACGAGCTGGAAGAAGCTGGCAAAATCTCCAGCAGACCCCACGTCGTAAAGTGCGGAGCCATTGACGGAAAACTCCGCAACGACATCCCCCCACATGGCCGCAAGCGCCACGCGGTCGGCACTTAACTGCTTTTGCACCGCATTAAAAGCTAGCTTTGTTTTCGCCAGTGCGGCCTCGGCACGCAACTTCTCCGCCCGGGGCGCACCACCGGCAGCGACTCTTGAGTGCACCGCATTGAGCGTATCCTGCGCCAGACTAACGGCATCGGATGCCAGCGCTTGCCGCTCGCTGCCGGCGAGCACCCTGACGTAGCGCCGGGTGACCTCACCGAGTAAATCCAGCGCCTGAATCTGGCGCTCCATATCCAGCAGCAGGCGCTCGCTATTGACCGCCGCAACGCGGGCGTCGCGCTTGCCACCCAGTTCGATGACCGAAGAAAGTGCTGCCGTAAGCTCAGCGTTTTCGCTGCCATCGGAACCGGCGAAATTTTCCAGTTCGGCATCGAAATTTATCGCCGGCCGAAGCGCCGCCGTCTGTACACGACCGCTCAGGGTTCGCTCGCGAAAATCAAATACCGCGAGGGATGGATTGCGCTGCAACGTCAGGGCAATGGCCTCCTGCAGCGAAAGAGTTGACGGAGGAAGAACAGCCGCGGCACCGGCCGCAGGATGAAACAGCAATACCAGTGCGCACACAGACATTGCGCGCAAACAGGCGTACAGATGCCGGACGGAGGGCGTCGTCAGAATATACATATAGGTTTCCTGAACTATTGAACGAATTGCGCAGCCCGAATCACGGGTTGCGCGGTAAATTCAACAATTCAGGCAATAGGAGGACGGAAAGGCGTGGAAAAGTAGCCGTGGACGAAGTCCGAGTCCACCGCCGCAGCCCAGCGGCTGGCGGTACGGTTGTGGGCAATAAGATTGGTCGCAGGCAAACACAGAGAAGAGCTGCCGTGACAGTGACAACAGTGACTGCAGTCCTGAACGGCATCCGGTTTCTGGTGTTCACCTGGCGTCACCTGTTCCAGCTGAACGATACCACCGGAATCCCCGGCACTATCACCGGCGCTATCACCAACACTATCACCAGCACTGTGATTGCGGTGCTCGGTATGATCCAGGTGCGGGGTGCCATCCGCCGCGTCCTGGTGATGCGGCGGCAGATGTTGCAGGGAAGCTTCCAGTTCGCTGTGGCTATCATAGCCCGACGACACCAGCTGGAATACCAGCAGTGCGGTCAGCACAAAGCCAAACAATTTGATCGAACCGGGTTTCAGCATGAAATTTCAGACCGGTGGTCGCGCGGTGAGTTCCGATTAAAACAAATCGCGCCCAATCCCACAAAGCGGTGGCAGCATCCCGTGCCAGCGATTAGCATGAAGTCCATGGTTCCAATGCTTTTACAGGTGCGATGACTTTACCCGCCGTATGGCTTCTCCACAGCAATGATGTGCCCGCCGACAGCGCCGATGCCAAAGCGTTGGAGCGCTTACTCTCTGCCGATGAACACGCGCGTCGCGCGCGCTATCACAATAGCGAAGCCCGCCACCAGTTTCTGCTGGGGCGCGCCCTGCTGCGCCGGGTTCTGGGGAAGATCAGCGATCAGCCACCAGAAGCTCTCAGCTTTTCCCGCAACGAAAACGGCAAGCCTTTACTCGCGTCGATGCCCGACCTGCACTTCAGCCTCAGCCACAGTGGCCAGTGGATAGCGCTGGCGGTCTCTTGCGAAGCGCCCGTCGGTATCGATATCGAGCAGCCGAGCAAACCGCGCGATTTTCTGCGTATCGCCCGCCACTACTTCCACCCCCAGGAGCGTGCATTACTGGAGGCGCCGCCCCTGGAGCTGATGCCCACGCACTTCTACCGGCTGTGGACAATGAAAGAGGCCTTTTTCAAAGCCCGCGGCACCGGTATCTCCGAGGGGCTGGGGCGGATCAACCTGGCGGGCTATCACCTGGGCCAGGGAGTCTCTTTCGACGAAACCCTGGCCGATCGGGATGCCCCCTGGCAGTTCTACTACGCCATGCACCCACTACCGGACACCACGCAACTGCATATGGCGCTGGCGGGCACCGATCCGGCCCTGGGCGAACTCAACAACACCAGTATCTACCGCGGGATTGATTGAGATCAGCACTGGGAGCACGTGACCCGATCAGAGGCTCTAAATAGCCAAATCCAACCAAAAATTAACGATTCCTTAGGAAGCACATTTTTCAAAGTCCCGGGAACGTGGGCGAGCACTACTGGGTGTGGCGGCCTTTTCATTTAACAGCTACGCCTCCCAGCCCCTCGCTTCGGCGCAAGCAACTTGTACATACAAGTGATAGCACTTAATCTCGGGGGCAATCAGAAATAACGCACAAGACTCTGGCGACCATGCCCTTTGACCTGACCCGCATACTGCTGCTGTTATTGACGCTGACCTTGAACGGTCAGGCGATTGCGGCGCCCTGCGGATCCCGGGATACGGGAAGCAAAGAGCACCACCAGACCACTACATCGGCCCGATTTGAACAGTGCGCCGAGGGCGCTCACCAGCATCACTGTCACCAGGGAGGTGACACAGAGGCCGCCGAGTCTTCGCCGGCAAACAGCTGCGAGCAGGCGTGCAGCTGCTGCCCCGGCCACTGCGCCAGTGCCATTCCCGCGGCCGAACACACAGAGCCTGCCCGCCCCGTCATCGCCAGCATCACGCTTTACAACATTTCTCACAGCGCCCCGCTGCCCGAAACCACCCTGCGCCCACCCATTCTTCTCTGACACGGGATCAGTGCGCCCGGCATAAATGCCAGGCCATACGCACGAGCGCCAAATTTTCGCGCCTCCGCGTACTCCCGTCTGTCGACACTATCTCCATCAGCCTCCGCGACGCTTTGCGCCAAATAGCGCATCGCTGCCGCGGACGCGACGATAACGAAAGTCTCCCAGAGAAGGACAACAACATGAATTCAACAAGCTTCAGACTGACCAGAACCCCGCTGTTCATCGCCCTTGCCACTGTGGCCGCGGGTTACATCCCCCTGGCGTCGGCCCAGCAGACCGGGGAAACCACACAGACGCAAATTGAAGAAGTGAATGTCACCGGTACCCGAATCAAGCGCAAGGATATCGAGGGTGTAGGCCCGGTAACGGTGCTCAACGAGGCAAGTATCGAAGCCACCGGTATCAGCTCGCTGGAAAACCTGCTGCAGTCCCTGCCCGCGGCAGCCGGCTTCGGCGGCAACCAGACCAGTGCCTACTGGACATCCAACGGCTGGGGCACGCCGCAGATCAACCTGCGCGGCCTGGGCATCAATCGCACCCTGGTCATGGTCAACGGCCGCCGCGTGGTTAATGGCGGTACCGGCGCCAACAGCAGTGTCGACCTGTCCATGATCCCGATGTCCCTCATCTCCAGCGTCGAAGTCCTGAAAGATGGTGCTTCCGCTACCTACGGCGCCGACGCCGTTGCCGGTGTCATCAACCTGATCACCAAAAAGGAGTTCGACGGCCTGGAAATCGAGGGCAAGTACGGCCAGACCGCCCTCGGCGATGGCGAGGAAACGGTGCTCGACCTGACCTGGGGCGTGTCCGGCGATCGCGGCAACCTGATGGTCAACATGAGCTACCAGAACAATGAGGCCTCCCCGCTGGTCGACCGCGTGCCCTGCCCGCTGAACAGCAACAGCGAGTGCAGCGGCAGCTCCTCCACCATCGGCGGCCGCACTACCCTGCCCGCGGGCGCGGTACTGGCTGATGGCACCGTGCTGACCGAGCCTACCCGGGTCAACTTCAATCAGGACCCCAATGGCGACGGCGATTTTTACGAGCCCTACGACGGGCAGAAGCACGGCTTCAACTACAACCCGTACTTCAATGCGGTACAACCGATCGAGCGCTTCAGCTTTACCACTCTGGGCAACTTTGAAATCTCGGAGTCCGCGACCCTGTTTACCGAGTTGATGTACACCAACCGGCAGTCCATGCAGCCGGCCTCTCCGGCCAGTCTGAGCAGCATTGCCTACAGCGCCGACCACCCCACCAACCCTACCGGCAGTGACTTTGTACTCGAGCGCCGTCGCCTGCTGGAAAACGGCGCACGCAACTTTTACCAGGAGGTGGACACATGGCGCATGGTCACCGGTATCGAGGGCGACCTCAACGACAACTGGGGCTATGACGTAGCCCTGAACTGGGGTCGCAATACCGCCACCGATGCCATCGGCAACAACATCAACATGCAGCGCGTGGGCGAGACCCTCGACCCCAGCCTGTGCGGCATGAACGGTATCCCCTGTGGCGACTACCTGGGCTACGGCGATGTGACCAGCGACGTTCTCGACTACATCGTATTCAACCAGGAAGGCACCGGCGGCAACGAGCAGAAAAGCCTGAGCGCCAACATCAACGGTTCCCTGTTCGATCTTCCCGCGGGCACGGTAGGTATGGCCGCCGGTGTCGAGTGGCGTGAAGACCGCGGCTGGCGCCAGCCAGACTCCCTGGTACAGGCGGGCTACGCCCTGGGTAATCAGGAAGATCCAATCTCCGGCTCCACCGAAGCACGAGAGATTTACGCTGAAATACTGGTACCGGTTTTGGCAGATCTGCCACTGGTACAGTCCCTGGAACTCGACCTGGCCCTGCGCTACTCGGACTACGACCTGTTCGAGGGTGAGGACACCTACAAGGCGGGCCTCAACTGGCAGGTCAACGACATGCTGAAAGTGCGCGGCACCATGACCACCGCCTTCCGTGTGCCCAATGTACCGGAGCTTTTCGGCGGCGTATCCGAGGGCAACCTCACCACCACAGATCCCTGTTCCGGCTACGCATCCCTGGACCCGTCTAGCAACCGCTACCAGAACTGTCAGGCAGCCGGGGTACCGCTGAACTACACCCAGCTCGGCACTACCATTCTCACCGACCGCGGTGGCAACCCGGACCTGACACCTGAGAGTGCCGAGTCCTTTACCCTCGGTGTAGTACTGCAGCCACTGGACGGTCTGTCGCTGACTGTCGATTACTTCGATATCGAAATCGACGACGCCATCCGCGAGGTATCCGGCTCTACCAAGCTGGCCATGTGTTACGACTCCGCCAATCTGGGCCACGCCTTCTGTGCCCCGGACCAGCACACCCGAAACCCGGTCAACGGCGACGTGAACTACCTGTCCACACAGAAGTTCAACACCGGCAACGAGGTGATGCAGGGTATCGACGTCGGTGCCCTGTACGACTTCGACATGTTTGGCCTGTCGCACACTGCTGACTTCAAGGCGTCCTACCTGAAGGAGTACGAAACCACCGCGTTCGATGGCGACGAACCCTTCGTGCTCGACGGCTTTATCGGCAGCGGCAACGGCGGCTATCCGCACTGGCGTGCCAATGCGTCACTGACCACCCGCGGCAACCAGTGGAGCAGCACCTACTCGGTACGCATGATCGGTGAGGGGGATGACTTCAACGCGGACAGCGGTATCGGCTCCAGCATGCCCAACATCTTCTACCACAATGTGCAGTTCAGCTACGACATGAACGACGCGCTGCGGATGAGTGTGGGTATCGATAACCTGTTCGACCAGGAAGCACCGCGGGTCGCCAGCTGGACCGACGGCAACACCGACACCATGACCTACGACCTGGCCGGCATGCGCAGCTACCTGCGTATGACCTACCGGTTCGACTGAGTCACCTGAGACATTCACAGCGGCGGGAGGTACACTCCCGCCAGCTGTGCATTTTCTCACCAGCTGTATCTGAGAAAACACCCGAGAATAAAAGCAATGCAAACGGCATCCCTTTCCAGAAAAGTCCACAAGTGGCTGTTTCTGTTTGTCGGCGTCCAGGCCCTGTTGTGGACCCTGAGCGGCGTCTACATGGTGGTGATGGACCTGGACTTTATCCACGGCGATCACCTGGTCAAGAACCTGCGCGAGCCACTGCCGACGGAGCAGGGCACACTGGCGCCCACCCAGTCATTACTCGAGCGCTATAGCGGGGTGAAATCCATTCAGCTCAAGGCGCTGCAGGGCAACCCTTACTATGTGGTAAATACCGGCGAGGGCGCACACCTGATCGACGCCCGCAGCGGCCGCCAAGTGTCCCCCATCGACGGCGACCGCGCCCGCGCGCTGGCGGAGCACTATTACACCGGCAGCCTGCCTGCGGTCTCCGCCGAACTGATTACCGACAACCCGCCCACCGAGCTGCAATCCCGTGCACTGCCCCTGTGGCGGGTCAACTTTGACGACCGCTACGGCACCAGTTTCTATGTCGACCCGGATACCGGAGCGCTGGTCACCCGCCGCCACAATTACTGGCGCGCGTTCGATTTCTTCTGGATGCTGCACATCATGGATTACGAGGAGCGGGCCGATATCCACAACCCGCTGCTGCTGGTGATTTCCATCGTCAGCCTGACCGGTGTACTGGCCGGCCTGATCCTGCTGTTTTACAGCTTTGCGCGCAGGGAAAAAGCAGCCGACACCGCGGCTACGGCGGGAGGTGCACAATGAATTTCATCAAGATCGCGCACAAATGGCTGAGCCTCGTCATCGGCGTGCAACTGGCACTGTGGCTGGCCAGCGGCGTCGCTTTCGCGCTGCTCGATTCCAGTGTGGTCGGCGGCCGCCATCTGGCGGAGCGCCATCCCGCCGCAGTTGTTTCCGTAGACCAGTCGGGCTCTGAGTCGCTGCGCTCGCACGCCGAGATCGCCGGCCTGTATCACAACGCCGACAAGGCGGTTGTGGATATCCGCCTGCAGCCGGGTTTCGATCGCCCGGTGTACCGGGTTCAAACCACCGATGGCGTGGAGCTGCGCGATGCCCGCAGCGGTAACCCGCTGCTCATCGACGCGGCGATGGCCGCCGCCATTGCGGCGCACGACTACGCCGGTGACGACAGCCTGATCGGCACGCCGCAGCGCCTGTCCCAGCCGAATATGGAATCCCGCCGTCACGACGGGCCTGTATGGCGCGTCGATATCGCGGACGAAGGCAATACCAGCCTGTATATCTCCGCGGCGGACGGCCGGGTGCTCGAGCGCCGCAACGACACCTGGCGGCTGTTCGATATCTTCTGGATGCTGCACATCATGGACTACACCGAGCGCCAGGATTTCAACAATCCGTTCGTGGTGATTTTCGGTATCGGCGCCCTGCTGTTGTCCATTTCCGGCTGCGCAATGCTGTTTTCCAGCTTTTCCCGCCACGACTTCAATCTGCTGGCAAAACTGCGCGGCAGCAAAGTGGCGATAACCCTGCTCGATCAGGCCGCCACCCCGGTGCAGGAGCTGGCGTTGCCGAGCGGCGTCAACCTGTTCGATGGCCTCGCCGCCAGTGGCGTGCAGCTGCCTTCCAACTGTGGCGGCGGTGGCAGCTGTGGTTTGTGCCAGGTGCAGCTCAACGCCGACGCACCGATCACCAGCAGCGAGAAGGCCCTGCTGTCCGCGGCGCAACTGGCCGCCGGCCAGCGTCTTGCCTGTCAGCAGCACGCCGTGGCCGCCACCCGCCTGACACTGGATGACAGTGTGTTGCAGGCCGGCGCCTTCACCGCCGAGGTCCAGGAAACCCGCTTCCTTACCCCGTTCATCAAGGAGATCCGCCTGGCGCCGCAAGGCCAGCGCCCGTTCGGTTTCCGCGCCGGTGGCTTCGTGCAGGTTGAAATTCCCCCGCACCAGCTGCGCCTCGCCGACATGCCACTGGACACACACTACAGAGAAGACTGGCAGCCCTGGCTCGGCGCCGCCGGCAGCAACCACGCAGCGCCCCTGCGTCGCTCCTATTCCATGGCGAATGCGCCACAGGAAAGCACCGATGCGAGCGGCAATGATTCCATTCTGCTCAACGTGCGCATACAGCCGCCGCCCGCCGGACAGGAAACCCTGCCCGCAGGTGCCGGCTCCAGCTACATGTTCAATCTGCAGCCGGGCGATCAGGTGCAGTTGAGCGGCCCATTTGGCAGCTTCCATGTACAGAACAGCGAGCGCGAGATCATCCTGATTGGCGGCGGCGCGGGTATGGCGCCACTGCGCTCGATGATTGTCGACCAGTTACGCAATCGCGGCACCCTGCGGCCAATGCGTTTCTGGTACGGCGCGCGCAACCTGCGCGAAGTGTTTTACGCGGAACTGTTCGACGAACTGGCGCAGCAACACGGCAACTTCCAGTGGCAGCTGGGCCTGTCGGAACCGCGTCCACAAGATGCCTGGCAGGGCGCGACCGGCTTTATCAGCGATATCGCCGCGGACAGTTATCTGCGCCAGCATCCGAACATCGGCAATTGCGAGTTTTATCTGTGCGGGCCGCCCGCCATGCTGCGCGCGAGCATCGCGATGCTGAAGCAACTCGGCGTGCGCGAAGAGCAAATCGCATTTGATGATTTCGGCAATTGAGCGGAAAAACGGCGCGCACCGGAAACCTTTCGGTACGCGCCGTTGTCCACTTGCCATAGCGAATAGCAACCCCTAATCTTCAGGCTTCAACGAACAACCGGCTGACATGCAAAGATTTATCGCACGGATCATGGCAACGCTTATGTTGCTGTCTGTCTTCGGACAGGCGGCGGCACAGCCGTGCGCGGAAATGTCAGCCGCTGCGATGGCCACGGCAAAGGCCATGGACAGGAGTGGCGAAGCGGCTCACCACGCGCCAGTGGATAACCCGCAGCCATCCGCGCATTGTGGAGACATGCCCGCAGCGCCGTCGGCCACCAGCACTGATCACTGTGCACAGTCCTCCGCTACCGGTATGAACGCCACTGGCGAGCCTTGCAATGCGAGCTGCAGTTGTTGCCCCAGCCACTGCGCAACGGTGTTGCCGCCGGTGGAGACCGTGGGTATCCCCATGCCTCGCACTGCCCTGCAAGTGACCTACCGGGATCTCGCCTCGTCTGCCGAGCCCGAATCCCTGATCAAACCACCCCGGTCTGCCTGACCCGGGGATCCCCGCGCGCCCGCTGGCGCACTTTTCCCCATTCCAAACTCTTGCGATAACCGCGCTTCGCGCTTTGTCATCGTATGCGTTTTGCTGTCGCCCGCACTCCCTTTATCGAAACCGGGCCCAGCACCACTATCAAAACAGCACTACTAGCAAAACAACACCGTTACCAAAACAGTACCGTCACGCAAACGTGACCAATACAAGGTTGGAATTGATTTATGAAACAGAATATTTTTCTGCGCAGCCTCGCCATTTCCGCACTGCTCGCTTTGACCGCCTGCGCCAAAGCCGATCACGACCACGATATGAGCGAAGACAGCGCCGATGTGACCTCCGCGACCATCGCCCCCATCGCCTCTACGCTGACCACCTATAAAAGCGCCACTTGCGGCTGCTGCAAACTGTGGGTGGAACACGCGGCGGACAACGGCTTCGAAGTCGACGCGCAGAACGTTTCGGACCTGAATGCCGTCAAGGACAAGTACCAGATTGCAGCGGAATTCCAATCCTGCCACACCAGCGTGTCACCGAACGGCTATGTTTTCGAAGGGCATATCCCGGCAAAACTGATTCGCCAGTTCCTGCAAAACCCGCCCGCAGGCGCGCGCGGCCTGGCGGTACCTGCCATGCCCCTGGGTAGCCCCGGCATGGAAGTGGGCGACCGCTTCACTCCCTACAAAGTGCTACAGCTCAACAAAGATGGCAGCACCGCGGTATACGCGAGCATCGACCGTTTTGAACAACAACACTGAGGTACTCATGAACAGATCCCGAGAACCCCAGATTGCACTGCCGGCCCTGTCCCGGCGTCGCTTTGTCACCGGTGTTGCCGCCGGCGCGGCGCTGCTGGGTATGCCCGCGGGTGCCAGCAGCGGTGCACCCCGTGCCAATCCGACACCACAGACGTTACGCGGCAACCAGTTTGATCTGCACGTAAATTATCAGCCGGTGAATTTCACCGGCCGCGAGCGCACCGCGGTCGCCACCAACGGCTCGGTGCCCGGCCCCATATTGCGCTGGAAAGAGGGCGAAACCGTCACCCTCAATGTCACTAACCATCTGGCCCACGACACCTCCATCCACTGGCACGGCATCATTCTGCCCACGGGTATGGACGGTGTACCCGGGCTCAGCTTCAACGGCATCCGCCCCGGCGAAACCTTCACCTATCAGTTTGAGTTGAACCAGAGCGGCACCTACTGGTATCACAGCCACTCGGACTTCCAGGAACAGCAGGGGCACTACGGTTCCATCGTCATCGACCCGGCAGAGCCCGATCCGGTGGCCTGCGATCGCGATTACGTGGTGATGCTCTCCGACTGGAGCGACGAGTCGCCCCACGACATTTACGCCAAGCTCAAAAAAGAGGGGCACTACTACAATCGCCGACGCCGCACCGCCGGCGATCTGTGGGATGAAATCCGTCAGAAAGGAGTCGCCCAAACCTGGCAGGACCGCAAGATGTGGAACGAGATGCGCATGTCCGATCGCGATATCTCCGACGTCACCGGTTACACCTACACCTATCTGATGAACGGCCAGACCCCGGATGGCAACTGGATGGCGCAGTTCAAACGGGGAGAGAAGGTGCGCCTGCGCTTTATCAATGGCTCCGCCATGTCGATTTTCGATATCCGGATTCCGGGACTGAAAATGACAGTGGTGGCGAGCGACGGCCAGAACATCGAACCGGTTACCGTGGATGAGTTCCGCATCGGCGTTGCGGAAACCTACGACGTCGTGGTTGAGCCGGTAGACGACCGCGCCTATACCCTCTTCGCCCAGACCATCGACCGCAGCGGTTATGCCCGCGGCACCCTGACACCGCACCCGGAACTGCGCGCCGAAGTCCCGGCGATGGATTACGCCCCGGTCCTCACACACCGCGACATGGGCATGGATCATTCCGGCCACAATATGGGCGGCATGAGTGGCATGGACCACAGCGGCCACGATATGGGCAACATGGGTGGTATGGATCACAGTGGCCACGATATGGGCAACATGGGTGGCATGGATCACAGTGGCCACGATATGGGCAACATGGGTGGCATGGATCACAGTGGCCACGATATGGGCAGTATGAGCGGTATGGATCACTCCCAGCACGCCGGCATGCAATCCGGTAATGCCGGGCAGTACAGTCTGCACGGCGGCCGCCCCGAGCTCGGCGGCATGCAGGGCGTCTGGTTTACCGACGGTCTGGGCCGCGCCGGACACGGCAGCAACAGCCCCATCGTGCACCTGCCCAGTGAATATGGCTACGGCGTGGATATGCGTGCGGAAATGCCCGGCAACGGTCTGAATGATCCCGGTATCGGCCTGCGTGATCACGACACCCGTTACGGCCGCCGCGTGCTTACCTATGCGGATATCCGCAACCTTACCCCCACTCTCGACAGGCGCGAGCCCACCCGTGAACTGCAACTGCATCTCACCGGCAATATGCACCGTTACATGTGGTCGATGGATGGAATCAAGTTCAACGATGCCGAGCCCCTGATGCTGAAATACGGCGAGCGTATCCGCATCACCCTGGTGAACGACACCATGATGACGCACCCCATTCACCTGCACGGTATGTGGAGTGAACTGGAAACCGGGGACAGCGAATATATTCCACGCAAACACACCATCCTCGTGCAACCAGGTTCCAAGGTCAGTTACCTGGTGACCGCCGATGCCTATGGCCGCTGGGCCTACCACTGTCACCTGCTGTACCACATGCCCGGCATGTTCCGCGAAGTACGAGTGGTGTGAGGACGATGCAAATGAACAGAAAAACCCTACTGGTATTAGCCCTGGCGGCGCCGCTGGCGCACGCCGCGGAAGACCGGCACACGCAGCACCCCCAATCGATGCAGGGGGATGCACACGCTGCCCATCAGCATATGGGACACGACTATCCGGTACAGCAAGATGCCAGCGCACCCGCTGCACCGAACCTCCGCCACGCCGCCAATGAACCCGACCACGTGATGGATCATGAGGTGTTGCTGACCAAGGTCACTTTCGACCAGCTGGAGGTGCGCGAGCACGATGGCGGCGCGCTGGAAGGCAGCGTGTGGTTCGGCGGTGACAAACACAAGGCGTGGTTCAAGACAGAAGTAGAACGGGCAGAAGGCGAAACTGAAAAGGCTGAACTGCAGGCACTGTACAGCCGCGCCATTGCCCCATACTGGGACCTGCAGATGGGCGTGCGCCACGACTTCGAACTGGAAAGCGACAGCCGCAATTGGGGTGTCATCGCCCTGAACGGGCTCGCGCCCTACTTCTTCGAAGTCGACTCATCGCTGTTTATCGGCGAAGACGGAGACACCGCCCTGCGCGTGGAAGCCGAGTACGAGCTGCTCTTCACCCAGCAGTGGATTCTGAGCCCTGAGATTGAAATGAATTTCTTTGGCCAGAATACGCCAGAAACCCATACCGGTTCCGGTCTTTCCGACGTCGAAGCCGGCCTGCGCCTGCGCTACGAATTTACCCCGCAGTTTGCGCCCTACATTGGCGTCAATTACGAGAAAAAATTCGGCAATACCGCGGACTTCGCCCGCGACGACGGCGAGGCCACCAGTGAAACGACCTGGGTAATCGGGCTACACGCCTGGTTTTAATTTACACCGCCTTTTGATGACCCCGTAAAAATTTTCGGGTTTATGGCGGACTGATTGCCCCATCACTCCAGGCAGTCAGTCCGCCGCAATAGCACCCCGCCGAGCCTCAATCTCCGGCTCCCACCAGGCCGTAGTCTTCTCAGGCTCGGCAATGGTAACCGGCGCGCCGATTACCGGTGTAACCAGTCGCACATCCCGTTGCCATGCTTCTTCAAAAACACGCTCCAGCGGCTCGAACCAGTCGTGCAGGGCAAGGTCAAAAGTACTGTTGTGAATCGGCATCATGGCCCGGCCACGCAGATCGATATGTGCCTGAACACTCTCTTCCGGCAACATATGTATCTGGCTCCACATTGCGTTGTAGGCACCGGTTTCCATCAGGGTCAGATCAAAACCGCCAAAACGTTTGCCAATTTCCCGAAACCCACTGAAATACCCACTGTCTCCACTGAAAAAGACTCGAGTATCCGAACTTTCGATAACCCAGCTTGCCCACAGAGTTTCGTCGCGGTCTCCGAGCCCTCTCCCGGAGAAATGTTGCGCCGGGGTTGCGGTGAACTTGAGCGCTCCCATGGAGACCGACTGCCACCAGTCCAGTTCGATGATTTTACTGTCTGCAATACCCCAGCGACGCAGATGGTTACCCACTTTCAGTGGTACTAAAAATTTCTCTACTTTTTTATCCAGCGTCTGAACACTGGCCTTGTCCAGATGATCGTAGTGGTCGTGACTGATCACCACAGCTTTGAGTGCCGGCAATGTCGCCACCTCGAGTGGCACCGGATGGAAACGCCTTGGGCCAAGCCACTGCAGCGGAGACGCCCGTTCACTGAATACCGGGTCGGTTAACACGAAATCACTACCGAGACGGATCAGTACACTGGAGTGCCCGAGGCGATAGACCCGCGCGTCAGCGCTGTTTTCCGCCAACTCTGCAGCGGGAATAGGTCGCAAAGGCAGAGGGCGAGCGGGCACCGGTGCTGCGCGATCAGCGCCGACAAAGGATTTAAAAATTTTCCAGGTGTCCGCTGCGCTGGTGGTATAGGACAGCTCACTATTGCTGAACTTCTGCGGCTGCGACGCACAGGCGTTGAATAAGCTCACGGACATAACCAGGATTCCTGTAACGATTAACCATCGATAGGTCATTTGGACCACCCAAAAAGTAAACTACACAGTGCAGTGTAATTCAAAAACCCGAAAAGTAAACTGGGTAGTGTAAAATGGGCGTTATTGGCCCCCGAGGCCGCCAGCCACGAAACCCAAGAGTCACATGAGCAACAAGCCCCCGACCCGCAGCGAGTTAAAGCATCAGGCAATCCTCGACGCAGCCAAACAGGCATTTCTGGAACACGGAGTGCAAAACACCAGCATGGATGAATTGGCTGCGTTGGCACAGGTGTCTAAACGGACCGTATACAACCATTTTTCCAGCAAGGAAGCGCTGATCATGGAGCTGATTGGCTCCTTATGGCGGCAGGCGGCCGATATACCCAGCGCAAACTACGATCCGGAAGGAGATCTGCACCCACAGCTTTGTCGCCTGATCGAGGCGGAAATCACAGTGATTAGTGGCCAAGAATATCTAGCGCTAAATCGGGTTGCGTTTGATTACTTCTTTCACCGGCCCGATGCGCTGCGCGGCGAAGTGGAAAAGTTTTCCCGCTCCGAAACCGGCGTCAAACGCTGGATCCGAGCGGCCCATAAAGATGGCCGCCTGCGGAAATTAGATGAAGAAATTGCCAGCGGCCAGATTCACAGCCTGATCAAAGGCAGCTGCTTCTGGCCGCAAATGGCGCAGGTGGCTCCCCTACTCAACAAGGATGAGCGGCACGCACTCGCTGACCGGACCGCGGCCATGTTCCTTAGCCACTATCAGGTGTGACAACAGCCGGAAACTCAGCCCGCGACTAAAAGTCCCCGGTACATTTTCATCTGGCAGGTAAACGGGTATTCACCTTTTTGCAGAGCCGGCAGGTTCAACTCGGTAACCTTGTGTACAGTCAGTTGCTTGCTGATATCCAGGTCTGTAAACACCACGTACTCGGCACAGGGACTGGGGTCCTCCCGCCTGAAATGTAAAGTTATCTCCTCGCCGGCGGGCACTTCGATCCAATCCGGATCATACACGCCGTCCTTCACCAGTATTTCCAGTGTATCCGTATAGTGCTCGCCGCCATTTTTTCGCCCGGCCAGCCAGAACCACCACACGATGGCAGCGATCAGTAACAAGCCGAAAATATTCACCAGTAAACTCATCAGTATTTCTCCCCTGCAACTTGCGTGGGACGGAAAAAGCGCAATCGGTTGGCATTAGTCACCACGGTGACCGACGAAAACGCCATAGCGGCACCGGCGATTACCGGGCTTAGAAGCGCGCCGGTAACTGGATAGAGAATTCCGGCTGCGATGGGAATCCCCAGGGTGTTGTAAATAAAGGCTCCAAACAGGTTCTGCTTGATATTACGCAGGGTCGCGCGCGATAGCTCTATCGCATCAGCGACACCATGCAGTGACGAGCGCATCAAAGTGACATCGGCGGTCTCGATAGCCACATCGGTACCGCCACCGATCGCGAAACCCACATCGGCACGGGCCAGCGCTGGCGCATCGTTGATACCATCCCCGGCCATCCCGACTTTTTTGCCCCTGTCCTGCAGCTGGGACACCAGTTTTTCCTTGTCTTCGGGCTGCAGGTCCGCGTGCACTTCGTCGATATTCAGTTGCCTGGCGACAGCTTCAGCGGTAGCGCGGTTGTCGCCGGTTAGCATCTGTACCGTAAGCCCGGCTTTTTGCAGACGCGCGACGGCGGCTTTGGCGTCGTCGCGGATGGGATCGGCAACAGCGATCACACCAGCCGCTTTTCCATCCACAGCGGCATACATTGCGGTGCGCCCCTGTTCCGCCAGAGCTTTTGCCCGCGACGGCCAGTCGCTCTCGGGAATACCTTCTCTTTCCAGCAACTTGCGGTTGCCCAGCAGCACCTGTTTACCGCCGATCCTGCCGCGTACGCCATGCGCGGTAATCGCCTCGAAATCCTCCACTTCCGATAGTTGCAGATCTTTTTCTTTCGCTGCCTGCACTATGGCTTCCGCCAGCGGATGCTCCGAGCCGGCCTCCAGGGACGCCAGCAGCGCAAGCAATTCATCTTCATCGAAATCCGTTTCTATATCGGTCAGTTTCGGCGCACCCTCGGTCAGGGTTCCGGTCTTATCCACAACCAGTGTGTCGAGATCACTGGCCTGCTGCAGGGCCTTGCCGTTGCGGATCAGAACACCGTGCTCCGCTCCCTTGCCCACACCCACCATCACAGACATGGGCGTTGCCAACCCGAGCGCGCAGGGACAGGCAATGATCAGTACCGATGTCAGCACCACCAGCATATGGGCGGCTCTCGGATCCGGTCCAAAGTTGAACCAGACCAGTGCGGCCAACACCGCAATGATCATTACCGTGGGCACAAAGATCGCGGAGATCTGATCCGCAAGACGCGCAATGGGTACCCGGGAGTTCTGCGCGTTGCACACCATTTCGATAATCTGCGACAGTCGGGTTTCCGCACCGACTTTCTGTGCTTCAAAAATGAGGGTGCCGTTCTTGTTCAGGGTGCCCGCAGAAACCGCATCGCCCTCAACCTTCTTCACCGGTACCGGTTCGCCGGTGAGCATGGATTCGTCCACCAGGCTGCTGCCCACCCTGACGACACCATCTACCGGCACCTTTTCTCCCGGACGCACCCGCATGCGATCACCGGGCTGGACGTCTTCGAGTGGTATGTCCACTTCCTCGCCATCACGCAGTACTCTTGCGCTGGTATCCTGTAACTCCAGCAATTTTTCCACTGCCGCACTGGTTTTACCGCGCGCGCGCACCTCCAGAGCCTGACCGAGGTTGATCAGACCGATAATCATCGCGCTGGCTTCGAAATACACATGTCGCGCCGCTTCGGGAAGCAGTCCCGGCGCCACTACCACCATCATCGAATAAAGCCAGGCAGCCGCAGTACCCAGTGCGATCAGGGTATCCATGTTCGCATTGTGATGGCGGAACGCTTTCCAGCCGCCGGTGTAAAAGTGCCCCCCGCAGAACACCATGACCGCCAGTGTCAGCAATCCAACGGCGCCCCAGGCAAGTTGTTCTGTCGGGGTAGTCACGGACATCTCTCCGGTAATCAATCCCCAGGCCATCAGTGGAAGCCCGACACCAAGTGCCACCGCACAGCGCCACAGTAGTTGCCGATAGTGGCGCTGGTCTTCCACTTTTTGCTGTTCCCGCTGTTCGCGGGGGTCCTTACGGGCGGGTTTGGCTCCGTAACCGGCCTCTTCTACCGCCTGTATGCAGCGCGCCTGGTCCACGTCGCCCACTACGGACAGCGTCTTTTCCGCGAGATTGACCTTCGCATCCTCGACACCGGGAACGCTCTCCAGAGCACCTTCAATCTTGCGCACACAGCCGGCGCAGGATGCGCCACTCAGGGCGAAAACCTGTTTCTGCTTCTGGCTCATAATCTGCTAAATCCTGTGCTTACCCTATATGCAGCCATCATAAAAGCTTCCCCCCGGGGCAATGCAAATACTGTATTTCAGACATCAGTCCACAGCGGGAGCAGCGCACCCACGGCGAGCCAGAGTAGTGCGACCACGGCCAGGGCTAGTAATATTTTTTCTTTGATTGAAGCGGTTTTCAGAGCGGGCATCCCCGACTGGAAAAAGCGCCAGACAAAAAATGCAGCGGACATCAGCGCAAATCCGATATTGAAAAACAGGGTGTAATCAACTTTGAAGAAATCGCGATCCACCACCTGCTTTGCAGAGGCCGGGTCCGGTAACAGGTCAAACGCGGAAAACCCGTAGTGAAGTAACAGGGCACTCGCCACAAGAATCAGTAAAAACACCGCGAGAATATACAGCGCCATTTTCCAATCGTAATAGCGGGCCTGAATACGCAAGACCGGAAGCACAACCAGATCACTGAAGATAAACGCCATAATGCCGGCGAATGCAACACCATTACCAAACAGTACTGCGGCGAGAGGAATGTTACCCATTGATCCAATAAAGGTAAAAAACGCGGCGACAGGCCCCACGATACACTGCATTAACACCTGCCAGAATGCCGGGTCGGCATCACCGGCTCCGATAAAAAGTGTCTGGAAAAAAGTTTTTGGCACAAATACGGCAATGATCCCGGCCACCGTAAACCCGACCGTGACATCCCGCCATACCATATGCCATTCCATGACATAACGATTCGCAACCCGTGCCCAACCCTTCCGCGAGAAAAGGAGTTTTTTCCAGCTGGGGGAATCCTCGCTTCCGTCATCGCTGTCTTCCGCCTCACGGGCATGCTCACGCGCCTCTTTTTCCAGATGCTTCGGTAAACTGACGGCCACCAGCACCCACATCAACAGGATCAGCAGAATACCGCCCAGATATTCCGCCACCACAAATTGCCAACCGAGAAATATCGCAATCACGATACCCAGCTCGATAACAAGATTGGTGGATGCGAGCAGAAATGCGAGCGAAGGAATCAGTGAGGCGCCCTTGGCAAACAGCGCGCGCGTGGTGGCCAATGCAGCGAAAGAACAGGAGCTGGAAATAAACCCGAAAAAAGAAGCGAGGCCGACACTGCGCGCGTCAGCCTTGCCCAGGTTTTCACGCATTCGCCGACGGGTGACAAATACCTGTACCATACTGCTGATCAGGTAGCCCAGGGCAAAGGCCCAGAATGCCATCCAGAAGAGGCCGAGGGTGGTGAGTGCGGACTGGTGCCACTGGGAGAGGAAGGTTTGCATGGCGCTCGGGTTATCGGGGTTGAGTACAAGGCGCAAATGATGACGTATGGCGGTTAATAGATAGCTCTCTGACACTCTAGCAGTCGCCACCGGCGAAACCAGACCGGAACCACCAGTCACCTGACGTTGTACCCTGTAACCCGGACCCCGCAGTGGTAGAATCGCGCCATGAAACATCCCCTGCTCTCGGAACGACCGCTCCACTTCTCCCCCACTCTGGCCGCGACCCTCGGCCTGGAGGAGGCGGTGCTGCTTACCGCCTTGGGGGATCTACTGCCATTCCTCGGTGTGGAAGCCCATCCCGGACGCGACTGGTATACGATCAATGGTGATCAGCTTCAGCAGTTGTTGCCGTTCTGGCAGCCTGCCGACGTGCAGCGTGTCGTTACCAGCTTGCGTAACCAGGGGGCACTGCTACTGGGTGCTGCGCCCTACGGGGAGAGCGGCCTGCTCAAGTTCGCCTTCCCGGCGCCGACCTCCCAGGGGACTGCCCGTCCACCCGCGGCGCGCCAAGCCGGCGGCGGCACGTCCGGCGACACATACGGGGGGCGCAGTGCAAATACCATTGGCCCCAACTGGACACCAGACAACGAGACCCTGACGCGTATCAGCCAATTGGGCATTCCGGAGCACTTCGTCCGGGAGCAATTGCCTGAATTCGTCACCTACTGGCGTGATCGCGGCGAAAGCCGACACTCCTTCGGCTCCCTGTTCCTCAAACAGGTAAAAAACAAGTGGGAGGCATTCCGCGCGACCCACGGACGCAAGCAGCCGCTGCCGGATTCCTGGCATCCCGACGAGGGTACGCTGAGCAAGCTCTCTGATGAGGGGGTTCCCAGCACCTTTGTCCGTCGCTGCCTGCAACGCTTTGTCGAGTACCATCGCAATAGCGGCAAGCAGTCGGTGTCCTGGGATCTCGAATTTAACGACTGGGTTACCGAAGACTGGGAGAAGCAGGACACCCCGTTTATCGAGAAGCGCAAGCCGGTACCCATGACCCGGGACTGGCAACCCAGCGAACATACCTGGGAGCAGATGCGCCGACTGGCCATCAACCCCAGTTTTGCCGCAGAATTACTGCCCGAATTCATTTACAAGTGGCTCGAGCGCGGCGGTCACAGCGCGCGCTGGGGCGAACAGTTTATCGAATACGCGCGGATCGAATGGGCCTACTACTGTCAGGGGATCGAAAAGAACCCGATCGCCAAGCCCATTTCCCGCAATTGGCAGCCTTCGAGCGACTGTCTCGGGCATCTATTGAATCAATGTGAAATCGACCGTGAATTTGCCCTCGGCCTGGTCCCCGAATTCCGTCTCTACTGGCGGGAACAGGGCGCAGCGCGCAAGAGCTGGGACGCAGTCTTCGTACGCCACGCGCGCTACCAGTGGGCCGAGCGCAACAAGTTCGCGATAGGACAACATCATGGCAAGCCACAAGAATCCGGGCACTCAGGTAACCAGCGCACAAGGGACACATCAGTCTGGGACATCGTCACAGACACAAACTGGTGACCCCGAGCTGGACGCACGCAAGCGTGCACTGAACGAAGTATTCGGACTGCTCAAGCTCAGCTATCACAATCAGTTCAACTCGGCCTTCCCGGACGTGCAGACACTGAACCACGCCAAGCGGTTGTGGCTGGAGTCCCTTTCCGGATTTTCACCAGAACAGATGGTTGCCGGTGCCAAGCGCGCCATCCGTCAGTGTGAGTTCCTGCCTAACGTACACCGTATGTTGCAATTGTGTGCCGAGGGTGAAAATGGCCTACCCGAGGCCCGTGCAGCCTACCGGGAAGCGTGCAATGCACCGAGCCCCAAGGCAAACCATAACTGGAGCCATCCCGCGGTGTACCACGCCGGTCGCGCCGCGGACTGGTTCTTTCTCGCCAATAATCCCGAATCTTCTGCTTATCCGGTATTTGCCGCCCACTATAAAAAAATATGTGAGCGCCTGATGGCCGGCGAAACGCTGCCGGCACCACAGCAAGTACAGCTGGAACACCAGACCTCGAAGCCATTATCAAAAGCTGAAAATGCCAAGAAGTTGGCGGAATTGCGCGCACAGCTCAAAATATGATGTGATAGCAGGGCCGTACTAAGGCGCTGCTGCCACTTCCCCACGGATTTAACCGGGAGTGGCTACCGCTAAAATTCATCGACTCCAGAGCAGGTATCGCCATGGTCAGGCCCCTCCTTCTGCTTGTGGTACCCCTTTCCCTGCTTGGCAGCAGCCTCGCCAGTGCAGACTTCTATTCCCATCGCTACGGCGGCCTCAGCCTGCAGAGTACGGCCCTGGATCCCGTTTGTTCCAGCTCCCGGGGTTTTGTGGAAGGGCTCAATCGCGATCAGCAATCCGCGGAATTCACCGGCTGCTCGGACAGCGGCACCGGCGTAAAACTCTACGCAGGTTGGCGTTGGAGCCCGCTAATGGCTGTGGAGGCCGACCTCCGCCAGACCGCGACCGCCACCAGCAGCTTTTATGTGAGCAACCCGCAGTTTTCCTATATCAACGTCAAAGACAGAATCACTACCCGTATGGGCAATGCTTTCTTTGTCGGACACTTTCCCGTGGGCGGATCCGGGTTGAGCTTCTTCGGCAAAGTCGGCGGCGGCTTCTGGCTCAGCCAGCTTCGCTCCCGTCAGGCAGGCGAAGCCATCGCCATTCTCCTTCTGGAAGACGGAAACCAGCAGCCGGTAGGTATCCCCTTTGACGGGACTTACTCACAGAACACCAGCGGCTTCCACTGGGGTTATGGAGCCGGGGTCAGTTACCAGATAAAGGATCGCTGGAGCCTGCGCGCAGAATGGGAGCTCTTTCCCGAGGTAGGCAGTGATGAACTTTCCGGTGAATACCAGGTTGAATCCGCATCTCTTGGCTGGAGTGTGCACTTCTAAATTTCGACCTGTGCACAAAATCCCGTTGATCCAGAGATACCTCGCATTGCGGGGTATTTTTTTGTCTATCTGTTGATAATTCTTCGTAACGCTGTGGATTGATTTTGTGAAAGTTTTTCAAGTTATACACAGATGCGTTACTCACAGAAACTCTGGACAGAGCTGTGGGTAAGTGTGGGATATTGGGTGTGAGTGGCGTGGTTGTTGGGTTGCGGAAAACGTTTAAAAAAGCGACGGTGTTTTTTTGGGCGGATTTGGTTTTGTAGGGGTGTGTAGATATAAAAAAGGCCCTGGTCGCGTTAGCGATCGGGGCCTTTTTTTGTGTTCGGTCTGGTGGTGCCGGTGGCTGGAAGTCTGTGGACCTACACTGGGTGGCGAGCGGTGCTCGCCATCGCGGTGCGACGCCTTCGGCGCCCCCGGCTTTACTCCTGCGGAGCATGGCCGGTCACATGGCAGCGCTTTGGCGCTGCGTGGTAGTGGCAGTAATTCAGCGTATCCTAAATAAAAAAAGGGCCACCCAAATGGGTGGCCCTTTCTTTTATTTAGAAGCCTGACGATGACCTACTCTCACATGGCGAAACACCACACTACCATCGGCGATACTGCGTTTCACTTCTGAGTTCGGCAAGGGATCAGGTGGTTCCACAGTTCTATGGTCGTCAGGCAAACTGGCTTGGGTTGGCTTGGTCTTATGAGCTCTGTGCTCGGCGCTGCCGCTTGATTGTTCGTTTGCCACTGCTTTCGCAGCTAACAATCAACCCAAATAAGTCGGTAAAACATTCTGTAGTAATACACCGCAAGATCTGTATGTCTCGTCTCGCGCACAATCCACTGATCGATCATCTGATCAGTAATCGTTAGTAACCATCTCTGTTGTATGGTCAAGCCGCACGGGCAATTAGTACTGGTTAGCTCAACGCCTCACAACGCTTCCACACCCAGCCTATCAACGTGGTAGTCTTCCACGGCCCTTTAGGACTCTCAAGGAGTCAGGGAAATCTAATCTTGAAGGAGGCTTCCCGCTTAGATGCTTTCAGCGGTTATCCCGTCCGAACATAGCTACCGGGCAATGCCACTGGCGTGACAACCCGAACACCAGAGGTTCGTTCACTCCGGTCCTCTCGTACTAGGAGCAACTCTTCTCAAATTTCCAACGCCCACGGCAGATAGGGACCGAACTGTCTCACGACGTTCTAAACCCAGCTCGCGTACCACTTTAAATGGCGAACAGCCATACCCTTGGGACCGGCTTCAGCCCCAGGATGTGATGAGCCGACATCGAGGTGCCAAACACCGCCGTCGATGTGAACTCTTGGGCGGTATCAGCCTGTTATCCCCGGAGTACCTTTTATCCGTTGAGCGATGGCCCTTCCATACAGAACCACCGGATCACTATGACCTACTTTCGTACCTGCTCGTCATGTCTGACTCGCAGTCAAGCGCACTTATACCATTATGCTCATTGCATGATTTCCGACCATGCTGAGTGCACCTTCGTACTCCTCCGTTACTCTTTGGGAGGAGACCGCCCCAGTCAAACTACCCACCATACACTGTCCTCGATCCGGATAACGGACCAGAGTTAGAACCTCAAACATACCAGGGTGGTATTTCAAGGATGGCTCCACAATGACTAGCGTCACTGCTTCAAAGCCTCCCACCTATCCTACACAAGTAGGCTCAAAGTTCAGTGCAAAGCTGTAGTAAAGGTTCACGGGGTCTTTCCGTCTAGCCGCGGGTACACTGCATCTTAACAGCGATTTCAATTTCACTGAGTCTCTGGTGGAGACAGCGTGGCCATCGTTACGCCATTCGTGCAGGTCGGAACTTACCCGACAAGGAATTTCGCTACCTTAGGACCGTTATAGTTACGGCCGCCGTTTACCGGGGCTTCGATCAAGAGCTTCGCCGAAGCTAACCCCATCAATTAACCTTCCGGCACCGGGCAGGCGTCACACCCTATACGTCCACTTACGTGTTTGCAGAGTGCTATGTTTTTAATAAACAGTCGCAGCCACCTGGTCACTTCGACCGGCCTCAGCTTAGGGAGCAAGTCCCATCACCAAAACCGGCGTACCTTCTCCCGAAGTTACGGTACCATTTTGCCTAGTTCCTTCACCAGAGTTCTCTCAAGCGCCTTGGTATTCTCTACCTGACCACCTGTGTCGGTTTAGAGTACGGTTCGCAATTGCCTGAAGCTTAGAAGTTTTTCCTGGAAGCATGGCATCAACCACTTCACTTACCGAAGTAAGCTTCGTCATCAGCTCTCGGCCTTAGGGACCCGGATTTGCCTAAGTCCCCAGCCTACTACCTTAAACACGGACAACCAATCGCCGTGCTGGCCTAGCCTTCTCCGTCACTCCATCGCAGCAATTGCAAGTACAGGAATATTAACCTGTTTCCCATCGACTACGGCTTTCGCCCTCGCCTTAGGGGCCGACTAACCCTGTCCCGATTAGCGTTGGACAGGAACCCTTGGTCTTCCGGCGGGGAGGTTTTTCACCCCCCTTGTCGTTACTCATGTCAGCATTCGCACTTGTGATACCTCCAGCAAACCTCACAGTTCACCTTCAGCGGCTTACACAACGCTCCTCTACCATGCTCATAAGAGCATCCGCAGCTTCGGTTATCAGTTTGAGCCCCGGTATATCTTCCGCGCGGGCCGACTCGACTAGTGAGCTATTACGCTTTCTTTAAAAGATGGCTGCTTCTAAGCCAACTTCCTAGCTGTCTGGGCCTTCCCACATCGTTTCCCACTTAACTGATATTTGGGACCTTAGCTGGCGGTCTGGGTTGTTTCCCTTTTCACGACGGACGTTAGCACCCGCCGTGTGTCTCCCGCGATTGCACTCCACGGTATTCGGAGTTTGCATGGGGTTGGTAAGTCGGGATGACCCCCTAGCCCAAACAGTGCTCTACCCCCGTGGGTGAGACGCGAGGCGCTACCTAAATAGCTTTCGAGGAGAACCAGCTATCTCCCGGCTTGATTAGCCTTTCACTCCGATCCACAGGTCATCCCCTAATTTTTCAACATTAGTGGGTTCGGTCCTCCAATTGATGTTACTCAATCTTCAACCTGCCCATGGATAGATCGCCGGGTTTCGGGTCTATTGCCTGCAACTAAACGCCCTATTAAGACTCGATTTCTCTACGGCTCCCCTATGCGGTTAACCTTGCTACAGACAATAAGTCGCTGACCCATTATACAAAAGGTACGCAGTCACCCCGAAGGGCTCCTACTGCTTGTACGTATACGGTTTCAGGTTCTATTTCACTCCCCTCTCCGGGGTTCTTTTCGCCTTTCCCTCACGGTACTGGTTCACTATCGGTCAGCTGGGAGTATTTAGCCTTGGAGGATGGTCCCCCCATGTTCAGTCAAGATAACACGTGTCCCGACCTACTCGATTTCACTAAATATGCCTTTTCGTGTACGGGGCTATCACCCTGTATCGCGGAACTTTCCAGATCCTTCCACTAAGACATAAATAGCTTAAGGGCTAATCCCCTTTCGCTCGCCGCTACTCAGGGAATCTCGGTTGATTTCTTTTCCTCCGGGTACTTAGATGTTTCAGTTCCCCGGGTTCGCCTCCCTAACCTATGTATTCAGTTAGGGATACCTGTAAAACAGGTGGGTTTCCCCATTCGGACATTCCAGGATCAAAGCTTGTGTGCCAGCTCCCCTAGACTTTTCGCAGGCTCCTACGTCCTTCATCGCCTCCAGCTGCCAAGGCATCCACCGTATACGCTTAGTCGCTTGACCATACAACACAAACGACTACTAACGACTTTGTATCCAAACGCCGATAAACGTTTGAACACCGGATTGTGTGCTTG
>NZ_CP185959.1:3662500-4295000 GCF_050368945.1 Microbulbifer sp. MCCC 1A16149
TGAAATTCTTTTTTGGAGTGAAACTCGCTAAATTTCAAAGGCTTATCTTGCCGTCTCGCCGCGTTTTGCGTTGCCGCTCAAGCAGCGAGGGCGCGAACTATACGAGCCCATAATGGGCTTCGCAAGTACTTTTATGACAAAACTGTAAAAAAGATTTTTCGCGCCCGGAACGGTTAAATTTCGCTCACGCAACGCGGCTAAAAAGGTGGTACTTCTTCTTACCCAGGCGGACGATAAAGAAGCGTCCGTGCAAGGCCTTATCCGCAGTAAACACCGCTGCGGGATCAGCATTGACGTCCATACCGACACCAATGCCATTTACCAGTACCGCATTGCGCCCCAGCGCATCTTTGACCGGCTTGCCTGATGGCGCCATCCCGGCTTCAACCAGCAGCTGGATCAGACTCAGGTCACCAAAGGATTCCGGCAGGTCGGAGCTGGGCAGTCCATCCAGACGCAGCTGCTCCAGGTCGCTGGCGGACAGTTCGTCGATGGTTCCGGAGAACAGCGCCTCGGAGATACGCTCCGCGGCAGTCAGGCCTTCCTCACCGTGCACCAGGCGAGTCACCTCTTTTGCCAGGATACCCTGGGCTTCAGGGCGACCCGCGCGCTCGCTGTCAGCCTTTTCGATCTCGTCGATCGCATCCACGCTCAGGAAGGTGAAGTAGCGCAGGAACTTGTACACGTCCGCATCGGCAGTATTCAGCCAGAACTGGTAAAAGGCATAGGGCGAGGTGCGCTGGGGGTCCAGCCAGATGGTGCCGCTTTCGGTCTTGCCGAATTTGGTGCCATCCGCTTTGGTCACCAGCGGCAGGGTCAGGCCGAATACCTTCCCACGGTGCTGGCGACGGGTAAGGTCGACACCGCCGGTAATATTGCCCCACTGGTCAGAGCCGCCAATCTGCAGGGTGCAGTTGTGGCGCTTGTACAGTTCGGAGAAGTCCATGGACTGCAACAGAATGTAGGTGAACTCGGTAAAGGAGATGCCTTCCCCCTCACGCTGGATCCGCTGCTTGACGGATTCCTTGTTCACCATATTGTTGACCGAGAAGTGCTTGCCCACATCGCGCAGAAAGTCGAGCACGTTGAGGTCTTTGGTCCAATCCAGGTTGTTGACCACCAGCGCCGCATTATCCTTTGCGTCGAAATCCACAAACGCACTGACCTGGCGTTTGATTTTCTCAACCCAGTCGGAAACCACCTCGGGGGTATTGAGGGAGCGCTCCTGGGCTTTGAAGGAAGGGTCGCCAATCAGGCCGGTTGCGCCGCCAACCAGCGCAATCGGTTGATGACCTGCCGCCTGAAACCTCTTGAGAGTCAACAGCGGGACTAGACTGCCTATATGCAGGGAATCCGCAGTGGGATCAAAGCCGCAATACAGTGTGCGACTCTCTTCTGCCAGGTGCTGTTCCAGTTCGCCATCACCGGTGGCCTGATTGACCAGCCCGCGGCGCGTGAGATCTTCCAGCAGTGTCGCATCCACTCCGGCCATGGTATCCCCTTGCGATAAATTCAGATGTGCTCGAGACAACCCGCCAAACCACATTTGACGGGCAAAAATTGGGCTGCAAATGTACCGAATCCTGCGCTAAATACAAGCGGAGCCGTGCACTGGCGAGAAGCAGCCGGGTTTCGGCCCCACAACCGGATTTTGTGGCAGGGCAGAGGAACTGAATCATGGACAGACAGGTCAATTACCCCGTGAACCAGGGCGTGAATTTTGTTATAAAGTCGTCCCGGTGTTCGTTTTTTAGGCACAGTGACCGGAATCCAATTAAAACCAACGTCAGCGCTACCCTCGTTTAAGATCATGCAGAAACAACGCAACAACCCACGCCTGCTGGGCGCCCTGGGCAAGAATTTCCCTCGCACGCACGCTCTGGCAGCGGGTGCAGCCAGTTTTGCCCTGGCGCTGACGCTCTTTGTGTCTACCCCGGAAGTGGAGGCCAAGCGGACTTCGCTGGAGGTTTCCCTCAGTGCACCGGAAGATCTGGTGCAGACGGCGTCAGCCGAAGCCCCGGCACCTGCCGATGCACCACAGAGCGTCATGGAAGGACTGCGGGTGGTACAGGAAACCGTGCGCAATGGGGATACCCTGTCCGACCTGTTCCAGCGCGCCGGCATCAGCAGCGCCGAGATGTACCAGCTGCTGTCCAGTGGTAAAGAGGCAAAGCAGCTGGCCAAGCTGGTCCCCGGTGAGGAGCTGACATTCCAGATCGACGGCAAGGGCAGCCTGCAAAGCCTGGAGCTGCACCGCGATCGCCTGAGCAAGGTGGAATTCAGCCGCGATAACTCCGACCAGTACAAGTACGCCCTGCACCAGCGCGAAGCGGATAAGTACACCGCATTCCGACAGGCAAAGATTGAAAGCTCGCTGTTTGTGGACGGTACCAAGGCCGGCCTGAGCAACAACCTGATCATGGAGATGGCCGACATCTTCGGCTCGGATATCGACTTCGCACTGGATATCCGCAAGGGCGACAGTTTCAGCGTGATCTTTGACGAGAAGTTTCTCGACGGCGAAAAGATCGGTAACGGTTCAATTCAGGCGGTGACCTTCACCAACCAAGGCAAGACCTTCAGCGCGGTGCGCTACACCGACAGCAACGGTGACACCAATTACTACACTCCCGACGGCAAGAGCATGCGCAAAGCCTTTATCCGCACCCCGGTGGATATTGGCCGTATCAGCTCGCACTTCAACCCTCGCCGTTTGCACCCGATTTTCAAGACCCGCCGCCCGCACAACGGCACCGACTACGCAGCCCCGCGCGGCACCCCGGTGTACTCCGCCGGTGATGGCCGAGTCATCAAGGCCGGTTACAGCAAAGCCAACGGCAACTACGTGTTTATCCAGCACGGTGAGCGCTACATCACCCGCTACCTGCACCTGAACAAGAAGCGCGTGAAGCGTGGCCAGCGCGTCAAGCAGCGCCAGGTGATCGGCACTGTAGGCTCTACCGGTTACGCCACCGGCCCGCACCTTCACTATGAATTCCTGGTGGATGGCCATCACCGTAACCCTGCCACCATCGTGCGCAAGCTGCCCAAAGCGAAAGCCATTCCCAAGTCGGAGATGGCTCGCTTCCAGACCCAGACCCAGCCGCTGATGGCGCAGCTGGAACGCTTCGAGCAACCCGCACTGGCGCAGAACGGCGACGAGAAGGACTCCGTAAACTGAATGACGGACCTCTACATTGGCCTGATGTCGGGTACCAGCGTCGACTGTATCGATGCGGTATTGGCGGAGTTCTCCGAAGTTGACGGTGAGCTCCGCTGCCACACCCGGGCCGCCCTGGGGCACCCCATCTCAAACGAAATGCGCGAGGCAATACTCGCACTCTGCGCACCTGGCCCCTCGGAACTCGACCGAGCGGGGCAACTCGACCGGCGCCTGGGCGAGGAATTTGCCGCGGCCACCCTGGCGGTATTGCAAAAAGCCGGGGTAAAGCCGTCTGCGGTTAAGGCCATCGGCAGTCACGGGCAAACCGTGCGACACAGGCCCCCGGGTAGCGTTTCCACCCCCTTTTCCCTGCAACTCGGCGATCCCAACACCATCGCGGCACTGACCGGCATCACCACGGTGGCGGATTTCCGCCGCCGCGATATGGCGCTCGGCGGTCAAGGGGCACCGCTGATGCCCGCGTTCCACAACGCGGTATTCCGCACTGGTCGCGACCGCGCAGTGGTCAATATCGGCGGCATGGCAAATATCACCGAGCTGGCCGCCGACGGCCAGGTTCGCGGTTATGACACCGGTCCCGGCAACGCGCTGCTGGATTACTGGGTCAAACTGCACCTCGGCCAACCCTACGATGCCGACGGTGCGTGGGCGGCAAGTGGCGCCCCCCATCCCACACTGCTCAACCGCCTAATGGGAGATCCCTTTTTTGCCGCGCCGGCACCCAAGAGCACCGGACGGGAGGCTTTCAATCCCAGCTGGCTGGAACGTGCCAGCGCGGGGCTGGAGGTGCCCCCCGCCGACGTACAGGCGACGCTGGCGGAAGTTACCGCAGCCTCTATTGCCAACGGTGTGCGTGAATTTGCCCGCGGCGGCGAGCTACTGGTGTGCGGCGGCGGCGCTCGCAACAATGACCTGATGGAACGCCTGCGCAGACGCCTTCCCACCTGGTCGGTGACAGCTACAAACGAATACGGGATCGATGCGGACTGGGTAGAGGGAGCGGGTTTTGCGTGGCTGGCCCGTCAGACCATGCTGGGCCTGCACGGCAACTGCCCGGCAGTGACCGGCGCCGACAAAGAGACCGTGCTGGGCGGGATATACCCCGCCTGACGTCAGATCGCTGGCGCGGAATAGTCCGGGATTCAGATAGAGAAGGAAGATCCGCAGCCGCAGGTAGCGGACGCGTTGGGGTTCTGGACCACGAAGCGCGAGCCAGACAGCCCCTCTTCATAATCCACGCTCGCACCCACCAGATACGGGTAGCTCATGGCATCGACCAGGACCTGAATGCCGTCTTTTTCGACCACAGCATCATCCTCGGCCACCAGCTCATCGAAGGTAAAGCCATACTGGAAGCCGGAACAGCCGCCGCCAGTAACAAATACGCGCAGCTTGAGCTCCGGATTGCCTTCCTCTTCCAGCAGCCCTTTGACCTTGGCAACGGCCTTCTCGGTCACCTGAACGGGATCGGGAGAAAAGGAAACAGCTTCAGACATAAATCACTCTCGAAACGGGTTTACAGCCGTCGCCACGGAGGCGCGACTGCCCACTGCCGAATGACAGCGGTGCGGGCGCATTATGGGTAAACCCCAGCAAACAGGTCAAGTATTGCCAGTCTGAAGGGGTTTGACCAGTCGCGCCCGTCGCATTATTCCGCGTCGACGGTTACCTCTTCGGAATAACCCAGCATACGGGGCTCACTGGTGTTGTCGACTTCGACATTGGATACCAGGGAACCGTTGACCTGAGCGCCCTTGACCATTTCGATCAGCTTGTAGTGGACGTTGCCCTCAACGATCGCCTTGGATGCCAGCTCCAGGTGGCCGCTTGCGTGCACGTCACCCTTCACATTGCCGTTGACCACGACATTGGGTACACGGATTTCACCCTCAACCACACCGCCATCGACGATCTGCAGACGGGCATCACTGTCACTGTGCGCACATACGTTTCCGTTGACGCGACCTTCGATGACCAGATTACCGCGGAAGTGCAGGTCGCCGGTTACTTCAGTGTGACGCGCGATCAGGGTCGTATTGTTGCCACCAGTGCTAGCCATAGTTTTCTCTTTCTTTTTCAACATAATTCAACCAAAACCTCATGAATTGAGCGGAGCCTGGTCACTCCTTTGGTGCGCTGCTGCGCCCGCTTCAGCAATCAACTCTGCTGCACCAGCCAGCCGTAACGCTGGTCAATATTGAAACCTTTGCGCTTGCTGGATTTGAGCGACAGCTCGACGCCTTCAGGGACGAAGCCCTCCGGCAACTGTAGCTCTCCCTCGATATTCTGGAAGTACTTGAATCGCAGGGGGATAGACTCGCTCTCCACCTCCGACGAGAGGTCCGCCAGTGCGTACCGACGTGCCTCGCCATCCACCTGGCCGACGATGGTAAAGCGCACCGCACCGGTCACTACCTGGTGACGGGCGGCAGACTGCTGAACCAGCAACTTGTACTGATAGCGACGCTCACCCGCTTCGGAAATGCTGAAGCGGCCGATGGAGACCCCATCGCTCCCCTCTGAGGGTGCCATGATACCGCGGTAGAAGGAGATTTCCTGGCGCAATTCCGCAATCTGGTTTTCCTGTGCAATCAGCTCTGCACGCACAGACTCACTTGCCTGTTCGCCAATGGCCACGGACTGTTCGGCGGTGGCCGCACGCACCCGCAGGCTCTCTATCTCGGCGCGCAGACGATCGACTTCTTGCTGAGACTTAACGTGTGCACGGGTCTTCTGATCTAGGTTTTTGCTCAGCTGGTACTGGCCCGCAAAAAAGGCGCCGGCACTGGTAGACAGCACCAGCAGGGTCACCCCCAGCACAGAGAAAATGCCGTGGATGGGCCTGTGGGGCACCACCTTCATACGGTATTGCTTGCTGCCTTTAACTTTACGCGTCATGGATTCCGGATAGTGTCTTTTTGGTGTGGATTCTGTGTCGTGTATTTATCTATCGAGCCACTGCCAACGATTCTAAGGCAGCAGTGCCGGGCTCTCCAGCCCCTGGTTCTCATTTAAGCCAAACATGATATTCATATTTTGTATCGCCTGGGCAGAGGCTCCCTTGGCCAGGTTGTCGATGACCGATAAGACAACAACCGTATCGCGGCCCTGGGGTCTCACCACCGCCAGACGACACACGTTGGTGCCTTTCACGCTGCGGGTCTGCGGGTGGCTGCCGGCCGGCATCACATCCACAAACGGCTCGTCGCGGTAACGCTGCTCGAACAGCTGTTGCAGCGCCTCCTGGGTGGCCTCCGCGGCCGCCGGATTCTTCAGCTTGGCGTACATGGTGGCGTGGATACCGCGCACCATCGGCAACAGGTGCGGTACAAAGGTCAGATCCACGGCACCGCCAGCAGCGAGTCCCAGCCCCTGCTCGATTTCCGGCAGGTGACGATGCCCCGCGGCAGCGTAAGCGCGAAAGCTGTCGTTGTTCTCCGCAAACAGCAGATCGGTTTTGCCCTGGCGACCGGCGCCACTGGCACCACTGGCCGCATTGGCGATCAGCCCTGCGGGCTCCACCAGCCCCGCTTCCAACAGCGGGATCAGGCCCAGCTGGATGGCGGTGGGATAGCAGCCCGGGCAGGCGATCAGCTGGGCATCACCGATTTGCGCCCGGTTGACTTCCGGCAGGCCATACACCGCCTGCGCGGCCAGCTCGGGGCAGGCGTGCTCCTGTCCGTACCACTGCTCCCAGGTGGGGATATCCTGCAGACGGAAATCAGCGGACAGGTCGATGACCCGTACACCGCGCCCCACCAGCTCTGGCACCTGGGCCTGGGCCACACCGTGGGGCGTGGCAAAGAAAACCACATCGCAGGTCGCCAGCTCATCAACATCCGGGGCAGTGAATTTCAGATCGTAGTGACCGCGCAGGCTGGGGAAGAGTTCCGCGACCGGCGTGCCGGCTTCCGCACGGGAAGTAATCGCTCGCACCTCTACACCCGAGTGGCCCGACAGCAGGCGCAGCAATTCCACGCCGGTATACCCTGTTCCACCTACGATTGCCGCTTTGATGACGCTCACTTCTGTTCCTCGCTGATCACTGTCCTTGGCGGGGACCCCGCCGCCCTCTGCTGGCGGGCCATGTCCCCTGTATACTGAGCCGTGCACTCTACCATAAGCCATCGATTTTAAAGGACTAACCGTGCGGCGCCGCCAGCAGTCAGAACCCCAGGCCTTCTCCGCCCCCCTCCCCCATTCAAGCCGCGGCGGGCTGCTAGAGCGGGCGCGGACACAGTTATCCGCCCAGCAGGCGCTGTCCCTGCTGGTGCTACTGGCCCTGATCATCGGGGTCTGCGCGGGGCTGGTGGTCATCGGCTTCCGCCAGCTGAGCGAGGGTCCGGCGATCCTCTACCTTCCGCAACTGGAAGACTTTGAGTCACTCCCCCCCACATGGCGCTTTGCGCTACCACTGGGCGGCGCCCTGGTGCTCGGACTGATATTCCAGTGGGTCGCGCCGTCCGGACGTCCCACCGGGGTGGTGCACGTGCTCGACCGCCTGCACAACCACCAGGGCAAAATGCCGATCAAAAACGCCATTCTCCAGTTCCTGGGCGGCGCACTAGCGCTGCTCAGCGGCCAGTCGATCGGCCGCGAAGGCCCCTCGGTACATCTGGGAGCCGCCAGTGGCAGCTGGGTGGCGTACCGCCTGCGACTGCCCAACAACACCGCACGCACCCTGCTCGCTTGCGGTGTGGCCGCCGCCATTGCCGCCTCATTCAATACGCCGCTGGCGGGGGTGATCTTCGCCATGGAAGTGGTGATGCTGGAGTACACCGTGGCCGGGTTCCTGCCGGTGATGATTGCCGCGGTCAGTGGCAGCGCGGCAACACGCCTGGCGTTTGGCCACCAGGCTGCGTTCAGCGTTCCGGCCTCGCAGCTGGAATCCCTCGCCGAACTTCCGATTCTGTTTGTGTGTGCGCTGGTGATCGGCGCACTGGCTTCGCTGTTTATCGTCAGCCAGCGCCGTCTGGTGCCGCTGCAGCAGAAGCATTCGCCGATCTTGCGATTCCTGCTCGCGGGCGCAGCCACCGGTCTGCTGGCCCTGTGGGTACCGGAAATCCTCGGCACCGGTTACGACACCCTCGAGCTGGCCATGCTCGGGCAACTGGGTATTGCCGCACTGTCCGCCATTGTCCTCGCCAAACTTACCGCCACGGCCCTGGCCACGGGCCTGGGGATTCCCGGCGGCGTTATCGGCCCGAGCCTGATCCTGGGGGCCTGTATCGGCGGCGCCGGCGGTCACCTGGCGAACCTGTGGCTGGGCGCGGCCACCGCTAGCCCCGGGCTCTATGCGATGGTGGGGATGGCGGCAATGATGGCGGCGCTACTCAATGCTCCGCTCGCCGCGCTGCTGGCGATCCTTGAGCTTACCTACAACCCCAATGTGCTGTTTCCCGGCATGATGACCATCGTGGTAGCCTGCCTGGTCAGCCGCCAGCTGTTTTCCTGCGAGGGTATTTATCAGGAATCCCTGCGCGCACTGGGTAAAAGCGGCACCCCCAGCTGGCGCGCACAGCTACTTAGCCGGGTGGGAGTCGCCAGCGTGATGGAGCGTGCCGTAGCGGTCACCCCCCAGAGAATGGAGCGAACCCATGCCGAGCGACTGATCGAGCAGCAGCCCGCGTGGCTGCTGATTGGCGGTGTCGATACTCCGCAGGCACTGCGCACGGCTGACCTCGCCAATTTCCTGCAGCGCCCGCAAAAAGAACCGGAAGCGGAGGGCGCCCCTCCCAAGGAAGAGGAAAAAGTCGATCTGCTGCGTCTGCCCGGCGAGCGCCTGCAACTGGCGCCGCTCAGTTGGCGCGCCACCCTGCTGGAGGCCCAGGAGCAGCTGGAAAGGCACGGCGCCGACGCGCTGTATATTGGCCGCGACTACGATCAGGGCAACCCGGGTGTACTGAATAGCGACGTGGCGGGTATTATCCTGCCGCAGCATATCGAGCACTACTATCGGCAGTAACCGCCCGCGGTGATGGCCAGCGACATATTCAAAATAACTACGCAGACCGGACCAGATTCCGGATAAGGAGCTTCAATGCTTTGGGTCAAGGCTTTTCATATCGTCTCCATGGTGTGCTGGTTCGCCGCCCTGTTTTACCTGCCGCGCCTGTTCGTGTACCACGTGGACGCCACCGACGCACTCAGCAAAGACCGCTTCTGTATCATGGAGCGGCGCCTGTATCGCGGCATCGCCATTCCCTCGATGATCGCCACCATCGTGTTTGGCGTCTGGCTCTTCAGCTTTAACCCACGCTATTACGAAACTGCCGGCTGGATGCATGCCAAACTTACCCTGGTGATCCTGCTGATCGGCTATCACCATATCTGCGGCAGCTATGTGAAGAAATTTGCCGCCGGCACCATCACCAAAAGCGGCCGCTTTTTCCGCATTTTCAATGAGCTACCGGTACTGGTTCTGCTGGCGATTGTGATCCTCGCAGTGGTTCGGCCGTTCTGATCTCACGGGTCAGGGGCGCACCAGGACACCCAAGCGCCCCGTGCCCGGCCGATGGCGAGGCTAGAATAACTACATCGATCTTCAGGTCCTGAACGGTTATGGATACACGCCAGCCCATCATTCTCACCGTCACCCACCACGACCCCAGCGGCAGCGCGGGAATCACTGCAGATACGGAAACTGCTGCCAGCCTCGGCTGCCACTGCACCTCGGTGGTGTCGGCAATTACCGTGGGTGACACCCGCGACCTGGCCGGCGTTGCGCCGGTAGACGATAGCCTGCTGGTGGAACAGGCCCGCGCGGTACTCGAAGACATGCCAGTGGCGGCCATCAAGATCGGCTACCTGGGCTCGGTAGAAAATGTGCACGCGCTGCACAGCGTGCTGCGCGATTACCCGGACATTCCGCTGATCATCGACCCCGATGCGACCCTCGCGGACAAAGAGAGCCTGCTGGCACCGCCGCTGTGGCGAGCCATGTGCGACCTGCTGTTACCCCTAGCCACCCTGGTGGCGCCAAACCGTCGTGAAGCCCGCGCCATGGCAGGAGAAGCGGACGTGCACGATGCCCAGGCTCAGGAATTACTGGAAAGCGGCTGTCGCTACCTGCTGCTCACCGGCGTACCGGCGGCGGACCAGCAACTGGAAAACCGCCTGTACGAAACCCGCGGACTGATACGTGAATTCCGCTGGCAGCGTTTGCCGCCGGCGGCCTATGGCGTTTGCGGCACTCTGACCACTGCAATCGCCTGCCATATTGCCCACGGCCTCAATATTCTCGAGGCAGTGAACCGCAGTCAGCAGTTCACCTGGAGCGCAATCGCCGGCAGCCGTCGCCTGGGTATGGGTCGCCCGGTGCCAAACCGCCTGTTCTGGACCTGCAAGGACTGACGGCGAAGGCCGCGGCTCAGCGCCTAATCTCACCTCTACTGCCAATCCGGGCCTCCTGGATTGATTTCTGTTGCGCAAACCGCGTCAGCGTTTGCGGCAAGCGGCGGCGGTGAAGATAATACGCGCAACTTTCCATTCCATTTTGATCCCTTCTTTCAATCCAACCCGGTTCCCGAAAAGCTATGAGCAAGTCCGAATCCCTCTTCGCCGACGCCCAAAAGGTCATTCCCGGTGGTGTCAATTCACCGGTACGCGCATTCCGCGCGGTAGGCGGCACGCCCGTATTTATCGAGCGCGCCGAGGGCGCCTACCTCTACGACGCCGATGAAAAACGCTATATCGACTATGTGCAGTCCTGGGGACCGATGGTGTTGGGTCACGCGCACCCGGACGTGATCGACGCGGTGGTTGAGCAGGCCCAGTCCGGCCTGAGCTTTGGCGCGCCGACCGAACTGGAAACTGAACTGGCGGAAGAACTGTGCCGGGTATGGCCGAATATGGACCTGGTGCGCTTTGTAAACTCCGGTACCGAAGCCACCATGAGCGCGATCCGCCTGGCCCGCGGCTACACCGGCCGCGACAAGATCGTAAAATTCGAAGGCTGCTATCACGGCCACTCCGACTCCCTGCTGGTAAAAGCAGGCTCCGGCGCCCTGACCATGGGCGTGCCGTCCTCCCCCGGCGTACCTGCCTCGCTGGCAGACCACACCATTACCCTGACCTACAACGATATCGAGGGTGTGAAAAAGTGCTTCGCCGAAATTGGCGATCAGATCGCCTGTATCATCGTCGAGCCAGTGGCGGGCAATATGAACTGCATCCCGCCGGTACCGGGCTTCCTGGAAGCACTGCGTGAAGTGTGCGATCAGTCCGGTGCGGTGCTGATCCTGGATGAGGTGATGACCGGTTTCCGCGTCAGCCTGACCGGCGCCCAGGGCCACTTCGGTATCGAGGCGGACATCACCACCCTGGGCAAGGTGATCGGCGGCGGTATGCCGGTAGGTGCCTTCGGCGGCAAACGCGAGATCATGGAGCAGATTGCACCGCTGGGCCCGGTGTATCAGGCGGGTACCCTGTCGGGTAACCCGATGGCGATGGTTGCCGGCCTGGAAACCCTGCAGCTGATTCAGGAGCCGGGCCTCTACGACGCCCTGACCGAGAAAACCGACCGTCTGGTAGACGGGGTTCTGGCCGCGGCAAAAGAAGCGGGTATTCCGCTTACCGCCAACAAGGTAGGCAGTATGTTCGGTTTCTTCTTTACCGATGCGGATCAGGTGACCAATTACCAGCAGGTTATGGCCTGCG
Source organism: Microbulbifer sp. MCCC 1A16149 (assembly GCF_050368945.1). NCBI lineage: Bacteria > Pseudomonadati > Pseudomonadota > Gammaproteobacteria > Cellvibrionales > Microbulbiferaceae > Microbulbifer > Microbulbifer sp. MCCC 1A16149. Next base: position 3,674,343 of record NZ_CP185959.1, read on the forward strand.
ATACCGAGCGTTTCAATCGCTTCTTCCACGGCATGCTGGAGGAAGGGGTCTACCTGGCACCGGCATCTTACGAAGCCGGCTTTATGTCCGCCGCGCACAGCGACGAGGATATCGAAGCCACCATCGCTGCGGCGCGCAAGGTGTTTGCACGCTTGAAATAAACACGTCGCGAACCTCTTATCCGCCGGACTTTCCGACCTCGTCGAAAATTCAGGGCGAAGGCGCTGATACCGGGTGTGGTCTTGCGAGACCGTCTGCGGCCAGGACGGCCGCAGCCGAGCCTCCAGGGATGGGTTGAGGGGGGGCGCCTAGCTCGTGTATCGCAAGACCACACCCGGTAGCAGCGCCGCCACCAACCTGTCCGAACTCCACCAGCCCCCATTACTTGCCAGGGCTAGCGTTCTGTCATATAAAAATGTATACATTTTTTAAAGAGTATACATTGTGCAGCGATCCCTCTGGGCGGATACCAGCCTGTCCTCCGTCAGCGCCGGCTTTGTTGCGGTACTGGTGGGGTTTGCCAGCTCCGTTGCGATTGTCCTGCAGGCCGCCGCGGCTGCGGATGCCAGCGAGGCAGAAATGGTTTCCTGGATCGGTGCCCTCGGGCTCGGTATGGGCATCACCTGTATCGCCTTCTCCTGGTACTACCGCGCGCCGGTCATCACCGCCTGGTCCACCCCCGGAGCGGCGCTGCTGGCCACCAGCCTGGCCGGGGTTTCCATGGCAGAAGCGATCGGTGCCTTCCTGTTCAGTGCGGTACTGACCCTGTTACTGGGACTCTCCGGGGCTTTCGAGCGGGTGATGTCACGGGTGCCGCTGCCCATTGCCAGCGCCATGCTGGCGGGGATCCTGCTGCAGTTCGGCCTGTCGGTATTCACCTCGCTCGAGGCCAATCCGGTGCTGGTGGGCTGTATGCTGCTCACTTACCTCACATGCCGGCGCTGGCTGCCGCGCTATGCCATCATCCTCGTTTTATTCGCTGGCTTTGCTGCCAGCTGGGGACTGGGACAGGTGCGCCCCGAACAACTCAGTTGGGCATTGAGCCGGCCGGTGTGGGTGACACCGGTGTTCAATCCCGCGGTTTTGCTGGGTGTTGGGTTACCGCTGTTTATTGTCACCATGACCTCGCAGAATATTCCCGGTGTCGCCACCCTGCGCGCCAGCGGCTACCAGAAGGTTCCGGTTTCCCCGGTTATCAGCGGCACCGGTCTCACCTCACTGCTGCTGACGCCGTTCGGCGGTTTTGCTTTTAATCTGGCCGCCATCTCCGCCGCCATCTGTACCGGCCCCGAGGCCCACCCGGATCCGGAGCGACGCTACACCGCCGGTATCGCGGCCGGCGTTTTCTATTTACTGGCTGGCCTGTTCGGTGCCAGCGTGGTGGCGCTGTTCAGCGCTTTTCCGCAGGCGATGATCGCCACCGTTGCCGGACTGGCGCTGCTCGGCACCATCGGCAGTAGCCTGGCGGGTGCCAGCAGCGACAGCGACGGTCGCGAGGCCGCACTGGTTACCCTGCTGATCACCGCCTCCGGGGTCAGCTACCTGGGTATCGGCGCCGCCTTCTGGGGACTCGCGGGCGGGCTGATCTGTCACCGGTTGCTCCACAGGAAAAACTGAAATGGGCCTGTACCAAAGACTGAAATCAGACTTGCAGCAGGGACGCTTTGCCCCGGGCACGGTGCTCAAACAGACGGAGCTGGCCGAGCAGTACGATGTAAGCCGGATTCCGGTGCGGGATGCGCTCGCGCGACTGAAAAATGAAGGCTGGCTGACGGGACACGGTAAACGCGGCGTTGCGGTACCGCGGTTCGATCCGCTGGAAGTGGAAGACCTCTACCTGATGCGCATGCGTCTGGAGCCGTTACTGCAGGAGCTCGCCATACCGCATTTAAATGGGGAAATCCTTGGCCGTGCGCGAGATTACCTCGATGCGATGCAAGCATCAGCGCAACCGTTACAAACGCAGCCCCCGGAAATCAGCGCCACGGAAATCGGCGCACTCAACTGGCAATTTCACACCTGCTTGTACCGTCCCGCCAATCGCCCCACCCTGTTCGCCGCAGTGGAACAGCTGCACCTTCAGTGCGAGCGCTATATCGGTTTCCAGTCCCGCAGCCTCGATTACCAGGCCACCAGTCAGCGGGAGCACTACGAACTGCTGGACCTGTTGCAAAACGGTGATGGCAAAGCGGCGACCGCACTGCTTGAGCAGCATATTGCCGCGGCCGGCCGCGCGCTCGTCGAACACCTTCGCAGTGACGGCAGCGCCGAGTGAAGCTAAACCGCGAGCGCCGCCATGATTAGCAGCCCCAGACAACAGAAGAAACCGGAGAACCAGCACAGGGAGCGTGCGGCTGCCCAGTCTTTCAGATAGCAGATCCCGTAGAGAATCCGGGTGGCAATAAAGATCAGCGAAAGTCGCGCTAACCACTGCTCGTCGACACCCGCCGCGATGGCCGCAAACACCCCCGCGATAAATGCCGGCAATATCTCGAAACTGTTGCGCTGAGCCCAGTCCGCACGCCGCGACAGTCCGGACTGCTTTTCCAGAAATGCGCGCGGCGACCGGTTGTTGTACCTTCCCTCTGCGGTGGCTTTGGCGATGGCAGCAAATGTGGGCGGCATCAAAATCGCCACCAGCAGACACCAAAAGGCAACAGACATCAGAACCACTCCCGTTTTGTTATGATTGCGCCAGCTTAGTCGCCGCCCAGAGTGCGCGCCAACCCCTATCTACCAGCCGGAGTGACCATTCATGAGTATCAGCCTTCACCGCGGCGCTTACCCCCATTCCCGTCCGCGCCGCCTGCGTGCCAGCGAGTTCTCTCGCCGCCTGGTGCGGGAAAACCGGTTAACCACCGATGACCTGATCCTGCCCCTGTTTGTTATCGAAGGCCGCGGGGAGACCCAGCAAATTGCCTCAATGCCCGGTGTCGAGCGGCTGACCGTAGATCTGCTCACCGCAAAAGCCAAAGAACTGGTAAACCTCGGAATCCCCGCGGTTGCGCTGTTCCCGGTAGTCGACCCATCTGCCAAGTCCGACGATGCTCGTGCAGCCTTTGCCCCGGATGGCCTGGCACAGCGTGCCGTGCGCGCACTGAAAGAGGCTGCACCGGAACTGGGTGTGATTACCGACGTGGCGCTGGACCCGTTCACCAGTCACGGCCAGGACGGGCTGATGAACAGTGAAGGGTATATCGTCAACGACGACACCGTGGAGGTACTGGTACAGCAAGCGCTGTCACACGCCCAGGCGGGCGCCGATGTGGTGGCGCCATCGGACATGATGGACGGGCGTATCGGCGCCATCCGTGAGGCGCTGGAGCGCGACGGCCACGTAAACACCCAGATCATGTCCTACGCGGCGAAATATGCCTCCGCCTACTACGGCCCGTTCCGCGATGCCGTGGGTTCTGCAGGCAATCTGAAGGGCGCCAACAAATTCAGCTACCAGATGGATCCGGCCAACGGTGACGAGGCGCTGCACGAGTGCGCGCTGGACCTGCAGGAAGGTGCGGACATGATCATGGTGAAGCCGGGCATGCCATACCTGGATGTGGTGCGCCGGGTGAAGGACGAGCTCAAGGTACCGACCTTTGCCTATCAGGTCAGCGGTGAGTACGCCATGCACTGTGCGGCGTTCGATAATGGCTGGCTCAATCGGGAAGCGGTAATTCTCGAATCCCTGCTGGCATTCAAGCGCGCCGGTGCCGATGGGGTGCTGACCTACTTTGCGGAAGAAGCCGCCAAGCTGTTACAGGCGGGCTGAGGAAATCGGGCCGGCAAAACCGGCCCGTATAAATCTTTTCTGTCAGGCGATCACTGGTCGCCCTTGCCACCGCGCCGGAACAGTTTGAACAGTGCGCCAAAGGCCAGTGGAATCAGTATCCAGGCCTTTTTCAGAAACAGCAGCAAACCGGCTAACAGTCCGGTTTTGGCCAACACCTTGCCGGTTACCAGTGCACCGAGGCCATAGGCCGCCACTTTATCGATTTCTGGATCAAACTCCTCATAGCGATAGCCGGGATTAAAACTCGTCATTGCCAGCACTGCATCACGACTCTGTTTGATATCCTCCAACTGCGACATACCGGCAATAAAATTGAGCACCAGCACACCTTTGCGCCCAAGCACGCGGATGTTGTAGTTCAGCGTGTTGCTCTCCATTTCGCCAAAAGCCAGCTCTTTGGCCCAATAGAGTTTTTTCTGCTCGGTATCGTAATAAGGTCGCTCCGCCCACCCCACCAGGCTGATGGACTCATAGCCGTTTTCTACCCGGTACGCACTTTCTTCACGCGTTGAAGCCTGCATATCCTGCAACAGTTCGCTGTAGTCTATTTCCGCAGCATCGTCATCACGGATATAGCCCTCCTCGCTGTACTCGATAGTTACTCCCCAGGAATCACCATCAAACGGTGTGACATCCATCGGGAACAGCATTCCAAGGCCCAACTCGCCCTCCGGGTTGCCCCAGATCTCCTCCAAGACCACTTTGCTGTCTTCAGGATTCAGGTAGTAAAAAGAATCGGGAACCTCAAGGCTGGCGACACCTCCGGGCAACTCTACAGTGCCCGTGCGCCGTTCCATGCCGTCCCAGGTTTGCTGCGCCCACGCAATGTACTGTTGCTGCTCCTCGCTTAATTGTGGCTCTGCAGCCACCTCATTCGCGTCCTGTATCTGAGCCTGCGCCCCCAGGCACAGCAGCGCCAGTATCAGGCTCGCGATACCGGCCAACGATGCCGAATAAAATGAACGATTCATGGTTCCCCCCGAGTGTTTTTATGTTGTTTATGCTTTGTCGATTTAAGTATTAGCGAAGATCAGAGCAATCGCGCCCACGCCGCAGGATCGGTGAACAGGACAAATAGCAGACCGGTCACCGCCCCCCAGAAATGTGCGTCGTGATTAATACGGCTGTTTTTGTCGCGACTGGCATATACGCTGTACGCCAGATACAGCACGCCAAACAGCCACGCCGGCAACGGAATGGGCAGAAATAGCAGATAGAGTTCGGACTGCGGGTAATAGACGATATAGGCAAATACCACTGCGGATATCGCGCCGGAGGCACCTACACTCGCGTAGTTCGGGTTCTCATGCTCTTTAAATAGCGTTGGAATATGGCTCAACACCAGAGCCAGGGAATACAGCAGAATAAACAGGGTTCCGCCAATGCGGTGCGCCAATTCCTGGCCGAACAGCCAAAGGCACCACATGTTTACCGCAAGATGCAGCAGGTTCGCGTGTACAAACCCCGCCAGGTAAATGGAATCCCGGTTTTTTCCCCGCCAAACCCGATAGGGCCGGAAGGCGCACTCTTGCAACAGGCGCGGGGAGAGATACAGCGCAGCGAGGCTCACCGCCGTGGTCACCAGCAGCAGAATGGTCGTCGGGGTCAGTAATGACTGCAGGGAAGTGGTCTCGGCGGACAATGGCGGCGTCCTGTTCGCAATACGACGGTTAGATGGACAGCCATGCTACACCGGTTTCGCGCAGGGGTTTAGTCTGACGCCATTACACGACATTACAGCATCGAATTAGTTAGTCCGGACTTTGAGGCTCCCGACTAAATTAATCCCGCCATCTCTGACAGATGCGGGATCAAACCGCCGCGCACTGTCGAATCAGGTTGTGGTAAATGTGATGGAGCCGATCCAGTTCGGCTCGGTCCACCTGCCCCTGGCGCAACAGAGTCTGGATACTCTGGTCCAGTTCGAATAGCGTCTGACGCATAGCGCCATCAGCCACCATGCTCTGCATCCAGGTAATGGCGGCAATGCGCTGGCCCGCGGTGACCGCGGTTACCTTGTGCAGGCTGCTGGACGGATACACCACGGCGGAACCGGCGGCCAACTTTACCCGCTGCTCGCCAAACTCCGTCGCAATCACCAGCTCTCCGCCCGCATATTCATCCGGCTCGTTCAGAAACAGCGTCATCGACATATCGCTGCGCAGTACTTCAGCGGAACCGGGAATGCGCATGATGGCCCCGTCCACATGCCAGCCGTATTCCTCGGTCTCGCCGTAGCGATTGAAGACCGGCGGAAAGATGCGGTGTGGCAGTGCAGCGGAAACCAGCCGCGGGGTTTCGCCCATGCGTGCCAGCAGCTGATTGGCCAGCTGCTGGACGCCCGGGTTGGCCGGGTCGGCCTGATGGTTGTTCTTCACATCTGCCGCCATCCCCATGGCCGTCCCTTTGCCGTCGGCCCAGGGCAGCGACAGCAACACCTCGCGGAATCTGGCCACTTCCTGTGGCGCGAGCAGATTTTCAATTACAACCATCGGCCTAACCTCTCGAGATAAATTCTCGATTTGCAGATTTAACTTACAGGCTAAAGCTACCCGTTCAACAATCCCGTCAGAACTCGTAGGTGGCAGTAGCGCGTACGCTGCGACCGTCACCCAGGTACATGAAGGATCCGGAACGGTATGCCGCTGTCCAGTACTCCTCGTCCAGCAGGTTGCCGATATTTGCGCGCAGGGTCAGCTTTTCTGTCGCATTGAAGTTCGCAAACAGGCCGACCACCTGGTAGCTGGGCACCACGATACCGTATTCGCCGGTTTCCTGGTTGTAGCCCGCCGCGGTATCCGGCTGGCCGCCGTACATTTTGCTCTGGTAGCTGTAATCGCCACCGAAGGCAAAGCGCTCATTTGGCTGGTAGCGCAGCTGGAAGGTGTAGCTGTTGTCCGCGAAGTTACTCAGCGCCAGGCCGATGTTGTCTTCGTTGAAGGAGTCCAGTACCTCGGAGTCCATCAGTGTGGCCGACGCCTGCACACTCAGTTTGTCGGTGATATCACCACTCAGGCCAAACTCCACACCCTGTACCCGGTTTTCGCCGGTGTTGAGGGTGCCCAGGGTTGAGTAGCTGTCGCCGACACTTTCCATGACATCACTTTTGGTCATGCGGAACACTGCTGCCGTGGCCATCAGCTTGTCATCAAACAGCATCCACTTGGTGCCGAGCTCGAGGTTTTCCACCAGCTCCGGGTCCGCTTCCACCGCCTGCTCCGGGGAGCCACACAGGCCGCCGTAACCGCAGTTGGCTCCCAGGTCAGATTCCCCACCATTGATGTTGGTGGCGGTGCTGTAACTCACGTAGACGTTACCGTTTTCCGCCACATCGAACACCAGACCGAGGTGGCCGTTGTACATGGAGTCGGAGTAGGCGTACAGCTGATCACCACCGCGACCGCTGGTAGCGTTGCTGTAGTCGAAACGGTCCTGACGCAGGCCGAAGAACAGATCCAGTGAATCGGTAACCGCAACGGTGTCCATCACATAGGCGGAGACAGTCTCGATATCGTAAAGCGCATCGGCGCTGCCGCGACTGTAGCTGCGCCCCATCAGACCGCTCACGTTACCCACCTGATTGCCACTGGCATCGATGACACAATAGGAAGAGGAAACACCACCGCGACCGTTGGTCAAACAGTTGCCCTCATTGCCGTACGCAATATCGAATACACCGTTGTCCACAGACTCATCGGTGAACTCAAGTCCAAATACCAGCTTGTGTTCACGGCCCAGCAGCTGGGCGTCCCAGAACAGGTTGAACTGGGAAGTGGTGTAGTCCACTTCCTGCCAGCCCTGATGCGTACTCAGGGTCATGGTGGCGGCGCCCGGCGCGATCGGGTCTTCGTCCGCACGGTTGGTACTACGCAGGCCCGTGGTGATATAGCCATTCTCCGTCTGCCCCGTTCGGGTGGCGTTGAAAAAACGCACGCTGTCGGAGAACTGGTATTCCGTACGCAGAGTCAAAGTGGTCACCTCGGAGTCCAGGAAGTCGTTGTCCTGGGCATACACGAGGATATCTTCGATGGGCGCGCGTGCATCGCGGTCAAACACGCTACCCAGATCTGGTCTGTCGTGAGCGTCGAGATAATAGGCATCGGCAACAAACGACAGTTTTTCAGATGCCTGGAATAATCCGGATAGCTGCAGGCCGTCGCGCTCGCGCTCGATACCCTCGCGCCCGGGTTTATCCTCCTGGGAAGACAGGCCGTTGATACGCAGGGCCAGCGCATCGCTCAGGGACAGGTTGTAGTCCACGGTAAAGCGCCGGTGATCATCGGTACCACCGGCGAGGTCCACGCGCCCGAAGTTGTATTCAGTAGAGGCTTTCTTGGTGATGCTGTTGACCGCACCGCCGGAAGATCCGCGACCGGCAAAGGTAGAGCTCGGCCCCTTGGTGATCTCCACACGCTCAGTGGCAAAACTTTCCCGGGTCGTCATGCCCGGATCGCGCAGGCCGTCGACAAATACATCGCTGCGCGCTTCATGGCCGCGGATGATATAGCGGTCACCGAAGGCATTACCGTTTTCACCGGTACCCAGGGTCACGCCGGACTGCGCGGCGAGAATATCCTCCAGATCGGTTTTACCGGACTCCTGAATCTGGTCCAGGGTCAGGACACTGATGGTCTGTGGGGTATCCACCAGGTCTGCGACACGGCGAGGATCGCCTGAGCGGTCGTAGCGGTACACAGAGTTGCGCACCCCGTGAATCTCAATATGTTCCAACGAAGAATTACCGGCTTCGGTAACGCAGGACTTGTCGTCCTTCTCTTTGCAGGCGGCTTCCTGCTCTGCAGCGATAGCGGCGTGTGAACCGAAGGCGAGCGCTGCGGCGATGGTCTGCGCCCCCATGGAAAGCGGCAAGGACTTGATACGTGATCCTGACATTATCTGTTTCTCCCTAGATGACCGATTCGTCGGCGCGAAGTATAGGGAGCATTGAGAAAAAGTAAATATAAATGCGAACTATTCGCATAGGCGAATGCGAAACTGCGAAGCGTAAGTACCTGGGTCCAGGAGAGAACCCGCGAAAAGCATCCCCCAATGACGGGATAAAACCGAAAACCTTGCGAATAATGAGAGGAAAGGGGGATGAAGAAACTAAGCCAAGCTGCGCCGGAGAGGCCGGCGGCTAAAACATCGCTAGCGCGAAGCAGACATCCAGATGCCCGCGGACGCGGGCCCGTAAAGCAGGCTTCAGATAACACCCAGCGCCAGGCAGTGAGTAATCAGCTGGCCGGAGTTTCGGCAATTGGCCTTGCGCAGGATGTTCTTGCGGTGGTTCTTCACGGTATGCACAGAGATGTTCAGCTGCTCGGCGATCTCGACACTGGTGGCGCCGGCGGCGATCTGCGTCAGGACTTGCAGCTCACGGGTACTGAACTTTTTCGTCGCAGACTGCGCCGGCTTGTCCACCACCACCAACTGAGATCTCCCCGGACAACCCGCTGCAGTTTCCGGCAAGCTGTTCTGATCCCTGTTGTGACCACTCCGCTGACCACTAGCCGAAATCGGTGCCGATATCGCATTAGCCTCCGATTCCTGTGAGCGCGATTCCCGTGCCCCCGAATCCCGTCCGCCGACAAGCAATTCCGCCAACCCAGTCCCAAGCATAATTCCCCCTTTTCCCTGAGAATCCCCAGCTCCCTGACCGCGAAATACAGTCGGGAACCTTTGTCGCAATTTTGTCGCCGGGAATTTAGCTAGGAAGAGCCACGGGTGTCTTTGAAAGGTTTTGAATCTTTTTGAAACGCCCGTATCACGGGGCTCACAGGGGAGCGCCCCGATTGTGACAAGAGGATCAGGGAGACGGAGCAGAAGGCCGGGAGTCCGCGTCCGGCAGGCCGAAAATCGGTAAAACCAGGCCGAACAGTTCGTCCGCAGCCACCGCAACACCATTGCCGCCCCGCTGGCGCACCAGCTTGCGCTGGGAATCTGAGGGCATGATGGTGTAAAGGAAGTAAGGGGTACTGTCCTGTCGCGCGCGCATCCGCTCCATCAACTTGAAGCCGGCCAGCGGTTCCCCGCCCCGGCCCATATCGGAAATCACCGCATCGTAGCGGTACATGGACAGCAGCGTCAGGGCGTCATCGGTATTGGTTGCCAGATAGACGGCGATCCGCAGGGATTCGAAATGTGCGCGCTCGGCGAGGTTGTTGTCGGGGTTGTCGTCCACCCACAGAATCCTGCCGCGGACATCCGGCGCTTCGCCAATGACCAGGGGGGCACCGTCATCCGGGATCCGTCGTGCAGTAACCAGGTATACCAGCAGCGCGGTCACCAGCACCAGCAGCCCCATGCCGATCCACAGGCGCCAGAAATACGCTGCGGGTCGGGCCGCGGCGAAAGATGACGGGGAACAAGTTCGGTCGGGGGCGGGTGCGCTATCCAGAGCGGCCGGGTCGCCGACTGGCGCATTGCTGTCGCTATCAGATCCGGCAGTCTCAGGGGTATCACCCTGTTGTGGCGAAGAGCTGCGGACCTCCCGCAACTGCTCAGCGAGCTCCGGTGAAAGCCGGTAACCGCGTCCGTGCAAGGTCTGGATCAGCGGCCCCTCATACCCAAGCTCGCGAAACAGCTTGCGGGTGTCGGAAACCAGTCGCCCCAGGGACCAGTGGGAAACCACGGTGTTGGGCCACAGATCTTCCAGCAGCACGGCCCGTTCGCAGCACTCGGGAAAGCCTGCGATCAGCAATGAGAGCAGCTGCAATTGCCGCGCTTCCGCAGCCACTGGCTCTCCGTCAGCGGTCAGGTATAGCTGCTCTGTATCCAGAACGTACTTGTCAAAACGGTACTGCATCGCACTAGATTCAGGAAATGGGAATCATTTTCGGTGCGAAAGTATGCCCCCCGCCCCGACAAAGTTCCAGTCCCTGACTCTACGGCCACTGATCCGGCTCTTCCGGCGACCAGGGCTGCGCCTCCTCTACCGGCGCGCCGCGATCTGGCTGCGCCTGCTCCCGTTGCATGCGCTCCTCCAGTATTCGGCGCTCTTCCTGTGCCCGGCGCTCCTCTTCAAGATAGCGCTGCTCCTGAATTCGGCCGGATTCCTGCAGCCGGCGCAAACGCTCTTCCTCAGACTGTGGCACAGGCTGCTGTTGCAGCTCCGGATCGAGTTCTTCCTGGGGAACCGACTGACGCTCCCGCTCCAGTTGCTCACGCAATTGCTGCTCGCGCTGGCGCTGCTGCTGTTCCCGCCGCTGTTGCTCAGGATCTATGCCCCAGCCCGGCGTCATATCCTCGCGGGGCGCCACATCTTCTTCCTTGTCATCGTCAAACCAGTTGCGGAACCAGCCGCGGCGCTGGCAGCGCGGATCTGTCTGCAGCCTGCTCTCCACCGACACCGGCAACTCGCGCCCGCCCTGACAGTTGCGCGGGTCCATATACTGACCATCGCGATTCAGCGGTTTCCACTCGACCCCGCGCGGCGCCTGGATGCGCCCGTGGCGGTGCGGCAGCTTGCGCATGATGTCGGTCCACACCGTCAGGGCGCCGGTAGCGCCGGTGAGACTGGTGCGCTCGTTGTCGTCGCGGCCCAGCCATACCACCGCTGTCACTCCCGGGCTGAAGCCGGCAAACCAGCTGTCGCGATAGTCGTTGGTGGTACCGGTCTTGCCGGCAAACGGCACACTGTTGGGCAGGCGCCGGTAGGCGCTCTTGCCGGTGCCCTCGCGCATGACCTGCTCCAGCGCGTAGCGCAGCAGATAGGCGGGCACCTCTTCCACCCCGCGACTGGACTTGGGCCGGAAGCGCTGCACCTGCTCGCCATCGGCGTCAGACACCGCCAGCAATGTGCGCGGCTCCACGTGCTCGCCGCCGTTGGCCAGGGTCTGGTACATGCCCGCGACTTCAAAGGGAGTCATCTCCACCGCACCGAGAAACAGGGAGGGCACCCGCGGCAGACTCGCCTGCACCCCCAGGCGACGAATGGTCTGACGCACGTTTTCGATGCCGAGATCCAGCCCCAAGCGCGCGGTGGCCTGGTTGTAGGAGCGGGACAGGGCCACATACAGCGGCACCAGCCCGTGGCTGCGATTATTGAAGTTGGCCGGCATCCACACCTGCCCATCGGGGGCTTCCTCGCGGATCGGGGCGTCGTCAATCAGGGTGCCGAGGTTGTACTGGTGCGCCCGCTCCAGCGCTGTGAGATATACCGCCGGCTTGATCAGCGAGCCCACCTGGCGGCGCGCCTCCAGAGCACGGTTGAAGCCCGGGTAATGGGGACGGCGGTCGCCCACCATCGCGAGCACATTGCCGCTGTGATTTTCCAGCACCACCGTGGCCCCCTGCAGGGAGTCCTCCTTGAGGCCGCGGTCTTTTTCAAGGCGGTCGGCGCCCTGGCTCACCGCGTCTTCGGCCAGTTTCTGCACCGAGGGCGCCAGGGTGGTGTAGACCCGCAGGCCGGCGGTACGCAGTTCTTCCACGGAGTAATAGGGGCGCAGTTCTTCCAGCAGGCGCTCGGTGAACGCCGGGTAGGGGTTCTGCGCGGTGGCGCCGGCAGACGCCACTTCCAGCGGTTTCTTGCGCAGGCGATCGTGCTGCTCCTCGCTGATCAGGCCCTGCTCGAACATCACGTCCAGCACCGTGTTGCGCCGCTCCAGGGCCCGCTCCGGATTGCGCCACGGATTGTAATAGGAGGCGCCCTTGGCAAGGCCGACCAGCAGCGCAATCTGATGGGGCTCGAGCTGGTTCAGAGGCTTCTGGAAATAAAACTCGGAGGCCAGCCCGAAGCCGTAAATCGCCCGGCTGCCCTGTTGCCCCAGCCACACCTCGTTGATGTACTCCTGCAGGATATAGGCCTTGTCGTAATGGACCTCCATCAGGATGGCCATCAGCGCTTCGTTGAATTTTCGCCACAGGCTCGGCTTGTGGTCGAAAAAGATATTTTTCACCAGCTGCTGAGTGATGGTGGAGCCGCCCTGCACCACACCGCCGGCCTTGAAGTTGGCCACCATGGCACGCGCAATCCCGCGGGGAGAGACCCCGAAGTGATGCACAAAATCCTGGTCCTCTACCGCGATCAGGGTGGCGCCGAGCAGCGGCGGGATCTCCTCGATACGCACTGGCGTGCGGTCGTCGCCACCACCGAGCAGGGTGCCGATGGGCGCGGCGTCCAGGCGGAATTCCTTGAGTCGCTCACCGGTCTCGCTGCGCAAATTGGTCAGCTCGTCGTTGCGCAGGCGAAACAGGACCTGCTCCGCCGGCTCGCGCTTGTCCGCGTGGATAAAGTCCCGCCGCCACACGCGGTATTCCATCCCCTCGCGCTGCCACTGCCCCGGCTCTTCGATGGCCGGCATCTTCTTGTAATTGAGCGCAGCAAATTCGGACGCAAGTTCGTCCGGGCGCATCACCATACCTTCCTTGAGTATCAGCGGGCGCGCGTAAACCCTGGCGGGCAGCTGGTACTGACGGCTGTCCAGTCGCTCGCGCAACTGCACATCCAGCCACACCATATACCCGGCAAGCACCAGCACGCCGAGCAGGGCCAGCAGGCTGAGGCGCTTGATCCAGCGGCGCAGACGCCCGGGACGGCCTTTTCTGTTTGCAGTTTTCGCTTTGGTGCGGCGCTTGTTTGGTGGCATATGGATTCAGATAGATTGGTTACTTAACTTTGAAAGGCTGTGGCTTCCCACTAACGCCGCGGGCCAAATCAGGGCCGCAGGGTATGGGCACAACAACGTCTTTTATAGCCGGCATTTATAAGGTCACTTCTGTACAAGTCAAACCCAACGGGTCACACAATGGCCCTGCCGGCCCGCACTTGCACTTACCCCGCCGCCCGCCATAATGCGCCCAGCGCCCGCAAACCGGGCCGACTGAAACGAATTTAGCCAGCAGCAATGGATCCCCTATGCACCAGTACGACCTCTACGGCATCGGCGCCGCCCTTCTCGATACGGAAATTGAAGTGTCCGACAGCGACCTGCAGTCACTGGGCGTCGACAAGGGAGTCATGACGCTGGTAGATGACGCTCGCCAGGAACAACTGGTCGAGGATCTCAAAAACCATATGGTCACTGCCAGCCACGCCTGTGGCGGCTCCGGTGCCAACACCGTTATCGCCGCCAGTTACTTTGGCCTCGACACCTTTTATTCCTGCAAGGTGGCGGATGACGACAACGGCGACTTTTACCGCGACAATCTCGCCGCCGCCGGCGTCGGCTACCCGAAGGCTCTGCACAATGCCGCCAGCGGCGTTACCGGCAAATGCCTGGTGCTGATCACCCCGGACGCCGAGCGCAGCATGAATACCTACCTGGGCATCAGTGCTGAACTGTCGGTCAACGAGCTCGACAGCGAAGCCCTGGAAAAATCCCGCTGGGCCTATATCGAGGGTTACCTGGTTTCCTCACCCACCGGCCGCGCCGCCGCCATCGCTCTGCGCGAGCAGTCGCAAGCGGCCGGCGTAAAAACCGCCCTGAGCCTATCCGACCCCATGATGGTGCAACTGTTCCACGACGGGCTGAAAGAAATGCTTGGCGATGGCGTCGACCTGCTGTTCTGCAACCGTGAGGAAGCCCTCAAGTTCTGTCACACGGAATCCCTGGAAGAAGCGGCGCAAGCGCTGCGCGATCACTGCGGCGCCTTCGCCATTACCCTCGGCGCCGACGGTGCGCTGCTGTGGGATGGCGAGCAGGAACACCGCGTGTCCTCCCCCAAAGTGGAAGCCATCGACACCAATGGTGCCGGCGATATGTTTGCGGGCGCATTCCTGTTCGGAATCAATCGCGGTATGGGCTTTGCGGAGGCGGGAGAACTTGCCTGCCGCGCGGCGGCACAGGTCGTGAGTCAGTATGGACCGAGATTGCGTCCGGAGCAGCACGCAGAACTTCTGGAGCAAGTGGCAAACGCCTGAATCACATCCAGGAAAATGTGAAAAATCTGCCGACAGGAATAGAGTGCACGGGGACGGGGCTGGCGCAGTCCCGATAACCCGTACCCGGCACTCTGCCGCCACAGGCCCTGATTCGGGACCACTGTAATCTCAATTCACGGAAGTGGATTTTCTCGGACCAGTGATCTCGGGAAGACAGGCAGCTGCAGCAATTCCGAAGCCCTGGGCAAAATCCACCCCCATCAGGCGCAGCTTCTCCAGCAATTCCGGTGTCTCGGCAAACTCAGCAATGGTGCTGATCCCCATACGCTTGGCCAGGTGATCCACGGTACTCACCATCGCGCTGTCGATTTCATCTTCCAGCATATTGCGCACGAAAGAGCCATCGATCTTCAGGTAATCCACCGGCAACTGTCGCAGATAGGCCAGGGAAGAAGCGCCGCGACCAAAGTCGTCCAGCGCAAAACTGCACCCCGCCGCACGCAGCTTGTGGATAAACACCAGCGCCCGATCCAGGTTATTGATCGCACTGGTTTCGGTAATTTCAAATTGCACCCGCGACGGCGCGACTCCCGCCTCGGTCAGCTCACGTAGCACAAAATCGGCAAACTGCTCATCGCCGAGACTGATACCTGAAATATTGATCGCGTAATGGAAACCGCCAGCGCCGCTGCTCTGCTCCAGTGCCATGTACTGGAAAATCTTGCGGATCACCCAGCGATCGACCTCATCGATCATGCCGTAACGTTCCGCCGCCGGCAGGAAAAGTCCGGGGGAGATCACGTCCCCATCCCGCCCCTGCATCCGCACCAGTACCTCGTAGTGGTGCACGCGATTTTTGTCCTGTAGTGCCACCACCGGTTGGCGGTACAGCAGCAGACGATCCTCCTGGATGGCCGCGTGTATCTCCGCAAGCCAGGTACTTTCACGACGCTTTTCCAGTGCCTTGCGGGAATCGCCAAAAAACTTCACCCGATTGCGCCCCTGGTCCCGGGCCGCAGAACAGGCGTCGTTGGCCGAGGCCAGCAACTGACTGGCAGGCGGCGCATGCCGGTCCACACTCACCGCACCGATGGAGAGTGCCGGGCGCGTCTCGCTGTCTTCCCACTCGAAAACAAAACCGCTCACCGCCTCGCGCAGCCGGGTGACGATACGCTTCGCCTCTTCCAGCGTGCAGTCTTTCAGCAGCAGTGCAAATTCATCACTGCCCACCCGCCCCAGCAGGTCCCCGCGCCCCAGGCAACGGCTGAGAATTTTCCCCAGCGCGATCAGCAACGCATCGCCGGCACTGTAGCCGAGGGTGTCGTTGACCACCTTGAACTGATAGACGTCGAGGTAAAGCAGGATATGGTGTTGGCGCGGGCCGGTGTCGGCATTCAGAAGTTGCTGCAGGGAGTGCTCAAAGGCCTGGCGATTGGGAAGGTGGGTCAGGGCATCGTGGCTGTTCTGCCAGCTGAGACGGGAGGAGATACGACGCACCTCGGAAGTATGCCGAAGAATCAGCACATACCCCTGTAATTGCACGCCTTCCTTGAGGCTGTTGATCTGGACACTGACTTCCAGCAGCTCGTCACTGCTGCGGCGCAGATTGGCGCGCAGCTCGCGCCGGCTGGGGATATCGCCCTCGCTGTCACCGCTGGCCAGGTTCAGCTCGAGGGGCTCACCGCTATCATCGAAAAGCGGCAGACCTTCGGCGAGAGACTGCCCCGGCAGCAGGCCTACCAGGTTGCCGCAGAGTTCACTCACCAGCGGGTTACTGTAGCGAACCCTGCCGTAGCGGTCGGTCACGATCACGCCATCGGCCACTTCGCCCAGCGCCAACTCTGCTGCCGCCTGACTCAAGTGCCCCACAGCTATCGCATCGCCACCGGATTCCCGCAGCTGGCCGTGATACGCGGCATTTTTCGGTGTGAACTCAGTCAATGGAATTCCAACTCAACCGGCATTAGCGTCCGGTATTTACGCGGCGGCCCTACATCGGGGCCGCAGAATAATTCGGCGCGTAGCGCGCCCCCGCTCTATCAGGGAAAATAATAACGGCATATTCACCGGCGCGGAAACCTCCAACGGCAGCCTGGCGCCAAATGTGACCCGATTCGCACCGACAGACACAACTGACCTGGGTTTTCCACCGGGTATCCGCGCCTCATCACAGGTGCTGACGCAGGAACGACTTCAGTTTTTCGTCCTCAAACGCGCGCTGCAGGGTCGCACTGAGCAGGCGATTGATCGTGCTTTCCACCTCTTCCGGGCTGGGCTTGATCAGATTGCGATCCTTGCCACTGGTAGTGTAGTTGCCAAAGAAAGTGGCCCCTTTCACCGAAACCTGCAACTGGATGGAAGCGCCGGAATTAACCTTGGTAGTGTACAGCTTGTTGGGGCTGTCGTATTTGAGATCAGTGAGTTTCGCCACCACCTGTACATCGCCGCCGCTCTCGACGCTGCGGAACGACCAGGATTCCAGCCCCTGATACAGCGCGGATGCCATGGAACTCTCGATATCATTGGCCAGGGTCACATTCGACGCGTCCGCGTAAATTCCCCCGAGGCTACCCAGGCCACCGCCGGGCAACTGGTTCTCGCCGCGCGCATACACGGTGTAACCGGCGCCGATATTGTCCGGGGCGACGTCAACTTGCGGTTTCACCGCCACCTGCACCGGGCTGTGGGCACAGGCAGCCAACATGAATGCAAATCCGGTTACCAGCAATGTGGCAAAACTCTTCATCGGTGTACTCCAATTTCTTCAGTGACAACAAAGTGGATGGAATGGCGGTGCGCTCTGAACGCAGATCCCGCCAATCGGTCAGCCGCGATGATGGTGGGCGTGTTGGTGGTCGCCCTCATCCGCCTGAGTTTTTTCTTGCAGGCCGCGTACCGGCAGTGCTGCCTCGTGCGCGGATCCATCGGCAAACACCAGCCGCAGCGGCAATGTCTGCCCGGCTTTGAGAGCAACGCCGTGTACCATCAGGTGGGTGGCACCGGGGCGCATTTCAATGGTGCCGTTGCCTGGCAGAGTGATTTTTTTCAGCGCGCGCATGCGGCTCACGCCGTCCACCTGCCGGGTGGTATGCATTTCAACCTTGCCCTGCGGGTGCGCGGGTAATTCTACCCGCGCCAGTACCCGCGCACTGCCAGACAGGTCACGCAGTGTCACGTAGGCCGCCCCCATGGGCGCGCCAGGGGGCATCTCCCGGGCGTAGCCCGAGATCTCCAGATTTTCCGCGGCGCCCTTGCCGTGGGTGGTGTGGCCGCCGTGCTGCACACCACTCTGCTCTTTAGTGGCTGCGACCGAGCTCAGGGACAGTGCCACCAGGCACACAGCCAGGAGACCGCGCACAGCGCAACGATTGCGAAGATTCATAGTTACGACTCCCGCTTTTTGAGCTTGTTATTGTCAGCGGCACCCTTAAAAGGATGATTAAAGGGGCTACGGACTCTTTTGTAACAGTAATCGGGGTGGGTTGCCGAGTTTTATATCACCCCGCACCCGGTAACCGGGCACCGCCTGACGCAACTGGCTGTATACCCAGCGCCCCTCCGCGTCGGTACGCGCAACAATGATCACCCGCAACTGGTGGTCGCGAATCCGTTGCGCCACCGAAGTCAGCATCTGCACCATGGCGTCGGAGCGGGCGCTCAGCTCACTCTCTGCAAGGGGAACCGTCTGCGCACCCGGCCCGTCCAGGGTCACATCCTGGCGTGCGC
Organism: Microbulbifer sp. MCCC 1A16149; assembly: GCF_050368945.1. NCBI lineage: Bacteria > Pseudomonadati > Pseudomonadota > Gammaproteobacteria > Cellvibrionales > Microbulbiferaceae > Microbulbifer > Microbulbifer sp. MCCC 1A16149. The sequence continues at coordinate 3,692,681 of NZ_CP185959.1, forward strand.
GCTGTTGTTCGCGCTGTAACTGCGCACGCACTTCTTTGGACAGAGGATTGCCCGGGGATATTTCATCGGCGGTATTGAGGAAGCTTCTAACCTGCCCGAATGCGCGCTGGCGCAGCGCATCCCGCGCACGGGCAACCAGGTCCATCACCAGGATCTGGATACCCGCCGCCGCCTGGGTATTGCCCGGATCCAGTTGCAACACCTGCAGGTAAAAATCGTAGGCACTGGCGCCGGCGGGCATGGTGATAAAGCCCTCCCGCTGCGCCCGCTCGGCGCGCCCGAGGAAGTGTTGTACGGCGCGCTGCCGGATCTCTTCGGGGCTGGGGCCCGCAGGTTTCGGCGGCGGCACGGGCTTGGGCGGCGCCGGCGGAGGCGGCGTGGCACATCCGCCGAGCAGCGCCAGTAACACCAGCGCGCCCGTCGTACGCCGACAGCAATAAAAACGATCTGAGACCCAATTCACTGTTCTGATAACCGCCTCCACTCGATCACCGGCCCGCCACAGGGCTGTTGTTTTTTTGTACCGCAAGCACCGCTATACTCTTCCGCCCGATATACTGAGCCACCGGCACCCATCTTTCGGGTTTCGGGACCAGCCCGGAACGGAAGCCGGCAAAATCAGTCCAAACCAGACCGACTATAAAGAATTTTGTTACCCATGACTGCGAAGATCTCCGGCTTGCGAACGACAGAAGCGTCACATACCTCAGCCCGCACCGCGCTGTGGCCGTCCCCAGTTTTCGCGATCGCCGCCGCACTCTGCGCGATGTTGTTAGTCTGGGCAGCCCTGTTTGCCACGCCGGCAGCGGCCCGCGACGGTTTCTCTGCCGCGCAGTCCTCCTCGCCATTTGGCGCCCTCAGCAGCGGTCAGGACGAATTCCTGCCCGTGGATCAGGCTTACCAGCTGGATTTCCTGTTTACTGACAGCGGCGCCAGCGCCCTGTTCCAGATTGCGCCCGAGTATTACCTGTACCGCGACAAGCTTGCGCTCTATCGCATCGATGGCGACAACAAAACCCCGCTGCCGCTCACCCTGGAGAAAGGGGAAGTCATCTGGGACGACTATTTCGAAAAGGAGACCGAGGTCTACCGCTGGCAGCTGGAAGTGCCGCTGGACCTGGCAACGCAAGACAAGGTGCAGATACAGCTGCACTATCAGGGCTGCGCCGATGCCGGTCTCTGCTATCCGCCCCAGGTGCGCAACTTTACCCTGGACCCGGTAAGCAAGATCGCCGCCCCCTTTGACGGCGCACCGCCCGCCGGCGGTGCCGGATCCGCCGCGGGCCAGGGCCTCGCCTCGGCCGCAGGCCCAACCGCGGCGGGCAACACCGCCGGCAGTCTGCTGCTCGCCATGGTGTTGGCATTTGGTGGCGGCCTGCTGCTGAACCTGATGCCCTGTGTATTCCCGGTTCTCTCTATTAAGGCGCTGGCAATCACCCACGCCGGCGACCGCCAGCAACTGCACGGCTGGGCCTACACCGCCGGTGTCGTGGGCACCTTTGTACTGATCGCCGCAGCCATGCTGGCACTGCGCGCCGCCGGAGAGGCGGTGGGCTGGGGCTTCCAGTTGCAGTCTCCGGTGGTAGTGGCCGCTCTGGTCTACCTGTTCTTCGCCATGGGCCTGAGCCTTTCCGGTGTCACCGAGTTCGGCGGCCGCCTGATGGGCCTAGGGGCGCACAGCAGCCAGAATAGTGGTCTCGGCGGATCTTTCAGCACCGGTGCGCTCGCCACGGTGGTCGCCAGTCCCTGCACCGCGCCAATGATGGGCTCCGCCCTCGGCTTTGCCGTTACCCAGCCCGCACCGATGGCGCTGGCGGTATTCGCCGCCCTCGGCGCCGGTATGGCCGCGCCCTTCCTGTTACTCACCTATGTCCCGGCCCTGGCCAGGCGCCTGCCGCGCCCGGGCCCGTGGATGGAAACCCTCAAGCAATTGCTCGCATTCCCCATGTACCTGACTGCGGTGTGGCTGCTGTGGGTGCTCGGCCGCCAGACCGGCAGCGACGGGGTAGCCCTGGTACTCGCCGGGGCCGTAGCCATTGCCTTCGCCCTGTGGCTGTGGCCGGGGACTGCTGTCGACGGCCGCCGCAAGCTGCTGCGCAATGCATTCGCCATCGCCGCGGTCGCCGGTGCGGTTTGGGTGCTGCCCAACCTGGACAGCGCAGATCGGCAGATGGCGCAGGCCGGCAAAAGCGACTACTGGGAGGCCTATTCCCCCGAGGCACTGACTGCCGCCCGCGATGAGGGACGCCCGGTACTGATCAATATGACCGCGGCCTGGTGCATCACCTGCCTCGCCAACGAGAAGGTGGTGTTGTCCAGCGATGTAATCAGCGCCGCCGTGGGCGACCTGGGTTTTACCGCTCTCAAGGGAGACTGGACCAATCAGGACCCGCAAATTACCGAACTGCTGGCGCGCTACGGCCGCACCAGCGTGCCCCTCTATCTGCTGTTCCCCGCCGATGGCGGCGAGCCGCAGATTCTGCCCCAGATCCTCACCCGCGACGGGCTGCTGACCGCTATGCGCGGTGCGGTCAGCCAGGAAGCCCTGGTCGATTCGGCCACCGCCACCCCCTGATTCCGCCTTTGTGGCCATTCAAACAGGTGAATAGGCCACTCACCACAAAACTTTGCAGCAAATAGGGCGTGAATTTCGGCGAACTGCGGACAACGTCTCCATTTCCGGATTTAGGGCATGGACAGAGGGTCACTTTTGCGGCAAACTCCCGACCAATCTCGGCAATCTGCTGATTTACGCTGTTTACCGGCAAGTTCTCTGACTTTTTCCGGATTTTAGTCACAATTTCGTGCGCATTACCTGAGGCATAGAGCGAGGCACAGAATGGCTAGACTGCTTTTGCTACACGGCCCCAACCTGAACCTTCTGGGCACCCGCGAGCCGCAGATTTACGGCTCCACCACCCTCGCCCAGATCAATGAAGCGGCCCGCGCCCAGTGCGAAGCTGCCGGTTGCGAATTCGAATGCCTGCAGAGCAACAGCGAAGCAGAACTGGTGGAGCGTATTCACCAGGCCTACGCCGACAAGGTGGACTTCATCGTCATCAATCCCGCCGCCTTCACGCACACGAGCGTGGCCCTGCGCGACGCGCTGGCGGGTGTGGCCATCCCGTTTATTGAAGTCCACCTCTCCAACCCCCACGCCCGCGAAGCCTTCCGACACCATTCCTATCTGTCGGATCTTGCGCTGGGTGTTGTCTGCGGGTTCGGAGCAGATAGCTACACTTTGGCTCTGGAAGGGGCCCTGAAGCGACTTTAACCACAAATTTTTTCATTCGTCGGCTGCGCGCCGGCGTTTATGTATTCACAAATTGAGAGTGACACTGTTATGGATATTCGCAAGATCAAAAAACTGATTGAACTGCTCGAAGAGTCCGACATCGGCGAGCTGGAAATCAAGGAAGGGGAAGAGTCCGTACGCATCAGCCGCGGCTCTAGCGGCGCCTCGGTGCAGATGCCGCAGATGGCCATGCCAATGATGGCGCCTGCCGCACCTGTCGCCGCTCCGGCAGCGCCCGCCGCCGCTCCGGCACCTGCTGCCGAGAGCCAAGCGGAATCCGTACCCGCACTCACCGGGCACCCGGTGAAATCCCCGATGGTAGGTACTTACTACGCTGCTTCCAGCCCTGGCGCCGAGCCGTTCGTTAAAGTTGGCCAGCAGGTAAAAGTGGGCGACGTGATCTGTATCGTCGAAGCGATGAAAATGATGAACCAGATCGAAGCAGACAAGGCCGGCACCATTGAGGCCATCCTGGCAGACGATGGCCAGCCGGTAGAATTTGACCAGCCGCTCGTGATCATTTCCTGAGCGGGGGACCAACTATGTTTGAGAAGATACTGATCGCCAACCGCGGCGAAATTGCCCTGCGCGTATTGCGGGCCTGCAAAGAGATGGGGATCGCCACCGTGGCGGTACACTCCCAGATCGACCGCGACCTGAAACACGTGCGCCTGGCGGACGAGGCCGTTTGTATCGGCCCCAACCCGTCCCCGCAGAGCTACCTGAATATTCCCGCCATCATTTCCGCGATGGAGATCACCGATTCTGTCGCGGTACACCCCGGCTACGGCTTCCTGGCGGAAAATGCAGATTTCGCGGAACAGGTACAAAAGAGCGGCTTCACCTTTATCGGCCCCGACGCCGATGTGATCCGCCTGATGGGCGACAAGGTTTCCGCCATCGCCGCGATGAAGAAAGCCGGTGTCCCCACCGTACCGGGCTCCGACGGCCCGCTGCCGGACGACGGTGAAAAGTGCCTGGAAATCGCGCGCAAAATCGGCCTGCCGGTCATCATCAAGGCCGCAGCCGGCGGCGGTGGCCGCGGCATGCGCGTGGTACACAGTGAAGGCGCGCTGCTGAATGCGATCTCTGTGACCAAATCCGAAGCCGGTGCCGCCTTTGGCGACAGCACCGTCTATATGGAGAAGTTTCTGCAGAACCCACGCCACGTGGAGATCCAGGTGATGTCCGATGGCCAGGGCAATGCGGTGCACTTCGGCGACCGCGACTGCTCCCTGCAGCGCCGCCACCAGAAGGTTCTGGAAGAGGCCCCGGCGCCGGGCATCCCGGACGATGTACGCAAGGGCGTCCAGGACGCCTGTGTGCAGGCCTGTATCGACATCGGCTACCGCGGCGCAGGCACCTTTGAGTTCCTGTACGAAGATGAGCGTTTCTACTTCATCGAGATGAATACGCGTATCCAGGTAGAGCACCCGGTTTCTGAAATGGTGACCGGTGTCGACCTGATCAAGGAGCAGATCCGCGTGTGCGCGGGCCAGAAGCTGTCATTCAAGCAGGAAGACATCAAGATCACCGGCCACTCTTTCGAGTGCCGTATCAATGCCGAGGATCCGAAGACGTTCTTCCCGAGCCCCGGCAAGGTGGAAACCTACCACGCGCCCGGCGGCCTGGGCGTACGGGTGGATTCCCACCTTTACTCCGGTTACTCGGTTCCGCCGAACTACGACTCCATGATCGCCAAGATCATCACCCACGCCGAAGATCGCGAAACCGCCCTGGCGCGGATGCGTGTGGCACTGAGCGAGATGATCGTTACCGGCATCAAGACCAATATTCCGCTGCAGGAAGACCTGGTTCGCGATGCGGAGTTTGCGAAAGGTGGAGTGAATATCCACTATCTCGAGAAGAAGCTGGGGCTCGAATAGGCCTATTAGCTTCTCTTCCCGCCGCGGTGGTTAGTCGCTTTGATTGACCTCCGTGGCGGGAAAGCACCGGGTATCCATTTTCAAAACCGCTGTGAACCCATCCATGGGCGCTGCGTCGGCGACGTCCCTGTCGCCGACGCTTTTGAAAATGGATACCCGACACTTTCCCTTCAGTCTCACCCTTCCCACCCTGTAAGTAGCCCCACTCTAGTAGAATGCACAGAACCCAGAATTGAAGGCTTCGCTGCCGGTAAGGCTTTGCGAGACCGTCTGCGGCCAGGACGGCCGCAGACGAGCCCCCAGGGATGGGTTCACGGCGTGTCTCGCAAAGCCTTACCGGCAGTGGAGCCGCCACCAGACCTGACCGAAGCCACCACCAGCCCCGGAATCCAAAAAGAAATGCCCTGGCTCCAACTCAAAGTGAATACCAACCGCGAACAGGCGGAAAAAATCGAAGACGCCCTGCTGTTTGCCGGCGCCGTCTCCGTCACCCTGCAAGACAATGCCGATCAACCGATCCTCGAACCGGGCCTCGGCGAAACACCGCTGTGGGACGAAACCCTCGTCACCGGCCTGTTCGATGCAGAGATCGACACCAGCGTCACCGAAGCCAAAGCCGCCGCCCACCTGTGTGAACTGCTCCCCATTGCCCGCTGGGAACAGCTCGAAGACAAAGACTGGGAACGGGAGTGGATGAGCCACTACAAGCCCATCCAGTGTGGCGACAACCTGTGGATCTGCCCCAGCTGGTGCGAACCGCCCGCACCGGAAGCCGTCAACATCATGCTCGACCCCGGGCTCGCCTTCGGCACCGGCACGCATCCCACCACCTTCCTGTGCCTGCAGTGGCTCGCCAATGAACCCGTCAGCGGCAAAAGCGCCGTGGACTTCGGCTGTGGCTCCGGCATTCTCGGCATCGCCGCCCTGCTACTGGGTGCCGACACCGCCATGGGTACCGATATTGATCCGCAGGCCCTGCTCGCCAGTCGTGATAACGCCGTCCGCAACGGCATAGACCCGGATCGCTTCCCGGTTTTCCTGCCGGAAAAAGCACCGGCACCCGCAGACAGCAGCGCGGATATCATGCTCGCCAATATCCTTGCCGGCCCGCTGGTGGAACTGGCACCGCAACTGGTCGAGCGCACCAAGGTCGGCGGTCGTATCTGCCTGTCCGGCATTCTCAATAGCCAGGCAGAGAAGGTGAAGGCCGCCTACCGCCAGTGGATTGATTTCGATGCAGATGGCGAAAAAGAAGAATGGGTACGCCTGAGTGGAACAAGGGTGAGGTAAGTATTCGCGGTCAAAGGTCAAAAGCTAAGGCGCTGCAGCCACAAAACTAGCTACAGAGCCCGCCCGCACTACGCGGCAGGCCTACAGACTGATAAACTTCCCCGCCAAAGCAATAATCGTCGAATTCCATGTCGCAACTGGTCACCCGCTGCCCCCACTGCAGCACCTCCTTTCACGTCAGCGAGCAGCAATTGCGCGCCGCTCGCGGTGCTGTGCGCTGCGGCTCGTGCCTGCAGGTCTTCCGCGCCGATGAGAACATCGTCTTCAACGAGGGCGACCCGACCCCGGCCGCAACCAAAAAGGCCATCGACGAATTGCTCGAAGATGACGACTTCCTGATCCACGACGACATCGAACTCGACGGCGACGACCCTGCAGAAGAAGACACGCTGCCCAAGGCAAAGGCCAAGGCCGCCAAACCTGAGCCCAGCCCCCGGGAAAAAAGCGCAGACGCCCGCGAAAACCCACTGATCGACGACGCCTTCGGCGAACAGCAGTGGCAGGACCTGGATGCCGACGAAGAAGAACGGCAGCAGGATCTCGACCTGGACCGCGAGCTCAACCTCGAAGTCGACCACCTCAGCCCCGCCAGCGACGATCCCTGGGCCGAAGAGATCGCGCGCGAAGAATCCAGCGGCATCGGTGGCGCAGAGCCCGCCATGCGCAACAGCGAAGGCAACGAACCGCCGCTCAGTGAAGACCTGTTCAGCGACGATCCGCTGCTGGATCGCGACGAAGACGAATTTCCCCTGGCCGCAGAGCCAGCCGAGGAATTCTCCCCCCGCGAATCAGCGACCCCGGACCTGCCACCGCGCAAGTTATCCACAGGCAACGACCACGCGGACGACCATATCGACCCGAGCCAGCGCGACCAGGCACCGCTGCTGCCGCGGGATCAACTGATATCCGCCATCGGCCCCGCGCCGATCGAAGTCAACTGGCAACCCAAACGCCACCACCTGATCCCCAGCTGGGTGTGGGGCCTCGGCGTCGCGGTGATGCTACTGGCACTGGCCGCCCAGACCGCTTACTTCCGCTTCGACACACTGAGCAAGCGGGAGCCCTGGCGGGCCCTCTATGCGCAGGCCTGCCCGATACTGGGGTGTAAACTCCCGGCCCAGGTCGATATCGATGCTATCCACACCTCCAATCTGGTGGTACGCAGCCATCCGCAGATCGCCGGCGCCCTCGCCGTGGAAGCCGTGCTGCTCAATCGCGCGCCCTTCGATCAGCCGTTCCCGACCCTGCAACTGCGCTTCACCGATCTCAAGAATGCCCCGGTGGCCAGCCGTCACTTCTCCCCGCAGGAATACCTTAAGGGCGAGCTGTCGGGACGCCGCTTGATGCCCGCCGGCAACCCGGTGCATATCGCCCTCGATATTGTCGATCCGGGCCCCGAGGCAGTGAACTACGAGCTGAGGATTGCCACACAGTAGGCATCCCGGACGCTTCTCCGCTCCCAGCCATCCGCTTCCCCGCGCGCGCTACAGTCAGTGCGCGCGGCGCGTATTGCTACAATTTGTTGCACAAACTTCGCCCTAAACGGCCAGCCATCGAACAATTTGCGCGCTTTTTCGCTTTTCCAGCGGCGAACCAGCCGCTATCATAGGCGGCTCTTTTGACACACCAATATTCAAGACCTGATCCCGCGGGAGGGCGAGTTGCCCACGGAATTGCCAAGCAGCTTTGCCATAGGCCCCTACCAAATCGGGGCGCCAGTGATCCTGGCACCGATGGCCGGCGTTACCGATCGCCCCTTCCGCAAACTGTGCCGCGAGCTCGGCGCGGGGCTTGTGGTTTCTGAAATGGTGACCTCGGACACCAGCCTGTGGAACAGCCGCAAATCCAGAATGCGACTCGATCACAGCGGTGAAGCCGGACCCATTTCGGTGCAGATTGCCGGCGGTGACCCGGAGATGATGGCCGATGCCGCGCGCGCGAATGTCGAGCGCGGCGCGCAAATCATCGACATCAATATGGGCTGTCCGGCAAAGAAGGTGTGTAAGAAAGCGGCGGGCTCTGCCCTGCTGCGCGACGAAAAACTGGTCGCCGATATTCTGGAAGCGGTGGTTTCATCCGTCTCAGTACCAGTAACGCTGAAAATTCGTACTGGCTGGTGTCCGGATTCCCGTAACGGTGTGACGGTGGCCAAAATGGCCGAGGATCTCGGTATTACTGCCTTGGCAGTTCACGGACGCACCCGCGCCTGTGGCTACCATGGTCAGGCCGAATTCGATACCATTGCCGAGATTGCGTCTGCAGTGAAGATACCTGTCTTCGCCAACGGCGACATCACCGGCGCGGAGAAGGCCCGCGAGGTGTTGGACTACACCGGCGCTGCTGCTGTCATGATTGGCCGTGCGGCTCAGGGACGTCCATGGATTTTTCGGGAAATCGCCCACTACCTGGCAACAGGGGAGCGGTTACCGGAGCCCTCACTGGATGAAGTCAGGGATATATTGATCACTCACCTGAGTGAATTGCACCGTTTCTACGGTGAGGTTATGGGGGTACGTATCGCCCGTAAACATGTGGGTTGGTACGTGAAAACGCTCGCTGACAGCGAGAACTTTCGCAAGACCTTTAACCAATTGGATTGCGCAGAAGCACAACATGCCAGCGTTCGTGAGTGGTTTGAACGCCGAATAACTAGAGGGGCAAAAGCGGCATGAATAACGAAGCACTGATTCCGGATGCCAGTGATGTGGCATCCACCGGGGGCCAGACTCAACTTCAACAACCGCAGCAGCAGTCGCTGCGCGACGCGGTTGAACAGGCGATGGAAAACTACTTCCGTCACCTGGACGGTCAGATGGTGACCGATGTGTACGATATGGTGCTGTCCGAGATCGAAGCGCCGATGCTGGAAGTGGTAATGAAGCACACCCGCCACAACCAGACCCGCGCTGCACAGCTGCTGGGCCTCAACCGGGGTACCCTGCGCAAGAAGCTCAAGCGCTACGGTCTGCTGTAAGGCGGCCAACCGCCGCGGACAGTGACGTCCCAGGCGGTAAAAATTCGACGAGGGGGGATGGGCTCAGCCTATCCCCCCTCGCTATTTTCTGTTTAGGATGAAATGAATCATCCCTGATCCATTTCATCGTCGCCGCCAAAATACTGGCGCAGATATGTGAATCTGCTGGCATTTTGGCGGCTCGCGCCGGCCTCCGGCCGCGGCGGCACATCCATGTGCCGCATTTAATGACTGCTCTTTACACATCTGAATGGACGATGCGATATGACTGACAAGGTGGCCGTTCGCCGCGCGCTGATCAGCGTTTCCGACAAGACCGGCATTGTGGAATTTGCCCGCGAACTCTCCTCCATGGGCGTGGAGATTCTTTCCACCGGCGGTACCTTCCGCCAGCTCGGCGAAGCCGGCATCCCGGTAGTCGAAGTTTCCGACTACACCGGTTTCCCGGAAATGATGGACGGACGGGTAAAAACCCTGCACCCGAAAGTGCATGGCGGTATCCTCGGTCGCCGCGGCACCGACGACGCGGTTATGGATGAGCACGGCATCAAGCCCATCGACATGGTTGTGGTCAACCTCTACCCGTTCAAGGCCACCGTTGCCGACCCTAACTGCGACCTGCCGACCGCCATCGAAAATATCGACATCGGCGGCCCCACCATGGTCCGCTCCGCGGCCAAGAATCACAAAGACGTCGCCATCGTGGTCAACACCCACAGCTACGACACCGTGATCGAGGAAATGAAAGCCAACGAAGGTCAGCTGGGTTATGAAACCCGTTACGACCTGATGGTGCAGGCGTTCGAACACACCGCCCAGTACGACGGCATGATCGCCAACCACTTCGGCGCACGTAACACCAGCAACGAAGCCCGCGCATTCCCCAACACCTTCAACGTACAGTTCGAAAAAGCCCAGGACATGCGCTACGGCGAGAACCCCCACCAGCAGGCGGCGTTCTACGTTGAAGCCGACGCCGAAGAGGCCTCCGTCTCCACCGCGCGCCAGCTGCAGGGCAAGGAACTGTCCTTCAACAACGTCGCCGACACCGACGCCGCGCTGGAAACCGTCAAACTGTTCGACGAGCCGGCCTGCGTGATCGTCAAGCACGCCAACCCCTGTGGCGTCGCCGTTGCAGCCGACATCAAGACCGCTTACGAACTGGCCTTCGCCACCGACCCGGAATCCGCGTTCGGCGGCATCATCGCCTTCAACCGCGAGCTGGATGCCGAAACCGCCCAGCTGATCGTCGACAAGCAGTTCTCCGAAGTCATCATCGCACCCAAGGTCTCCGCCGCCGCGGCAGAAGCCGTATCCGCGAAGAAGAACGTACGCCTGCTGGAGTGCGGTGAATGGAGCGCAGAGCGCCCCACCGCGTTCGACTACAAGCGTGTCACCGGCGGCCTGCTGGTGCAGGAAAAAGACAACGGCATGGTTGCCAAGGAAGACCTCAAAGTGGTCACCAAGGCGCAGCCATCCGACGAGCAGCTGGACGAACTGCTGTTCGCGTGGAAAGTCGCCAAAATGGTCAAATCCAACGCCATCATCTACGCCAAAGACGGCCGCACCATCGGTGTTGGCGCCGGCCAGATGAGCCGCGTCAACTCCGCCCGCATCGCTGCCATCAAGGCCGAGCACGCCGGCCTCGAAGTGAAAGGCGCAGTGATGGCCTCTGATGCTTTCTTCCCCTTCCGCGACGGCATCGACAACGCCGCCAAGGTAGGTATCAGCGCCGTGATCCAGCCCGGCGGCTCCATGCGCGACGACGAAGTCATCGCCGCCGCGGACGAGCACGGCATGGCCATGGTGTTTACCGGCATGCGTCACTTCCGTCACTAATCAACGTCTGTGCGCGCCGAGTACCACTAAACTCGGAAGCGCAGGGCCGGATACCGGGGCCCATTCGCGAGACTGTCGAAAAGAGGGACCTTTTCGACAAGCCCCCAGGGATGGGTTTACAGCGTGTCTCGCGAATGGACCCCGGTATCTGGCCCGCCACGGAGCTGGCAAATATCTACCCTGCCATCACTCCGTCACCTGCCCGACAAGTTAAGAATGCTAAACTAGCCCACCTAAATAACAGGCACGGGGAAACTCAAGAATGAATATCCTGGTAATCGGCTCTGGTGGCCGTGAACACGCACTGGCCTGGAAGGCCGCCCAAAACCCCGCCGTAGACACCGTCTTCGTCGCCCCCGGTAACGCCGGCACCGCCCGCGAGCCGAAGCTCCAGAACGTCAACATCGGCGTCGACAACTTCTCTGCCCTCTCCGACCTCGTCGAAGAAAAAGGTATCGACCTCACCATCGTCGGCCCCGAAGCCCCGCTGGTAGACGGCATCGTCGACTACTTCAACAGCCGCGGCCACAACATCTTCGGCCCGGAAAAAGCTGCCGCCCAGCTCGAAGGCTCCAAAGCCTTCACCAAAGACTTCCTCGAGCGTCACGCCATCCCCACCGCCGACTACCAGAACTTCACCGAGGTTGAGCCGGCGATCGCCTACCTGCGCGAAAAAGGCGCCCCCATCGTGGTCAAGGCCGATGGCCTCGCCGCTGGTAAAGGCGTCATCGTCGCCGAAACCGTAGAGCAGGCAGAACTGGCCGTGCGCGACATGCTCAGCGGCAACGCCTTCGGCGAAGCCGGCTGCCGCGTGGTCATCGAAGAATTCCTCACCGGCGAAGAAGCCAGCTTCATCGTCATGGTGGACGGCGAAAACATCCTGCCCATGGCTACCAGCCAGGACCACAAGCGCGTCGGCGACGGCGACACCGGCCCCAACACCGGCGGCATGGGTGCCTATTCCCCGGCACCAGTGGTGACCCCGGACGTGTACGAGCGGGTGATGAAAGAAGTCATCGAGCCCACCGTCAAAGGCCTCGCCTCCGAGGGCATGCCCTACACCGGCTTCCTCTATGCCGGCCTGATGATCAATGAAGAGGGTGCGCCCAAGGTCATCGAGTACAACTGCCGTTTCGGCGACCCCGAAACCCAGCCCATCATGATGCGCCTCAAGTCCGACCTGGTAGAGCTGTGCATGGCCGCGGTCGAGAAACGCCTCGACCAGGTCGAAGTGGAGTGGGACTCGCGCCCGTCCCTGGGTGTGGTGCTCGCTGCACACGGCTACCCGGGCAGCTACCGCAAGGGCGATCCCATCTCCGGCCTCGACAAGGCCGACAGTGAAAACGCCAAGATCTTCCACGCCGGCACCGCGCTGGACGGCGAGCGTGTCGTCACCAGTGGCGGCCGCGTACTCTGTGCCACCGCACTGGGTGACACGGTGGCCGAAGCCAAGGAAAATGCCTACGAATGCGCCCGCAAGATCCACTGGGACGGTGTCTTCTTCCGCAAGGATATCGGTTACCGCGCGGTGGAACGGGAGCAGTCTGAAGAGGCCTGATTGGCCTTTTCCTGTCTGGCTAAATACGGAGCACACTGATGAGCAGTCAACGCCAGCTATCCGGTCTGGACCGCCTGCTGCTGCAGGCGGACCGCGCCCTGCGTACCTTAAGCCCGGGCTCACCCTGTCACGAGCGCCCGTCTCCCGCCAAGTCGGCGGACGAGGCGGACCTGTCGGACGCAGAGCGCCGCCATGCGGCGGGGCTGATGCGGGTGAATCACAGCGGTGAAGTCTGCGCCCAGGCGCTGTACCAGGGACAGGCCCTGACCGCCAAGCTGCCGCAGGTACGTGCGGAGATGGAGCATGCGGCGGATGAGGAGATTGATCATCTGGCGTGGTGCGAACAGCGCCTGCAAGAGCTGGACAGCCGTCCCAGCCTGCTGAACCCGCTGTGGTACGGACTCTCCTTCGGCATCGGTGCGACTGCGGGCAAGATCTCCGACAAGGTCAGCCTGGGCTTTGTCGCGGCCACGGAAGAACAGGTGTGCAAGCACCTGGAGAGCCACTTGCAGAAACTGCCCGCTCAGGACGACAAGAGCCGTGCGGTGGTGGAGCAGATGCTGGTAGATGAAGCGAAACATCAACACGCGGCACTGGATGCCGGTGGCGCACGCTTCCCGCGCCCGGTTAAGGGGCTGATGACGCTGGTATCGAAAGCGATGACTTCGGTGAGCTACCGGCTGTAAGCGGCCGCCTCTGTAAAGAAAATAAAAAAGGGGAGCCATCTGGCTCCCCTTTTTTATTCCGAATCGCTCGCAAGCCTTCAGGCTTCTTCAATCCGGTAGGTATGCACGATTTCTACACCGGCCTTGCCGAGCATAATCGAGGCAGAACAGTACTTCTCAGCCGACAACTCAACCGCCTTGGCCACGTGCTTCTCTTTGATGTCCCGCCCGCGCACCACAAATTCCATCTCGATTTTCTCAAAAGGCGCTGGCACCGCATCCGGGCGGTGACCCTTGAGTTCTACATGGCAACTCACCACGTCCTGACGGGTCTTCTGCAGAATGCCCACCACATCATAAGAGGCACAGCCACCCACACCCAGCAGGATCATCTCCATCGGACGGATGCCATTGTTCTTCTCGCCCCCTTCCATCACCACCGAGTTACCACTGCCGGATTCGCCGACAAACGTGACCCCATTCACCCAGGTCACCTGACCCTGCATAACGCCTGCCATGGAACTTTCTCCTTCAAAATTGACGCGGCCCGGGAGCTTATCACAAGGGAGCGCGATATCTGCAGCAGGGAAATTTACAATTCCGCCCCGGCTCGCAACCACCAATAAGTAAGCCTTCACTAACAGCGGTTGTCAGCGCTGTCCACAACCGCTATAAACAACACCCTATCCGAGTCCTTCGCAAACAGTGGCCCAGATCACATTGCGAAGCATTGCTGCGCTCTGCCCCTGTCGGCACCGGTGTTTTAGCGGGATAATCGTCCTCTTACCCGGGATCAGGCACAAAAATTCTAGAAAAAGGAGTAGATCCGTGACGGTCGCTACCGAAGAAACCCTTTCTACTGGCAACATCGAAGACTTCCTCGCCCATTGCCACCGCCGCCGCTACCCGGCAAAGAGCACCATCATCTATGCCGGCGACCGCTGCGAGTCCCTGTACTTCATCATGCGCGGCTCGGTAACCGTGCTGATCGAGGATGACGAAGGGCGCGAAATGATCGTCGCCTACCTGAACGACGGCGACTTCTTCGGTGAGATGGGCCTGTTTGACCAGGACACCCGCAGTGCCTGGGTGCGCACCAAAACCGAGTGTGAGGTAGCGGAGATCTCCTACACCAAATTCCAGGAACTGACCCGTCAGCATCCGGAATTCCTGTTCAACCTGGCCACCCAGATGGCCGTGCGCCTGCGCAACACCACCCGTAAAGTCGGTGACCTGGCGTTCCTGGACGTCACCGGCCGTGTTGCCCGCACCCTGCTCGACCTGTGCAACGAGCCGGATGCCATGACCCACCCGGAAGGCATGCAGATCAAGATCACCCGCCAGGAAATCGGCCGTATTGTTGGCTGCTCCCGCGAGATGGTTGGCCGGGTACTGAAGACCCTGGAAGAGCAGGGCCTGGTATCCGTAAAAGGCAAAACCATGGTGGTTTACGGCACCCGCTAGACGGCACCGTTTATTCCGCACCCCGAAAGGCGATCCATCCGGATCGCCTTTTTTATTTCCCCTCCCGGCCACCGCGCAATAACCCCACCCACTGCAGCACCATAAAGACGCACAAAACCACTACCTTTCAGATGCATGCACCGATCGAAAGCACCTGGGCGAAATTATCCTCTGCCTGAACCCCTTAATTAGCGATTTATTCTCTTCGACACTGGTACCGTGATTGCAGATATCACTAATAAACAAAAACAGTCTTAGGGAGCAATCATGCGTCACAGCAGCCGATCCAAAGTCCTGACCCAGTCCAATCTCGCCATCGCCATCTCCCTCGCCGCGATATCCTCGGGGCAGTCCGCCCTGGCCGAGGACGGCAAGGCCGAGAGCGAAAACAAACCGGTTTTTGAAGAGGTGGTGGTCACCGGTTCGCGGCGCGAAGAGAACGTGATGGATATCCCCATCAACATCTCGGCTGTGGGCGGTGAAAAAATCGAGGACCTGCGCCTCGACAGTATTTCCAAGATTGCCTACTACACTCCCGGCCTGACCGTGGTGGACCGGGGCCCTCGGGATGAAGTACCGGATATGATGGTGCGCGGCCTGAACACCGGTGGCCTGGGCCCGGGCTTCAGCAGCAGTACGGTTGCCATGTACCTGGGCGATATCCCCCTGCAGGTTGACCTCAAGCCGGTCGACCTCGAGCGCGTGGAAGTGCTCATTGGCCCCCAGGGTACCCTTTACGGCCAGGGCACCATGGGCGGTGCCATCCGCTATATACCAGCGAAGGCAGATCCCTCCGGGTTCAGTGCCAAATTCCGCGGTAGCGCCAGTAGCAATAGCGAAAGCTCCGGCCTCGGGCAGGAGTACGGCGCGACCCTGAATTTCGCCGTTACCGATACCCTCGCCATTCGGGT
Source organism: Microbulbifer sp. MCCC 1A16149 (assembly GCF_050368945.1). Taxonomy (NCBI): domain Bacteria; kingdom Pseudomonadati; phylum Pseudomonadota; class Gammaproteobacteria; order Cellvibrionales; family Microbulbiferaceae; genus Microbulbifer; species Microbulbifer sp. MCCC 1A16149. The sequence goes on from NZ_CP185959.1 coordinate 3,708,563, forward strand.
GAATGCGGACAGCGTCCAGGACCCGGGCTTCATCGACTACAACTACGTGGTGCGCGAATCCGGTATCTCTGACCCGGAACCGGATTTCAATAATCCCGAGGAAGTCGCCGCAAACCTGCGCCGCGCCAAAGATGCCAATGGCGAAGACACCACCTCTGCGCGAATCAATGTGCGCTGGCTCGCCAATGACTGGCTGGAAGCCAACCTGTGGCACTACTACCAGGACACCAAGGCCGAAGGCCGCCAGTTGGCCCACCAGCTCTCCTTCGGTACCGGGCCTTACGAATCGGGTATGCGCTACGAGGAACCCAACCACTACACCAACAAGCTCACCAGCCTGGAGTTGATCGGCGATCTGGGCTTTGCCCAGGCCACCATGGTGTATGGCCAGTCCGAGTACGAAGAGCTGGGCCAGCGCGACCAGACCGACCTGTTGCTGGATCTGGATTACGGCTACGACTCCTTCCCCTCCTTCTCCGCCTATACCCGGGAGGAAGTAAAGGATCAATCGGACACCTTTGAACTGCGCATGTCTTCCCAGCACGAAGGCCCGTTCAAGTGGGTAGCCGGATACTTCCAGAACAAGTACGTTTCCGACGCCATCAGTGAGGAATTCACCCCCTACTTTGACCAGTTTGTTGTGGACAACTGGGACGGTGTGCAATTGCGTCCAGACAGCCTGGAATATATCCAGCTCACCGATATCGACGAGAAAGAGTCGGCCTTCTACGGCGAGCTGACCTACAACATCACCGATACCCTGGCGGTAACCGGCGGCTACCGGCGCTACAAGTTTGAAACCGACATTACCGGTGGTTTCGGGCTGCCATTATTTGAAACGGTATTCCTTGGCGAACCGCAGGACGCCATTAACGTGGATCTTGGTCGCAACCAGGGTGAAGATGACGGTGATCTGCTCAAGTTCAACGTGGCGTGGGATGCAGTTGATAACGGCATGGTCTATTTCACCTACTCACAGGGTTACCGCAACGGCGGCGTGAACTCGGTTCCTCAATGTACCGCCGAGCAAATTGCCAGTGACAACCAGCAGCTCTGCGCACTCCCGGACGAAGTGTTGATCAATCCGGATCAGATCGATAACTACGAAATCGGCTACAAAGGCCTGGTTGGCGAGCGCTTGTCGGTGAGCACCGCGCTCTACTATATCGACTGGACCGACCTGCAGGTTGCGACCACTACCGCTAACGGCTCGCTGCCGATCACCGGTAACGGCAGTGCCGCGGTGAGCCAGGGCTTCGAACTTCAGGGCAGCTGGTTGATTACCGACAATCTGGACCTGGCCCTCACCTACGCCTATACCGATGCGGAACTGACCGAAGATGCACCCGGACTGGTCGGCCCCTTCGACGTCTATGCGGGAGCACGCCTGCCCGGCCATGCGCAACACCAGGGATCGCTTAACCTGAATTACGCGACTACGGTGATGGGCGGCTACGATCTCGACCTGAATTACGGCCTGGTATTCGCCAGTGATGTCTACAACATGGTGGGCGGACCGGAAGATCCGCTTTATATCGTCGAAGAGGATGGCAGCATCACCGCAGGTGACCGCGGTGGCGAAGCCATCCCGGGATACGCCGTACATCACCTGTCCGCCACCCTGGCCATGAACAACTGGACGGTACAGGCCTTTGCCGACAACCTGTGGGACAAGTACTACATCACCGGTACCCGCACCAGCCGCCGCAACCTGGAGGATGAAACCAACGGTCCGGGCATCGGGTGGGGCAACGGCTTTACCCAGCGCTCTTACGGCCAGTACGTGGGTACCCCGCGCACGATCGGTGCCCGATTCACCTACAGCTTCTGATTCGGCGCACTCACACAAAGCCGGTCTGGGATACACTGTCCCGGACCGGCTTTTTTATTTGGCCCTGAATTTATGCAGACACCGACAATAAAGCAGCTGCATGCTGCCGCCACTCAAGCGCTCAACCGGAGCGATATGCGCAGCCTGTACCAGTGCTGCCGCGAGATTTTGCAGCGGGAGCCCGGGCACAGTGATGCCTGGTTCCTTATCAGTATTGCCACTGCCGCCGCCGGACAGTTAAACAAAGCGCTGGAAATGATCGAGCGTGCCCTGCAGAAAGCGCCGCGCAACGAAGAATACCTGAGCCAGAAAGCGCGTTACTGCGCACAGCTGAATCGGTACGCGCCGGCAATTCAGGCAGCAGATGCGGCCATGGCAGAAAAGCCACAGCGGGCGCTGATACTCGACACCCTGGGCGTGGTCTACGCCAAATTCGATGAACACAATAAAGCCATAACCCCGCTGCGACAGGCCGTTGCGCTGTCACCGGACAATGCCCAGTTTCAGTTCAATCTGGGATCTGCCGAGCAGTTCCTCGGCAACCAGGAGGCCGCGCGCAACGCCTACAGGAAATCTATCGAATTAAAACCAGACTTCGCACGCGCTCGCTGGGCCCTGTCGGAGCTGGAAAAAAACACGGGCAATAGCGACAACCGCGATACATTGCAGAGCGCGCTGGAAAAACCCGGACTGAGTGCCGAGGACCAGCTCTACCTGAGTCACGCCCTGGCAAGGAATTACGAACAAGGCGGACTGTACCGCGATGCATTTTCTGTTCTTGCCGAGGTGAAAGGCCGCTATCGGCAAAAAGTGGGTTACACCTTTGCGCAGGATGCCGAACTTTTTTCATGCATAAAATCGGCCTTTCCAGTGGATACCGCAGGCGAATCAGAGAATGATCTCGGGGCCGAGTCTGTCTTTATCCTCGGCATGCCCCGCTCCGGAACCACACTGGTGGAGCAAATTATTGCCAGCCACTCGCAGGTGGCAACACTGGGAGAGCTGCACGAATTTCCGCTGATCATCAAGCAGTATTCAGCCACCTCCAGCTCGCAGACACTTTCCCCGGAAGTGGTATCCGCAGCATTGCGCAGCGCGCCGGAAGCAATAGCAAACGACTACATAAAACGTTGTCGGGAAAGAGGACAAACCAGCGCCCGGATTATTGACAAACTGCCGATGAATTTCCTCTATCTCGGATTTATTTTACGCAGCTTTCCAAAAGCTAAAATAGTGACCCTTGAGCGGCATCCTCTGGACGTCTGCCTGAGTAATTACCGCCAACTGTTCTCTTTCAATTTCCGCTACTACCACTACCACTACAGCCTCAGCGATACCGCACACTATATCTGCGCATACCAGGATTTAATGGCGCACTGGAAATCGATATTCGGCGACAGAATTTACACCGTGAACTATGAAAAGCTCACCGAAAACCCGGAACGGGAATCCCGGGAAATGATGCAATATCTCGATCTTGCCTGGGAGCATGACTGCCTGAACTTTTACCGTTCTGAAAATGCGGTCTCCACGGCCAGTAGTGTTCAGGTACGACAACCGATCTACCGGGATGCGGTCGAGCGGTGGAAAAAATACGAAAAGGAACTGGCTCCGGCCATCGAGATATTCAGCCGGGCAGGAATGATCTAGCAGGAACCGCCCCGCTCCAAGGGGAGGTTGACAGGGAGGGAACCGCCGAATTCGACACTAGAATTGGCGGGTCAACTTGAGGTAGTTCCATGCAGAAGCATTTGGGAGCTGCTCGACTCGTCAGTGGTATTGGGTTTTTCGCCATAACAATATTCCTGCTGCTCAGCGCCTGTAGCAAGCCGGAGTCAAACCGTGAAGCCGCCCCTAGTGAGCCAGCTCCATTCTCCAACTATACAGAGACAGGCGACCTGGATAACATCAGAAAACACGGTGTCATCCGCTTTGTAAATCTTTCCGGCCCAAGGCAGGACCTGCTTCCCCGAGACAGTATCGTTACCCTGCGAAGTCTTGATCTCGCCAATAAACTGGCCGAGAAACTGCGGCTGGAGGCCGTCTGGCTGCGCGCGGACACGCCCCAGCAGGCGATCGAAATGGTGCAAGCGGGTGAGGCGGATATTGCCGCCTACACCCTCACCGATAACCAGGCCCGTCGCGTCCTTGTCGACTTCACCGTGCCGCTGATGCAGGCCCGCCACAAACTGGTGACCAGCGTGGAAGGGCCGGACATCAGCGATCCATCAAAACTGAAAAATGTGGAACTGCTTGCCCAGGCGGGCTCAAACTATGTGGACACCGCGGAGCGCCTGCGCGCGGAATACCCGCAGGCAAACCTGAGCATCCTGCAACCCGTAGTTTACGAGGATCGTGATGCCCTCGTCGATCTGTTGAACGAGAAAAAAAACCGCGTCGCGATCCTGGATAACTATATCGCAGACAACATGCATAGCTACCGGAATGATGTGCGTACCGGGGCCGAAGTTTCCCCCAGTGAAAATATCGCCTGGGCTGTGCGCAAGGACTCAAAAAAATTACTCACCACGGTGAATAACTTCCTCACCCGCAACCTGGTCAAACCACCGGATGATCGGATCGCCGACTGGCATGCAATCAAGGAATCCGGCGTGATCCGTTTCCTGACCTACAACCGCCCTTCCGTGTATTACCTGTGGAAAGGCGTACTAATGGGTTTTGACTACGATCTCGCCCTGGCCTTTGCCGAACAGCACGAGCTACAACTACAGATTATCGTGGTGCCCTACAGCGAGACTTTGATTGATTGGCTGAAGGCCGGGCGGGGAGATTTTGCCGGGGCGGTTAAAAATATCACCCAAGAGCGCATCGACCAGGGGATTACCTTTACCACCTCCTACCGGGAAACCCCGGAACAGGTGGTGAGCAACAGACAGAAACCCGCAATCAACCAGGTGCAAGACCTGGCCGGACGCAAGCTGACCCTGCGCGCCTTTTCTCCTTTTATTACCACAGCTAATGCGATTAAAAACAGCGGTATTGATGTGACGGTGGAGGTGGCGGAACCGGAGGTTTCCATGGCGGAAATCATCAACAAGATCGCCGCCGGCGAGCTGGATGCCACCATCGTCGATACCGATGATGTATTGATGTCCGCCTCTCTGCAGCCAGAGCTGTTACCGGGCACGATGGTCAGTGACCCGAGACGTCAGGGATGGATGCTGATGCCCCAGAACCGGGAGCTGAAGAAAAAACTCGACAAGTTCATCGTCAAATACCGCAAGAGTGAACAGTACCAGCAGAAAATTGCCGCTTACTTTGAACCCAACAAGCGCTTTACCCAGCGGGTTGCCGCGCGAGTCGTACCCGGACAGGACCTGTCGCCCTACGACAAACTGGTAAAAGGAGAATCGCTGGTTTACAACTTCGACTGGCGGCTGGTGGTTGCGCAGATGTGGCAGGAGAGTAACTTCAACCCCAAGGCAATCTCACCGGTTGGCGCCCAGGGACTGATGCAGGTCATGCCGATGACCGGGGAAGAAATGGGCTACCCGCCCCCGCTGTTTGAGCCGGACCGGAATATTCAGGCAGGCGTCAAATACCTGAACTGGATTCGCGAACGTATTGAACCCACACTGCCCGCAGTGGACAGGCTCTGGTTCACCCTCGCGTCCTACAATGCCGGTTACGGTCACCTGCTGGATGCCCGCAGGCTGGCCAAGGAACTCGGCCTGAATCCAGACACCTGGTTTGGCAATGTCGAGTTGGCAATGCTGAAACTGGCGGAACCGCAATACTTCAACAATGCCCGTTATGGTTACGTGCGCGGCACGGAACCGGTGCAGTATGTACGCAAAATCAGCCACCTGTATCGCGCCTACACCGACGTCGCCGGTGCTGAGCCCTCGCATATGCTGCGTTTTATTCCCAACCCATCGGACGACTGATACAGGCTGATCAGCCGCGCTTCCCTGCGCGGCCGTGTACTGATTACCCTTCGGTCGGCTTGAGTCCGCGACGGACCAGCAGTGCGTCAGTGGTCGGCTCCTTGCCGCGGAACTTGACGTAAGACTCCATGGGCGCGCGGGAGTTACCCACTTCCAGGATATTCTTGCGGTACAGGTCGCCGTTCTTGCGGGTCAGGCCACCGCGCTCGCGCAGGTAGGCAAAAGCATCCGCAGCCAGGATCTCACTCCACATATAGGCGTAGTAACCGGCGGAGTAGCCGCCGCCGATGGAGTGGGCAAAGTAGGTGGATTTGTAACGCGGCGGTACCGCGGCCAGGTCAACGCCGTGCTTTGCCAGGGCCTCGGCTTCAAACGCTTCCACATCCTGTTGCTCTGCGTCGGCGGGCAGGGAATGCCATTCCATGTCCAGCAACGCGGCAGACATGTACTCCAGGGTGTCGAAGCCCATATTGAAGTTCTTTGCCTTCAACACTTTTGCCAACAGCTCGTCGGGGATGGCCTCACCGGTTTTGTAGTGATACGCGTAGTTCGCCAGCACCTCGGGGTGACTCGCCCAGTCCTCTTCAAACGTGGACGGGAATTCGACGAAGTCGCGGGATACGGCGGTACCCGCCAGGCTCGGATAATGCACCTTGGAGAGCATACCGTGCAGGCCGTGTCCCAGCTCGTGGAACATGGTGGTGACGTGGTCGAAGCTGACCAGGGTCGCCTCACCCTCGGGGCCTTTGGGGATGTTCATCACGTTGACGACCACCGGCTTTTGCTCCAGCAGCTCTGACTGGCCGACGAAGGAGCTCATCCAGGCTCCGCCGCGCTTGCCTTCGCGCGCGAAGTAATCCGCGTAGAAAATTGCCAGGCTCTCGCCATCGTGATCGAACAGTTCAAATGCCTGAACATCCGGGTGGTATACCGGCAGGTCCGGACGGGGCTTGAAGGTGATGCCGTACAGACGGTTCATGGTGTAGAACAGACCGTCGTTCAGTACCCGGTTAAATTCGAAGTACTCGCGCACCTCGCTTTCATCCAGCTCGTACTTTTCCTGACGCACTTTTTCCGCGTAGTAGGCCCAGTCCCAGGGCTGCACGTCGAAGTCACCGCCTTCGCGCTCGATCAGTGCCTGGATATCGGCCTGTTCGGCTTTGGTGTTTTTCACCACCGCCGGCACCATGGAGTTCAGCATGCTCAGGACGTTTTCCGGTTTTTCTGCCATGGTCCCGGTCAACTGGTACTCAGCCCAGTTGTCAAAACCCAGCAGGCCCGCTTTCTGCGCACGAATCTGTACCAGGCGCTTGACCAGCGGGCGGTTGTCCAGCTCGCCGGAGGTACCGCGGTGGGCGGAAGCTTCCCAGATGCGCTGGCGCAGCTCGCGATTCTTCAGTGAGGCGAGCACCGGCTGACGGGTGGTATTAGTGATGCTGATCAGGTATTTGCCTTCGTGGCCCGCATCGGCAGCCGCCTCTGCGGCAGCTTTGATCTTGCTCTCAGACAGGCCGTCCAGCTCGCTCTTGTCGTCGACAATCACAGCAATGTCTTTGCTGAGTTTCAGCAGGTTCTGGCTGAACTGGGTGGTGAGCTTGGAGTGCTCTTCATTCAGCGCGCGCAGGGTCACCTTCTGCTCCACGGAAAGCTTGGCACCTGCCTTGACGAAATTGTCGTAGACGTCTTCCAGCAGACGCGCGGATTCCGCATCCAGCTCTTCTTCAACTCGCTGGTTGTAGAGCTTTTCCACACGGGCAAACAGATCCGCATTCAGGTAAATGCTGTCGGAGTGTGCCGCCAGCTGCGGGGCGAGCTTGCTCTGCAGTTCACGGCGGGCTTCATTGCTGTCGCTGCCAACCAGGTTGAAGAAGATACGCGATACACGGGTCAGCAGCGCGCCGGACTGCTCCATGGCAACAATGGTGTTGTTGAAGCTGGCCGGTTCCGGGTTATCCACGATCGCCTGGATTTCCTGCAGGTGCTCGCGCATCCCCTGTTCGAAGGCCGGGGCGAAGTGACCGTCCTTGATTTGACCAAAATCCGGGGCCTGGTATTGCAGGGTGCTGGGGCTAAGCAGCGGATTGTCCTGCGCAGCAGGGGCAGTCTGATCACCAGCCACCTGGGCCTTCTCGACTTCCGTTGCCTGCACAGACTTGGAATCCGGCTTGGGCGCCTCGGAACAGGCGGCAACAGCCACAATGGCTACCGCGAGCAGGGATTTGCGCATGTCATTCTCCGATGAGTGTGTCTGTTATTGGCGCCAATGGTTTGTGCGGGTATCGCGGGCAACCGCTACCGCCGCAGTGCAGATATCGGCACCAGCTAAGATGTCTAATGCGCCAATATATCATTTCATGGATGACTGGGAATTCATCCACCTGTGGTTTATCCCGGTGGCGCAACCACTCATCCCATTGACCTGCCGCTAGCAGTGCAAGATACACACCAGCACGCTGCTAGCCGGCAACTTCACCGATATATTCGCCGAGAAAATCCAGCAGCATGCTGACCTTGGGCGAGAGGTGCCGGTTGTGCGGGTAGATACCCCAGATACCGTCATCCCGCTCCCGGAAGTGCTCCAGTAGCGATACCAGCTGCCCTCCCTGCAGGTATTCATCCACGTAATAATCGGGCAACTGTACGATACCGATCCCCTTCACCGCCGCATCCACCAGTGCGCGGCCGCTGTTGCAGCGGAAACTGCCGTTCACCCGGATATTGCGTGAGCGCCCCTGTTCGCGGAAACGCCAATAGTCGAGGGTACCCGGCAGACAATTGTGTCGCGCCAGCTCCGACAGGCTGTGGGGTTCACCGTGGGAAGACAGGTAGTGCGGGGAGGCGCAGACATGCAGGGTGCGCGAGCCCAGCCGCCGCGCCATCATGCTGGAATCCGTCAGCTGTCCCAGGCGGATGGCGAGGTCGTAGCCCTCCGCCACCAGGTCCAGTTTCTGGTTGGTCAGTTCCATCTCCACCTGCAGCTCCGGATACTGCAGGGCAAAATCATTCACCAGTGGCGCCAGGGTGGTCTCGCCATAAGTGACCGGCGCCGTCAGCCGCAACCTGCCCCGGGGCACCTGCTGCAGATCGGTCACCGCACGCTCGGCCTCCGCCAGCCCGTCCAGTACCTGGCGACAGTGCTGGTAATACACCGTCCCCACTTCCGTGACCGACACCTTGCGGGTGGTTCGGTACAGCAGCTTGGTGGAAAGCCTCGCCTCCAGTGCACTCACCTGCCGACTCACCTGGGCCGTGGAAATACCCAGCTTGCGCGCGGCACCGGTAAAGCTGCCGGCCTCGGCCACGGCGACAAATTCGCTCACTCCTTCCCAGTTACCCATGCTCACTACCCGGTCACCTCGCTACCTGATCGCCTTTCGATCACGAAATCAATTATTACAAATATGCAAAAATGAATTTCAATTTTCACGGATTATAAGCGAAACAGAAATAGATACACTGCGCTCCATCTGGTGGCAGAACGCCGCCTGCAACGAACAGGAGTCCGCCATGACCGAGACCATCAAATCCAGAGCAGCCGTGGCCTGGGGCCCGGGTAAACCGCTCACCATCGAAGAAGTGGACGTGATGCCGCCGCAGGCGGGCGAGGTGCGTATCCGCGTGATCGCCTCCGGCGTGTGCCACACCGATGCGTTCACCCTGTCCGGAGACGACCCGGAAGGTATCTTCCCGGCGATCCTCGGCCACGAGGGCGGCGGTATCGTCGAGTCCGTGGGCGAAGGCGTAACCAGTGTTGCGGTGGGCGACCACGTGATCCCCCTGTACACCCCGGAATGCGGCGAGTGCAAGTTCTGTACATCCGGCAAGACCAACCTGTGCGGCAAGATCCGCGAGACCCAGGGCAAGGGCCTGATGCCGGACGGCACCACCCGCTTTTCCAAGAACGGCGAGCCCATCTATCACTACATGGGCTGTTCCACCTTCTCCGAGTACACCGTGCTGCCGGAAATTTCCCTGGCCAAGGTCAACAAGGACGCACCGCTGGAAGAAGTCTGCCTGCTGGGCTGTGGTGTCACTACCGGTATGGGTGCGGTGATGAATACCGCCAAGGTAGAGGAAGGCGCGACCGTGGCCATCTTCGGTCTCGGTGGTATCGGCCTGTCTGCAGTGATCGGCGCGGCCATGGCCAAGGCAGGGCGCATCATTGCCATCGACATCAACGAGAGCAAGTTCGACCTCGCCCGTCAGCTGGGTGCCACTGACTGTATCAACCCGAAAAACTTCGACAAGCCGATCCAGGAAGTGATCGTCGAACTGACCGACGGCGGTGTGGACTACTCCTTCGAGTGCATTGGCAATGTAGACGTCATGCGCTCCGCGCTGGAATGCTGCCACAAAGGCTGGGGCGAATCCGTAATCATCGGAGTCGCCGGTGCCGGCCAGGAAATCTCCACCCGTCCATTCCAGCTGGTCACCGGCCGGGTCTGGAAAGGCACTGCCTTCGGCGGCGTGAAAGGACGCTCGGAACTGCCGGACTACGTCGAGCGCTACCTGGCGGGTGAGTTCAAACTGAACGATTTCATCACCCACACCATGGGCCTGGATGCGATCAACAGTGCCTTCGACCTGATGCACAGCGGCGAGAGCATCCGCTCCGTGATCCATTTCGACAAGTGATCGGAGCCAGCGATGACCATCGAAAACCTGAGCAGTAACAAAAGCTTCGGCGGCTGGCACAAGCAGTATCGCCACCGCTCAGAGGTACTCAATTGCGATATGCGCTTCGCCATCTACCTGCCGCCCCAGGCGGCGGGTGGACAGAAAGTGCCGGTGCTCTACTGGCTGTCCGGCCTCACCTGCACCGATGAAAACTTCATGCAGAAAGCCGGCGCCCAGCAGGTCGCTGCCGAACTGGGTATGGCCCTGGTGGCACCGGACACCAGCCCGCGCGGGGATACCGTCGCCGACGATGCAGGGTATGACCTGGGGCAGGGCGCAGGTTTCTACGTCAACGCGACGCAAGACCCGTGGAGCCGTCACTACCGGATTTACGACTACGTGCTCAACGAGCTTCCGGCCCTGGTGGAATCCCTGTTTCCGGTCAGCGACAAGCGCGCTATCAGCGGCCACTCCATGGGCGGCCACGGCGCGCTGGTACTGGCACTGCGCAACCCGGAACGCTTCCGGTCGGTGTCGGCATTCAGCCCCATTGCCAACCCGGTCAATTGTCCCTGGGGGCAGAAAGCGTTTACCGCCTACCTCGGCGATGACGGCGCAGACTGGGCCCAGTACGACGGTAGCCTGCTGATGCGCCATGCGAGCAGCAAGCTGCCCGCACTGGTGGATCAGGGGGAGGCAGACGACTTCCTCGCCGAGCAGCTGAAACCGGAAACCCTAGAAGCGGCGGCCGCCGCCAGCGATTTCCCGCTGCAACTGCGCCGCCACGAGGGCTACGATCACAGCTATTACTTTATCGCCAGCTTTATCGGCGAGCACCTGCGCTTTCACGCCCGGCACCTGGGATTGTGACCTCGCAGCAGAGCCTACCCACATAAAAAAACCGGGCCATGGCCCGGTTTTTTTATGTGGCAGCGATTGTCTCTATCCTGAACAACCCGGTTAATTCACCTAGTTGAACAGTTCCATCAGGCGGCGGCCCGGCTCCTGATCGCGCATAAACGCCTCACCCACCAGGAAAGTATCCACATTATGGCCGCGCATCGCCGCCACATCGTCGGTGGTGTGAATACCGCTTTCGGTTACCACGATGCGGTCATCGGGAATCAGGTCCAGCAGCTTGAAGGTGGTCTCCAGCTGCACCTCAAAATTGTGCAGATTGCGGTTGTTGATACCGATCAGGCGGTTGGGCAGTTTCAGCGCGCGCTCCAGCTCCTGGCGATCGTGCACTTCCACCAGCACATCCAGTCCCAGCTCCAGGGCCAGGTCATTCAGGCTGGTGAGCTGCGCATCGTCCAGGCAGGCGGCAATCAGCAGGATACAGTCGGCACCGATCGCGCGCGCCTCGTACACCTGATAGGGATCGACGATAAAATCCTTGCGGATCACCGGCAGGCGCACCGAATTGCGGGCCTGCTGCAGATACTCGTCGGCACCCTGGAAAAAGTCCACATCGGTCAGCACCGACAGACAGGCGGCACCGCCCTTTTCATAGCTGGTGGCGATTTCCGCAGGGATAAAATCTTCGCGGATTACGCCCTTGCTGGGGGATGCCTTTTTGATCTCGGCAATCACCGCCGCCTCACCGGCGTCGCGTTTGGCTTCGATGGCCTTTACAAAACCGCGGCAGGGAGGCTGCTGCAGTGCGCGCTGCTGCATTTCATCCTGGCTGACCAACTGCTTGCGCTCGGCCACTTCTTCCCATTTGCGCTCGACGATGGTCTTCAGAATTGTTGGTGTATTCATTACTTCACTCTTTGAATGCACTGGTAAAGGCGGCCAGCTCGTTTATTTTTTCCCCGGCGAGACCACTGTAAATGGCGTCCTGAGCCATGCTGACTCCCTCTTCCCGGCTCGCGGCAACGCCACTCACATAGATGGCCATGCCCGCATTGAGCGCAATGATATCAGCTGCCTTGCTGCCAGCGGCAGTTTCGCGCTTGCCGAGCGCATCGCGGATCAGCGCGAGGGACGCCTCGGAACCGTCCACACACAGCCCGTCGAGGTTCTGGCGCTCGATACCGAAGTCTTCCGGCGCAATGGTCACTTTTTCCAGCTCACCGTTCCTCAGCTCCCAGCCACGGGTCTCCGCAGCGAGACTGATTTCGTCGAGGCCGTCATCGCTGTGCAGTACCAGCACGTGCTCGGAACCCAGTGTCTGCAGGACTTCCGCCAGCATACGGCAGTAGTGGGGGGCGAACACGCCGATCACCTGGCGTTTTACCCCGGCGGGGTTGGTCAGCGGACCCAGCAGATTGAATATGGTGCGCAGCCCCAGTGCCTTGCGCGGGCCAATGGCGTGGCGCATGGCACTGTGATAACTGGGGGCGAACATAAAACCTACCCCGACGCCGTCGATACAGCGAGCGACCTGCTCCGGGGTGAGCGGCAGATAGATACCAGCTTTTTCCAGCAGGTCGGCAGCGCCGGAAGAGGACGATACGGAGCGATTGCCGTGCTTGGCCACGCGCGCGCCGGCGGCGGCGGCGACAAAACTGGATGCGCTGGAGACATTGAACAGGTTGGCACCGTCACCGCCTGTGCCGACGATATCCACCGCATTGGTCAGATCCACTTCGACCTTGGTGGCCAGTTCGCGCATCACTTCCACCGCACCGGTGATTTCCTCAACGGACTCACCGGCCATACGCAGCGCTACCAGAAATGCACCAATCTGCGCATCATCCGCTTCCCCGCGCATGATCTGGCCCATGGCCCCGCGCATTTCTTCGCGGGTGAGATGTTCACCTTCGACCAGTTTGGCAATGGCCTGCTGGATATTCATTATTCTTCCCCTTCCCTAAGCTTAGTTTCCTGGGGTTCGCAATTTCTCCGGTACTCAAAGCTAAGGGGCTGATACCGGGATCCGTTTGCGAGACCTTCTAAAACAGGGATGTTTTAGAAGAGCCCCCATGGACGGGTTCACGGCGTGTCTCGCAAACGGATCCCGGTAGCAGCATCGCCACCAGACCATCCACGGAGCACACCAGCTAAAACCTCAAGACTCCAAAAAGTTCCGCAACATATCGTGCCCGTGCTGAGTCAGGATCGACTCCGGGTGGAACTGCACTCCTTCCACCGGCAACTCGCGGTGACGCAGGCCCATGATCTCATCGATCTCACCGTTAGCATTTTCGGTCCAGGCGGTGATTTCCAGGCAATCCGGCAGACTGCCCTTGTCCACCACCAGCGAGTGGTAACGGGTCGCCTCGAACGGGTTCGACAGGCCGTGGAACACCCCCAGGTTATTGTGAATAATCGGCGAAGTCTTGCCGTGCATTACCTCACCGGCACGCACCACACGGCCGCCGAATACCTGGCCAATACTCTGGTGGCCGAGACAGATACCAAGGATCGGCACCTTGCCCGCGTAAGCGCGAATGGTATCCATGGAAATACCCGCCTCGTTCGGCGTACAGGGCCCCGGAGAAATCACGATTTTTTCCGGGTTCAGCTGTTCGATATCCGCAACGGCAATTTCATCGTTGCGCTTCACCACGACGTCTGCCCCCAACTCCGCAAGGTACTGCACGATGTTGAAGGTGAAAGAGTCGTAGTTGTCGATCATCAGGATCATGATTCGGTTCCTTTATCCTGTGTCGCCTCACCCAGTCGTTTCTGCAAACGGGCAAGGGAGTCCTGGGTTGCGCGCAGTTCGCGCAGAATTTCGGTCTGGCTCGGCGGCATCGCCAGCTCATCCAGACGGCGCAGCTTGGCCTCTTCCAGATTGTTCAGTACCACCCCGATAAACAGGTTGATCATCACAAACGCGCCCATCACCACAAAGCTGATAAAGTAAATCCATGCGTAAGGCATGGCATCCATCGCGGTGTACATGATGTCCGTCCAGTCCTCAAAGGTGACGATACGGAACAGGCTCAACAGCGCGATAGGCAAAGAACGCCAGTGCGTCGGATCAATCTCGTGGAACAGGAAATATCCGGCCACCCCGTAGATATAAAAAATAATTCCCATCAGCAAGCTGATATGAAACATGCTCGGCAGGCTTCTGAGCAGCGTATCCACCAGCAGGCGCAACTCCGGGAAAGCCGACACCAGGCGCAGCACCCGCAATACGCGCACCAGTCGCGCCAGCGTTGCCATGGGGCCCGCCGCCGGGATCAGGCTCAGTACGATGATGGAAAAATCAAAGCAGTTCCAACCATTGGCAAAGTAACGCCACGGGCGATTGCCGTGGGCGAAAATCTTGATCGCGGCCTCCACCATGAACGCGCCGAGAATCAGCTGGTTGATCCCATGCAGGCCGCCACTGAACCGCTCCAGCACCCAGGTGGAGGTTTCCAGGCCCACCACTGCGGCATTTACCGAGATCAGGGCAATGATGACCTGATTGAATATCGGCGCATCGACCAGGCGGCGGCACTGTTCAGCAAAACTGCTTTTCTGTCCTACTGAAATTTCACTACTCATCGGTTTAACTGCTTCCAATGGCTCAAAACAATTTGGTTATTTTCCGGTGGCGATGGCCACGGCGCGGAACAGTGCCCGCGCCTTGTTCATGGTTTCATCCCACTCGGATTGCGGATCGGAATCCGCCACCAGGCCGGCACCGGCCTGTACATAAACTTTCTCGTCCTTGATGACCGCCGTGCGAATGGCAATCGCGGTATCCATATTCCCGTTCCACGCCAGATAGCCCACGGCACCGCCATAGACACCGCGCTTTTCCGGCTCCAGCTCGTCGATGATTTCCATCGCGCGAATTTTCGGCGCACCGGACAAGGTGCCCGCCGGGTGCGCCGCGCGCAGGGCGTCGATAGCGGTAAATTCCGGGCGGATCCTGCCGGTTACATTGGACACGATGTGCATCACGTGGGAGTACCGCTCCACCACCATTTTATCGGTCACGCGGACACTGCCGGTTTCCGCCACCCGGCCCACATCATTGCGGCCCAGGTCGATCAGCATCAGGTGTTCGGCCACCTCTTTGGGGTCGGCCAGAAGATCTTTTTCCAGTGCCTGGTCCTGTTCCTCGGTGGCGCCGCGACGGCGCGTGCCGGCAATCGGGCGTACGGTCATATCGCCGTCTTCCAGGTGCACAAGAATCTCCGGACTGGACCCCACTACCTGGTGGTCACCGAGATCGAGGAAGTACATGTAGGGAGACGGGTTGAGGCTGCGCAGGGCGCGGTAGAGGTTGAGCGGCGGTACGGTAAACGGCGCGGACAGGCGCTGCGAGGGCACCACCTGCATCACGTCACCGGCGAGGATGTAATCCTTGACCTTGTGCACGCCCTGCTTGAATGCCTCCTCGCCGAAATGGGAGGTGAATTCCTCCTCCGCGGTGTGGTCGCCGTCGATTCCCAGGGGTTCTACCGCGGCGAGCGGCTGCGACAACTGCCCTACCAGTTCGTCCAGACGGCGCTGGGCCGCGGCAAACGCATCTTCCTGCTCCGGGTCGGCGTGCACGATAAAAATTACCGCACCGGCGAGGTTGTCGAATACCACCACTTCGTCGCTGACCATCAACAGGATATCCGGATTGCCGAGGGTATCCGGTGGGCAGCTGTGGGCCAGCTTGGGTTCGATATAGCGTACACAGTCGTAACCGAAGTAGCCCACGAGACCGCCATTAAATCGCGGCAGGCCTTCGATTTCCGGCACTTTGTAGCGCCCCTGGAATTCCTCGACGAAGGCCAGGGGATCCTCAACCTCGGCCTGCTCGACAATCTTGCCATCGCGCTCGACCGTTACCTCATGACCGGTCACCCTCAAGACGGTGCGCGCGGGCAACCCGATAATGGAGTAGCGCCCCCACTTTTCCCCGCCCTGTACCGATTCAAACAGGTAGCTGTAGCGGCCACCGTCGCGGGCGGCGAGCTTCATGTAGGTGGTGAGCGGGGTTTCGATATCTGCCAGTACGCGGCGGACGACCGGTATGCGGTTGTATCCTGCAGACGCAAGCTGGGTGTATTCGCTGGGGGTCATGGCGACTCCGGGTCTATGCAATGCTTAATTTTTTGTAATGGGGCCTGGATTTCGCTTCTGTTGTGGAATCCTACCCGCGGGAAAGGCGCCCGGAAGACCATTTGGCCTGCAGGCTTAGCGGATCAGTGGCGCCATCGCCAGCTGTTATTGAGGTGGGCAGTGCAGTTCAATGTCACTTTCTCGCAGCGTTGGGGTCGCAGCGTCGAGTTGCTTCCCTGTATTCCGGCGAGCAAGTTTACAAATGTCTTGTGGGGTGGGCAAGCGCCGGTATTCCGGCGCTGTCCGTGCTAGCCGTGGGGCTCAGGCCTGCGCCAGCTCCGTGCGCATGGCCTTGATGACTTCCGCGTAGTCGTCCTGGTTGAAGATGGCAGAGCCGGCAACAAAGCTGTCAGCGCCGGCCTGGGCGATTTCACGGATGTTGTCGCGGGTGACGCCACCGTCAATTTCCAGGCGAATATCGCAGCCGGAGTCGTCGATCAGCTCGCGTGCTTCGCGGAGCTTGTCGAGGGTGGCGGGGATGAATTTCTGGCCGCCGAAGCCGGGGTTCACAGACATGAGCAGGATCATGTCGAGCTTGTCCATGACGTATTTGGCGGCGTCGAGGCTGCTGGCCGGGTTGAATACGAGGCCGGCTTTACAGCCCAGGGATTGGATCAGCTGCAGGGAGCGGTCGACGTGCTTGCTGGCTTCCGGGTGGAAGGTGATGTAGCTGGCGCCGGCATCGGCGAACATACGGATCATGTCGTCGACGGGTTCGACCATGAGGTGCACGTCGATAGGGGCTTCCACGCCGTGGTTGCGCAGGGCTTTGCAGACCATGGGGCCGATGGTGAGGTTGGGAACGTAGTGGTTGTCCATCACGTCGAAATGCACCCAGTCGGCGCCAGCGGCGAGGACGTTGTCGACTTCTTCACCCAGGCGGGCGAAGTCGGCGGAGAGGATGGAGGGTGCAATTTTGTAGTCCGGCATTTTCTCGTCTCAGTGCTTGGAGGTTTTTTGCCCCGGAGCTTTGTTTGGGCCCGGTGGCGGCCGGACACCGGGTGGAGCTTTTCGGGACCGCTGTAAACCCATCCCTGGGCGCTTCGGCGCAAACATCCTGTTTGCGACGATCCCGAAAAGCTCCACCCGGCACCCGACCTTCAGTTTGTGCTTTTTCGCTTCGTTAGCGTTTTGGCTATTCCGACGTCAATCTCTCTTCCAGCTTTCTCAGCCTCTCCGGTGTCCCCACATCACACCAATCTCCCTCGTACACTTCCGCCTGCATCAAATCTTCGTTGTGGGCGAAAACCTCGCCGAGGCCGTAGCGCTCGCGGGTATGGGGATAGGCGGTGAGGATTTCCGGGCGCAAATAACTGATACCGGCAAAGGTATAGCGCGGTTTGGTGGTGCCGGAGAGCAACCCGTTGTCGATGCCGAAATCCCCCTCGGGATTGTGCGGCGGATTGGGCACCATCAGCAGGCGACCGGGACAACCCTCTGGCAGGGGAGTACTGACCCACCGGGAGAGGTCGAAGTCACACCAGACGTCGCCGTTGACCACCAGGAACGGGGCGTCGCCCAGCAGCGGCAGGGCTCTGGTGATGCCACCCGCAGTCTCCAGGGGCTCGTCTTCCGGTGAGTACTGGATATCGAGGCCCCAGCGATCGCCCTTGCCCAGATGTTCGCGAATCTGATCGCCGCGATAGGCAAGGTTGATCACCACATGTTTGATGCCGGCAGCGACGAGCCGCTCGAGGGCGTATTCGATCAGCGGTTTGTCCAGCACCGGGATCATCGGTTTGGGCATGCGATCGGTGAGCGGGCGCATGCGCTTACCGAATCCGGCGGCGAGCACCATGGCGGCGGGGACGTTGTTTTGTCTGGCAGTCATCTTCGCGCTTATTCGGGGAGTTCGGTTTCCACCGCCTGCCGTTCGCCGGCGGTGAGATAGTCGCGGTACCAGTCCTGCTGCTCGATCAATGGCAGGATTTCTTCGCGAAACCAGTTCGCGAAGGGCTGCAATTCGGCGTATTTGTCACACACTTCAAGAGTGTAACGGATCACCAGCGGCAGATCCGGCAGGTAGCCGTGTTTGCCATCACGCAGGTAAAGGCGCGGGAACAGGCCAAGTACTTTGAAGTGCCGCTGCAGGCCCATCCAGTCGAACCAGCGCAAGAAGGTTTCCGGAGCCACCGGCGGGATGACGCCAGCATCGACCGCCGATGAGGCGTAGGCGAGGGCCCAGTTTTCCACCTGGTCCTGTGGCCAGCGGATGTAACAGTCCCGCAACAGGGATGCCAGGTCGTAAGTGACCGGCCCCCACACGGCATCTTGGAAATCCACCACCCCCGGGCGCTCACCGTCGCGAATCATCAGGTTGCGGCTGTGATAGTCGCGGTGCACCAACACCTGCGGCTGGGCGCTGGCACTGTCCAGCAGGAGGGCGAAGGTACGCTCCAGCAGCTGGTTCTCCGCGTCACTCAGCTCCCGCTTCAGCAACTTGCCGATCAACCACTCCGGCAGCAGGCGCATTTCCATGTGCAGGAGTTCGCGATTGTAGGGAGGGAACAGGCCTTCGGCGCGCGTGATCTGCTGCAGGCCGAGCAGCTCGTTCATCACTTCTGCATACAGGCCGGACACGCTGTCGGCATTCAGCTCGCGTAACAACTGGGTGTCCCCGAGATCTTCGAGCAGCATGTAGCCCTGCTCTATATCCGCGGCGATCACCAGCGGGGTGTGGATACCGTTGCGACGCAGGTAGTCCGCCAGGGCGACAAAGCGCTTCACATTGGTTTTTTCCGGCGGGGAATCCACTGCGATCAGTGTCGGGCTGGTATCGGTGCGGAAATAACGGCGAAAGCCGGCGTCGCCGGAGAGCGGCAACAGGTGCAGACTATTCTCCAGCGGCGGCACTTGCAGTGCGTCGTGCCCGGATTGCAGGGCGCGCGCGGCCCACAAGCGCAATTGTTCGCGGCGCTCATCCGGGGCCTGGGTTACACATTCATTCATCCGCCACCTGTATACATCTTTACTATTTTCGACAGGCGTTGGGCCCGCCCGGTGCTCCGGCCGCCTAAAAACTGCGCATTGTAACTGCGCTGGCGCGACGGATCACCCGCTATTGTTTCCATGGGTACGGCCATTCAAGTAGAATCGACCGCTGATTTTTGCGCACCAGCCTTGTCGGCATCGTCACATTTTGCGGACTTCACCGCAGATTCTGTCTCACTGGCTGGAGTTCCCTGCAAACTCGGGAAGCGCAACCGCGCACTGACCGCGCAATCTCGCCAACGGAACAGACTCTAAAGATAGCTGGAACCAATCACTCGATGCTGGAAGCTTCCCGCTGGCGCCGCCTTGCGCTAGCCATTGGACAATTATCACGCCCGCGCTCCCTCGCTTTCGGCCTGCTCGCTGCCCAACCCCTGTGGTGTTCGGCAGCGGCAGTCGCAGAAGAGACCGCTGCGCCCCAGGCCACCCCGGACTCTGGCAGCGTACAGCAGGACAACGCCTACCTGTATCTGGACTGGTTTCCCAGATCCCAGCTGGATCCGGCCTCCCGCAGCACGCTGGCACCGATTTGTGGCGGTGCGTTTATCGAACCGCAGCGCTTCTACCCCAATTCGGACCAGTTACCGGAAGACGCCCCGCTGCGTGCTACCGCCGACAGCTCAAACTGGCTGGAGGACGGTACCGCCCAGCTGCGCGGCAATGTGCACATCACCCAGGGCTACCGCCAACTGTTTGCCGACGAGGTGAACGTCAACCGCGCAGAGAGCACCGCCTACCTGAGCGGCGCCATCGAAATGCGCGAGCCCAGTCTGCTGGTGCGCGGCAAGGCCGCGGAGGTCCACACCGACAGCAAGGCCGCTTCCATCGAAGACGCCACTTATGTGGTTCACGATGAGTTTGTGCACGGTTCGGCCCGCTTTGCTTCCCGCGAAGCCAGCGGGGAGCTGATTCTGACCCAAGGCAACTACACCCGCTGTGAACCGGACGACGTTTTCTGGCGAATGGTTGGCGGCGAAATCTCCATCGACAGCGTTGAGCGCCAGGGTACCGCGCGCAATGTGCGCCTGGAAATCGCAGATATCCCGGTGTTCTATTTCCCCTACCTGCGCTTTCCCGTGGGCGACGAGCGCATGTCCGGGCTGCTGTTTCCCGCCATCAGTAACAGCGAGGAAAATGGCTGGGATATCGCCATCCCCTACTACTGGAACATAGCCCCGCAGCTAGACGCCACCATCGTGCCGCGCTACGTGCAGTACCGCGGCACCGGCCTGGAGCTAGAGACCCGCCACCTGAGCAGCAAGTTCAATACCGAGTTGCGCATGGCCGGCCTGCCCAATGACAAGGGCGGCAACGATGAAGACGCCCGTCGCCTGATCAACGAGGGCTTTCCGGAAGACCTGGTGTTGCCGGCCAAGGGCGAGAATCGCTGGTACCTGAACCTGGATCAGGCCGGCGGCGACGGCGGCCTGTGGCGCACCCGCATCGACTACACCAAGGTCAGCGACCCGGACTATTTCCGCGACCTCGACAACGCCGACGTGCAGTCGCCCAAAAATGTCAGCTCGAGTGCCCTTACCAGCCTGAGCCAGTCGGCCCAAGCGAGCCTGACCAGCGAGCATTGGAACGCCAGTGTCCGCGCCCAGGAGTACCAGCAGCTGGTCAAGGACCGCTACGATACGTTCAGCCAGTTGCCGCGGGTGAATGTGAACGGCAACTACAAGTGGGGCGACTGGCAGCTGCTGATGGACCACGAGATCACCAGCTTCGATCACGCGGACACCCAAACCATCCGCTTTATCGATAATGTGGACGACCCCGATAGCGTCGTCGAACGCACCCGTAACTTTATCAACGCGAAACGCACTCGCGTGGATTACAGCTTCGGCTGGGACAAGCAGTGGCTGTGGGGCTTCTTCAACCCGGAGATCACCGGAATCTACCTGGGCTATGAACTGGCGGACACTTTCCTCGCGGATCCTGCGATGGACACTCCGGAAACCTCCGCCGGCCAGATCACCATCGACAGCGGCCTGTTCTTCGAGCGCAACGGCAACCTGTTCGAGCGAGAGTATGTGCAGACACTGGAACCGCGCCTGTTCCTGATGGGCAGCAGCGAAGCGGACCAGACCGATTTCCTGTCCGTCAGCGATATCCGCGGCACCGACCCCAAGAGCAACAACCTGCTCTACGATACATCGCTGTTCACCTTCAGTTATGACCAGCTGTTCCGCAGCAGCCGCTTCAACGGCAACGACCGTATCGACGACGCCGATCGCGCCGCCATCGGCCTGACCACCCGCTTTGTGGATCCGCGCAGCGGTCGCGACCTGTTCGCCGCCAGCGCCGGACAGATTTTCTATTCCCAGGCCAGCCGCATTGAACTGGCCCAATTTATCGAAGATGTGCCGCGCTCCGAGTTTGCCGCGCGCCTGGAGAGCCGGCCAACCGACTCCCTGCGTATCAGCAGCGAGGTCATCTACCACGACACCGACCACACCATCAATCGCGGCAACTTCACCCTGCGCTATCTGGACGACGACTTCCGCCTGTTCAACGTGGGCTACCGCTACCTGCGCAAGGAAGAGGTTTTCGACGCCACCAACACCTTCCTGATCCGCGGCCCCGTCCGGCAGGCAGACGTTTCCACTGCCTGGCCGATCAATGACCGGCTTTCCATCCTTGCCAGGGCCAACTACGATTTCACCTTTGACAGGGAACTGGAGTACCTTGCCGGACTCGAATATGACACCTGCTGTTACCGCACGCGTGTGCTGTGGCGGCGCGAGCTGGATAACGACCTGGCAGATGTGGTGCCCCCGGAAGAGCTGAAATACGACGAAGGCATCTATATTGAATTGCAATTGAAGGGACTGGCCGGCCTCGGCGGCTCGGTCACCCGTATGCTCAGCCAGGGCATTGCCAACTTTGAACAGAGAGAAGTACTGAAACAGTGATGACAATAATGCAGATGTTCACCTCCTCCCGCCGCGGACTGCTGACCCTGGCAGCCCTGTGCGCCCTCGCCCTCCCCGCGGTCGCGCAGGTGCAGAAACTCGACCGGGTTGTGGCCGTGGTGGACGACGATGTCGTTATGGCCAGTGAGCTGCAGCAGCGTCTGAATACCATCGCCCAGCAAATCGCCGCCCAGAACGTACAGGCGCCGCCGATCGATGTACTGCGCCGTCAGGTGCTGGAACAGCTGATTGTCGAACGCCTGCAGCTGCAGATGGGATCCCGCGCGGGTGTCACCATCTCCGAGGAAGAGCTGGACCAGGCCATTGCCCGGGTGCAGCAGAATATGGGCGCGTCACCGGAAGAGTTTCAGCGCAAACTGGAAGCCGACGGCATCTCCAACAACGCCTTCCGCCAACAGATTCGCCAGGAACTGATCATCCGCCGGGTCGAACAGGGCAGCGTGAGCCGCCGTATCCAGATTACCGATCAGGACATCAACAACTTCCTGCGCTCCAAAGAGGGCGAGTTCTGGAAATCCCCCCAGTACCAGCTGGGACATATCCTGATTGCGGTCAACTCCAGCGCGCCCGCCGAAGAAGTGACACAGGCCCGCGCCAAGGCCGAATCCATCTATGAAAAATCCAACGCCGGCGAAGACTTCCGCGCCCTGGCGATTTCCAACTCCGCGGGCCAGAACGCCCTGCAGGGCGGCGACCTGGGCTGGCGTAAAACCGTAGAATTGCCCACCCTGTTTGCCGATGCGCTGGAAGGCCTGGGTGTGGGCGACACCACCAAGCCATTCCGCAGTGATGCCGGCTTCCACCTGCTCAAGATCCACGAGCAGCGCGGCGCCACCGAGCAGGTGGTGGAGCAGACCAAGGTGCGTCATATCCTGGTCAAGACCTCCGCCATCCGCGATGACGATGCCGCCTACAAACTGCTGATGGACCTGCGGGAAAAAATTGCCGCCGGCGACCTGAAGTTTGAAGACGCGGCCAAGGACAACTCAGAAGACATCGGCACCATGTTGCAGGGTGGTGATCTGGGCTGGTCCAACCCCGGCCAGTTCGTACCCGAATTTACCCAAGCCATGAACAACACCCCAGTGGGTGAACTGAGCATGCCATTCCGCAGCCAGTTTGGCTGGCACCTGCTGCAGGTAGAAGGCCGTCGCCAACAGGACATGACCGACCAGTACATCCGCAATCAGGCGGCCAACCTGCTGCGCAATCGCCGCTATGAGGAAGAACTGCAGAACTGGCGCCAGGAAATCCGCGATCAGGCCTATGTGGAAATCAAGCTGCCGGAGCTGAAAGAGTCCGGCGAGAACCAGACTGAAGGTGAGGGCGAAAGCCAGTAACCGGATGATCCCGCGTATCGCATTTACTCCCGGCGAGCCCGCCGGAATCGGCCCGGAGCTGGCAGTCAAACTCGCCAGTTCCGGGCGCACTCCCGACATTGCAGGCACACAGATCGTCGCTATTGCCGATCCGGAGCTGCTGCTGCAGGAAGCCGCCCGCCAGGGCAAATCCCTGCAGCTATTACCGTTCGAGCCAATCGAACCCGCCACCGCCACTCCCGAGGGCGCCCTGCATATCCTGCCGGTATCCCTCGCCGCGCCTGCCAGTCCCGGGCGACTCGACGCCGCCAACGGCCCCTACGTACTGGAAACCCTGCGCCGGGCTGCCGAAGGCTGTACAGACCGCACCTTCGATGCCGTGGTGACGGGACCGGTACACAAAGGCGTGATCAATGACTCCGGGGTGCCGTTCAGCGGCCATACCGAATTCTTCGCGGAACAGGCGGGTGTGGAAAAAGTAGTGATGATGCTGGCCGCAGATGATCTGCGGGTAGCCCTGGCTACCACGCATATCCCGCTGAAAGATGTCAGCCAGGCAATCAACGGGGAGTCCCTGCAGCAGGTCCTCACCATTCTGCACCGCAGCCTGCAGCAGCAGTTCCGGATCGAGCGCCCGCGTATCGGCGTCTGCGGGCTCAACCCCCACGCGGGGGAAGGCGGCCATCTCGGGCGAGAGGAAATAGAGGTCATTGAGCCGGCACTGGATACCCTGCGTGCCCTGGGTCTCGAGCTGATCGGCCCCCTGCCCGCCGACACCCTGTTTACCCCACCACAACTGGCGCGCTGTGATGCGGTACTTGCGATGTACCACGATCAGGGCCTGCCGGTGTTAAAATTCAAGGGATTCGGGCGCGCCATCAATATCACCCTGGGACTGCCGTTTATTCGCACCTCCGTGGATCACGGCACCGCACTCAATATTGCCGGTACGGGAATTGCCGATACTGGCAGCCTCAACGCCGCCCTGAGCCAGGCCGTCGAGCTGGTACGACTGCGCGCCATTTGATTTTTGCGGCGCGCTGCAACCTATTACCCACACGAAAAGTTTCATGGACAATTTTTTCCAACACAAAGCGCGCAAGCGTTTCGGCCAGAATTTTCTCGTCGATGAGAACATCATCGAGCGCATTGTGCGCGCCATCGGCCCCAAGGATACCGACAAGCTGGTGGAGATCGGCCCTGGCCAGGGCGCAATCACCGCGCTGCTGCTGGACAAGTGCCCATCACTGACCGCTGTCGAACTGGACCGCGACCTGATCCCGATGCTGGAATTCAAATTCCGCGACTATCCGGATTTCACCATCATCGAGAAAGACGCACTGAAATTTGATTTTGGCAGTCTCGCCGAGGGAGAGGGTGATCAGCTGCGCATTGTGGGTAACCTGCCCTACAACATCTCGACGCCCCTGCTGTTCCACCTGCTGAGTTTTCGCGGCAAGATTCAGGACATGCATTTCATGCTGCAGAAGGAAGTGGTGGACCGCCTGAGCGCGGTGCCCGGCGTAAAATCTTTTGGCCGCCTGAGTGTCATGGCGCAGTACTACTGTCGGGTGCAGGGCCTGTTCCCTGTACCGCCGCAGTCCTTCCGCCCCGCACCCAAAGTGGACTCGGCCATTGTGCGCCTGGTACCCCACCAGACACTGCCGCACCCGGCACAAGATGAGCAGCTGTTGGAGCGTATCGTCAGCGTCGCCTTCCAGCAGCGCCGAAAAACCCTGCGCAATGCATTAAAGCCCCTGTTCCCGAACCTCGATCCGGAGCAGCTACCGGTGGACACCAGCCGCCGCCCGGAAACACTAAGCGTGAAAGAGTATGTGGAACTGGCCAACTACTGCAGCCAGATGACACCGCCAGAGTCTGCGACAGAATAACCGGGGAAAGCTTTTGGCCACCTACGCAATTGGCGACATCCAGGGTTGCCTGGAACCGCTTCAGAGACTACTGAAGAAAGTCCGCTTCAACGCCGACAAGGACAAGCTGTGGCTGGCCGGAGATATGGTGCACCGCGGTCCGGATAGTCTCGGCACCCTGCGCTTCCTGTACGAGCACCGCAGCCAGGTCACCGCAGTGCTCGGCAACCACGACCTGCACTTGCTCGCCATCGCCCACGGCGCCAAACGCCTGACCGATAAGGAATACGATCTGGCCGAAGTCCTGCGAGCCAAAGACGCAGATAAATTGCTCGGCTGGCTCCAGAAACAGCCGCTGATGGTGCACAAGAAAGTAAACGATAAATACTTTTCCATGGTGCATGCGGGCATCCCACCCATGTGGAGCATGAGCAAGGCACTGGAGCTGGCGGGAGAGGTACATCGGACCCTGCAGGATCCGGCCATGGCGGAGGCCTACTTCTTTGGCATGTACGGCAACGAACCGCACCTGTGGAGCGACCATCTGATCGGTCTGGAACGTCTGCGCTCCATCACCAATTACTTCACCCGCATGCGTTTCTGCAAGGAAGACGGCACCCTGGATCTGGTCACCAAACAGGGACCACTGGCCGCACACCATGACTACAAGCCGTGGTTCAGCTACAAAAACCGCAAAACCAAAAACGACCGGGTTATTTTCGGGCACTGGGCGGCCCTGGAAGGCGAGGCCAACACAAAGAATGTTTATGCGCTGGACACGGGTTGTGTGTGGGGTGGATATCTCACCGCCATGCGGCTGGAGGACGAAGCTTTTTTCTGCGCGGACTGCACAATTTAATCAAAAACCCATTCACTGCTGGCAAACGGCGACATACCGCCTGCCAGACTTATCTACTCAGTGGGTACTTACAAGACTCCCAGATAAAGAACCAAAACCGCTGCAGCAAGGTTGTTACCCAAGTGCAGCAACATCGGCAGCAATACCGAACCACTCTTTTCCCGCGCAAAACCCAAAATCAATGCGAGAGTGAATACAAAGCTCAGCTGAGCCAAGCTGTACTGCCCCCAGTGCAGCAGGGTGAACAACACAGAAGTCAGCAGCAGGGTACCGCTGAAGCCGAGCCGGGTATGGCGCCAGGCGCGGAACAGATAGCCGCGGAACACCAGTTCTTCCAATAGTGGCGCGGCAAATACGAGCACCAGCGCCAGTAGCAGGTGCTTGCTACCCGCCAGCATTTCCATGAACTCGCCCTGCTCGATATTGAACACGCGAGCTGCGGTAGTCTCCACGGCCAGAAATACCGCCAGTACACCCAGCCACGGCATGACCTGCTTCATTGAGAATGACTGAATACCCAGTGTCTGAGCCGCTGTCTGGCCGTTAAAACGGGATACCAGCAGCAGCACCGGCAGTATCAATACAAACTGGGCAAGGTACATGCCCGCCATGGCGCCCGGCTGGGTAACGTGCTCAGCTATCTGCGCCTGCACAGCCACCGGATCAACCACTTCACCCTGGGCGCCCAGTTGCGCGCCGAGGTAACCACCGTAGCCCGCTATGTAAAAAAACACCCCGAGCACGTGTAACAGGGCAAACACAACCAACCAGCCGGTCGCGCGCCAGGGGTTCGGCTGGATGTTCGTCGCAGCAGTGGCCTGACCCACCTCTCCCCCCGTTGATTCTTCAGTAGCTATTTCCATACTCAATATCCTTGTTTTATTGTGAGTTATCGTTTCGCGCCCGATGATTAAGTGAATTCTCTCGGAGATCAATAGTTCTGCGGTTACACGACATTACACGCCCCCTTTCAGCTGCGGGCGGATTTCACGCACAAAAAAACGGGCCTTGTGGCCCGTTTCTCTAACTGCGTTCAATACCCGGCGATCACTTCACATAGCCATTCGGGTTCTGTGATTGCCAGCGCCAGGTATCTTCCACCATCCGCTGCAGGTCCAGCTCGGTTTTCCAGCCCAGCTCCTGTTCGGCATAATTGGGGTCGGCATAACATTCGGCGATATCACCGGGACGACGGGGAACTATCTTGTAGGGAATTTCCCGGCCCGCCGCATCGGCAAACGCGCGCACGATTTCCAACACAGAGCTGCCGCGACCGGTGCCCAGGTTGTAGGTGTAACAGCCGGTTTCGGTTTCTGCTTTTTGCAGCTTGTTGAGCGCTGCCAAATGGCCGCGGGCCAGATCCACCACGTGGATGTAGTCGCGCACGCCGGTACCATCGGGCGTCGGGTAATCATCACCGAACACCTGCAGGCGGGGCAGACGCCCCACCGCAACCTGCGCCACATAGGGCAAGAGGTTATTGGGAATGCCCGCAGGGTCTTCGCCTATGGTGCCGCTCTCGTGGGCACCGATGGGGTTGAAGTAGCGCAACAGGCTGACCTTCCACTGATTGCCGGGTGCTTTGCACAGGTCCTGCAGGATCTCCTCAACCATCAATTTGCTGGCGCCGTAGGGGTTGGTGGCGCCGGTGGGGAAGTCTTCGCGGATGGGAACCGATTCCGGATCGCCGTAAACGGTGGCGGAAGAACTGAAGATCAGCTGGTGAACCCCGAACTCCGCCATTACCTCACAAAGGGTCAGGGTGCCGGCAACATTGTTCTGGTAATAACGCAAAGGAAGGGAAACGGATTCGCCAACGGCCTTTAGGCCAGCAAAGTGGATTACGGCAGACACGCTGTGCTGGCGAAAAACTTCCCGCAGAGCGTCGGCATCCTTGATATCCACACGGTGGAAGGGAACCGATTTTCCGGTAATGGCTTCGACCCGCTGCAGAGCCTCCTCGCTGCTGTTGCACAGGTTGTCTACCACCACGGGCTCGTAGCCCGCCTGCAGCAACTCGACACAGGTGTGGCTTCCAATATAGCCGGCGCCACCGGTTACCAGAACTTTCATGATCTTCCTTTGTTGTCCGTTTGTCTGTCGCGAAATGCATGCCAGGCGCAGTGATCGTCGCCCATCCCAGCAGGCCACATCACTTTACAACATATTTTACGCCGCGAACCAGCTTCGCAAAAATGGCGCCCCTCTCAACCCATCTTGTGCGGTTTACCCCTTTGAACCCGGAGCGCTGACTATCCTGAAAGTGCGGGACCTGATAGCAGGCCCCCTGTTGCGACAGCAGCATCGTCGCGCAATCCAATAGGTAATAAAGATAGCGTTCTCGCGCGTCAGCGCTCTTCAGCATTCGTTGCGAGATGTATTCGCGGTCATCACTACGCTGCAGCGCAGTAGGTACTCCACGGCAGGAGGCCGGTTACTGACGCGGTACGCTACAGGGAGTCGTACACCATGTCGATATTCAATCACTACCTGGAACG
This sequence comes from Microbulbifer sp. MCCC 1A16149, assembly GCF_050368945.1. Lineage (NCBI taxonomy): Bacteria > Pseudomonadati > Pseudomonadota > Gammaproteobacteria > Cellvibrionales > Microbulbiferaceae > Microbulbifer > Microbulbifer sp. MCCC 1A16149. The sequence continues at coordinate 3,737,399 of NZ_CP185959.1, forward strand.
CTACGAGTCGATTCAGGAGGAAGAACTCACTATCCAGGAGTACCTGGAGCTGTGCAAAAACGACCGCAGCGCCTATGCCTCTCCCGCAGAGCGCATGCTAATGGCGATCGGTGAAGCCGAGCTGGTCGACACTTCCCGCGACCCCCGACTCTCGCGTATTTTTTCCAACAAGGTCATCAAGCGCTACAAGGCATTTGCCGAGTTCTATGGCATGGAAGATGCCATCGAGCAGATCGTGTCCTTTTTCCGGCACGCGGCCCAGGGCCTGGAAGAGAAGAAACAGATTCTGTACCTACTCGGCCCGGTAGGCGGCGGCAAGTCCTCGCTGGCGGAGCGTCTAAAGGCCATGATGGAGCAGATCCCCATCTATGCCATCAAGGGCTCGCCGGTGTTTGAGTCTCCACTGGCCCTGTTTTCCCCTTCCGAAGACGGCCAGATTCTGGAAGAGGATTACGGCATTCCGCGCCGCTACGTAAATACCATCATGTCGCCTTGGGCAGTGAAGCGCCTGCACGAGTACAAGGGCGACATCAGCAAATTCAAGGTCGTAAAGATCCGTCCGTCGATTCTCGATCAGGTGGCCATCGCCAAAACCGAGCCCGGCGACGAAAACAACCAGGATATTTCTTCGCTTGTGGGCAAGGTGGATATCCGCAAGCTGGAAGACTTCCCGCAAAATGATCCGGATGCCTATAGCTTCTCCGGCAGCCTGTGTCGCTCCAACCAGGGCCTGATGGAATTTGTGGAAATGTTCAAGGCGCCGATCAAGGTGCTGCACCCACTGCTGACGGCCACCCAGGAAGGCAACTACAACAGCACCGAAGGACTGGGGGCAATTCCATTCAACGGTGTGATCCTGGCGCACTCCAACGAGTCCGAATGGCAGTCTTTCCGCAACAACCGCAACAATGAGGCATTCCTAGACCGCATCTATATCGTGAAGGTGCCCTACTGTCTGCGGGTGAAGGAAGAAATCAAGATTTACGACAAACTCCTGGAACACAGCTCGCTGTCAAAAGCACCCTGTGCACCGGACACCCTGCGCATGCTGGCGCAGTTCTCGGTGCTTTCACGCATCAAAAATCCGGACAATTCCAGTGTGTTTTCGAAGATGCGGGTGTACGACGGGGAAAACCTGAAAGACACAGACCCTAAAGCAAAAACCATCCAGGAATACCGCGACAACGCCGGTGTAGACGAGGGCATGAATGGCCTCTCCACGCGCTTCGCGTTCAAAATTCTGTCCAAGGTATTCAACTTCGATGCCACGGAAGTAGCGGCCAACCCGGTACACCTGCTGTATGTACTGGAACAACAGATAGAGCAGGAGCAGTTCCCACCGGAATTGCATGAAAACTATCTGGGCTTTATCAAGGAATACCTGGCGCCGCGCTACGTCGACTTTATCGGCAAGGAAATCCAGACCGCGTATCTCGAGTCCTACGCAGAGTATGGCCAGAACCTGTTCGACCGCTATGTGACCTATGCCGATTTCTGGATTCAGGATCAGGAATACCGCGATCCGGAAACCGGCGAGATTCTCGACCGCGCAGCGCTGAACGAGGAACTGGAAAAAACCGAGAAACCTGCGGGCATTTCCAATCCAAAAGATTTCCGCAACGAGATCGTCAACTTCGTTCTGCGCGCCCGTGCCGGCAATCAGGGCAAAAACCCGGATTGGAGATCTTACGAGAAGCTGCGCGCGGTTATCGAGAAGAAAATGTTCTCCAATACCGAGGATCTGCTGCCGGTAATCTCGTTCAACACCAAGGCCTCTGCGGACGACAAGAAGAAGCACGCCGACTTCGTCGCCCGCATGGTCGAACGCGGTTACACCGAGAAGCAGGTACGACTGCTTTCCGAATGGTATCTGCGGGTGCGGAAGTCTCAGTAAGAGGCGACGGGTTAGTGTCTTTAAGTCCTACGGTGGCGGCCCTGCCACCGGTAGTGCTCTTCGAGACACGCCGTGAACCCATCCATGGGGGCTTGTCGAAAAGGTCCCTCTTTTCGACAGTCTCGAAGAGCACTACCGGTGCCAGGGCCTACAGCTCAACTTCTGGACTTCGCACTGAAAGGGTTGAGGAAGATTGCCGGACGTTATGCGAAAGCGCTGCTGCTGGGGGCAGTTTGTGAGACTGTCCGTCGGAGGGACCCGACGGACAAGCCCCCAGGGATGGGTTTACGGCGTGTCTCACAAACTGCCCCCAGCAGCAGCGCTGCCACCGAACAAGCAAGTGGCACTGCAGCGCACCGCAACATAAGGCAGTAAAGTAATGAGTTACATCATCGACCGCCGTCTCAACGGCAAGAAGAAAAGCACCGTCAATCGCCAGCGTTTTTTGCGGCGCTACAAGTCACATATCAAGAAAGCCGTCGGCGAAGCCATGAACAGCCGATCCATCACCGATATGGGTACCGGCGAAAAAATCAGCATTCCCACCCGCGATCTCAATGAGCCCACCTTTTCCAATGGCCGAGGCGGTCATATGGAGCAGGTATTGCCCGGCAACAAGGAGTTCATTACCGGCGACCGCATTCCCCGCCCCGGTCAGGGGCAAGGCCAGGGTAGCGGCGGCAGCGGGGCCAGCGACAGTGGCGAGGGGATGGACGAATTTGTTTTCCAGATTTCCCAAGAGGAATTTCTCGACTTCATGTTCGAAGGGTTAGAGCTGCCGAACATGGTCAAACGCAAGCTGGCCGGTAATGACTCTTTCCATGTCGTCCGCGCCGGTATCTGTAATGAAGGCACACCCGGCAGACTCAATGTCGTGCGCTCCATGCGCGCTGCCAACGCCCGTCGGATTGCACTCAGCGGCGGCAAGCGGCGCAACCTCAAGTTACTGCAACAGGAACTCGATCTAGAAGAAAGCAAGGATGCTGCGCTGCGCGACCAGCGCCGCGTAGATCAGTTGCGCCTCGAGATTGAAGACCTGCGCAGCCGCATCAAACGCATCCCGTTCCTCGACGACTTCGATCTCAAATACAACCTGCTGGTGAAGCAGCCGCGCCCTAGCTCCAAGGCGGTGATGTTCTGCCTGATGGATGTATCCGGCTCCATGAACCAGGCCACCAAGGATATGGCCAAACGGTTTTTCCTGCTGCTGTACCTGTTCCTGCAGCGCAGTTACGAGTACACCGAAGTGGTCTTTATCCGTCACCACACCAGCGCCAAAGAAGTGGATGAGCAGGAATTTTTCTACTCGCGTGAAACCGGCGGCACCATCGTGTCCAGTGCACTGAAAATGATGCGCGACATCATGGCCGAGCGCTATCCCGCGAGCGAATGGAATATTTACGGTGCACAGGCCTCCGATGGCGACAACTGGAACGACGACTCCAGTACCTGCCACAAAATCCTGATCGACGACATCATGCCCCACGTACAGTATTACTCCTACGTGGAAATCACCCCCAGAGACCACCAGGCCCTGTGGGATGAATACCGGAGTGTCGAGCAACTGTTTCCCGAACACTTCGCCATGGAGCAGATTATCGATGTAGGTGACATCTACCCGGTATTCCGCCAGTTATTTACCCAGAAGGTTGCAGCCTGATGCTAGATACAGCGATCACTAACAAGCAGCCCATCTCCACCACTTCCGAGTGGACTTTCGAGCTCATTCAGGAGTACGACCGGGAAATCGCGCTGCTGGCCAAGGAATTTGGTCTCGACACCTATCCCAACCAGATAGAAATCATCAGCTCCGAACAGATGATGGATGCCTACTCATCGGTGGGTATGCCGGTGGGCTATAACCACTGGTCTTTCGGCAAACAATTCATCAGTGTGGAGAATAACTACCAGCGCGGACGCATGGGGCTGGCATACGAGATTGTGATCAACTCCAATCCGTGTATCGCGTACCTGATGGAAGAGAACACCATGACCATGCAGGCGCTGGTCATCGCCCACGCCAGTTACGGTCACAACTCTTTCTTCAAGGGTAACTACCTGTTCCGCACCTGGACCGACGCCAGCAGTATCATCGACTACCTGCTGTTTGCGAAAAACTACATCACCCGCTGCGAGGAGCGCCACGGCGTGGATGAAGTGGAAGCGCTGCTGGATAGCTGCCACGCGCTGATGAACTACGGGGTGGATCGCTACAAGCGCCCCTATCCCATTTCCGCCCACGAAGAGGAACGCCGTCAGAAGGAGCGCGAGGAATATCGCCAGCGCCAGCTAAACGACCTGTGGCGAACCATTCCCAAACTGGGCGGAGCGGAAGAGAACGCGCAACCGCACCGCTTCCCGGAAGAGCCGCAGGAAAATATTCTCTACTTTATTGAAAAAAATGCACCGCTACTGGAAAACTGGCAGCGGGAGCTGGTGCGCATCGTACGCAAACTGGCGCAGTACTTTTACCCACAGCGCCAGACCCAAGTCATGAATGAAGGCTGGGCCACCTTCTGGCACTACACACTGCTGAACGAACTGCACGCGCGCGGCAAGGTGACCGACGGCTTCATGATGGAGTTCCTCACCAGCCACACCAGCGTGATTTACCAGCCGCCCTATGACAGCCCCTACTACAACGGCATCAATCCCTACGCGCTGGGCTTCAGCATCTTTACCGATCTGCGCAGAATCTGTGAAAACCCAACGGACGAAGACCGTGCGTGGTTCCCGGATATTGCCGGCAGTAACTGGAAAGAGACCCTGCAATTCGCCATGCGGGATTTCAAAGACGAAAGTTTCATCCTGCAGTTTCTGTCACCCAAGGTGATGCGGGATATGAAATTGTTCTGTATTTCCGACGACGACCGCGAAAAGGAAATTGAAGTGGGAGCCATTCACAACGAAGAGGGCTACCGGGAATTGAGGGCAAAGCTGGCAGGGCAATACAACCTGGGCAACCGCGAGCCGAATATCCAGGTCTACTCCGTGGACACTCGCGGCGACCGCTCCATTACCCTGCACCATACCCAGCACCAGCGTCGGCCGCTGGGCAAGGACACCACTGAGGTACTGAAACACCTGCATCGTCTGTGGGGGTTTGACGTGCACCTGCACAGCCTCAATGGCGATGAGATTACCGAGAGCTACCACTGCCCGGAAAAGGGCAGAGACAGATCGGAAGAAGAGGAATCCATGCTGGTACCCAAGCCGATCTGATGATCGGCGACCGGCAACAGGGGGGCAATCCCCTCGTACCCGAGGCGATGCCCCGTAACGACGCTCGTGCGTCAGCCAGCGGTATAAGGATCAGGCGTCCAGCAACAGATTGATGCGGCCCACCAGCTCGTTGCGATCGCAACCGGCGGCAACCACCGCATCTGCACCAGCATCCAGCCAGCGCTGCTGATTGGTCTCACCCGTTGGCGCCACTACCAGCACACTCAGAGATGAGAAATCACTGCGGGAACGCACAAAGTCCAGCACCTGGAAACCATTTACGCCTTCCAGGTTCGCATCCAGTACCAGCATCCCCGGTTTACCGGTCACCATCATGGCGCCGGCGGTAAAGCTATCGCCAGCAATATCCACTTCCACACCTGCCTGCTGCAGCAACTGACGGCCGGCAGCCAACTCCAGTGAGTCAGCAACCAGCAGCACCTTGCGGGTTGCACAGCCCAGTTCGGCCGGCACCGGCATGGCGTTGTCCCGCAGGAAAGTGACAAAGTCTTCCACACAGATACGGTGATCACCGCGCCCTGGGAGCTTGTAGGCCTTCAGCTGACCTCGCTCAATCCAGCGGATTACCGTGCGGAAATTTACCCCACAATACCGGGCTGCTTCCCCGGTAGTCAGAACATGCACTTCGCTCATTTTATTACTATCCCCCACGAATCGCGCATTTAGTTATTTATTATGCTGAATTAAACCAAACTTACAGGCGTTAATTCTATGCCTATATAGGTTTAACGAACCAACGGACAGTTCCCTCAATAAAAGTTTGATAGCCATGGTTGACAGCTATGACAGGTTAAATAGAATGGACAGTATGTTACGTAGGGTCATCTAACCATCTGTAACAGGCGCTATCTGTGCCGACTCTGTAGGCTTTTGTAACTAACTACAGAGAGATCGGCTGAAACTGGCGCAAGCGAGCTTGTTGGGATTCTCTCTCTACGAATACCCTAAGACCCTGGGCCCCCTTGAACTTTCGGGGCCTTTTTTTTATCTTCCCCGCCCTCCAATTTCCTACTATTTACCTGTCTCCGCGCCTTTTTGGCGACGCGCCCGTCAGGTACAGCAGTATTTATGGCAATCTTCGCCCTCCCGTTTTTTATCGATACGACCGGCATCGCCTCGGGAGTCACACAATGAAATGCTATCTGGTCGGCGGCGCGGTACGCGATCACCTGCTGCAACGCACCGTACACGAGCGCGACTGGGTCGTCGTCGGCGCTACCGAATCCGAGATGCTCGAGCAGGGGTTTCGCCCGGTGGGCAAAGATTTCCCCGTTTTCCTGCACCCGGAAAGCGGAGAGGAATACGCCCTCGCCCGCACCGAGCGTAAAAGCGGCCACGGTTACGGCGGCTTTACCGTCTACGCCAGCCCCGAGGTCACCCTCGAACAGGATCTGCAGCGCCGCGACCTCACCGTTAACGCCATGGCGCAAACCGAGGACGGCGAAATTGTCGATCCCTACGGTGGCCGCGCCGACCTGGATGCGCGCAAACTGCGCCACGTCTCCCCCGCATTCAGCGAAGATCCGCTGCGTATTCTGCGTGTTGCCCGCTTCGCCGCGCGCTATGCGCCCCTGGGATTTCACGTCGCCGATGAAACTATGACGCTGATGCGAGGCATGGTGGATGCAGGGGAAGTCGAACATCTGGTACCGGAGAGGGTATGGAAGGAGGTCAGCCGCGCCCTGACTGAGCCACGACCGGATGTATTTATCCGCGTGCTGCGGGAATGCGGCGCGCTCAAGGTGCTATTGCCGGAAGTAGACTGCCTGTTCGGGGTACCGCAGCCACCGCTCCACCACCCTGAAATCGACACCGGCGACCACGTACTGCGCGCCCTGTGTGAGGCGCCGGCGGAGTTACCAGTACGCTTTGCGGTACTGGTACACGATCTCGGCAAAGGCGTTACCCCCGACGATGTACTGCCCAGCCACCGCGGGCACGAAGCTGCCGGTTTGCCGCTGGTAAAAGACGTGTGCAAGCGACTGCGGGTGCCCAATCCCATCACCGCGCTGTCGCTCGGCGTATGCGAGTACCACCTGCACTGCCACCGGGCATTTGAATTGCGGCCACAGACCATTATGAAGATGCTGCGCGCCCTCGATGCCCTGCGCCGGCCGGAGCGGTTTGAGCAGTTCCTGGACAGCTGCGAAGCGGACGCCCGCGGGCGCAAAGGACTCGAAGACCGGGAATACCCCCAGGTGGATTACCTGCGCGCAGCCCGCAAGGCCGCGGCCAATGTGGATCCGCAAGCGCTGATCGCCGAGGGGTTTGAAGGCGCCGAGCTGGGCAAGGCCCTGGAACGCGCGCGCCTCGAGGCCGTCACCCACGTGAAAAGCAGCTACGGCGCGCCGGGCCAGGACTGATATCCTGCCGCGACTCACAAGAGGGCAGTAACATCGGCTTACCGGCCGACGTCCGCCACAATTTTATCCAGACTGGAAAACCACCATGGCCACCGCCCTGATTACCGGCGCTGCCGCCCGACTGGGACGCGCCATTGCCGAAGAACTGCACCGGGACCACCAGGTCGTCATCCACTACCGGAATTCCGCCGAGGCTGCGCAAAGCCTGGTTGAAACACTCAATTCGCGACGCCCCGGCTCCGCCGCCGCGGTGCAGAGCGAACTGCGCTCGGCAGCGGACTGCCAGAAGCTGGCGCAGGCCGCCCTGGAATGCTTCGGCGAACTGAACCTACTGGTCAACAATGCCTCCGCGTTCTACCCCACCCCCATTGGCAGCGCCACCGAGCAGCAGTGGGAAGAGTTGATGGGCAGCAACCTCAAGGCCCCCTTCTTTCTCAGCCAGGCACTGGCGCCGGCGCTATCCAGCGCGCACGGCTGCATCGTCAACCTGGCAGATATTCACGCCGACAAACCCATGCCCAGCCACACCATATACAGTGCCGCCAAGGCCGGACTGGTGATGCTGACCAAGAGCCTGGCGCGGGAACTCGCCCCGCAGGTGCGGGTGAATGCGGTGGCCCCGGGTGCTATTCTGTGGCCAGAACAGGAGAGTGAAGGCTATAACAAGGAACAGATACTGGCGCGCATCCCCATGCAACGCAGTGGTGACCCGTCAGACATCGCCCGCACAGTGCGCTTTCTCGCCGCTGACGCCCCCTATATCACCGGCCAGATCATCGCCGTAGACGGCGGCCGCAGTCTCAATATCTGAAAACCCGAACAAAGAGAGTGAGGAACAACCTCGTGAGCGAAAAGCAGTTTATTTCCGCCCAGTCATTGCTGGAGGACTCCTTCACCCTGGCGCTGAAGGTAGTCGAAAGTGGTTTTATGCCGGACTACATCGTCGGCGTCTGGCGCGGTGGTGCCCCTATCGGCATCGCGGTGCAGGAGATGTTCGACTTCCTCGGGTTTCACGCCGACCATATTGCGATACGCACTTCGTCCTATACGGGCGTCAACCAGCGGCAAAAAGAGGTAAAAGTGCACGGACTCACTTACCTGATCAAACAGGTAGAGTCGCACGAGAAAATGCTGATCGTGGACGACGTCTACGATACCGGGCTCAGTATCCAGCAGGCTATCAGTGACCTGCGCAAGGCGTGTAAGAAAAACACCCCGGAAATTCGCACGGCCTGCCCCTATTTCAAACCCAATCGCAATCAGACCGATTGCGAGCCAGATTATTACCTGCACAAAACCGACGAATGGCTGGTGTTCCCCCATGAATTGAAGGGACTGACGGAAGCGGAAATTCTGGAGAACAAACCGGAACTGCGCCGACATCAGGCGCTGCTTGAGAAAGTGATGAACCGGGAAAAATAAGCAGGCAGCAGGCAAGAAAACAGAAACACAATCAGGGCGACCGCGGTCGCCCGCAGGGATCAGCCGACCTGCTCCAGCGGGTCCCCATTCTCATCCACAAACAGCACATCGCGCACGCTGAGCGCTTCCCCAGCGGTATTCTGTACCGCTACCTGTGCAATCGCTTCGCCGTTGCCGCGCTCCACCAGCTGCATGGAGTCCTTGCTGCCGTTCCAGCGCTCGCTCCACTGACGCAGCGCAACCACCACCGCAAACAGATCCCGGCCCTTTTCGGTCAGGCGGTACTCGTAACGGGTACCGTGCTCCCCCACATCCACACGGATCATCACACCATTTTCGACCAGGCGGGACAGCCGGTCACACAGGATATTCTTGGCAATTCCCAGGCTTTTCTGGAAATCCCCATAACGCCGCGTACCCAGCATCGCCTGCTTGATTACCAGCAGGGACCACCAGTCGCCCACTTCATTCAGGGCGCAGGCCACCGAGCAGCCAAGATCATCAAATCGTTTACGTGTCATACAAATCAGTATAAGCGAAATGGTTGCATTAAAAAACCAAATGAAGTTTCATAACGCAACCTAATTGGCGGGCAGCCCGGAATCCGGCCCCGCCACCGGCTAACTGAAGCATCTGTAAACGAGATTTCGGAGAGTGTTATGAGCGGCAACCTGGACAGCCTTTTGCGTCCTTTTGAACACAAATCCCTGAAGCTGCGCAATCGCGTGGCCATGGCCCCCATGACCCGCACCGCGTCCCCCGGCTACGTTCCCAACGACCAGGTGGCCGGCTATTACCGCCGCCGCGCGGAAGGTGAAGTGGGCCTGATCATCACCGAGGGCACCTTCGTTGATGGCAAGGCAGCCAACGGCTACGAGAATGTCCCGGCCATCTATGGCGAAGAAGCCCTGGCCGGCTGGAAAAAGGTGGTCGAGGAAGTTCACGCCGCCGGTGGCCAGATTATTCCCCAGCTCTGGCATGTGGGCTCCGTACGCAAAGAGGGAACCGGACCGGATAAATCCGTACCCGGCTATTCCCCCTCCGGCTTGTTCAAGCCCGGCAAGGCCAACGGCCACGCCATGACCAAAGAAGATATCCAGGATGTGGTGCGCGCGTTCGCGGATGCCGCCAAGGCAGCCAAGGTAGTGGGCTTTGACGGGGTGGAAATCCACGGCGCCCACGGTTACCTGATCGACCAGTTCTTCTGGGAAGGCACCAACGTGCGCGATGACGAGTACGGTGGCTCTATTGAAAACCGCACCCGCTTCGCGGTGGAAATTGTCAAAGCAGTACGCGAAGCGGTCGGCGAAGACTTTGCCATCGTACTGCGCTACTCACAGTGGAAACAGCAGGACTATGAAGCCAGACTGGCACATACCCCCGAAGAGCTGAAACGTTTCCTGACCCCGCTGGTGGACGCCGGTGTGGATATCTTCCACGCCTCTACACGCCGTTTCTGGGTGCCGGAGTTCGAAGGTTCCGATATGAACCTGGCGGGCTGGACCAAGGAACTCACCGGCAAGCCGGTTATTTCCGTGGGCAGTGTAGGCCTCGACGATGATTTTATCGGCGGCAACAACCAGGGCATGGGCGGCACCGCCAACCCCACCGGCCTGGACGAATTGGTGCGCCGCATGGACACCAACGAGTTCGACATGATCGCGGTTGGCCGCGCACTGCTGCAGGACCCGAACTGGCTGCAGAAAGTGAAACAAGGTCGCGAGGAAGAAATCGTTCCGTTCACCAAGGAAGCTTTAGCAAGCCTGAGCTGATCGGCATCGCGACCGGAATCCGGTCGCGTCCAAATTTCACTTCAAATTCACCGGCAGCTTGTCACAATGTCCACTTACTTCGCATAAGTGGACAGGCACCTGCCGGTGAACAGACTCAAAATTCTTCTGGTTGAAGACAATCCTACGCTCGCACTCCAGACCGGTGAATTTTTGGAGCAGCACGACTGGCAGGTAGATTTCGCCAACTGCGGGCAACTCGGCCTGCAACTGGCCCTGACAGAGATCTACGACCTGATTCTGCTGGACCTGAACCTACCGGACATCGATGGCCTCGAGGTTTGCCGCCAGCTCCGCCAGCGAGCCCCCGTTGTCACCCCAATTCTTATGCTTACTGCGCTTGATGCCTTTACCGACAAAGCGCAGGGGTTCCACTCGGGTGCAGACGATTACCTTTGCAAGCCCTTCGACCCGCGCGAGCTGGCCCTGCGTTGCGAAGCCCTTGCACGGCGCCGAGAATTGCACCGCAGTGATGAGGTTTGTATCGGTGCCCTGAAGATTTCCGGGCGCCGTCGCGAAGCCACGAGAAACGGACAACCGCTTAAACTCACCACAATTGCGTTCAATATTCTGTGGGAACTAGCCTGCGCCTACCCGGAGCCACTCAGCCGCAGTGAACTCAGCCACCGCATTTGGGGGGACAATCCACCGGACAGCGATGCATTGAAATCCCATATCTACAGCCTTCGGCGCCAACTCGATCGGCCATTTCCCGAAACCATGCTGAAAACCATCAGCAATATCGGCTTCAAACTGGAGCAGCCCGATGCAAACTGAAAGGCCGAAGGGAAGACTGAAGCGCAAAGTGCTCACCTTGTTCGGTGGATTCACACTGCTAATTTGCCTGATCTATTCAGGCATTGGGATAATCGCCGCCTATGTGATTGAAGACCAGTTGATCGACAACCTGATCAACAACGAAGTTGACTATATCGAGCGACATTTCCGGGAACACGGTGAACTGCCATCCCCCAGACTGCCACAGTTCACGCTCTACCCCTCACCAGACGAAACTCCACAAGCATTTATCACTGCACTGGACGGTGAGCGGCGCAAGGCCGAATTATTTGTGGCAGGACATCAGCATTTCCATCTGCGTGAGCTGACACCAGACACAGGGGCAATCCTCGCCTCAGAAGTCGGCAACCTGCTTACAGTGTCAAGCCAGTCGGAACGACTGATCTGGATGCTAGTCGCCACTTTCCTGTGCACAACGGCGCTGGCACTTTGTCTGGCCCATCGCCTGATCACCGGTACCGTGCGACCAATACTCTCCCTCGCAAGCGAGGTCGAATCGCAAGCGGCCAATACACCGTCACTGAAGCTGACGAGTAGCAATCGCAATGACGAAATCGGGTTTCTCGCACGCACTCTGGAACGGAATGTGCGCGAACTTCAGAACGCTCGACAGAGGGAAGTGGAATTCACCCGCGATGTCAGCCACGAGTTCCGCACCAATCTCGCAGTCGCATCCAACACTTTAACCCTGTCAGGTAACAGAGGCCTGAAGGCATCGGAAGCCCACGAGCTGAGTGCAATACTGGCAAACATGAACCGGACGGTAACCACCCTGTTGGCGCTGGCAAGATCGGAATCGTTCGAGCGCAAAATGTTTGACCTGCGCCCGCTGCTGGAAAACCGACTGCTGGCTCGCCCTGAAATATCGATTAAGGAAAGCTTCGAGATAAACCTTACCCTCGCAGAGACAATTCATGTCACAGGCAATCCGCACCTCACGGAGTTACTTCTGGATATCCTGCTGGATAATGCCATCCGGCACGCCTCGCAACCCAATCTGAATATTTATCAAGATGGCGATGCCCTTGTGTTTGAAAATCCAGTGCAGACTACGTTTGATACCAAGCCCCTGTTTAACGCTGGTATTCGCGGCGAGAATAGTGAAGGAATTGGGCAGGGCCTTTATCTGGCCAGCAGGATTTTGACCGCACAGGAGTGGCATTACTCGGCTCACTGTGAGAACCAGGCTTTTTCCCTCTCTATATCTGTCTTTCCTGGCGCACAGAGCCAAGCCTGATTAGCGGTCGCACTATTATTCCGGCGATTTTCACCTGAATTTCACCACCTGCTTTGTAGAGTGCCCCCTTTCATTTAGGAGGCATTCAACATGAACAAAAAGCTAACCCAAACAATCAAGGTATGCGCTATTGCAGGCCTGGCGCTCTGCTCTGTCATTCTATTCTGGTACGCCTTTATCGCGCTGAAAGTGCAACCACTTCCACAGGGTAAAATCCTGGATTCCTATGCCTTTCCCGCGCCGGAAAACATCGAAATGACCCTAACAGAGATTGGTGAAACGGATTTCTCATTTTCCTATAAGAGCTTTGACGGCGCAGTGGTGAATGGACAAATCAGCTACCCGTCGATAGAACAGGAAACCTACCCCGTACTCATCGGCATCTCCGCCATGGGCAGGGGGTACCAACGGTGGTGGACGGACGCATACAAGGGGCGCCCGACGGTTACCCGGGTCAACGAGATTAGCCGTAGCGCCACGGAAAAAGGTTATGTAGTGATAGCTATAGACGCCAGGTATCACGGTACGAGAAAGGACCCGAACAAACCACTTAGTTCAATAATGAACAACCTCCACCTTTTCGGAGACAAGAGTGACTATGAAGAGATGATTCGAAGTACAGTCCTGGACTACCGGGTTCTTATCGACTGGGTTCGTACTCAGAAAGAGCTGAATGAGAACAACCTGAATCTGGTGGGCTACAGCATGGGCGCCCAGGTTGCCCTACTGATCGGGGGGCTCGACGCACAGATAAAACGGATTTTCGCCGTGGTACCGCCTTATTTAGACGACAAGACAGCGGCGGTAGCGCCAAAAAACCTCGCGCCCCTGATTGTGGACCCCGAGGTGCTTCTGATCACTGCCAGCGATGATGAGTACGCATCGCAAGAGGAAAATAAATCTCTCTTTAGCGCGATCGCAAGCAAGAAGAAGGAGCACCTGACCTTTACCGGCAGCCACATCCTTCCCGGTAATTACGTCGATTCACTGGTTGATCGGTTATAGGTGTACGCCGCTCTACTCAGGCGGCCGGCCAATCAAACGTGACCGGCCACAATTTTTGTGCAGCCTGATCATACTCCTCCCAGAGCTGTTGATAGGTTTTGCCTGCAACAGGATGCTGGGTATCTGGCGCCAGTTCAGATAGCGGTAACAACACGAACGCATTCTTGAGGATCTCACCGCGCGGCAACTTTACCCCATCCACTTCGCCGGTGAGATCATCGTAGGTCAGGATATCGATATCCAGGGTGCGCGCGCTGAACTTGGGTCCGCTCCGCAGGCGGCCGTTGTCGTCTTCGATATGGCGCAAACGCAGCGCCAGCTCGCCGACGGACAAATCGGTTTCAATGGCGGCGACCAGGTTGTAGAAATTGTCGCCGTCGAAGCCCACCGCTTCGCTCTCATACACCTGTGACATGCGCAGATCGCCGAACGCTGCTACCAACGCGTCCAGTCCGGCGCTCAGGTGTTTCTCGCGATCGATATTGCTGCCGAGACTCAGGTAAACGGTTGCCATTGCTCAGGCCTCCGAGGTCTGTGTATTGCTGCGCACACCGCGCTCGATAATAACCCCCACGTCGCGCGCACCGCGCACCGCACCGGGTTTCGACAGACGCAGGCGCAGCCAGCTTACATTGAATTCTTTGCGCACAATTTCTGCGGCCTGCTCGGCCATGGTTTCCACCAGCAGGAACTCGCTGCCCTCGATAAACGCGATCAGGCGCTTGGCTACCGCCTTGTAGTTGAGGGTGTGCTCGATATTGTCAGTGCGCGCAGCCTCGCGGATATCGAATGCCATTTCGATATCCAGGCTTACGGTCTGGCGAACTTCCCGTTCCCAGTCGTAAATGCCGATAATCGTATCGACCTTGAGATCGCGGATATAAACGATATCCAAAAGTAGTCTCCTTTTATTGGTCTCTTAATCCGCGCCCAAAGTGCCGGTCAATTCAGTGAGGGGCCAGCGTGGGCGGACTTCTATATCGAGATCTGCACGCTGGCCGGCCTGCAGGCGCAGGCAGCCGGCATAGGCGATCATGGCACCATTATCGGTACAGAATTCGTGGCGCGGGTAGAACACGCTGCAACCATCCTCGGCCAGTCGCGCTTCCAGGCGCTCGCGCAGCAGCTTGTTGGCGGAGACACCGCCGGCAATCACCAGGGTCTTGCGCTTTGCCTGTTTGAGCGCACGGCGGCACTTGATTACCAGGGTATCCACCACCGCCTCCTGGAAGGCCGCGGCAATATCCGCGCAGGTCTGCTCGTCCGGCAGGCCGTCTTCCAGTGCGTGTTTCTGCACGGTGGTCAGGGTGAACGTCTTGAGACCGGAAAAACTGAAATCGAGCCCCGGGCGATCCGTCATCGGACGCGGGAAGGTGAAGCGCAGCGGGTCACCCTGCTCCGCCAGCGCCGCCAGGCGCGGGCCACCGGGATAGTCGAGGTCGAGCATCTTGGCCGCCTTGTCGAAGGCTTCGCCGGCGGCGTCATCGAGGGACTCCCCCAGCAGCTCGTACTGGCCGAGCCCCTGTACATCCACCAGCTGGGTGTGGCCGCCGGAAACCAGCAGAGCCACGAACGGGAATGCCGGCGGCTTGTCCTCCAGCATTGGCGCCAGTAGATGCCCCTCCATATGGTGCACACCAATGGCGGGCACACCCCAACCGTAAGCCAGGGCGCGACCGGCGCAGGCGCCCACCATCAGCGCGCCGATCAGGCCCGGGCCGGCAGTGTAGGCGACGCCGTCGATGTCCGCCGGCAGCGTGTCACTCTGGGCCATGACTTCGCGGATCAGGGGCAGCAGTTTGCGCACATGGTCGCGACTGGCCAGTTCCGGCACCACGCCACCGTAATCGGCGTGCAGCTTCACCTGACTGAACAGGGTGTGCCCAAGCAGGCCCTGTTCGCTGTCGTACAGGGCGACACCGGTTTCGTCACAGGAAGTTTCTATTCCGAGTACTCGCACGGGAATTCAAAGGTCCTCAACAGAAGTGTCCGGGTCAGCGCGATAAAAGGACAAATGACCGGTGCTGACCGGGTTTCAGGGGCGCTATCATACTCTTTAGAGCCTTTTCCGCCTAAGGAGAATTGCCGCCCGAGGCGCGTCGAGCCCCGTCAGGTGGCGGCCCCGGCAGAGGCCCGTGTCGCGACTGTTATAGCGACTATAGTTACAAGCCCGGTATCACACCCGGTCGACTGCGACGAAACCCGAAACGATTGCGCTCGCAGGCTTGCGAAGGCCAGATCATCTGTATAGAATTTGCGCCCTCGCTGTGAACCGGCCTCCGGATTGCATCTGCGAGAAGAGCAATTTGCCGGAAAGGCCGCCAGGATCCAGATGATCAAAGTAGATACATCTGGCCGAGAGAAACGAATTTTACAGGTAATCTAATGCCCTCAGTACGCATCAAAGACAACGAACCTTTTGACATCGCCCTGCGCCGTTTCAAGCGCTCCTGCGAAAAGGCTGGTGTACTCTCCGAAGTACGTCGCCGCGAGTTCTACGAAAAGCCGACTGCCGTTCGCAAGCGCAAGGCTGCCGCTGCTGTTAAGCGTCACGCCAAAAAACTGCAGCGCGAAAACCGCAAGTTCCAGCGTCTCTACTGAGTTCGAGCTTTCTCTCTCGATCACAGCACGCTGACGCGAATGCGGTTCGCGGCCAAAACGGCGCCCGAGTTTACTCGCGCGCCGTTTTTTATTGCCCGCAGATAGGCCAACTGCCCCCGCCTGCGCGCGCAAGCCTTGCCAAATTGCCCCTTTGCGCCAAATATTGACCATCCGACTGATAACTCCCAATAGCCAAAAAATTCCGGACGACCCAATGAGCACACT
Organism: Microbulbifer sp. MCCC 1A16149; assembly: GCF_050368945.1. Taxonomy (NCBI): domain Bacteria; kingdom Pseudomonadati; phylum Pseudomonadota; class Gammaproteobacteria; order Cellvibrionales; family Microbulbiferaceae; genus Microbulbifer; species Microbulbifer sp. MCCC 1A16149. The sequence goes on from NZ_CP185959.1 coordinate 3,753,977, forward strand.
CAAGGAAACCCTCGCCGCCGCCACCAAAGACGCCATGAAAGCCCGTGAAAAGGCGCGTCTTGCCACCCTGCGACTGGTCAATGCCGAGATCAAACGCGTGGAAGTGGACGAGCGCATCGAGCTGGATGACGCCCGCATCCTCGCCCTGCTGGACAAAATGACCAAGCAGCGCCGCGACTCCATCACCCAGTACGAAAAGGCTGGCCGCCCGGAGCTCGCAGAAGTGGAGCAGCAGGAAATCGACGTGATCCAGGAGTTCCTGCCGGAACAGCTGAGCGAAGCGGAAATTCAGGAAATCGTCGCCGCCGCGGTCAAAGAGACCGGCGCCAGCAGCATGGCCGATATGGGCAAGGTGATGGCACTGGTAAAACCCCAGGTGCAGGGCCGCGCCGATATGGGTGCCGTCAGCAAGTTTGTGAAAGCGTCCTTTTAAGGCCGCCTGAAGCATTTCTATGGCAGGCAAGATCCCGCAGTATTTTATCGACGACCTGTTGGCCCGCGCCGACATCGTTCCGGTCGTCGATAGCCGGGTAAAACTGCGCAAAACCGGGAAAAACTATTCCGCCTGCTGCCCATTTCACGATGAAAAAACACCGTCTTTCACGGTAAGCCCGGACAAACAGTTCTACTACTGCTTTGGCTGCGGTGCCAGCGGCAACGCGGTCGGCTTCCTCATGGAATACGATCGCCTGCCCTTTCCGGAAGCGGTGGAAAAGCTCGCCGCCAGCCTGAGCCTGGAAGTGCCCCGCGAGCAGCTGGCCCCGGCGCAGATCAAGCGCCAGCAGGAGAGCCAGTCGCTCTACCAGCTCACCGAGAAAGCGGCCGAGTTCTATCGCGAGAAGCTGCGCGACCACAAGGTCTCCGCCCGCGCCATCACCTACCTGAAGAACCGCGGACTCTCCGGCGCTGTCGCCAAGGAGTTCGGGATCGGCCTGGCGCCGCCCGGTTGGGACAACCTGCTCAACCATCTCGGCACCAGCTCGGAAAAAGCCGAGCAGCTGGAGCTTGCCGGCCTCGCCATCCGCCGCCAGGACAGCGATGGCAACCCGGGCAAAGCCGAACCCGGCAAGCGCCACCACTATGACCGCTTCCGCAACCGCATCATGTTTCCGATCCGCGATCAGCGCGGGCGCACCATCGCTTTTGGCGGCCGGGTGCTGGGCGACGACAAGCCCAAATACCTGAACTCCCCGGAAACTCCGATCTTCCACAAGGGCCGCGAACTCTACGGCCTCTGGGAAGCCCGCCAGGCCAACCGCGAGCTGAAGCGGCTGATCGTGGTTGAGGGATACATGGATGTGGTGGCCCTGGCCCAGTACGGCATCCGCTGCGCCGTGGCCACCCTCGGCACCGCCTGTGGCGAAGATCACATCCAGCTGGCTTTCCGCCACACCGGTGAAATCGTGTTCTGTTTCGACGGCGACCAGGCCGGGCGCACCGCCGCCCGCCGTGCCCTGGAAGCCGGCCTGCCACATATGCAGGACGGCCGCAGCCTGCGCTTTCTGTTGCTGCCGGAAGGAGAAGACCCGGACACCTTGGTGCGCCAGATCGGCGGCGAGCGCTTCGACCAGCTGATCGATGAACAGGGGCGCCCCCTGGAGGACTTCCTGTTCGACCTGCTCGGCGAAGGCATCAATATCCAGACCATGGACGGCCGTGCGCGCCTGTCCAAGGCCGCTGCCCCCCTGCTCGACCTGCTGCCCGCCGGCGTCTACCGCCAGCTGATGTTCCAGCAACTGGCCCGTCGCACCGGCCTCGAGCAGGACATGCTGGAAGAGATCATCGCCGCGGAAAAAGCCCGCACTGCCAAACTCGCCCAGCAGGCACCATCCGCTGCTGCACCGGCAAAAGCGCCCCCCAAGCCGACATCTGCGCAACCATCCGCGGAGGGAGAGCGCCCGCAGCAACCCCACACCACCGAATACCCGGATATGGGCGGCGACGCCCCTCCACCGGGCTACGACGAGCCGCCACCGGACTACGATTTGGCGGACCTGCCACCCCAGGGCGAGGACGAGCCTGCAGCGCAGCAACCCGCGCGCCGACACAGCGGCCAGTATCGCCTGCCCGCCGAACGTATGCTGATCGCCCTGCTGCTGCACCATCCCCAGCTGGCACAGCTGATCGCTGACCCGGCACGTTTTCGCAACAGTAACGATGCAGATTTGCAGCTTTTCGGCGAAATTCTCCAGGTTTTGCATAAAAACCCTGGCCTCAACAGCAATCAGCTATTCGGCCGCCTGCTGAACCTAGAGAGCAAGGAAGCCCGCGAACTGCTGCCTCACCTCGCCATGAGCCACCCCATTGTGGGCAGTGCCGGGCAGGCGCTGGAATACGACCCGGAGACCGAATTCAACGACTGCCTGCGCACCCTGGAAACCGCCGCGGAAAAGCAGCGCAAGCGCGGACTGCTGGACCAGCTCAAAAGCAACGGCAACCAGCTGAGCCCCGAGCAGCTGGCACTGCTCGCACAGTTTCGTCGAAAACAGGACTAGATTTAGAAGCAAAGGTGCTGGTGCCGAGCTTTTGCCCTTGAAATCCCGGACAGCATCACCATATACACAGACCCGTCAGCCAAAGCCGGCGGGAAACCCAAAGACAAGCGCGCCCGAATACCCTGAACCACGCTACCTGCCTTGACAGTCACAGTGGTTATTGCTTACGCAAATACGCTATAATCCCGCGTCTTTGTCCAGACAAAAGTCCCGACTATCAATCCCCAGAATTCAGGGTTGTGCATGACCGACAAAACCCAGCAGCAAAAGACCACCTCCCGCATCAGAGAACTGATCGCCCGCGGCAAAGAGCAGGGCTATCTGACCTATGCGGAAGTGAATGATCACCTGCCCGAAGACATCTCCGATCCCGATCAGGTGGAAGACATCATCGGCATGATCAACGACATGGGCATCAAGGTGTTCGAACAGGCACCCGATGCCGAAGAACTGTTGATGGCCGAAGGCGACAGCTCCGCCGATGAAATCGCCGCAGCTGAAGCCGCCGCCGCACTCGCCGCAGTTGAATCCGATGTAGGCCGCACCACCGACCCGGTGCGCATGTACATGCGCGAAATGGGCACCGTAGAGCTGCTCACCCGCGAAGGCGAGATCGCCATTGCCAAGCGCATCGAAGAAGGCCTGCGCGAGCTCATGGCCGCTCTCGCCTACTGGCCCGGCGCCGTGCAGCACATCATCGACGAATACGCGCTGATCGAGAAAGAAGAGCGCCGTATTCCCGACGTCATCGCCGGCTGGCTCGACCCCGCCGACGAAGTACCTCCGGGTGCCCAGGCTGGTCAGGCTGCGGAAGCGCAGAAGAAAGACGACAGCAAAGACGATGACGACAGCGACGATGACGATGACGACTCCTCTGAGGAAGAGGAAGAGAACGTCGGCGGTATCGATCCGGAAGAACTCGCCGAGCGCATGAACGCGCTGATCGCTGCTCAGAAGAAAGCTGACGCGGCCATCAAGAAGCACGGCCGCGATTCCAAAGAGGCCGGCGAGGCCATGGAAGCCGTGGGCGAAGTATTCCGCTTCTTCAAACTGGCTCCGCGCCAGTTCGACCCGCTGTATAACGCGGTACGCGATATTCTCGACGACGTTCGCGCGCAAGAGCGCCTGGTGATGAACCTGTGCATCAAGCGTGCCCGTATGCCGCGCAAGACCTTTATCAAGGAATTCCCTGGCAACGAGACCAACGAAGACTGGATCCCCGCGATCATCAAGAAGAAGCGCGACTACTCCGACGCCCTGCGCCAGGTAGCCGAAGAGATCCAGCGCGCTCAGCGCAAACTGCAGCAGGCTCAGGACAAAGCCCAGCTGGACGTCGGCCAGATCAAAGAGATCAACCGTCGCATGTCCATTGGTGAGGCACGCTCTCGCCGCGCCAAGAAGGAAATGGTCGAGGCCAACCTGCGCCTGGTGATCTCCATCGCCAAGAAGTACACCAACCGCGGCCTGCAGTTCCTGGACCTGATCCAGGAGGGCAACATCGGCCTGATGAAAGCGGTAGACAAGTTCGAATACCGTCGTGGCTACAAGTTCTCCACTTACGCTACCTGGTGGATTCGCCAGGCGATTACCCGCTCCATTGCAGACCAGGCACGCACCATCCGTATTCCGGTGCATATGATTGAGACCATCAACAAGCTCAACCGTATCAGCCGTCAGATGCTGCAGGAAATGGGTCGCGAGCCCACCCCGGAAGAACTGGGTGAGCGTATGGAAATGCCGGAAGACAAGGTGCGCAAGGTCCTGAAGATCGCCAAAGAGCCGATCTCCATGGAAACCCCGATCGGCGACGATGAAGACTCCCATCTGGGCGACTTTATCGAAGACCAGAACCAGTCTTCCCCGATCGACACCGCAACGTCCACCGGCCTGCACGACGCTACCCGCTCCGTGCTGTCCGGGCTGACCGCGCGGGAAGCCAAGGTTCTGCGCATGCGCTTCGGTATCGATATGAACACTGACCACACCCTCGAGGAAGTGGGCAAGCAGTTCGACGTTACCCGCGAGCGTATCCGTCAGATCGAAGCCAAGGCGTTGCGCAAACTGCGCCACCCCTCGCGCTCCGAGCACCTGCGCAGCTTCCTGGACGAATAATTTTTGTTGTCGGTTCTCGACAATAAATCTTCGTCCATACTGAAAAAGCCCGGCTCGCCGGGCTTTTTTGTGGGTTACGTTTTTATGTCAAACAGATGAACCAGCGGAGTTATACACAGAGCAATGGAAGAGCAGTTTGTGAATAAACCCGGAAAAACCGGTATCTCTCGCCTGATCGACGCCACCGAATACTCCCGCCAGGGACTCATCGCCACCTGGCGCAACGAAGCCGCCTTCCGCCAGGAAGTCTCCCTCGCGATTTTCCTGATTCCCGCTGCAATCTGGCTGGGAGAGTCCGGCGTTGAACGTGCGCTGCTGATCGGTGTGACCATGCTGGTCATGATCGTCGAACTGCTCAACAGCGCCGTAGAAGCGGTCGTGGACCGGGTCGGCCCGGAAAAACATCCGCTGTCAAAAATCGCCAAAGACACCGGCTCCGCCGCCGTGTCCATTTCCCTGCTGCTGTGGGTTTCCACCTGGGCCTGCATCCTGCTGCCGCGCTGGATCGGCTGACCCCTCCCTCTCGGGCGAGATTGCCCGTCAAAATTTGTGACCGCCGACAGCCAGCTCCGGCAGTCCCGGTCGATTCAACTAAAATAATGGCACGATAGTACTAGTTAGCGCGCAACGGATCTGCGCGCCTGAATAACGGCCAGAATCGACCAATAACGAACCAGGGATGGAATCATGTCGTTTCCCCGCGCGGGTCGTGCGTTTGACGCCGGCGCCCCCGGGCTGTGCACGCTGGCACTGCCCCTTTTCCTGATCATTATGCTCCCGCCCAGTGCCGACGCCCAGGTCGCTTTCGGCGGTGGCGACGACCACTATCGCCTCAATACCAACAGCCCAAGCGGTCGCAGTAGCAGCGCCATTGTCGACGGCGGCGGAGGCAATGACACCCTCACCATCGAGGGACTCAGCCTCGGCAATCCGACACGCCTGAAACACTGGGAAACAGTCTCACTGGAGCAGAGCAGCAGACTCACCCTGGACCAATACCTGACACTGGGCGGCAGCGATTACCTGCCCGGGCGCCTGCAGATCGGCGTCGACAGCCATGTGTTGATGCCCTATTACAGCGCCGGTATCCGCGCCAGCGGCGATCAGGCGCTGACCGTATTCAATAGCGGCACCATCGATATACGTGGCGGCACTGCCAACCAGCTCTGGATTCACGGAAACTACGTGGGTAGTAGCGGCAGCGTGATCCTCATGGACATGGTGGCAGGGGACGACGACAGCCTCGCCGATCGCCTGGTCCTCGATGGCGGCCGCGCCGGCGGCAGCACCCGGCTGCTGTTCGAGAGAGCAGGGGGAACGGGCACAGATACCCGGGACGGAATTCTGGTAGTACAGGCACGCAACGGTGGCAGCACCGCCCCGGGCGCCTTCTACATGCCGGAACCCATCTCCGCAGGGCCCTACGAATATTTCCTGTTCCGCGGCACCGGCGACCCGGAAAACGAAGACAACTGGTACCTGCGCTCAAACCTGAAACCGGGAGACGCGCCCGCCATCGCCCCGGGCACCCAGGGACTTGCCTTCAGCAGTGTCAGCGACACCATCACCACCGGCAACAACACCGCTGCAGCGAACCTCGTCGGCCCGGCACCCGCCGCCGGCGAAGCCCCGATTCCGCTGTACCGCCCGGAGATCCCGCTCTACGCCCAGGCAAAATCCCTCGCCCGCCTCACCTCGCTGCAGGAGATTGGCAGCTACCACCGCCGGCGCGGGGAACAGCGCAGCTGGTTCGACGGCGTCAATGACGACTGGCTGCGCGTGCATCACATGAGCGCCGACTACAACTGGAGCGGCGATATCAGCAACCGCTTTGATGGCAGCATCACCGGCTTGCAGGTGGGCACCAACATCTGGTCGGCCCCCACCTGTACCGGCGGCGCGCGGGAAATGGGGTTGTTTGTGGGCAGCACCCGTGCCAGTGGTGACGTGACTGGCTTTGCCCGCGGCTTCAGCGACTACAGCTCAGGGCAGAATGACCTTACCAGCTACCACATCGGCTATTACTTCAACGACTACCGCCCGGACATGGGCTACTTCGATATCACCGCCAAGGTGGCCTACCTGGAACTGGAGAGCCGCTCATACCGCGGTATCGGCGCCACGGTAACCGGCCCCCAGCTCACCATCTCTGTGGAAAAGGGGTTTACCTGGCAGGCATCGGAGCATTTCAATATCGAGCCACAGCTTCAGGCAGTGGCCAACTACAGCAACCTCAGCGCTTACGAAGACGGAATTTCCTGGGTGGAACCGGACATGACCCCGGAGGCCAACTTCCGAGCGGGTATGCGCGCCTACAACACCGACAGTAAGTGGCTCGACGGCAACCTGCGCGGCTACCTGTTCGGCAACGTGTGGCACACCCTCGGCGGCAACGACCAGCTGCTGTTCGACACCGAACTCCAGCTCAATCTGGAGCGCCGGGCGACCTGGGGAGAATTCGGCGGGGGCGTGGTACTGCTGCAGAGCAAACTGGGCAGCGCCTTCCTCAATGTGGGATACCAGCGCTCACTGGACGACCTGGACTGGTCCGGCGCAAACGCAAGTCTGGGCTTCAACTGGGCCTGGTAAGGCCAACACAACCGGGCAAAGCGTTGATTTGACACAAAAAATCGAGTACTTTGCCCATCCGCTCGCAGGTCCCTGCGAGCCCCGGTGGGGGCCCTTAGCTCAGTTGGTTAGAGCATCCGACTCATAATCGGCAGGTCCTGGGTTCAAGTCCCGGAGGGCCCACCATTTTTCCCGTAAATACCCCTTGTAACCCAGCATCCACCTTCCTCTGGATCATTGCCCACATACGCAAATCCACCTCAGAGCGGCAATGACGCTTGGCTTGCACGAAAATCCCCGAAGCGACCAGTTACAGTTACCGCTCCGGGAATTTTGCGCAGGGTACCCGTCTAAATAAGCACTACAGCGCTGTACATAAGGGTGCTCACTTCATGCGTTGACACGAGTTTTAGTAAGCATAGCCATCGTGGCTGTTCTCTAATGAATAGAACGTGGCTTCCACATAGTCACTACCGCTACCAGTATTATTCTGGTTATACACGCCGGCCTTGAAGTACTGGTACTGGTCAGCGACATCGTAACCACTGTTTCCCATATCCACGACCTGAATCACATCGGCCTTACCCTCACGGGAGATGGTAACAGTGAGCGTATTGCCCACCACCTTGATCTCGTAGCTCCAGATTTCATCCAGAGAGATACCATCGGAAGGATTTGAAGCACTGCTGGAGCGGCTACCAATCATTTCATACCAGGTGTCGCTGCCACCGTTCGGCTCATGCGCGATGTACACAGAGCCTTTGCTATTACCCGGTAGTTTGCGGTAATAAAGACGTAAAGGCTCATCGTTGTTGGCGTGAATCTGCCCCACAATTACGCGCCCTACTTGGCCGCTATCACCAGTGGTGGTTACATGGTTAACAGCCAACGTTGCGCGCAAGATACCATCGACACCACCCGCGGCATTACGTGCAGACGCCGGTGCGGAACCGAATACCCAGTTATTTCCGTTGACACCCTGAGTGCTGATACTTGTATCGCCACGGCGCAGCATCTCGCGTAGCTCGGTACGGGTATAGGACGTATTTGTCGACGTCTTGTAGCCGTCAACGGGGCAACGGAATACCATGCCGCCATCAGTACCCGTATAGAAATAGCTACTGTTTTCGTAACCTCCATTTAACTCGACTTCTTTGATTGAGTCCGCGGTCCCACTGCCATCATTGTCACTGGGTACGCTCAGGTACCAATCTGCGAGATCGAAATTACTGGAAGGAGGTAGATTTGGATCCAGAAAACCTCCCGAACTGGAGCCTGAACCCGAGCTCCCGCCGGAGCTGCCGCTAGAACTGCTTCCCGAACCACTGCCGTCACTACACCCGATTACGTCCATTTCCAGGATGCTATTCCAGTTATTGGCGGAATTGCCACTGCCGGTCAGACGCACATAGCGGGCACTGGAGTCACTCAAATCATAGCCTTCCAGATCAGTACTGGTGCCACTGGACTGCCCAGCGGACAGCACCGTGGTCCAGTTGCTGTTGTCGACTGAGGTTTCAATGGAGAAAAAGCTAGTGCGTTGATCGCCCTTATACCAGGCGATATCCACCCCCTCCACAGTCTGTACACTGCCAAGGTCCAGGGTGATCCACTTGATCCCCAGGGACGACCAACGGGATTCATCAGCAAGGCTTCCGTCGAGTACGTTGCCCGGACCGTGCCCGTCGTTAGTGCCGTCGTCAGAGGCCGCTGACACAGTCAGGTTGCTGCCAGATGTACAACCGCCGCCCGAACTAGATGAACCGCTACCACCGCTGGACCCAGATCCAGAGCCGAGGTTTTCCAGTGCAAAACTATCGAATCGGCCCTCACCACCATTGTAGGTACCGAATACCGTAATGCTGCTCGCGCTACCGGAATTGAACTCGACAGAAACCTGTTGCCAGTCTGAACTGTCAGCACTGCTATCGAAGGTACTGCCATTCACCTTCGCACCTACGGTACCGGCACCGTGCACATATGCGCTTAGCCGATAATTGGTATTACTGCTCACATAAACCAGCTGCTCCAGCTTACCGCCGCTACCGGAAATTTTCGCAGACTTGCCGCCGCTATAGGCAACGCCAGAAATGGCCGACGGATCGGTATCATTCCAGCTGTCCCAGTCGCTTTCGAAACCGGGATTTTGTATGGATGCGCTGGCTGTAGCCATACAGGCTGACAACGCCATTACACAACTGATTTTCATCGCCAAGGATTTAGCTTTCATTGGACCCTCATTATTTTTTTGTAGGGTGTGGATAATTACAGCGATTACTGGCTGCTGCGGTTTCTCTACAGATAGACAACCACGATGAAGCCGCCGCAACATCGGAAGGCTATCTCGTGCTGCACCGAAGATTCTGCTTTTGCAGAAGGTGACCGGTAGCGGAGCGCCTCCGGTCACTATGACCAATTAGAACTTGGCACGAATACCCAGTACGTAGCGGCGATCGGTTTCCATTATCTGGAAGGCCGTACCATTGGCACCGGTATTGATGGTGGGTTCTGCAGTCAGGTTGGTGACATTGGCGATGACAGTGATGTCATCGGTCACGTCGTAGCTGGCAGAGAGGTCGAGTTGCGACAGGTCTTCGCGGTAGTCGTTACCGAGCGTAGGGTCGTCATCAACGGTCGCACCTGGGATCACAAGCTCACCGAGTGGCAGCACACGCTTGGTCTGACCTTCATCCAGGAAGCGATCGCGGTAGGTGTATGCCAGACGGATTCCGAAGCCTTCGTACTCGTAGTAAAACTGTGTATTGAAGGTATTTTCGGAAATATCCGTCAGCGGTACGCCGTTCGGATCTTCGCTATCTGCGTAGGTGTAGTTGGCGCTCATGCCGAGGCCAGACCAGCGACCGGGCAGGAAGTCGAACGCCTGCTGGTAACCCAGCTCCAGCCCCTGAATCTTGCCATTTTCACCATTGGTGATGAAATCGGTGAGGATGCCCATCTGTGAAGTCGGTGTGCTGGCGTTGGCATACTGGATACCATCCGCCTGCCACAGACAGATTTTGTCGTAGTCGGAAACGTTGGTCAGGGTGCTGACTACTTCGGGCAGGTTCTTACATTCGTAGGTGCGGGTCAGGAAGGATTCCACGTCCTTGTAGAACAGGGTCGCAGAAACCATATTGCTATCCCAGTAATGCTCCGCCGCGATATCGAACTGGGTGGCACGGTACGGCTCGAGCTCAGGGTTACCACGACTGGCAGCGATGTAGGCGTCGCGGAACTCGTACGCGGGGCTCAGCTCGTTGAAGTCCGCGCGGCGCATAACCTTGGCCGCGGCAAACCGCATCAGGGTGTCTTCACTCAGGTCCCAGGTCACATTCAGGCTGGGCAGGAAGTCATTGTAGCTGGCGCCGTCGGAGACAATTTCACCTTCCTGGTAAGCCTTTGACGTGATGTCGGTCGATACGTAGCGACCACCGACAACAGCACGTACGTCGCCGAAGTCCAGGTTGGCCTGTATGTACACAGCCGAGGTGTCCTCATTCACTTCGGAGTAACCACCTTCCTGGTACTCGAGATTGTCCGCGAGACTACCGGTGATTTCCATATTGGTACCGGCCAGCAGCTGCTTGACGATATCGAAGGTCGCCTGCTGGTTCTGCAGCAGGCGCGCATCGTATGCGGTAAATTTCGCCAGATCGTAGGCGCCGCTACGACCTGTGTGCTCGAACGCATCACCGGTGAAGTCGTAGTTGGTCATGGCCTGGGGGAACTGGGCCACAATGTCTTCCATCCAGATAATGTCCGGATTTCCGTCGGCGTCCTCAAGATTCTTGAAAATGTTGGTGATGCGGAACTGCTCGCGGCTCTGTTCATAATCGCGCGCGGTCACACGCACACCCGTCTTGACTGCCGACACCCAGTTCAAACCGAAGGGTTCAGCGTACTCCAGGTCGAAACGGAACGCGTCCTCCTGGTTGGTAACGTAGTTACGGGTATCCTCGTAGCGACGGAAGGCCTGGTTCTGCTGATCGGTAAATACATATCCGTCTGCAAAATCAATAACCGGAGCGCTGTTATTACTGTTCTCGAAGGTAACCGGAATCAACCACTTGTTTTCTCCATCAGCGCCCTGCCCTTCGATCGAGCGATCAATACCGCGAAAGCGGAATTCGGAGAAGGGGGTATAGCTGTCAGACTTGGCGGTGGAGTACTCACCGCTAACGCTCAGTTGTTCAGTGAAGTTCCACTCACCACCAAATGCGTGACTGTAGGAGTCACTGGTGCGGAAGCTCGAGCCGGTGGTCAGCAAGGGCTGGACCTCGTCATACATGAAGTTCTGCAGCTGGCCGTTTCCGTCCTCGTAGGTTTGCCCTGGGATCACGGTCGGATCATCGAGGATATGCAGCAGTGAAAAGGTTTCCTGTGCGCCGTCGCGCTCCACTGCGTTCAAGTCCAGGTAAAACTGCCCCTGTTCGGAAGCCGGCGCCCACTGGAAGGAAAGATTCAGCGCAGTGCGTTCCCGCTCTTCGGTACGCGGATTGAAGGTGTGCTCGCGACCGTAAACGTACGCACCGCTCGGGGTGTTTTTCGCCGCGTCCGCAGCGTTGATAACGCCATCGCCATTGAAATCGACCTCGCCCACTTGTAGCTGGACCAGAGATTCGTCGCGGCGCAGCGTGCGGTCCTGGTATGCCAGTGACGCGATGGCACCGAAGGTGCCAGCCTCGCCCAGATCCCAGGTATTGCCCACACCGGAACTGATGATCGGTGCCCAATTATCCGCCTTGTCCGCGTACTCACCCTGAACAGAGATAGCTGCCAGGGGCGCATTCAAATCCAGCGGGCGCGCCATCTTCAGGCTGATGGTGCCACCGAGCGCGCCTTCGGTCATTTCCGGGGTTGGCGACTTGATCACTTCCACTTTCTGCAGAAAGGCGGCGGGAAAATCCTGGAAGTCGATTCCGCTACGGCTATCGCCGAGTACGGAGCGACCGTTGACTTCGACCCTGTTTTGCGGGAGGCCCCGAATCGAGACCTCGGAACCCACACCAAATTCGCGATTGATGGAAACTCCGGTAACACGCTGCAGCGCTTCTGCGATGTTGTTGTCGGGCAGCTTGCCGATGTCTTCCGCCACCACCGCGTCAACAACACGCGCATCATCGCGCTTGGCATCGGCTGCGGCCTCCAGACTGGCGCGGATACCGGTGACGCTTACCTCTTCCAGCGCGGCAGCGTCTTCTCCCTGTGAAAAAACCATGGGGGCAAATGCCATGGTGGAGGCGGAAAGCATCAGCAGGCTGAGGTCTTTCAGCGCGCTCTGCTTATCGAACTTCTTATGGTTATTCATCGACGTTTTCCTCTCATCGTAAGAAAAATTTATTTTTATAGGCGTCTATCGGGTGGAGTTAAACCAATTGCGAAAAATCTGTCAACGAGCTTGGTAGCCCAATTGGTAAGACGGGTTAAGAATTTTTTCCGTAACCCGTTGTTATATAAGGAAATATCTAAATGAATTTTTTGGCGCTTTTTTTAACCTGGTAGCTTCTAACTTCTGGAATCCACGAAAACCATATATTGGTAATACAGATTGGTAATATCCAGAGGACGAAAAAGCGCAATACAGACCCGCGCAGGCAACATGCATCACCGGCAAAAAAATAAACGTGAATCTGGATCTGGAAGACTTGGCGTCAAGCGAGACTCGCGCCAGCAAACTGACGAAAACGTTGGACGGGAGAATAAAAAGAACAGCAGTGCTGCACGAAAAGAGAATAAAAAGGCTGTGCGCAAGATAAACCTGCACACAGTGTATTTTCTTGAAACGAGCTCTGATATTTACATGGCTGACATGTCGGGCATTGCCGATACGGGAATGACGGCACCGCGATACTGGATAACAGTAGACGCCAGGCGATGGCCGCTTTCCGCAGACTGCTCAATGGATTTACCAGCAAGGCGCGCCGCCAAGTAGCCGGCATTAAACGAATCGCCCGCGGCAGTGGTATCTACCGGCATCACCTTGTTTGACGGCACCTGCTTGGCTCCGGTGCGGTTGGCGGCAACCAGACAGCCATCGGGCCCCATCTTCAACACTATTTCGGCAACGCCCCAGTTTTGCAGACGCTCGAGCACCTGTTCTGCACTCGCGCTATCGCTGCCAAACAAAGCTTGCTCGTCTTCCAGCGTGGGAAGGGCAATATCTGAGAGCCGGTATATTTTCTCATAGGCTTTTCGGGTGAGCATTTCACTCCCCCACAACCGCGGGCGATAGTTGCCATCAAAAATGATTTTGCCCCCTTCCTGGCGATACTCTGCCAGAAAATCGAACAGACATTCCCGTGCATACGGCGACAATATCGCCAGCGAAATACCAGAAAGATAAATCGCTGAAACCTGCCTCAATTGCGAGAATACATCACGAGCTGCTTTAGGGTTATCCAGAAGACGCCGGGCAGGAGATCGATCTCGCCAGTAATGGAAAGTGCGCTCACCGTCGCCATCGGTTTCAATCAGGTACAGCCCGGGCGTTGCATTTGCCTCGCGTTTCACCAGATCACACCCGATTCCCTCGGCCCGCCACTGGCGGATCATCCAATCACTCAGATGATCGTCCCCCAGCGCGGTAACATATTCGACAGCCGCGCCCAACCGCGCCATGTAAAGCGCGGTATTCAGGGTATCCCCCCCGAAAGACAACCCCGCTGCCAAGCAGGGCTCACTGTGATGACTGCGACAGTCGTCCTCCAGGTTCATTTCCAGCATACACTCGCCGATAATTGCGATGCGCTTTTCCATGATGGGATCCGCCTTCTACCTCAGGTAATACTCGCGCCGGTCACTCCTCGAAATCAGGAGAAGAACAGGCCACCATTGATATCGATATTGGTTCCGGTGATGAAGGAAGCTTCCTCAGAGGCCAGATAAGCCACCGCATCAGCTACTTCCGGAGCCTTACCTTCGCGCTTCAGCGGCGTCGCATTGGCAACATTTTCGCGCACGGTATCTTTGGTGAAGGTGTCGTGAAAGGTCGTACTGATCATGCCCGGACACAGCGAGTTGACACGAATGTTTTTCGGACCCAGCTCTTTTGCCATGGCTCGGGTAAAGGTCATTACCGCACCTTTCGAAGTCGCATAAGCAGAAGCACCCGGGCCACCACCATCGCGGCCCGCCTGGGAAGCGAGGTTTACAATAGCACCGCCATCCATATGCGGAACAACCGCTTTGGTCAGCAGGAAGGTGCTGTTCAGGTTAAGCGAGATGACTTTATTGAAGAAATCCTCGTCCATTTCTTCGATGGTTTTACGCTCTACCAGACCGCCGGCGACATTTACCAGGATATCAATGGTTTTGCCGTAAGCTGCTTGCGCCGCGGCAACGACGCTGGCCACGTCTGCTTGCTTGGTCATATCGCCCTTGGCGATGATCGCTTCGCCACCGGCCGCTTTGATCTCGGCCAGGGTTTCTTCTGCAGTCTGCGCATTGCTGAAGTAGTTTACTACCACCTTTGCACCTTCCGCCGCCAGCTTCAGGGATACCGCTTTTCCGATATCCCGCGCCCCACCGCTGACGATGGCTACTTTACCTTGAAGTTTCATACCTACTCCTAACTGTAATTGTGTGTTCCGATTTTTATCGAAGATATTTCAAGCTTGATTTAGTTCGCTGCTTCAGCGAGTGTTTTTTTTTCCTGTTTGCTACGCACTGGCTTGATACGTCCCCCAACAAACAGAACCGAAATCAACATCAGCGGGACCAAAGAAGCACCGAGAATGAAGAATGGCGGGTAATAGGTGCCATCGTTGGTGATAATCGGCACCAACTGAATCGCAGTAATCACACTGATTACACCAACGGCGCCACTGATACCGGCGAGGCTGGCAACACTCTTGCCAGAGAAATAGTCACTGGGCAGCGTCTGGATATTGTTGATAGCGGCCTGGAAGCCGAACAGGATGACGGTAATCAGGGCCAACGCTGTAGCAGGTGTTGCTGCTACCGTTGTAGCGAGCAGGGCGGGGAGCATACAGCAGCCGCCAAACAGCACCGCAAACTTACGGGCCTTGTTCACACTCCAGCCACTGCTCATCAGCTTACCGGACAACCAGCCGCCGAATAGCGCACCGGCTGCCGCGCCGCAGTAAGGAATCCATGCAGAAGCACCGATTGCCTTCACGTCAAAGCCAAACTTGTCGTTCAGGTAGAGCGGCAGCCATGCTACAAACAACCACCAGATCGGTTCGATAAAGAACCTTGCAGAGATTACGCTCCAGCTTTGGCGGTGAGACAGCAGCTCGCGCAACGTCGGAACATACTCGTCTTCGTTTTCTTCCGCGGTAATCTGCCCAGAGAGAATCAGTTCGCGCTCTTCCGCTGTAATCCACGGGTGGGCGTCGGGACCGCTCTTGTAAATGATCAACCATGGCACCAGCCAGATAAAACCCAGCAGCGCGACCACAACAAAGGTTGCCTGCCAACCCAGGAACGCATACAGGAATGCCACAAGAGGTGGCGCGATAATACTGCCCGCAGACGCACCTGCGCCGAAGATCCCCTGGGCCAGAGCGCGCTCCTTCGCCGGGAACCACTCCGCATTGGCCTTGGTTGCACCAGGCCAGTTGCCCGCCTCACCAAAGCCCAACAGGGTACGAAAAATACTGAACGACGTTACCGAACTGGCCAGTGCGTGCAGCGCGATGGAAATGGACCAAACCACAATCGACAACATAAATCCGAGACGCGTGCCGATTGCGTCGAATACGCGCCCAAAAACTGCCTGACCGATAGCGTAAGCGATCAGGAATACACTCATAATGTTGGCGTAATCGTGACTGTCCATCCCCAGATCATCAGCGATACCCGGCCACATTACCGACAGCGCGGTTCGGTCGATGTAGTTGATGATGGTGGCCAGGGCCACCAGGGACACAATAGTCCAGCGTAAGTTCTTCATTATTATTGTCCTGTTTAACTACCCAGAAAGTCTTCCCGGTAGGGGCTGAAAGTATCGAGCAGCACTCCGGCCTTTTTACACACAGCACCATGTTCCAGATGGGGCGCAATATAGAAGCTGTCGCCAGCTTTCAGCAGTTTTGTGCGGCCATCTACCTGCACCTCGAACTCGCCACTTTCCACGTAGCTCACCTGGGTGTGCGGGTGTTTGTGAACATAGCCGATACTGCCTTCCTCAAACCAAACGCGAACAATCATCAAATTGTCGTCGTGGCCGAGAATCTGTCGCTTGATACCGCCGCCGAGATCTTCGACGTCAACATCCTGGGCCTGAACAAATGCATCAGTTGCGGGCATAACCTTTCCGTCTTATTCAATTTTTAATCTGAAAGAGCCTGGCGCGGCCGGTGAATCTGTATTCACTGCCACGAAACTCAAAGGTGTTCTTGATATCTGGCGCGATATCACTATCGCGGTTATACGCCAGTAACTGCGTAGTACCCTCTTGGGTGCTGATCACAATCAGCTCAAGAGCTCCGCTGCGCAGGTGTGCCAATGCCTTTACCCGGCTTTCCGCTCTCACTGTGTATTCCCGGGATGGGTTGTACTCACCGTGGGGCTCAAGCACGCTCAGGAAAGTGTGCGAACGGGTATTGTCACGACGGGCAATAAAGCTTCTTTCGGAGCGCAGGTTGAAGTCCGGGTCATTGGCTCCAAGTTCGGTAAACAGCAGCTCAGTTTCACCATCGACCAGACTGGACAGGGTGTAGAACCGGCCGTTGTCGTTCAGCCAGGTTATCTGCGCAAGGCCGGATTCCGGTTTGCCGCGGGCTTTCAACCAAAGATGCTGATAACCGTTATCAGCACCCAGCGCTTTCAGGCTATCGGTGTAGCCCTGTAGCTTGAAATTGGTGTCCACCAGCTGACCGTTATAGTGCAACGGCAGATCAAACTGAGATTGCTTCTTGGATTCAACATTAAACAAGTCGATGGCGAAGGCACTGCCACTTTGCGGATCATTCACTAACGCCAGAGTGCGCTTAAGCCTCACGCCCGGGTAGGCCGAGTCAATTTCGGCAGAGCTGATCTTGACCTGATCATCCGCCTGGAAGAACAGCAGATCCGGATGATTCTGGTTGGCCACTTTCAGGTTGTTGTCGAAGTGTGAAGTTTCGCCGATCACAACCGTATTGTGGGCCACGGTCTGCTTGGCCCAGGTTTCGTTTTCTTTCAGATAGCGACCGCCGTTCTTGGCCTCCACATTCAGGAAGCGCGCGGCACCATAGTCCGTAACAATTTCTGCTCCGCGGTCGTAAAACTGCCACGTAAGCTTGTCGAAGTGACCATGCCCCATGCCTTGTGCGGCAGGCTTGAAAACCAACGCCTGATCACCATCGGCCTGCTGGCGCAGTACGACCAGCGCGCCTTCATCACCGTTTTTTCCATCGCGGAAGGCGAATGACTTGAATTCATAGGGCTGCTGCTCGCCGGCATCCAGCGCCTGGGCAACTTTGAGACCATCACCGGAAAGTAGAATCTGATCCTGCCGGGCGGCAATATCGAGCAGCTGCGGATTACCGGACTCGCCAAAAGCAATGGTCACACCGAGCACCAGCTCCGAAGTATCGATCCCCTTACTCTTGATCGCATCGTTAATCGGGAAGAACAGGTTGTTGTAGCTTAGCTGGATGGTGGTATCGATGGCTTTCAGCACGATACCGTCACGGTATTCGAAAATGCGCCGCTCTGGCTCATTATTTTCGATTGCCTTGGCAAAGGTCACGAACGGCATCAGTGCGTAGCGCTGATAGTAGGGCCCTTCGTTATAGTAACCGTCCGGTGAAAACAGGGTGCTTAGCTGGCGAAGAAAGCCGCCCTTGCCAGACTTCTCCAGGTCCAACAGCGCCTGCTCAACCCACTCCTGCTCATCCAGCACATAACCGGCCATACCGACGCCAGCGGTCAGCCAGGTACCGTGGTTGTGCACCTTATTGAAAGTTTTCGGTGAATCTACTGAAAGAAACCTGGCCACGGGACGCAGTGCACCCTGCTCGATCTTTTTCGCTTCCGCATCAGAAAGAGAAGAACGAATCAAGTCGTAGGCCTGAATGGTGTAAACCAGCCATACGGCTTCATTCAGGCTCTGCCAGAATAGCTTACCCGGATTGGTCGCCCCCGCACGGCGCTTGGGGTGCAAGGGCAGGTTTGGGTACAGCTCAGCGTAAGCCAGTAACATATCCCGTACGCGTTCCGCATACTTCGGATCCTCGGTGATCTGATACAGCACGCCGGCGTTGTACATCAGCTGGTAATTCTTCTTGTGCTGCTCGTGGGTATAACCACCGCCCGCGTCAGCCGGGACCGGCACCGCCAGCGGTGCCTCCAGTGCACGATTAACCGCCGACTGAGTAGCAAGGAAGGCTTCGCGAAAACGACCAGGCTTCTCAACCGCGCCCTGCATGGCATCTACATCTGCAGCGTTGATCACCAGGTTGGGGTGATCTGCCGCAAATGCGACCAGGGGATTCATCGCAAGAACTGCGGCAGACACCCCCGCGGCGAGCGCGACGCCGGCGGCGAATATCTTTTGCTGATTAAAAACAGAATGGCCAAACATGGATTTACTTCTTCTTTTTAATTAGTTCTTGACTTCATTGTTGGCGAGCACTGCCGTGTGCGGACCTTTCGCCACTAGCTCTGTTATTTCAGGCAAGGACGCATTGAAGAACTGGTTATTGGCAATATGCGTTACCGGCTCACCCACGGTGTGCTCCACCACGATGCCCGCACTGTCTTCAATACGGTTTGCATGGATATCAGCCACCTGGGTGCCATGCAGCTTGATCAGCGCCTGCGCCTTGTTGCGTTTGCCCTGGCCGGAACTGGTAACGGTGTTGTCGCTGAAATCGATATGCGGCCCGAACGTGCTTTCGTCGGTGCCGCCGCGGTACAGGTCAATCAACGCGCCCCGCACGTTTTTGATCGTATTTCCGGTAACGATCACATATTCCGCGTTGTAAATACCGAGGTCATCGGTCTCTTTGTTGAGTTTGAGCAGGTCGCCGGAGATGTTTTCAAACTGGTTGTTGGCCAGGGTGATGGTATCGGCAAAGGCGCGCAGGCCCGAGTCGAAAAAATGGTATGAGTGGTTGATATCCAGATTTTCCACGCGACTATTGGTCATGGAAAAGCGGTAGTTCTTCAGCATGCCCCACACCGCGGTACGGATCAGGATATTACCCGCATTGTCCGGGCTGTTGGCCCCGCTGATGACCAGACCATCCAGAGACAGGCTGCCGCCGTCCTGGATTTCAAACATCACTGGACGTCCACTGGTCAGGGTAACCTTGCCCTGCTTTTTCGCCCTGATGGTCAGAGTCTTGTTGATATCCAGGCGCTTGGTTGCGCTGTAGACGCCGCTTTCGAGCACAAGAGTATCGCCATCGGCCGCGCTGGCGATGGCATCGAACAAGGCATTCTCACCGGGTCGCACCCGGACGGTTTTACCACTATCAAACGGGGTAACCGGTTCGGACTTCGGATACCAGGAGGCACCGGTCATTTCCCGGGTGGTGACCACCAGGTCTTTGCTAGCGCCCTTGTCTGCCGCTGATTTGCTGGCTGGATAGAGCAGACCATTGTCGGCGCGCTTCAGTTTGCCAACACCCCGATCAATACCTTCGTGGATTTTCTTGTCCACAAACCCGTTGGAAATATTGTTGGCAAAGGTAATACCGGAAATATCGTCGAATACGGAAAATGGCGACTTGCCGCTCTCGGTATAAAAAATATTGTCGGCAATAGTGGAGTCTTGCGGTACCGCAGTGCGTTCCTGGTCACTGCCGGCGGCCAGGTGTATATGCTCCACATTGATAAAGCTGTTGTTCTCAATCTGCGCGTTCACCACCTGGTGATAGCGATTGATGGGAGAATTGGGAACACCGTTCATCACGGTGAACCCACTCCCAAACCGGTAGCCTGTGAGACCTTCGAGATAATTGTTGCGAATTACCTGGTCCGCATTGATCACGCGAATACCACCGGTGTGATCCACACCGTTACCCAGGAACACGTTGCCTTCTATCAGGTTGCCGTTACCGTGACGCATGGTCAGGGTGCCACGGGACTCAAAGAAGGTGTTGTTACGCAGAATATTTTTGCCAGACTTGACGGAGATGATTTCCACCTCTCCGTCACAACGGTCGAAGAAATTATTCTCGACCACTGTCAGAGAATCAGTCAGGGAGTAGTGGCTGGTGCCAATGCGCAGAGTCTCGCCACCATTGGAACCAAGCACCGGGCGCGGACCAAAATAGTTGTGATCGATACGGTGACGGTTTTCCTGGCTGTCTTCGCTATTCAGGCGCACCGCCATGGTCACGCCCTTATTGCGCTTGCCGGCAAGATGACTGTGGTCGAAGCGATTGTTCTTACCGTAGATACCGACCCAGTAATCAGAATCCATGCGCTCCGGCTTACTGAAGTCTTCAATCACAATTTCGGTCACACGTGAATGGTTGGCCAGATGCTCCTTGTTGCGCCGGAAGGCAACCACCTCACTGCTCGGGGTGTATCCATCCTTAAATACGAGGCCGGACACCACCAGATACTCCCCTGCCAGACGCAGATTGGACTGCCCGCTGAGAACTACCTTGCCCTTTTCTTGCGATGTGAGCGTAATCGGGTTCCCTTTTTCACCATTTCCGGTGAACAGAATTTCAAAATTCTTCCAGATGCCATTTGCGAGCACCACGCTATCGCCAGCTTCAAGATTCTTGGCTACCTTCGCGTACTCCTCCTGGTCGTGTACCAGGTACTCCTCAGCAGAAGCCTGAACACAGAACAGGGATGCTTGCCCGAAGGTAAGCAGCGTGGCGGCCAGCAGTGGCTTGATTCCTGAAGCTCTCATGATCACCTGAATCTTTTTTCTGGGTTTTCGTTATTCCGGATTACCTGCCCGTGCGCCCGTCTCACGCTTGCACCACAGCGGGGCACCAAATGGAACACCGGAGTTATTATGGGGCCAGACTAAATTGGTCAAAAATAATTGTCAACCAATCAAGCTAACCAGTTATGCGAGAAACCTTGTTCCGATTTGGTGCGGCGCCCGAAAACCTCCACTTTAACGCACAAAAAACAGGCAGGGGTCAGTCCAAAATGTGAACTTTTCCTTAAAATTGGTTGACTGCCTTGCAGACTGGTGAGAGTTTGTGCTGGCGAGATCGTGGGTGGTCGACCAAAAGCGGTTGTCACCGGTCAAAAGGCTTATAAAAAATTCCGCGATATGAGCGATGAAGAAGGCGCCAATAAAGGGTGCCCTTGTTACTATCAACTAGCGCAGACATCCTTGGGGGTAATCATGCGTGATAATAATAAAGACGAGAGAGATGTAATGGCTAAAGAAGAAAGCTTTTCCGGGAAATGCTTTAAGAAGTCCATCCTGGTGACCGCAGTGGCCGCTGCGTCCTATATGGGTATGGCCCATGCACAGGAATCAGCGACCGCAGAATCCGACCAGGCGCTCGAAGAGGTTGTCGTAACCGGCACTCGCGCCACCATCCAAACCACGATTGATATCAAGCGTAACTCCACCACGATTGTAGACGGCATGTCCGCCAACGAGATCGGTGACCTTCCCGCTCTGTCGATCGGTGAAGCACTGGAAAACGTAACCGGCGCTTCCTCCCACCGTGAAAACGGCGGTGCCACCGAAATTTCCATCCGTGGCATGGGCCCTTACCTGAGCGCGACGACGATTAATGGTCGTGCAGCTTCCAATGGCAGTGGTGACCGCTCGGTGAACTTCTCCCAGTTTCCATCCGAGCTGATGAATAAGATCGCAATTTACAAGACCCAGGATGCCAGCCTGATTGAAGGCGGCGTTGCAGGCCTGATCGCATTGGAAACACTGAAGCCGCTGGAATACGGCGAGCAGCGCTTCCAGATTGATGCCAAGGCCAATATCAACCCGAACCAGGCCAACCTGGATGACCCAATGGCCGGAGATATGGGCTTCCGTGGCAGCGCCAGCTATGTAGACCAGTTCGAGTTCGATAACGGCATGGCATTCGGTGTTTCTCTCGGCTTCGAGAAGAGCGACATCTCCCAGCCAGAATCCGAGATGCGCTCTTCCAGCCCTAGCGGCTCATCCCGCTTTGCGTGTCTTTATGATCCGAACAACACCAACGAAGGCTTCTTCCGTGCCTCTGCCGGTGACTGTGAAGATCAAATCGATGGCTCCAGCAATCAGGGTTACCAGACCGCTGTAGATCCAGAAACAGGCAAGGCTGAAAGTGACGGCACCCGGTATGCGTTCGCACCAAGCTCCAACGGCTACCGCCAGAACGACACCTCGGACGAGCGCGATGCTGTATTTGTTGCTCTGCAGTTCCAGCCCAATGACAAGACCGATATCAACTTCGACCTGCAGCAGTCAGAGCGTGTTCAGTCTGAACAGCGCCATGACCTGAACTTTGCAAACCAGAAGCGTACAACTCCCGGAGTTACTGCCGAGAACCTCGTATTTACAGATACCGGCACCGTTCTCGAGTGGGCAGGTGAAACCGCGATCGAATCCAACAGTGAAACCTACGCGCGTACAGAGGATTACCTGGGTTACGGGCTTAACGTATCTTACGATTTCACTGACAACCTGACTGTATCCGCGGACTACTCATTCTCTGAGACGACCCGTGACGAAAAGCAGATACTGCTGCGCACTCAGTCCGACAACAGCAACATCTTCGGGGATTCCACAGCTGCTGGATACCGTCCACTCGTTTACTGGGATATGGACTCCGAGATCCGTCAGTACACCATTACTGATTTTGACGTAAACGACCACAGCCTGTTCTCTGACGAATACCGCATTCGCGTCGATAACGATGTCGACCGGCGCAACAGTAACGAAGCTTTCCGCACCGACTTCGATCTGCGCCTGGATGGCAACTTCATTACTGCGGTTCGCGGTGGTCTCCGCTTCTCGGAACAGGAATATGTAGACCTGGGTAGCGCCCGCGACACCTACGAAATCGATCGCGGTGACGACGAGAGCGAAGCTGCGCTACTGGCAATCAACGAAGCCTGTGCAATCGCCTTCCCGGAAAGCGATTTCATGAACGCGGAGAGCGATGGCAGCCTCATAACCACCGTGGATGAGAACGGTAACGTCATCGGTCGCACCAGTGAGTGGGCCACTTTCGATACCAATTGTGTTGCGGACATGGTCCTCAATCATCTGGGTGAAAGCTTTGCCTACCCGGAACTGGACGAGAAAAGTGCCAATCTCACCGACGTGACTGAAACCACCACCGCCGCCTATGTGATGGCGGACTTCTTTAGCTCACTCGCGGGCACCCCGGTGCATGGCAATGTTGGCGTACGCGTGGTGCAGACTGAAGTGGAGTCTGTCGGTTACCGCACTCCCTACACTATCATCACCAATTCTGATGGCACCTACGCCATGGAAGAAGTTGAAGGTGCTGATCTCGAACGAGTGAGCGCCGGTGGTGATTACACCGAGTTCTTACCGAGCTTCAACCTGGTAGCCGATGTCAGAGATGATTTGCTGGTTCGCGGTGCTGTTTATCGCGGTCTGTCCCGTCCGGATCCCGCCGACCTCGGCTACAAGCGCGCATTCGACACTAACGGGTCGGACGACATCGTCGATGTTGCCGACCTGCTGGATGGTGTTAGCGGCGATGGCAATCCGAACATGAAGCCGCTGACCTCATGGAATTTCGACACTGCAATCGAGTGGTACCCGAACGACGACACCATGCTCGCATTTGGCGTTTACCACAAACGGTTCCAGGGTGGATTCGAAACCGCGCAGGTTACCGAAACTTTCGAGGTTGATGGCCAGACCATCCCGGCGCAGTTCAATATCACGCGTACCGATGAAGACACCAGTGCGCTGACCGGTTTCGAAATGACTGCAACCCATCGCTTCTCTTATCTGCCGGGCTACCTGAGCGGACTGGGCGCGAAGGCCAGCTACAACTATGCCGACTCTGACTTTGAATTTGAGGACAGCCTGTACGGCGACTCGGTTGTATTGAATGAAGCCGGTGAAGTAGTTTCTGAGAACATCGGCATCATCGCTCCCGGTAATATTCCCGGCTTCTCCGAGAATGTTTTCTCCGGCCAGCTGTACTATCAGATCGGTGATCTCGATACTAGCCTGATCTACAAGTATCGCAGCGAGTACTTCCAGCCCTACACCAGCAATGGCACCCGTCTGCGTTATGTCGGTGATGTCGGCGTGTGGGAAATGAAAGCTTCTTACCGTGTCAGCGATAATGTGAGAGTCAGCCTTGAAGCCATCAACCTGTTTGATGAGCCGAAAAAGCAGTACTTCTACACCCGCGACAACCTGGGTGAGTTGAATAGCTACGGACCGCGAGTATTCCTTGGTTTGAAAGCCAAGTTCTAAGCGCTATCCAAGGCATATAGGAGCTTGCAATCCATCCTTCGAAATAGGGTTGCAGGCTCTTCAGTTTGTTTGATTGGTTGTCTCTTCTCCATCTGACAGGGTGCCGCCTGTCGGAATTTATTTGCCCGCCCAGTGCGGGCTTTTTTATGTCCGAGTATTACCAGGCTCTTTCATACAAAAAAAGGCCATACCGTCGTATCGGTATGGCCTTTTTACAGAATCGATTTTTTGGACGCGATTAGAACCCGGTGGTTTCACCCAGGCGGTCAATGGAAAAGCGTTTGCGCCGCTCTGACACTTCCCGACGCACCACCTCCACGGCTTTTGCTTCTGAGGCATCGTGCAGCGCATTCAGGGAACGGCTGAAGTGCATCCGCATCGCCTTGCGCGCGGCACAGGCATCGCCACTTTCCAGTGCCTGAAGAATGGCCTTGTGCTCCGCAAGTCGCTTTTGGCCGTCTTTCTTACACACGGACTTGTGAACCGATTGGATATCAGGTGACTGCCCCTGGATATCCCACAACTTGTTGATGGTACTGACCAGTACGCGATTCTGGGTCGCGCGGGAGATCACCTCATGGAATTTACGGTCCGCGCGCTCGGAGGTCAGATTGCCTTCTTCATTCTCACGTACCATATCTCTGTAGGCACTGCGCAAGTCTTCCAGTTGCTCTTCAGTAATCATGGTTGCCGCCAGGGCGGCCGCCTCGCCTTCTACCAGAACCCGAGCCTCAGTCAGCTCAAACGGACTGAACTCCTTGCTGTCGGCAAATACACTGACAGGCTCAATGACGTAAACACCAGAACCGGTGCGCACAGCAACGCGCCCCATGACCTCAAGTGCAATAATAGCTTCCCGGATACTTGGACGACTTACGTCGAACATTTCGGACAGCTCACGCTCAGATGGCAAGCGCACTCCAGGTGGGTACTCGCCGCTATCGAGAAGCTTGAGCATCTTCTCTACCACTTGCTGGTATATACGACGGCCGCTGGTCACAAATTCAGTTTTCATCTAACGCAACCCGATCTCAAACTCGAAAAACTTGGCCGGTTCAGACGATGACTAAATGGGCCAAGTACTGGTGTTTAGATGTTACCATGACTGGTCTTACAGGCAAGAATAATTGGTATGATGGCTAGGCATGACAGGTTGACTTGGCAGCCCCTCTCACAATGACGCAGCGGTCACCCCCATCCAATTCACTCGCTCACTCGTCACTGCTCGACCGCTTCCGCATTCACAGGCTTTTCCCGGAACTGCAGAACAACCAGCGCTAACACCGTTATTGCAAGGGGCGGGAAAGATACCCACAGCACGGTATTCCAGCCGTAGACACCCAGGATTCCGCCGGAAGCAAAAGAGCCCAGGGCCATCAGGCCAAATACGATGAAGTCGTTGAGGGACTGCACACGCGTTTTTTCGGCGTCGGTGTGACACTCGAGCACCAGCGCGGAAGCGCCGAGGAAACCAAAGTTCCAGCCCAGGCCGAGAAGAATCAGCGTCCACCAGAAGTGCACCACCTCGGCTCCCCTGAGACCGACTGCAGCGGATATTCCGATCAATACCAGTCCTGTAATCATCACCCGCTCTGCGCCAAAGCGCGCGATGATTCTTCCGGTGAAGAAGCTCGGCGCGAACATGGCGATCACATGCCACTGCAGACCGAGGTTGGACGATGCGGTGGAGTGACCGTGCATGTGCATGGCCAGAGGGGCGGCGGTCATCAGAAAGTTCATCAGGGTGTAAGAGATCGCCCCGCAGGTGGCGGCGGCAATAAAGCGCGGCTGCAGGGCGATGGCCGCGAGCGGGCGTCCGCCGCGCTTTTGCGCCGCACTGGGTATAGGCAGGCGCACGCCAAACAGGATGAACGCGGATAGTGCAGCGACGATGGCCTGAGCAAGGAAGGTGACGGCGAACAACTGCTGCGGCCACAGGTCCATGGTCCAGGTCACCAGTTGCGGGCCGACAACGCCGGCGGCAACCCCGCCGGCCATAACCATGGACAGTGCCCGCGCCTTGCGCGCGGGGGCGACGCCATCAGCGGCGGCGAAGCGAAACGACAGCACCACCGCAGCGTAAGCCCCGCCGAAAAACGTCGACAGGCAAAACAGCCAGAAATCACTGGTAAACGAGGCGTACATGGCCAGCAGGCCGGCGAGTACGCCACAGCCCGCACCGGCCAGAAACGCGGTGCGTCTGCCGTAGCGCCCGGCAATGGCGCCTACAGGTAACGTGCACAGGGCCATGCCCACCACGAATATCGACAGCGGCAGTGTCGCCAGTATCGGAGTCGGCGCCAGTGTACTGCCGACAATTGCGCCGGTGGCGTACACCACCACGGAATTGGCTCCGGCCAGTGCCTGGGCGACGGCAAGCCGCCAGATATTACCGCGCTGCTCACGCTCGCTGAGTTCCAGGGGGATGTCGCTGGGTTGGATACTGCTATCAGTCACGGGGGTTTCCCGCTTGCGACAGATATTTGTCGCGTATAACGCCCTTCAGTTTTTCGTTTGGCACGCTTAATTTCACCTCGCCCATGGAATAGGGGCCGAGGATATAAACGCCATACAACAACACCAGACCATCGTGGTCCAGCTTGAAGTCATCGCTGTGCGCAAATGGCCAGTTCTGGCGAAAATCCTTGTCGGTGTTCTGGGTATCGAGCCACTGCTGGTGCGATTCTTCCGCCAGTTTCCAGAATGCCTTTTCCTGCCCCGGTTTGATCACATCCGCGAGCGAAAGCTGCCTGTCCTGTGTGAGATCCCAGTTCAGCCAGCGCGCCACGGGCATGCCGTGCGCGCCACCGGTATACAGGTATGTATTGACGGTGATGGTCAGCAGGTCGCCATAGCGGGCGAGCTTTTTCGCATCCCCATCCAGCCGCCACTGGGCGGCAGAGATATCCGAAACGCTGGCGGCCTCCTGGATAAATTTCTGCGCAACCTTTTCCAGGGAGTCCTGCGGTTCAGCGGCGGTCTCACCATTCCCCTGTAGCTGCTGCAGCATTTGTTCATAGATGGCGTCATTCAACGCCGGGCGGTCGGCAAAGACTTCCCGCCGGATATTCACCAGCGTGCACTCATCCGCAGACAGGCAATCCGGTGCACGCATTTCCAGGGTTTCTATTTTCGATTCGAGTTCGGCCGGAGCTCTCGCGGCCTCTTTTTCGCAGCCCGCCAGGCCAAGTGCCAGCGACAGGCTGATTAGCACTGCCGTGCTGAACGGTATCTTTGATTGTATTGGGCCAAGAATTGTCGAAATGGACATCACCGATGAACTCCCTCCATACCGGTTCGCTATCCCTGCTGTCTCCGCCAGGTGGCGCTGTATGAACAGGGTAAATAATACGCGCGTTACGTGGCGCTCATGCTACTCCAAGTCGTGACGCTCCGTCTGTACCAGCTTGGCGGCCTGCCCTCTGCCGAGCGCGCAATCTCGTGCTAAAGTGCAAGGTTTGCACCCCAGACGCATCCGTAAAAACTGCCCGGGAGCCGTATTTGATCACCTTCACCCTCAACAGCATCCACCGCATGGTCGACGAGACCACCTTCGCCGGTGGCGAGGAATACTTCGCCCGCGGGCGGGTGGTGGAGGCATTTTACGATGAGGAATCAGGCACCTATCACGGGCGGGTAAAAGGGTCGGCGCGCTACATCTACCGGGTAGAGCTGGATGTGGATCGCGGCCGTCTGGTAGGACTCTGCTCCTGTCCCGTTGGGCTCAACTGTAAACACGCGGTTGCCACCGCACTGGCATTGCTACAAGAGACTCAACAGGAAACCGAATCTCCGGCGCCCTCTCCCACCCCCAGTAAAAAAACAGCGCAGCCTGCCGAGGCTGCCTGGCACCAGTGGCTATCGCGATTGCCCACGGCGCCCGCTACGGAGCCGGCGCCACTGGAGCACGGCAGACACTATCTGCTGTATTTTCTGGAAGAGGATGAGCAGGGGGGCCTTCGTCTCGCCACCAAAAAAGCCTACCTGAAAAAAGATGACAGCTGGAGCCAGCTGCGACACTTCGCTCCGGACACCGTCAATCTGGGCTGGAACCGTCCCAGCCACCTGCTGGACGAAGATGTCACCATTCTGCAGTTGCTGCCGCGTATCAACGCCGCCGGCCGCCTGGGATTGCTTGGAGAACAGGGACATCGGGCATTGATGCTGCTGCTCGATAGCGGGCGCTTTTATCTGGACGACTGCGCCCTGCAGCGGGCCGCGGGCAAGCGGCTCAGCTGGCAATGGCAGCCTCGGGACAACAATGCGCAACAACTGGTCGCCAACCTGGAGGGTATGAAGTCCGCTGAACAGTGGCAGCTGATCCCGGTAACCCCTCCCTGCTACCTGGAGATGGAAAGCGCTGCGATTGGAGACATCATCACACCACTACCCAGCGCGCAGTTACAGCACCTGCTGAACATGCCCGCGGTGCCCGCAAATGAACTGGGCATCATGTCGGTGCAGCTGCGTCAGCGTATTCCCGCCACCCGCTTGCCGTTGCCGGTAGAACCGAAGCTCTACAACATCGACACATGTACCCCCCATATCACTCTGGTGGGCTGCAAGCTCGAGCAGCACAAACTGCCCGCGCTGAAGCTGCATTTCGACTACGCGGGGTTTGCCCTGGCACCACCCTACAGCCGACATTTCGAAGGAGCGGAAGTCACGCGGGAGCGCGACGGCGCCTACTACCATATCCGCCGCAATGTCGATGCAGAGCATCGCTACTGCGATGAGATTCACGCCCAGGACCTGTACCTGATTCGCGACGCACTGGGCGGACAGGAGGAAGTGTGGCTACCCGACCCGAGCGCGCCCGATGACATCCCCCAGCGCTGGCACACCCTGCTGCAGGAAACACTACCCGAGCTGGAAAAGCAGGGGTGGGTCATCAACAAAGATCCCAGCTACCAGTTTGCAGTGGATCACGCGGATATTGCCGTGCAGCTGGCGGATAGCGATGATCACTGGTTTGAATTCGACCTGCAGCTGACCCTGGACGACGGCTGCCAGGTTCCCATCATCGACGTGGTGGAGCACTGGCTGGAGCACGATGCGCCGGACCAGCTCACCATCAATGTGGGCGGAGACTGGGTGAGTGTAAATACCAAACCGCTGCAAGGTATCCACGGCCTGCTGCTGGACCTGTTGAAAGAGAAAAAGCTCAGCAACTCCGTGCGGTTACCCGGGTACCAGGCCGCACAGTTTGCAGAGATAGCCGAGCTCGACCAGCGCAAGGCCCCCGACACCCGCAAGATGATTGAACAGCTGGGGGACTATTCCGGACTGGAGGACATCCCACTGCCGAAAGGGCTCAATGCCACCCTTCGCCCTTACCAGCAGGAGGGGTTCAACTGGTTGGTGTTCCTGCAGCGCTACGGCTTTGGCGGTATTCTTGCGGACGATATGGGACTCGGCAAAACACTGCAGACCCTCGCACTGATTCAGCATATGAAGGAAACCGGCCAGCTGGAGAAACCCGCCCTGGTTGTCGCGCCCACCAGCCTGACCGGGAACTGGCTGCATGAAGCCGCGCAATTCACTCCCCACTTAAACGTCACCCTGATTCACGGACCGCATCGCGCCGCAGCCTTCGATGAAATCAAAAGCAGCGACCTGGTGATCACCACCTACCCCCTGCTGGTGCGTGACTGGGAACACTATAAAGAATCCAGCTTCAGCCTCGCGGTGCTTGATGAAGCACAGGCGATCAAAAACCCCACCACAAAAATTGCCGAATATGTGCGCCGTATACCCTGCGATACCCGCCTGTGCCTGTCTGGTACACCGCTGGAGAATCACATCGGCGAACTCTGGTCGCTGATGGATTTTGCCCTGCCGGGGCTGCTGGGCGGCCGCAAGACATTCAACCAGGCCTACCGCACCCCGATTGAAAATCATGGGGATGTGGAACGCCAGCAGGAACTCGCGCGCAAGGTGCGGCCATTCATGTTGCGTCGCACCAAGACGGAAGTAGTTGCCGAACTGCCGCCCAAAACGGAAACCATCCAGTATGTGGAGCTGGGCAGCAAACAGCGGGCGCTATATGAAAGTGTGCGCATCAGCATGGAGAAACGCATTCGAGAACTGGTGGCACGCCAGGGCATGGGCAAAAGCCATATCGAATTCCTCGATGCGCTGCTGAAGCTGCGCCAGACCTGTATCGACCCGCGCCTGGTAAAGCTGGACAAGGCCGCGGGCGTGCAAGAGAGTGCCAAACTCAATTGGCTGGCAGAATCCCTGCCACAGCTGCTCGAAGAAGGGCGCAACCTGCTGATCTTCTCCCAGTTCACAGAAGTCCTGCGGCTAGTGGAACAGCTACTCCAGGAACGGGGAATCGATTACGCCAAACTCACCGGCCAGACCCGCAAACGCCAGCAGGCGATCGACACTTTTCAGAGCGGCGATGCCCGCGTGTTTCTGATCAGCCTCAAAGCCGGCGGCGCCGGGCTCAACCTCACCGCCGCCGACGTGGTTATTCACATGGACCCCTGGTGGAATCCCGCGGTAGAAAACCAAGCCACCGACCGCGCCTACCGCATCGGTCAGGACAAGCCGGTATTCGTGTACAAGCTGGTAGCGGAAAACACGGTGGAGGAGCGGATTCACCAGATGCAGCAACAGAAGCAGGCACTGGCGGACGCCCTGTTCGATGCAACCAGGTCCAGCACACTGCCCGAGAACAGCGGTGACCTGCTGGCGCTGCTGTCGTAAGACCCGACAATCTCAACGGCAGTAACGCCCATCCCGCGCTAGGCTTATGAGCACGCGCGCCCCAATTCCGGTGCAGTGTTCTACCGCAGTAAACAGGTTCACCATGGGCACTCGCTTCTGTATTTTTTTCTGTCTGTTGCTGGCGCCATGTGCGAACGCTCTGGCAGAAGAGGAAATGTCTGCCAATGAGATTTCGCGCAAACTGTCCAACCCCAACACTTCCCTGGCGCGCCTGACCTTCAAGAATCAGTTTCGCTGGTTTGAGGGCAGCCTGCCGGATGCGGATGGCCAACGGGGATATGAACTGTTGTTTCAGCCATCCTTCCCGATCAAGCTCGGCGGCGGGAACACTTTTTTCATGCGCCCGGCTTTCCCGCTCTATTTCTCCCAGCCGGAGTACGACGCGAACAAGGGAAAATTCACCCAGGAACTGGGGCTTGGGGATATCGGTTTCGACGTGGCCTACGGCCACTCTTCGGAATCCGGCCTGATCCTGTCCGCCGGCGTAGCTGGCACCCTCCCCACCGCCACGTCCAGCGAGCTGGGCAGCGGGAAACTGCTGCTCGGTCCGGAATTCCTGATCGCCAAGATGGCGAAAAAATATATCGTCGGCTTCTTCCCCAATCATCAGTGGGATGTGGCGGGCTGGGGGGATGACGATATCAGCGTAACCACGCTGCAATGGTTCGCCGCCTACCTGCCGGGCAATGCGTGGAGCTTCAGCAGTTCGCCCATCTCGACGTACAACTGGGAAAGCGAAGAGTGGACGGTACCATTAAATTTTTCGGTGGGTAAAACGGTCATTCTCGGCGACACGCCGTGGAAGTTCAGCGCTGAAATTAACTATTACGTGGAACGCCCTGACGCCTTCGGCCCGCAGTGGATGGTGGGGATCAATATCGTGCCGGTGGTAGAAAATGTATTCGCACGCTGGTTCCAAAAAAACGGTCAGGATGAGTAATCGAACCGAGATTGGCGCCGCCAAATGGATTCACCTGAAGTTATCCACAGAAGCAGCGCCAGCAGAGCGCCAAATATCGATCCCAGCAGGTGGCTGGAAATCGCTACCTCCGCCTCGATCAATGCACCCGTTGCCGCGCTCGGCCCGACGATCCACTCCCAGGCAACCTTGCCAGCACATCCCGCCAACAGGAGCGCGCCTGACCAGCGCCGCTGGGAAAGTTCACTGATGGCGCTGAAACAGAAAAGTCCGTGCAGCACCCCGGAGATACCGTAGTATTTATCGACGCCGGGGAACCAGAGCCAGAGTCCGCCGCTAATCAGCAGCGCCAGCAGCGCAACCAGTGCGAGATACCTCGCGACCGAATGGCGGTTACCAAGCAGTGCGCTACGGCCGAATACCAGCCAGAGCGCTATAACCCCGGCGCCGTTCAATAGCAGATGCGCGGTATTGGTATGCACCAGATGTCCGCTCAACAGGCGCCACCATTGGCCACTTGCGATGGCGGCGCGTTCATATAAAAACGCATCGGGGAACAGGCTTTGCGAAAACTGCAGCAAAACGCAGAGCAGCAACAGTGCCAGCGGGCCAATTGAGTCCGCAGGAAAACGCAGTCTTTCGAGATAATCAGCCATCAAGAAGGGACTTTACCCGGCTCGCAAAGGGTTCTGCAGCGCTGCGGAGTGAAACCGCTTGTCATCATCCTCCGCCGGCGGCTCCTGCTCTTCTTCCAGTGCGCGCTGCAGCGACTTATCCATTTCCTCCAGCGCCTTGCGCAGCTCTTCGGAAAAATTTTCCACAGCTTCCGTTGCCTGCTCGCTCATCTGCCCCTGGGCCCTTTCCATTTCCTGGCCCAGTTGCTCGAGCATCAGGTCCATCTGATCACCGGCCTGCTCTGCCGACTGGTCAAACTGTTCCGACAGGCTTTTGCCCAGCTGGTCGAACTGGCGCAACAGGTCGCCGAAAGCATCGCCGCGGGCGCTGCTGACTGTGCGCTCGTAATCCACCAGCCACTCGCCGTCCCGCTGGACCAGATAGGTGGTAAAGGAGCGCCCGGTGTATTGCGGGTTCTCCTTGCTGGAGAAACGGGAAACCACAGTCGCCTCATCGCTATCGATGATGACCCGTCCCCAAGAGGGCTGGTACTCGGCCCAGCGCGCAAAATCGGCATCGAAACGCTCGGGGGCCTTGAGGGTGGAATATTCGGCGACGTCCGCGGCATCCCCGTGGACGGCGGCCTGCCAGAATGCCTTGGTTACATCCTGCGGTGACTCGGGAGCGGAACACGCGGTCACTACCGCGCTCAGCACAAGGAAAGCGACTGTGCGGAGATTGTAGAACTTCATAGTTGGACACCTGCTCAAACCGGCTGCATGGGCAACCTTCACGGCATGGGAAGCTAACGCTCCCGGTGTCGGATGGCAATAAGAAAAGTGGACCGGTACGACGCAGGGATTAGCGCACATCTACCCAGCGCTACTGGTGACCACTCCTCGCACTGCTTTCATTACACATGTCACCGTAATTCCGCTCACCGTAGCGCGACTGCAATGCGCTCAGAAGTACTCTCGTCACCAGTTCAGTCACGACTTTTTCAGCACACATACCTGATCACCGTAGTAGTTGTCGGCGTAGTTACATTCGAGGCCCCCTTGGGTTCCGTTATCGCTACTA
The DNA here is from genome assembly GCF_050368945.1 of Microbulbifer sp. MCCC 1A16149. Taxonomy (NCBI): domain Bacteria; kingdom Pseudomonadati; phylum Pseudomonadota; class Gammaproteobacteria; order Cellvibrionales; family Microbulbiferaceae; genus Microbulbifer; species Microbulbifer sp. MCCC 1A16149. Next base: position 3,787,848 of record NZ_CP185959.1, read on the forward strand.
GGATTCTGCATAGTGTTTCTCCCTGACTTTGAATGAGTCTGCTGTTTGGTACGGGAGTAACCATAAGCCTCGGGCCGCGTCTGGTGAAATCAAATAAACCTCTCGCTGAAATAACTAAAAACTATCAAATAATCTCCACCAATAGATGTAAACGTCACTCATATTGATAGATTCCGGGAACTTCCTAAAAACTGGAGCCCGCGCCTCTGGTATTTGTGCTTCTGCTGAGGCAGACTAACCACAAAATGAAAACGTTTACATTTGTCGTGCGCACAGCGGCCGCGACAACGCGATCGATGGGATAGCAATAACAACCATGAACAAGCTCAGTCAGCTCCGTGAAATGACCGCGGTAGTGGCGGACACCGGTGATATCAATGCCATTCGCCAGTTCACCCCGCTGGATGCCACCACCAACCCTTCGCTGTTGCTGAAAGCCGCGCAACAGGCGGAATACCAGCCACTGATCGATGACGCCATTGCCTGGGCTGCAACCCAGGCGGGCAGCAGCAGTGAACAGACCGGGCTGTGTGTCGACCGCCTTGCCGCCAAGATCGGCAATGAAATCCTGCAGATCGTTCCCGGCCGTATCTCCACCGAAGTGGATGCCCGTCTGTCTTTCGATACCAAGGCCACGCTGGAGCGCGCCCGCCGTCTGATGGACCTGTACGCACAGATGGACGTGGCTCCGGAGCGGGTACTGATCAAAGTTGCCTCCACCTGGGAGGGCATCAAGGCGGCAGAGATCCTCGAACGCGAGGGTATCCACTGCAACCTGACCCTGCTATTCAGCTTCGCCCAGGCCCGCGCCTGCGCCGATGCCGGCGTCACCCTGATCTCACCCTTTGTGGGCCGGATTCTCGACTGGCACCTGCAAAACACCGATGCCACCGGCTTCACCAAGGAAGAAGACCCCGGAGTGCAGTCGGTACGGCGCATCCACCAGTTCTACAAGCAACACGGTTACCAGACCACGGTGATGGGCGCGAGCTTCCGCAACACCGGGCAGATCGAGGCGCTGGCCGGTTGCGACAGCCTCACTATCAGCCCCAACCTGCTGGCGGAACTCGCCGCGGACGAAGGCGAGCTGCCCCGCGTCCTGAGCGCGGACTCCGCCTCCGGCAAGACGGCGGCGGCAATCAGCGAAGGTGAGTTCCGTTTCCAGCACAACGACGATGCCATGGCCCACGAAAAACTGGGCGAAGGAATCCGCAAGTTTGTGGTGGACCAGGTCGCCCTGGAAGACCAGCTCAAAGCCCGCGCTGCGCAGAGCGCAACCGCCGCGGAGATTGCGCAATGAGCGGCGAAAAAAATGTATTCCTGGGGATCGACGCCGGTACCCAGAGCCTGAAACTGCTGGCCTATGACGCCGCGCAGAAAGAAATCGTTTATGTCACTGCCGCACCACTGGAGCTGATCAGCCGCGACGACGGCACTCGCGAACAGATCGCGGAATGGTGGTTGGATGCGCTGCGTCACTGCTTGGAGGAGCTGCCCGCAGAAATCAAGGCGCGGGTGCGCGGTATCGGCGTTTCCGGCCAGCAACATGGCTTTGTACCGCTGAATAAAGCGGGCGAGGTGATCGCACCGGTAAAGCTCTGGTGCGATACCAGCACCATCGCTGAGTGCGAGGAAATTACCGCGCGTTTTGGTGGTGTTGATCGCTGTATCGACGCCGTCGGCAATCCGATCATGCCCGGCTACACCGCCCCCAAGATTCTGTGGCTGAAGAAAAACAAGCCGGAAGCCTACGCGGAACTTGCGCATATCCTGCTGCCGCACGACTTCCTGAACTTCACCCTCACCGGCAAGATCTTCACCGAGTACGGCGATGCCTCCGGCACTGGCTACCTGAATATCCTGCGCCGGGAATACGACCGCGACATGCTCGCGGCCATCGACCCCGAGCGCGACCTCCTGCCATTGTTACCGCCACTGCTGGAAGCACACGCTACCGTGCCCCTGGGCGAAGCAGCAAGACAGGCATTCGGCCTGCCCGCGGGCGTAAGGGTATCCACCGGAGGCGGCGATAACATGATGGCCGCGTTCGGCACCGGCTCTATTAAGCCGGGCGTGCTGACCCTCAGTCTTGGCACCTCGGGCACGGTGTTTGCCCACAGTGACAAACCGGCAATCGACCCCGAGGGCGACCTGGCTGCGTTCTGCTCCTCATCCGGCGGCTGGCTGCCGCTGCTGTGCACCATGAACTGCACCGTGGCCACGGAGATCACACGTAAGTCACTGGGCAAGTCCCTTGCCGAGTGCGAACAGCTGCTGGAAGCATCCACAGCCGGCGCCGGCGGTCTCACAAACCTGCCGTTCTACAACGGCGAACGCATTCCCAACCTGCCCCACGCCCGCGCCAGCCTGCACGGTATGACCGATGGCAATACCACGCCGGCGAACTTGTATCGTGCGGCCATGGAAGGCGCCACCTACACACTGCGCCGCGGGCTGGATGCCTTCAATCGCGCCGGGCAGCAGTTCAGCGCCATCCGTCTCACCGGGGGCGGCGCCAAAAGTCCGCACTGGCGGCAGATGGTGGCAGATATTTTCAACCTGCCGGTAGAAATCCCCGCGCAACAGGAAGGCGCAGCCTTCGGCGCAGCAATGCAGGCCCTGTGGGCCTGTGGCGACAAGGAGCAGGACCTGCCGGCCCTGATTGATGAACACCTGGCACTGGACAAGTCCCTCGGGTGCGCACCACACCCCGAAACCGTAACCACTTACCAAACCCACTATCGCAATTTCCTGGATCTGCTCAGCCAGCAGTACCCGGATATTCAATAAGTTGTGAGCAACACAGAATCCCTCTGGAGAGAAACATGAGCAGAAACCTATTTGTCGGCGACAAAGAATTCTTCCCCGAGATCGGCCAGATCAAATTTGAAGGTCGCGAATCCGATAACCCGCTGGCGTTCAAATACTATGATGCCAACAAGGTCATCGGCAGCAAGACCATGGAAGAGCACCTGCGCTTTGCGGTGTGTTACTGGCACACCTTCTGCAGCAAGGGCGCCGATCCGTTTGGCCGCGATACTCAGGTATTTGCCTGGGACGACGCCCCCAATGCGATGGCCGCCGCACAGCAGCGCATGGATGCAGTCTTCGAATTCGCTACAAAATTGGGCGTGCCCTACTACTGCTTCCACGATGTGGATATGTCTCCGGAAGGCAGCACCGTGGCGGAAACCGAAAGTAACCTGGCGAAGATGGTAGAGCTGGCCGCCGAGCGCCAGAAAGCATCCGGTATGAAGCTGCTGTGGGGCACCGCCAACATGTTCTCCCACCCGCGCTACATGAACGGCGCCGCCACCAACCCGGATTTCAACGTGGTCGCGCGCGCAGCCAGCCAGGTGAAAGCCGCACTGGACGCGACCGTCGCACTCGGTGGTGAAAACTACGTATTCTGGGGCGGCCGCGAAGGCTATATCTGCCTGCAGAACGCCAACACCAAACTCGAGCAGGAAAATCTCGCGCGCTTCCTGACCATGGCGCGGGACTACGGCCGCTCCATCGGCTTCAAGGGCGACTTCCTGATCGAACCCAAGCCCATGGAACCCACCAAGCACCAGTACGACTTCGACGCCCAGACCGTGATCGGCTTCCTGCGTCACTACGGTCTGGATAAGGATTTCAAACTCAATATCGAAGCCAACCACGCCACCCTGGCCGGCCACACCTTTGCCCACGAGCTGCAAATGTGCGCCGACGCCGGTCTTCTGGGTTCCGTGGATGCCAACCGCGGCGACTACCAGAACGGCTGGGATACCGACCAGTTCCCTACCGACATCTACGACGCCGTGCACGGCATGATGGTGATTCTGGAAAACGGCGGTTTCAAAAATGGTGGCCTCAACTTCGACGCCAAGGTGCGCCGCGAGTCCATCGATATGGAAGACATCTTCCTCGGCCATATCGGCGGCATGGACACCTTCGCCCGCGGCCTGGAAGTGGCCCACAAAATTCTCACCGAGTCCCCGTACCGGAGCTGGAAAGAACAGCGTTACGCCAGCTTCAGCGAGGGCAACGGCAAGGCGTTTACCGAAGGTAAACTGAACCTGGCAGACCTGCGCAACCTGGCCGCGGAAGGCGGCGAACCGCGGATGACCAGCGGCAAGCAGGAGCTGTATGAGAACCTGATCAATCAGTACATCTAAATATCAGCATAAAACTACTGCGCGGGCGCCTGGCGGCGTCCGGCAGTGCTCGGGCTGCTCATGTACAAACGTACACTCCGCACCCTGCGCGCTGGCGGCCACCACCAACCACCCGCTCGCTACGTTCTCTGCCAATATTTAGGAATGATTGATGTCACCTCAACGTCAGATGACTCTCACTTCAGGCCCGCATTTGCGGGCCTTTTTTGCATCTGTCCCTCAAGAGGCCACTCGCGCAGACTGGATACCAATCTGTTGGCGTAACCGCTAACATCTACCGCTTCACATAACCCGTGCACACTACGGACTCACCACAGAACAAGGGGCACGCCCGGTGTCGATCAAGACAGTCGCCAAACTCGCCGGTGTATCCACCGCCACAGTCTCCCGCTACCTCAACAGCCCGGAGCAGGTAAAAGAGAAGACCCGCAACAAGGTGCAGTCGGCGATCGAAGAGACGGGCTACGCCCCCAATGCGTTGGCGCGCAACTTCCGCCGTGGCAAGACCAGCCTGATCGTTGTGGTACTGCCGGCCATCGGCGATCCCTTCCTGGATAAGGTGATGCGCGGCATCTGGCGGGTGGCAGACGAACAGGGCTACAGCATCCTGATCCGCGATACCCAGTCCAACTCCCACGAGTTTGATGAGTACACCGACCTGGTATTCTCCAAGCAGGCGGATGGCATCCTGCTGCTGGCCAGCATCTCCCCATTCAAGGAGGCGGCAGCCATCCGCGATGCCGAGCGAGCGCACCCGCCGCTGGTGCTGGGCCTGGAGAGCATCAACGCTGATCTCAGCCACTTCCCCAGCGTGCGGGTAGACAATATCGCCGCTGCCGAGGACGGCACCGACTACCTTATCCAATTGGGCCATCAGCACATTGGCTTTATCACCGGCAAGCGGGACTCGCTGCTGACCAAAGACCGCGAGAAGGGTTTCCGCAAGGCGATGCGGCGCGCCAAGTTACCAGTAAATGCGAAGTGGATTGTGGAGGGAGAACAGACTATCGAAGGTGCCCGCCGCGCCGCACGCCGTTTACTCGATCTGGAACCGCGCCCCACCGCCGTCTTCTGTGGTAACGACGAAATGGCGCTGGGCGCCATGCATGAAATCAAGAGCATGGGGCTGAAAATTCCGCAGGACATTTCCGTGATTGGCTTCGATGACATTCGGTACGCGGAAATTGCCGATCCCCCGCTGACCACCATTGCCCAGCCAGCGGAGGAAATTGGTGAGCGAAGCATGCGCCGGCTTTGCCAGGCCATTGACGGAAGCGAAACAAACAGCACGCCGGAAATGGTTCCACACCGCCTCATCGTGCGCAAATCCACAGGCAAAGCCCCTGACTGATATTCTCGCGACCTCAATTTGCGCTGCGTCGCACAGCGAAAAAAATATCTACGCACGGCTGTTACATGGCCGCTGAATCCGTAATTTTTACACTACAGTTAATGCAGTAGCTCCGCCGGCTCAGGCGTGTATCGGGCACTAAGCCTGTACCTAAACAGCTACTTTGCAATCCTAGTGTGCAGCAATGGCACAAGCAGCGTATACAGTAGTCGAGGTCGCAAGAATGAATACGCAATTACCGGCGAAGACCCAGAGCTCAGCCAAGTCCGATCTTTTCGCCACACCGCAGAAGGCTCCGCCGTCCGCCAAAAACCTGCAGTCTAAAAGCCTCAAGAAAAGCACCAACCTGAGCCTTCGATACCCCAAAGAACTAGAACATTGTTTTGTACTTGGCAACAATTAAGCGACAACCCGGACATTCACCCCATTGCCAGGCTATGAACACCCAAAAACTCACCGCTACCCGGTGAGTTTTTCCTTGCTCGACCGTCTTAACCCCAAAAGGCCGAGAAAACCCAAGCTGGGTAGCTGGTCCCAATTTTTACCCGCCGGGAATAACGGCCCTAACTAAAACTCGAATAAATACAAACTACCGCACCCTATGCCTAACGACGCCTCTTCAAAAACGCGCCGCTTCCGCAGCGCCCGCTGGTTCGACGACAAGGCCCATGCGGATCACACCGCCCTGTACCTGGAGCGCTACTTCAACTTCGGTCTCACCCGTGAGGAGTTGCAGTCCGGCAAGCCGATCATCGGCATCGCCCAGACCGGCAGCGACCTCACACCCTGTAATCGCCATCACAAGGATCTGGCACAGCGGGTCAAAGACGGTATCCGCGACGCCGGCGGTATCCCCATGGAATTTCCGGTACACCCGATTTTCGAGCAGGGCCGCCGTCCTACCGCCGCACTGGACCGCAATCTCGCGACCCTGGGCCTGATCGAGATCCTGCACGGCTACCCGGTGGATGCGGTGGTACTGACCACCGGCTGCGACAAGACCACACCCGCGACCCTGATGGCCGCACTGCAACTGGATATCCCCGCCATCGTCTATTCCGGCGGCCCCATGCTAAACGGCTGGCGGCCGGTCAGTTGTGAGGGCGATGCCGACAAAAACGAGCGCGAGGAGCGCGTAGGCTCGGGTACCGCCATCTGGCAGAACCGGGAACGCATGGCCAGGGGCGAACTGGATTACGCCGGCTTTATGGATGCGTCGGCGGAATCTGTGCCCAGCGTCGGCCACTGCAACACCATGGGAACCGCGCTGTCGATGAACGCACTGGCAGAGGTGCTCGGTATGTCGCTACCAGGTTGCGCCGCAATTCCCGCCCCCTACAAGGAACGGGCGCAGATGGGGTACCACACCGGGCGGCGCATTGTGAAAATGGCGTTCGAGAATCTGAAACCATCGGACATCCTTACCCGTCAGTCTTTCCTTAATGCGGTGATCGCCTGCAGCGCCCTCGGCGGTTCGACCAATGCGGTGGTGCACCTGCTGGCACTGGCCCGGGGCCTGAAAGGCGTGGAGCTGACCATGGACGACTGGCAGCACTACGGCGAAGACATTCCCCTACTGGTGAACTGCATGCCGGCAGGCAAGTATCTGGGGGAAGAGTTCTACCGCGCTGGCGGAGTGCCCGCCCTTATCAAGCAGCTCATCGAAGACGACCTGATAGACGGCAGCCAGATGACAGTCACCGGGCACAGCCTGGAGCACAACTGCGCGCATTTTTCGGTAGGTAATCGCGATGTGATTTTCCCCACGGAAACCCCGCTGATGGAAAAGGCCGGTTTCGCGATCATGCGCAGCAATTTTTTCGACTCGGCGCTGATGAAAAAATCCGTCATCAACGACGACTTCCGCAACAAGTACCTGAAGGATCCACAGCGCCCAAACTGCTTCACTGCCCGCGCCATCGTGTTCGAGGGGCCGGAAGACTACCGCGCGCGTATCGATGATCCCGCACTGGATATCGACGAACACTGCATTCTGGTGGTGCGCAATGTGGGCCCGGTGGGTTACCCGGGTTCAGCGGAAGTAGTGAACATGCTGCCGCCCAAGCGACTGGTCAAGGCTGGTATCAGCTGCCTGCCCACCCTGGGCGACGGTCGCCAAAGCGGCACTTCCGGCAGTCCCTCCATTCTGCATATCTCCCCGGAGGCTGCCGCCGGCGGCGGTATCGCCCTGCTCGCCACCGGTGACATGATCGAGGTAGACCTGGACGGACACCGGGTAGATGTGAAGCTAAGTGCCGAAGAACTCGCTGCTCGACGCGCACAATTGCAACAACCCGTGTTGCGCAACCAGACGCCGTGGCAGGAGATCTATCGCACCACGGTCAGCCAGCTAGAAACCGGTGCGGTCCTGGAAACGGAAGAGGAATACGTGCGGATCCTGGACACGCATCCCGTGGGCCGACATTCTCACTGATGCGCACGGATTCGCACTATTTGGACGAACCGGAAACCACACTCGGCAAACGGCTGCTATCTTTTGGGCTCATCTAGTTAACGCCCGGGGAAAGCAGCCATGGCATCCAGCCCGTTAAAGATTCTCGCCATATCCGGCAGTCTGCGTAACAGCTCGTTCAACAGTGCCGCGCTGGAAACCGCGGCAGAGATTGCCGGCGACAGCGCTGAATTCACTTTCGCAGACCTGTCCGCGATCCCGCTTTACGACCAGGACCTGCGTGACAAGGGCGTACCCGAAGCGGTGGAAACCCTGCAGCAGCAGGTGTTGGACGCCGATGCCATTCTGTTCTCTACCCCGGAGTACAACTACTCGGTTTCCGGAGTGCTGAAAAATGCCATCGACTGGCTATCGCGTGTAGACCCGCAACCTTTTGCGGACAAGCCCGTTGCGGTGATGAGTGCGAGTATGAGTGCATTCGGCGGTGCGCGGGCGCAGTATGACCTGCGCCGGATCCTGATTTACCTGGATGCCCACTTTGTGAATAAGCCGGAAGTGATGATCAGCTTTGCGCACAAGAAGTTTGATGACAAAGGCAAGCTCACCGATGAGGACACCAGAAAATTTGTCGGGGATCTGGTGACAGCTCTGGATAAGTGGGCGAAGCGGTTGGCATGAGCGACAGTTTTACGCGGTCACCGCCGTGCGATCAATAGTATCGCTGGTGCGCGCCCGGCGGTTCCACCACCGCTCGTGAAAATAGAAAGCCACCGTATTGCAGGCCGGCTCCACCAGTGCCAGAGCGCTACCGACCCAGAAGTCACCAGTCATCACAAACCCAACGGTGAAAGCGACGGCCATGTGCACAAATGCGAAGCTACAGGTCTTTTTCATGGTGCTAACATCCTCTCAGTGTGGCGGTCATTGCGCTGGCAACTTCCCGCGCAGCCGTATTCAATACACGCATTATTGAGAATAATTCTTATCTATAAAACACCATTGATTCTCTCGCCCTGATAGATGCGACTAATGGGTCAAAAAAGGAGAGCGTCAATCACCCGAGCAACAACTTCCCCTCAATGGGAATAAACTGATCGGCAGCATCCATCAGCGATTTCGCGGTGAGGGCCTCGACCCCGTAGACCTCAACCCGCTTTCCTTTGGCGGTACGCAGCTTGTCCACCAGAATCGAGAAGTCTCCATCCCCCGAAACCAGAATCACGACATCAGCGTCCGCAGACTCTTCCAGCGCATCGATGGTGATGCCCACATCCCAATCGCCCTTGGCTGATCCATCCGCGCGCTGGATAAACGGCTTCAGTTTCACCTCGAAGCCGATTGCACGCAGTATCTTCTGGAAGGCCTGCTGTTTCTGGTCCCCGCGATCCACGGCATAGGCGATCGCTTTAACCACATCCCTACCAGCTGTAGCCTGGGCCCAGAATACGTTGTAATCAAAGTTCCGGCTGAACGCCTGCCTGGTGGTGTAGTAGACATTCTGGACGTCAGCCAATATGAGGATTTTTTTAATGGCACACCATCCAAGTTTGAGTTAATCATTTCCCGGCCAGTACGACCGACTTATTCAGTATTGTTCGCTATCGAATATACCTCGCGCTTTATCGTTCGGCCAAACGTAAAACGCCAGGCATTGCCCGGCGTTTTCATCTTACGTTTCTAAACAATCTCGCGCACGGGACCGGATTATCCCTACCCTTTAAGCACGAAAATAACTTCTCGATTTTTAATAGTAGCCAACACTGTCAGCGTAGCTAATCAGTTTGCTGCCGTAGTTGCCGCCCCACTCATAGCCATAGCGGCGCTCCGCATCAATCGCCATGATGTCGTATTGCTTGATACCGGAACGATCGGCGAAGAAGCCGGTGTCATCGCCCAGGTTGTAGAAGCGGTACCACATGGTACTTCCCGCTTTGCTCTGGATCGGGTTGTAGGTGTCGTCGTCACTGCTGCTTGCGCGCTTTACATAAGCGGTATCGGCAACCTGTACCGCGGGGCTGCGGTACCAGGCCAGTGCGGCGCGCACTGACGCTTCCACTTCCTCTGTCTGCGGCTGCGACATCAGGAAGGCAGTTACCAGCATAGACTCCTTGCCGCTTTTGGATTCCAGCTCGTAGCTGCGCGCACCGCGGGGCTCATAGGTGACCGGGTCATGCTGGGCGCACCATACGGTTTTTGCATCCGCCTGCACAATCTGCGCCTTCAGAATAAATTCCACGCCTTTACCGATGGCAGCCTGCATGCGGGTGCGCTGTTCATCGGTAAACAGGTCACCATCCAGCGGTGCTTCCAGACGCGTGGCGTGATCCAGCAGGATCAGGACACGCGCCATAGCGCCGTCATTGAAGGTGACATGATTGGAGTAAGTAGTACCGGTACGCTTGGGGTAGACCTGCGGCCAGCCACCACTTTCGTATTGCATGGTGAGCAGAAACTCGAGCGCATCACGGGCAGCGTCGCGGTACTTGGAATCTCCACTGCGCTGATATACGTCAGCCAGGAACATCAATTCGGTCACGGTGGCATCGTTGTCGATGGTGCCGAGTTCCACACCACCTTCCCCGGTCCAACCGGAACGGTCGCTGCTGCCATTCCACGGCGCGTCGTAGGTGGATTCATCATTTTTGTAGAACCCGCCGTGTTCCATCTGCCAGGTGATCATATTGTCCGCGCGGGTCTGGTCTGCAGCCAGGCTGCTACCCAGCCAGGACTTGTAGTTATCCAGCTCACCGTAAATCGGGTTGCCCGTTTGCGGCAGGATGACCGCGTCCGAGCCGCCGGAAGAGGACGAAGAGCTGGAACCACCGGAGGAAGAGGAACTGCTCGATGAGCTGGAGCTACCGCCGGAAGAACTGGACGAGCTGCTCGAAGAACTGGAACTCGAGGAGCTGGAAGAACTGGAACTCGAGGAGCTGGAAGAACTGGAGGAGCTGCCACCGTCTCCACCGCCGCCCCCACATGCGGTGAGCAGAACAGAAAGTGTGACTGCGGCAAACGGCATCCATTTCATATTAAACATAACTATACCTGTAAGGCTGAAGGAACTGCGCCGCCCGGCAGTAAGCTCGGGCACCTGCTTTATCGAGCGCACCGTCAACCGCCTTGTGCGCTGTTACTTTTCTTTCTCCAGAGCCAAAAAAGCCCCGCAAGCGGGGCAAAAAATGGCAAAGGGTACAAGAGGGAATTAGAAATCCACGGTCAGGCCAAGCTGGTAAGCCGGGCCGTAGGCTTCCACGTTGTACAGGATGCGACCGCCGGAATCGGCATTGCCCGAGAAGTACTGCTGGTCAACATTATCGGACAGGTTCACCGCATCGAAGTAGGCGCGCACGCCGTCAGCTACACGGTAGGTTGCCTTGATATCGAAGGTCAGGGACTCGTCCTGGTACATGTCCGCCCACACGCGACAGTTCGCTGCGTAACCCAGCTCGGCATCCGCAGAGATATCAGCTGCGGTACAGCCACCGATGCGTTTCAGGATTTCGCTGGTGTAGTTGGCGATAAAGCGCACGGAGAAGTCATCGTTCTCCCAGCCCAGTGTCAGGTTAGCGGCGGTGTCTGCGGTTTCCGGCAACTGAATGGAACCAGCGCGCACGGAGTCACCCACGTTACCGTCACTGCTCTGCAGGGTCAGGTTGGACTGAACGAAAATGTTGTCCAGGTAGCGACCGATATTGTGATCGTCCCACTGACCGTCAAAGTAGTGGCTGGCGCTCAGCTCCATACCGTAAACCTTTGCGGATTCACCGTTCAGGTAGGTATTGACGTTGGTCAGCTGGAGGTCCGCCGGGATCTGGAACAGGTCTATCTGATCGATCGGCAGCGCAAACGGGGTGTCCGCGATATTCATACGAATACCGTTGGCATCAACGATGAAGTCCTTGATGTCTTTGTAGAACAGCGCACCTTCGAGGAAAGTGCTCTCGCCGTAGTAACTCAGGGACAGGTCGAGGTTGGTCGCGCGCATCGGGTCCAGCGACGGGTTACCGATACGTACGGTGTTGTCACCGGACATGGCGAAGTTATCGCGCTGGTAATCGAGATCACCGCGGGCGGAACCGATATCGTTCGGGTCTTCGTTACACTGGCCGACAAACTCGGAGTCGGGATCGGTGTTACAGAAAACTACGCGATCGGTGACTTCGAAGAAGGCACGGCTTTTACCAAAGTCCGGACGGGAAAAGCTGGTCCAGATGGATGCACGGCCCAGCAGGTTATCGCTCAGTTCGTGGCGGTAATGCAGTGCCGGCAGGAAGATGCCGTAATCGTTACCGGTCTGCTCCAGCGGCAGGGCGATATCCAGCGAGGTCAGGCCCTGGCTGTCTTCGTTGCGGTCGTTGCGCAGCGCCATATAACCGGTAGAGGTGAAATCGGTATAGGCGTAACGCGCACCGGCGATCAGCGTCGCTTCCGGCAGCACCTGCATTTCAGCCATCAGGTAGGCCGCAGCAGTATCTTCGGTCAGCTCGTAGTCGAGTCTGGTGGAATCCAGCTCTTTCTGTTCCGGGTCGTAGTTGTCACCAATAGCGCGGGTGCCGTTGATCAGGCGCTCGGCATCCTCACGGGTAATTACCGCGTGGTCAAAGTTGTCGTTGACCGGAACATAAGTGGTGAAGTCTCCCAGGCGGGCACCCGCCAGGGTGATACAGTCCAGGTCCCCGGCACAACCGGCTACCGCACGGTCAAACGGCACGATGCTCGCGCGGTTTTTGTCGTTGCTGCGGGTGCGCTGATTGACCTTCACACCAGTTTTCACGTAGTTCACCAGGCCCGCATCCCAGTCGTGACGCAGGTTGAAGGAGAACTGGTCGACGGCGTCTTTACGCAGGGAATCTTCCAGGAACAGGTTGTCGTAGTTCAGGTTGGGCTGTTTTACCTTGCCGTACTGGTAACCGTTCGGGCCGGATACGGCGCCGGAGGCGATGGTGCCGTTCTCAACCAGCTCGTCGAGCTGCGGGCCGGAAATCAGCTGGCCATTCAGGAATTCATCACCGTAGCTGCCCAGAGCGTTCAGTTCACGCAGGCGGAACTGCACACGGCGGCCGTCCGGCTTGGCGTTTTCACTGCGCGAGGAAACTACTTCGTAGTCCATTTCCCAGCCGTCGCCAAAGCGGTTCTCACCGCCCAGTGCCACGGTGTCGGTGGTGACTTCAGATTCCTGGATAAAGAATTGCTGCTGCAGGTCGACACTGCTGCCGCCAAATACCTGGTTGTCTTTATCGATAAAGGCCAGGTCTTCGTCACCGTTATCCCAGTTAAAGCGATAGTACTCGCGCATGGCGATATCGTTGTCCGAGTAACTGGTGTGGTTCAACTTCAGGTGGTAGCGGCTGTCGTCGTTGGGTTGATACTCAACGTTCAGCAGGCCGGCCATACGCTCACGCTCGGCGTTTTCCTCGTAGGTAGTGAATTCCCACGGGATGATCATCTGCTCACCACCCAACTCCACATACTGGGGCAGTGTGCTGCTGTGGTGCTTGGTCTGGAAGCCGCGGGTTTTACGCTTTTCCCAGGAACCGGTGTAGGCCACGCCGATGGTATCGTTCAGGAACAGGTTGGTGCCCTGGAGAGTGACCTTGGGAGAATCTGCTTCGACCTGGTCCTGATAGTAATTCTGCGCGCGGAACTTCAGGCTGGTTTTGCCCCGGTCCAGCGCGGACAGGGTTTTCACGTTGATGGAACCGCCGATCGCGTCCAGTTCCATATCCGGCGTGAGGGATTTGTTCACCTCGATGGACTGCAGTACGTCGGACGGCAGGCTGTCGAGGGAGAAGGCGCGGTCCTCCAGCGCTTCGTCGGTACCGCCACCGGCGTTCGCCATGGCACCGCCGTCCATACGCACGCTTACCATGCCCGCGCCAAGGCCGCGCAGGTTGACGAATTTACCTTCACCTTCGCTCTTCTGCAGGGTGATACCCGGCATACGCTGCAGCAATTCGGCCACGTTCTGGTCAGAGAAGTTACCGGCATCGTCCTGGGTCACAATGGAGCTGAAGTTGTCCTTGCCGCGCTCGGCTGCACGTGCGTTCAGGTCAGCATTGCGCACGCCTTCTACATAAACTTCTTCCACAGCAGCACTGGAAGACTCTTCCTGCTGCTCCTGCTCCGCTTCCTGGGCTACCAGAGAGGCGGAAGTAGCCATGGCGATGGCCATGGCGAGAATCTGTTTCTTATAAGTCATTTTGACTCTCCCATCGGTTTTAATAGGCCCCTTGTCCGCTGGGGCCACTTCGATGTTTTTTGAAGGCCGCCGGCCTGGCACTTAGACCGGCGGCTCACCTTTAGCTGGGCGATTCACGCAGCTTACTGGTAGCTCACCTTGAAGTTGTCGATCACGACCGGCATGCCTTCGGTACCGCTGTCGCAGCGAACCTGTAGGAAGGAGTTGGCGGTACCGATATGGTCTTCCGGATCACTTTCGATGGTGACGGTGCCCAGCGGCTGATCGCCGTCAGCCAGTTGGGAAGCGTACTTCTCTACCAGCTTGGAGCTGCCACCGTGCAGGGACTTGCTGGAGCTGGAGGTATTGTTGTCCACATATACCTGACACTTGCCGCTTTCCACCGAGGTGTTGGGGTTCTCTGTCACCTCGAATGTGATCACGTAGGGCTTGCTCAGATCCAGATCGCCGCGGCCGGTAGTATCGGTGTCCGCAGTGTCCACATCCGGGGTGGCATCACCGATGGAGAAGCGGGCGTTGTGCAGGGCCAGGGTGCCACCGGCAACGGTGATACGAGAGCTGCCACTGGTGACGTTGAACATTGGCTTGCTCGCGTCGCCAGACTGACCGCGGTACTCGGCGGTGAAGAAGTTGGTGCTTTCGGTTTCCGAGTCTTCCACCAGGCCAACGCCGTTGAAGTTCTCGTCAAATACCGCGGATGCATCGGCTCCGGCGTAAACGTCCAGCTCACCGATACCTGCAGGCAGTTCACCAACCAGCTCTTCAGCGGTCAGGCCCGCGGCAGTGGCGTTGTCGGTCCACACCAGCCAGTCGACATTTGCGTAGAACTCACTGCTGGAACCTTCACCGATGCGCATGCGGCTGCTGGAAGAACCACCGTCGCGACCGTTACCGGTAAAGCTGCCAACTTCCACACCGTCGCGGTAGATGGTCGCGGTGATGTAGTCGGTGGTAGTGGCCGGATCAACCACGGTAAAGGCCACCTGATAGGTGTGGTAGCCATCGCTCATGTCCATATCCACTTCCGCGGTAGAGTCATCAGACAGGAACTTATCCAGCTGAATCTTGCTGCCGTCCGGACGCAGGATGGTTTTGATACGCGCGGGACCGCGATCGACAATACCGCCGTCACCGAGGTGAGTTTCGATTTCGAAACCACGCGCACCCTGAGATGCCGCAAAGGAGGTATCGATACGGGTTACGAAGGTGAAGTGCTTGGGATACGTGGTGGCATCACCAACGATGACGTCGTTCAGGTCACCAACCGGCTTGGCATCCGCACCAATGGTGTCCAGGGTCATGATGCCCAGATCGTCGCTGGTGAAGAACGGCAGTTCGTCTTCGCCAAATTCGAAGCTGGTCGCTTCACTACCGTTGATTACCACCGCGCCCAGCTCGCCCGGGTGCATACAACCATCGTAAACATTCCACAGGATGCTGTTGGTCGCAGACGGATCGACAGAGGTGGTCGGAGAGCAGTTATCGCCAACGGGTGCTTCCGGAGTTGCCATGGCGGCCTCACTCCATTCGCCCGCACCGACATTGTTCACCGCGCGTACCCATACGTTGTAGGTGCTGCCATTTTCCAGCTCGGTCAGGGTGGTGCTGGTCTCGGTCAGGCCTTCAACGGTGTCCGCGACGGTCACATCGTCGCCAGTGCTGTAAGCCACGTCGTAGCTGATCGCACCAATGGCGGAAGCCCAGCTGACCGCGATCTGCGCGTCGGTAGCAAACAGGCTCGGCGCTTCCAGCGCATCCGGCGCGGTGGCCGGCTGGAATACGGTACAAGCGGGCAGGTCGCCCTGGGTGTCGTCTTCCTGGCGTTCAACCAGCAGGTCATCGAAGATTACCGAGCTGCCACCTTCCACACGGAACTGCAGGAAAGAAGTCGCGGTACCCACCTGAGATGGGCGCACGTCTTTCACTTCACCGCCCTGCTCAAAAGTAATGTCACCCGGCACATTGATTTGTACGCGCTTGCCCGGGATCAGGTCGGCGGCCGGTACGTTGAAAATTCGCGAACCGGAACCACCGCCACCCCATACGGAGTTGGCTTCACCGGAGGTGTTGTTATCCACATACACCTGCATGTTGCGGCTGCCGGAAGCATCTTTCACACAGAACGAAATCCGGTATGGCTGGCTCAGGTCCAGTTCACCCCAGGTGGTTACGTCGTCGGAGGTAGTGGTGTCTTTTTTCGGATCCGCGTCGTCGATATCCGGGCGGGTCTGGCCGGCAGCAAAACGACCGGTATCCAGCAGCATGGCCGGGTTGCCGTTGTCGCTGACGATCCCCATCTGGTTCAGGGAAACTTCAACGCCGTCTGCAGGGTTGTCATTCAGGAAGAAACAGCAGGTGGGATAGTAGAAAGACGGCCACGCGTCTTCCGCATTATTGGCGTCGAGCGCCTTGTATTCCTGGCTGAAGAAGAATTGCGTATCCGCTTCGTCAAAGTTGACGAAAAGGTCGTCACCGAAGTTTTCGGAAAGGATCGGGCCTTCGGCGCCACCGCCGGATGAGCCGCCACTTGAAGAGCTGCCACCGGAAGAACTGCTGGAAACCGGCGGTGGAGTGGTAACCACGTCCCCCTGGTTATTCTCATCAGCACCACCGCCGCCACACGCGGTCAGTGTCCCCATAATGCACAGTGCGAGTGCGGACTTTGCCCAAGGTAAAGGTTTCATGCTCACCCCTTCTCTCTCTTTGTCAGTCGTTATTTTTATGAGCCTGGTTACATCCCCCGGATGCCGCACTTATTTGGTGCGGTAACCACCCAGGCCCAGTTCTAATACTTATTGGTTTGGCAATCTAACCAGATTGGTTTGGCATATACAACCGTTAGTACCAATTGGTAATGAAGATATTTGTGACTTGGGTCAGACAGGCGGAATTTCGCTCTTTTCCGCACAATTAGTGGGCAAAAACGCCGTTTTTTGTAGTTTAACTACATTGGTAGTGAGCTGTAGCGGGGTGTCGGAAGCAAAAAAGCACCACACAAAGCGGTGCTTTTCTGAGCAAATGCGGTCAGGCCACAATTTGGTGCGCCTGACCAAAATTAGTGATTCAGGGAGCAGCCTCAATCAACAGATCATCCACTACGACTGTGGCACCGCTTTCAGTTCGCAGTGTGATAAATGAGTTGGCACTGGCGGTCAGGCCAGGCACGGTGTAGGTCTGGCCGGGCACCAGGTCGCTGATCAGCACCTGATGGAACTTCGAGCTGCTGCCCCAGATCGAGTTGCCACTGGACGGAGTGTTGTTGTCCACGTAGATCTGGAAGTTACGGCTGGTATCGTCACCGATGCTGACCACGGTAAACGAGATCTGCCAGGGCACGCTCAGGTCGAACACACCGGTATTGCTGTCGCCACTGGTGGTGCTTACTTCCGGCGTGGTATTGCCGATAGAAACCCGGCTGCCAGTGAGGCTGAGCGCGCCGCTCTGGATTTCTGCAGTGCCGGTGACGCGGTAATACATGGGCGTACCTTCTCCCGGGGCACCGGTAAGATCGCGATAGCTGTTGCTAAAAAAGCCCGCGGTATCGGTGGCGAAGTTCTCCGCGTAGGGCAGCGCCACGTCTTCGGCAATCGGCTCTTCCTCTACCGGCACTTTATCTACCGGGGTAACCGGGTCGGGAATTTCCAAATCCGATTGGTCCAGCTTGCCCCTGCCGGCGTTGGCAATAACGTAGTCTTTCAGTCCATCTGTAGCGTCGAGGGTGTAGGGGTAAGGTACGGTATAGGAGGATGTGGATTCCCCATCTTCGGCGGTGATATCGGTTCCGCCTCCGCTGGTCCAGGTCACGCCGCTACCGAAAACATTGCCGCTGAGATTCCAGTAACCAATCACGTCGGAATAAAACGACACAATCGGGTTCTGGGTATTTTCGAAAATATTGTTTTCGATCAGCATCTCGGCACCGGCGCGGGAGTTGATCGCGGTGGAGCGGATGTTGTTGTAGTAGTTGTTGTACACATGCCCTTTACCGTGGCGGTACAGCGGCACACGGGATTCCAGGTTTTCGAACCGGTTGTGGTGGAAAGTGATCAGTCGATCCGTATCCGGATTGGTGTCGTTCTCCGTGTGACCGTGCAGGGAGGTTTTCCACGAGTCGTGCAGATAGTTATACGACAGGGTGATGTAGCGGGCACCGCTTTTCGAATCGATCAGGCCGTCGTAGTAGTTCTTGTCTACATTCAGCGAGCTGTACAGTTCACAGTGATCAATCCAGATATGGCTGGTAGTGGAGCCATCGTCGTCCCCTTCGATACTGATCGCATCCTTTTCCTCGCCGGGCCAGGCTTCGTGGAACAGCAGGTTCTGCACGATGATATTATTGGCACGGCGAATTGAGAGACCGATACCGTCAAACTCCCCGTTTTCCCCCACCCCGATCAACGACACGTTATCCATATCCTTGATCTGGATACTGGCGCCGGTACCTGTATTGAAGTCGGTGATGGTGCCGTCGATATAGATGGTCACCGGCTGGCTCGCGCTCCTGGCTTCGTCCAGCTTGTCCTGCAGGTCGGCACCGTTGTTGACCGTATAAACCAGGCCACCGGCGCCGCCGGTCAGGTTGTACTCGTAGCCGGCGAAACCACCGTCGATACTTTCGCTACCTGCACCGGAGGAGGAGCCGGAACTGCTGGAGGAACCGGAAGAGCTCGACGAGCTGCTGGATGAACTGCCGCCCGATGAGGAACTGGAAGAACTGCTCGACGAGCTACTTGAAGACGAGCTCGAAGATGAACTGGAAGAGCTACTGGACGAACTGCTGCCGCTGTCACCACTGCCACCACCACCGCCACAGGCGGTGAGACCGGCGGCAAGCACCAGGGCCAGCAAAGCGTGTAGTGAACTTTGCATATCAATTATTCCTGATTAAAAGATCTGAAGCGCCCCGCGATTTTTCGCGGGGCTTTTTGGGTTACGGATTTGTTTACTGGGTGAGCTGGATATCTTCAAAAGTGAAGGACTGATCGTCGTTATACGGCGCGGCGAACAGGCCCACTTTCACCGAAGCGGGCAGGCCCGTGAAGGTATTCGCTCCCAGCTGGGAATAGCTGACACCACCATCGGTAGAAACGTAGGCGTAATACGCCTGCCCTACGCGCTCGAGTTTGAAATACAGGTTGTCTCCAGCAGTAACAGCGCTGCCGCTGTCTTTGCCCCAACCACCACCAGCTGCGAGAATGTGGCCATACTGGGTGACCCATTCCGTACCGGACATATGCATGCCCACATGTACCAGCGGTGAGGTAGTGCCTGCAGTAGCGTCGCACTCACACATCATCAAACCCACCGGGAACTGGTTGGCCGCGTAGTTGGCACCCGCACTTTTCAATTTTGCGGTCAGCACAAAATCCCCTTCCACCTGCTGGGATACCAGGTAGAAAGATTGCGCCATGGTTTCAAACTTGCCGTCGCTGGCCACAAATGTGACGCTGCTGTCCGTCTGCTCGGTGATACTGCCGGACGCGACGGTAGCAGAGGACTGACTGCTGTCACCCACCAGCAGACCGTTGCCGCTCCAGGTTTCATCACTGCCGCTCGCGATCACGCAGTGGTCGTCACTGGTGTCTTCCGGATACGGATCCCAACCCTCACCGCTGTTCCAGCTGGCAAAGATCTGCGCGCGGGAGCAGAAGCGGCTGGCCACTTCTTCTTCACTCAACACATAACAACTGCCGTTGCTGTCACAGCGCTGGGAAAGGTCCAGCGGGCTGCCGGCCAGATCGGTGCTACCGTATTCACGCCAACCGGCATCCGCGGTCGCGGTTTTCGGATTCGGTGCCGGCTGGCTGTTGATGCCTTCGTACGCCCAGCCAATAGAAGCCACGTGGGAATCCATCGCCGTATTGATGAAGGTGACGTTGTCGTAGTAGCTGTTGCTACCGCCGCTGCGCGCCAGATGGGTTGTGCCCTGCTCGATGGTGACACCGGTTGGGCCTGCGCCCTGGGTCAGCTTCGAATTCAGGAATACAAAGCCAGGCGCGGTCTCGACCGGGGTGCGCGCCTGCAGGACATAACCGCCACTGCTGGTGGCTTCACTGCTCTTGGAATCCCCCAGGGAGCGGATCTCGGTGTCCTCAAATACCGTGGCCGTACTGTAGCCCCAGATAAAGTCCACGTTGCCCGCTACCAGCGAGTTGTAGAACCAGTTGTAACCCTTCAGCAGCAGGGTGTCCTGCTCGGAAATAAACGCGGCATTGCGCGCGATCAGGCGACCTTCACTGTTGAAGTAAATGGTTTCCGCCTGGTCACCCGCACCGGTGCGACGGTGGGTATTCTCCAGCGTGAGGTCTTCCAGGATGAGCATGTCACCGCCCTTAACCAGGAACAGACCGCGACCTTCGCTGCCGCCATTCAGGCCCTCGTAATTCTCGTAGTGAATACGGGTCTGATCGGCACCGGCGCCTTTTATGGTGAGGTTGTTTTTACCGGACAGGAACAGCATCTCGCGGTAGTCGCCAGCGGCGATGGTAATGGTCGCGGCATCATCCGCCCCCACATTTTCCATCATATGGTTGAGTGCGCCCTGTACCGTGCGGAAGTCCGCCGCGCCGTCGTCATCCACGGTGACATCGGCACCAGAAGGCAATGCGGCACGGGTGGTGAAATTCCAGCCCGCGTCTTTGCCGATACCGACAAAGTCACTGCCATTCAATTTCACTCCCTCGATCAGGTCAGAGCTAATGGCGACAAAGTATTCCACACCGGGCTCCAGCACATCGGTGTGCGGGGAAACGGTGAGGGTATTGCCATCGATATGGAACGGATTGGCATTCAGCACACGTGTGCTCGCCTGCCCGCTGTAGCCGAGGGTATCGGTCTCACCGCCTGCGCGGATCGCATCGACCTCGGTATTGTCATCGGCGCGGAAAATCCGTACGGAGCCCACACTCGGATTCAGGCTCGGCGCATTGTCGAAGGTGATGCTCAGACGGGTGTCTTCATACTCACCGGTAGCACCGGGCAATGGCGTAACCAGCGCGCTGATATCACCGTAGGTGGCGCTGGGCATGGCAAACGCCTTGGCCACATCGACGCTAATGGTGCGTTGCAGGCTGTTGTCGGAACCACTGATAAAAGTAATTTCCGCGCTGCCCTCGGCATTGGGAATGACTTTTACCAGGTTATCCACGACCTCCACGGACGCCACGTTGCTATCGCTGGAAACCACATCGAAGGTATCCGCGGTAACACCATCGCTCTGCACAGCTGTCACGTTGATTTCCAGTGCGGGGTCACCGGCAGTCGCGGCCCAGGAAGGCTCGACGTAATCGATGGTCAGCTGCACCGGTTTTACCGAGGGATCACCAACCTTTACGTAATCCACCTCAAAGGAACGGTTATAGGTGAAGAAACCGATACGGCCTGCGGTGGAATATTTGCTGTCTGCATCGGTGTAAGTACCGAGCTCTTCACCATCCAGGTAAACGGTGACATTGTTACCAACCATATCGTAGCGCACGGTATACCAGCTACCATCGGTCGCATCCTGCTCACCCAGCAAGATCGGCTTTTTCGCCTGCACTTCACGGATGACGGAATCGCCATCGGCAAAGCCCGCTTCAACCTGAGTGGAGTCGCTGCTGTTCTGCATATTCAGGCCGCCAAAATACCACTGCAGCGGACCCTGGTAACGGCCGATACCATAAAGGTATTTATTGCCTGTATTGCCGTTGGCGCGGGGACGGATGCGGTACTCAACAAAATAATCCGCAGGCACGCTGCCAAAGGCACCTTCCTTAACCAGGATCAATTCGCCCTCACTCAGGTTTTCGCCGCGGGTTCCAGCGGTAAAGCGCAAAGACTTGCTGTCGCCCTCATCGAGGATATCGAACACACCGGGATCCGCGAGGCCATAGCCATCGATCAGCGCGTCCCAGGTGCTGGCGAATTCGCCGTCCTCAAAGTCGTCGCAGAAATAGAGTCCGGTTTCCGGACAGGTGAAGGTGACGGGCTCCGGTTCCGGCTCGGGTTCTGGCTCCGGCTCGGGTTCCGGTTCCGGTTCTGGCTCGGGTTCAGGCTCTGGGGTCACAATGGGATTGAGACTTTCCAGTTCCTTCTTTTCACCGTCATCGCTACAGCCAGCCAACAGGCTGCCGAGCAATGCCGCCATCGATATCCTTAAGGACATCTTTACGAATGCGCTGTGTACTCTCATCGAATACTCCTGAGTTATGGTTTTATTGTTGTTACCCGACGCAGTGGACACGCCGGTACTTCTTCACTGCCTCGCCGCGCACCAATGTGGGGCTACAGTAAGACAAATGAATCTCGCGCAAAATAATCCGGGCCCGCGGGCCCGGATTCGGTCTACTTAGAAAAAGCCCATCCGTCTTGCAACGGATGGGTTAGGTCTTTGGTTACCGCTATTCCTTTACCTCACTCTACTGACAGCTGACGCTACCCAGACCAATCACATAGCTCTGGTCAAAGCCGAGTGGGGACGTAAACGGAATCTCGCCGTCTTTACCCGCAGTTGCGATGATGTAATCCGCCATCGCCTGGCTCGCTGGTAGATTCTCGGCGGCCATCATGTCGCGCGAGTACTGCGTGTAGTTTGTGGACAAATCGCCCACACTGCCGGAGGCGTTGGTGATCTCGTACTCGATGGACGGATCCAGGTTACATGCCGCATCGGAGTACCACAGCAGTGAACCGTCGGTGCGGAAGTTGCCATCGGTTACATCCCGTGCCAACTGGTCACCGCGTTCATACAGGGATGCCACAGCGTCATCTTTTTCCTGGTGAATCCAGTTGATCAGGAACATGTTGTCTTCCCAAAGCACACTCGCGCCGACACGCACACTCAGGATGTCCTTGCGATAGTTCATAAAGAAGTTGTTGAACATGTGTGAGGTACCGCGACGGATCAACGGCACGCGACGCAGGGTATTACCCAGGTCACTGTAGTGATCATCGGTGGTGATAAACGCGTTGTGGTGCATGGTGGTTGTGATCTGCGCGTTGATTTCGCGGCTGTCACTGGAGCCGTGCAGTGCGGCACGCTTCACGTTGATCAGCTTGTTGAAGGAAATAGTGATGTCGTAAGCCCCCACCTTCACATCAAACGCCGCGTCACCGGTGGTGTCGAAGGTGTTCTTGTGAATCCAGATATCGTGGGACGCACCGGTGTTACGGATCATATCCGGGTCGAGACCATGGTCTTCGGTATGGCCCGCGCCGCGGAAGTCCAGGTGGGTCAGGATCACACTCTCAGCGGTCTGGGTCGGCTGACCGCTGCTGTCGGCACCAATGGCAAAACCATTGAAGCGGAAGTAGCCGTTGCTCAGTCGACCGTCGAGGGTTTTGTGCGAGCCAATTTTGGTGTTGCGAATCGGCAGGCTGCTGTTATTCAAGCGGTTATTGAAAAACTCCACCTGACAGGCATCACCGGAATAGCCGTTATCGGCACACCACTGACGGTAGTCGATACACTGGGCTTCGGTACCGCCAATGGCCGCCTGCACGGAACTGTCTGCACAGTGGTTGCGGTGCATGGAGATCTCGGTCTCCTGGGCGAAGTCGAACTTGTCGAACACAATCCAGTTGTGGCTATCCCCAGTTACCGCATCCAGCAGCTGCTGCTCGACACTGCGCCCCTGAGGATCATTTTTGCTGATCACCGTCAGCTGGCTATTGCCATTAGGATCGTATCCACCCATGGCATTTTCACCGTAGCCCACAGCGCGGCCGAGGGTTTTGGAAAGACACTCGACAATTTCCTGATCCGTAGTCAGCTCGGCAGAGTCGCGCCAGTTGACGTTCGGATCGGTAGCCAGGATGTAGCAGGCGTTACTCACTTCCGGGGACGGGAAGGCGCCACCAGAGGAGGAAGTACCACCGCTGGAAGACGAGCTCGAGCTGGTGGTACCGCCAGAAGAGGAGGAACTGCTGGTACCGCCAGAGGAAGAGCTGCTGCTGGAACTGGTGGTGCCGCCAGAAGAACTGGAACTGCTTGATGAGCTGCCGCCGGAAGATGAACCGCTACCACCGGCACAATCTCCTGCAACTGGTGCCACACCGGTGACAGAAACACTGTCGATATTGGCGAGGCCGCTACCACCGGTAGCCTGCAGGCGAATTTCGTTATAGCCAGCGTTCAGCCATACGGTGACAGAACCACTGTCCGCGTAGTTACCCCAGGCACCGGTGCCACTCATACCGAGGCTGGCCTGGCTGCCCTGATTGACAAGTACTTCCGCAGGGCGATCGCTGCCGCCATTGGCGTAGCGCCAGCTCAGGGTGTAGTTACCCGCTTGTGGAACCACCACGGACCAGTCCACTCCCATACCGCTTTCATTGTCGGTATTCGCATATCCGGAACCGGTGTAACCGCTATGCTCGGACTCGAGTGCTCCGTCAACGGAACAGAAACCCGCTTCGTTTTCCTGCAACACCAGCGTGGTCGGTGCAGTTGCAATGACAGCATCATCTCCGTTGGAGTTGTACACCACCAGATTCTGGTCGGTGACTTTTATCCAGTAGTAGTAAGTGCCATCCGCGAGATCGATATCCGTGTAGCTGTTGCCAACAACGCTGGAAGCGATGCGTAGGCGTCCAGCGGGATCCGGGTCGGTATCCCGGTAAATCTCCTGGTTGCGCACATCAATGTTGCTGATATTCCAGTTCAGGTTTGCGTCGGAACCACTGACCGCAACATTCAGCGTTACGCTTCCGCCACTGGAAGAACTGCCACCGGAAGACGATGAGGAGGAGGAGGAAGAAGAACTGCTGCCACCGGAAGAGGAACCACTGCCAGTGGCATTGTAGACTTCAAACTCGGCAATCTGCGGCGCACTGGATGCGGAGTCGATCATCAGGTTGATCTTGTCCATGCTGACGTCGCCGAGATAAACCTGCAGCGCAGAACCGATACCATTACCAGAGGCGAGCTCCGCACCGGTATCGTTATTCACCAGGCGCCAGGCCTGCACATTGTTGCCGATTTCGCGAATGATCACGGTGTTGAACGCACTACCGAAATTTTTCGCGGAAATGCGCTCATCGCTGGAAGAGGATGGCTGCCAGTAGCTGCTCAGGTCACCATCGACGGCGTTGCCATAGCTCGAACCACCACCTTTACTGGAACCATCAGCATCGCCACTCAGCGCCAGGTTGGGGCCGAGTTCTCCGCCGCCTGAACCGCCGCTGCCGCCAGAAGAACTGGAGCTTGAGCTGGAACTACTGGACGAACTGGAGGTGCCGCCGGAAGAACTGCTGGAAGAGCTCGAGCTGCTCGACGAACTGGAGCTGCCGGAAGAGCTACCGCCGCCGGTCACTTCACAGTTACCATCGTCAACCAGCATCCCTTTGTTGGCACCCGCAGTGGCCGCCACGATCTGCGGGACACAACCCGCGTCGCTCAGGGAATAGTTGTAGGGAATACTGATCGAGGTAGTGGATACCGGATTGGGGCCGGCTGGATGGTTGTCAGTATCATCCGCGGTCCAGGTAATGTTGGACCAGATATTACCGCTGACTTCCCAGTAACCCATATCATCGGTATAGAAAGTGCCGAGTGGATCCTTCGAGTTTTCGAAGTAGTTGCTTTCCGCTTTCATTTCACCGCCGATACGCGGGTTCATGCCGGACTTGTTGATACCAACGTAATGATTGTTGAACGCGTGCGCTGTCGCACCGCGCAGCAATGGCGTGCGTGAATCGATGTTCTCGTAAAGGTTATGGTGGAAGGTGACGGGTCCATTATTGAGATCGCTATCGCTTGAACCTACAAGGCCACCGCGGCCGGAGTTGCGCAAGATGCTGTAGGAAAGCGTGACGTATTGGGTCTCCGCCTTCATATCAAACAACGCGTCGTAGCCCTCACTCTCACCGCCGGACGCCTCCAGGGTCAGGTGGTCCGCCCACACGTTGTAAACATTGCTTTCCATACCGATTGCATCACCGCCATTGGACGTCGGCGAACCGGACTTTTTGACATTCCGCACGTGCAGGTTCTGCAGAATGATGTTGGAAGCGCTGCGCAGGTGGATACCCAGCTCATCAAACAGCGCGCCGTTGCCGACACCGATGATGGATACGTTGCTGACTTCCTTGATTTCAATTTTGTCTTCGGCGGTATTACAGCTGTCACCAGACACTTTGCTGGTGTTGCCGTGATTGATGGTGCCTTCGACATGAATAATGATGGGGGTATCGCTGGATGCGCGATTACACAGGGCGGCGTGGATTTCGGTACCGGTAGTGGCGTACACCACATTACCACCGGCACCACCGGTGGTACCGCCATTTTGCGTGGCAAACCCCGTGGCCTGCGCGGAAACATCCGCAGCCGCGAAGCTGCCCAGCAATGCACTGAGCATTGCGGCTCTCTTCATCTTGACTTGCATGTGACCTTCCATATTTATGTTTATTTAGAAGTAGTCAGACGACCAGTCACAGGCACAACACCCGGAAATAAAGCCCTACTGCTCACCCTGGCACAGGGCTGACGGGAACAACTTAGGGACTAATCATCATCGCTCTGGACCGCGCAAGGCGCCGCGGCCCGCAATATTGGTTTGCCATTATTGTATTTTTCGGCCTTCTGCTGAGACCATAATTGGCAATACCAAAAGCACGGAAGAGGTTAGTCAGAATAGACTCGCGTGTAAAGCCTGTTGCACCCCATCGCGGGGCGTTCGGCGTAAATATCGACAAAACGCGCACATTTATGTCGCGAGTCTTCAGTACAGTCATATTTATGGCTCACCCCCAGTTCTTTCAGAGATAAAAAAAGGCCCGTACATCTTTCAATGCACGGGCCTTATGACAGTTAAGTCAGGTCTATCAGGAAACTACTGACAGGCCACTTCACCCAGACCAATCACATAGCTCTGACTGTAACCCAGCGGCGAGTTGAACGGGATTTCCCCATCTTTACCCGCAGTCGCAGTTACATAGTCCGCGAGCTCCTGACCTGCCGGGCGACGCTCGGCGGCGATCAGATCGCGGGAGTACTGGGAGTAGTTCTGCTTCAGGTCGGCCACGGATCCGGAGGCATCTGCAATTTCGTATTCCAGGGTGGGATCAAGATTGCAGGCCGCATCGGAGAACCAGACCTTGGTACCTTCGCTGCGGAAATTACCATCGGCCACATCGCGCGCAAGCTCTTCACCGCGCTCGGTCAACGCCTGCACCACATCGTCTTTTTCCTGATGAATGCGATTCATCAGTACCATGTTGTCTTCCCACAGAACCGTCGCACCGACACGTACACTCAGGATGTCTTTGCGGTAGTTCATAAAGAAGTTGTCGAACATGTGCGTGGTACCACGACGAATCAACGGTACGCGACGCAGGGTATTACCCAGGTAGCTGTAGTTGTCATCGGTGGTAACAAACGCGTTGTGGTGCATGGTGGTAGTAATCTGCGCGTTGATTTCGCGGCTATCACTGGATCCGTGCAGCGCCGCACGCTTCACATTAATCAGCTTGTTAAAGGAAATTGTGATGTCGTAGGCACCCACCTTCACATCAAACGCCGCGTCACCGGTGGTGTCGAAGGTGTTCTTGTGAATCCAGATATCGTGGGATGCACCGGTGTTACGGATCATATCCGGATCCAGGCCGTGGTCTTCGGTGTGGCCCGCGCCGCGGAAGTCCAGATGGGTCAGGATCACACTCTCGGAGGTCATGGTGGGCGCGCCACTGCTGTCCGCACCGATGGCAAAACCATTAAAGCGGAAGTAGCCGTTGCTCAGTCGACCGTCGAGGGTTTTGTTGGAACCGATCTTGGTATTGCGAATTGGCAGGCTCTTGTCGTTCAGTCGATTATTAAAGAACTCAACTGCACAATTCTCACTGGAAACGCCGTTGTCGGCACACCACTGACGGTAGTCGATACACTGAGCTTCGGTACCGCCGATTGCGGTCTGTACGGAGCTGTCAGCACAGTGGTTACGGTGCATGGAAATTTCCGTTTCCTGGGCGAAATCGAACTTGTCGAAAACGATCCAGTTGTGATCGTCACCGGTTACTGCGTCCAGAAGCTGCTGCTCAACGCTACGACCCTGGGGATCGTTTTTGGTGATCACTGTCAGCTGGCTGGTGCCGTTCGGATCGTAACCGCCGAGGGCGTTTTCACCATAGCCAACCGCACGGCCCAGGGTTGCAGACAGGCACTCCACGATTTCCTGATCGGTATTCAGCTCCGCAGAATCGCGCCAGTTTACATTCGGGTCGGTAGCCAGGATGTAACAGGCGTTACTCACTTCCGGGGACGGGAAAGCACCGCCGGAGGAAGAGCTACCGCCACTGGAAGAACTGGACGAGCTGCTGGTTCCACCGGATGAAGAGGAGCTGCTGCTGGAGCTGCTACCACCGGAGGAGGAGCTGGAGCTACTGGAAGAACTGCTGGAAGAAGAGCTGCCGCCAGAGGAAGAACCACCGTCGCTACCACCTGCGCAGTCGCCAGCCACCGGCTCGACACCGGTCACAGAGAGGCTGTCGATATTTGCCAAACCACTGCTGCCGGTCGCTTGCAGACGGATGTCGTTGTAGCCCGCGGCCAGAGTCACGGTCACACTCTCGCTGGTGTAGGCATTCCAGGCACCGGTGTCATTGAGAGCAACGGTAGCCTGACCGACACCATTGACCAGAACGGTGCCCGGGCGATCGCCACCGCCGTTGGCAAAGCGCACATCCAGGGTATAGGTGCCCGCAGTCGGAACGACCACAGACCACTCCACACCAGTACCGCTTGCATTTTCGGTGTTGGCGTAGCCGAAGCCAGTGAAGCCTGCGTGCTCGGTTTCCAGGGCGCCATCAACGGCGCAGAAGCCAGCTTCAGTTTCCTGAAGTACCAGTGTGGAAACAACACCACCACCACCAGAGCTGGAAGAAGAGCTGCTGCCGGAGCCGGAGGAGGAGCTACTGGAAGAAGACCCACCGGACGAGGAAGAGCTTACATCGCCGGTCGCGTTGTACACCTCAAACTCGGCGATGTACGGCGCACTGCTGGCGCTGTCGATTTCCAGGTTGATCTTGGACATGGATACATCGCCCAGATACACCTGCATCTCGCTGCCGATGCCGTTGCCAGAAGCCAGCTCCGCACCAGTGTCGTTGTTCACCAGACGCCAACCCTGCACCGCGTCGCCGCTCTCGCGGATGATCACGGTGTTGAAGCTGGTATCGCTGCTCCACTTGATGGAGACACGCTCGCCGCTACTGGACGAAGGCTGCCAGGCGGAACTCAGGTCGCCGTCGCGCACATCGCCGTAGCTGCCGCTGCCTTTGCTGGAACCGTCGGAGCCCGCACCGATGGACAGGTTCGGGCCCAGTTCTGCGGGCAGGCTGCCACCGGAACTGCCGGTGCCGCCGGAGCTGCTCGAAGAGGAAGAGCTGGAACTGCTGGAGGATGTACCGCCAGAACTAGAAGAGCTTGAGGAACTGGAGCTGCCGCCGGAAGAGCTCGAGGAACTGGAAGAGCTACTGCCGCCACCGGTCACTTCACAGTTGCCGTCGTCTACCAAGAGGCCATTGTTGGCACCCGCGGTCGCCGCCACAATCTGTGGAACGCAGCCCGCGTCACTAATCGCATAGCTGTAGGGAACATTCAGGCTGGTGGTGGAAACCGGGTTGGGGCCCGCAGGATGATAATCGGTAGCTTCCGGGCTCCAGGTAACATTCGACCAGATATTTCCGCTAACTTCCCAGTAACCCATATCGTCGGTGTAGAAAGTACCGAGGGGGTCTTTGGAATTCTCGAAGTAGTTGTTTTCCGCCTTCATCACACCGCCGATGCGCGGGTTCATACCGGACTTGTTCAAACCTACATAGTGGTTGTTGAACGCGTGCGCGGTGGCATGACGCAGCAAGGGCGTGCGGGAATCAATATTCTCATACAGGTTGTGGTGGAAGGTGACCGGACCGTTATTGTCGTCACTGTCACTGGAGCCAACCAGGCCACCGCGGCCCGAGTTGCGCAGAATGCTGTAGGAAAGGGTCACATACTTTGTGGTCGCCTTCATATCAAACAGCGCATCGTAACCGTCGCTCTCGCCACCGGACGCTTCCAGGGTGAGGTGATCCGCCCACACGTTGTATACGTTGGTCTCCATACCGATGGCATCGCCACCGTTTGAGGTGGGAGTACCGGATTTTTTCACATTCCGTACGTGCAGATTTTGCAGAATGACGTTGGAGGCATTGCGCAGGTGGATACCCAATTCATCGAACAGTGCGCCGTTGCCCACACCAATCAACGAGATGTTGCTGACGTCTTTGATTTCAATCTTGTCTTCCGCGGTATTACAGCTGTCACCGGACACCTTGCTGGTATTGCCGTGATTGATGGTGCCTTCGACGTGAATGATGATCGGGGTATCGCTGGATGGGCGATTACACAGCGCGGCGTGGATTTCGGTACCGGTGGTGGCATACACCACTTCACCGCCCGCACCGCCGGTAGTGCCGCCGTTCAGGGTCGCGTAGCCCACTGGCTGCGCGGTTGCCCCGGCGGCCATAAAGCTACCCAGCAACGCACTAAGCGCCGCTGTTTTCTTCAGCTCAAATTGCATGTGACCTTCCGTTATATTTTTATTGAGAAGATTTTTTCGGACGATCGGCCACAGCATCGCTCCCCCGGAAGGGCGCAACTGAGAACTACTGTCTGAGATACCACGTCAGGAAAGCAGGACTTGAGAAAAGCAGGACCAATCATCATCGCAGTTGGGCGGTAGATACTGCGTAACCGTCCAGGTTATATGGATCGCCATTTTTGTTATACCGCTTAAAAAATTGGCAATACCAAAGAACGATTAGAGGTTAGGCAAATTCTCGAACCATGTAAACGGAACTCTTAACAACAATCCCTGTTTTGTGAAGTTTTTCGGAAAAAATTCATGACTTACCGTGTATTTGGCGCCAAATACATTAAATTGACGTCAAACTCCAGGTTTTCTGGACTAATGACCAAAAACTGGAATAGCCAATCTTGCTTGACCAGTCACCGAAAGCACCCGGGCGTATCGGAGAGTCATCCATACCCCACCATATCCCTCGCCCTTGCATTTCCCGCAGGCAAAAAAAAGCCGGGCTTAAAGCCCGGCAATGCCATCCTGATAATGCGAGGAAATCAATGAAAAACTATTTGCCCCAAGGGCTTACTCGATCAGACCCAGTGCACGCGGCAGGAACTCGCTGATTGCAGGCACCAGGGTCACCAGTGCCAGTACCGCAAACATCATCAGGTACATGGGCATCAGCGGCCGTATCAAAGCGGTAATCGACGTTTTGGAAATACTCGCCCCGACGAACAGCACACTGCCCACTGGCGGCGTACACAGGCCAATACACAGGTTCAAGATCATCACGATACCGAACTGCAGCGGCGACATTCCCAGCTCGGTCACTACCGGCAGGAAGATGGGGGTAAAGATCAGCACCGCCGGGGTCATATCCATAAAGGCACCGACCGCGAGCAGAATCAGGTTGATGGTGAGCAGGATCAGCAGCGGGTTGTCGCTCAGGGTGATCAGCGCCTGGCTGATGGTCTGCGGAATATTCTGGTAAGACATGATCCAGGACATGGCCGAAGACGCTGCGATCAGGAACATCACGATGGCCGTGGTCTCCACCGACTTGGTCAACAGCGCCGGCAGCTGGCTGAACTTCACTTCCTTGTACACCACACAGGAAAGCAGCAGCGAATAGAGCACCGCAATCGCACTGGCTTCAGTAGCAGTAAAGAAGCCGCTGATGATGCCGCCGATCACGATAAAGATCAGGAACAGGCTCGGCACAGCGTCGACAGTCTTTTGGAAGGCTTCCTTGAGCGTGGGCTTTTCGCCTACCGGGTAGCCTTTGGCTTTCGCCCAGATGCCGCAAACCATCATCAGCCCCAGGGCCAGCAGCAGGCCCGGCAGGTAACCGGCGATAAACAGCGCGGCGATGGAAACACCACCGGAGGCGAGGGAGAACACGATCAGGATATTGCTCGGCGGAATCAACAGGCCGGTGGTGGAGGAAGCCACGGTTACCGCAGTGTTGAAGTTCTTGTCGTATCCCTCTTTGGTCATGGACGGAATCATGAAACCGCCAATGGCCGAAGTGGCAGCAACCGCAGATCCGGAAATGGAACCGAACAGGGTGCAGCTGATGATGTTCACGAACGCCAGGCCGCCGGGCAACATGCCCACCAACACCCGGGCGAAGTCGATTATGCGCCGGGCAATACCGCCGCTGCCCATCAGCATGCCGGAGAAAATAAAGAACGGAATGGCGAGCAGGGCGAAACTGTCGATACCGCTGGCCATACGCTGGGCCATGGTGATCATCGCCGGGTCAAAATCGATGGTACACAGCATGGTGAGCACGGTAGCCGCACCAATACTGATGGAAATGGGAACATTCAGGGCGAGAAGGATCAGAAAACTGACCAGCAATACCAGAACTGCAACTTCCACGATGTTTCTCCTCGCTTAGGCTTCGACGGCAGCTTCGGGCTGCTTTTGTTTTTCTTTAAGGGCCTGCGCATCGGCAGGTTGCGCGTCGTCGGTGTAGGGATGCACTTCGGAATCGAAGTCCGCGGGCAGCTCCTCTTTCGCGTTCACCAGCTCGATCAGGTGATCGATGGAGAAGATGCAGATCAGCACCCCGGAAAGCGGCAAGACGCTGTACACATACCCCATCGGCACGTTCAGCGCCGCGGAATACTGCTCCAGCTCAAAGGTCAGTAACATCAGCTTGGTACCGCCGTAGACCATGGCGGATGCGGCAAAAGCGAAACACACCAGCACCACAAAGATCTGCAGCGCGCGGCGCTTGGCTCCGTGCAGTGCGTTGGTCAACAGGTCGATACCCAGGTGGGAGCGCTTGCGATAGGCGTAGGCACCGCCCAGCAGGCCAATCCACACCAGCAGGTAGCGGGCCAGCTCTTCGGTATAGGAGCTGGGCTGCATGGGCAGGAAGCGGGTGAGGATCTGCCAGGTCACATCCAGCACCATCAGTGCCAGCAGCGAACCCAGCACCACCGCCAGTGCTTTTTCAATTTTTTGCATCATCTTCGCCTTCCACTGTTATTTTTTTAGTGGCTGTCGTTCTGTTTGCAGGAGCCTGCTGGCTCCTGCATAAAAAGGTAAGTTCAGTTAGTTAACGGCCTTGATCTGGTCCAGCAGGTCACCCACTTCGGTGCCCTTGTAGCTGTCGTGCAGCGGCTTGACCGCATCGATAAACGGCTGCTTGTCGGGGTAGATCACTTCCACACCGGCTGCCTTCACTGCTGCCAGAGATTCCTCGGTGGACTCCTGCCAAAGCTTGCGCTGATAAGTCACCGCTTCATCCACCGCCTGACTCAGCCACGCCTGCTGCTGCGGTTCCAGCTTGTTCCAGACCTCGGTGCTGATCAGCAGCAGGTCAGGCACATAGGTGTGCTCATCCAGGGTGTAATACTTGGAAACTTCGTAGTGCTTGGAGAGGTAGAAACTCGGCGGGTTGTTTTCCGCACCGTTGACCACGCCCTGCTGCAGAGCAGTGTACAGCTCACCCCAGCTCACCGGGGTTGCGGCGCCGCCCAGGGTGTTAACCATTTTGATGGCGGTCTGGCTGTTCTGAACGCGAATCTTCTGGCCATTCAGATCTTTCGGGGTCTGTACCGCAATATCGTTCATGTAGAAACTGCGGCTGCCGGCATCCAGGTAGCCCAGGCCGCGCAGGCGCGCGCGCTCACAGGCCAGCAGCAGGTCCTTGCCGATTGGGCTCTGCAGGACATTCCAGAAGTGTTCGGAATCGCGGAATACGTAGGGAAGGTTGAAGACCTTCATCTCCGGCACAAAGCCCTCCATGGGGCTGGCGGAAACCTTGGTCATGGCCAGGCTGCCGATCTGCAGCAGCTCGATCAATTCGCGCTCGCTGCCCAGCTGGCCGCCAGAATAGATATCGATACGCATGGTATCGCCGGATAGCTCGCGCAGGCGCTCATCCATAAATACCATGGCGCGGTGCACCGAGTGCTGCTGGTCCAGGGTGTGCGCCAGCTTGAGCGCGACCTGGTCGTCCTGAAATCCACAGCTTGCCAGCACCACGGTAGTGCCCGCCAGGACCGCAGCGCGCAGCTGCCGCCAGAGTTTTCTCGTTATCATCATTGTGACCTGCGATTTATTTCTTATCGGGTACAGGTTTATTGGTGTTACCTGGACGCTTTCTTTATTTGCCTCTCGACCTATTTACCTTCGGAAGCAAGCATGAGCGCACATGGCAGACCAAACTGGTCATACCATGCTACCAACAACTGGTCAGAGGGCGCAATCCGACTACACAGATTTATCCACACCCCGGTGGATTCTCGCGCGACGCCACCCGCCAAGCACGCCCTCAAGTCCCAACCTGCGGGCGCCAAAAGCGGTGAATTTTACGCCATAACGGATACTTTTTGGCCCCTCTTTTACCGCTAGGCGTGACCGCAGCGCCCCCTCTGGTGACCGCCGCTCAGCAGGCCACCTCGGCAACCGCATCCGCGGCGACCGCAGAGAGGTATTCGTCGCGAGGAATAATCGCGCCGCGATGGCCAATCACCCGCGCGGCACAGCGGTTGCCCGCGGCAACGGACTGCTCCGGTGTCGCTCCCTGCAAGCGCGCAGCCAGGTAGCCGGCATTGAACGAGTCCCCGGCACCGGTGGTATCCACCACGCTGCTCACGGCGGGAACATCAATAGCCGTCAGCTCTCCCTCGCGCTGTAACAGGACGGGCTCGGCACCGCGCTTGATCACCAGCTCCGCCACTCCGAAGCCCGCATTGCGCTTGGCGCAGCTGCCCGGGCGCTTGTCGC
The DNA here is from genome assembly GCF_050368945.1 of Microbulbifer sp. MCCC 1A16149. NCBI lineage: Bacteria > Pseudomonadati > Pseudomonadota > Gammaproteobacteria > Cellvibrionales > Microbulbiferaceae > Microbulbifer > Microbulbifer sp. MCCC 1A16149. The sequence continues at coordinate 3,822,757 of NZ_CP185959.1, forward strand.
CCCACAGGGCCTGCTCATCTTCAAAGGTCAGCAGCGCCATATCCGCCTGCTGCAGGAACTGCGCGACCGCTTCCCGCGCGGCATCTGCAGACGCCCACAGGCGCGGGCGATAATTGCTGTCGAAGGCGACGCGACCGCCCTGGGCGCGATACTCCGCCAGGAATGCGAGCAGCTCGGCGCGCGCTTCATCACTCATGATGGCGAGGGTAATACCGGAGAGATACAGGCAGTCCATCTGCAGCAGGTGGGTCTTGAGCGCTTCGCGCCGGGCGGGATCGGCAAACAGCTCCCGCGCCGGGGCCTCACCGCGCCAGTAGGTAAAGTAGCGCTCGCCGTCCGGGGTGTTCTGGATCATATACAGACCGGGACAACGCCCCGGCAGGCGCGCAATGGCCGAGGTATCGATATTCTCGGCAACAAGGCGAGTAAGCACTTCCTCACTGTACGGGTCATCGCCAAGCAGCGTTACGTAGCTCACACTGACACCACCGCGGGCGATATACACCGCGGTGTTGTAGGTATCCCCGGCGTAGGACTGTGCCAACAGGGGCTTGTTTTGACTCTCGGCCTGCCCCTCCGCCTGAACTGACGCTTGCGGCGCCAGCTCCACCATGACCTCTCCCAGTGCTGCCAGTTTCACTCGACTCTCCCAATAGGTATGCAGAATATGTTATCTAATAGTCATTATTACTATTTTATTCCGGCGGCACGCTTACCGCGCCACCGGCGTGGTGCCGGTCTCGCCCCCGTGAAATGACAGGTACACACTACCCGTTCAAACCACCTGCCGCGGGTGCCTACAGTAGCAATTTTCAAAATGCCTTACCAGAATGGTTGACTGGTATAACCAATTTTTGGCACCATGACAACAATCGTTGCTGATACCGCGTTTAACTCAGCATCGAGGTTTTCTCCATCGTCTGGCGCAGCAGGCACAGGGGGCTGGTTTGGACCCCTTGGCCTTTTATTTTGCGCATGCCGCCCGCTCCCTCGCACTGCCTGTTGCGCGGCGAGCCGGGCTTTTTCTCGTTCCGGGCGAGTCCGACCTGCACGGTCGTGGCGATGGTGAATTCACACAAGAATAAGGTGGGCCGAGACCCGATCCCGGCCCCGAATGGCAAACCCGAAATCTGGAAGCATCCAACATGACACGCCCTCTGATCCTGCATCCCGACCGTCTGTTTCCGGCCGACAAAGTGAGCCGGGACATTGCCCGCAAACTTTACGAGAGCGTAAAGGATCTGCCGATCATCAGCCCGCACGGCCACACCGATCCGTCGTGGTTTGCGGAAAACCAGCCGTTCGGCAACCCGGCCAATCTGTTGATCCGTCCGGACCACTACGTATTCCGCATGCTGTACTCCCAGGGCATTCCCCTAGAGAGCCTGGGCATCCGCACCCAGGACGGCACCGAGGTTGAGCAGGACCCGCGCAAGATCTGGCAGATTTTTGCCGAAAACTACTACCTGTTCCGCGGCACCCCGTCGCGCACCTGGCTGGACACCGTGTTCCACGATGTTTTCGAGCTGGATGTGCAGCTGAACGGTGACACCGCGCAGCAGTATTACGAGCGCATCGACAGCTACCTGCGCCAGCCGGAGTTCCTGCCGCGCGCGCTGTTCGAGCGTTTCAACATCGAGGTGATTGCCACCACCGAATCCCCGCTGGACGATCTGCGTCATCACCAGAAGATCCTGGACAGTGGCTGGAAGGGTCGCGTGATCACTGCGTTCCGTCCGGACCCGGTACTGGATCCCGATTTTGAAGGCTTTGTGGATAACCTGGCGCAGCTGGCGGAAATCACCGGTGAGGATACTTCCTCCTGGTCCGGTTACCTGGCGGCACTGCGCAACCGTCGCGAGTTCTTCAAGCAGATGGGCGCGACCTCTACCGACCACGGCCACCCGACTGCGACCACCGCGAATCTGTCGGCGTCCGAGGCCGAAGCACTGTTCCTGAAGGTGCGCGATGGCAAGTGCAGCGCTGAAGACGCGGAGCTGTTCCGCGGTCAGATGCTGACCGAGATGGCGCGTATGAGTATCGAGGACGGCCTGGTGATGCAGATTCACCCGGGCTCTTTCCGCAACCACAACAAGGTGGTGTTCGATCGCTTCGGCCGCGATAAGGGTTGCGATATTCCTTCGCAGACCGATTACGTACACGCGCTGCAGCCGCTGCTGGAAGCGGTGGGCAATGAGCCGAACCTGTCGATCATTCTGTTTACTCTGGATGAGACCAGCTACAGCCGCGAGCTGGCGCCGCTGGCCGGTCATTACCCGGCACTGAAACTGGGCCCGTCCTGGTGGTTCCACGATAGCCCGGAAGGTATGCGTCGTTTCCGCGAGCAGGTCACAGAAACTGCCGGTTTCTACAATACCGTCGGCTTCAATGACGATACCCGCGCGTTCCTTTCCATCCCCGCCCGTCACGATGTGGCGCGCCGCATGGACTGCGTATGGCTGTCGCAGCTGGTCTCCGACCACCGCCTGCAAGAAGACGAAGCCTTCGAACTGGCCGCAGACCTCGCCTACAACCTGGCGAAGAAGGCATACAAGCTATGACCCAACAAAGACTCAACAACAGTATTCTCGAAAACCTTCCCGGGTCGGTGATCAAGCCCGCCTATGACCGCAGCGAAGTCACTACCGGCATCGTGCACCTGGGTATCGGCGCTTTCCATCGCGCGCACCAGGCGTGGTACACGGAAAACCGTATTACTGCCGGTGAAAAGGACTGGGGTATCGTCGGTGCAAGCCTGCGCTCCGCCGGTGTCCGCGATCAACTGGTACCACAGAACGGTCTCTATTCCGTGGTGGAGAAATCCAATGCGGGCACCAAGGTGCAGATCATCGGCGCGGTGAGCGATGTGTATGTGGGCCCGGAAAGCCCACAGCAATTGCTGGAGCTGCTGGCCCAGGAAAGTGTACGTATTGTTTCCCTGACCATTACCGAAAAAGGTTACTGCCACGATCCGGCCAGCGGCAATCTGAACCCGCAACACCCGGACGTGGTACACGATCTGCAAAACCCGCAGGCTCCGAAGTCCGCCCTGGGTTACATCGTGGGCGCGCTGGCGCTGCGCAAGGAGCGCGGTCTGCCGGGCTTTACCGTACTGTCCTGCGATAACCTGCCGTCCAACGGCAAGCTGCTGGGCAAGGTGCTGAGCCAGTACGCCGAGAAAGTGAATGCGGAACTGGCAGAGTGGATTGCCGAGAACACCACAACTCCGGCCACCATGGTGGACCGTATTGTGCCGGCTACTACCGATGCAGACCGCGAAGAGCTGGAAGGTATTCTGGGCTGTCGCGATGAGGCGGCGGTGATGGCGGAGCCTTTCTCCCAGTGGGTGGTGGAAGACAATTTCCTGCGCGGTCGTCCCGAGTGGGACAAGGCCGGTGCGACATTTGTAGACGATGTGGAAGTCTACGAGCTGATCAAGTTGCGCCTGTTGAACGGCAGCCACTCGATGCTGGCTTACAGCGGTTATCTCGCGGGCTGTGAGACGGTGGCGGATGTGATGGCGGTGCCGGCGTTCAACAAGCTTGCGCTGCACTTCATGCAGTCCGAAGCGACCACTTCCATCGATGTACCAGCGGACTTCGATATTGCCGCATACCAGGCGGAATTGATCGAGCGTTTCGAGAACCGCGCGCTGCGCCACCGCACCTGGCAGATTGCCATGGACGGTTCGCAGAAGATCCCGCAGCGCTGGCTGGGCACCCTGCGCCATCAGCTGGAAAACGATGGCCCCATCGAGGTGCTGAGCTTTGCCCTGGCGAACTGGATTCGCTATGTATCGGCAGTGGACGAAAAGGGAAATGCCATCGAGGTTTCCGATCCGCTGGCAGCGGAGCTGAAGGCGCTGTGCGATCAGTACAAGCCTGAAGGCAGTGCGGCACTGGCTGCTGCGTTCCTCGCTTATACCCCGGTTTTCGGCGACGACGTGCGTAACAGCGAGCGTCTGCAAAGCGCATTGACCGACTGGCTGGACAAGCTGGATGCGGAAGGTACGCTGGCCTGCGCACAGAAATATTTTTCTGTGTGATGCCAATTTAAAGATTATGTTATCAGCCTGATTCAGGCACTGTTTGTCACAGTTTTAGTTTGTTTTATTTGTTTTTTTAATGTTGTTTTTTAGTTTTTCTCGCTAAGTTTCCATGCCTGTTTAAGGATCTCCCTTGGAAACGTTTTCTGATCCCGCGGCCAACACCGCGGGATTTTTTTTGTCTGGCATTTTTATCTGAGATCTGGACTTACGATTTTCCAGCCCGTTTTCTCAAGCTCTTTCCTAAGGCGTATCTTCCTCCGGTTTCTCATTTTCTGCCTCTTTGCCATCCTTCAACTTCAGCGGATTGTCGTCACCAAAGCGACTGGCATCGTGCGCGGGATCATCCGGTCCCCAGGCATCTTCGTTCTGCATATTCGGCAGGTGGTGTGCAATACCCCGGTGGCAATCGATACACGTGGCATTGCCAGTAGCCAGCTGGGTGGAGTGCAACTTGCGCGCGCGCGGGCTCTGCACACTGAAATCCATATACTCGAAATCGTGACAGTTACGGCACTCCAGGGAGTCGTTGGCCTTGAGTCGCGCCCACTCGTGACGGGCCAGCTCCAGACGCTTGTCGAGGAATTTTTCGCGGGTACTGATCGTCCCGAAAATCTTGCCCCAGACTTCTTTTGAGGCCTGCATTTTGCGCGCAATCTTGTGGGTCCACTCGTGCGGCACATGACAATCGGGACAGGTGGCTCGCACCCCGGAGCGGTTGGTCCAGTGAATGGTGCCTTTCAACTCCTGATAGACATTGTCCTGCATCTCATGGCAACTGATACAGAATTTCTCGGTGTTGGTGGCCTCCAGGGCGGTGTTGAAGCCACCCCAGAATATAATCCCGGCGATAAAACCACTCAGCAACAGGAAGCCAAGGCTGAATGCCGTGGCGGGGCGGCTCAGCGTACGCCAGTAGCCTTTTATCCAGTCAATCATCACTCAGTTCCCGGATCGATTGTTGTTGGATGTATTACTGCTCACCCTGCGACTGCTTCTCTTTGCGCAGCAGGATATCCACATCCTCAAAGGTGTTGCCGACGGACGATTTCGCCTTGGTCTGTGGAACGTGGCACTGCAGGCAGAAATATCTGCGCGGCGCCACATCCGCGAGCACCTGGAAATCGCGATCCATAAAGTGGGTGATACTGATCATGGGCGCACCACTGACACCGGTCTGGATACGGTTGTGACACTCCAGGCAACGGTTGCTGTTCTTGTCGATCTGGTAGTCGCGAATCGTATGCGGAATGGTTGGCGGCTGCTCCGGATAGGCGCGCACCCGCTTGCCATCGGCGTTTACCGGATCTGCAAGTTGCGGGGCATCCTCCGTTTCAAACAAGGTGCCGCCTTTGCGAATGCCATCCGGTCCCGGCGTATCGGGAAACTGCTCCGCCACCGTTGCCAGACCGCATACAAATACGATGAGGGCAACGACGATGGTGAATACCTGTTTTGTGTTCATGATCGCTAATCAGCCTTGTTTTACGCTACCGGGTTTGCGCCCTGTCAGGCCAGTGAAACCAGTTCCAGCTTCACCGCGCACTTCTTGAAGTCGGTCTGCTTGGAAATGGGATCGGTGGCATCGAGTGTGACCTTGTTGATCAGCCGCTGGGCGTCGAAGAAGGGCACATACACCAGCCCTTTGGGGGTCTTCGCGCGTCCGCGTGTCTCAACCCGCGCAATCATCTCGCCGCGGCGGCTGATGACCTTTACCTCGCTACCACGACGGAAGCCCTGCGCCTGTGCATCATCCGGATGCATGTACACCAACGCATAGGGCACTGCACTGAACAACTCGGGAACACGCTGGGTCATGGATCCCGTATGCCAGTGTTCCAGCACGCGACCGGTACACAGCCAGAAGGGGTATTCTTTATCCGGCGACTCCGCCGGCGGCTCGTAAGGCAGCGCGAAAATACGTGCACGGCCGTCGTCGTTGCCATAGAACTGCACCCCGGCGCCCTTCTTGACGTAGGGATCGTAGCCTTCGCGGAAACGCCAGCGGGTCTCCTTGCCGTTTACCACTGGCCAGCGCAGGCCGCGCACCTTGTGATACACATCAAAGGGAGCCAGATCATGGCCGTGACCGCGGCCGAACTCTGCGTACTCTTCAAACAATCCCTTCTGGATATAGAAACCAAACGCATCGGATTCATCGTTGGCATATTCTTTATCCCGATCGGAATTCGGGAAGCGATTGGCGTGCCCGTTGGCAAACAGGACTTCGTACAGGGTCTTGCCCTTGTAGCCGCGGATTTTGCTCAGCTCCTCCGGCCATACCTCGTCGGTTTTAAAACGCTTGGAGAATTCCACCAGCTGCCACAGGTCGGACTTGCTTTCTCCAGGCGCTTTCACCTGCTGGTGCCAGAACTGGGTGCGGCGCTCGGCATTGCCGTACGCCCCTTCTTTTTCCACCCACATGGCCGTGGGCAGAATCAGGTCCGCGGCCTGGGCAGAAGTGGTTGGGTATACATCGGAAACAACCACAAACGTATCCGGGTTGCGCCATCCCGGCAGTAATTCCTGCATCAGGTTAGGCCCGGCCTGGGCGTTGTTCGAAGCCTGGGTCCAGTAGACCCTGAGCTTGCCGTCTTTCAGCGCGCGACTCTGGGCAACGGCGTGGAAGCCAGGCTTCGGCGGTATGGTGCCCTCCGGTAGCCGCCAGATCTTTTCTGCCGTGGCGCGATGTTTCGGGTTAGCCACCAGCAGGTCTGCGGGCAGACGGTGGGAAAAGGTTCCTACTTCACGCGCGGTACCACAGGCTGAAGGCTGTCCGGTCAGCGAGAAGGGACTGTTACCGGGGCTGGAAATTTTTCCGGTCAGCAGGTGAATGTTGTAAGCCATATTGTTCGCCCACACCCCGCGGGTGTGCTGGTTGAACCCCATGGTCCACAGGGACATCACCCTGATTTTCGGGTCGGCGTACAGTTCCGCAAGCGCGGTCAGCCGCTCTTTGGGCACGCCACTTTCTTTGGCTGCGCGATCGAGGGTGTACGGCTTGAGAAATTCTGCAAACTCCTTGAAGCTCATATCTTCCCAGGTATTCGCCTTGTCGCGACCAGCGGCCTTCTGCTCGCGCGGGTCTTCATCCCTAAGGCCGTAACCGATATTGGTTTGCCCACGCACAAAGCGGGTGTGCTTTTTGACAAAGTCTTTATTTACCTTGTTGTTCTGAATAATGTAATTGGCAATAAAATTCAGAATCAGCAAATCGCTGTGCGGTGTCATCACCATCGGAATATCCGCCAGCTCGAAGCTGCGGTGTTCGTAGGTGGATAGCACTGCAACTTTGCAGCCGGGGTGGGAAAGGCGGCGGTCGGTGACCCGCGACCACAGGATCGGGTGCATCTCCGCCATGTTAGAGCCCCAGAGCACGAATGCATCAGCGGCTTCAAAATCATCGTAGCAACCCATGGGCTCATCGATGCCGAAGGTGCGCATAAAGCCCATTACTGCAGATGCCATACAGTGGCGCGCGTTCGGATCGATATTGTTGGAGCGGAACCCCGCTTTCATCAACTTGCTGGCCGCGTAACCTTCCCACACGGTCCACTGCCCGGAGCCGAACATGCCCACGGATTCAGGACCGTGATTCTTGATCGCCTCCTTGTATTTCCGGGCCATGATGTCGAACGCCTGATCCCAGGACACCTCGGCAAAATCTCCGCTCTTGTCGTACTTGCCATTTTTCATGCGCAACAAGGGCTTTTTCAGCCGATCGCTGCCATACATGATTTTCGACAGGAAGTAGCCTTTAACGCAGTTTAGACCGCGGTTCACCTCGGCCTTGATATCGCCGTGGGTGGCCACCACACGGTTGTCCTTGGTGCCCACCATGACACTGCAGCCGGTGCCGCAGAAACGGCAGGCGGCCTTGTTCCACTTAAGCTCGTTGGCGTCGCCCTTGCTTACCAGATTCTGGGTTTTGGCGGGTACCGCCAGTCCGGCAGCCGCTGCCGCGGCAACCACCGCACTCGCCTTGGTAAAGTCACGTCGGGTGATCGCCATGTCACAGTTCTCCCTCAATTTTTACCGGCTGCGCGTCCGCGTCAGCTGCCTGCTCTTCCAACACGTGGTCCACTTCGGACAGCTTCAGCTCCTCGTGGTAGACCATGGCAACGTTAAGCACACCCTGCTGGTCCTTGATGGTCTCGATCATCGTGTTGATAAAGTGGTGATCGGAAGTCTCCAGTACCATCACCAGCTTGCCTTCCTCACTGCCGAGATGAATTTCCAGTTCGGGACAGGAATCTACCCAGGCCGAAACCATGGGAATACGCTCCGGGCGCACATGCACCAGCAGACTGGCAATGTGCAGGGTGCCGCCGTCCCCGGCTGCCGGGTCGTTGTAGTCGCGGTCTCGGTAGTGATGCTCTCTCATATTCGGTTCGCTCTCATTGGAGCCTGCTCGGCTTGGCTTGATCTACACAGCGCAAATTTTTCGTCGGGTCCATTTATCTTGTGAACCAGATAGAGGGCCTGACACGAAGACTCCCGCCACAGGCGGGCACAAACGGACTCATCAGGTAGGTGGTCCAGGCGGACCAAAGATCATTTGCAGTATCCACACGAAAAACCCGTAACCACCGACAATTGCCACCGCCAGGATCGGGAACAGAAATACGAGGATAAAAAGCACCAGGCGACCTTCCCTGCGGCGCTGCTCGCGGGTCGACGGTAGTTGTTCTTCAGTCAACGGATTCACCCCTCGTGAATGTCGGAGTTTATTACCGGAAGAAATTAGGCCAGGACGCCTTATGCCGAATATCCCGCTCCGGGATGATCGGGACGATAAATTGCGACAGGTATAGTGCGACGCCAATTCAGACCACATGTCTTCAGTCTAGAAAGGTGTGTAGATCCAGCAAGAAAATTTGGGGCCGGCAGACCTTCTCACGTCAGTAATTCACGGGTAGGAGAGGAGCTGTTGGCAAAACACGCCAATAAAAAAGCCGGGCATATGCCCGGCCAATAAAGGAAATGAGAATTACCACTGATTACAGCAAAACATCGCCCCCGGAACTTTCGGTCGGGGGACTACTCGATGTTGATTCAGGCGGCCGCGGGTTGTGACAGTTCCCGAGACCGCCAGGCCGGTTCAGTACGGGCTCAGAAATTCACCCGCAGACCCAGCAATACTTCACGACCGGTACTGTTGTATTCACGCACCAGATCCAGGTTACCCAGGGGCCCGGTGGTATACAGGCGCTCGGTTTCGTTTGTGAGGTTGATCGCCTCCAGCGTAATCGTCGCGTAGTCCGTTACGTTGTAGAACGCGGACATATCCACACGGGTCGGGCCGGTTGTGCCGTGAGAAGCATTACCGTTAGAGCCGGTCTGATCGGTAACGTAATCGTCGCGACCGTTGACCATCACACGACCGCCAAACATATCGGTCTCGTAGTAAAGCCCGGCGTTGTAGCTGTTCTCGGAAAGTCCTTCCAGAGAGCCGCGAATACCGTTGCCGAAGTCAGCACGGGACTGCACGTGTGTGAAGTTGGCCAGCACACCGAAGTTGCTTGCCCAGCCCGGCAGGAAGCGCAATGGCTGCTGATAGGAAACCTCGTAACCGTTCAGGTCTGCACCCTCTCCGTTAACGGAAGTCGAGATATTCCAGCCGTTGTCATCCGGCTGCAGGGCATTGGGCTCGTACAGCGGGCTATTGGGATCATACTCCGGGCGAGCGGCGACGACCGCGCGAATATCCGCAGGCAGGTACTGGTTTTCCAGAGTTTCGCCGGTAGTGAAGCCGTCGATCTGCTTGTGGAAAACAGTCAGTGCCAGCACCGCTTCTTCCGCGAAGTACCATTCCAGCCCCAGGTCTGCTGAGTTCGCGCGAACAGGTTCCAGACCGGGGTTGCCAATACTGACGTTACCGTTAATCGGGGTTACGTTAACGGTACCGGCGAGGCTGCCGAGCCCTGGACGGGACATATTGCGTGCAACGCCGAGACGCAGCAGCAGGTCTTCCTGAAGCTCCCACACAAAGTTGGCGGAGGGCAGAATCTCGGTGTAGCTGCCTTCGCGTTCGGTAGCCGCAAAGCCGCCCTCGCCATCACTGGAAACGCCGCGCGAGGTCACTGTGGTATCTACTATGCGGACGCCGGTGTTGACGGTAAACGGCAGACCCAGCAGCTGGGTGTACACGTTGGCTTCAGCATAACCACCGAAAGATTCCTCTTCGATGTCGTAGGTGCTGGAATCATCCTGATCCAGCTCCCACTGACCGGCACCCCAGGCAGCTGCAGCCGAATCGTAGTCGGCAACCAGCCAGTTTCTCGGAAAGCCGGCCGGTGCATCGATACCATCGCCAAAGCCGTCCACCACGCTGCCGAGGGTAGTGGACAGATCTGCGGACACAACCTGCCCATTCAGGTCATTAACACCCACAGGATTCCAGCGCTGTGATTGCACCTCGCGACTGTTCCAGATCAGACCAGTCTTAACGTTCGAGCTCTCACCCTCAATGGTGAAATCCGCACGGAAAGTGTCGTTGTTGCGCTCAACAATATCGCGGCGCAGGGTCGGCCCGCTCCACACGTAGTTGGACGGATCGAGCACATCGAAGCCGTAACTCATCTCGGCGATTTCACTATCATTTAGGAATGAATAGGAAAAGCTGTGCCCCTCACTGGCGGTCTGGTTGAAACGCAGCTGATCTTCAGTGTGTTCAGATACGGCGTTGCCGTACATCACATCGAGCACCATGTTGTCGGCGAGATCGAACTTACCGGACAGCACGACCTGACGGAAATCGGTTTCGCTGAACTGACCACGGCTCTCGGAGCGCGGGGTAACGTTGTCAAATTCGCCCGCAACGATATAACGACCGGACGGATCCAGAGTAACGTTAGTCGGCACAATCTGATCGTAGGTGTTGCGGAATTGCGCAAAATAGTTGTATGACGTTACGTCCGCCTGCAGGTTGGAGGTCAGTACATCCAGCGAGAACTCCATATCATCGGTTGGGCGGAACTGCACGGAGCTGGTCAGACCCAGGCGCTCCTGCTCGCGGTTAAAGGAATCCATACGCGGCAGGCGCGGCGTCCACATATAATCGAGAGCGCTGTCCGCAGGAACCGCTTCGCCCGGATTATTGGCGCCGGGATTCGGTGTGCCGTTGATGACCACGTCAGAGTCACCATTGGCCCAGCTGCGGCCATTGGCCACGGGGCTGGTCCAGCGTACGGTACCGAAACCTTCCTGACGCACGGTGCGTTCGGAATAGGCGGCGCTGACCAGCACACCCAGCTTGTCGTCCATAAAGGTATTGCTGTACAGACCGGTCATACGGGGGTTGTTTTCCCCGGCAAAGCTGTCTGCCATCAGTTGACCGCTGAACGCCACCTGCTGCCCGGGATTGTCGAACGGGCGCGCTGTAGACAGTTCTACGGTCGATGCAAGACCGCCTTCTTCTACAGACGCGATCGGTGTCTTGTGAATGGTGATCTGGTTGAACAGTTCGGAAGCAAAGACGTTGAAGTCAAAATCACGGCCGCGGTTGACGCCACCGGAAGAATCGAGACCACCGGTACTGGAAGGCACTTCCATACCGTTCAGTGTGGTCCGTGAAAAGCCCGGGCCAAGACCGCGCACGGTAATGTTGCGACCTTCACCGCCTTCGCGGGAAATCGCTACACCGGGAACCCGCTGCAGGGATTCCGCCAGGTTCAGGTCGGGCATCTTGCCCATATCTTCCGCGATAATGCTGTCGGTATTGTTCGCACTATCGCGCTTGGTATCCAGCGCGCGCTCCAGGGACTGGCGGAAACCGGTAACCGAGATCTCCTCCAGCGCTTCACCCTGTGGCCCTTGCTGCTCCTGCGACTCGGCCTCTTCCTGCGCAAACGCAGGGGAGGCAATCGCCATTGCCAGTACAAGCGGTTTTATTGTGTAGTTGCTCATTACTAACGCTCCTTACTCTCTCTTCGTTTATTTTCTCCAGCTCAAGACGCCGTCTATTCGCTGATCTCCTAGTTTTACCTCATCAAATTCAAGATTGACCGCGTTCTCGATCACCAACGGGGTTTTCACCTGCTCGACATTGATCCCCCTGAATACGACATCTTTCAGCGGAGCGGCGTCAGGTGCGTGTACTTCCAGGAAAGTCCCTACTTCCTTGACCTGAATATTTTCAAATACGATCTCCCGGTAAATGGATGGAAAAAAGCCACCCAGTTCTCCCGGATAATTCAGTTGAAACCAGAACAGGTTCTCGAAAGATTCCACCTGCAGATTGCGCAGGTGGATATTTTCAACCAGGCCACCCCGGTCAAGATTCGCCTTGAAGCGGAATGCGGATACGCCCTTGCGCAACACGTTATCGGTAAAGAACACATCGCTAATACCACCGGACATCTCACTTCCAAGAGCAATGCCGTCTTCGCCACCCATATCATTGTGACGGACAACAATCCGGCGGCTAGGGATCCCGATTGTCCGGCCATCCAGGTCCCGCCCGGACTTCACAACCACGGAATCATCTCCGGTACGAAACCAGCTCTTTTCCACCAGTACATTGCTGCTCGATTCAATATCGATACCGTCGTTATTGAAAAAATGGCTCTCTACACGAATGCCGCGCACTGTTGCGTGGTCGGTGTAGACAAGGTGATTCACCCAGAATGGGGAATTGAGTGCGGTGAAATCCTCGAGCAAAACACGTTTGGCACCGAAAAACTGAACCAGCGGGGGACGGAGGAAGGTACCTTCTCCGAAGATTCGCTCCTCAACAGGAACTCCGCCAGCCCCCATCTTGCGCAGGCGCTGCATATCGACATTCTGTTTTGGGTGCCACTGTTTGAAAGTACTTCCGGCATTACCATCAATGGTACCGGTGCCGGTAATCGCCACATCTTCGACGCCGGCTGCGTATATCAGGGGAGAATAGGTATAAAGCTCGGTACCTTCCCAGCGGCTTTTGACTACGGGCAGGTAGTCGTCCGGGTCCGGAGAAAACTTCAGCACCGCGCCTTTGGCCAGATGCAACTCGATTTTACTGCGCAAGATCACTGGCCCGTGGCTCACCCACTCACCGCGTGGAATCACAATACGGCCACCACCAAGCTGCGCCGCAGCGGCAATCGCCTTGGCAATTGCAGGCCGTACATCGGTGTCAGGTGTTGCGCCAAATTCAAGAATTGACAGTTCCCGATCGGGAATAGAGGGAAGCTGGATACCCGCTACAATTTCTTCCGCGAGGCTCCAGTCAGAATCAGATTTTGCATAGGTTGACGGCGCTCCGAAGAAAATCAGCGCACACACAAGCAGGCCCCGCACAGGGCGGAGACGAGACATCATCGCGGTCATTGTTGCTCCCGGAGGAAATCTTATAAATTTATTAATCCGGGAGGCGTTGACCTCCCGGCCCTCTCACTCAACATCCTGAGAGGGAAGCAACTACAGTGTTAGCAATCCGCCAGAACCTCAGCGGATATAAAGAACTATTTACTCGTTCGAAGGCTTACCGATCGTAGCGAGAATACCGCCATCCACGTAAACAACCTGACCATTGACGAAATTACTCGCATCACTGGACAGGAATACCGCTGCACCTTGCAGGTCTTCCGGGTTACCCCAGCGACCAGCCGGGGTGCGGCCGATAATGAAATCGTTAAACGGGTGACCGTCCACACGGATCGGCGCAGTCTGGCTGGTGGCGAAGTAGCCCGGGCCAATCCCGTTGACCTGGATATTGTGACGCGCCCATTCGGTCGCCATATTCTGGGTCAGCATCTTCAGGCCGCCCTTGGATGCTGCGTAGGCAGACACACTGTCGCGACCCAGCTCACTCATCATGGAGCAGATGTTGATGATCTTGCCGGCACCGCGCTCGATCATGCGCCGGACCACCGGGCGGCTCATCACCATTACCCCGGTGAGGTTGGTTTCCAGCACCTTGTTCCACTCGGACAGTTCCATTTCCAGCAGCGGCACACGGCGGATGATACCGGCGTTATTGACCAGTACATCGATAGGTCCCTGCTCCTGTTCGATCACCGGCACCATTTCGTTCACTTCGTCTTCGTTGGTGACATTGAACAGATAGCCGTGGGCGTCGTAGCCTTTTTCACGCAGTTCGGAAACGGCGTTATCCAGCTTTTCCTGAGAGGAGTGACCGGTGATAACCAGTTTTGCACCCGCGTCGCCGAGACCCTGCGCCATGGCCATACCCAGGCCGTGGGTGGCGCCGGTTACCAGGGCGAGCTTTCCAGTTAAGTCAAACAGTGATTTGGACATATTCGTTCTCCGAATTCTGTAGGAGCTTGCCCTGCAAGCGAACCTGGCTTGCTGCGAGCTTCATATGTTCGCCTGCGAGGCAGGCTCCTACATGGAAATTTTTAGCAACTAGGATCAGCGCAACTCGTTGGGCTGCACAAAATCCATATCGTCGTAATCCAGGTTTTCTCCCGCCATTCCCCAGATAAAGGTGTAATTGGCGGTACCCACACCGGAGTGCAGAGACCAGGTGGGCGAGATCACCGCCTGCTCGTTGTGCATCCACAGTGTCCGGGTATGCTGTGGCGGGCCCATGAAATGACACACCGCTTGCCCCTCCGGCACATTGAAATACATGTAGGCTTCCATGCGGCGGCTGTGGGTATGTGCCGGCATGGTATTCCAAACGCTGCCTGGCGCCAGCTCGGTCATGCCCATCTGCAATTGGCAGGTCTGGATGACGCCGTTCACCAAAAGCTGGTTGATCACTCGCTGGTTGCAGGTTTCACTGGCGCCACGCTCCATTACATTGGCATCGGCCTTGCTTACTTTTACCGTTGGATAGGCACAGTGCGCCGGCGCGGAGTTTAAGTAGAACTTGGCGGGGTTGGATTTGTCCGCACTAGTCAGTTTCACCACCACGGAACCGCGTCCCACATAGAGGGCTTCCTTGTGGCCGATTTCGTGCACCTTGCCATCCACCTCCACGGTTCCGGAACCACCGATATTGATGAGTCCCAACTCGCGGCGCTCAAGAAAATACTCGGAGCGCAGGGCCTCCACGGTTTCCAACTGCACGGTTTCTTCCACCGGCATGATGCCACCCACGATCATGCGATCTACATGGGTGTAGGTGAGGCGCACCGTATCCGCTTCGAAAAGCTTCGGTACGAGGAACTCTTCACGCAGGCGGTCGGTATCGTAGTTGACATAGTCACTCGGGTGACTGGCGTAACGCTCTTCGAAATTGGTGGTCATATTTTTCCCCTGTTGTACATCTAGGTCGCAGGTGCCCACTGCACTGCTATGCGAAGGTTCTGGTGGCCGGCGCCCTTGAGCGAGACTGTCGAAAAGAGGGACCTTTTCGACAAGCCCCCATGGATGGGTTTACGGCGTGTCTCGCGCAAGGGCGCCGGTCAGCAGAACCGCCACAGCACCAGTAAACGGCACCGCGAACCTTCAGGTAAATTTTAAGATTCGGACTTCAACAGCTTGTACATCTCAACGCCGGAAGTAATAAACGGCGCAGTACCTTTGGGGTCGTCGTCGTAGATCGGCTCGCTCATGTAGTACTCGTAGCTACCGTCGCGGCCAAAGCCAAGGCCAGCCACCTGACACATATCGGTGATGCTGATGGTGCCGTCGGCGTGTACCTGAACAAACTCATCCAGCAGGCCCTGGTAGGCTTTTTTGGCGGTACCGAGGTACTTGTCCTTGGGCAGGTATCCCTGGTTCAGCGCCTTGGCATAGAAGTAGGTGAACATGGTGCTGGCAGTGGACTCGCGGTAGTTACCGCGCTCACCCGGCTTGTCGATAATCTGCCACCAGGTACCGGTTTCCGGATCCTGGTACTTTTCGATTACCGGTGCGATCTCGGCAATCATGTCCAGCAGGTACTGACGCTGTTCAGCGTTTTCTTCTGGAATAAAGTCCAGTACATCCACCAGCGCCATGGCCAACCAGCCCATACCGCGCGCCCAGTGGTAACCGGATAGACCGCTTTCCTTATCGGCCCAGACCTGCTGACGCTTTTCATCCCAGGCGTGGTAGAACAAGCCGGTCTCCGGATCTTTCAGTACTTCGTTGACCAGTTTGAACTCAGCCAGAACTTCGTCGACATTCGGCTGCTCGTGCATCAGCTGTTCGTAGTGGGCGAGGAACGGTATCCCCATGTAAACGCCGTCGAGCCATACCTGGTAGGGGTAGCGCTTCTTGTGCCAGAAGGCACCCGCAGAAGTGCGGGGATGATGCTCCAGCTGTTCGAACAGGGTATCGACCGCTTTCTTGTAGCTTTCGTCGTTGTTGCGCTCGTACATACGCAGCAGCATGGTGCCGGCGCGAATGCTGTCGATATTGTATTTGTCCTGTACGTAACCATTGATGGAGCCATCTTCATTGACGAAGGAACCCATCACAGTCTGCACCGCGTCGGCGTAGCGCGCATTCGGAGCCACCTGGTTCAGCTCATCGTAGGCCTGCATGACCATGCCGGTGGTGTACTCGAAGTAGGATGGACGCTTGCGGATATGGTCGTAACCGCCAAAGCGGTAATCCAGGGTTTTGCGTTCCAGCTCGGAATCCGCCAGGCGCTTGCTCCAGTCCAGCGCCACATCAGCAGATAAAGGTTTATCCGTTTCTGCTTCGCTCGCTGCGGTAGTCAGGCGCTGACGCAGGGGCATGGTGAGCTTTTCTGCTTCCTGCTCGAGGTAGGTTTCGAATTCGGCCTTGGTCGTAATCGGGCCGTGGCGGCTCTCGACTTCATTGGCCCAGGCGGCAACAAAATAGTACTGAACTTCTTTGTCGGCCGGCTTCAGAATGGCCACCTGGTTGTGCTCGTCGCTGGTGGTTTCCTTGATCGCCTTGCGCTTTGCCAGTACCGCCATACCCAGGTTGGCACCATCGAGGCTCTGCGGGCCGTAGGTACCAATATAGGTGTACGCGTGGCCGGTAATATCCATGTCACCAACAATCAGCTCGGTACCCTTGTGATTCACGATACCGGCAATCAGGTTGTCCAGCTCTGCGCTGGTTTTCGCATTCACTTCCACCAGGCGGCTGCCCGCGTGCATGGAAAGCTGCGCGCTCAGGTCAGTCTCGACACCGTCAACCGGCTTCCAGCCGAGGTAGTCGATCTTGAACGCGGAATACAGGTCGCCGTTTTCGGTGATTTCCGCGCGCCAGTCCTGCACGTCACTCACGCGAATGACTTTTTCCCCATCCCAGTAACCGTAACCGCCAACACCGACGGCACTGCCTACTTTCAGGATATCCATGCCCCAGTCGGCGGGCTCGTGGTAGGAGTCAAAACCATCCTGGCCCACACCCTGCAATACGGGCTCCTGGGTCGACTTGCCGAAAATATCGAAGCCGTTGCGCCAGTCCAGATACACACGGTAGCCGACCAGATCGGATTCAATACCTGGGCCTTCATAGCGGATATACCAGGAGTGGTCGGTGTGTTCTTTGGGGACTTCCAGGGTACTGACGTTCTGGAAGCTGCCGCCGAGATATTCGCGCTCCTTCCACTCACCGCCCACTTTGTGGGAGATTTCCGCCTGAGTGCGCTTGGCCACGGAATCTGCCGGCGCATCTGCTTCGGCGATGCGCAGCTTGAGGGTTTCATCGACGGCTACATCAACGGTGAAGATGATGCCGTCTTTGCTGCCATCGGCGTCTTTGTCGATGGCCTGCACGGGAATCTGTTCGGCCTGGTTCCACACCGCGATGGGTGAAGCAAAACCGGCTTTCAGTCCGAGTTCGTAGTAGCTGAGGTAAACCGCTTCGTCCAGGCGCGGGAAGGCCGAGGGGTTGGAAAGCTCGAGGGTTGCGATGGCGCTGGGCTTTTCCGCTTCTGCCGCGGGTGCGGCCGTTTCTTCCGGGGACTGAGCAGATTTTTCACCGCACGCGGTCAGGGTTGCCGCGGTCAACGCAAATGCGATGGCATTCAGGCCCAGTTTGCTTTTGGACTGGTCAAACAGTTTCACAGATGTCTCCACGAAGTCGGGTTTTATTCTGTTTTTCTGGCAATCAAATTTCGACTGCCGATAAATCGAAAAACGGCCGGGTGCGAATTCGAATCCTTGTGCCGGTGTTTCCACCGGCAGATCCCTGCACCCGGCCGCTTACTTCAGCTCTTAATCATCCTGTGAGATTAGAACTTGTACTGAGCACCTACGTAGTACTGACGACCAGTAGTGTGGTCAACCACGATACGACCAGAGCTATCGATCATCTGACGGTTCGCTTCGTTGGTGAGGTTGATACCTTCGAAGCTCAGTTTCCAGTTGTCGTTCAGGTTGTAGCTGGCTACGAAGTCCACGTTGCCGGTGCCTTCGGTGTACTCGGTGTCGTTACCGTTACGTACAGCAGCCGGAGACTGAGTCAGGTAGTCGCTACGCTTGGCGTAGGAAACGCGTGCACTCCAGTCTTCGTTTTCGTAGTAGACGGTCGCGTTGTAGGTATTTTTGGACATACCGGTCAGCACGTCGTACATCGGATCTTCTTTGGTGCCGTAGTTCATCTCGGAATCTACGTAGGTGTAGTTCAGGATGAGGCCGTAGTTGTCGAAGAACATCTGCTGGTACTGCAGCTCGATACCGCTCAGCTCACCGCCTTCGCCGTTAACGTTGCGGGAAACGTCCCAGATGCTGGTTTCATCATAGGTACCCTCATTAGCCAGTGCAGAGGCATCCAGGCCAGTTTCTGCCCAGCTGATGCCGGAATCGGTCTGGCGGGTAATGAAGGAATCGATATCCTTGTAGAAGTAGGCTGCTGCAAATACAGCTTCGTCAGAGAAGTACCACTCGTAGGACAAGTCATAGGCGCGAGCGCGGAACGGATCCAGTTTCGGGTTACCGTAGCTGATGCTGCCGTTGTACTGGTCAATCTTGCCGCCCGGAGTCAGGGTACCCAGTGATGGGCGCGCCATAACGTCGGCCACAGAGAAACGCACAACCATGTCTTCGTGGACGTCCAGTGCCAGGTTCAGAGACGGCAGGGTATCGTCGTACTCGTTCTCGGCAGTTACGCCAACGAGGTTACCGCCGATATCTGCGAGACCTGCAGATTCCACTTCGGTGGTTACCTGGCGCACACCCACGTTACCGCGCATTGGCAGACCGGCAACTTCAGAGTTCCAGTCCAGCTGCACGTAGTAGCCGAGGCTGTCTTCTTTCACGTTGCGGATATCTTGAGCACGCGGTGCCATACCAGCAGCAACTTCGTCCGCATAGGCGGCCAGAGTAGAGTCCACATCCGGGGAGAACCAGCGAACGCCGTTCATGCTGGTAACACTGCCTTCCAGCTCGGTGGCAGAGATACCGCTGAATTTCGGACCCGCACGCATTTCGGCAACGTCAAACTCGAAGCTCTTCTGTGACAGACCACCTTTCAGGCTCATGGTGTCGGTCAGATCAAATTCGAGGTTAAAGGCGGCGGTGTCAAAGCTGTTGTCAACAGTGTTCGGACGGTGACGCAGCTCTACAAACTCAAAGTTCGCCGGGTTGGAAGTATCGAAATCAGCGAAGTCGATGCTGCCACCAGAAGTTGTTGCGTTGTAGGTGAAGCTGTTCTGTACGTTGATCGCGTCGACGATAGCAGTGGTTTGCATCGGGTTGCTGTAGTTGGACTCGGAAGTGCCCCACAGCACGTCACCGCGCAGACGATCGGTAAAGTCATGCGATGCGCGAATGGAAACTTGGTCAAATGCAGTTTCCAGCTCATCGAAACGATGCTCTACACGCAGGTCGTAGTTATCGACGGTCATGGACGTGATGGTGCCGTTGCTGTCCATGGTGTAGTCGGTAACGTCGTATTCAGGGTAGTTCTTACCGTCTTTCAGGCTGACGGAAACAAACTCTTCTTCACGAGTAGCGTCGAATCTGGAAGTCAGGTAGTCCACCAGAATTTCGGTGCTGTCGGTCGGACGGAATTGCAGGGTACCGGTAAAGCCCTGACGCTCCTGCTCGTGGGTGAATTTGCCATAACGCGGAATACGCGGGAAGAAACCTTCGTTCAGCGCAGCCAGTTCACTGTCGTCCGCACAAGCAGAGCAGTTGGCAATTTCTTCACTGGCAGTCCAGCGCACAGTGGAGAAGCCCTGTTCGAGGATATTGCGGTCGGAGTAGGAGTAAGAAGCCATCCAGCCGAAGGTTTCGGCTTCGTTCTTGCCACCTACCAGGAAAGAGGTGCGCGGGTTCGCTTCTTGGGATTGGCTGTTATAGCCGTACTGCATATTGGCGGCGAAAGTGAAATCGTCAGCCATATCCAGCGGTCTGCCGGTGCCCAGGTCTACAGTGGCACCCAGTGAGCCTTCGTCCAGGTCCGCAGCCATGGTCTTGTGCACGGTCAGGTTGGAGAACAACTCAGAGGCAAAGGTGTTGAAGTCAAAGGTACGATCGCGGTTGGCACCACCGGAAGAGTCAGCGCCACCGGTAGTGGAGATGGCTTCCAGGCCATTGATGCGTACACGGGTAAACTGGGAACCCAGACCGCGCACCGCGATGTTACGACCTTCACCGGCATCGCGCGTGATGGCTACACCGGGAATACGCTGCAGGGATTCGGCCAGGTTGAGATCGGGGAAGTCCGCAATGTCTTCCGCCAGAATGGTGTCTTTACTACCGACGGCATCGCGCTTCTGATCCAGCGCTTTTGCCAAACTGGCGCGATAGCTGCCAGTTACGGTGATTTCTTCTAATGAAGCATCGCCAGAGGTATTTGCTTCTTGCGCAAAGGCCGGTACCGCAACAATGGCCATCGCAAGAGTGAGTGGTTTCAGCTCGAAGGTCTTCATGACTCTCATCTCCGCTTATCGTCTTTTATATTTGGTAAAACCTTTTTTGGTATTACCGCTTATTATCAAAGCATGCCGATATTCGCACACGGATTACCAACTGGCAACTTTTGGCAGACCAATTCCGCGATTATTCCGGCTTATTTTTCGTCGATTTGTAGAATAGCGCGCCAATCGGCGCAGAGCCAGCGCGCTTCAGCGGACGCTGGCCGTCTTAACGGGGGCTTTTCAGCCCCACCTGATCAGCTCGGTTTGAAGGCCTCGCCATTGATAGAGACATTGGACACGGTCAGACCAGTCACCTCTTCGATCACACCAAGCGAGGCAGCCTGGTCAATGCGGCTGTCGGAAATCTGCAGACCACGGATGGGGGCCCGCTCGAATCCGCGGATATGGAAGGCGCGGTTGGCCTCTTTGCAGATCAGGTTTTCGACCTGGATGTTGTACACATTCGGATCGAAGTCACCCTTGTCGCCCTCCTCGTAGTAGAAGTTGATCACGATGACGTCTTTCACCTGGCCGATGGTGAGATTGCGCACGTAGATATCGTGGATATTGCCGCCGCGCATGGCATTGGTCTTGATACGCAGGCCGCGTTCGAGATGCGGACTGCTCATCACACAGTCCTCCAGGAACACGTTGTGCACACCACCGGAAATCTCACTGCCGAGCACCAGGCCACCGTGACCATCGCGCATCTGGCAGTTCCGAACGATCACGTTTTCGGTGGGCACATTGACCCGGCGACCGTCGGCATTGCGGCCGGACTTGATGGCGATGCAGTCGTCGCCGTTATCGAACAGGCAGTCTTCGATCAGCACGTTCTTGCAGGATTCGGGGTCACAGCCATCGGAATTGGGACCATGGCTTCTTGTCGTCACTCCGCGCACAGTCAAACCTTCACACAGCACCGGATGAATCACCCAGAACGGGGAGTTCTCCAGGGTGACCCCTTCAATCAGCACATTGTTACATTCATAAAACTGCACCAGCGGCGGACGCAGGAAGGAGCCCTCGGCATAGTGACGGTCGGCTACGGGAACCCCGGCCTCCATCTCTTCCATTAACTTGGCGCGGGCCGGATGCTGGGTATCCCCTTCGTTGGAACTGTTATCGCACTTGCCGTTCTTGCCCTTCCACGGCCACCAGGTGTCGCAGTCGGCACCGCCATCAATCAGCCCGTTACCGGTGAGGGCGACGTTTTCGCACTTGTGGGCATAGATCAGCGGCGAGTAACCCATCATTTCCATCCCTTCCCAGCGGGTCTTGACCGCGGGCAGGTAGCGCTCTGGATCCGGGATAAAGTGGATTTCCGCCCCCTCTTCCACATGCAGCTCGGTATTGGAAACCAGGTGGATGGGACCGGTGCGGTATTTACCTGCCGGCACCACAATACGTCCACCGCCCGCCTTGCGACTGGCCTCAACGGCTGCGGCAAAGAACTCGCTGGCATCCTCGCCCTCGCCCTTGGCGCCGAGCTCTTTCAGATTGAAGTCGCGTGCGGGAATAGCCGGCAGCTTGATCGCGGAAAGGATCTTGGGCACCCGTGCCCAGGGGCCGTTGTACTGGGCTTTGGGCGGACGGCTCATGGCTACCGCATTGGGCAGCAAACCGGTGAAAGCTGGCACCGCGGCTGCGGCCGCCATGGATTGCAGGAATACTCGCCGGCTGAGTCCAGTCATAAATACCTCCCAAGGCTTATTGTTGTACTGGCTTATAGGGACAGAAATCATCGCCATGGCCCCACCCACACTTGCGGCAAGACCAGTCAAAAAAAATCTTGCCAATACTGTCATACCAATTTTTGAAGGGCAACAACCAGCCGGTCACACCGGCGGCGAAAATAGTACGCGGGTGCCTTAAAGATTCGATTGATGGCGATCAAAAAGAAGACACAAAAAAGCCGGCGCAGTGGCCGGCTTCAGGAAATGCAGAGCAATCAATTCGATCAGGGCAGGGCAAATCTCTGCCGGGCAGCGCTCATCTCGCGACGGGCCTGCTCGAGGGCCTCGGCTTCGGTGGCATCCAGCAACTGCTGTACCACACGCTGCAGGTGATCGCGCATGGCGTTGCGTGCGGCATCCGGGTCGCGAGCCTGAATCGCCTCGAGAATACGGCGGTGCTCCTCGATACGCGGCTTGGAACCAGCCTGACGCACCTTCTCCAGGATACGCGCGGAAACAGAAGAGTGGTTGCGCAGCTTCCACAGGTGCTCACACACAGACACCACAGCGTCGTTGTGCGTGCAGCGGGCAATATGCAGGTGGAATTTCTCGTCCGCCACTTCGGCAGAGGACTCAGACGCGTTTTCCGCAACCATTTCATCCAGGATAGTCGCGAGTTCCGCGACCTCTGCGTCACTCATCTCGCGCGCAGCGAGGCCAGCCGCCTCGCCCTCAAACATCATCCGCGCCTGTAGAATCTCGAACGCACCGATATCACTTTCACCGGCAGAAAAGGCGCTGGCTTCGGTGTCGGTCACGTAAACGCCGGAACCACCCTTCACTTCCACACATCCCGCCAACTCGAGGGCGATAATGGCTTCACGTACGGTGGGACGGCTTACCTCGAAACGCTCGGCGAGCTTGCGCTCTGCCGGCAAACGAGTACCGGCCGGGTAGTCACCGGCGGCAATGGCGGCAGCCAGTTTTTCGGCTACCTGTTGATAAAGTCTGGCACCCTGCATTGAGGTACTCTCCTGCATTTGTAACAGCATCTGTTCTTCTGTAATTCGCTATCGCATTCCGCGCTCAGGGGCCATGTAACCGAGCCATTCACTCGGACCAGACCACCGGGACCACCGCTCCTATCCGGCCCCACGCTACCCTCAGGGGTTCACGCAACCTGACCACATCCTGCTGACCAGTACCGACTATATATCAGCGCCAAACCGCGCTTCCTATATAGAGTTCCTATGCGAAAACCGATCGTGCAGTCTAACAGAACGGGTTTAACCACCACAACACGGAACTTGCCACGACAGTCTTACCAAATTCTACTAACCTTACGATTGCGGCCTTACCAATATAGTGTTAGATTGCAACCAATCATAACGACAACTGACCGCGAGTCCGAAATTAGCGGAGTCAGGACAAGATGGATCTCATTCATATACATACCGACGATAACGTCGCCGTGAGCAAGGTGCCCCTACCCGCCGGTACGCTGGTTAACTGGGGCGGCAGCATGATGCCGCTGGTGACAGATGTCCCGGCGATGCACAAGGTCTGCGTGCGCGTAATCCGCGCCGGTGAAGCGGTCATCAAATACGGACAGGTTATCGGTTTTGCACGGGAGGATATTGCTCCCGGCACCCACGTCCACGAATTCAATATGGAAGCGGGCAACCACACCGTGGAGCACGACTTCTGCCGGGATTATGTTCCCACCGAGCTGGTGGCACCGGAAGACCGCGCCACCTTTATGGGATACCGCCGCCCGAGCGGCAAAGCCGGCACCCGCAACTATCTGGCCGTGGTCTCCACCGTTAATTGCTCGGTTACCGTTTCCCGGGCCATCGCCTCCCATTTCCGCGACAGCGGAAAACTGCGCGACTTCCCCAATATCGACGGCATCGTGGCACTGGGCCACGACAGCGGCTGTGGCATGTCCACGTCCGGTGAAGGCTACCAGACTCTGTTGCGTACCCTGCACGGCTATATTGCCCATCCGAATTTTGCCGGCGTTCTGCTGATCGGCCTCGGCTGTGAAGCCATGCAGATCACCAGTCTGATGCGCGAAACCGGTTTGCAGGAAAGCGGTAGCTTCCAGGTGATGACCATTCAACAGCAGGGCGGCACCCGCGCTGCGATCGAGTCCGGCATCGAGCGACTGACAGAAATGCTGCCCGCGGCCAACGCTTGTGAGCGCGAGCCGATTCCGGCTTCCGAACTCACGCTGGCGGTACAGTGCGGCGGTAGCGATGCCTACTCCGGTATTACCGCGAATGCGGGCCTGGGTGCGGCGGCGGATATCCTGGTGCGCAACGGCGGTACCGTTATTTATTCCGAAACCCCGGAAATTTATGGTGCCGAACACCTGCTGACCCGCCGCGCGGCTTCTCCGGAAGTAGCACAGAAGCTGGTTGACCGTATCGAGTGGTGGGAAAACTACACCCGGATGAACGGTGTCGAGCTGAACAACAATCCGTCTCCGGGTAACAAGGCTGGCGGTCTGACGACGATTGCGGAAAAGTCCCTGGGTGCTCAGGCCAAGGGCGGCACTACCGCGCTGCAAGATGTTTACATGTACGCAGAGCAAGTGCGCAAGAAGGGCCTGGTGTTTATGGACAGCCCCGGATTCGACCCGGTATCTGTGACCGGCCAGGTGGCCAGTGGCGCGAACGTGGTGTGCTTCACCACCGGCCGCGGTTCCGCGTTCGGCGGCAAGCCGGTACCCAGCATCAAGCTGGCCAGTAATTCCAACCTGTTCGAGCGTATGCGCGAGGATATGGATATCGACTGCGGCGGCATCCTGGACAAGCGTTACACCGTTGCGGAATGTGGCGAGATGATTTTCAAACACATTCTGGCGATTGCGTCTGGCGAGCAGAGTGCCAGTGAAAAACTCGATTACGGTGATAACGAGTTTGCACCCTGGCATATTGGGGCAGTTGTTTGATCAGTTATCTTTGTCACTAAAAAACCGGCCTTGTGCCGGTTTTTTACTTTTAGAGTTTCGAAAGACCTTGGTGGTCTAGGCGCTTTGAAGCAGCTCTTTGGCGGCAAGGTACCGGGTATCTGTTTTCAAAACCGCCATGAATACATCCCTGTCGCCGACGCTTTTGAAAACAGATACCCGCTACCTTACCTTCTCGTTTAAATTCGGAACTTCGTAAGTTGTTCAGTCGTAAGGTTTTGCTGGTGCCTTGCTGAGCAGCACGAGAACCAGTGTCGCCAGGGGCCCGAAAATGAGGCTCAGAATCCACCAGATGAGTCCACTACGATTTTTACCCTGAGCCAAGCCAGCGTTAATCAGAGAAAGCGTTCCCCACCCGACCAGCCACTCCCGCGACTGAATCATTACTTGATACTCTTCCATAACCACCTTCCAATTAATCCAATCAAATCCCAATGGCCGAATCGAAGGTGGAGTGCCGGGGATCTGTTTTCAAAAGCGTCGGCGACAGGGACGTCGCCGACGCAGCCTACAGGGATGTATTCATGGCGGTTTTGAAAACAGATCCCCGGTGCTCCACCGCCAGCAAACCTACTTAGCGGCTACCCGGAAACCAAATCAGTTATCCATTAAGAAGCGAGCAATGGTACGGAACCCGTGTCCTTTGGCTCCCTGTGCCCACTGATCATTTGGCGCAGGCAGGTAAGAACCGGAAAGGTCCATGTGTACCCAGCCGCGCCCTTCATCGCGCACAAACTTGGCCAGGAAGGCTGCCGCGGTAGAAGCGCCGGGCGTGCCATCCATACCCACATTGGCAATCTCCGCAAAGCCGGAAGGAATCTGCTCCAGGTGGAATTTTTCCAGCGGCAGACGCCAGGCTTTTTCGTTTTCCTGCTTGGCTGCATTCAACACTTTATCGGCCATCTCGTCTTCCAGGCTCAACACCGAATTGTAATCCCGGCCAACCGCCATTTTCGCGGCGCCAGTCAAGGTTGCAGCATCCAGGATATAGCGCGGGCTTTCCTCACTCGCCGCGATCAGACCGTCCGCCAGTACCAGACGGCCTTCTGCATCGGTATTCAGGATTTCCGCCGTCACGCCATTTTTGTAGGTAATCACATCACCCAACTTGAACGCGTGACCGGAAATCAGGTTTTCCGCGCAGCACAGATAAAGCTTCACACGTTTGTTCAAACCGCGCGCGATCGCCAGCGCCAGACCACCGGCAACCATCGCCGCGCCGCCCATATCGGACTTCATGTGTGCCATACCGGCAGACGGCTTGATGCTGTAGCCACCGGAATCAAATGTGATCCCCTTGCCCACCAGACAGATATCCACAGCCGCAGCATCATCCCCGGCGGGGTTGTAATCCAGCTGCAACATAGCACCGCCGCGTACGCTGCCACGGCCTACGTTGTGGATACCCATAAAACCCTCGTCCAGGAGCTCATCGCCGGAGACGATACGGTAGCTCACCGCATCCGGGGCCAGCTGTTGCAGCATATCTGCAGCGCTTTCCGCCAGTGCGCGGGGATAGACGTTTTCCGGGGAGCCGTTGGTGATTTCCCGCACCCACAGGCTCGCCGCTTTGCGCGCCTCCAGTTCCTTGAACTCATCGCCCTCGGCAACGCCCCAGTCCAGGGTGCTCTTGCGATTCGGGTTGTAATAGCCGGCCCAGAAGCTCCAGCGGCTTTCCAGGTCCCAGTTGTCGCCGGTCAGGGCAACATCCGTCACGCCCATGCCGTCCAGCCGGCGCGCGGCGCGCTGTACCGCGACCAAAGTACCGCCGGTGGCCTCGGTGGCGTGGATACAGGCCTCGCTGTCGCTGAAGCTCAGCAGAGCGTTCTTACCCCAGTGATCCGCCGCCGCGGCGCTGTCCAGCCGTACCTGCATCGCTGTTGTCATGTGTACACCTTGATTTTGTGATGGAAAGGAAGTGTCTGACACACAATATTGGGTCAGTCTAGCAGGCTGCAAGTGGTGGTTTGCGCCGCCGGGGAATCTGCCGATACACTGCATGGGCTAAAAAGAACAACAGGGATAGTTACCATGGGAACAGCCTGCCACTACCATTCCGCGGCGCCCGCCGTCTGGCAATGTACCGGCTGCAGCAAGGATTACTGCGGCGATTGCGTGCCCGGTGCGGTGGATAATTACTACCAGTCCACCCCCAAATGCGTACTGTGCAACAAGCGTCTTGAGAATGTCGGCGCCAGCAACAAAGCCAAGCCTTTCTGGCAGATGGCCCCTTTCTACTTCCGCTACGCCTTCTCCGCGGGCCCGCTAACCATCTCCGCCATCTGTGCCGTGGCCGCCCTCGCCATGACCGGCCTGGGATTCCTCTCGATCTTTGTGTTTGTTGCCACACTCGCGGTAGTGATGCGCTACAACCTGCTGGTGATCGAGAAACTGGCCGCTGGCCAGTTGCAGGCCCCCAGTTTCGGCGATGCCCAGGACGGCCGCAGCGCTGCGGTATTCGCCAAGGTGATCGGCATGATCCTGGTGGCCGGTGGCGCCGGGGTGCTGTTTGCGATGCTCGGCGAGGGCGCGGTACAGGTGTATTCCATTGCCCTGTCGCTGCTGGCGCCGGCTGCGATGATCGTACTGGCACTGGAGCACAGCATGCGCGCCGCGGTAAACCCGCTCAAGCTGCTGCATTTCACTCTGATTATCGGCTGGCCCTACTGGCTGCTGTGGTTGTCCACCAGTGCGGTTTCGGCGGCGCCCGCTCTGCTGCTACCCGCGGTAGTGGGCAAGCTTCCGGTGTGGCTGCTGTTGCCTCTGGTGGCGTTCGTCACCAGCTATTTCTCCATCGTCACCAGCGCCATGATGGGCTACATCTGCCTAACCAGGCAGCGCAAGCTGGGTGTGGCGGCGCAGGTGGAAGACGAGGAGTTTCTCGAGGCACTGGAGTTCGATCGCCTGAAGGCGCTGGCGGATGCGGGGATTCTGTTGCGGGAGGGCCGCCACGAGGAAGCGCGCAAAACACTGGTTACGGTACTGCGCCAGCAACCGGATGATATCGCGCTGAATGAACGCTATTACCGCCTGCTGCTGGCAACGGATGACAAAAAAGCACTGCGCGAGCTGGGACCACATCTGCTGGAGCGGTTCGTGAAACTGAACCAGGCTCACAAGGCGGCAGAGCTTTACCTGGCCACGACGCGCAGCCACGGCGCACCGACGATAGACAAGTCACTGCTGCGCCACCAGATCGCCGAAGCGCTGTACCGACAGCGCCAATTCAAACCGGCGCTGGCACTGATCAACAACCTGCACAAGGAAGACCCGCACTACACGCGGCTCGACAGCGCCTACCTGCTGCTGGCAAAAATCTATATGGATGGTTTCAACCGCACCGATAACAGCCGCAAGCTACTGGCGTTTGTGCGCAGCAAGTTTCCGAAAAGTGCGGTACTTGGCGAGGTGAAACAGCTGGAGACGATTCTCGCAGCTGAAAAAGATACGCAGCCGGCTTAGGGCTTTATTGTCACATGCGAAGGCACCGCTATCCGGTACCGGTGCCGTCACGCATGGCCAATAGAGCCAGCTAGATTGCAGTCGGCTGCAACGCCCGGGCAAAATCCAGTGCCCTGCGCGCGCGCTCCTCGTCGCCACAGCGGCGGTAGTGCTCCACCAGGCCATTGGCCAGGCGCGCCATCAACGGGTGGCGCTGGTCTTTCTGCTGCAAACGCTGCAACAGGCTTTCCACCAGCCCCCATTGCTTTTCCCGTGCCGCCCGCTGCGCCAGCAGCAGGCACACCCGCACATTTAGCGCGCGCGGCTCGCCTACCCGCTGCACATACTCCTCAACCCCGGAAGCGATAGGCTCGAACGCCTGCGCCGGGAAGCGCGCCAGTGCAAACAGCGCCAGCCAGGCCCGGTGGTGCGCCTCGCTTTCCGGCGCCAGGGCGGTGAGTTCGATGGACTTGTGGATCAACGGCAGCGACTCCGGGTGCTGCCGCTGGGCACTGGCCGCAGCTTCGCTGGCTTCCAGCAACTTGCCACTGTTCTGCAGGGATTCGATACGCGCGAGGGCCAGCTGCTCCGGTGTGGGGGGCAGGTCCTCTTCCACATGGATTTCCCGGCTGGGACGCAGCCGGATCAAAACCACGGTGCAAACAAAGCCCGCCACCAGGCCGCCGAAGTGTGCCCAGTAGGCAATGTTGTCGTTGCCAAAGAAGTAGCCGAAAACCTCCTTGCCCAACCACAGCGGAAGTACCAGCAGCGCCGGCGCGGTGAATTCTCCAAAGGCGAAACCAAGGGTGTAAAAAAATCGCAGGCGGCGCACGCCGTACACCGCGACGAACATCCCCATTACCGCGGATACTGCGCCAGAGGCACCGATGACCGGTATCAGGCTTCCCGCCTCCACCCCCATATGCAGTCCGGCCGCCGCCAGTCCACCCAGCAGGTAAAGGCCGATAAACCACGCCGCGCCCAGTGCCAGCTCCACCGACAGGCCAAACAACAGCAAAAAGATCATGTTCCCCAGCAGGTGTTCCCATCCACCGTGCAGGAACATATGCCCGAACGCCCCTTTCAGGGTCGGCTCTGCCGGCGTCAGCCCGTAGGCAAAGCTGGACAGGCGATCTCGCATCTCCGCGAACTGCTGGCGCTGCTGCAGCCACTGCTGTTTGCCTTCACGCTCCAGCTGCGGCACCAGCCAGTGGTGGAACTCGCGGCTCCACAGCAACTGCTCGTAAATGAACTCTTCCCCGGCGCCCTGGGCCAGGGATCGCCACTCGGGCTTTTCCGCTCCCACAAACTCATAGAAACGCTGCTCTTCCAGGGTCGGCAAATCACTGGAGAAGTAATATTCCTCCGCTGCCTGCCAGCGGGACTCGTCGCCACTCTGGTAGAGCACGAACACCAGGAGGTTGGCGAGAATCAGGGCAAAACACACCAGCGGCGGACGGCGCCAGTCGGGCTTGTTCTGGATGGGAATAATCAGCAAGGGCGGACCTGCATCTCGAGTGACAATAAGGGTTCAGGGTTAATTCACCCCAGAATACAGGGGCTAGCGATTATGAACAGCCCCCCGCCGGGCCATACAGGGCCAGAATGCGAAAAAAGACGTCAGTGACCGGGCGATCCGCCGTCGTCACCCCCTCCCGATCCCTCACCGCCACCGTCGCCGTCCGTATCACCATCCGCGGACCAGTCTTCGATACCCGCGGAGCCGCGGCGCTCCGTCGCCGGGTCGTGTGCGGAGCCCTGTGGAGCGCTGCCGCCCCCGGAAGCATCTCCAGGTGCATCTCCGAGCGCAGCCTCGGCATCTCCCCAACTGCGCACATGCAGGTCCCGTTGCGGGAAGGGAATCTCGATTCCCCGCTGGTTGAACTCCCGCAGTAACTCAATGTTGTACAGCGCATTGAGATCGCCGAGGGATGACACCGCGTTGCTGTTGACCCACACCACCAGCTTGAAATCCAGTGAACTGTCGCCGAAGCCGGTGAGCCACACTTCGGTCTTTCGCTGCCAGTTGCTGTAGGTCACCGGCACGCGCTCCGCTGCCTCCATGGCCGCCTCCCGCACCACTTCCGGGTCAGTACCGTAAGCCACCCCGAATATCACGTGGATGCGGCGCACCGGGTCTTCCAGGGTGTGGTTGGTTACCCGCCCGGTGACGAATTCGGAGTTGGGCACCAGGATATCCACATTGTCGCGGGTAGTGATCCGGGTGGAGCGCACATTGATATCGCGGATACGCCCGAACACCCCGGATTCCAGCTCTACCAGATCCCCAACCCGCAGCGGCTGCTCGAACAACAGAATGATGCCGGAAATAAAATTGGAAAAAATCGCCTGCATGCCAAAGCCAATACCCACAGAAAGGGCACCGGCGATCAGTGTCAGTTTGGAAGTATCCAGCCCCACCATGGTGAGGATAATCACGAAGGTGATCAGCACAATGCAGTAATTGAGGATTCGCCACAGGGTGTAGGCTCCCTGTTCACTGGTGCGGTTTTTGCGCACCATGCGCCGCAAGATCCAGTTGAGCAAACGCGAGCAGGCCCAGGCGACGATGATCACCAGGACCATCTGGGCGATATCTTTCAGCGTGATCGGCTGCTCACTGATGGCAAACAATTCGAAATTGGCCAGGTTGCGCCAGCTGGTGCGCAGATTCCGGAATTGCAGCAGCAGCCGATCCCCCATGGTCCGCCACCAGCCCTGCTGACGCTGGTAGACATACAACTGGGCGTTTTCGTAGCGCTGTATATCATCCAGCAGGTCGCGCACGCGACCTAACCCACTGTCGACCTTTTCAAACTGGCTCCACCACTTGCGCATCGCCTGGCTGTCTTCGCCCACCCAGGCGACGATCTGGCGCTGGCGCACGTTGAGCTGGCGAGTGAGGTTATCGTGGACGGTTTCCGCATTGTTCACCAGATCCTTGCTCGCCGATAGCTTCTGCTTGTCACCGACGGGATCCAGCACATTGTTGATGGCAAGCAGCAATTCCTGCTTGCGCAGTTGCAGGCGGTTTTCCAGTGCCTCCACACTGTAATTCATCAGCTGGATCTGCTGCTCCATGGTGACGGCGGCATCGGAGCTTTCAAATATCAGGTTGCGGGATTCATTGCGCTCCCGCGTCAGCTCTTCCAGATTGGTTTTTTCTTTGCTGCGGGCTTCCCCCAGCTTCTGCACCACCTCCTCGCTGTACTGCAGCTCTTTCAACATTCGCGTGAGCTCAGCGTCGGCATATGTCAGCTCTTCATCCCAGGCGGCGATCTGCTCATTGACCACGCTCTGCTCTTCGAGCACCTGCAGATGGCTGAGCTGAGCCAGGAAGACATCCACCGTGGCCTTCAGATGCTTGGCATCCGCGCGATTCTTGTCGCGCAGTTTCCCTACCGTATCCCGCAGGCGGGTCAGTGACAGACTCACCCCCTCGTCCATCTGTGACTTTTCCAGCCTCATGCCGGCAAAACGCTGCCTGCCGCGGGTTACCGCCGCATCCGAATCGGCCCACTGCAGTACAGTGGGTTTTTTCGGAAAGGTGACATCTGGCAGTACGCTGACTTTTTTCAATTCATCGCGTTTTTTCCAGATCTTTCGAATACTGTTGAAACGCCTGTCGATGAGTTTGACTTCTTCGGCGAGCTGCGCCTCTTCCGGCAAGGTAGTGCGCCAGTCCTGCCACGCCTTTTCCACCTCATCCAGCCATGCAGTGCGCTGCTCATGGGTGGCCTCCGGCCACTGGGTCCACCAGTCCGCCGCGAGTTGATTGAAATCGGGAATAACCGGAGTAAATTCATTCGGCTTTTGGGTGGGAAGTTGCGCCGTGGCCAGCGCGGGGAACAACAAACACAACAGGCACAGGCATGCCAGAAACGCGCGCAGAGTTATTGCCGCAGAACGGGGGAATTGCGAGAAACGCAGGAAAAAAGCGGCGCCGATAGCTCCCATGCCCGAGACAGTCCCTGTACATCTGGATCGCAGGCGATGCCGACTTCAGGCACCGCAGCGGACAACCTGCGCTGAGCGCGCATCTGTATCAGTGTAGATGACAGGAAAACGGCCTTAGCGCCGCCGGTCGTAACGCTGGATACAGTCGCGATACTCCCGCTGGTAAATGCGCAGTCTCTGATCCTGCAGGGTGCTGCCCCGGCGTGCGGCATCCGATGCATCCTGACGACAGGCGGACTCCGCCAGCGCGCGATTGTCGTAGCGCTCGCCACTGGCATCGTACGGTGGGCGCACGTTGGCGTAGGGACGCTGGGAGCTTCGGCGGCGATCACGGTAACCCTCCGCCTCGAACAACGGCACCCCCCCGCCGTCCGTTGCGCTGGGGTCTAGCGCATCGGGGGGATAGGCGCGGGGAATACCGGAGCGGTCGCGCAGGTCATCCAGGTCTTTGTCCGGATAACCGTAAAGGCGGTCTTCGTAGGCACCAACAAGATCCCCGTTGTAGTAGCGCCGCCATTCATAGGGCGGCGTCGTCACGACATAACTGCGTCGCTTGGGCTCATAGCGGTAGAAGGTGCCGGTGCCGCTGAGGAAAAAGCGCCGCCCATCAATTTCGAACCCGGTACTGCCATACGGCAGAAATGTCAGTTCCGCGCCCAGCGGAGGCTCCACCCGCAGGTAACCGTCATCCTCCTTGCGATAGAAATACCCGCCCTGGTAATAGTAAATATTGCCGCTCAGGGTGATCCGGCTGGCGCCCGCCGGCAACTGGCGTTGACGATTGGGATCGCGCCGGTACTCCTCCGGCGGCTCCGCGCTGGACAGCCCCGTATCCTGGGCCTGGGTCGCGACAGGAGGCATCAACAGCAGTGCACAGCAAGCCCTGCACAGTAGTCGCACGTGAGGACTGCCGTTCGCCGCGGAAGCGATAGGGAGTTGTCGGGAAGGGAATTGTCGGGAAAGGTGAGAGCGGAATCGGAGCATGGGCTGCCTCGCAAGCTACACAATCCGGCGCACACACATACGCGCACCGAAGGCCCCACCCGATTAACTTGAAATACTCAAAGTAAAGTTCAATTGCGATCAAATAGCTGCACGCGACCCCCGCCCGTCGCAACTGAGGCGATACGGGCAGAGGCCGCGTGCGCTTGGTAGCCGGCTGCGCCGCTCTCCCATACTGACCGGCGAACACAGCAGAGCGCACAGACCATCACAGCCCCGCGCTTTTGCTGCTCGGCCGACTACCCCTTAAGTGTAAGGTGCGAACGACGATATCCCACCTTAGGCATGCAGACCGACCGAACAGTTTTATTCCCGTTTTATGCCTCCCGCAGCGCGCACAGAACCCGCTGCGGGATTATGGTCAACGCAACCCGGAGATCACCTCGCGCAGCGTACTCACGATGCTATCGATCTCGTGGGTCTCGATGATCAGCGGCGGGGACATACACAGCGCATCGCCAATCCCGCGCGCCATCACACCCGCCTCCCAGGCCATCGCCGACGCCTTGCCGCCGAACTTGCCCTTGAGACCTTCCGGCGCCCGCAGCTCAATGGCACCGACCAGACCGTAATTGCGCACATCGATCACATTGTCGAGATCCGCCAGGGAGTGCAGGGCATTCTCCCAGTAGCTGCCGATATCGCCGGACGCGCGGGTCAGTAGTCCCTCGCGATCGTAGATATCCAGCGTCGCCATACCAGCCGCACAGGCCACCGGATGCGCGGAGTAGGTATATCCGTGGAAAAACTCCACCATACCCTCGCCGGCAGCATCCACCACCGTGTTGTAGATCTTGTCATTCACAAATACCGCACCCAGGGGCACGGTGGCATTGGTAATGCCCTTGGCTGACGTGATCATATCCGGCGTTACATCGAATTCCTGAGACGCGAACGGAGAACCGGTGCGGCCCCAGCCGGAAATCACCTCGTCAAAAATCAACAGCAGATCGTGCTGGTCACAGATCTCGCGCAGACGCTTCAGGTAACCCTTGGGCGGCAACACCACCCCACCGGCGCCGGAGAACGGCTCGACAATCACCGCCGCAATCTGATCCGCCCCGTGGAACGCCACCAGCCGCTCGAGATCCTCCGCCAGCTCCACACCGTGCTCGGGCAAGCCGCGGCTGAATGCATTGCGCTCGATATCCAGCGTGTGGCGCATGTGATTGGCCTTAACCGGCTGGCCAAAGGACTGGTAGTTCGGCGCAATACCACCCACGGAAATACCGCCGAAGTTCACCCCGTGATAGCCCTTCTCGCGACCGATAAACATCGTGCGCGAACCCTTGCCCCGCGCGCGCTGGTACTGCAGCGCAATCTTCAGCGCCGACTCCACTGCCTCGGAACCGGAGTTACCAAAAAACACCTTGTTCAGACCGTCCGGCGTGTACTGCACCAGACGCTCCGCGTATTCAAAGCTCAGCTCGTGGCCGAAATTAAAAATAGAGCTGTAATCCAGCTTCTGCGCCTGCTGGTGAATTGCATCGGCAATTTCCGTGCGACAGTGTCCCGCATTGGAACACCAGAGTCCGGCGGTGGCATCGATGATCTTGCGACCGGACTTTTCAAACAGGTAAATCCCCTCCGCGCGCTCGACGATACGCGGCGCTGCCTTGAAGGTGCGGTTAGGGGTAAAGGGCATCCAGAATGCGTTGGTGTTCAGTTCGGACATGGTTTTCTCCGAGTCTAAAAAAATTAGAGTCTTTCTAACGTAGTAAATAATTTCGATGCTAAGGCAAAGTGCTGGGATTCCCTTTTCGAAAAGGGAAGCCCAGTGCTTTGCCGCCACTGGGCGAGATTTAAAAGAACCCCCAGGGGTTCGCCTGCAGGCAGGCTCCTACCTATAGGTTACGCGCCGTAGCAGCAGTACTTGGTTTCGTAAAACTCGGCCATTCCCTCGACGCCGCCCTCACGGCCGATACCGGATTCCTTGCAGCCGCCAAACGGCGCGACGGTGGTAGAGAAGACGCCCGCATTACAGGCCACCATTCCGTACTCCAGTGCCTCCACCACTCGATTCGCCCGACGAATGTTTTCACTCATCACATACGCCGCCAACCCGAACGGCGTATTATTGGCGCGCTGAATCACGTCATCTTCATCGCGGAACTTCTGCACCACCGCCAGCGGACCGAAAATTTCCTCCTGTGCGATGCGTATATCATCGTGCACATCCACCAGCAGCGTCGGCGCGTAATAGTTCTCGCCATTGGGCAGGAAGTCACCACCCAGCAGAAGGCGCGCCCCGTTGGCCACCGCCTCTTCAACCAGACCGTGTACCCGATCCACCGCACGGCGGAAAATCAGCGGACCAAATGTAGTTCCCTGTTCCAGGCCATGCCCCGGCTGCAACTTTTCCATCTGCACGCGCAACTTATCCACAAATACATCGTGCACCGACTCGTGCACATAGATCCGGTTTGTAGACACACAAGTCTGGCCCGCGTTGCGCATCTTTGTGGCAATACAGGCAGTCACGGCCACATCAATGTCCGCATCGTCGAACACGATAAACGGCGCATTGCCGCCCAGCTCCATGGACATCTTTTTGACGGTGCTCGCGCACTGGGCCATCAACAGCTTGCCTACCGGAGTGGAGCCGGTAAAGGTGAACTTCGCCACGCGCGGGTCCTGGGTCAGCACCTTGCCGATGGCAGCAGAGTCCGTGCCCACCACCACATTCAGGGTACCCGCCGGCAACCCGGCCTGCTCCGCAAGCGCACACAGCGCCAGCGCCGACAGCGGCGTTTCCGACGCCGGCTTGATCACCACCGGACAACCCGCCGCCAGCGCGGGTGCCGCCTTGCGGGTAATCATTGCATTGGGGAAATTCCACGGCGTAATACAGGTGACCACACCCACCGGCTGGCGGATGGTGTGCAGGCGCATCGCCGGATTGTGGGTTGGGATCGTCTGGCCGTAGGCGCGACGACACTCCTCCGCGTACCACTCGATGTAGGAGGCGCCGTAATCGATCTCCCCCAGCGCCTCCGCCAGCGGCTTGCCCTGTTCCAGTGTCAGGATCCGCGCCAGATCTTCACGGTTTTCCACAATCAGCTGGTACCAGCGCTTCAGCACCGCGGCACGCTCGCCGGCGGTCTTGCGGCTCCATTCGGGAAAAGCTCCATGGGCGGCGGCGACTGCCTGCTCCGCATCAGCGGCACTGCCATCGGCGATTTCCGCCAGCACAGAGCCATTTGCGGGGTCAGTAACCGCCAACTTGCTCTCGCCATCTCGCCACTCACCGGCGACAAAGTTTTGGGTTTTCAACAAGGCCAGGTTTTGTACAGAAGCGTTCAGTTCCATCGAATATTCCTACAGATCATGCAAAATCGGTCAACAGCTCGATTCTGGACCCGTAGTCGGGTTAAGAATAGTAGATTCTGTGAAACTAAAATTTACGTTTTTCAAACTTTCATTTAACCTGAACGCAGACCTCCGCAACCGGTGACCAGTATGGCCCCTGCAAAAAAGCCCGGCCCCAGACAGACCGCCAAACATGCCTTCTCCGGCCGCTTCAGCGATATGGACCTGCGCTTGCTGCGTGTCTTCCGCGAAGTGGTGCGCGCGGGTGGGCTGGCCGCAGCGGAAGTGGCGCTCAACATCAGCCGCTCAACCATCAGCGTGTACCTTTCGGACCTGGAAACGCGACTCGGTATGCAGCTGTGTATTCGCTCCCGGGGCCGTGCCGATTTCAAACTGACCCCCGAGGGCGAAGCGCTCTACCAGGCTATCGAAGAACTGGACGGGCATCTGGCCAGCTTCAGAAGCCAGGTCAACGCCATCCAGTCACAGCTCACCGGACAATTGCGAATTGTCCTACCCGACGACATGCTCGCCATGCCCCAGCTGGACATGCCCGCCACCATCGCCCATTTGCGAGACCGCGCACCCCAGCTACAACTGGAAATCAAACTAGCCGCGCCCCAGGAACTGGAACTGGAAATCCTCGGCGGCCGCGCGGATGTCGGTATCAACCCCCTGCACTCCCGTCGCCCCGGCCTCAGCTATCACCCCCTCTTCAGCCACCAGTCTCTACTCTACACCTCCGCCAGCCATCCGTGCGCACGCCTGCCTGAAACCGATGAAGAGATAATCACCCAGCAGGAACTTGCCGCACCCGATCACGCCGTCCTGTCAGGGGCTGCGCACCTGTACAGACTGTTCCCACACAAGAGCATTGCCAACCATATGGCCGCACGGCTGGCGATGATCTTATCCGGCAAATTCATCGGTTTTTTACCGGCATACCTGGCGGAAGAATATGTTGAACGAGGGCAACTGATTACACTTAACCCCGACAGGTTCCGCTATCAGATACAGAATGCCCTGACGTTCAAGAGCAGCGCAGCGGAACAACCCGCAGTACAACTATTCCTGGAGCTTCTGGTGGTAAAGGGGTAACCACAGGACAGAACGGAACGAAGACCAGGCAAACTGAAAATTTCAAGGAATACCTACGACCGCGAAACGGGAACCGGAAAAATGAACAGGGAAAACTTTCTAAACGAAGTGGAGCGCCGCTTTACGTTTGCATTCAAGGCATCCAAAAGTGGCCACCCCATACCGGAGATAGAGCGCCATCGCCTTCAGGGGTTTATGCAAGCCGGGGTGTTTTTGGGGCTCTGTAATCGCAGTGAACTCAATACAATTATGGAAAATACGCATATGCGTATATTTCACAAGTCCATTCAGGAGCGAAAGCTGAGCGCGCCGGTTTCCTGGATTTACGAGGAAACCGACTACAGCATTTACGATACGCCGGCGTTTACACGAAGAAGTTGACAGAGAAAAGGCCGAGAACCCTTGTAGCGCCGTGAGCAATCGGCGCCGCCGTGGATGGACTAACCTTTCCGACAAGCTCCGCCCCGAAAGGTCAACCCATGTTGAAAGATACGCAAGGCAACCCGCTGACTGGCACCACGGCAGATACCGCTGATCTCTATGAAAAAGGGATGCGGGCATTCAACCTGTATAGTGAAGACCCGTTTCCGTATCTGGAGCAAGCCATCGCGCAAGCACCAGAATTCGTTATGGCCCTCCTGCTACAAGCGTATATGTACGCCACGGCCACTGAGCCGGAGGCAACACAGGCCGCGCGCGCGGTACTCGACACTGCCCGCAAACTCCCTATGAGTGACCGGGAAGCTTCACATGCTGTTGCACTACAGCAGCTAATCGCCGGCAATTGGCACGCTGCCGCAGAACATCTCGATTTTCACAATGCACGCTACCCGCACGATCTGGTCGCTATCCAGTGCGGTCACCTGATGGACTTTTACCGTACCAACGGCCGCAATCTGCGAGATCGAATCGCGCGGGTGTTACCGCACTGGTCCGCCGAGATTCCCGGTTATTCCCTGCTCCTCGGCATGTATGCGTTCGGACTCGAGGAGTGCGCTGAATATGCCCGCGCGGAAGAATACGGCCACCGCGCTATAGATCTGGAACCCTTCGATTGTTGGGCACATCACGCGGTGACGCACGTGCTGGAAATGCAGGGTCGCGCCAAGGACGGTATCGCATGGATGGAATCCCGGGAGCCGTTCTGGGCTGGCAGGGAAAATTTTTTCAAGGTTCACAACTGGTGGCACCGGGCACTGTTTCACCTGGATCTTGAAGAGATTGACCAAGCGACCGCGCTCTACGATCAAAAGGTACGCGCCGATTCCAGCTCCATGGCACTGGATCTGGTGGATGCTTCAGCACTGCTGTGGCGCCTGTGGATGCTGGAGGTGGACGTAACCTCACGCTGCAAAGAGGTTGCCGGTTGCTGGCTACCCCTCGCCGATGGGCATACCTACCCGTTCAATGACTGGCATGCGGTGATGGCCTACCTCGGCGCCGGACAATCCGAGCAGGTGGATGCGGTCATCAATAAGCTGCGCGAACAAGCAGATTCACGAAACGATGTGGAACGCTGGGCCTACCAGACCGGCCTGCCACTGATAGAAGGGTTTACTGCCTTCGCGCGCGGTCGCTATGCTGAGGCCGTGCAACACCTGCACGGCGCTCGCTATATATTCCAGCAGTTTGGTGGTAGCCATGCGCAGCGCGACATCATCGACTGGACGCTCGCAGAAGCCGCCATACGCAGCGGTGAACGCGCCCTCGCGGAAGCATTCACCAACGAACGGCTGGCGCAAAAACCGGATAGCCCGATGCAGTTGGCAACACTGTTGCGCGCCACACAGCTGCCCAGATAGTGTATCGCCGCGGTGCTGCCAGCAAGTACGGCACCGGCAAGACTCCCTCGCTACCTCCTGCGCCCAGTTAATCCTCGCAAACTCACCTTGCCGGGTTTTACCCCGCCCGGCGCACCCTCTAAAATGCCGGACCTCGCCTTTATCCAGGTGGGACAGGAGCGCAACCTTGCGCCTTTCCATCTATTACCTCGAGCTGCCGAAACCCGGTCAGGTAAAAGGTAAACCCTGCCCGGACAAGCTGAAGGAGAGCGAAGCGCAGTGGTAGGCTTATGCCGAAGCACCGCTTCTACACGAACGTTGAGACATAGGAAGTTCACAACAATGTACACCCCCAAACACTTTGCCATCTCAGACCGGCAGGAGCTGTTGCGGTTTATGAAACGCAATGCCTTCGGCCAGTTGATCTCCAGTCACAACGATCGCCCCGAGGCCACCCATTTACCATTCTTGCTGTCGCAGGATGGGGAACGCCTGCTATGCCACCTGGCCCGTCAGAATCCGCAACTGGACTCCATCGATGAGCAACAGGTACTAATCGTCTTCAACGGTCCCCATGCGTATATCTCGCCACGCTGGTATCACTCACCGGGTGTTCCAACATGGAACTATCAGTCGGTACACGTCTATGGAACCGCCCGCACATTCAGTGATGAAGATCGATTGATGTCGTTTGTCAACCAGCTTTCTGAAAAATACGAGGCCGGTGCCGAAAATCCCTGGCAGCCGGAATACGCTCCGAAAATGCTGCGCGCGATTGTCGGTGTGGAAATTGAAATCACCGAAATTCAGGGAAAATACAAGTTAAGCCAGAACCGGCCAACAGAAGACCGACAGCGCGTGGTGGAAGCACTGCAGGCGGAAGGGGAAACTGCCATGGCCGAAGCCATTGAACAATGGAGTACACCTTGAGCGTTACCACTTACTATCTGGAAATGAGCGACCGCACCCAACTGAATGCCAAGCCCTGCCCTGCAGGGCTGTCGGTAGTGGAAGCCGAAGAAAAGGAGTTTCGATTCAACCGCTATCTGTACCAGCTGGTGGGCGAGCCCTGGCAATGGAATGACAAACTGAAAGAGTCCGACGAGACCTGGCAGGACTATGCGGAACGCGATGCACTGCGCACCTGGGTGGCCTACTACCGCGGCACAATCGCCGGTTATTTTGAGCTGGAGAAAGAGGCCAATGGCGACGTACAGATCGCCTACTTTGGGCTAGCGCCGCGCTTTATCGGCCGCGGATTTGGCGGACATCTGCTCAGCCGGGCACTGCGGGAAGCATGGGACTGGGCGCCGTGTAAACGCGTGTGGGTACACACGTGTACCCTCGACCACGAAGGGGCACTCGCCAATTATCAAGCGCGCGGCATGACCATCTATCGCACCGAGGTGGAGATCTGAGTACAGGTGAAATTTTTCCCGGCAGAAATATTATGTATGTTTTGAATACGCTCGCCGAAAATTCCGCATTACTTGTGGCGGCAATCTATGTAGCACTCAGTCTCAGTACTTTTACGCTGTATTACTTTGATAAATCTGCAGCACGTTCTGGTCGCCGTCGCATCCGAGAGCGCACACTACATATATTTTCTGTCCTGGGCGGCTGGCCCGGTGCACTGGCGGGCCAGCAGCTTTTCCGGCACAAGACTCGTAAACAGCCATTCCGCTTTCTTTTCTGGTGCAGTGTATGTGTGAATCTCGTCATAGTGGGCTGGTTTTATGTTGGCGATATTTCAACTCTGGCCAGCTGGATCAATGAAACCCTGTGACTTGACCGGCTTACTTCCGCTTAACAACCGTTAGTTCATCAAAAGCGTACACTGAATAATACTGCACTCGCTTGACGCCCCATTACGAAGGAACGCATCATGAAAATCAGGACTCTCTCCGCACTTGCCCTCGCACTTACCTGCAGTGCCAGCTGTTTTGGCAATCAACTACTGCAAACTTCCACCACCTGGGCCGGCGAGCAGTTGGTATACCCCGACGGACAGGCACAGATCACCTCCGAAAAACTGCGCATTCCCGCCGGCAAGACTTCGCCGTTCCATTGCCACCCGGTTCCCACCATGGGATATATCCTCAAGGGCGATGTGCAGGTGGAGACCAAAGACGGCAATAAAACGCTGCTAAAGCAAGGCGAGTCCGCAGTCGAGGTACTGAAAACTCTGCACCGGGGTACCGCGGTAAATGGCGATGCGGAAATTATCGTCTTCTATGCTGGCGCCGAGGGTATTCCCACAACCGTGATGGCTGGCAGCGATTCGGATCACACACTGTGCACGCACTGATCAGAACCAGCATAACAACAGAGGGAGCAAGACGATGATCGTGCCGGAATACTGGGCGGAAGCAAAATTACGCGAACGCATTAACGGCTCGCAGGTGACCATCAAGCGCTTTGGCTGGTCGGACGAGAGTGAAGCTGCTGCACAGGCCCACGCAGACGAACGGGCTAAAGAAGCGATGGCGCGTGCGGAGCGTGGCGAGAAGGTGCGACGCATCGATCACAAGGTGGCTTACAACGGCGCCGAGGGCCTGCCGATCCGCGAGGAAATCATCGAAAAGCAAGGCGACATCGTCATCACCCGCAATACCTACGGCGCCCTGTGCCTGAACACGCCGGACGTACTGTTTGCCGATATTGATCTGGATACCTCGCCGCCGGGCACACTGATTCGCGCCGTATTGATCGCTCTGCTTGCCGGCGGTGCAGTTGCGGCTTACTGGTATCAGTCCTGGTGGATGTTGCTGGTTTTTGCGGTTCTAGGCATGTCGCTCACCTCCGTTATCAGCGAATTTCTGCATCGCCTCTATGTCCGCTTCAAGGGCGGCGCAGAAGAGCGCGCACTCGGAATCATCGAGGACTACGCCAACAAGCACCCGCAGGCACACTTGCGACTCTACCGCACGCCCATGGGCTTTCGCGTACTGGCCATGCACCAGACCTTCGAGCCCGGCAGTGAGGAAGCAACCCAGTTGCTGCATGACCTAAATGCGGACCCCCTGTATGTCCGCATGTGTAACAACCAGCATTGCTTCCGCGCCAGAGTCAGTCCCAAACCCTGGCGCATTGGTATGGAGCGACTGGGGCCACGCCCCGGGGTATGGCCGATCCGCAGCGAACGCATGCCGGCACGCGCGCTGTGGGTAAAGAATTACAACAAGCTGGCAGATGCATTTTCTGCCTGCCGCTTTGTGCGCACCCTCGGCAGTGGCAGCACCATCATGAAGACCCGCGAGGTTCAATCCCTGCACGACCGGATGAGCCGTGCCGATGCCAACCTGAAGCTTGCCTGAGGGAAATAACACCGCCTATGAATATCGGAATTTTCATTTACCCGGATGCCGAGGTCCTCGACTTCTCCGGGCCGTTCGAGGTGTTTTCTACCGCGAATCGCTTGTCGAGCATCGGGGAACCATTTGTACCGCTGCTGATCGCGGAAACCCTGGATCCTGTTGCTGCACGCGGCGGATACAGCGTAAACCCGCGCTGCACGATGTACGACCACCCGCCATTGGACGTTCTGATCGTTGCCGGCGGTGTGCATACGGAAGTCATGAAAAATACTGCGGTTACCGACTGGGTTGCACACATCGCCCGGAACGCCCAGCTGGTGGCGTCGGTGTGCACCGGAGCATTCGTTCTGGCCGAGGCCGGGCTGTTGCGAGGTCTTTCTGCGACCACACACTGGGAAGATATTCCGGAGCTCAAATCCGGCTACCCGGATGTGGCGGTGATCGAACAGCAGCGCTGGGTAGACCAGGGCCAGATCGTTACCTCCGGCGGCATTTCCGCGGGCATCGACATGAGCCTGCATCTTGTTGCACGGCTCGCTTCCGTGGCGCTGGCAGAGCGCACCGCACGGCAAATGGAATTCGACTGGCGACACAATGCTGAGGACTGAGATGCAGGTAGAGATCGTAACCTTCCCACAAACCCCGGTGGCCATGGTCGAGCACTTGGGACCACCGGAGCGGGAACACGAGTCCATTATGCGCCTGGTGGCCTGGCGCAAAGCCACCGGCTTGCCGCCATCGCACGAGCATCGCAGCTACGGGCTGCACTATAACGATCCTTCCGCGGTGCCGCCTGCGGAGTACCGGGTGGACCTGTGCGTATCGTTTGAAGGCGAC
Organism: Microbulbifer sp. MCCC 1A16149; assembly: GCF_050368945.1. Lineage (NCBI taxonomy): Bacteria > Pseudomonadati > Pseudomonadota > Gammaproteobacteria > Cellvibrionales > Microbulbiferaceae > Microbulbifer > Microbulbifer sp. MCCC 1A16149. The sequence continues at coordinate 3,866,917 of NZ_CP185959.1, forward strand.
ATCGCGCCCAATACATTCGGTGTTGTTAGCAAGGTGATTCCACAGTTGCGCTGCGCACGGGCACGACACCTGGGATCACGCCATCGGGTAACCACTGCGGACTATCTGTATCGCGAGTGGCTGCCTCGTAGCGACGAGCAGGTGGCGGACTATCCGATTATTTTTCACTACGTGAACGTCGGCCCGGATATCCGGGAAGAGGATATGATTACCGACGTCTATATGCCCCTGCGCGAGAAGTAATTGGCGATGAACAAATTGTCTGAAAAGCAAAAGATGCTCGCTGGAGAAATGTACAGTCCGGCGGACCCGGAACTGGTGGAACGCCGCTTGCGCGCGCGACAACTGAGTGAGGAACTCAACTGCACCAGCCAACAACAGCCCGAGCGCCGCGCTGCACTGCTGCGAAGCCTGCTCGGTTCAGCCGGTGAGAACCCGCATATCGAATCGCCATTCCACTGCGACTACGGTGAAAACATCCATGTGGGTGAAAACTTTTTTGCCAATTTCAGTTGCGTGATTCTGGATGTTGCCGAAGTGCGTTTTGGCGACAACTGTATGCTCGCGCCACAGGTGGGTATTTACACCGCAACACATCCGCTCGATCCGGTGGAAAGGCGCAGTGGGTTGGAATACGCCCAACCGATCACCATCGGTAACGACTGCTGGATCGGCGGAATGGCGGTGATCAATCCGGGCGTGACACTAGGCAACAATGTTGTGGTCGCTTCCGGTGCCGTCGTTACCAAAAGCTTTGGCGATAACGTGGTCATTGCCGGTAATCCAGCGAAGGTAATCCGTACCATTTAGGTCCGATTCTGCAAACGTATTCTCACAAACCCAGCCCTGCGCTGAAAAACCCGCCACTTTCCGCCCCCTCTTTTATCGTACAAAAATACAATATTAGTTAGAATCCTGCGTCCGCGGATGTGCTCCGCGGTACATAGCTGCCTGTAACGCGCTGTAGCCTCCCATCACATCTGTATTCCGATGTCAGGTTGTCGTTTGAAGTCTCGCGGCTTCACAACAGTGAAGGCGCATCGTCCTCGATGCGCTCCAACCCAAAATAATTAAATAAGACAAGGAACTAGATGATGAGAAGAATCTTTTTCTCAATTGCATTGGTGCTGTTATGCGCCAATGCGTCGGCACTGGACAATGGCAGGTATGTCATCGTCTCCAAACTCAACGGCAACGCCCTGGACGTCGACAGTTTCGACACCTCAGACGGCGCCAACGTGATGACCTGGTTTACCCTGGGTTACAACAACCAGCAGTTTGATATCACCCAGCTGGGTGATGGCAGCTACTCCATTCGCCCGGTGCACAGTAACAAGTCTCTGGACGTGTGGGAGTGGAACGCGGACGACGGCGCGGAAGTACGGCAGTGGACCTATAATGGCGCAGATAACCAGCGCTGGTGGATCGACTATCAGGGCGATGGCTACTACTCCATCATCTCCAAGTTCAGTGGCAAGGCTATCGATGTGTGGGGCGTGAGCATGTATGCCGGCGCAGATGCCCGCCTGTATAACTACTGGGGTGGCCCGGGACAGCTTTGGACGCTGCAGAGAGTCGGCAGCTCCAGTGAGTGTTATGCCGGTGCAACACTCACCCACCGCTTTGTAGACTGTGGCGGCAAGACCATTGGTCTCAGCTGCTCCGGTGACAGCGAGAGCCAACCGCCAGTGCTCACCCTGCACAACTCTTCCATCCGCAATGTGAAACTGGCGGCCAACGGCGGATCCGACGGCATCCACTGCACCGCCGGCAACTGCACCCTGGCGGATGTGCAGTGGCATGATATCTGTGAGGATGCGGCCACCAACAAATCCGAGGGCGGAACCATGACCATCGTCGGCGGCCACGTTTACAACTCCGCAAGCGGCGGTTACGGCGGCAAGCCGGACAAAATCTTCCAGCACAACTCCAAAAACAGCACCACCATTGTCGGTGGCGGCTTTACCGCATTTGGCGAAAACGGCAAGCTTTGGCGCTCCTGTGGCAACTGCACCGACAATGGTGGACCGCGCAACCTGCTGGTCTACGATGTAAATATCGATGGTGAAATCGGCTCCATTGCCGGTGTGAACCGCAACTACGGTGATGTGGCCACCATCAGAAACCTGCGCATCAAGGACTACAGCTCCGGTAGCCCTAAAGTCTGCGAGGAATACCAGGGAGTACAGAAAGGCAGCTCGTCCACAAAGTACGGCGAGTACTGGAATACCTACAACTGCGATGTTTCCCCTTCCGATGTAAGCGGGCTCTGATAACCCGCACAGCGTTGGATTTTCGAGACCGGGCATCCCGCCCGGTCTTTCCCTTCTCCAGCGAAAAGAGGTTGAGCCGGTACGGGTGGATGCATACACCGGTAAATGCTTTACCTTTTTCAGCGATCCGGATGGACTGCCGCTGGAGCTTTACGAACTATAAAGCGGCAATAAAAAAGGGGAGCCAGGCTCCCCTCAAACTACCCCACCAATCGGCGGGTTAAATGGCTTGCTATCAAGGTGTTGCCTTGGCGGCAGTACCCGAAGACGCATGCGTCTTATTCTTCACCATCGCATTGCCCTGGATTTTCGCGTTGTCAGCCTTGGACGGCTTCAGCTCCGCGAGCATATTTTTCATCTGGTTGTACTCGGCCTCGCTGGTCAACTCCAGCATCAGCGGCTGAGCCACCTGCGCGAAATACTCCGCGTCTTTCTGGTTGTACAGTTCCTGCGCCATCCACTGGGCGATATGCAGTTCGCGGGGTGCACGCAGGTAGGCCTGCTCGAGCATTTCCACATACTGCTTTTTCGGGTATCCCAGCATTTCCATGGTGATGGCCAGGCCGTACCAGTTCATCGCCTGGTCTGCGTGGTTGTTCACCAGATTCACAAACTGGTCGCGGGCCTTTTTCAGCATTTCCTTGCTGCGGTCGCCACCGAAGGAACTGATTTCCCGATTCAGCCACAACCACGCCTGGGCTTTCTGGTACCAGAAGTTGTTGCGATCAGACGGCGGCACACGCGCCAGCAAATGGACAGCGCTGTCAAAATCACCCACACGAGTAGCCGCATCGGCGCGAACCGCAGTCAGTTCGGGTGTGTAAAAGTCGTTGCGCTCGGCGTACTTCACCATCGGTTCCAGGCTGGCGAGGTTGTAGCCGGACTTCACCAGGAAGCGCGCGAGTTCAACCACGGTTTGCTGGCCGCTCATTGCCTTTACCTTGGGACGCACAGACTTGAAGTTAGCCGGTACCTCGCCACGGGCCATGTCAAAGCGACCGTCCTGGAACTGTGCGTTGTACACCTTCTCGATCTCACCGATCGACATGCCCAGGTTTTTGCTCAGCGCCTCAACCGGGTCGGCACCGTTGTTGTAATCCTTGACGAACTGCTTGAACTCTTCGGTCTTGCCACTCTTCATGACAATCCAGTGGGCCAGCATCCAGCCGCTGGCATACACGCGACCTTTTTCTTCATCCGGTGTGTTGTGCACCGTAGCGCGCAGCAGCTCCTGCAGGGGCACCGGTGCGGTGTACAGCAGGGTCATGGCGCGCTCACCGGGGATAGCACCAATCTGGTAAGCGCGGCCGGGACCAAAGGTCATGGTGGACATGAATTCCGCGAAACCTTCGCTGTACCAGTAGGGGTAGTGCGTGGTGGTGCCGTTATAGCTCAGGAAGTGGGTGTATTCGTGGAACAGGAATTCCCGCGCTTCCAGCTGACGCTCACCGGTGCGGCCGTCCAGGTTCACCAGAGCATAGCTACCCTCGGCGGTGGTATCGAACAGGCCGTTGGTCAGCTCGGACAGATCGTCGCCCACCAGTCCCGCGTAGCTTTCGCGGTCGGCAGCAGCGTAGATGGTCAGTTTGGCGCCATCATCGTTTGCGCCCAGCAGGCTCAGAGCCACCGCGCGGTAGCGCTCCAGATCTTCCGCCAGAGAGCGCACGGCCGCCGGGTCACCGTTGGTGACGATGCGAAAGTTAGCGCTGTCAATTTCGTACCAGGTGTCTGCCGCCAGGTTATCTGCCAGCGTTTTACCTGCAAACAGTAATGCGCTGGAAAATATGACTATGGAAGCAATGAATCGTGAAAACATATTCGGGCCACCTGTGGTTTCGCTGAATGTGCAACTGGCTGTTTTTTAAACAACCTTGCGCGAAAAACCACAATACCGGTTTTCACTGTATAAAAAAAGAACAATCTTAAAGGAGAACCTGTAATTCACCCTGAGCATAAGCCGGTCACGAATTTTCCTGAACCAGGCGGCAATCCGTAGTCACAAGATGACTCTAAAGTTCTACGTTTAGCTATACGCCACTGACTGATAAATCATTCACAGTCACAAAATGTCGGGGTTCTCTCGCCCGACCAGCCCCCTAGACTCGGAAATCCGGTCGGCCTTAAAGGGTCGGCCGGAGCGATGCTGCTGTAAATAAAGAAAATAAATACAGAGAGAAAACCATGAAGACTTTCGTCCTGCCGGCGCTGCTGGCCGGTGCCCTGTGCACCGCATTCACCCCCACCAGCCAGGCCGACCCCACCTTTATTGCCGACCTCGACATCACCAGCTTCGACGGTACACAGATCGACGCCAACCTGTTTATCCCGGAAACACCCGCGCCTGCCGGCGGCTACCCCACAGTACTGTTCACCAACAGCTGGGTGCTCGACAAGCATCAGTACCTGCTGCAGGCCGCAGCGCTTGCCGACAACGGCTACCTGGTGATGAGCTACTCTACCCGCGGCTTTGGCACGTCAGGAGGCCTGGTAGACGTAGCCGGTGACAACTCTATCGCCGACGCCAGCGTATTGATCGACTGGCTGGAAGCCAACTACCCGGTAGACAAGCTGGGGATGGCCGGTATCTCCTATGGCGCCGGCATCTCGCTACTCACCGCGGCACAGGATCCGCGCGTCGATGCCGTCGCCGCCCTGTCTGGCTGGTCCGACGTTATTGAAGGACTCTACCCGGGCAACACCGTCAACCTGGTGTGGGGCACCATCCTCACCACCACCGCGTTCAACCTCGATCCGGAAGTGGACACCATCTGGGCCAACCTGCGCGCCACCGAAAACATCGAGGACGTAAAGGAATTCGCCGCACCCCGATCCGCACTCTCCTACGTGCCCGACCTGAACAGCAACGGCACCGCCGTGCTCATGTCCAACAACTTCGCCGACTACCTGTTCAAGCCCAACAGCATGACCCAGCTCTACAGCCTGCTGGACGGCCCCAAAAAACTGCTACTAAACCCAGGTACCCACGCCGTCACCGAAACCCTCGGCGGTAACAACGGCCACATCTGGGCCACCACTTTCCGCTGGTTCGACCATTACCTCAAGGGCGACGCCAACGGTATCGACAGCGAACCCAAGGTCGACATGACCGTGCGCATCAGCAACGAAATCGAACAGTTCGCCGACTTCCCGGTAACCGACAAACAAACCCGCTATCACCTGCACCCCAGGTTTAGCTACTTCAACAACGCCAGCATGAAAACCAGCCCTTACAGCGGCTGGAACTGGAGCAACGACTTCCACGGCGGCGCCGACACCAAAGCCGGCACTGGCATTCCCGTGATCTCCGATGCCCTTGAAGGCTTCGGCATCCCTGTGTACACCAACATGACCGGCATCAACGGCTACTACGCCATCGAATACAACTCGCCGGTACACTGGAGCACCTTCAAAATCCGCGGCACCCCGAAACTGGAGATGTGGATAAAACCCAGCAAGCCCGAAGTGCAACTCCAGGTACACCTCTACGACACCGGCCCACTCGGCCTCGGGCGCCTCATCACTCACGCGCCTCTCACCCTGCGCAACGCACAGGTGGGCCAGACACAGAAAATCTCCATGGAACTCTTCACAACGTCCTACGACGTACCACCGGGGCATGTGGTGACACTCGCGATCGATACCGAGGGCGCGATTTACCAGAAGCTTGAAGACAGGAATTATGAAATTGAAGTGCCTTATCGCAGCAGCAAGCAGTCGGTGCTGACAATTCCACATTTGTAATCCGTCGCGGGAACAAGGCACTGAAGTAACAGGGTAAGGCCGGGTGCTGGGTATTGGTTTTCAAAAGCGTCGGCGACAGGGACGTCGCCGACGCAGCGTACAGGGAAGTATTCACAGCGGTTTTGAAAACCAATACCCGGTGCCTGGCCGCCACGGTGCCCGCTACAAAGTACTTGTAAAAAGAGCCACTGAGCTGGCAGCGGGCTCATCCTACCCCACCCACCCTGCAAATCACCCCACCCAACCCGCTACAATAGGAAAGACCAGCGAACCAACCATTCCAAAGCAAAGATTGACCATGCGAATTCTTTCCCTTCCGGCGCTACTTGCCGGACTGATGCTCCTCACCGCCTGCGGACCCGACAATAAAACCACCGCAGACAAACCCGCAGTGCAGTCCACCGCCAGTGAACAAGCGGCCGCCAATGAAACCGCCGCACAAGCACCCGAACCCAGCGTCGAAGAGCAGCCACCCGCCGGCAAACTCCCCGACGGCGTGCGCCCCACCGCCTATCGCCTCGACCTGAACCTGGACCCGCGTCAGGAACAGTTCGGCGGACAGGTAGAAATCGACATAGAGATCGACGAAGCCACCGACCACATCTGGATGCACGGCAACAATATCGACGTCACCGATATCAAAGCCCTGGTCCCGGGAAAAGAAGCCCCGGTCTCCGCCCACTACCGGCAAATGCTTGAAAGCGGCGTCGTGCGCGTGGACTTTGCCGGCGGCGTACCCGCCGGAAAAATCACCCTGCGCATCCAGTACCAGGCACCGTTTGATAAAAACCTCGCCGGCCTGTTCAAGGTCGAAGAAAAAGGCGAGGCCTACGCACTGGCCAAATCCGAATCGATCCAGGCCCGCCGCTTCCTGCCCGGCTTCGACGAGCCGGGGCTCAAGGCCACCTACGACATCAGCCTCATCATTCCCAAAGGCTACAAAGCCATTGGCAATGCGCCGGAAACCAGCCGCACCGACGCCGGCGACGGTATGGAAAAGGTCACCTTCGCCCAGACCCGCCCCATGCCCACCTACCTGCTGTCCCTCGCGGTGGGCCCCTTCGATGTGGTCGAGCGCCCGGCTATCCCCGCCAACAAATACCGCAAGCACGAGTTGCCCCTGCGCGGCTTTGCGCGCAAGGGCCGCGGCAAGGACCTGAAGTACATCCTCGACGTCACCCCCGAGATGCTGCGTATTTTCGAAGAGCAGCTGCAGCGTCCCTATCCGTTCAAGAAACTGGATATCGTCGCCGCACCCCAGTGGCCCAGCGGTGCCACCGAACTCTCCGCCGCCATCACCTACCGCGAGCAGCGCATCCTGGTAGAGGGCGACGAACCGGCACCCGGCCTGCGCCTGGCCCTGCTCGGGGTACACGCCCATGAAATCGCCCACATGTGGTTCGGCAACCTGGTTACCCCACCCTGGTGGGACGACCTGTGGCTGAAGGAGGGCTTCTCAACCTGGGGCACCCCGCTGGTACTCACCCTGATGGAACCAGACGGCGGTCACGACCTGAACGCCGCGGTGCGCGCTATCAGCGCAATGAAGCTGGACTCACTGGCCAGCACCCGTGCCATCCGCGAACCCATCGTGGATAACAACAATATCCGCAACGCCTACGATGCCATCACCTACGCCAAGAGCCTCGGCGTGATCCACATGGTGGATGAATTCTTCGGCGCGGAGACATTCCGCCCGGCACTCGGCCGCTATATCGAAACCTTTGCCGACGGCGTCGCTGATTCTCCGGACTTCTACAGGGTCATCGGTGACGAGACCAACAGCCCGCAGCTCACCGATACCTTCCGGAGTTTTGTCGAGCAGAAAGGAGTTCCGCTGCTGCAGGTCAACATGGATTGCAGCAAGGATGATGCCGCCGCGGTGCGGATAACGCAGCAGCGCTACAAGCCGCTCGGCTCACCTATCGCCGATAGCGGCCAGCAGTGGAGTATTCCGTTCTGCATGCGCAGCAGCTCCGGCGTTGCCCAGTGCGAATTCCTGACCGAAAAGGAACAGGTCATCGACATTTCCGGTGGCCAGTGCCCGGAATGGGTTCTGCCCAACGCCAATGGCAGCGGCTACTACCGTTTCTCCATGGATGAAAAGTCATGGCAGGCCCTGCTCGCGCAATTTGCCGAACTGGCGCCAACCGAGCAGCTGTCGGTGATCGACAGTGCCTTCGCCGCTTTTGAAGCCGGGCAGTTGAAATCGAACACGCTGTTTGAAGTGTTGCGCCTGTCCGCAAACTCCGACAAGCGCCAGGTGGTCGAAGCACCGCTCGGCTATCTCGCCAAATACGCGGACCACTATGTGGAGCCACAGCAGCGGGATAACTGGCAGGCATTTCTCGCCAAGCTCTACCGGGAGAAAGTAAAGTCCCTGCAAGACAGCGGCGACAATGAAAACAAGCTGCTGTACAGCGAGCTGCTCGGTTTCCTCGCGGTGGAAGCCAAGGATGCGGATGCGCGCAAGTTACTACAGCAGAAAGCGGAGAAATTTATCGGCTTTAACCAGTCCCGCGATCCCAAGGCGCTCAATTCGGATCTCTACCAGAGCGCACTGACTGTTGCGGTGCAGGATTCCGGCAAGGCATTTGTGGAGAAGCTGATTGAAGTGCGCAGCGAACTGGACGATCCCCTGTTCGACAGCGCCAGTGCCAATGCACTGGGGCGCGTGACCGACCCGGCGCTGCTGCACACCGTCCAGCAACTGGCACTCAGCGATGACATGGGTGCACGGGAAGCCTTCGGCCTGATCAGCAATGCCCTGGCTGAACCGGCGCTGCAGGCAAAAAACTGGGACTGGCTGCAGCACAACTTCAGCGCAGTAGTTGCCAAGATCCCGGAACAGTGGCGACGCAACACCCCGCGGTTTGCCGCCAACTTCTGTGATGCCAACACACTGAAGCAGGCTCAGGCGCTATTTACCCAGCAACAGAAACTGGTGCCGGGCTACCAGCGCGCCCTGTCGCAGACCGAGGAGAGCATCAACCTGTGCGTGGCACTGAAAGATAAAGGGCAGGAACTGGTAGGAAGCTTAAAGTAGTTTTCCTTATCAATAAAAATGGCAGCTTCCGCTGCCATTTTTTTCATACTCACCCATCGAAATCGACACCCTCTCGCCGCAGGATTTCCTGCATCGGTATCAGTTCCTTGCCATAGTGTTGCCACTTGTTCACGGAGGTTAGGTAGACCGGCTGCCGGACCTGAGCGGCACTGGCTGTGGCTGTTCCCGTATGGTCCCGATAATAGGAATCAAGAATCCTATCGCTCCAGGCAAGATCACAGGCCTGATACAGGTTCCGGCCCTCGCGTGCCAACTCAGCGACCAGCCTCTCATAGTGAACGTCGATCACACGCTCGGGAAATATCTGCTTCCAGTGGTGCATGAGCTTCCGGTAGCCACAGTAATATTCCGCCATCTCTACCTGATCATAGGAAAATGGATAGGCGCTTTTGAACAGAGTTTTATAAATGGCAAAGCAGGTATCCATCGGGTTCCTGCACAAGTGAATGATCTTCGCCCCGGGCAGCGCCCGGGCAATCCAGCCGAGATAGAGAAAATTCATCGGATTCTTGTCGATGATCCGGCGGCCTCCAGCCAGTTGCGCGCGCGTTTTCAACTGTCGGACATAGGCAGAACCAACCTCGGCAATATTCAGGTTTTCGGCGGCATCAAGAATTGGATTCTGTCCATCACGGCCATCGCTGGCCCTGCGTGCCTCACGCAATAGCATGCGGGCAAAGGTATCCGGCTCACCCGCAGAAACCACATCGCCAGCGGCACAAAGCACGCGGTCCAGAAGCGTGGAGCCAGTGCGCGGCATACCGAGGATGAAAATGATTTCCTGCCCCATCGATTCGGGAACCGATGGCTGATCCAGAAAATTTTTATCAAACGCATCCGCAATGCCCTGCATCACGGAGAGGTCGCGATCCAACTGGTAATCAATGCCAGACCTGCGCGCGCCGCACCCAAGCTGCAGCGCATCGAAACTCGCAGAATACTCTCCGAGGTCCTCATACTCTTTCGCCAGCGCAAAATGCAGTTGTACTTTCGCAACCTGAGGAAGGTCCGCTCGAGACAGTCGCTGCTGAAGCTCTCGCACATGATTGTGATCAGGCGTCTGCTTGCGCAGATCCGAGCGATTTTTGTAGGCCTCCCAGTCATCCGGATTCAGCGCGAGCACGCGGTCATACAATACTTCGGCACGCTCGAGTTTGCCCATGGCGCGGTTTGCCGCCGCGCAATTGAACAACAATAGCGGATCATCTGGCCGTTCACGCAGAGCGGCTTCAAAGGCCTGAAGTGCACTCCCGTGAGATTCGCACAAGGTAAGCAGGTAACCCAGTTGGGATAGCAACGCCAGATCGAGCTGTTCCACTGGCGCGAAGTCCGCAGACTGAAGTACACGCAGCGCACCCGCCAAATCTCCCTCGCGCACGAAAGCGGTTGCCAGGTGCAACTGTATCGGACGACGCCGTTCGACACTGTCGGGAAATAGCCCCAGTGCCTGTTGCAGCTGATCTCTCGCCGCGGAAAACTGACCGCAACCGATCAGGATATCCGCATACAAACGCCGACCACTGCTAAACCCCGGGGAACAATCAATGACCGTCTCGGCAGCGTCCCGCGCCGCAGCTAATTTGCCCATACGAAACAGTTCACGGGCCTTGGTGTAGGCTCGCTTCGCTTCACTGCTTGGCTCAGAACCAAATTCAATCTTCGGCTGCATAATCACTGCTGTTATAACGGAAAAATTGAATGGCCAGTTTACCGATATCTCCCCAATAAAAAAGCCGGCCAAAAGGCCGGCTAAGTGCCACACAGTGAAGCAACAATGAACCCTTAGAAATGGTAGCGTCCGGAAACACCCAGGGTGCGCGGCAAACTGATATAGTCTTTGGATGAGTTGCCGTAGAAGTTCTCTGCCGGGTCGGTTCCCATATGGGCCTCGGTCAGAGCACCGGTCACACCATCTTCGTTGAAGATGTTTTTCGCATACAGGGTGGCGTCCCAGGACTCGGCTACCAGAGTGCTGCTCACATTCCACAACTGGAAAGCGTCAAACTCAGCCGCCGTTCTTCCTGTACCGATGGCGTTGGTGGTTTCGGACTGATAGTAACCGTTCAGGCGGCTGACCAGGGTGTAGGCACCTACATCCGTGGTGTGATCCATGGAAACCGACAGCGTATGCTCGGCGGTTCCCGGCAGCGCCGCCCCTGACTCGGCCACAATGTACTCTCCGGTTACGCCACTGCCTCCGAAGTTGCCATAGGGCTGGTAGAAGTCCGCGGTCAATTCTGCATCCACGAACGCGTAGCCGAGGCTGTAGCCAATGCTTTCGGTCAGGTCACCCTGCAGCTCGACTTCAAGCCCCTGGGTTCTCGCCTCATCACCATTGACCGCGGCGAAGAAGCCCCAGTTCGCGGTCGAGGTATTGAGCTGGGGATCACTCCAGTCCATGCGGAACAGCGACACGGTATAGCGCAGCGTATCCGTTGCACCTTTTACACCCAGCTCGTAGTTCATCACCTGGTCCGAGCCGTACTGCAGGTAGTCAGGGCTTTCCGCGAAACCCCCGGTCAAGGGCACCGCATTGGCGCCGCCGCGGCGATAGCCCTCAGAGACCGTTGCGTACAGCATGGTGTCCCCACTCATATCCCAGGACACATTCGCTTTCAGCAGGGTGTCATTTTCCTTGGTAGTGAAGCTTGCGCGGGTATCTTCCTCCGGCTCCGGCCAGATGGGTAGCTGCAGCACACTGTCATTAGTGAGCTCATTGTCAAAGTGACGCAGCCCCAGGGTCATGCGGAAAGTGTCTGAGAAATTGAACGTGGTTTCCCCGAAGATCGCCGCATCGGTAAAACTCTGGTTGCGGCGGAAGTAGAAATCCTGATCCTGTACATTGGCGCCATAGAATGCGAAATCTTCGGCAACACTATCGCCAACGCCCCAGGCTGACGGAGCTTCGGCTGCCCACGCCGCCCAGCCTGGCATATAGCTGTTCTGGCCCGCCTTGCTCTCCTGGTCCATGTAGAAGAACCCCGCAACCCAATCCACAAACTGATCGCCATTGGAGACCAGGCGAATTTCCTGAACCAGGGCGCTGTCGTCGTAGAAGCGTTCGGCTCTTGCCAGCGGTCTCGGCGAACCACCGTAGTAGGCACCGAACCAGTCGTTCTGTGCGTAGAAACCGGAGTTGTCACTGATGGCGATGCCATCGTGGGAGTAGCTGGAAGTACTGGAAGTAAAGGTCGCGAACCCCATATCCAGTGATACTTCCAGAGCGGTCAGCGACACGTCGCGCTCGGAAGGCTCCAGGGTCACCGCGCCGTTTTCATAGTCATCGTAGAAGGCTTCCTCTCCGCTGACCCAGTTGCTGCCCCGGGTAACCTGGCGGCGGCCACCGATTTCGTCGCTCTGCATCTGGTGGGAAAGCTGCACGCTCAGTTGATCGTTCGGCTCGATCAGCAGCGACGCGCGGGCGTAGGTAATATCGACGGTATCGGCGTCTTCCACACTGCGAAATTCCGGGGCGCCGTTGGCAATGTCACCGCCCTCGGCCACAGGTGCACCCTGCGCGTCGAGTGCGTACACATTGGTGTAATCGACAATACCATCGTTGTCGATCATGCCCGCCGAAGCGCGCAGTGCCGCTTTGTCACCCAGCGGAATATTCACCAGCGCATCCGCGCTGAAGTTGTTGCCAGCCGAGCCTTCTGTCTGGCTGACACTGCTGCCGACTTTTGCTTCAAAACCTTCCATTGAAGGTTTCTTCATGATGTAGCGGACGGTGCCTGCGAGGGAGCCGGAACCGTACAGCGTACCCTGCGGGCCGCGCAATACTTCCACGCGCTCAATATCCTTGAGGATAAAGTTGCCATACAGCGGGGTATCGTCCACGTAGGTTGCTACCGTGGGCACTGCCGATAGGGGAACATCACCGTTTGCGCCACTATCGACGTTCATGCCGCGAATAATGACACCATTGACGGTACCGGAATTCCGGTAACCGCGATCGACAACCGTCAACCCAGGGACGCTGCGCATCATTTCTGCGGCGTCGGTAATCTGGCCGGCTTCCAGCTCATCACCGGCAACGGCTGAAATGTTGTAGGGAATATCCTGCACACTCTGTGCGCGGCGCGTCGCGGTAACGATGACTTCCTCAATCATTTCGGTACTTTGCGCCTGCACCAATTGCGGAATGGCGAACAACGTACCGGCGGATACGCTCGCAACAGCACTGGCCAGAATGGACTTGCTGAACCCCTGCTTGATTGGTTGTTTCATATTGCCCTCTGCTAGGTTTGGATCTCTTATTCTCGGGTTTCTCTGCTGGCCAGAACGCGCCGGCTGTTGTTGTAACTGGTTTTTATAACTGGACCCTGGCCCATACCTAGTGCCAGTTAGTCTATATCGACTGGTCCAGTTTTGCGGTAGTGAACATTCATCCTGTGAAAGTGAATTTATTTCAGGCCCGTGTTATTCCGGCACCTTGAGCTCACCGAGCTGCTCCAGTGCCGGTGATACGGCGCCGGGTTCATACTGGGGATAGTGCACCCGGCCATCGCGAAAGCTTTTTAGCGTCTGCCCCAGGCCTTTCATTCCGCGCTCGCGCACCTGGGTAACTTTTTCCACATCTACCTCAAAAGCTACAATTTCTTCCTCAACCGAGGCCTCGTGAATGGTTTCACCTTCCGGGCCTACGATAATTGAGCGGCCCACACCCTGAGCGCCCGCGGAATTCACATCGACGATATAGCACTGGTTCATCGCTGCACTGGCACGCACCATGGACAGTTCATCCAGGCGATCGATGGTGTCGGTTTTGGTCGGGTGGATAATGACTTCTGCCCCCAGCCATACCATGGCGCGGGTGGTTTCCGGGAACCACATGTCATAGCAGATCGATACACCGAAGCGGCCGATTTCCGGCACATCGAACACCACAAACTGATCGCCGGCAGTCACACCTTTCTCATAGGGCAGGAAAGGATAGATCTTGCGATAGCGGGCAATCACTTCGCCTTCCGGGTTGATCACCGGGGTGGTATTGAACACCGCACTGCCACACTTTTCGTACATGGAACCCGGAATCAGCCAGATGCCCAGCTCACGTGCCGCGTGGCAGAAGGCTTCCTCCTCCGGAGACGGCAGTTCTCGGGCGTGTTGCGCACCCACACCGCGCAATGCCAACTCGCTCAATACAATCATCTTCACCCAGGGGTAGCGCAATTTTGTGCGCTGGATTTTCTGCAGTAGCAGTTCCAGATTGTCCGTCTCGTCAAGCTTCAGTTGCAGCGCGGCGATCCCGAAACTCCGGGATACGAAATTACTGGTTTTGCTACTCATCACACCGATTCCTGATTGCGCATTCTGTTTCTTATTGCCTGGGGCCATACTGGCCCAATTGGCAGAGTGGCTATAGGGCCAGATTTGAACCTGACATGAGTCCACAACGCGTTTTCGCGACTCAACAGCGTGTTCTGGAGCGGAGAGCAGGCATTTGGCCCCAACGCCGATGCCAATCTGGCACTATGGCTGGCCATGTAATAGGTTAGCGTTGGTCCGGGAGCTGGCCACTGATGCAACCAGCACTAACTGACAAGAACAATCCAATAAAGAGTCACCGGAGCAGGCATGCAAGAACCAGCCAACAGCGCAGCAACTGAAATCCCAGCCGCCCTTGCCGACGATGGTGGCACTCGCCCTGCTGCGGTCAGCAACGGCTGGGCGGCGAGTATTTTTCTCGCCTTTCTGTCTTCGGCCGGTCTGTACTATGTAAATATCTTCCCGGTCATTGTGGATGCGCTGATGGCCGGCGCCGGCCTGAGCGCGGAACAGGCCGGGCAGATTACCTTTGCCAATACCATGGGCGCGGTGATCGGGGCCTTTATCGTGTCCTGGCTGATTCGCCATATCCCCCGCTGGAAACGCGCCGCAGCCATTCTTCTGTGCTGTTCCATTGGCATGGATGTATTAACCATTCAGCTGGCAAATCTGGACCTGCTGATCCCCTTGCGACTGGTACACGGTGTTCTCGGTGGTGCGTTGGTAGGTCTGGGCTTTGCGGTGATTGCCCGCAGTGGTATCGCGGGGCGGAGTTACAGCATGGTGCTGCTGGTTCAATACACTGGCGGGGCTATCGGCGTGGGGTTCCTGCCTGCGCTGGTGGCAGAGCACGGCACTTATGTTCCATTCTTTGCACTGATTACGTTCAGTGCCATCACCCTGTGCATGCTGCCGCTGATTGCCGATTACCCACTACCGACGGAAGCGGAAAGCCGTGCGCATAAGGAAAATGCAACACCGTTACCCATGTTTCCCATCATAGTCACACTGGTTGCACTGTTCTGCTTCCAGTTCGCGAATATGGCCCTGTTCGCGTTTATTTTCGACCTCGGAAAAACTTTCCAGCTGCCACTCGGCTTTATCAGCCAGACGCTGTTCTGGGCTAACCTGATCGCCATCGGCGGCGCTGCGCTGGCCGCGGTCACCGGGCAAAAATACCCACTGGCCAAGCCGCTGGCAGCCGCGCTGGTAATTACGTTGCTGGGTTTGCTGCTGTTCGTATACAGCGATATTCGCCCGGTCTTTATCCTTGCGAACGTGGTAACCGGTATGACCTGGGCATTCTGCGTACCCTATTTCCTGACCATGGCTGCACGCTTCGACAGCGCGGGGCAGATGGGGGCGTTTGGTGGTTTTGCATCTAAACTGGGGTTGGCGTGCGGGCCGCTGTTTGCCGGGTATTTTATTACCGGCGGCGGCAGCTATACCCAGCTGATCATCCTGACCGTTGTGGTATTGGCTATCTGCATGGTCGCGATTCCGGCCGCCGCGCGGCTGGACCACGCCTCAACAAATTAAGCCCCGGCAAAATTACTCGTTGGCAATAATCGCCGCGTCGATCAGCTTGCCAGTTTCATTGAACCACTTGATCCGGTGACCATCGGTGACTACATGGAAGCTTGCCCTGCGGCCATAGGACCAGGTGCGCCACTGGCGCACCCACTGGTCGCCGTCGAGCCACCAGCGACCGGTGTCGGTCTCGTCCATCTCCACATCATTGCGGGAGTAACCGAGCATGGTGCCGTCGGGTTTGAGTTCAATACGGTAAGATTCTCCCAGGGTATTCGTGCCCAGGAAAATCGCTCCGGGCATTTCGCTCTGCAAGTCTTTTGCACTCAGGCGACGACCGCTAGCGACATCCAGGGTTTCCTCCTCAGCCTGTAGCTCCCCGTTAATCAGTTGCGCCAGCACCCGCACACCGCCCTCGATTTTATCTGCGTCGATGGCAGAAAAACCGAGACGCACAGCGCTGCCGTCACTGACCGGCTCCAGCAACAACCCGTTCCGTTCCGCGCTCATCTGTAATTGAGTCCCATCCATGTGTTCAGGCAACTCCAGCCAACAGGCGGTGCCGCAGCTGGCACGCCGAACCTTAAGCTTGGGCAGGTGATACATCAGCGCTTCGCCCAATGCGATCCAGCGCTCTTTCAATTGCTGAGTAATCTTGAATAGCGCCGCATCCAGATGCCCGGCTGCAACGAACTTTGCCAACAGGCGCTGGTTTAGCGCAGGTACGCGCTCGCGCAGCGTGTAACGCAACGCCCGCAATCGCTGGATAACCGGTTTGGGGGCGACCATAAAGGCCAGTTGCATACCGGGATCGATTACCTTGGGGAACTGGTAAAGGTAAATGACCGGGCTACCGCCCTCCATACTTTTCAGGGGAGGCAGTGGGTTTCCGTGGTAACAGAAGTCGTGATCGCAGTCGTTTTCGATGATCACCGCCTGCTGTTCTCGGGCCTGCTTCAGCAACCGTCGGCGCCGCTCCAGACTGCTGGTAACAGCGGTGGGATTATGTACATTGGGCTGCAGGTAGATACAGTCGGCAGCTTTCAGATTGTCGTCCAGTTGCGGTCCATCCGCATCCTGGGTAAGTGGAAGAATCTGTGCACCGGTGCGACGAAAGATCTCCCCGGTCTCACCAGCCACCGGTTGCACCAGCGCGAGTTTACGTTGACTGCCCAGCAGTAGCTCGCCCAAAAGATAACAGGCTTGTTCCATGCCACTGGTCAAAAGAATTTGCCCCGGGTCGACATAGATACCCCGGCGGGGCAAAAGGCGAGTACAGATTTGCTCAACCAGGTGCCGATCATCCTCGTTGTCACCCAGGGTAGCCCACTGGGCCACCTCCCTCGCCGTAAAGATATCCCGGGTGCACTCCCGCCACTCTGCGCCGGGGTACAGGCGCGGGTCATACTCATTACTGACAAACGGATAGGGGTATTGCAGCCAATTGGCTGGACGGGCCTGCAGGGCACGGCGGCTGACCGAGACTGGATTGCAGTGGCTGCGCCAGTAGCTGCGGTCGTCTTCATCCCGCTGAGGCGCACCCGCGTTGTGGCTGATAACGCCCTGCTGAGATACGGTCTCACTGACGTAAAAACCGCTGCGTTCGCGGGTTACCAAAAATCCGTCATCCACCAGTTGCTGGTATGCGAGCACCACGGTATTGCGAGCAACCCCAAGCTGCTCGGCCATACGCCGGGATGACGGCATTTTATGTCCGGCGGGTATGCTCCCGGACAGAATACCCTGGATCAGTTTTTCACGAATTTGCTGCTGCAGGCTTTTTTCCGCAGCGGGGTCGAGAACGATCAGTGCTTCGCTCATGTTTGGCTCGTTATATTTGTTATCGCCTAATTGGGATTCAACCGCTGAGGCAGTTTGCCGCGGGCCTGAGGGACATTCAAGGGCGGGCGTCAGTCCAGTGACACCAGCCCCGTACAGAAAATCTGGCGATCGCCAATCAGGTATGCGTTTTATGTGCCAATTTACGTAAGCGGAAGGCAAGCCAGACCAGAATGATACCGAAGGCGATGGCATAACTGCCGATCAACCACAATAGCGCCAGCGCGCCAGCACCAGGCTTGAGTAGTAATACCAGGCCAAAAATCACCGACAGAAAACCGGCAAATATCAGCAACCACTCGTGATCGATCTCCTTGCGCAGACGTACCGCGCCAATAATCTCGAATATGCCGCGCACCAGCGCCCAGGCACCGATGAAAATCACCAGTACCAGCGCGGTTACTTGAGGATAAATAAACGTGACGATACCCGCGGTAATACCGGTGATGCCCACGAACAACAGCCACCACAGGGATGAGCGACTGATCTGACCGCGCCCGGTAATCGCCCCGTAAATGGCCACAGCGCCATCCATCAGCGAGTAGACACCAAACAGGATGACCAGACTCAGTAGGGAAATACCGGGCCAGATAAAAGTGAGCACACCGAACAGGATAGCGAAGAGACCGCGCACCAGCGCCACCCACCAGTTGTCCGCCAGGGCGCGCAACAGCGGTCGGGTAGAAAGGTAATTGGAGGATGGATTCAGATCATTTTCTGTGGCCATAGCTCACTCCGGGCTAATTACATACACGGGAGCCGAAGTTTTAGTCTCTACAGACACAGAAAACGAGTTTATTTTTCCGGAAAGAGTAGCCCGTTCGTGCTATCAAACGCCCTGCAGGTACTCCGCCACATGGCGATACAGACGGCTGCACGCATCCGGCACCAGTTTCTCGACATTCATGAACGCGTGGATCATATCGTCGAAGTGCAGGTGCTCCGCATTGGCGCCACCCTCGCGTACCTTGCGCACATACTCCACGCCTTCATCGCGCAGCGCGCAGAACTCTGCAGTGACGACCAGGCTGGCCGGGAGCTTGCGGGTAAATTCCCCGTGCAGCGGTGAAACCTGCATCGGGTTTTCCGCATGCTTCAGGTAATTCTCGAAGTACCAGTGAATCTTTTCCTTCTCCAGCAGGTAGCCGCGGCCGTTTTCCTCGATGGACGGCGTCTGCATGGTGTAATCCAGGCTCGGATAAATAAGCACCTGGGCTTCGATGCAATGGGGCTGATGCTGTAGCAGACGGCTCGCGGATGCGCACAGGGCGCCGCCGCCTGAATCTCCCATCAGAATCCAGCGTCCGTTGTGGGGAATATTTTTTCTATCCAGCGCCGCGCCCAGATTGCGCACCACACTGAGCAGGTCGTTGAGCGCTGCGGGATAGGGATTTTCTGGAGCCAGGCGATATTCCACCGAGATCAGGGTGCGCCCGCAGGCCTCGGCAAAGCGGCGACAAATGGGGTCGTAGACGGACACGCTGCCCGCCATATGGCCGCCGCCGTGACAGTAAATGATGGCCGCACCGTCGCACTTTTCCTGCGACTGCGCTTTTGGCTGATAGATGCGCACCGGCACCGGGTATTCCCCCCCATGTACCAGGGTTTCGCACACCGGCATTTCCGGACCCGGCTCGACAAAGTTTGCCGTCAGATTGGCGAGGCTTTCCCGCGCGGAAATCGGGGTGGGCTCAAAACCGGCTTTCTTTAGCTCCGCGACCTGGGCATTGACTGCAACCAGCCACTCCGCGAGTTTGTGATCAAGCTGCCGCATTTTCTGCCTCCAGGTTTTCCGCTTCGATTTTTTTGCCGCTCTCCGGCAGCAGGAAAGAGAAGATAAACAGTGACGCCGAGCAGGCCACGGCAAAGTAGGCTGCACTGGCGGGTTCGCCGGTGGCGTCAGCCAGCAATCCGGCACCGTACATCAATACGGTTTCCACCCCGTAAGAAATGGACCAGAACATGGCAAAGGTGACGGTAATCCTCGCCGGTGTCATACCCGGCAACTCCTGCGGCAGGGTAACCAGCGCGGTCATTGGCAGGAACATGCAGAAGCCGGCGAGTGCGGCGGCAGAGTAGGCAATGATCGGATCGCGGCTGGTGACCATTAGCGCGGCAAAACCCACCAGTGCCAGGCCCGCGTAGCGCAGCACCGGCAGACGCAGTGCATAGCGCTTGGTGACGATGATACCGGCCACGGTACCTACCATGCCCGCGGCGATCATCACCGCGGAGAGATCGCTGCTCGCCACCGCAAACCCGTCGATCAGCGGGAACAGCGCGAATACCGCGATATAGCAGAACAACACGCCGCAATACGCCAGCGGCAGCCACCAGTTAAAGCCTTGCTTGATGCCCTGCTTGAAACCGTATTTTTCTTCCGGCTTGTTACCGCCGCCAGACAGCGAGAAATTCTCTGCACTGAGCCACCAGAGCACCCCCAGCGCCAGCACCATCACCCCATACAGTACTACCACCGATTGCCAGCTGCCGAGCCAGGTGAGCAGGGTGGTGGTGGACAGCAGCGCGAGCAGGTTACCGGTATTGAATGCAGCGGCGTTGATACCGTTGATCAGGGGACGTTCTTCGGGGGAGAAATAGTGCAGTACCACCGGTGCGAAGTAGACGATGGCGAGCGCACCGCCGAGCCCCAGGGCCAGGCGCGACAGCAGCCAGCCACCGTAGCTACCGGCGAGGGCACCGAGGCCGCCGGCGGCAATCAGGATAATCGCGAGGGCAAAGGCGCGCTTGGCGCCGAGACGCATCAGCAGCGCGGCGGCGGCGAGGTTGCCGACGATCTTGGCGATGGTGATGACGTTGCTGCCCCAGGTGGCATTGGCAAAGCCTTCCTCTCCAAAAGACGCCTGAATGGCGGGGGTGAGAATGGCGCCGGATACCCAGCTCGCAGCGAACAGCGCGTAGGCGCTGAACATCAGTATTTCCAACAGGTATTTTTTCATCGCTCTGATACCACTTGTTATTATTCCGGATATTACGCTTCAGACTGCGCGTGAACACGCCCCCTGCCTATACGACCTTGGTCGCATCGGCAGCGCGGATACTCTGCTGCAGCAGGGCGCGCAGGGCTGCGGGCCGCAGGGGCTTCTGCAGGAATTGCCAACCGGCCTGCTGCGCGCGGGTTTTGACGGTATTGGTGTTTTCTGCGGAGATAATCACGCAGGGCACATCGCCGTCCCAGCGTTGCAGTAACTCCGCCGCCAGGTCGATGCCGTTATCGCCATCGTCCAGGTGGAAATCCATCAACAGCAGTTCCGGCTCCGGTGCTGCCAGGGCCTCAGCCCGGTTCTGGGCACAGTGCACGGTGCAGCCCCAGCCACCCAATAATGCGGCCATGGCCTCGAGGATGGAGGGCTCGTTATCCACACACAGAACCCGCAGATCCAGCGCAACACCGCGCCCGCTACCCCGTTTGACCCGGCGCTGGGCATCCACTCGCGCCGTGGCGCGGGGCAGGCGCACCCGGAACACACTGCCGCAACCGGGCACCGAGGCGAGTGCGATGGGCGCATTGAGCAGACGACACAGGCGCTCCACGGTGGCGAGGCCGAGACCGTAGCCGTGCTGTCGCTGGCTTGAAGAATCCTTCGGCGTGAGACGGCAGAACTCGCGGAAAATCGCCTGCTGCTGATCCGGCGCAATGCCCTCACCGGTATCCCACACCTCCAGGGAAACGCCGTCGCCCCTGCGGCGGGCACCGATCAGGACTCCGCCCTCGCGGGTATATTTCACCGCATTGTCCAGCAGGTTCTGCACCACGCGCCGCAGCATTTTTTCATCGCTCTGCACCCACAGGTGGCTGCGCCGATAGCGCAGGCGAATGCCGCGACTCTCTGCCGCTAGGCGCGCCTGAGCCACCGCGTCGTCGAGGATGCTGTCGAGGGACACCGGTGCGAAGCTGGGCTTGATATCCCCCGCGTCCATACGCGCGATCTGCAGCATATCGGTGATCAGGGTTTCCGCCGCGGCCAGCGCACTGTCTGCGCGGGTGAGCAACTGGCGACTGTTGTCTTCCAGCGGGTGTGCGGCCAGTGCATCAATAAACAGTCGACTGGCGTTGAGCGGTTGCACCAGGTCATGACTGGCGGCGGCGAGGAAACGGGTCTTGCCAGCACTGGCTTCCTGCAGCTCGTGGTTCAGGGTCTGCAACTCGTCATTCACACTTTCCAACTCGGCGGTGCGATGGGCCACCTTGTGCTCGAGGGAGTTGCGGATATCGGTGAGCTCCGCCAGCGCGCGCTGGTAGTCGGATACATCGGTATAGGTAGTTACAAAGCCGCCGCCGGGCAGCGGGTTGCCGCGAATTTCCAGCACCGTGCCGTCGGTGCGGTTGCGCTGCACCCGGTAGGCGGTGCCGTTGCGCAGGTGCTCCACGCGCTTGTTCACATGATCTTCCACCACACCCGGGCCGCACTCACCGCGGCTCGCGTTGTAGCGCACCAGCTCTGCCACCGGGCGGCCCACGTAGATCATCTCCGGCGGATAGTGGAACAGCTCCAGATAGCGGCGGTTCCAGGCCACGAGATTGAGGTTGGCATCCACCACCGAGATACCCTGATCGATATTGTCGATGCTGCTCTGCAGGAGTCCGCGCCCGAACTGGTAGATATCCGACGCCTGGTCCAGTTGCTGGGCGGCGATCTCCGGTTCACTCAGCTGGCGTACCAGGCGCCGGGCACTGGTACTGCCGACGATACCGGCGAGGATTTTCTCCACCGCATCGCGGAACTGCTCCGCCGAAGCGCGCGGTTTTTTGGGCTCGCTGTTTTCGAGCACCGGCGCCAGCGCGCGATCCGCCGCATCCTCACCCACAAAACGCGCCAGCAGCTGGCGCAGGCGCGCGCGATCCACCGGAGCCACGTCTGCGACGGCACTGCCCGGCAACCAGCGCTGCTGCAACAGGGAACAGGCAATCAGCGCGGCGGCATTGATACCCAGGCCGAATACGCAGGCGATGGAGAGCGGGCTCCAGGCGAGCCCCAGTGCACCGGCAATCCAGTCCTCGCCACCCAGGGCTGACGGCAGTGCAGACAGCGCCCACACCAGGGTGCCCAGCAGCAGTCCTGTCACCACGCCCGCGGCGCGCAATCGCGGCCAGCGCGCAGGCCAGGTGACCGCCGCAATCATCGCCGGCGCCAGCTGTGCCGCCAGCGCCAGGGACAGAAGACCAAAGGTACCGAGGCTGACCCCGGAGCCGATCAGTTCGCTGACGCCGAAGGCCGCCAGCATCAGCAACCCAATAATGACCCGTCGCACCCGCCGCAGGTCGCTCCCCAGGGCGACGCCCGCCGGGCGCTGCTGCAGGCGCTTCAGCCACCAGGGCACGATCATGGTATTGGCAATCATGGTGGACAGGGCGATGGTGGCAATAATCACCATGCTGGAGCCGGCGGACAGGCCACCGACGAAGGCCAGCAGCGCCAGCCACGGGATGCCGCTTTCCAACGGAACCCCGAGAACAAAGCGCTCCGCATTGGTATAGCTCTCCGGCAGCCACAACATGCCGCCGTAACCCACCGCCAGCACAGCAGCAGACACCAGGGCCAGATACAGCGGGATCAACTTGCGCACCGGGCCGATATCCCGCTCGTCGTCACTCTCGATCATCAGGATATGGAACTGACGGGGCAGGCAGAAAATGGCCGCCATCCCCAGTATCACCACCGCCAGGTAGCCAGTGTCGCCGGGACGGGCCTCGGCGATCGCAGCGACTTTTTCACTCGCCAGCGCCGCGCGGGTCAGGTCCGCTGCGCCATCGAAAGCGCTGTACACCACAAACCAGGCCACGGCGATCAGCGCGCCGATCTTCACCAGCGCCTCGAAGGCTACCGCCAGCAACATACCGTTGCGGTGCACACTGCTGTCGATATGACGGGTGCCGAACAGCACTGCAAACAGTCCCAGGGTGACACTCACCACCCCGGTCACCACCGAGGCACTGATGCCCCGGTCTTCCACGTTCTGGGCCAGCAGCAGAAAGCTGTCCGCCACCGCGCGCAGCTGCAGGGACAGATAGGGCACGATGGCCACTACCGCGAGCAGGGCAACCACTGCCGCGAGCCACTGGGAGCCGCCGTACTGGGCGCTGATAAAGTCCGCGATGGAGGTGGACCCCTGCTGCTTGGACAGGCGCACAAAGCGCATCAGCAGGGGGGCGCCGAAGACCAGCATCAGGCTGGCACCGACAAAGGTGGGCGGCAGCAGCCAGCCCTCGGTCACCGCCTGGGCGGGCACACCGAAAAACATCCAGGCACTGGTATAGGTCCCGGCCAGGGCCAGCAACAGGGGCTTTAGCGGACGGATACGCCCGGCCGGCAGCCGGTCACCCCAGAAGGCGATAGCAAACAGCAGCAGCAGATAGATCAGGCCCACGGCGGCCAGCAGGGAGAGACTGAACAATTGGCGCCTCATTCATTATTTTGGTTATTATTGAAAGACTACCCTATCGACTGTTTTTTGTCCTGCTCTGACTACGACCCGGGCTTCATACCTTGGTCTAGCAGGCAAGGCTCTACACAGAAGATACAGTGCAGATCCGTAACTTAGATAAAAACCATAACTACTGGTGATCGGAGAGAGCCATGCGCAAAACGATAAAGTTCAACCCCCTCGCCGTAGGTGTCATGCTCGCCTGCGGTGCCAGCTTCGCCTACGCCGAGCCACAGCTCGAAGAAGTAACCGTAACCGCGCAGAAGCGCGAGCAGTCCCTGCAGGAAGTACCGGTGGCGGTAACTGCATTCGGTGAAGACCAGCTGCTGGAAAACGGCGTAGCCGACCTCAGCGATATCCAAAAGCTCACCCCCAATACCACCCTGCAGGTGAGCCGCGGTACCAACTCCACCCTCACCGCCTACATCCGAGGTATCGGCCAGCAGGATCCGCTGTGGGGCTTCGAGCCGGGCGTTGGTATCTATGTGGACGACATCTATGTAGCCCGTCCCCAGGGCGCGGTAATGGATGTGTTCGATGTGGAGCGTATCGAAGTGCTGCGCGGCCCGCAGGGCACCCTGTACGGCAAGAACACCATCGGCGGCGCGGTCAAATATGTAACCAAAAAGCTGAGTGGCGACACTGAATTCCGCGTCCGCGGCGGCGTGGGCTCCTACAACCAGCGCGACCTGGTACTGAGCGGCCAGACTGGTCTGTCCGACACCGCGGCCGTGGGCTTCGCGGTAGCCAGCTACCAGCGCGATGGCTTCGGTGAAAACATCAACACCGGTGCTGAAAACTACAACAAAGACATCCTGAGCGGCCGCGTTTCCCTGGAGTTCAACCCGTCTGAAGACCTGTGGATCCGTCTCGCGGCGGACACCACCAAAGACGATTCCAACGCGCGCTTCGGTCACCTGATGTTCACCAACCCCTACGGTGGTGAAGAACCCCTGGATAATGTCTACGATCACCGCTCCAACATGCCGTCAGACAACTCCGTCGAAAGCACCGGCATGTCCCTGACTGCCGAGTGGAACCTGTCTGAAAGCGTTACCGTGAAGTCCATTACCGCTTCCCGCAGTGGCGAGACCAGAACCAATATCGACTTCGACAGCAGCCCACGCCCGGATTTCGATGTTCCCGCGTACTATGACGACGACCAGTTCACCCAGGAATTCCAGCTGGCGTGGAATGGCGACAATGCCAACCTGGTATCCGGCATCTACTATTACGAAGGCACCGCTGCCGGTGGTTTCGATGCAGTACTGGATATCTACAGCATTCTGCTGCCGACGGTCTTCCCGAACGGCCTGACCCAGAATGTCAGCGGTAGCGTGGATACCGAAAGCCTTGCGGTGTACGCCAACTACAACCGTTCTCTTACCGATAAGCTGAACCTGATTGTCGGCGGCCGCTACACCCGCGATGAAAAATCCGCGCGCGTTTTCAAGGCCAACTACGACGGACTGTACTCGCCGATGTTTGCCGACCACTTCGAAGGCACCGCGGCCAATCCAAACCCGATCGGTATCCTGACCGACTATACCAACGGCGACAGCTGGGGACAGTTCTCACCCAAGGCCGGTCTGGACTACATCGTATCCGAAGACACCATGGTTTACGGTAGCTTCAGCTCTGGCTTCAAGAGCGGTGGCTTTGACATGCGCGGCGACGCAAGTGTGAATCCGGAAACCGAAGAAGGTTACGATCCGGAAACTGCAAATACTTTTGAAGTCGGTATCAAAACCGAACTGTGGAATAACCGCATCCGTCTGAATGCGGCTGCCTTCCACACCGACTACGAAGACATGCAGGTAACCGTGCAGGACTTCTCCACCGAGACCCAGGGCTTTGCTAGCTCCGTGGTAAACGCCGGTGAAGCGGAAATCCGTGGCTTCGAACTGGAGATGATGGCCAGTATCACCGACCGCCTGACTTCCAACATCGTGCTCGGGTATACCGACGGCGACTACATCGAGGTAATGACCTACGACACTGCCAGCGGAGAGAAAGTGAACGTAGCGGATATCTGGGACAACCTGCAGTACAGCCCCGCCAAAACCGCACTGGGCCAGCTGAGCTACAGCATGGATATGCTGGGCGGTGAGCTGGTACTGAACGGCTCCCTGTCCTACCGTGACGGCATCCAGATTTACGCGGCACCCAGCGCACTGGATAGCGATTCCGTTACCCTGCTGGACGCCGGTGCCACCTACTTCAGCGCAGACGGCAATTGGCAACTCTCGCTGCAGGGTAAAAACCTGCGCGAAGAGGAGTACCGCAATGCGGGCTATAACTCAGCCGGCCTGGTTACTGGTTACTACGGCGCGCCCCGCACCATCGCACTCACAGGTAGTTACAACTTCTAATCACGTCCTCCTTGCATTGTTGTGAATAGCATTAATGGGGCCCCTCGGGCCCCTTTTTTGTTGCCGCCTTCTCATCCCGCACTGTCGCCTCGATCTCCGTATCGGCGCACCTTTTCTTAAATTGGCGCTAAATATCACACTTTGGCAGCGGACTCTTCTAGGCTGAAAAGTGAGGGCGGCAGTGAAGCACCCTCGAATCAGCCACCGAGGTATCCGCGTGCAGAAATTGAGTAGTATTCTGCTGACTGCGGCGATAGCGACAGGAGTTGTTGCCGGTTGTACGTCAACCGAGCCGAGGGAAAGTCAAGCCAACCGTGCTTTCAGCAGCGCGGTCCCCCCACATATGAACCCCGCCCACATGTCGGTGAGATCTTCCGACCGCAGGCCGAGGAGTGGCCGCCGCGATGCGCCGCGCTCCCTCAACGTCAATGGCACCCGCTTCCGGTGCTTCGAACAGGAACTGGATTCAAAAGTCGTCGTGCGCTGCGTGCGACAGTCGTAATCCTCCGAGCGGTACCTGTGCGGGCGCTGGCGCCCGCCGATACCCGTTTCTGTGACCATTTCCGCCACAAGCTGTCGCCGCTGTCCTCTCGCTCTGGCCGGGGATGACTAAGCTACATCTATCTGCAAGCAGGGAGCGGAAGGTAATGAACAGAGTAATCCCGGTATGGCTGATGGGCTTCGCCATCGTCATCGCCGGCTGTATGAACATGGATGGCAAGGACTCAGGCCCGACCCAGACCCCGGGCTCGCTGAGCAGTGTGTGCGGCGACAAGTGGGAAATGCGCCTGCTGCGCATCAATGGACAGGCGATTCCGGTGGACCAGCCGCGGGAATTCACCTTCCTGTGTAACAGCGACGGCGAGGCCATGGGGAAAAGTGGTATCAATACTTACCGCGGCGCCATGCAGGTGACCAGCAATGGCCAGGTTCTGTGGGACACCGACAGTTTCGCATCCACCAAAATGGCCGGTCCTCCGCAGTTGATGGAGCAGGAAACCCAGTACCTGCGCGCCCTGTCCGGCACCCGCCAGGCCTTTGTGAAAAGTGGCGGCGGTCGCCTGATCCTCCGGGACGTGTCCGGGGATATCTATATCGAATACATCAAGGCGGGCAGCTGACGGCAGCCCGCCGCTTTCCCGGCTCCTTCCCTTCCACCCACACACCACTGTCACCACGACAACGGTAATTGCAGTCGCTGTCAGTTACCGGATAGACCGGTTGGGTCACAGACACCCGCCGGCAATTGGTGTTAAATGGCGCAAATACCCACCGGATGGAACAAATGCACCGCCCGTTTCTGCCGCCACAACTCAACCTTACCCGTGCACTGCGCGCGCACGCGGTCCTGCTCGCTCTGCTGTTTACGGGCCTAACTCTCTCCGGCTGCGGCAGCAGCGACACCCAGCCATCGGCAATGCGCGCCACCGATAGCGACGCCATTTGCGAGCGTCAGTGGCTGCTGGATACGCTGTCCATCGATGGACGCGAACACAAGTCCCGAATGTTCTGGCAGAAGATGTGGCGCGATCGCCCCTACCTGGGTTGTGACAAGCTCGGTTTTGTGCGCGGCAGTGCCGGCTCCAACCCCTATCTGGGCAAGTTCCGGCTGAGCGACGGCGGCACCATCCAATGGCTCAAGCCACCGACGATTTCCCGCATGGTGGGTCGACGCAAGAGTAGCGAACTGGAGAAAGACTTTCTGCTGGCACTACCGCGCGTATCCCACGCGCACGCCCGCGGCGATACCCTGGTTCTGGAAGGCGACGACGGCACCCGGCTGGAGTTCAAGCAGACCGGTGAAGTCCCCCCGCCATCCCGCTAAAGCCACTCCCGCATAAACGCCCTCTGCCACACACAGGCAGACATAAAAAAAGCGGCCAATATGGCCGCTTGAAGTGTCATTCAAGAAGAGTCCCGATTCGCAAGTGCGATGCCCGGGACCAATCCTCCAACCGGAGGCACCTCCAAACTCGGAAGCAAAAAATCACCAATTCAATTGGTGCGATGCAAAGAGAGAAGAACAACGAAAACTGATTCGGTTGGCGATGAAGCAACCGGACAAGCGAAATTTCGTTGTGGGAATAGAGTAGGTGCCAGACGTGACAAACAGATTACGAACCGGGAAATTTTCCCAATAGCCCGCGAAAATACCTGCGCGCACGTCTGATATTTCTGTGTTGCGTTACGGGCGCGAGCGACGCTGGTGCTGCTCCAGGTTCTGCTGGCGTTTGCGCTCGCTCTTGCGCAGCAGCAGGTAAGTGGCCCCCAGGCCACCGTGTTGTTTCTGCGCACTGTGGAAAGCCAGCACCTCGGGCAGTTGCGGCAACCAGGCGTTGACACAGCTCTTCAACAGCGCGGGCTGCTTGCGACCCTCGCCCTTGCCGTGGGTCACCAGTGCGCAGCGCACGTCCGCATCCATGCAATCCCGTATAAACTGGTACAGGGCGCGGCGGGCCATCTCGATGGTGTGATGGTGCAGGTCCAGGCGCGCGTCCACGGTGTACTTGCCCAGGCGCAGATTGCGGTAAACCCCGTTTTGCACACCGTCGCGTTTGAATTCGATGGGATCCCACGGATCCACCGGCTCCACGAACTCACCACCGAGGGGGTTCAGCTCGCGTGCGGTCTGCGCGGTGGCCGCCTCTCTGCGGGCGCGCTGGTTGAGGGTATTGGCGGCAGTGTCGCGGTCGTCTGTGCGTAGCGCGGACTGACGGTGCTTGGGCGCCAGCGGCTTTACGTCGCCCAATGCGCCCATTGCGCCGCGAAAATCTTCCACATCGCTGTTATCCACAGTGTCCCCCGCTTACCTCTTGCCGACTGTAGGTACCGGCGAGTCTGCTCAGGGATCGAGAAACAGATCCACTGCCAGTTCACCGGCCTTGGCGGGATTGTGCGCATATTCGGTGAAATCTTCCACCCCGCGTTCGTGCAGCAGGGTCTCGTCGATCAGCTGGGCGCCGTTCAGGCCCCGGTTACTGGTGATCAGCACCTCGTAAGCGGCGTCCGCCATCACCAGAGGTTTGCGGCTTTGCTCGAACATTTCCCGGCTGCCCACGGCGAACTCGATGGCCGCGGTCGCTACCAGGGTACGCGGCCACAGGGTGGCGACGCTGATATTGGTTTCGCGCAGCTCCTCTGCCAACCCCATGCTGAGGATGGTCATGCCGAACTTGGACAGCGCGTAGGGCGCGAAGGGCCCGAGCCAGCGCGGCTCGAGGTTCAGTGGCGGTGACAGGCTGAGAATGTGCCCGCACTCGGACTGTTTCAGGTAGGGAATCGCCAGGTGCGCGGTGAGGTACACGGCGCGGGCATTGATATCCATCATCAGGTCGTAGCGCTTGGGCGGTGTGGACTCGACGTTGGTCAGGTTGATGGCACCGGCATTGTTGATAACCGCGTCGATACCACCAAAGGTGTCCGCAGTTTTCTTCAGTGCCTCGGCGACCTGTTCCTCTTCGCGCACGTCCACCTGCATCGGCAGGGCC
The DNA here is from genome assembly GCF_050368945.1 of Microbulbifer sp. MCCC 1A16149. NCBI lineage: Bacteria > Pseudomonadati > Pseudomonadota > Gammaproteobacteria > Cellvibrionales > Microbulbiferaceae > Microbulbifer > Microbulbifer sp. MCCC 1A16149. The sequence continues at coordinate 3,896,945 of NZ_CP185959.1, forward strand.
TTGCCGCCGGCAGCCTCAATCTCTTCGGCAACGGTATAGATGGTCCCCGGGAGTTTGGGGTGCGGCTCTGCGGACTTGGCTGCAATGGCGATGTTGGCGCCATCGGCAGCACATTTGAGGGCGATGGCGCGGCCGATGCCGCGGCTGGCGCCGGTGATGAAGATGGTTTTGCCTTTGAGGGCGCCGGTGTTTTCAGTGAGGGTGATCGCGTCGCTCATGACAGGCGCTCCCTTGGGGTTGCGAGTGTGATTATGTGATATCAACCGACCTCGCAGATGACCACTGCGGGGCCGTATATGTCCTTGAAGGTCTGCGGCATCCGCTTGGGTTTGCCGCTGGAGAGTTCGATACACACCATCTGCCAGGTGGCGCGCAAGATCAGTGCCTGGTCGCTGGCGCGGAAAACCTGGAACTTACGGGTCATGTTTAGACGGCCGTCGACCTTGGTGAGCCAGGTGCCGATCAGCAGCTCATCGCCCTCTCTTGCGGCCAGTATATAGTCGTATTCGGCCTGGCGAATGGCCATTCCCCGGTCCATCGACTGGTAATTAGTGACATCCAGCCCCAATTCCAGACTGTGCGACCAGGCTGCGCGCTCACACCAGCGTACGTATTCGGCATTGTTGGCGTGGTGCAGACCATCAACGTGTTCGGGCTTTACCTGGACACTTTGAATGTAAGGGGTTGGAAGGTCCCAGTTCATGGGGTTTGTACTCCGTAGGCTGGTGCGTGGTGGCTCTGCTGCCCGAGCATCACAGATTCGCGCATTACCGAAAAACCGAGCAATTTAACAAGCCCTGCAACTGCTGGACATTACTTCAGACACAAAAAAGGCCCCCGAAGGAGCCTTTTTTGACAAGAGAACCGGGCCTTAGGCGTCGGTCTTCTCTTCGCCTTGCTCGGCCTGCTGTTGCGCCTGCTGCATGGCAGCCGCGAACAGGGCGTCGAAGTTGATCGGCGGCAGCATCAGGGCGGGGAAGGAGCCCTTGGTCACAATGTTGTCTACCACTTCGCGCGCGTAGGGGAACAGGATCTGCGGGCAGGCAGTGTTCAGCGCCTGGGCCAGCTGCTGGCCTTCCAGACCCTTGATGCCGAACAGGCCGGCTTGCTGTACTTCCACCAGGAAAGCGGTTTCTTCTTCAACCTTGACGGTAATGGTCAGGGTCAACGCCACTTCGTACAGATCTTCGTCGATCTTGGCGGTTTTGGTGTTCAGTTCCTGGTTTACCTGGGGTTTCCACTGCTTTTTGAAAACCTCTGCACCCATCGGAGTCTCGAAGGACAGGTCTTTCAGGTAGATACGCTGCATCGCGAATTGTACTTGTTGTTCGCCGTTTACTGCAGCGCCGTTTTGTTCTTCAGCCATGTTACTGCCTGCTTAAAAAAAGTTTATTTACTGCCTTCCCTGAAAGAAGACTCCCTGTATGGGTCTTACTTATGGGGGCCTCGAAATACCCTTTCAAGGCATGTCACTGAAAATTCTTGTACTTGACGCGAGGCTTCACGCAAGTAATTGATCCAGCTCTCCGCTGCGCTCGATGGCCATCAGTTCATCGCAACCGCCAACGTGTTTTTCGCCAACCCAGATCTGCGGCACCGTGTGGCTGCCCGCCTTAGCGGTCATTTCTGCACGCAGCTCGCGGTCGCCGTCTACCGAGATTTCGGTGTAGGGGACATTCTTGTTATCCAGCAGGTATTTCGCTCGGATACAGAAGGGGCAGAAGCGGGTGGTGTAGATGACAACTTCTTTCACAGACGGAAAACCTCTTTGCTTGCTTTACCTGACCGAACGGGACTCTTCAGTTCCAGTCTCGTTCGGTCGAGCCAATTCAGCGCCGGCGCGTGCCGGCCAGAGTGGGATCAGCCCTTCACCAGCGGGAGCTTCTGGTTCGCCCACTCGGACATACCGCCTTCCAGGCGGCGCACGGTGTAGCCCGCCTTTTTCAGCTGACGCCCGACCGGGCCCGCGTGCTGGCCGATCTTGTCCGCCAGGATCAGGGTCTTTTCTTTATAGGGTGCGAGTTCGCCGATGCGCTTCTCGATATCCCCGTGGGGGATATGGATGGCATCGACGATGTGTCCGGCAACGAACTCGGCGCGATCGCGCAGATCCACCACCCGGGCATCCTCAGTATTGATCAGTCGGGTGGCCTCGTGGGCCGACGCGGGTTTGCCCGCTTTGATACGTTCGGTAATTGCCAGCGCATACACCAGCGCCACCAACAGACTCACCAGCAGCCACTGCTCGCTGATAAAGACGAAAAAGTCCACTCCGCCCCCGGAAAATTAAGTTTGTTGTTCTGAATTCGACCACTGACGCATCAGTCGGCCGCGTTTGCACCGGTATTGTAAAACAACCCAACCGGCAGCTCGAAGGTGGCGCAGTATACACGACCATGGCCAAATCTTAACCAGCAATTTCACTGCCGAAAGCCGAGGAATGCTGGTTAATACCTGACCTCAGGCCCGGAAACAGGTTAAAATCCGCCACCTGCGGTAAAACTCCCTATACGAGTTCCGTCCTCTGGCAATGACGCCGACCGATCACCCATCAACCCAACACAGGAATTCCGATCCCATGGCATCCGAGTCTTCGCCCAAACGCCCCGTGGTACTGCTGATTCTGGACGGCTTCGGCCACAGTGAGCACTCCGAGCACAACGCCATTGCGGCGGCGAACTCCCCGGTATGGGACCAGATCTGGGCCACCCGCCCGAAAACCCTGATCCAGACTTCAGGCATGGCGGTAGGCCTGCCGGAAGGCCAGATGGGCAACTCCGAAGTGGGCCACATGACCCTCGGCGCCGGCCGCGTGGTGTACCAGAACTTCACCCGCATCAACAAGGCCATCAAGGACGGCGAGTTCTTCAAGAACCCCGCCTACACCGCCGCGGTCGACAAGGCCATCGTCAATAACGGCGCGGTGCACATCATGGGCCTGCTGTCCGACGGCGGTGTGCACAGCCACGACGACCACATTGTGGCAATGGCCACCCTGGCTGCCCAGCGCGGCGCCAAGGCAATCTATATCCACGCGTTCACCGACGGCCGCGACACCGCACCGCGCAGTGCGGAGGCCCCGCTGGCACGCCTGACCCAGGTCTGTGACGCCCTGGGCAATGCCCGTATCGCCAGTATCTCCGGCCGCTACTTTGCCATGGACCGCGACAACCGCTGGGACCGTGTACAGCCGGTTTACGACCTGATGACTCAGGGTATTTCCAAGCACCAGGCGGCAGACGCCCTCGCCGGACTCGCCGCCGCTTACGCCCGCGATGAGAACGACGAGTTCGTGGCGCCGACCCGGATTGGCGACGCGGCACCGGTCAAAGACGGCGACGCGCTGATCTTTATGAACTTCCGCCCGGACCGCGCCCGCCAGCTGACCCGCGCCTTTACCGACCCGAACTTCGACGGCTTTGCCCGCGCGGTCACTCCCAAGCTAGCGGATTTCGTAATGACCACGGAATACGCCGCCGATATCGACGCCAGCTGTGCCTTCCCGCCGGAAAACCTGGTCAACACCTTTGGTGAGTACCTGCAGAACCAGAACAAGACCCAATTGCGTATCGCCGAGACAGAAAAGTACGCACATGTGACCTTCTTCTTTAGCGGTGGCCGCGAAGAGCCCTACAATGGCGAAGAGCGCATCCTGATCAAATCCCCGGATGTGGCCACCTACGACCTGCAGCCGGAAATGAGCGCGCCGGAAGTGACCGACAAACTGGTAGCCGCAATCGAGAGCGGCAAGTTCGACGCGATCATCTGTAACTACGCCAACGGCGACATGGTCGGCCACACCGGTGTATTCGAGGCCGCGGTAAAAGCGGTGGAAGCGCTGGACACCTGTGTCGACCGCGTAACCAAGGCAGCCCTGGCCGCCGGTGGTGAGGTACTGATCACCGCCGACCACGGCAATGTGGAAGAGATGTTCGACGCCGGCTCCGGCCAGGTCAGCACCCAGCACTCCACCCTGCCGGTGCCGTTTGTGTATGTCGGCGCGCGCGATGTGAGCATGCGCGATGGCGGCAGCCTGGCCGACGTGGCACCGACCATGCTGGCATTGATGGGCGTACCGCAGCCTGCTGAAATGAGCGGCGAGCCGCTGGTAAAACTGGGCTAATCAAACACCAAGGCACGCCGTATTATGACAGCCAAACACAATGGAAGTGTTGCACCCAAAATAACCAATTACGAAAAAAACCAGCGATTCAATCCGCTGGTTTCATGGCTGCATTCTTTCCGGCATGCACACGCACTTCAGTCCATCGAGACGCTGGCAGTGCCGCATCCGGACCGGCCCCTAAAGGTGGTAGAAATAGGGTGTGCGCACGGACAGCTTTTCCCGGCTGTAAACCAACGTTACAACATTGATTATGTTGGCATTGAACCCTGGCATAAATTTGTAAAGCGCGCGAATGCCCATTATGGCGAGCACCCAAATTTCAAAGTGATTCAAGGTTATGCTGAAGATCACTTCGACGTGTTGGCAAATGCCGATGTCATCGTTGCGCTCGAAACACTGGAACATATCCCAGAGCATACCGTGGTCAGAATTGTGGAAGCGGTCGCCGCAGCCAAGCCCAAGCTATTTATTTGCTCGGTTCCCGTTGAGGTCGGGCCTGCAATCTGGCTGAAAAATATTGGCTCTTTCTTTTGCGGTTACATGCGCCACAAGGAGTACACCTGGAAAGAAACCTTTTGGGCCGGACTGGGGCAGTTGGACAAACTGCCCCCCCACGGAACAGATCACAAAGGTTTCGACTGGCGCTGGCTTGCACAGACGATCAGGCATAACCTGAAAATTTTAAAGCTTCGCCGTTTTCCTTTCGGCCTTGCGCCTGCACAGTTCAGCTCTTCTGTTTTCTTTATTTGTGAGCCGTACAAAACATGAAATCCGAATACCGAAAAATTACTAAATCACTCACACTAGGATTTCTCCTCCTTTTCCCATCTTTATCCTTTGCGGCAGACGAAGAGCAGCAAGCGCGGCTGGCGGAAATCAAGCAGCGTATCGAGTCTTTGCAGGAGGAGCTGAACCAGGTTAAGGGTGAGCGCGATCAGCTGCTCAAGGATCTGGAGTCCAACGAGAAAGACATCTCCGAGCTGCTGCAGCGGATCGACAAGATCAAGTCGGACATGCAGAGCCGCGGCGAGAAGCTGCAGGAATTGAAGCGGGAAGAAAAGCAGCTGGAGGAATCCCGGCGAAGTATGCAGCGGCGGGCCGAGCAGGAAGTCGCCGCCGCATACCGACTCGGTCGCCAGGAGCAGATCAAGCTGCTCCTCAACCAACAAGATCCCCAGCACATCGCCCGCCAACTCCGCTACCACGACTACTTCCTCAAGCAACGCAGCCAAGTCATCGGCGAATACGTCAACACCCTCGATCAACTCAACACTGTCAGCGCCGGCATCCAGCGCGAACAGGACACCCTCGCCCGCGAACGCGACCAGCTGGAACAGAAACGCCGGGCACTGACCAGCGCGCAGCAGTCGCGCCAGCGCACCCTGGACAAACTGGCGAAGCAGCTGGCGAGCAAAAGCGGAGAACTCAATCAGCTGCACAGTGATCGCAGCCGCCTGCAGCGCCTGGTGGATGAAGTCGGCCGCGCCATCGCCAGCCTGATCAATCCCAGCGACCAGACGCCATTTGCCAAACAGCGCGGACGCATGCAGTGGCCAACCAGCGGACGCCGCGCCAACGCCTTTGGCCAGCGCCGCGCCAATGGCATCACCTGGACCGGCGTTACCCTGCGCGCTAACGAGGGCGCCCCGGTAAAGGCGATCCACCGCGGGCGGGTGGTCTTTTCCGATTACCTGCGCGGCCAGGGCATGCTGATCATTCTCGACCACGGCGACGGCTACATGAGCCTGTACGGCCACAACCAGTCCCTAACCCGCGCCATTGGTGAGTGGGTGGAAAGCGGCGACACCATCGCCCGCGTGGGCAACACCGGCGGCATGAGCCAGGCGGGCCTCTATTTTGAAATCCGCCGACACGGCAAACCCCAGGACCCCACCGCCTGGTGTCGACGCTGAGCTTGCTCCGCACCCGCAATCCGCTAACACACTTCCCCTTGCAGTTTCATTCCCCGCACTGACACGCCGGTTCACTTCCCCGCCAACTTCAAACCTGCGGGGAGTGCCGGGTCTACAATTCTCAGTGAACATCACGAATTCTCAGCCGAATTTGCGGGCGGCCCGAGTTACGGGCATCCCACGGTGTAGCTAGTAGCTAATAGCTAGTGGCTAGAAAGTAACGATAAATGCCAAGGACGTGCAGATTATGTTCACCCCAAAATTGCTGGCTCGCCTGCTAGGCGCGGCAGCTCTCACCGCTCTGCCGCTGATGGGACTCAGCCAGGGCGACAGCGAGCGCGCATCGCTGGAAGCCGAATCCCGCCTGCCTCTCGAAGACCTGCGCAGTTTCGCCAAAGTGTTCGAGCAGATACGCCAGGGCTATATCAATGAGGTGGACGACAGCACCCTGCTGGAATACGCCATCAAGGGCATGTTGCAGGGGCTGGACCCGCACTCTGCCTATCTCGACAGTCGGTCCTTTGATGACCTGCAGGCGAATACCACCGGTGAGTTTGCCGGACTGGGTATCGAGGTCGGTGTCGAGGATGATTACATCACCATCATCACGCCCATGGACGGCACGCCCGCGGAACGCGCCGGACTGCGCGCCGGGGATGTGATCCTGCGCCTGTCGGGCAAGTCCATGCGCGGCGTCAGCCTGGACCAGGCGGTGGAGAAAATGCGCGGCCCGGTGGGTTCCTCGGTGACTCTCACCATCGGCCGCAAGGGACACAAGGAGCCCTTCGACGTCACCGTCAAGCGCGACAAGGTGCGCGTGTACAGTGTGCGCGGGGAAATGCTCGAAGAGGGGTACGGCTATCTGCGCATCAGCCAGTTCCAGCTGGATACCGGTGGCGACCTGATGCGGGCAATGAAAAAGCTCAAAAAAGAGGGTGAGCTGAAAGGCCTGGTGGTCGACCTGCGCAACAATCCCGGCGGGGTGCTGCAATCTTCGGTGGAAGTGGTCGACGCCTTCCTCGAGGAGGGACTGGTGGTCTACACCGAAGGCCGCAACGAATCTTCCAACCTGCGCTATTCCGCCAGTGCCGGTGACGTCACCGACGGCGCACCGCTGGTGGTACTGATCAACGATGGCTCCGCCTCGGCGGCGGAAATCGTGGCGGGCGCATTGCAGGACCACCGCCGCGCCGTGGTGATGGGTACAGACAGCTTTGGCAAGGGCTCGGTACAGACGGTCATCCCGATCAACGATGAACGGGCAATCAAGCTCACTACCGCGCTCTACTTCACCCCCAAGGGACGCTCCATCCAGGCCCAGGGCATCAAGCCGGATATCACTGTTGAGCGTGTGAAGGTGACCCGGATGGATGGCCGCGCACGCACCACGGAAGCGGATCTGGCCGGGCACCTGGGCAATGGCAACGGCGGTGAAGAAAGCGGATCGGAAGACCGCAAGCGCGCCAAGGCGAAACAGGACGACTGGTACAGCCGCGACAATCAGGTGTTCGAGGCACTGAATGTGCTCAAAGGCCTGAACCTGTACGTGCGTCGTGCGCCGGCTGCGAGCGAGGAAAGCAGCGCGCCGGCAGCGAAGGATCAGGTGGCGCGGATTCGCGCCGAGGATCTGTAATCTTCGCGTATTCCCGCAAACCGCACCCGGTTTTTGGCTAGTCTTTAAATTGGGTGCGGTATTCCACTGTCGAGTATTCGGCACAGTGGAAGCAGTGAAAGTGGTAACGGAAGCAGTAGCGAGGTAGTCATGCAGCGGTATCGTCGTGGCGAACAGGGGGAATCCATCCCTCCCCGTGCTGACCGTTTTTTCAAACTGGATGACGACTGGTATTTCACCGTACGCGGTGGCAATACGTTCGGTCCATTCGCCTGCAAGGCGGAAGCACAGAAGGCGGTGGAGCGATTCCTCAATCCACTGACAGAATACTCCGGAAATGTACGCCCGTTTGGCAGCCAGCGCGCAAGGCGCTGGCACAATGCACACAAGTTCTGATTGCGGACAATCTTTACGCGGGATTAGATCCGCATCTCGATGCCCGCTTCCTGCATAAAGGCTTTGGCCTCTCCAATTGTGTATTCGCCGAAGTGGAAAATGCTCGCCGCGAGCACCGCGTCCGCACCGCCCTGTAATACACCATCCGCCAGGTGCTGCAGGTTGCCAACACCACCAGAGGCGATTACTGGCACTGAAACCGCATCGGAAATGGCGCGGGTCAGCGCCAGGTCAAAACCGTTCTTGGTTCCGTCCCGGTCCATGCTGGTCAGCAGGATTTCCCCGGCCCCGTAACTGTCCATCTTCTTCGCCCACTCCACCGCGTCGATACCGGTGGGCTTGCGTCCGCCGTGGGTAAAAATCTCCCACCTGGGCTCTTTGTCATTGCCCACCTGTTTGGCATCGATGGCGACGACGATGCACTGGCTGCCGAAACGGTCGGCGGCTTCGCGCACGAAGTCGGGATTGAATACCGCGGCGGAATTGATCGCGGTCTTGTCCGCGCCCGCATTCAGCAGGTTGCGGATATCCTGCAATTCGCGCACCCCGCCGCCCACGGTCAGCGGAATGAACACCTGTGAAGCCATTTTTTCCACCGTGTGCAACGTGGTGTCGCGGCCCTCGTGGGTGGCGGTGATGTCGAGGAAGGTCACTTCGTCGGCACCGGCTTCATTGTAGCGTCGCGCGATTTCCACCGGGTCTCCGGCGTCGCGGATGTCGACAAAATTGACACCTTTGACCACTCGGCCGGCGTCGACGTCGAGACAGGGAATAATGCGTTTGGCGAGACCCATGGCGTTGATCCGGTTATTTCTGGTTCCAGTTGTCACACAGTTCCTGCGCCTGGCGCAGGTCGAGCTTGTCTTCGTAGATGGCGCGGCCGGTAATGGCGCCGAAGATACGGGTCTTCTCGTCACCGGCTTCCAGCAGTTGCTGGATATCTTCGATGCTGCTGACACCGCCGGAGGCGATGATCGGGATCTGTACGGCGCGGGCCATGTCGAGGGTGGACTCGAGATTGACGCCCTGCATCATGCCGTCGCGGGCGATGTCGGTGTAGACGATGGCGCTGACACCGCAGTCCTGGAACTGTTTGGCGAGCTCGGTGGCCTGTACGTCGGAGACTTCGGCCCAGCCTTCGGTGGCGACGAGGCCGTCTTTGGCATCGAGGCCGACGATGATGCGGCCTTCGAATTCGCGGCAGGCTTCTTTGACCAGTTTGGGATTTTTTACTGCGGCGGTGCCGATGATGGTCCAGCTGACACCCGCGTCTAGATACCACTCGATGGTTTTCAGGTCGCGGATGCCGCCGCCGATCTGGATCGGGAACTGCGGGAACTGGCGGGCAATGGCGTTGACGGCGTCGCCGTTGACCGGGTTGCCGGCAAAGGCGCCGTTGAGGTCAACAATGTGCAGGCGCTTGGCGCCCTGGCTGAGCCAGTGTTCGGCGGTGGCGACGGGGTCGTCGGAAAAGACGGTGGCGTCTTCCATTTCACCCTGGCGCAGGCGTACGCACTCGCCGTCTTTCAGATCAATGGCTGGGATTACTATCATTTTGGTTAACTTCCTGTTTCGGGTCCCGGTTTTTTCAGGTCCGGTGGCGGCAGAGCATCTAGTTATTTACTTCGTAAGCATGTACGCGGCATTACCCCGTAGGAGCCTGCCCTGCAGGCGAACAATCTGGGTGGCCATTCATGTTCGCCTGCAGGGAAGGCTCCTACGAATGCCGATCAGAACGCTCCATTCCAACCGACAAAATTCTTCAGCAGCTGCATACCCGCATCCGCACTTTTCTCCGGGTGGAACTGGGTGGCGAAAATATTATTGCTGGTAACGGCAGAGGCAAGTTTTACACCGTAGTCGGTTTCACCGGCGACGGCATCGTTGTTTTTCGCGGGCACATAGTAGCTGTGCACAAAATAGAAACGGCTGCCGCTCTCGATATTGCTCCACATCGGGTGGTCGATTTTCTGCTGCACCCGGTTCCAGCCCATATGTGGGACTTTCAAGTGCTGACCATTTTCGTACAAGTCTTTGCCGAAGAATTTGACCGGCTGCGGGAAGATACCGAGGCAGTCGATGCCGCCATTTTCTTCACTGCGCGCCATCATGATCTGCATGCCTACACAGATACCGAGGATGGGCATACCCGATTCGATGCACTGGTTCAGAAGGGGTACGAATCCGGGGCGGATGAAGCCTTCCATACAGTCGCGGATGGCGCCGACGCCGGGGACGATCAGGCGATCTGCGCCTTCGGCCTGCTCCGGGGTGGTGGCGAGTACCACTTCGTCCGTCGGGGCGACCTTTTGCAGGGCGCTGGCGACGGAGTGGAGGTTGCCCATACCGTAGTCGAGGACGACGATTTTTTGCATTTTCTTGCTTACTCCTGCCTTACAGCACGCCTTTGGTGGAGGGCATGGCGCCTTCCATTCTCGGGTCCGGGGTCAGGGCCATGCGCAGCGCGCGACCGAAGGCCTTGAACACGGTCTCGATCTGGTGGTGGGCATTGAAGCCGCGGAGGCAGTCGATGTGCAGGGTCACCAGGGCGTGATTGACGAAGCCCTGGAAGAATTCGTAGAACAGTTCGGTATCGAAGTTGCCGATACGCTTCTGGGTGAACGGCACATTCAGGGTGAGACCGGGACGCCCGGAGAAGTCGATGACCACGCGGCTCAGGGCCTCGTCCAGGGGAACGTAGCTGTGGCCGTAGCGGGTCATGCCTTTCTTGTCGCCCACGGCTTCGGCAATGGCCTTGCCGAGGGTGATACCGATATCTTCCACGGTGTGGTGGTCGTCGATATGGGTGTCGCCATCGCAGGTGATATCCAGGTCGATCATGCCGTGGCGGGCAATCTGATCCAGCATGTGTTCGAGGAAGGGGACGCCGGTATCGAATTTACCGGTACCTTTGCCGTCGAGATTGACGCTGACCTTGATCTTGGTTTCCAGGGTATCGCGATTGACGCTGGCGGTGCGCATGGGATCTACATCCTTGGTTGGGTAGCGGCCACCCCGATCTCTCTGGGCCCGCTGAGACAGAAGGCGCGAATTATACGCCCAAATGCAGTGGAATTTGGCCGATAGTCTCAGATGAAACTTGATTCATGGTAAAGATCAAATATCATACGGCCCATGACTATGTATCCCCGCCACAAGACCCCCGTCTGGGTCAGCTTTGTACTGCTGTTCGCGCTGATGCTCGCGCAGCCGGTGCTGGCGGAGCATATCCATATCGATGATCGCTCTCACCAGCTGTGCGATCTGTCCCACAATCACACCCCGGCCCCCGTGGGTAGTGAGTACACCTTTACCAGCCCCGACCTGGCGCCGCTGTACTGCGAACAGCAAGCCCCGGTGGCCCTCGACTGCCAGCCGGAGCGCCAGTCTGCCCGCGGCCCGCCCGCACACCTGTCTCTCAGCTAAATCTCAGCAAACCAAACCAGATTTAAGTTCCGGCACCGGCCTTTGGGTGGCCGCTGCCTGTTATTGACAGGAATAATCAACAATGTCTCGTGAAAAGTACCGGGTAAACACTCTGGCGCTGGCTGTTGCCTGCGCATTCTCTTCTGCTGTGTCTTCTGCCGTTTCCGCTCAGGCGGTGAACAAGGAGGGGGAGTCCATCGAGGAGGTGAATGTCACCGTCTCCCCACTGGCCAAACCTGCCGATGCCGTGGCAGCGCCGGTGTCCGTGCTGAAAGGCGATGAGCTGCGCAAGGCCGCATCCGCCACCCTGGGCCAGACCCTCAACAGCCAGCTGGGCGTGGCCAACGCCTCCTTCGGCGGCGGTGTGGGCCTGCCGGTGATCCGCGGCCAGAGCGCCAATCGGGTCAAGGTGCTGAACGACAACCTCGACGTGGCCGACGCCTCCAACACCAGCTCCGACCACGCAGCCAGCATCGAGCCGCTGCTCGCCAACAGCATCGAGATCCTGCGCGGCCCCGCAGCCCTGCGCTACGGTAGCGGCGCCATCGGCGGCGTGGTGAATGTGATCGACGGTCGTATCCCCACCCGGGTACCCGAGGAGATCGAGGGCGCGGTGGAGATGCGCCACGACACTGCCAACCGGCAGGACGCCGGTGTCTTCCGCCTGAGCGGTGGGGCCGGCAACCTGGCCTGGTATCTGGATGGAGTCTACCGCGATAACGACGATACCCAGATTCCGGGTCTCGCCATCCGCGAGCACGACGAGCATGAAGAACACGAAGAGCACGCCGACGAAGGAAATCACGAAGAAGAGTTCAACACGGACGGTTTCGTTGGCAACACCAGCGCCCGCGCCAAGAGCGGCAGCGCCGGCCTGTCCTGGGTGACAGACAGCGGCTTTGTTGGCTTCTCCGTCAACCGTCTGGAGAACAACTACGGTATTCCCCTGGGTGCCCACGAGCATCACGAGGAGGAAGAGCACGCACTGGAAGAGGGCCACGCGGAAGAAGAGCATCTGGAAGAGGAGCACGGGGAAGAGGCGGTGCGCATCGACCTCGCCCAGACCCGCTACGACCTCAAGGGCGAACACGACTTCAATGGCGACTACTGGGACAAAATCAGCTTCCGTCTCGGCCACAACGATTACCAGCACGTGGAACTGGAACACGGTGAGCCGGGCACCCGCTTTACCAACAAGGCCTGGGAAAGCCGGCTAGAACTGACCCACGACGACGGTGGCGAATGGCGCGGCGCCTATGGCCTGCAATTGACCCGCAAGGACTTTGCCGCGATCGGCGATGAGGCGTTTATTCGCCCGTCCATCACCGACAGTATCGGTGCCTTCACCATGAAGGAGCGCGAGTGGGGCAACTGGCACCTGGATCTGGGCGCGCGCCTGGAAAACGTCACCATTGACCCGGAATACGGAAGCGACAAGGACTTCAATCTGGTCGGCCTGTCCGGTGCCCTGCAGTATTTCCTCAGCGAGCACCAGCACCTGAGCGTCGGTCTCACCAGTGCCGAGCGCGCACCGGTAGCCGAGGAGCTGTTTGCCGACGGTGCGCACCTGGCGGAATCCCGCTACATCATCGGTGACGAGGCGTTGGACAAGGAAAACTCCATCAACCTGGAACTGGGCTATCACCACCACAACCAGGACGCCATTGGCTGGCACGCTGCGAAAGTCGAGGCCAACGTGTTTTACAACCGTATCGGCGACTATATCTACGCCGCCAATACCGGCCTGGAAGACGAGGAAAGTGAATTCGCCATTTACGGCTACGACAATCGCGACGCTACCTTCTACGGCGCCGAAGCCTCGGTGCAATTCCCCCTGGCCAGCTCTCTCAGCCTGACCCTGTTCGGCGACAGCGTGCGCGCTAGCTTCGATGATCGCATTGCCGGCGAGCCCCGATCTGTGCCGCGCATGCCGCCGCTGCGCTTCGGTTTCGCCCTCGGCGGCGACTACGACTCCTGGAACTGGCAGTGGCGCAACACCCGCGCCACCGCGCAGGATCGCCCCGGCGCCTTCGAGGAAACCACCGACGCCTACACACGCATGGATCTCACCGCGCAGTACAACTTCAAACTGGCGGGCAACGACGGCGTGCTGTTTGCCAACGCGCGCAACCTGCTGGATGAAGAAATCCGCAACGCCACCTCGCTGCTGCGGGACTTCGCACCGGAAGCAGGGCGCAGCATCGAAGCCGGGGTAAGGTTTCATTTCTGACCGGCACCTGCTTCAATAGTCTGCAATTGACGCGCCCCGGCTCTGCCGGGGCAGCATCCTCCTTTGCCAATACCAGATTTAAGGAAACCTCTGTATGGCCTGGATCAAGCGCGGACTTATCACCCTCGTTGTTCTTTTTGCCCTGTTTGCCGGTGTTATCGCCTGGTTCCTCTCCGGCCTCGACGCCAATCAGTACAAACCGAAAATCGTCAAACTGGCCGCGGACCAGGGCATTGCCCTGACCCTGGACGGCGATATCGGCTGGCAGATCTGGCCCAACATCGCACTCAAGCTCGAAGGCGTGAAACTGGCACCGCTGGCACTGCCCAGTGAGTCCCTGCTGGAAGCGGACAAAGTGGCTGTCGGCGTGGCATTGATGCCACTGCTGGACAAACGTATCGAAGCCAAGGAGGTCGTCCTGCTGGGCCCGCAGGTTGCACTCACCGTGGACCAGAACGGCAAAGGCAACTGGGAACTGATCACCGAGGCCATGGATGCCAAGGCCGAGCTGGACGAAAAACAGCAGCAGGAACAGCCCCCCAAACTGGATGTGCCTGAAGAGAGCGCTGAACCTGCACAGGGCCTGGAACTGGCTCTGGAACAACTGCGCCTGGAAGACGGTGTACTACGCTATACCGACAAACAGACCGGCACCGAATACGCCATCAGCAAGCTGCATATTTCTGCAGACAATCTGGTACCCGGCGGCAAGCCCGGTGAAGTACAGCTGCGCGCGGAAATCGCAGGCAGCGATCTGCCCGAGCCGGTGAACCTGGATATCCACAGCACCCTCGCCATCGACGAAGGCCTGAACGGCCTGCGGGTACAACCCGCCAATATCAAGCTCACCGGAGCCGAAGGCGCCGAGGCGAAAATCAACCTGCGCGGCAATGTGCGTCGCGCCAAGTCCGATGCCCCCTGGCAGATCCAGCTGAACCTGAATGTGGACGTCGAGCCGATCACCGGCTGGCTCGCCGCGGTGGGCAGCGAGTTCAAACCGCAGAGCAGCAGCGCCCTGCAGAAACTGCATATCGAGACCGATATCAGCGGCACCGACAAGCAGATGTTCCTGGAACCACTGCAACTGGTACTGGACGACAACCGTCTCGAAGGCAGCGCCAGCTTCCAGGCCAGCACCACGGCCAACGGGGTCCCCAGCGTGTCCCTGTCCCTGACGGGCGGCGAGCTGAATGTGGACGACTACCTGCCCCCGCCGGCAGCCGGCCCGCAGCCGGACGAACTGACCGCAGATGTGGCCGCAGCCCAACCGGTACCGCTGCCCCTCGAATCCATGCGAGGCTTTAACGCCAAGCTGGACCTGACCCTGGAAAAACTGCACGCACTGGACTTCGAGATCGACCAGCCGCAACTGGCAGTGAACGTGAATAACGGCCTGTACCAGCTGAACAAACTGGCGGCTGGCCTCTACGGCGGCACCCTCAACAGCACTGGTGTGTTCAATGCCCGCGGCAACTCTGCCCGCGGCGAGTTGAGCGGCGGCCTCACCGGCGTGGAGATCTCCAAGGTGCAGGAAGCCCTGTTCGCCAGCGATGAACCGGAAGCGGCAAATGCCAAGAAAGTCACCCTGTCCGGCAAAACCGATCTTACCTGGGTGGGCCAGACCAACGGCGCCGACACCCTGGCGCTGCAGAAAAACCTGCGCGCCGCGGTACAGCTCAACTCCAAGGAGCTGTCACTGGCCCCATTCAATCTGGAGAAAGGGATGTGCCAACTGGTGAGTTACGCCGAGAAAACCCCGATGCCGGAAAAAGAGTGGCCCGCACAAACCCGCCTGCAAGACCTGCGCACCAGCGTGAACCTGAATGGCGATGTTGCCAAGGTGGAGGGCATCAATGCGGGTATCGAGAATATCGCGCTGACCGGTGACGGCACCGTCGATCTGGAACAGCAGCAATTCGACTTCGCCCTCGGCCTCGCGCTGGTAGGCGAAAAAACCTCCGGTAATGGCTGTTCCGTGCAGAACAGCCGCTGGCGCAATCGCGCGCTGCCGCTGCGCTGCAAAGCCAAGTTTGACGAGGCCGGCGCCACCACCTGTAAACCGGACAGCCGTCGACTCGACGATCTGATCCGCGAGGAACTGAAGTACAAAGCGGAGAAGAAGTACGGCGACAAGGTCGAAGAAAAGACCGAGGACCTGAAAGACAAGCTGAAGGACAAGTTCAAAGGCCTGTTCAACCGCGGGGATTAATACCCAACGCCCGTAGGAGCCTGCCGGCAGAGTGGGCTATCCCTCACAACCTTATCCCGATAGCATGGGCACCCTCTGCGGTGCCCATTTTTATTTCGACCTATGCCAAATCCTGCCCCCAAGCCCAAGACGCCAGCCCGCTTCCAGCAGGCCCTGCTCAAATGGTTCGACCAGCACGGGCGCCACGACCTGCCGTGGCAACAGGACATCACCCCCTACCGGGTGTGGGTCTCCGAGATCATGCTGCAGCAGACCCAGGTCACCGCGGTCATCCCCTACTACCAGCGCTTTATGGAATCCTTTCCCACGGTGCAGGCGCTCGCCGCCGCCAGCCAGGATCAGGTACTGGCCCATTGGAGTGGCCTCGGTTACTACGCCCGCGCGCGCAACCTGCACAAGTGTGCACAGACCGTAGTGAACGACCACTCCGGCGAATTCCCGCAGGATGTAGAGCTATTGGAAGCACTCCCCGGTATCGGCCGCTCCACCGCCGGCGCCATTGCCAGCATCAGCATGGGACTGCCGGCAGCGATCCTGGACGGCAATGTGAAACGGGTTCTGGCCCGCATCCACGCCATCCACGGCTGGCCCGGGCAAACCGCTGTGGCCCGGGATATGTGGGAAATCGCCGAGCGCTACACGCCCGCAGAGCGCACCGGCGATTACACCCAGGCGATGATGGATCTGGGCGCCACCCTGTGCACCCGCTCCCGGCCCGCCTGCGAGCGCTGCCCGTTCGAAAACCACTGTGTCGCCCGCGCCCAGGGCAACCCCACCGCCTATCCAGGCAAAAAGCCGAAGAAGGAAAAACCGGAACGCCAGGCTACCCTGTTGCTGATCGAGCACGACGACGAACTCTACCTCGAGCAACGCCCCGCCAGCGGAATCTGGGGCGGCCTGTGGACGCCGCCACAGTTGGAAGGGGACGACGGCGGTGAAGCCAGCGCCCAGGAATGGCTGGCCGCAAGGGACATGGATGCCGGTGAGATCCAGGCCCTGCCGCCCATGCGCCACACCTTCACGCATTTCCATCTGGACATTCATCCGGTGTGGATAACTCTGCCGTCCAGACCGGCACAGGTGGCAGAAGGACCCAGTGGCTGGTATAAACTGCGCCAGCTCGACCGGCCCCGATCCGCACAGGATCTGGGAGTGCCGGCCCCAATCGCCAAGTTGGTAAAACAGCTTGTCGCGCTCAAGGAGCCATTACTGGCGCCCTGCTGAAACCTAGGAGAACCCATGTCCCGCACCGTCTTCTGCCGCAAATACCAACAGGAACTGGAAGGTCTCCCCAATCCGCCCTTCCCCGGCCCCAAGGGCCAGGATATCTACGAGAACGTCTCCGCCAAGGCCTGGCAGGAGTGGATGGCGCACCAGACCATGCTGATCAACGAGAAGCGCCTGAACATGATGGAGCCCTCCGCCCGCGCCTACCTCGCCGAGCAGATGGCCAAATTCCTCAGCGGGGAAGACTACGACGCAGCGGATGGCTACGTGCCGGAAGCGGACAAATAGCGCACCCCACCAGCGCCACAGCACCCGGCGCAGTGAAGATAACCACGCCGGGTAAGCAACCGCTCACAAACAGCAAAAACTATTTATCAATCAAGGGGTTGACTCCCCCCGGAAGAGCAGGTTTAATACGCGCCTCGCTGCCGGGGACATCCCCGAAATCAGCAAAGCCCAGATAGCTCAGTCGGTAGAGCAGGGGATTGAAAATCCCCGTGTCGGTGGTTCGATTCCGCCTCTGGGCACCATACAAAAAGCCGCTCCCGAAAGGGTGCGGCTTTTTTTATGCTTGCGCGGAGCGGTCGAGAACCACCGCAGTTCGACGGATCGCGCCAGCGATTTGCTGCAGGCACTCCGCTCCCATCCAAAAAACCACTCCACAAAAATACCCTCTCATCGCCAGAACGCCTTTCGCTCCAAATCCCCCAGCAACCAAGCTGTCGAAATTTCAACCAGCCTAAAATCCGCAACAAGCAATAACGGACACCGGGGGAAAGTTGACCTACCTGCTACGATAGATTTGCCATCAACATAGAGGTTTAATGTCCCTCGCGTTCTTGCCAAGCCATGCTCAGAGCACTCTAGTGGCTATATGGAGCTCCAAGGAATAATGAAAAATAAATTTCTTCTCATCGCTATTTTTGTCGCAGCTGGTTCAGGGTGTGCAAGCCAGGAAGACATGTTGCATGCAGATTTGTGGTCTGGAGATCCAGATGCCTATTCATCCAATAGTAACGAGGATATTCGAGACTTGGGAAAAACTCCTCGAGAAAAAATGCTCGAGCAGAGAAGGCTGGACGAAAAAAGAAAAATCCGTTCGGTGAAGGGCAATTTGATAGATGGCCTTGTACATACTGCCATTAAATCGATAGATAGCTCTGACTAATACATTCAACCAGAGCTTGCGCTTGCCCCCAAACGGTGAAAACTTATCTCAGCCAATTTATTTCGTCACTTGCAGGATTAAAGAATGAATTTGAACCAGGTAACCCTACCAGTTTCAAACATGGAGGAATCTACAGACTTCTACCGGCGCATGGGTTTTCTGCAAATCGTGGATACGCCCCATTACGCCCGCTTCGAATGCCCCGAGGGAGACTCCACATTTTCCCTTTCACTTGAACCTGAAGATTTTACAAGCCGCGCGGTCATCTACTTTGAAAATAGCTCGCTGGATATGCTGGTGGCGAACCTCAAGGAAAATGGATTTGCCTTCGACCAGGAGCCTACAGATATGCCATATCTTTGGCGGGAGGCAGTACTGCATGATCCGTCAGGCAACAAGATCAAGCTCTACTGGGCTGGAAATAATCGCCTGAACCCTCCGTGGAGGGTAGAGCGAAGCGAATAGTTCATTAATAAAGCCCAGGTAAAAAATTAAAAATGTCAGATTGTGGCTGCAACCCAGAACAAGCAGAGAAACTCGAGAAAAATACGTTAATCGCGCTGCTATCCATCAACGGTTTGATGTTTGTTGTCGAACTGATTCTGGGCTGGCTGGCACAGTCCACTGGGCTGATCGCCGATTCACTCGATATGCTGGCCGATGCATTGGTATACGGGATTTCCCTCTACGCGGTTGGCCGCGGCGTTATGCTTCAAGTTCGAGCAGCCAGAATCAGCGGTATCCTGCAAATACTATTGGGCGCGGGTGTTCTGCTCGAAGTGTTCAGGAGGCTGCTATTTGGTAGCGAGCCACATAGCCTGCTCATCATGGGCGTCGGTGCTGCTGCACTTATCGCCAATCTCATCTGTCTCGCCCTGATATCAAAACACCGCGAAGGCGGCGTGCATATGCGAGCCTCGTGGATATTTTCCGCAAACGATGTGATCGCCAATCTCGGGGTGATAGTCTCTGGGGTGCTCGTTGCAGCTCTCGACAGCCGGCTACCCGACCTGATTATCGGGAGCATTATTTCGCTCGTGGTTATCCGCGGTGGCTGGAAAATACTGCGCGAAGCCAGGGCAGCGCAAAACCAGCGCAGCGAACACTCATAAAAAAGCCCGGAAATCTCCGGGCTTTTTTACTTATACCGCTTTTATTCTTCCACCGTACCCGGCCAGATCACCACGCGGCCATCAGGTTCCTTGAACACACGCACCGGCAGTGACTGCTCGAGCATCGCCACCAGGGTATCGGCTTGGTCAGCGGTGAAAGCCGTGGTCACGCGCAGGTTTTCCAGTTCGCGGGTACCGATCACGATACGGTTTTTGCGGTAGCGATTGGCATCAGCAACCACCTCGGATAACGGTGCGTCGCGATAGCTGAATTTTCCCTGACGCCAGCTGGCAACCTGAGTGGTATCCACGGTAGTGACACGGCTCAACTGAGACTGATCGACACTGACTTGCTGACCGGCAACCAGACGCACCTTCGGGCCGCTTTGGCTCACAGTAGCAGCGCCGCCTGCCGGGCGACCGGCGACATCGACGATACCCTCCTCGACAGTGACTTTTGTCGCCGGGTGCAGGGTGCTGCCGGCATGCACATCAAAGCGGGTGCCTACCACGCGGATTTCCGCCTCGCGCGCGCCCACATAGAACGGGCGCGCCGGATCCTTGGAGACTTCAAAGAACGCCTGTCCGCGCAGCAGTTTCACACTGCGGCGGGTATCGCTGAATGCGACCTCGATGGCGGAGTCGCCACCCAGGGTTACCCGGCTTCCGTCGTTGAGGGTTACGGTGCGCTGTTGTGCCAGTTCCGCGGCGTAGGCCTGGGGCCCTGGCTCAGCCTGCCACGGGGCCAGGTAAACCACCCCCACAGCGAGCATCAAAGTGCAGGCAAACGCGAGGCCGGCGGCCGGCGCAATACCAAAGTAGTTGTTCAGCTTGTCGAGCCAGCCGGAGAGCCCCCCGGGCTGGCGCAGGCGTGCGCCCTCCGGACCGGCGGCGAGGGCCGCCAGGCTGCGATCGATCTGTTCCAGGCGCTGGTAAGCGCCGCGGTTGTGTACCTGCTGCATCCACTCGTCAAACGCGGACTGCTCGTCACTCGTGAGGCTGCGCTCGCCGCGAAGCATAAACCATTCACGGGCTTCGGCCTCCACGCGCCGGAAATCTGTCTGCAGGTGACTGTTGCCAGTCGTCATCACAATTCTCCACCATGTGCACGCAGCGCTTCCTGACACCCGGCCAGGGCTTTCGCTACATGCTTTTTAACTACAGTTGCCGAGAGTCCTTCCCGCCGCGCTATTTCCGCGTAGGAGAGGCCATCGACACGATTCATCAACAACAGCCGGCGACGCTTGTGGGGCATGCTCCACAGGGCGCGATTGATCAGGCCCAGAAACTGCCGGCTGGTGGCAACGCGCTCCGGACTCAGGGTGTCCTGCTCCCGGTCGGGGTCGTCCTGTACCGACTGTGCATAACTCTCCCGTACCTGCCCCTTGCGCAACGCGTCAATCGTGGCGTTGTGCACGGAGCGATACAGGAAGGCCCGCACGTGTTCGATATCGCCAACCCGGAGCTGGGGTGCCATACGTGCAAATGCTTCCTGCACCAGGTCCTCAGCCTCGCTGTACGACAGTCCGAATTTACTCACCGCATATCGACAGAGTTCCTGATGATATTCGCGGTAGTAGTAATCCAGGTCCTTGTCGTTTTCGGTCGCCAATTGGCTAGCCCACGCTGTTGCCATGGATTCTCTTCACCATCATTTTTGTTGTATTTGTCTGCTTGGAAGACGCCTCTGGCGGGCGCTGAAATCTATTTCTCTTGCCGATAGAACGGATAAGAGAAGCGGATCGTCCCCCCACGGCAGAAAAATAATGAATAGGCGGCGCTATTCAGTCGATCAGTCGATCTGGATGCCAACACGCAGGCCGAAGGTACGCGGCGCACCGTAGTAGTACTCGGGCACCGCGATATCCGCCTCCTGTACATCGTTGGCGACGGCGGTATTGGTGAGGTTTTCGCCATAGAGATCGAGCCACCAGTTGCCCCGGTTGGGTTCAATCTTGAGCCCGGTACTCCAGCGGCTCCAGGTGGGCTGGCGATCGATATTGTCCGCGGGACCGGCGGGATCCTGCTGCCACTCGCCGCTGCGGTTATCCAGCAACCTACCGCTGCGATCGCCGCGATTGGCCTCATCGAAGTACATATCCGAGGCGAATTGCACTCCCAGCCGTGCGGTAGCGTGTGCCCAGTTACCCAGTGAGAGGTTGTGGCGATAGTTGAGGCCGAGGCTGATCTCCGGCACCTGCTTCAGGCGGTTACCGCTAAAGTCCACCAGGTTGGGGAATTGCGGATCGCCGGCGTCGGGGTTCCAGGTCTGGCCGTGGTCGGGAAACTCGTTGTCTACCGCCAGGAAGTGGTCGTAACGCGCATCGAGCAGGGATACAAAGCCGGCCACCCGCCCATTGAGACTGCTGGCCCAGTTCAATTCCAGTTCCATACCGCGAATGGTGGCGGAGGGGGCGTTGGTGCTGCGAATCAACTCGGTGCCATCCTCTGCGACGGCGATGCCGGATACCTGCAGGTCCCGGTAACGGGTATCAAACAGCGCGCCGTTCAGGGTCATGGCGCCATCCAGCAGGCCCAGCTTGAACCCCAGCTCGACATTGGCGCTGGTTTCCGGACCGACAAAGGCGGCGCCGCGGTTATTGCGCTCGAACAGTGTTTCCAGTGCCTTCCGGTACTGCGGGTCCTCGGCGCCAAGGTATGTGCCACTGAGTTTGGCGCCGTCCTGCACGATGCCCGGCTTGAACCCCTCCGCATAGTGCAGATACAGCAGGGTATTGTCCGAAGGATGATAGGTGAGGCGCGCCATGGCGGTAGTGCTGCGCCAGGTGCGGTCGACGTCGTTGTAGTTGGCGACATAACACTGGCCAGGGTCGGCAGATTCGCGATTGACCGCGACGGGGCCCAGCTCGCCACCGCGATCGCTGCGAATCAGGTCCGGACAGGCGATGTTGCGCCCGCCGCGGTCATAGCGCTGGTCGCGACCACTTCTGGCACCGACACTGACCTGCCACCGCGCGCTCAGGTCGTAATCCAACTGGCCGTATACCGCATCCAGGCGGGAGCCGCGTTCCGGTTGCAGGAAGCTGTGTGCCGGCGCGCCGCCCCAACCGCCGCCGTCGGGCTCCTGATGTTCCAGGTCGAAGCGGATCGCATTCTTTTCTGCAAAATTGAAATACGCCAGCAGCCAGCGCAGCCGCTGGTCATCGCGGCTTTTCAGCTGCACTTCGTGCTGACGCGCTCGGTATTTCGACCAGATGGTGCGATTGCTCTGGTGATAAATGGCCGGGTCTGTCTCGCTGCCAACCGCGCCGCTGCGATCCGCGTCCCAGTCCTGGGCGCGACGGGTATAGCCGTAGCCGCTGATATACACCAGTGATGCACCGCCGGGCAGGCTGAGCTCCATGCGGCTGCGCAGCGCGTCCTGGTCCAGCCGGGTGCGCCCGGGGGTGTCGATGGTAACCGGGGTCGAATAATCGACAACCGGGAGACTGCCGGCACCGCGATCCTCAAAACGCTCGTAGCTGAGCCACCAGTCGAGACTGTCCGTGATCTGCCAGCTGGAACTGAGGCGATGGCTGAACAGGTGGGTATTGTTGTAGCGGCTGTCGCGATCCGCGTGAATCGAATCTTCGGTGTAGTCGGTATAGCTGTCGGCCTGCTCGGATACCCCCGCCCAGCGCAGCGCCCAGTTGTCGGTCAGCGGTGCATTGGCAACGGCGCTGATCTTGCGCTGCCGGTAGTTGCCCAGAGTTACGGACATTTCCGACGACCATTCGTCCAGCGGTCGCGCCGTGTGGTAGTTGATCACCCCGCCGGTGGAGTTGCGCCCGAACAGGGTGCCCTGGGGACCGCGCAGCACTTCGACCCGGTCCAGGTCGTAAAGCAGCACCGCTGAACCCTGCACCCGGCTGCTGAAAATCCCATCCACATGGGTCGCAACCCCGGAATCGCCCGCCTCGGTATGGTTGTCGGATCCCACCCCGCGCAGGTAAAGCATGGATGCGGTGTGATCTCCGTTGCGCGCCACCTGCAGGCTGGGCACTTCTGCCGCCAGCTGCTCCAGGCTGTCGATATTGCGTTCTTCCAGGGTGCCGCCGCTGATCGCGGTGACGGTCATGGGCGTCTGCTGGAGATTGGTGCGGCGCTTGCTCGCCACCACCTCTATCTCCTCCAGCAGCGGACGCGCCTCGGCGATGATCTGCGCTTCCGGCTCCGCTTCTACAGCCGGCAATTTCGGGGGCAGAATCACCACACCCTGGCCATCCACCCGGCGGTAGCGGAAATCCGACTGCGCCAGTAACTGCTCCAGGGCGGCTTCGGCAGTGTATTCGCCAGCCACGGCCGGCGCCTGGCCGCCCGGGGTGCTGACGGCGCGATCCTGGGCGGTGGCGACCATGACTGCCAGCCCGGTCTGGCGCGAGAATGCCAGTAGTGACTGGTCCAGTGGTTGTGCGGGAATCTGGAATTGGTAGGTGGTGGCTTGTGCGGAATGTCCCGGTCCGGTATCGCCCTTCGGATCCGGAGCAGCATCCACGGCAAAAGCCACCGGCACGGCACTCACGTGTGCCGCCAGCAACAGGGCGGGTAGTGACCTGAGGCAGGTCTTGGACATAGGCTAGTCGTCATCGCTGTTCCCGGCGATCGCCACAGGGGCAGATAGCGGGGGTTCCGGTGACGCGATGGCAGCTTTTTATTCCCCCGAACCATTGCCAGGGGGAGTCGCCGCTTCTATCACGCGCCCGGTTGATTATTGTTCTGTCTGGAAAACATACAACAATCTTCCGGGAGGTGACAAGTTGAGACGCACAGCGCCGCCCGATCCGCTCCCCTATTCTGCAACCAGGGTCACACAGCGGTAGTGAGCCTTGCCATCGGCACTCAGGTCTGCGGCCAGCGCGGGTAGCAACTCCTGCATCTGCTTGCGCAGTGTCCAGGGGGGATTGACCACGATCATGCCGGAGGAGGTCATGCCGTGGCCATCCGCATCGGCGCGGATACCCAGCTCGAACAGCTCGATGTTGCGCATGCCGGATCCGGCGATCTGCTTTTCCAGCGCGTCAATGCGATGGCGCTCCACGACCGGGTACCAGAGCGCCACCGTTGCAGTGGCCATCTTGCGGTGAATCAGTTGCAGCGCGGTGACTATCCGCCGGTAGTCCTCTTTCTGTTCATAGGGCGGATCGATCAGAATCAGGGCGCGGCGCGAGCTGCACGGCAGCAGGCTCGACAGCCCGGCAAATCCGTCTTCCTCGCGCACCCGACACTGGCGCCCGCGGGAGAGGGTCTGACGCAGCTTTTCCGCATCGCTGGGATGCAGCTCGAACAACCAGGCCTTGTCCTGGGGGCGCAGCAGCTGTGCGGCAATCAACGGCGAGCCGGGATACTGCTGCAATCTGCCCTGCGGGTTCAGCCCCTCGATCAGACGCAGATAATTCTGCAGTCCCGGTAGTTCGCAACGCCCGTAGAGCTGGCCGATCCCATTGAGGTACTCGCAGTTTTTCTGCGCCATATCCGACGCCAGGGCATAACCGCCGGCACCCGCATGGGTATCGATATAGTCAAAAGGCGCATCTTTCTTTTGCAAGTAGGAAATAATTTCCACAAGCACACAGTGCTTGAGCACATCGGCAAAGTTGCCGGCGTGAAAACCGTGACGATAACTGAGCATGGAACCCACCCGGGCGCAATAACCAGGACAAAACAACGAGGACAAACGCTGCCGGACAATAAAAAGGGAGGATGTGGGCAGCGGCGGGTGAGCATCCTCGAGGAGGGGGAAAGGGCCCGATCTTTTGGGCTCACCGGAATGCCGGCGAACTTTAGGGCGCTTTTTAGTCGGTGACAATCAATTTTTAATCAAACCTGACAACCTTGCTGAGAGCCGGATAGCCCCTGTACATGACCTGCACGCAAACTAAAAAAAGGGGGCACAAAGCCCCCTTTAGATTCGCCTGGTTATTTAGCGGTTAACTACTCAAGTTAGAAGCCAACAACTACGGGCGCCCTTTTATCGCTCACGGAACCGACGCCCAACCGGTAGTACTCGTTGTCACCCCAGCCCCACAGGTAGCCATCGCGGCTTACCGCAAAGGAAGTGTTCGTTCCCGCGACCACACCGGTCCAGTTGTAAGCGGCTCCAACCTGTGTCGGCGTTATCGCATAGTTGTCGGTGCTGTCGATACCCGCTTGTCCGTCAACATTTCTTCCCCAGGACCACAGGCTGCCACCGGATTTAACGGCAAGTGTGTGATGCGAGCCGGCATCCACTGACGTCCAATCCGTGTCACTGCCAACCTGAGTGGGGACGTTGAGGTCTAGCGTATTATCCGCTGAGCCCAGCTGGTAATTGCCGTTATCTCCCCAGGTCCACAGGCTGCCATCTGATTTCAGTGCGACCGTATGGGAGTTACCGGCATCGACAACGCTCCAGTCGGATTCTTCACCCACTTGCACCGGACTGTACTGTGGGTCGCTATTTCCAGTACCCAGTTGACCAACATTATTGTGCCCCCAGGCCCACAGGCTGCCATCGGTTTTCAGCGCCATGGTGTGGTATCGGCCTGCTCTGACACTTGCCCAATCCTTATCGGTACCAATTTGTACGGGTGTTTCCGCAAAGCCAGGTGAATCAGTGCCGGTGCCGAGCCTCCCGTATTGATTATGCCCCCAGCCCCAAAGACTGCCATCGGACTTGATCGCAAAACCACGCTGCGCACCAGCGAAAACCTTTACCCAGTCACTGTCTTCACCGACTTGCACGGGAAGGTGCTGCTCAACGAGATTCTCATCGCCGGTACCCAGCTGATAAGCGCCATTTTGCCCCCACGCCCACAGGGTGCCATCAGACTTGATGGCAAAGGAAGCGTGACTGCCTGCCGCTGTACTTACCCAGTCGCTGCCTGCGCCCACTCGAGTAGGCACGTAGACGGAAGACGTGTCACCGGTTCCCAACGATCCGTTGATGTTCCAGCCCCATGCCCACAGACTACCATCTGCCTTCAGGGCTAAAGAGTGAGTGCCGTCATAGGATATCTGTACATCCTCGCTGGTCCCCGGGCGGAAGCCAACTTCGACGGCGTAACTTGAAGAAACACCAGACAACTGATCCTGAATCGTCAGCTTGGTGTATCCAGTGGAACTTCCTGCATAGAGGTTCACGCGGTTGCCGGTAGTGACACTAAGGTTGGCCACTGCAGAGTCATCAAGCCACCAGCTACATTGATCACAGGCAACATCTGCAGTAAGCGCCAAAGACTGTCCGCCCCTGAGCTGGATAGTGTCGAGAATCGTACCGTCCGGGCCGCTTACTGAGATACCGGCCTCGTAATCCACCGTATTGACCAGTTCATCGCCGCTGCCGCCCTGCAATAGAACAGAAAGCGTAACGGAACCTTTGCTCACCTGGGCAGAAGAGGCGATGCTGAGGGTTGCCTTGCTGGGATCTTCCGGGTTTACCTCGAGCGTCATCTGGCCATCAAGATTTTCCAGTGCCCAGGTAAATTCGTACGGCGGGTTTGACCAGCGCACGCGCCCGGAAAGCTGGTAAGTATTTCCCGGCCGCAGAGTGCCTTCCGGCCCGCTGAACAGCAATTCGGGCAAGACATTGCTAAATCCACTTGCAGAAAAATTTCCGGAAAGTGACGTCACACAATTTACATCCAGCTCGGAACAGGGTGCATTGTTTTCGATACTCACAGTCACTGTATGAGTTCCGGAGCGCTTGGGCGTGGCGTAGTAGAGGAAATACAAGCCTTGCGTCAGCCGCTCTACTTCCGCCGCAATCTGCTGCAGACCCGTATCCACCTCACCGTAATTGCTTACACTGAAAAGTCGTTTCGAAGCCAAGGCGCGGTCGGTCTCGGCGATGGAATCCAGCTTTTCACCCAGCACAATTTGCACCAGCGGATCCGGATCGATTTCGCTGCCGACGGTAAGCGCGAAGAAATCCTTGTCGCCTTTGGCTGCGAGGGCCGCACCCAGAGTGGAAGACGATGCAGTATCGTTACCATCGGTAATCAGAATCAGAGCCCCATGGGTCACCTGATCAAGGGTGAAGCTGTTGCTCCATTGGCTGAAACCGTTGACTACTGCACCATACAGATTTGTTGAAGGGCCGCCGCCGGTGATGCCGTCAATTGCCGTTTTCAAGGCCTCCTTGTCGCCGCTGAAATCACTCACCCTGCGGACCGTGTCATCAAACACGTAAACAGCAATCTGCTGGTTCTGAATAAGATTATCGACGATTTTTGCCGCCGCAGCTTTTACATCGACCAGGTCAGAAGACGTCACACTCGAGCTGACATCCAGCATCAATACAGTTTTCAGCTGGTAGGGAATCTGATCAATCGGCTCAAGATCCAGAAAGGCTTCGCGCTCCGCAATAGGCGTGTCATTTTCCAGAACGTTGAAGTCATCCAGGGTAAGGCTGGTAACCGGCTCACCACTGCTGCGATCTACCACCCGCTGAATCATGGTGACGATAGACGGTTGCGTTGCGGTAATCGTATAGGGCTGCAGATTTACCGCTAATTGGCTACTCGCTACCACTTCACAATCTGCGGTTATCGGGCCAGTGGTATAGACGCCCGACGCCGCATCATAACTACCACCACAACCAGCAACATCTTCTACAAGATATCCGGCGCTACTTTGAGACAGGGTAAAACTTGCTACTCCGCCTTCCTCAACGGTTGCACTCCCGGGCTCAACGACAAGGCCCGTCCCGAGTCTGGTGGAAACGATATATGAGGTGCTACCACCACTACTGCTTGAGCTGGAACCGCCACTGCTAGAACCGCTAGAGCTGGAGCTAGAACTGGACCCACCACTGCTTGAGCTCGAACTACTGGAACTGGAACTTGAACTACTGCTGGAGCTCCCCCCACCACTGCTTCCACTTCCACCACCATCGGATCCCCCGCCTCCACCGCCGCATGCGGCGAGAACAAGTGAAAACGAGCAGACGAGTAGCAATCGACTGTACATAAAATCCCCCAGGTAAAATTTTTTTCCGTTCCACCGAAGAGCGTTTCAAGGCGGAAGTGGCGTAGCTTTTTTTGCGGATCAATACCTCTCGCACAACTCGGGAACGGACTGCGTTGTGCTGCTGCAGACACGGCGAGAGGGGAGAACAATTCGCGCGGGGATGGAGGCTATAGATGCCACGAAATGCGAACAATGCCTCCTTTTAGGCATTTTGGGGGCTATTTTGCGCCTTTCTGATCAGGATTTAATCACATTGATGGCGTGATAAGCGTCACAGTCCGATGAAAAGAAGGCATCAGGAGGGGAAAGAAATAGGGCCAGGCACTC
Source organism: Microbulbifer sp. MCCC 1A16149 (assembly GCF_050368945.1). Lineage (NCBI taxonomy): Bacteria > Pseudomonadati > Pseudomonadota > Gammaproteobacteria > Cellvibrionales > Microbulbiferaceae > Microbulbifer > Microbulbifer sp. MCCC 1A16149. The sequence goes on from NZ_CP185959.1 coordinate 3,925,637, forward strand.
ACGCTTATCAAACGGGAGTGCCAAATTAATCAGCGGACGGCGTTAGAACCACATTGACCAGAACAGTCGCACGACATGGGCGTTAAAGCTGTAGGTGGGCTCTTCGCCGGGGAGGTAATCGCCGCTGTTGTGCACGCGCACATCGTGGAAATTGTCGTAGTCGAACAGCACATAATCCCAGTAGAGATTGACGGTATTCCGACGATTAAACAGTGCCCAGCGCTCGGGGAGCTGGTAAGAGGCGCCGATGCCGATGGCGGTACTGGAAAAATCACTCAGTTCTTTGTCGCGGGCGCGGAAATTGGTGGCGTTCAGGTAGGGGAAAAGGTCACTGTAAAAGTCCGCCCCGTCCTGCTTGTAGTAACGCAGTTTGCCTTCGAGAATCAGGTTTTCGGATTCCAGCGGATGGGTATAGCGGAATTCGAGGTTGTCGGAACTGATCCCCCAGCTGTCCGCGTAGCGGCGATATTCACTCTTGATCGCGGCGCGGTAGGGTAAGCGGTATTTCGCGCGCAACGCGACCGCATCGCTGTTGCGTGTAGTGGGATACAGCTCGGCCTGGTAACTGAAACCGGTGCCGGAGTTTGGGTCCAGGTAGCGCACACTGCGATAGGGATTATTCAGGAAGCCTTCATCGGCCACCGTTTCCACACTGACCTCGGCAATCAGTTTGGTGGTGAGAATCTGGCTCCAGCCGAGAGAGTAGCGACGGTGCTCGGCCTGCTCGAGAAAGTTTTCGTCGCCATTGCGCATCACATCGTCGCTGCCGAGGCTGACGCGCATGGACAGGCTGCTGAGATCACCGAAGAAATCCTGGCTGATGCCAAAGCCGACGGTTTCCGCCTGGTAGTCGTTTTCACTGGAATTGGTGTAGCTGAGACTCATGGTGGTTTTTTCCACCAGGTAGTCGGCGCCCAGGGAAAACTCGTCGCGCTGCTCACTGTAGGGACTGGCGGTGGCCTGCACATCGATGGAGGCACCGGAAATCATGTCCACATAGTAATTGGCCGAAAGGGAAACCTTGTTGCCAATGTTCTTGCGCACCAGCACCGATGGGCCATCAATGGTGACACCGCCACCACTGTAGGCATGATACATGGTGTCGGCGCGCTCTTCTGGCAAGACCGCGCTGTTTGTACTTGTCGCGAACAGTGCAACAGCCAGCAGGCCGAGCAGTTTCTTCAGATCAGTTACAGCCACAACCGCCCCCGGAACCACCTTCCGCGCCCCGCGCAGCCTCACGCGCTTCGTACACATGGTTCATATAACCCGCTGCCACCGGATCCCGCTCAAAGCTCATGATCGGGTCCGCCAGGTAATGCCGCTCATAGGGCTTTACCCAGGGATCCGGCATCATGGTTTCACAGCCTGCCAGCAACAGAAGTGGCAACAGCAGAAGCGCGCGCTTGTACATGGCTTATTCCCGGATCAGTTCCTTGATGATTTTCTTGTACTCCGCTTCGTCGCCGCTGCGGTAGCCCTTGTGCACGTAGCGCACCTTACCGTCGCGATCGATGAATACGGAGCTCGGCATGGCTTCCACGCCGAACAGCTTGCTCACATCACTCTGGGAGTCGAACAGTACCGGGAACTCTACCGGAATCTTGTTCAGCATCGCCTGCGCATCTTCGCGGTTGGCATCGACATTGACACCCCATACCTGGAAACCCACGGGCTCGTAACGCGCGTGCAGGTCATTGAGCAGCGGCATCTCTTCACGGCAGGGACCGCACCAGGAGGCCCAGAAGTTCAGCATGATCACTTCACCGCGCTGTTCGCTCAGTTTGAGGTTGCCGTCTTTCAGGGACGCGAGGGTGAAGTCTGCTGCCGGGACGTTGGCGGAAGCGGGTGCGCCCGCGAGCAGGGCGGCACTGGTGCAGAGAGCGGCAATCAGTTTACGCATTGGAATTCTCCGGTTTTCTCAGTTGTTTTTCTGTGAAATTCACTGCGATCAGAAATAAATGGAAACACCCAGCTGGGCGGAAAGGTTGTTGGTGGTAATCGGCTCACCAAAAATTTCGTGCTCGAAAATGTGGTCGCGCACATCAAAACGCAGCGTCAGCCAGTCCTTGGTCAACATGCGCACCCCCACCCCGACGTTGTAGGTGAAATACTCTTCGTCGGCAAAGCTGGTATTGCCGATTCCACCGATCAGGTAAAGGTTGCTGTTCAGCGCCCACCGATCGAGGATAAAGATTTCGCCGGGCAGGAAATTCCAGGCCAGCGACAGGTTGTACAGGCTGAGATCGCGCTCGTCTTCGGTCAGCAGCGGGGCCGAACCACTCAGGCGCTCATAGCTGGACTCGCCCAGTTCGGTCTGCGCGTAGGCGGCCTCCATAAAGAAATCTTCATTGATGTGGTAGGCCAGGCTGCCGCCGATCATGCGGTTACTGCCGAAATCCTCCACGCTCATGATACCGCCCCAGTAGACGGTAACTTCAAAGTCCTCGCTGTCGATTTCCGCCTCGCGGATTTCACGACGCTCCAGATCCGGCGAGATGATCTCGTCAATCGTCGCATCACCCTGAGCACTGGCAATATTGGCGAAAGAAGCACTCGCGGCCAGCAACAGGCCAGCGAGTGTTACATGAATACGTCGAAGCCCAGTTTCCACTCGACTATCTCCTGATTATTTTCCCGCGAGGTGAGCAGGTAGTGATTGGCAACTTCCGCGCGCAGGGCAAAGCGGCGGGATAAGTGGGTGGTGACGCCGATGCCGCTGAGCATGGTGGTGTCCTGACGGTCTTCGGTGGCGACGATTGTGGCGTTGGGCGAGGTGATATTGATCCCGGTACCCAGCATGAAATACGGCGAGAGCCGCCACTCCGGAAACGGCTTGTGTAACAGAGCGACCTGGTAGGTCTGGCTATCGGAATAGGCACCGATGGTTTGCGCAGCACGCAGCTCCGCGGAGATATTGCCGGTAAAGCGGTAACCCAGTGAAATTCCCAGCGAATTCGCACCTTCGAAGTCACCGTAGGTAAAGCCGAAGCGCACGCCGCGGTCGCGGGCGTCATCTACGCCGGGAGCGGGTACCACCACCTGCTCACCTTCCACACCGTACACCGCATCCAGGTCGGCAATTTTTGCCCAGCCCATCTTGCCGGTGCGGGTCATGACCTTGACCCAGTCGGTGCGGCGTTTCAACAGCCATAACGGCTCGCCGTATTCCACCACCTGGTCGATGACATATCCGCGCCCGGGGCCGGTGTACAGGTTCAGGAATTCGGCACCCACAAATACTTTTTCGGTGTCGAAGGGGAGCTGCTGCGGTGCGCGATCACCAAACTGCTGCGCGGAGAAGCTCTCGGTTACCGGGGTTTCTCCGCTTGCCTGTTCTTCCGTGTCTGTCTGCGCCTGGACCAGGGAAACACTCAAGAGTCCTGCCAGCAATAGCGCCAAATTGGAAATCCTGTTTCCGGGCTGCCTGTTCATTGTTCAGTTGACCGGTGCATCAAAGGGGTTGTTGTAATACTGCGCACCGATATCCAGCCACTCTGAAATCAATCGCAATTCCGCTGCGGACAGCGCACCTGCATGGACGCCACCCGCTTCAAAGACGCGGAAGAAACGACTGGCGTTGGCGCCGGCCGTATCCATGATCCGCTCAATGTCGACGGTAACCATAACAGGAATCGGGTTGCCATCGGCATCCAAAATCAGCTCACCGTCTTCATCGGTCTCGAACAGCAGGTTACCGTCGTCATCGGTATCCTGTACAAGCACATTCTGTACCGCTCCGTCGCGCAGCTCTTGGGTAGGGTTATCGAAGATCAGCTCCACATAGGAGGTGCTGAAATTGGTATTTACCCCGGACTGGGAGGCGCTCAGGTCCAGCTGTCCCGGCGGCACCTGCGCCATGCCGGCGGCATCGCGGTTGCTGTGGCAACTGGTACAGGTCTGATCATCGATCACGTTGCCCATCGCATCGGTGATCTCCCGCGGCAGATCCCAGATCGGCTGGATATGCTCGGGGTAGTGGATGACGGTGCGGCAATCCGCGGTCCACTCACTCTGGCAGGCGAGACTGGTGGGCGCCGGGGTCGGCAGATCGCTGGTCAACAGTTCACTGCTCGGGTCTTTTTCCCGCAGCGCCGGGTCGGTCCACAGGTCGGCAAATTTCAGGTCGCCATCCAGAACGGGATGGCCGGCCACCCGCGCCATCAGCTGCGCCATGGTCTCCCCCATATCCGCAGTAAGTGCCGGCTCGGTGTTGGCGAACGGAGCGGCGCTGGTGGGCGCACCTGCCCACGCGGATTCCGGCTCTTTGTCGGTACGGCCGTGGGGCACCTCGCTGTCGCCGCTGTGACAGCCCTGGCATTTGCGGATCTCACCGGCGCGGAATTGCAGCCAGTTATTGTGGCGACCGACGATGCGACGGCCGTTGGCATCCACCACGGAAATAGCCAGTGGCATGTCCGCCGGGACCTTAACCCGCACCGAACCGTCGGGCTGGATCGGGGTATAGCCGATAATCTCACGCATCAACTGGGCGCGGCTGCGACCAAAAGCGGAGCGATCGAAATCGAGGGTATCGCGATCAGGAACACCCACTGCTTTGACGACGCGCAGGAATCGTGCGGGGCGTTCTGCGGCAGTGGTCTGCAGCGGATCTGCCAGCGCCGCTATATCCACCGCGGCAACACCGTCGAAATCGTACACACTGCGAATATCCAGAATCGCCATGCCCTCATCGAACAGGTCGCGGTCGATATCGATCCCGGGAATCGGCTGGGGGATAAATTCCGCAATCGGGCGGGTATCCGCGGTGACCGCTTCGCTGATCATCTGCCCTTCAACCGGCTGGATGATCGGGCGCTGAGTGCCCTCGCGGTAGTCGTAAATCCACAGGCCGTACAGGGGATCCGCAGGCACGATGTCCGGTGTCGCCAGCCACTCGTCGGTACAGGGTTGCGGCAGCTCTGTTTCCGGATCGATCACCCGGCACTCACTCCAGCTCACCAGCAGGCGGCTGGTACCGTCGTGAAACGCCCACGCATTGGCAAACAGGCCGTGGGGTGACAGGCCGCCGTCGGTAATCACCTGCTCGACGGACAGGGATTCCTGCCCCTGCAACACGCCCTGCTGTTCGGGCTCGCTGTAGGCCTCGGTAAAGTTTTCCGCATCGATTACTACCATATCGCCGCCGTAGGTAATCCCCTCCGGCGCGCGCAGGGTGACGAGTATGCGTCCGTCCGGCATCTGCTGGGGCTTGCTGAATGCGGCGGGAATCGGGTCCGGCCCGCTGCCGGTGCCAGTGGCCTGGCTGTGGTAGCCGTAGTGAAACTGCAGGTCGGTACCATCCGGCTTGACCGTGTACAGGCTCAGCCGGTCCACACCACCCATATTGTCCCAGCGACTGAACAGGATGCGGCCATTGAACAGCACGGTGGGGGACAGGTCGTGGCTCTGGTTGTAGGAGATCTGCTGGATATCGGTGCCGTCCGCTTCCATCACATGCAACACGAAAGCGGGCTCGTCGAGATTTTCTGCCAGCGCGGAGAACTGCGGCTTGTTGTCATCGAGCAACAGTGCCCGTGAGCGACGCTGGCGGGTGGAAGTGAAAACAAGGCGGCCATCCGGGAGGAACGCCGGTGCGATATCGTCTCCCTCCTCGGCGATCAGGTCGGACTGGATGGCGCGGGTCAGCTGCGCGGTTTCAAAATCGTATAGCCAGATGTTCCAGCTCGGCTGCTCGTCATCGTCGAGCCCTTCGATATCCGGCGCACGCATGGCGAAGGCGAGTTGCGCGCCATCGGCGGATACGGCCAGATCTTTTACGTCATAGCCGCCCTCGAACACGATACCGGCAGCTTCATCACTGACAAAAAGGTTTTCGGTAAGCACACGCTCGGGGGCCGAGGCGGTGGCGCGATCGCGCATCACCAGCTCGGCACCGGGATTGAAGGTAGAGGGTGCATAGAGGTCGCTGGTCACCAGCATATCGTCTTCGTCGCGGTTCAGTGTGCGGCGCACATAGACCACCGGGTAGTCCACGACCACCGGATCCTCAGCCTGATCACCGCCACCGAGGCCGGAGCTTTCACCGCTGCCACCGGAACAACCGGCGAGCAATAGCAAAGCCGCAAGCCCACCGGCCAGCGTATAGAATTTATTCAAGAATATACCCTCAATTTGGCTTGGCCCTTACCGCATTTTTATTCGTTTCGCAGTGGTTACTCACCGTCGCCGCGGCACCATAACTGGACTAACGTCCCACATAACAGGGCAAGCGTAATGGGTGCGATTCTCTCGGTTGACCCGTATTCTCTCAAGCGGTGCACACGGTTTTTGCCAACCAGAACACGATTTAAATTTTTACCGCTAGCCAATCACCCCACTTTCTTTAGTATCAGTGACCGGTCTCAAGACATAAAAAATACTGCGCTGGCATTACCCGCGTGGTAAAGAACCTTACGCGAACCAGCCCATGAAAATTAAATCGCCCGCTGCGCGCATGCTGCTCGCGGCGACCGCCTGTTTCAGCGCCTCGCTCAGTGCAATTGCTATTGCCGATCCGCAGGAGCAGGCCGCGCAGATCCACAGCCGTATCACCGGAGTCAAACCGAGCGTCGATGTCCTCAAGGCAATGGCCGAGGATATCGCTAACGGCAATGCCGGTTCGGCAGCCTACCGGGCGATGGAAAACGATGCCTTCTACGATGTGACCCTGAAAAACCTGGTCACTCCCTGGACCAATCGCGACGGGGACAACTTCGCTCCGCTAAACGATTACACGGCGACGGTGATCGGTATGGTGCGCGACGAGGTGGATTTCCGGGAAATCCTCTCCGGCGACATCATCTATACCGGCGCTTCCGGCCTCGGGCTACCCGGCTACAGCAATAGCGATAACGCGCACTATGCCGCGCTGGAACAGAGCGGCTACCCGCTGCAGACCGCGCTCGAACGCCACACCCAGTCCTCGGTAACCGGCCTGCCCGGGGATGCGACTGCCGGCGTGATGACCACACGGGGGGGAGCCAAAGCCTTCTTCTACGCGGGCACCAACCGCGCCATGTTCCGCTTCACGCTGATGAATCACCTGTGCCGCGACCTGGAACAGGTACACGATACATCGCGCCCACCGGATCGCATCCGCCAGGATGTCAGTCGCAGTCCCGGTGGTGACAGCCGCGTGTTCCAGAACAATTGCGTGGGCTGCCACAGCGGTATGGACCCCATGGCCCAGGCATTTGCCTACTACGACTACGTGTACGACGTGGAAAACGACCCTACCGGGGAAGACGGCCAGCTGGACTACAACCGCAGCGGCGATACCGACCCCGCAACCGGCACCCGGGTGAAGGCCAAAAACCACATCAACAGTGCCACCTTTCCCTATGGTTTCGTGATCCCCGATGACAAATGGGACAACTACTGGCGCGAGGGACCAAACATGCATCTGGGCTGGAGCAGCGCGCTGCCCGGGTCGGGCAATGGCGCCAAATCCATGGGACGGGAACTGGCCAACAGCGAGGCCTTCGCCCAGTGCCAGGTCACCAAAGTATTCGAGCAGGTCTGCCTGCGCGCACCGGAAGACAGCGCAGACCGCAATCGCATCGCGAGCATGACCGACAGCTTTACCGGCAACGGCTACAAGCTGAAGCAGGTCTATGCAGACGCTGCGGTTTACTGTGCGGGGGAATAATGCAATGAACTATGAATCCGCTGGCACACTTAAGTCGCTGCTGCTGTCCGCTGCAAACCTGCACGCATTGCTTACACAACCGCAGCTGAAAAAAACCCTACTGTTATCCACCGCGTTCAGCACCGCTCTGCTCGTCGCATGTTCCGGCGGCAGCGGCCAGTCCACCGAGACCCTGCCCGACACCAACCCGGATTCCGGCGATACCAGTTACTCCGGCCCCGCCCCGGAAAATGAAGACGTCCAGAATTACAAACGCTATATCTGGGACAATCTCGCCGCGGAAAATCGCTGCGGTAGCTGTCACGTCGAAGGCAACCAGAGCCCGCGTTTTGTGCGCGGCGACGATATCAACCTGGCCCACGGCGAAGGGCGCGATCTGGTAAATCTTGGCAGCCCGGAGGATTCGCGACTCGTCACCAAAGTGGTCAGTGGCCACAACTGCTGGTTGGCAAATGCAGATACCTGCGGTGAGATCATCACCAACTACATCGAGGAATGGGCCGCAGCGGCGGGCTCCGTGGCAAGCACCGTTACCCTGACGCCACCCACCGAGCGCGAAGTAGGCGCCAGCAAGAGCTTCCCCGCATCCAGCGGCAATTTCGCCACCACCGTCTATCCGCTGCTGCAAGAGTACTGTGCAAGCTGCCACAGCGAAGATGCGGAAACCGCGCAACAGCCCTATTTCGCCAGCAGCGATATTGACCAGGCCTACGAGGCATCCAAGGCGCGGATGGATCTGGATAACCCGGAAAACTCCCGCTTTGTGGTGCGCCTCGGCAATGACTTCCACAACTGCTGGAGCGACTGTGCCGAAAACGCGGATACCATGGCCGCAGCCATCAGGAACTTTGTCGACGGTATTGCGGTAACAGAAGTGGACCCAAACTGGGTCACCAGCAAGGCGCTGTACCTGACCGACGGCATCGTCTCCAGCGGCGGCGGCCGTATCGAGAACAACGCCATCGCCCTGTACGAATTCAAGTCCGGCAGCGGCACCACCGCTTACGACACTTCCGGGGTCAATCCCGCCATCGACCTCAGCTTGTCTGGCGATGTGGAGTGGCTCGGCTCCTGGGGTATCCAGCTGAATGGCGGCAAGGCACAGGCGTCCACTACCAGCAGTAAACGCCTGTTCGATACCCTCACCGGCACCGGCGAGTATTCCATCGAGGCGTGGGTTGCCCCGGCCAATGTGGTGCAGGAAGGTCCCGCGCGGATCGTCAGCTATTCCGGTGGCAACGATATCCGCAACTTCACCCTCGGCCAGGCGATGTACAACTACACCTTCCAGAATCGCAACGACGCCAGTACCGATGCCGATGGTATGCCCGCGCTGATTACCGACGATATGGCCGAGCGCGCCCAGGCAACACTGCAACATGTGGTGGCCACCTTCGACCCGATCAACGGCCGCCGCCTGTATGTAAACGGCGAGTTCACCGGCGATGCAGATCCGGTTGCCGCGGGACTCTTGTCCACCTGGGACGACACCTTTGCCCTGGCACTGGGCAGCGAGGTGTCCGGCGACAATGTATGGCAGGGCTCCATCCGCCTGCTGGCCATCCATTCGCGGGCACTGACCCAGGACGACATCCTGACCAATTACGAAGCGGGCGTGGGTGAGAAATACCTGCTGCTGTTCAAGGTGGAGGAGCAGACCGGTGTACCCCAGGGGTACGTGATGTTTGAGGTTCAGCAGTACGACAACCACGGTTACCTGTTCAGCGAACCCAAGTTCATCTCCCTGGAAGACGGCGCCTCTCCCGACGGCGTGATCATTCAGGGCATGCGTATCGGCATCAACGGTCGCGAGGCTGTTGTCGGCCAGTCCTGGGCGAATCTGGACACTACCGTGACCGCGGCGGAATACGATGCGGAAACCGGTCAACAACTGTCTCCGCTGGGCACCATCATCACCCTGGAAAAAGGCCCCACTGCGGACGAGTTTTTCCTGACCTTCGAGCGTCTCGGCGACGAGGAATTCGTGCGTGTGGAAGCTACACCGGCAGCACCCGCGGCGCCCGCAGACCTGACGCCGCAACCGCGCATCGGTATCCGCCGCTTCGAGCAGATTCACGCGGCACTGTCCGCAGCGACCGGGGTTTCCAGCACGCACCCGGCTGTGGTGGAAACCTGGCAGAAGGTGAAGCAGCAGCTGCCGGTGGAAGCGGATATTCGCGGATTCCTCGCGGCCCAGCAGATGGGTATTACCCAGCTGGCGGTGAAGTACTGCAGCACGCTGGTGGACGATACCAGTGCCCGCGCCAGCTATTTCCCGGGCTTCGATTTCTCGGCCGGTGCCGGCGAAGCGTTCGATACTGCCGCTGAGCGCGCGCAGGTGATCGATCCGCTGCTGGAAAACCTGCTCGGCCGGCCGATTGCCTGGCCCGCAGCGGTGGGCGGCCACACCGCGCAGCTGGCGACAGCACCGGACGAGAGTGCGGTACGCGCGGAGCTGGACAGTCTGATCGATACCATGACGGCGTGCGGCAGCGGCTGCGACGCGGATCGCACACCCACCACCGTGAAAGCGACCTGCGCGGCGGCGATGGGTAGTGCGATGATTTTGATTCACTGAGCACTTCGTAGGTTTTGTGCTCCGTAAGGGGCGGGACAAGCGTTACCCACCTGGCAAACAACCTGTCGGCAAATGTTTGCCAGGTGGGTAACGCTTGCCCCTGGTGCGGAGTCTTCGGGGAAATGCTGCTTACGATACGCAGAAAAGTTGTGAGCTGTCCCAGGCAGCCGCACCGCAACACATTTTTATAAACGGACTAATCCGAATTATCGGGATCCCGGAACAGCCATGAGCAAGAAAAAACATTTTGGATTGGACCAACCACTGCGTCATCCGGATCACCATCGTCCGGTGAGCCGACGGGATTTTCTCGGCCAGGGTTTTCGCGCAGGTATGGCGACGGTGCTGGGTGGCTCTGTCTTCAGCCTGTTTGCCAATCCGCGCTCGGCGCAGGCGGCCCTGTCTTCAGATCTGGAGGCGATGCGCGCTACCTGCGGAGTGAGTGCCAACGGCGCGGGCAAGATTCCGTTTATCTGTTTTGATCTGGCGGGGGGTGCGAATATTGCGGGCTCCAATGTGCTGGTGGGCAAGCAGGGCGGGCAGCTGGATTTCCTCAGCACGTCCGGCTACAACAAACAGGGCCTGCCCGGGGACATGCTGCCGTCGCTGACAGACGCTGCGGGCAATTCCTTCGTTAATCAGGATCTGGGCCTCGCTTTCCACAGCGACAGCCAGATGCTGCGCGGTATCCTGGAAAAAGTGGCTGCGGGCACTGCCAACGCCATCAACGGCGCGGTGATTCCGGCGCGCTCGGAAAACGACACCGGCAACAATCCCCACAACCCCATGTACGGCATTAACCGCGCGGGCGCCAATGGATCACTGCTCGCTCTTATCGGCTCCCAGACCAGCGAATCCGGTGGCAACTCCATGGCGCCGGCGGATCTGATCAACGCGGAAGTTCGTCCCACCAAGATCGACCGCCCTTCCGATGTCACCGGACTGGTCGATGTAGGAGACCTGGTGGGCCTGTTGAGCCAGGAAGATACAGTTGCGGTGATGGAATCCATGTACCGGATTTCCAATGCCAAGCTGGGCAAGGTCAACACCCGGGTGAGCAACGATGCGGTGATCAAGGACCTGGTGAAATGCGGCTATATGAAAAGTGCCGACCTCGCCGACCGCTTCGGTAACCCCAGCGCACTGGACCCGGCCCTGGACCCGGATATCGTCGGGCCCGCCGGGATTTTCAGCTCCGATGAATTCTTCGGTGATCGCGAATTTCAGAAAGCCGCTTCCACCATGAAGCTGGTGGTCAACGGTTATGCCGGTGCCGGCACCATTACCATGGGCGGCTATGACTATCACACCGGCGACCGCGCAACCGGCGAGCTGCGCGACCTGCGCGCGGGACGCTGTATCGGCGCCTGCCTGGAGTACGCCGCGCGCGTCGGCCAGCCGCTGATGGTGTATGTATTCAGCGACGGCTCGGTTTTCAGTAACGGCATGATCGACGATTCCGTCGAGGGCCGTGGCAAAGGTGTCTGGACCGGGGACAATCAACAAACTGCCGCGTCCTACTTCCTGGTTTACAATCCTGCCGGCCGACCCACCCTGCTCGGTGGCAGCGCCGACGAACAGGCGCGCCATCAGCAGCTGGGCTATATGCGCCCCTCCGGGGATGTGGAGACCGCGGGCAGCCCGGCTGCCAACAACGTCAACCAGCTGGTGCAGACAGTGGTGCTGAACTACATGGCCCTGCACGGTGAACAGGGTAGCTTTGCCAGCCTGTTCCCCAATCACGGCCTGGGTAACGCCAGCCTGATGGACAGCCTGACCGCATTTGCGCCGATCCGATAACGCGATTACCTGAAAAGAATTAACGATGTCCCTCGCCCGTATTTTTGCCCTGCTTGCCAGCCTGTTGTGCACCGGCCTCTCCCACGCTGAAGCGCAGCAAGATGGCTGGCACTACGACAAGCAGGCGATTATGGGCACCGAAGTGCACCTGCAGTTCTGGTATGAAAACGGGGCAACCGCTGAGACCATAACCAATGCGGTAATGGAAGAATTTCGTCGCATCGATGCCGCGCTCTCGCCGTACAAGGAAAACAGCGAGCTGTCCCGGGTAAACCGACAGGCCGGACAAGGGCCTGTGGATATCTCGCAGGAACTGGCATCGATTTTGGATAAGTCCCTGTGGTACAGCAAAAAGACCCAGGGCGCTTTTGATATTACCTATGCCACCCTGGGCAGCCTGTACGATTTTCGCAAAGGTGAAAAAGCGGATCGGGAAACCACGCAAGAGCTATTACCTTCGGTCAACTACCGACATATCAGCCTCGACCGTGAAAGCCGCAAGCTCGCATTTTTAGACAAGCGTACCAAAATTGATCTCGGTGGAATCGCCAAGGGTTATGCGGTGGATCGCGCCGTGGCAATCCTGCAACAGTACGGTGTGCAAAATGCCAGCGTCAGCGCCGGCGGCGATGCGCGGCTGCTGGGTGACAAGCGCGGTAAGCCCTGGCTGATCGGTATTCGTCACCCCCGCGACCGGTCAAAAAATGCTGCGGTTATTCCCCTGGAGAATACTGCCATCTCCACATCGGGAGATTACGAGCGCTTTTTTATCGACAGCGACGATCACCGCGTGCATCACATTTTCAATCCGGCTACGGGCAAACCCGCAGAAACGGATTCCAGTGGCAACGCCAGCGATAGCAACAAGCTGATCAGTGTCAGCGTGATCGGCCCACAAGGATTTGATACGGACCCGCTTTCCACCAGCGTATTCGTGCTCGGCAAGCAAAAAGGAATGGCATTGATCGAAGGCCTGCCCCAATTTGAGGCAATTGTTATCGACGCCAATCACCGGATGTTCTTTACCAGTGGGCTGCAACAGTAATTGCCAACTTTGTCACAACCGGAACGAGGCATCGTGACATAATCGTCCACCCAGCGACCAAGGAGTTTAAGGTTTCAACATGTTTTCCCCGCGTCATCTCGGCCCGATCCTGGCCCTAATTTCCCTGATTTTTGCAGGTGGCTCCGTGGCCCAGAGCGAGGACTTCCCCGAGGGCGACCTGGAAAGTCTCAAGCGCGAGGTGCTGAAACTGAACCGGGACCTGCTGGTACTGGAAGAGGACCTGCTGTTCCCGGCACAGAGCCAGGTGGCGGTATACCTGTCCATGGACGTGGGCCACTTCTTTGATCTGGACTCGGTCAAACTGCATATCGACAACAAACTGGTGGAAACCCACCTGTATACCGAACACCAGAAAAAGGCCCTGTTCCGCGGAGGCATACAGCCCCTGTTCAAGGGCAACCTCAAATCCGGTGAACACACCATCACCGCCTTCTTTACCGGTATCGGCCCAGAACAACGGCCCTACAAACGCGCCGCCACACTGGAACTGGCCAAGACCGACGAACCCGCCGTGATCGAATTGCGGATTTCCGATTCCGGCGGCAAACAACAGCCGGAGTTTACCGTCGTTCAGTGGCCCGCCCCCTGAGGCCGCCATGTCGTTCTCCGCTGTTATCAGAAAATCTCCGCTGGCACTGACCCTGGCCGCCATCGTCGCCAGCGCACCGCTGTGCGCCAGTGCCGAGGACACGAGCGAAGACAACGGCCGGGCCGCGGAAATCGCAGAGCCCGCCGCCAGCACACAGAAATTCCAGCAGGCGCAGGATATGCGCTACGGAACCGCGCTCTACCACTACTTCCAGGGCAACACCTTTGATGCCCTGAGTACCCTGATGGTCTCCGACCTGCGCGGCGATATTGTCCATCACAAAGACAACGCCGATTTGATTCGCGGCGGTATCAGCCTCGCATTCGGACTGGAGCGCCAGGCCGCAGCACTGTTTGAACAGCAGTTGCAGAAAACTGCGGATGACAGTAATCGTCAGCGCATCGCGCGCTTTCGCGAGATTGCCTGGCTGAAACTGGCGGAACTCAATTACCGCCAGCAAAACTGGGATACCGCGGCGTTGCAGCTGGAAAAGTCCGGTGCAATGCACCAGTCCGACCTGCCGCTCAATCTCGCCATCCGCAGCGGCGACCTGGAGCAGGCGCGAACCCTGCTGGACATGGCTACGCTGCCGGTTGCGCAACAGGTGCTGGGCCACAGCAATCTCGCCGCCGCTCTGGCGCGCCAGCAACAGCTTTCCGCGGCAGCCGATGAATACCGCCGCGCTGCGTCGCTAGTGGAACAGTATCCGGACGCGGATGACGAGTTGCGTATCCTGCGCGACAAGGCGCGTATTGGCGCCGGCTATGCACTGGCCCTGAACAACGACTACGCCGGCGCGGCACAGGAATTCCAGAGTGTACGCCTGGATACCCCCTGGTCTCCGCAGGCGCTGCTCGGCCTCGGTTGGGCCTCGGTCAACGGGGAGGAATACCAGCGCGCGGTGGATGCGCTGAGTTACCTGATCCAACAGAATCCGCTCTCGCCCGAAGTACAGGAAGCGCTGCTGGCACTGCCATTCAGTTACGAAATGCTGCGTCGCCCGAAACTGGCCCTGAAGGCCTATGAAACGGCGGAGCAAAAGTATCTGCAGGCACTGAGCGACCTGGACAACCTGTATCAGGCGTCGGATCGCCTGCAGTTTGCCGAAATTGATGTGGAAGAGAATATCGATCTGCGCCGCTACGGCTGGCTGGAAGATGCGAGAATGCCGGCGTTCATGCGCATCAACCGCAAATACCTGCAGCAGATGATGCAGAGCGACCGCCTGCAGTTGCAGTTGTCCGAGCTGCGCGACCTGCGCCACCTGAAGCAGGTGCTGGATCAGTGGCAGCAGCGACTGCCGGAATTCGACAACCTGATCGACGAGCGCGAACAGCGCCGTATCGCCATTGTCCAGCAACACGACAGCGCGCAGTACGATCAACAGGTGCAGATTGCCGAGCAGGAGCTGGCGACTCTGAAAGCGAGCCTCGCGCGGATTGAACAACAGCAGGACGGCCTCGCCATGCTGGCAGCGTCGGGCGGTGAGAACGCAGAATTTCTGGATATGCTGCGCGCTGCAGAAGCCCGCTATCAAAACCTCAGCAATGCCGGAAAAACCAGCAACTACCAGCGCCAGACCCTGGCCCGCGCACGCGGCATACTGCAGTGGCAGGCCGCCGAGCAATATCACGAAAACCTGTGGCAGAAGCGCAAGTCCATCGCAATGCTGGAAGAACAGCTGATCGACGCTGCGCGCCGCCAGCGCAGCGTCGCCCGCATCGCCGCTGAGGCGCCGCAACTGAACCTGCTGGCCGGCGGTATCGACAGTGCCAGCCAGCGCATAGCGCAACAATCCGACGCCATCGAGCGCGCCAGTGCAGCAATAGAAGCGAGCATCCGCAAGGACATGCGCACCGCGCTGGACCAAGCCAAGGTGCGGGTTGAGGGATATATGGCGCACGCGCGTTTGTCCATTGCACGCATTCAGGATGCGGCGGTACAGGGTATGTACGACCTGCCCCCGCAGCTCCCCCAGGCAGAAGAGGAATCGGTAAGCGACTCCCCTCCTGCGGCAATGGAGAGCCCTGCGGCAGAGCCCGAAAATCCAGGTCAGGCAAACGAATCCTCGACGCAGGAAACTGACCGCCCGAAACCTGTGAGCGAAACCCCGGAGCAGGCCACGCAAAGTCCTGCGCAGACGGAGGAAGAGTCGTGAAGTCCCTTTCGTCGCGCAATCACGCCCGCAATTTTCCCCACAAAAAAATACTCGCGCTGGCGGTTTGCGCCAGCGCACTGCTGGGCGGCTGTGCCAGCCAGTTTGAGGCCGGCACCACCCTGGCGGACCTGCCGGCAACCAACCTCGCGCCCGAGCCCTATGTGGTCGTGCCCAAGGTCGAGCTGCCGGAACTGATCGAGAGCTACGAAAACGCACTCGCTTCCAATACCGATCCAAAGACCCGTCGCCAGATCCAGTTGCGTCTGGCAGACCTCAATATGGAACGACTGGAACAGCTGCAGGAAGACAACCCGGAAATGGCGGTGGCCTACGGGGAGGCGGTGCGACATTACGAAGCCCTGTTGCAGACTTCCGCCGACGACGACTACCTCGCCTATCGACTGGCCCGCGCCCGCTCCCTGGATGGCAATACCCAGGGTTCGCTGGCGGCGCTGGAAAACATCGTCGCCGCCGCACCGGACTCGCCGTTTATTGCCGAGGCGCTATTTCGCCGCGGTGAAGCCGCGTTCGGACGCAAGAATTATCGCGCTGCAGAACAGGACTTTGCAGCGGTACTTGCCCAGGGCGATACCCCGTTTGCGCGCAACGCACGCTATATGCTCGGCTGGAGCCAGTTCAAGGACGCCCGCTACCGGGATTCCAGCGAGACCTTTCTGGTTCTGATGGATGATCTGCTGGCAGAAAACCAGCCGCAGTCACGTCCGCTGGATCAGTTGGAAAAAGGCGAGCGCCGACTGGCAGACGACACCCTGCGTGTACTCGCACTCGGCTTCAATTACCTGGGCGGTGCCGAGGTGATCGAGTCCTTTACCCCCGGGTCTGGACCCCGCTCCTACCACCATCTGCTGTATCGCGGTCTCGGTGACTGGTACGCCGAGAGCGAGCGCTATCGCGATGGTGCACAGACATTCCTCGCATTCGTGGAGCGCTACCCGCAGAGTCGCGAGGCGCCGCACATGCATGTGCGCGCGGTGGAAATTCTGCAGCAGGGCAATTTTCCCAGCGAGGTCATCCCGGCCAAGCGCGCGTTTGTCACCCGTTACGGTATCCGCAGCCAGTACTGGGCCGCCGCCGACGACGGCCAGCGTGAACAGCTGAAATCCCAGTTGAAACCGTGGCTGGAAGAGCTGGCCCGGTTTGACCACGCCCGAGCCCAGGCACTCGCCCTCGAGGGCTCCAAGAGCAGGGGCAATTCTAAAGCAGCAGCCAAGGCATCGCAGGATTCCCGCGCGGCCTTCCTGAGCGCCGCAGCACTGTACGGGGAGTTCACGCAGACGTTCCCCGACGACGAAAAAACCCCGCAGCTTACCTTCCTGATGGCGGAAAGCCTGAACGAAGCGGGCCAGTATGCGCAAGCATTTGGCGCTTACCGACGGGTGGCGTGGGACTTTGCCGAGGAAACCGGCAAGGCGCCCGCGGAAGCCACCGAAGCAGGTTACGCGGCCATCCTGATGGCCGGTGCAATGCACAAGCAGGAAAAGCACCCGGAACAAGCCAACCTGTGGCTGGACAGGAAAACCGAAACCAGCCTGCGCTTTGCCGATACCTGGCCGCAGGATCAGCGCGCACTCGCGGTGCAGCTGGACGCCGCACACAACCTGTTCGAACAGTTCCGTCACGCCGAAACCATTGCCGCAGCGGAAAAAGCCGCGGGCTGGCAACCGCCACCCGACGCCAAGCAGCGCCGCAGTATCCTGATGCTGCTGGGACACAGCTATTTCGAAATCGACAACTTCGCCGCCGCGGAGACCGCCTATACCCAATTGCTCGCCGGTATGGCCTCCACGGATCCGGAATACCTGAACACCCGCGACCGCCTGCAGTCCTCTATCTACAAGCAGGCCGAGATCATTCTCAAGCAGGTACACCTGACCACCGACAGCATGGAATTCGTGGCGCCCACGGAAGAAGCCATTGCGCTGTTGTTGCGCGTGCGCAACAGCGGCCGCTCGTCCATTGCCGCCACCGCCCAGTACGATGCCATTACCCAGCTGGTACGCCTGCAGCGCTGGCCACAGGCACGCAGCGAACTGGCCGATTTCCGCCAGTACTACCCGGACCACAAGCTGACGCCTTCGCTGGCGGCGAAAGCGGTGGCTATCTATCAGGGACTGGATATGCCCGACGCCGCTGCCGGCGAGCTGATGACCATGGCAGCCAAGGATCCCAGCCCTGCGGTGCGTCGCGATTCCCTGTATATGGCCGCGGAGCTGTACCAGCAGTCCGGCAAGACCTCGCAGGCAATCGATGCCTATTCCCAGTACACCCGGCAATGGCGCGAGCCCGCGCTGCAGAATCTTGAGGCCCAGTACCAGCTCGTAACCCTGTACGAACAGGCCGGCAACCAGCGCGAACGCAACCTGTGGATCCAGAGCCTGGCCGGCAACAAGGTTTCCGAACCGCGCGGCCGCTATCTCGCTGCTTACGCGCGCAATGAGCTGGCGGAACAGAGTTATGCGCGCTTTGCCCGGCTGGCGCTTACCCTGCCGCTCAAGCAGAGCCTGAAAAACAAAAAACAGGCAATGGAAGCCACCGTGGCGGACTACCGCAAGGTGCTGGATTTCGGCATTGCCGAATTCACCACCGCGGCCAACTTCCGCCTCGCCGAGGTCTATCGCCAGTTGAGCCGCGACCTGATGGATTCCCAACGCCCCAACGGGCTGGGGCCACTGGAGCTCGAACAGTACGAAATTCTGCTGGAAGAGCAGGCCTTCCCGTTCGAAGAGAAGGCCATCGAACTGCACGAGGCCAATGTTCAGCGCACTGCCGACGGTGTCTACGACGAGTGGGTGAAAAACAGCTTCTCGTCCCTGGAAAACCTGCTGCCGGCGCGCTACCGCAAACCGGAATCGACTGTGGAGTGGAGCGATGCGGCCTACTGATATGAAACGACTCTCGCGTTTTGTCCATATTGCCGCCGCTGTCAGCTGCGCACTTTTGCTGGCCGCCTGTGCGGGCAACCCGTCGACACCGGAATCGGAAGCCACCGAGCCCGCCGTACCGCTGGTGGACGAAAACGGCGAGCGCGTGCTGCGACCCAATCCCTACCTGGCGGACCCCGCCAATGTGCCGGCCGCGGCGCAACAGGCAATCGCCCAGGCACGCACCCAGTTTGGCCAGCAACAGTACGTCGCTGCGGAATCCACCATGCAGCAGGTGGTTGCGCAGTGGCCGCAACTGTCCGGTGCATGGCTGAACCTGGCCAAGGTGCAGTTGAAGCTGGAGCAGTCGGAAGCCGCAGAGCACAGCCTGCAGCAGGCCATAGCCGCTAACGAAAACAATGTGTTCGCGTGGAATTCCCTGGGAGCACTGTTGCGCGACCGCGGTCGCTTCGAGGAAGCGCGCGAGGCGTACGGCAACGCACTCGCCCGCTGGCCGGATTTCGCACTGGCCCACCGCAATCTCGGAATCCTTTACGATCTTTACCTGCACAAACCGGAACAGGCCTTGCATCATTACCGCGAAGCCAAGGCGCTGGAAAATGAGGAAGACAGGGTGCTGGCAGGCTGGATCATGGACCTGGAACGGAGGCTGTAACCCGTGAAAAGATTGCCAATTCTGCTGTTACTATGCGCCGCTGCAGCTACTGCGCAGGATGGTGAGGGTGAAATCATCACCCTGGAATCCACCATTATCGGCAGCCAGGAACAACCGAAAGTGTTGTACATCATCCCCTGGAAGCAGGCCAACAGCCTGGAAAAAATTGAAAGTACTATTCCCGACGCAATCAGTCATACATTCCGACACCAGGAATATTCCGAGCTGAAACGAGAAATGGAATTGCTGCAGCCGCAAGAGTCCGAGGAATAGAAAGCAAAGCGCTCGACAGCAACGACTGCCATCCAGCGAAATAACCAAATTACGATTTCAAGGCCGGGTGCCTGGCAGCCGGTTTTCTTCTTTTTTAACAACAAAAAATCTTTACGTCCCGGAGATTTGACCATGGAATTTTTCAACACACTGCTGCGTTTCTTTCAGACCGGCGGCCCATTCATGTACCCCATCGCGCTGGTACTGGTGATCGGTATTGTGCTGGTAGTGGAGCGCTGGGTATTCCTGTCCCGCGCCAAGCTCGCCAACCGCCGCGCCTACGGCCAGATTCTGCCCATGATGCAACAGCGCAACTTCGCCGCCGCACTCAAGTTCTCACAGAATGAAAAGGCGCCCATGGGCCAGCTCGTGGCCGCCGGTATTTCTACCGCACAGCATGCGCGCAAGGATGAGAATATCGCGATGGCGATCGAAGAGAGTATTCTCGAAGCGGTACCGCGCCTGGAAAAGCGCACCAACTACCTGGCCACCCTCGCCAATATCGCAACACTGCTGGGTCTGCTCGGCACCATCATCGGTCTGATTGCGGCATTTACCGCGGTAGCCAACGCCGATCCCTCCGAAAAAGCCTCCATGCTCTCCTCCAGTATTTCCGTGGCCATGAACACCACGGCCTTTGGCCTGATCTCTGCGATTCCGTTGCTGCTGGCCTACTCCATGCTGCAGAACAAAACCAATGAGATTATCGATAGCCTGGAAATGGCCGGGGTGAAGTTCCTCAACCTGATTACCCTGACCCGCGGCCAGAAAGCTGACGCTGCAGCGCGCCCCGCGGCAAAAGCGGCAACTCCCGCGTAAACGGACGTCCTCACACGCAAAACGTAATCCGATAAATAGTCAGATAACAAGAGAGAGCCATGGCTATCCGACGCAGGCTGGAAACCGATCCGGATCTGGACATCACCTCGTTTATGAGCCTGATGACCGTGCTGGTACCCGTATTGCTGCTGAATATGGTGTTCTCCCATATTTCCGTACTCAACCTCAATCTTCCCGGGTTGAGCGATGCCAGTGTGGAAGAACAGAAAGAAAACCGGCAACTGGAACTGGTGCTGCGCGCCGATTACATCGACATCAACTATCCGGCGGGAATCCGCGTAAAGCGTATTTCCAACCGGGACGGCAAACCGGATTTCAAGCTGGTGTCCGATGTATTGCAGGAAGTGAAGCGCAGCCTGCGGGAAAAAGATATCGACAAGAAAGACCTGGTCATTCTCTCTGAGCCCGGCACGCCCTATCGCACCCTGGTGAGAGCCATGGATACCGCGCGCTCGTTCCGCGCGGTGGTAGCGGCTTCGGTAGTGGACGCAGAACTGTTTCCTCAGATTTCTCTCGGCGATGCACCCGCACCGGGTGAACAGGCCCAAGACCAGCTGGCAGGCAAGTGATATGAAAGCGACGATCGGCGGCAAGCTGAAAGGGCGCAAGCAGCGCCGGCATAAACAGACAAAACTGAACCTGGTTTCCCTGATGGATATTTTTACCATCCTGGTGTTCTTCCTGCTGGTGAACTCCTCGGATGTGGAAGTGCTGCAGGCGGACAAGACCATTACGCTCCCGGAATCCACCTCCACCGAAAAACCGGAGACCACCACCGTAGTGCGGGTAAATGGCGACCAACTGCTGGTGGGCAACCGGATGATCGCAAAAGTAACCGACATCGCGGCGGATCAGGAGCAGATCAAACCGCTGCTGGCTGAACTCAAATACCTGGCCAGCCGCGCCGAACCCCTGCCGGAAGACAAGCAGGCGGTGGGGCGCCCGGTGACCATTCTCGGCGACGAGGAGGTACCCTACGCACTGCTTAAACAGATCATGAACACCTGTGCCGCTGCGGACTACCGGGATATCGATCTCGCTGTTACCCAGACGGCGCCACAGGACCCGGCCACACCGGCTGCCGGTCAATAGGGGAGGGGCGCAACTGTATGACGACTTTCGCTTCTCACTCTTCTGCCGCTGGCCGCTCCGCACTGATGCCGTGGCACTACTACAACTCGGTTTTACCCTGGGCCTCTACCGAGGAAGAAGACCAGCGCTTTAAAAAATACCTGAAAAGCGGATTGGCCGCATTTGTGGTAATCGGTGCACTGCTCACTTTTATACCGGCGCCGGAACTGACCCGGGAACAGGCGGAAAAGCTACCCCCACAACTGGCGCGGGTAATTCTGGAAAAGAAAGAGCTTCCCAAGCCGGTGGAAAAACCCAAGCCCAAGCCGGTGGAAAAGAAGCAGCCAAAACCCAAAGAGGCAATAAAGGAAAAACCGAAGCCGGTCGAAAAACCGAAACCCAAGCCGGAACCGATCAAGACGGTAAAACCGAAACCGCTTAGCGAGAAGGCGCCGGCCGCAGAGGTTGCCAAGGCCCGCGAAAAAGCAGCGAATAGCGGACTGATGCAGCTGCAGGATGACCTGATGGATATGCGCGATAGCCTCGACGTCTCCGAAGTCGCCAGTGCCAACAGCCTCGCCAGTGGCGCCAGCAAGGCACAAAAGATCGACCGCTCGCTGATCAGTGATCAATCCAAGGCATCCAGCGGCGGCATCAATACCGGACAGCTGAGCCGCAATACGGGCGGCTCTGCATTGTCCGGTCGCGAAACTACCCAGGTGGAAGTGGCGCAAGCGACAGAAGCTGCCAAGGCCAGCACCAAGCAGACGCGTCGCGAGCGCGGTACCCGCGGTGAGGAGTCCATCCGTCAGATCATGGAAGCCAATAAAGGGGCCATCTTCGCGATTTACAACCGAGCCCTGCGCCGTGACCCGACACTCGCGGGCAAGGTAACGGTGAAACTGGTCATCGAGGCCAACGGTACTATTTCTGCAGTGAGCCTGGTCAGCAGTGAGCTGAACAATCCAGATCTGGAGCGCAAGCTACTGGCGCGTATCCGCCTGATCAATTTCGGCGCTGCCAATGTGGAGAAATCCACTTTGAATTACTCCATCGACTTCCTGCCGTCCTGACGGGCGGCAGCCGCATACTTTATAGGCAGCCCCCCAAATACCCCACGATATCGATGCCCGGCCAGCCCCCAAATATTGGCCGGGCCATTCCTTCGGGGGTATCCGCCGACCCGTCCTCAACTCATTGCACACCCACAAACCATTCTTTCCTGACATAACAGCCAATTGCCCTCACAGACTGCCTACCAACGCCAATTAATGTTGATAAGTGCGCGCCAAATCTGATACAAAAGTCCCAACTATTTTGTGATGACCGTCACATAAGGGTGCTCGGCGGCTGTATGACCATAGTCAGACGTAGCCAGCACGCCGCAGAAGCCAGATATAAAAACAGGAAAGGACTTCACCCGTGGCTGATGAAGATCTTGGGCAGCGCCCGCAAACCGAGCTTCTGACCGGTGTATGGAAGAGCCGCAGCGAGTTGTTCGCAAAGCGCAGAACCGAACTGGCACAGCTGAAGATCGATGAGCTGATCAGTTCAATTTTTAGTAACGGTCCTTTTTACCACTATGTGTTCGACCTGTATGACCTGGACCTTGTTTACGTCAGCCCACAGGTCGAGCAGCTTCACGAGCTGGATCTGGAAACCATCACTTTTCAGGATATCCTCGACCAGATACATCCGGATGACATGGATTTTGTCGCCCGTGCCGAGGCCACCGCCATCCGGATTTTCCAGCAGAAAATCGGCAAAGAAAAAATCACTGACTACAAGATTTCTTACTGTTTCCGCTTTCGAGTCAAAGACGGTAGCTATCGTCTGTTTAACCACCAGGCGGTTGTTCTAAGCACTGATTCCCAGGGCGCTATCGGTAAGGCACTTAACGTGCACACGGATATTTCACATCTGGCCGCGGAAAATAATTACCGCGTATCCCTAATCGGTATGAATGGTGAGCCTTCCTATCTGGACCTGGAGGTCGATGGTAGTCTCGAAGATGCTGTGCCCACTCGACCAGTGTTCAGTGAACGGGAAATGTCCGTCATACGCCTGGTTGCGCAGGGGCTAACCAGTGCCGAAATCGGCAAAGAGCTGGCGCTATCTGAATACACCATCAAGAACCACCGGAAACGCATCCTGAAAAAAGCCCGCTGCCAGAATATGAGCCAACTGCTGGCCACCTGTATTACCGAAGGGCTGATCTGATTGACCGGATAAATGTGCCTTTACGGCGAATAAAGTTTTCTATATACCGGGCTCTGTTTTCGCCGGCTTGCATACCCGGCGCAAACAGAACTCGAATCAAAATAAAGACAGAACAAAAAGAAAAGGGCAGTACCCATGGGGGCAGACGAGTCGCAACCGGGACACAACCTGATACAGCGAGCCTGGCGCAATGTGCCGGACTTTTTCGCACGACGGGATATCGTTTTACCACAGCGGCAGCTGGACCAGTTTATTGCAGCCACGTTCAGTACTGGCGCATCCTATTACTATGTGCTCGATTTTCTGAACGTCGACCAGCCCATGTTTGTCAGCGATTCGGTTGAAAGGATTCTCGGGCTCCCCCCTACCAATACCAATATCCAGAGCATCATTGAGCGGGTGCACCCTGAAGACGTGACGTTTGTCTCCCGCGCAGAAGAAGCGGCCATTACCATTCTCAGTCGGGATATCGGTATGGAACAGGTCAAGAATTACAAGATATCTTATTGCGCGCGCCTGAAAACCAGAGATGGCAGCTACCGACTTTTCAACCACCAGGCTCTGATCCTGGCGACAGATGAAACCCACGGTGTAGCCAAGTCGCTCGGTATCCATACGGATATCACCCACCTGACCACGGCCAACAATTACAAACTGTCATTGTTGAATATATTCGGTGGCGAAAGTTACCTGAATATCGATGTATTCGATGAAAACAACAATCCCATGGCGGCCCCATCTCCGTTCACCGACAGGGAGAATGATATTCTGCGGTTACTGGCTCAGGGAAAAACCAGTATCGTCATTGCAGACACCCTCAAAATTTCCCCCAATACCGTCAAGAATCATCGGAAAAACATTCTAAAGAAGGCCGAGTGCAAGACCACAGGTCAGCTGATTTCGAAATGTATCAGTGAGGGATTGATCTGATAGTCCCTTAAACAACCCGGCCGAAGAAAGTTACCGGTGTTAATCTGCAGCGATTGCAAAGATGCAAGGAAGCATGGGAGTAGGAAAGACTGGAATAGCGTGACGCCATTCACGCATTTGAGCTCGAAATGGCTATTGTTGAAAAGTGAAAGTGAGCGCAAGCTAACTCCTGAGCATGCCGGTCTCTGTTCTGTAGAGCCCAGCCGGCAGGTAAGGATACCGCGCTCACCAACAAATTTTCATCCTGTGAGTTGGTTTAGGCCGCAAGGTCCGCTCTGGGCAAGCCGGGACGCTTGCCACAGAGCATTTTTATTTGCGGTCACCCTTCCTTTTCTTTGCCTTTCTTTATCCTGTGGCGCAGTGAGAACTCTTCAGTTCAGGTCCACCGCGTACTGCCGCAAGATTTCCAGGGAAACCGTTTCCAGAGCCCGCACATGGGTGCGCTGCAAGTAAACCCGTGGGGCCATATCCGCCTCATGAGCCTCCAGCCAGCGCGCCGCACACAGGCACCAGCGATCACCCGGATTGAGGCCGGGAAAGCCGAACTCTTCCACCGGCGTACTCAGGTCATTGCCGCGCTCGCGGGAGAACTTGAGGAAGGCATCGGACACTTCGACACAGACCGTATGGGAGCCAAAGTCCTGGTCGTTGGTATTGCAACAACCATCTCGGAAAAAACCCGTAAGCGGTCGAGTGCTACAGGCAATAAGCGGTTCACCGAATACATTTTTCGAGTCGTGCATTTCCTGTGTGACGGCCATCTTCAAGTTTCCCTATGTTTCATCAGTCAGGTGTATTGCCAGTCATAGTAGCGCCCTCCGCACACCAATTACAGGCGCTTACACCAGCGGGAATCACGCGCCAACTGGGTCCAGACCTGTGTTATCGTTGCGGGTCCTGTTGCCGCTGCAGTACCGTTGTTGGAAAAACGGTGATTGGCAATCGGCGGGCAGCAATAACAAAAAGAGTTCGATCAAGGAATTTCGACCATGAGTGATATTTACAACGCGCCCCAGGCCGATCTGGCCAGTGAGCAAAGCAGCGGCGCGGGCTCTATTCCCAAGGCACTGGCGGGGGACTATCAGGTCGCCATCGGCGATACCCTCAGCGAAGCCTGGAACCTCAGCAAGGGTAAAAAAGGTACCGTATGGCTGGGTGTACTGTTGTACCTGGTTGCCTATATGGCAATTACCCTGGTAGCGACTCTGCTTACCGGGGGGTCCTTTACCGATCCGGAAGCCAATCAGGGCGCAGGCGCACTCCTTGCAAACCTGCTCATCCTGCTGGCTAGCGCACCGCTCAGCGCTGGCATGATCATGATCGGTATCAAGATCGCGCGCAATGAAGAGGTATCCGGCACCGAGGTCTTTGCCCATTTCGACAAGATCCTGCCGCTGGCCGCGGGTATGATCCTGATGTACCTGCTCGTCACCCTGGGCTTTATCCTGCTGATCATCCCCGGTATCTACCTGGCGATTGGCTACATCATGATGCTGCCGCTGATCGTGGACAAAAACCTGGGCCCCTGGCAGGCACTGGAAGTATCCCGCAAGGCGGTGACCAAGCACTGGTTCCCCGTATTCGGCTTTATGATCGTGATGATGCTGCTGTATTTTGCCGGGTTCCTGGCACTGCTCATCGGCCTGATCTGGGCTATCCCGACCCTCAGCATTGCCTACGGCGTTCTTTACCGCAATATGTTCGGCGGCCACGAGACCAATCCGGAAATCTGATTTCCGCACCGATAGCGGCGCCCCAGGGGCGTCGCTGTTGATCTCCCCGCCCCAACAATAGCAACAGCAGATGCACGATACCTCCGCCCGCACATCGCCCCCCGAAGAGACAGATCTGGATACCCTGTACCAGATCGAAACACCCGAGGGTATCGACCTGACCGCCCAGGTGGCGGGCCCGGTACCGCGCATACTCGCCTATTCCGTGGATCTGTTTTACCGCAGCCTGATACTGCTGGCGCTCGGTATCGCCCTCCTTGTGGCCGGCAATACCGGGATCGGGCTGTGGCTGCTGTGCTCCTTTCTGCTCGAGTGGTTTTACCCGGTAGTGTTTGAAGTCCTGCGCCGTGGCCAGACGCCGGGCAAACAGGCTTTTTCCCTCGCTGTAGTGAACGACAACCTGACCCCCATCGGCTGGGGACCGTCGATCATGCGCAATCTACTGCGCTTCGCGGACTTCCTGCCATTCGGATATTTCACCGGCATTCTGAGCATGTCCTGCAGCCGGAATTTTCAGCGGCTCGGAGACTACGCTGCGGGCACCGTGGTGGTTTACCGGGAGCCGGTAGCAAAAACCGGTGAACTGCCCGATGCCACCCCCACACCGCCACCGCGTGGCCTGCAACTCGCAGACCAGCAGGCCATCGTCAGTCTGACCGAACGCAGCAATGTGCTGAGCCGCGCACGCCAGCGGGAGCTTGCGGATCTGCTTCAGCCAGTCACCGGCTTATCCGGCGATGACGGTCTGCGCCGCCTGCACGGGATCGGCCGCTGGCTGCTTGGCGCACGTAAGCCAAAACAAAGTAAAGCCACGGCGACAACAGACACACCGGAACATGCGGAGGCGGCGCAGTGAAGCAGCGGGATTTTGAGCGCCGATATGAAGGCCAGTGGCAACTGATAGAAAACTGGCTGAGCGGATATCGCAAGAACACCGCAGCGGGCCTGGAGCCGGTCACAAATGAAGACCTCCCGCAAAACTATCGCCGGCTGTGTCAGCACCTGGCAGTTGCCAAGGAACGCCAGTACACCAGTAACCTGATCTCGCGACTGAACCAGCTGGTGATGCAATGCCATCAGCGTCTCTACCGGCAGAAGCATGTATCCAGCCACCGCTGGCTGGAATTCATTTTTGCCGGTTTTCCCCGCGCGCTGCGCGAGCAGGCACGCTTTGTGTGGCTGGCCTGCGGCCTGTTCCTGGCCCCGGCACTGGTGATGGGGCTTGGCAGCTACTGGAACGATGCTCTGATTTACGCGGTGATGTCACCGGAGCAGGTTCTGCAGATTGAATCCATGTACGACCCCGCCAACCGGGTGCTGGGCCGCGAACGCGGGTCCGATTCGGATCTGCTGATGTTCGGGTTTTATATCAAGAACAATATCGGGATCGCCTTCCGGACGTTTGCCACCGGCATCCTGTTCGGCCTGGGCTCGATCTTTTTTCTCGTATTGAACGGCGTTTTTCTCGGCGCGGTTTTTGGCCATATCACCCGTGTCGGCTTTATCAGTACTTTCTATCCGTTTGTGATCGGCCACGGTGCTTTTGAGCTCACCGCCATCGTCTTTGCCGGCGCCGCGGGCCTGCGTCTGGGGCACTCCTTGGTCAATCCCGGCAATCTGAGCCGCCGCCAGTCCCTGCGCGAGGCCGGCAAGGAAGCGATGAATATCATGTACGGCACCTTCCTGATGCTGGTGATCGCCGCGTTCCTCGAGGCCTTCTGGTCGTCCAGTACCGAGGTCAGTATCGGGATCAAGTACGCCGTGGGCGGATTCTTCTGGCTTCTCGTCATTAGTTACTGCGTATTTGCCGGTCGCCGACTGCCAGTAGCTGCACCCGCCGGGAGCCGCCTGTGAACCTGGATCGCCTCGCTGTTAACGCCCGCCCGCGCTCCAGCTGGGAGTCCGTGGACCTGGGCATACTGCTGGCCCGCCGTCACTGGCTGCAAATGACCGCCCTGTGGCTGTTTCCGGCAGCGCTACTGTTTCTGGTACTGGGCCTGATTTTCCCCGGCAGCCCCGGCTGGGTGATTTTTGCCATCTGGTGGCTCAAGCCGGTGTTCGAACGGCTGCCGCTGCTGGTGGCCAGTCGCCAGCTGTTCGGCGAGCGGATGGACAATCGCGAAGCGCTGTCACACTTCCGCCGCGCCAATGGTCGCGACTGGCTTGCCTGGATCAGCTGGCGCCGCCTCAGTTTCACCCGCGCGTTCGATATGCCGCTCACGGTACTGGAAAACGCCACCGGCAGGGCGCGCGCCACGCGCCTTTCACTACTGCATCGCAAGGCCGCCAGTACCGCGAGCTGGCTGCATATTGTCGGTGTGCACGTGGAGATGATCCTCGGCCTCGGTGTGATGGCGCTGGTCTACACACTGTTACCGGAACAGCTGGAGATCGACTGGCTGCCCCTGCTCAACAACAACACCATACTCATATCCTGGATCACCAATGGCGTCTCGCTGCTGATCATGGCAGCGGTCGCACCGTTTTACGTCTACGCCGGATTTATGCTCTACATCGGCCGCAGGGTAGAACTCGAAGCCTGGGATTTGGAGATTCACTTTCGCAAAATGCGCGCGCGTTTCGAAACCGCACAAAAGCCAAACCGCCGCCCCACCGCCGGCGTGCGTACCAACACCGTCAGTGCGCTGGTGTGCGCAGTCGGCCTGATACTGTGCTCCGCCTTCGCTGTGCCGCCGGCAGCACAGGCGGATGTAGCGACGCCGGCCCAATCTGAAGAGCTGATCGACGAGGTCCTCGCCGAGGACGATTTCCACCGGCATGAGCTGCAGAGCCGCTGGCGTCTGAAAGAGTTCAAATCCCGCGAACAGGCATTTCCGCAATGGCTGATCAGCTTGATGGAGTGGCTGGAGGGACTCGGCAGGGACGATGAGGACCACGTGGAAGAGAACGCCGGGGAAATCTGGCCGCTGGTGGCGGGTATCATCGAGCTGCTGTTGTGGATAACTGCGGCGGCGCTGATCATTTTTCTGCTGTGGTTTTTCCGCTATCACCTGCGCAGCCTCGCCGGCTACCGCCCTCAGCGCAAAACCGTCGCGGCCCAGCGTCCGGACACCCTGTTCGGCCTCGATGTGCGCAGTGAAAGCCTGCCCGACGATGTCACCGCGGAAGTGCTGCGCCTGTGGCACAGTGGCGCCCAGCGAGATGCCATGGGCCTGCTGTACCGCGCCAGTCTGGCCAACCTGATTTCGCGCTTCGACTGCGCTTTCGAGGATCACCTCACCGAGGCCGAGTGCGCCCAGCTGGTACGCGAAGAAGCCGCGCAGGACCCGCGTCTGCAACCGGCACTGGTACAGTTCTTCGGCCTGCTTACCTCCACCTGGCAGCGTCAGGCCTATGCCCACCGGCCGCCGGCCAATGCGCAACTGGAAACCCTGTGCCGCCAGTGGCAACAGGTATTTCACGAGCGCGAAACAGGGGAGAAGCTGCCGTGAGATTCAGCCGTGTTGCCATTGCCCTGACCCTGTTACTGCTCGCCGCCGCGGCCGCGCTGTTCCTGTATTTTTTCGAGCGGCACACCGAGGAGGTCGATCTGGGCCCCGGTCCAGAAGCGCGGCGCAATCCGTTCCTGGCCGCGGAGCGTTTCCTCGACCGGCTCGATATCCCCCATCGGCGCGCGGAAAATATCGCGGTGCTGTCCACGCTGAGAAAAAACGATGCCCTGTTCCTGGCCAGCTCCAGCCAGATCTACAACGACGATCGACTGCGCGAGTTGCTCGACTGGGTGGAAGCCGGTGGCCACGCCATTGTCATCGCCCATCGCGGTGGCGACGGTGAACACGAACAGGACCTGCTGCTGAATGCACTGGGACTCGAAGTCACCAGCGGCGACCTGGACTTTTACTTCAACGCACAGATCAGGGAAATGTTCGGTGAGGACGCCGACGCGCTGCAAGAAAATCCGTCGGCCAGCAAAATGATGCGGGAACACAACCGCAAACTCGCAGAGCAGGAAAATAAAAACACCGCAGAGCCCGAGGAAAACCGCGCGGAAGAAAATATATCCGGGCAACCCCGCAACCCTGACGTCGATCCGGAAAAACTGGTCAACCTCACCAGTGATAGCGGTGCCAGCTACGCGCTGTATTTCAATCCACACAGGGTGCTCAGTCACGAAATGATGGGCCAGAGTGCGGAAACCGATCTCGACGGCTACCTGTTGCGCTGGGTAACCTTCCAGAATTTCCCTACCCAGTCGCCACTGATATATCACGAGCGCGGCCGCGGTCGACTCACCCTGATGACCGACGGCGCCCTGTGGCACAACGACCGCATCGGCGAATTTGATCACGCCTATTTCCTGGCCCACCTGGTAGGCGAGCGCAACCTGGTGATGATCACCCGGCCGCGCTTCGATACCCTCAGTGAATTGATTCAGCGCTACGCACTGGAACTGTTTGTCGCCGGCTTGCTGGCACTGGCGGCGTGGATTGCCAATCGCAGCCGTCGCTTCGGTCCGGTACTACCGGCACCGGCCAGTGAGCGTCGCTCGCTACTGGAACATATCCGCGCCTGTGGCAATTTTTACTGGCGCCAGCAACGGGCGGAGAATCTGTACGAAAAAACGCGCGCACCGCTGTTGTACAAACTCGGTGTACGCGGATCACTCGCCGCCGAACGGCAACAGCAGCTCGCCGAATCGGTGGCCGCCGCCACCGGGCTCGCCGCCCGCGAAATTTTTGACATCCTTTGGGGCCCGGCGCCCCGCAACGAAGACGACTTCACCGCGCGTGTGCGCAGTATCCAGATCATCGAGGCCGCCCTATGAGCGAATCCACCCTGGACCAGAATCCGGTCAATCCCGCACAAACCGAAAGCGCCCCCCAGGGCCAGCCGCACACGCCCTACCAGCAGGCGAGTGCGCAGGTGAACCAGCTGCGCACGCAGATCAACCAGGTGGTTATCGGCCAGCCGGCGGTGGTGGACCAGGTGCTTATCGCCCTGCTGGCAGGCGGACACGTACTGCTGGAAGGTGTACCCGGACTCGGCAAGACCCTGCTGGTGCGCAGCCTGGCAAAGGGCTTTGGCGGCGACTTCCGCCGTATCCAGTTCACCCCCGACCTGATGCCCGCAGATGTTACCGGCCACGCCATCTACCATATGGCGGAAAGTCGCTTCGAGGTGCGTCGCGGCCCGGTGTTTACCAACCTGCTGCTGGCGGATGAAATCAACCGCGCGCCGGCCAAAACCCAGGCGTCGCTGCTGGAGGTGATGCAGGAACACCAGGTGACCATCGACGGCGAGACCCTCGCCACACCGCGCCCGTTTATGGTGCTGGCCACGCAGAACCCGGTGGAACAGGAGGGCACCTACCCGCTGCCGGAAGCGGAACTGGACCGCTTCCTGCTCAAGGTACTGATCGACTTCCCCAGCCAGCAGGCGGAAGAAGCGCTGGCGGCTGCGGCCAGCGGCGGGCAGATCGAAGAGAAACTGCGCCGCGGTATCGAGGCGGTATTTGACGCCCAGCAGCTGCAACAGCTGCAGGCCCTGGTGCCCCTGATCCAGGTGGATCAACAGGTACTCAGCTATGCCGTGCGCCTGGTGCGCGCCACCCGCGAATCTTCCCAGCTGCGCCGCAGTGCCGGCCCCCGCGCCAGTATCGGCCTGATTCTCGCAGCGCGCGCCCACGCCCTGCTGGAGGGGCGCGAATTCGTGCTGCCGGACGATATCAAGTCCATGGCCATTCCGGTCATGCGCCATCGCGTGGCGGTATCGCCGGATATGGAAATCGACGGCGAGACCGCCGACTCGGTGCTGGCACAGATCATCGAATCCGTGGAGGCGCCGCGGCTGTGAAGCCATCGCCGCTTCTGATCCGGTTACTGCTGATCGCTGCGCTGTGTGCGCTGGCGGTCAGCGCCGCGCGTATCTGGTGGCCGTCAGCGGCCGGACTGCTCACCAGCGCGTGGTGGCTGGGTATGGGCGCACTGGCCCTGGCCAGCGCCCTCGACTTCGCCACCGGGCGTCACTGCGACGGTCTCACCGGCCAGCGCACCCTGCCCGGTAACCTCGCGCTGGGTGTCGAGCAGGAAATCCAGCTCGATCTGGAAAACCGGGGATCGCGCACCCTGTCCCTGCTGCT
The DNA here is from genome assembly GCF_050368945.1 of Microbulbifer sp. MCCC 1A16149. Lineage (NCBI taxonomy): Bacteria > Pseudomonadati > Pseudomonadota > Gammaproteobacteria > Cellvibrionales > Microbulbiferaceae > Microbulbifer > Microbulbifer sp. MCCC 1A16149. Next base: position 3,958,204 of record NZ_CP185959.1, read on the forward strand.
TACCGATCAGGTCCCTGCGGAGCTGCGCGGGCGCGACCTGCCGCTGCAGATACACCTCACCCCCGAACAGGAAATCTGCACCCGTTACCGCGCCACGCCGGTACGTCGCGGCATGGCCGCCTTTGGCCACCTGGAAGCCCTGGTGAGCTCACCGTGGCACCTGTGGCAACGCCGGGTACTGTTTGGGGAGGCCCAGGATGTAAGGGTGTACCCGAACTTCCTCGGTATCTCATCCCTGCAGGCACTGTCTACGGAACAGTCCCTGCGCTATATGGGCGTTCACCAGCAGCAGCGGCGCGGCGAGGGTCTGGACTTCCGCCAGCTGCGGGAATACCGCCGCGGAGACAGCCAGCGACAGGTGGACTGGCGGGCCAGCGCGCGCATGCAAAAACTGATCAGCCGGGAATACCAGGATGAGCGGGATCAGGAAATCATTTTCCTGCTGGATTGCGGCCGGCGAATGCGCACCCGCGACGGCGACCTGAGCCATTTCGATCACGCCCTGAACGCACTGCTGCTCTCCGCCTATGTGGCGATCCGCCAGGGCGACGCAGTGGGCCTGCAGTGCTTTGCCGGCGATCACAGCCGTTTGCCGCCGGTGAAGGGGGAAGGCGCGATCAACCTGTTGCTCAACCACGTGTACGACCTGCACTCCGGCACTTCCCACAGCGATTACACTGCCGCGGCGGAACAGCTGCTGGCGCGTCAGCAGCGACGCGCGCTGGTCATCCTGTTGACCAATGTGCGCGACGAGGACAGCGAAGACCTGACCGCCGCGGTACAGCAGCTTTCCCGTCACCACCTGGTGATGGTCGCCTGTCTGCGGGAACGGGCACTGGATGAACTGCTGGAAAAACCGGTAGCGGATTTTGACGACGCACTGATGCACGGCGCGGGCAAAGATTTTGTGCAGCGCCGGGACAGGCTGCTGCAACAATTGCGCGCGCGCAATACCATTCTCGCGGATGCGCTGCCGTCGGCAATGCACATGTCGCTGGTGGAAACTTACTGGCAACTCAAACGCAGTGGTAGACTCTGAGCCAATCCAGCAATTCTGCCGACGGTAAAAACCGTAACGCTCAACCGTGAATCGAAACCCGACAACCGCGACACGCTCTCGCCCGCAGCTACCTGCATGGCTCGCGGTATCGCTGTTGGCCGTTTTTCTGGCGGTGCGCGGACTGGTACCCAACGGCTTTATGCCGTCTGCAGTTTCCTCGGGCTCCCTGTACCAGTTGTGTCACGGCGACGCGCGCAGTGCGCTGTTACTCGCCGGTATAGCGCCGCCGGCGCACCATCACCACGGCCACCACGGGCAATCCCCGCTGCCGGCTTTGCCGCCCGCCGGCCATCACCACGACGACGCGACCGCCAAGCACTTTTCTGACAATCACTGTGCATTTTCCAACGCCGGCATCGCCGCTGTTGGCGGCCTGGAAATTTACACTGGCGCGGAGAAAATCGCCCTACCGGCCCGCTGGTACGCCTACCCGAATTCCACACCCGAACCCGCATTCCTGACCCCGCCGGGACGGGCGCCGCCCCGCTATTCCTGAACACATTTACTGCCGATTCAACTTTGCAAGCATGTGCGCACGTATGCCGAGCGCGCGTGCCCGTGGAAAAAATTCAGGAAACAGCCATGAAAAAATTTACCCGCAACCTGCTGACCATTGCAGCCCCGCTAGCCCTAACCAGCCTGCCGGCGCTGTCCCACGACAACGCATCACCAACCTATCTGCCAGAAAGCCACGCCCCCGCCGGGGTCATGGCAGATCACCTGCACAAACAGGGAGAGTGGATGATGGGTTACCGCTATATGCGCCAGGAATTCTCGGGCCTGTATTACGGCTCCGGCAAAACCACCGCTGCCGCGGCGGCCGCAGACGGTTACTCCATGGTGCCCACGGCGATGACCATGGATATGCACATGCTGGACATCATGTACGCGGTCAATGACAGCCTGACCCTGATGCTGATGCCCCAGACCATGTCCATGGATATGACCATGGCGATGTCTGGCGGCGGTCATGGCGACATGCAGATGGGCATGGAAATGGACACGCAGATGCCGATGCACGGCACCTACAGTCACGGCACCAGCGGGGTTGGCGACACCATCGTCGCCGGCCTGTTTCGCTTGTCCGACGGGCCCAGCCACAAGTTACACGGCACTTTCGGGATCAGCGCACCCACCGGGGATGTGGACAAAAAAAATAGCAACGGCACCTATGTGCACTACGGCATGCAACTGGGCAGTGGTACCTGGGATCTGATGCCGGCCATAACCTACAGCGGCGCCCGCGAGCGTATCAGCTGGGGCGCCCAGGCCAGTGCCCGGCTGCCGATGGAGGAGGACAACGCGTCCGGCTTCCAGTTTGGCGAGCGCTACGCGGCCACCGCCTGGGGCACCTACCGGCTGCAGGACTGGGTGAGCTTTTCCATGCGCCTGGGTTACACCAAGCAGCACGATATCAACGGGCACTATAACGGCCCGCACAATCATGCCAGCCCTGCGGATTTACAAGCCAATTACGGTGGCGAGTTTGTGGATGTAGCGCTGGGCGCCAACCTGGTACCGCAGCGCGGTCGCCTGGCTGGTGTGCGTCTGGGGCTGGAGTGGAGCAGCTCGGTTTCCGCACACTTCAACGGCTACCAGCTGGGAAGGGATGACGGGCTTAATCTGAGCCTGTCCTACGCGCTCTAAAGCCGCGCGGTCTATCAAGCGCCCCGGCCATCGCATCGGGCCGGGGTGCTCACAATGTCGCACAGATTCAAAACTCGAAACTGAAATTCACCGTCAGGGTACGCAGGTGACCGAGCTTGAAACGCTCTTCTGTCACATCGTCCACATAGCGCACTCGCGCATCCACATCGTTGTAGTTGTACTCGATGGAAGTGTTGAAATTCTCTGTCCACTTGTAGCGATAGCCGACGCCGGCGTTCCAGTAATTGTCTTCGGTTTCGTCATTCACCGTGTAGATTCCTTCGCGTCTTGCGATGTCGTCCACATCAAACTTCCCGTAGTTCCAGCCCACCATCCAGTACAGACACTGCACGTCACAGGTCATGGTGAAGTCGACCTTGGCACCGATCCCCCACTGGTCAACGGAAACACTGCCGTCGTCAAAACCCGTGTAGCGCAACTCTACCTGCCAGACTCCCGCATCCGGGGTCACGCCAATACTGCCGTAGCCAGCAAAATCCCGTTCGTCGTTGATCTGTAGCTCGCCCGCACCCAGTCCCACGGTGCCCACGATGTGATATTCGCCGTTGCAATAGCCGTCGATGGGGTTGTTCCACTGCGCCAGTGCCGCGCTGGAAGCGAACAGGGCCAGAAGGAATACCAGACCTTTCATTGTCACCATCCTTGGTAAATAAACTGGTTCTGAATTTGCTGTACTTATTGATGCATTAGCGGAGCGGTACAGTTCCGTTAAATCCGCTCAGGATCTCGGAGTCAGCGCATTCTGTTCGATATCGATGATGGCCCACACACCGCCGACAAAAGCGGGGTTTTTGCGCAACAGATCGAGCTCACCGGGTTGCGGTGGCGGATCGCCGGCGGCCTGCAGTTCGTCCAGGCGCTCGACTATCGTTTCCGCCATTTTTTGCAGCGCATCTTCGAGAGTTTCGCCATGGCAATGGCAGTGGGGGAGGTCGGGCGCAATGGCTCCGTAGCCGGCAAATTCTATGTTGTGGACCACAACCGGGTAGCGCATGGGAAATTCTCTTTTAAGTTAGCTTTTATTCCACCAAGCGTAGACCCAATTACCGGAAGTTGAACAAAATTCTCAAGCGGGGAAATATTTACGCGACGCTATCGTCCCCGGCCCGGTAAAAGATGAAAAAATTCCCAAATTAAAACGCCACGCGCAACGTCGCACTCACCGCTACCGGCAAGCGCGACGTAAATTTTTATCAATGGATTAATTAAAAGCCGTCCGGTCCGGCGAAGAAACCAAGGGTTTGTGATCTTTCAGCGGGGAATGCGCCCGAGCAGGGCGCGGCGGGAATAGAGCATTTCCCGGTAGGTCTGCATCAGTGAAATATCCAGGGTTTCCGCCGCGCCCTGCAGGTCCTGTACCTGACGCGAAAGCCAGGTAATCTCGGTTTGCAGGCGATGGCGCAGGTGGCGGGTTTCCTCTTCACTGATGTTTACATGCGAACACACACTAGCGGTGCGGTGACTGGTCACAGGCATTACCTCGCGGTTGACGGCCGTCGTCAAAAACCACACAACGGCCGGGGTATACGCTAAAGCCTAGACCAGTTTTTACGTTTCAATGGAAAAGTTTTCGACGACTCAACCCAGCAACAGGGACTTCCAGTCGAAGTCGCGGTCACCGATCACATAGAAGAACGGGTTCAGCAATTCTTCCTTCTGGTTGTAACGCAGCAGCGCAAACTTGTCGTCCACCACAATACCGCCTGCGGCCTCGACCACCGCCTGTGCGGCAGCAGTGTCCCACTCACAGGTGGGCGCCAGGCGCGGGTAGAGATCCGCGGCACCTTCCGCCACCAGACACAGTTTCAGGGAGCTGCCCATATTCTTGAGGCCGGTCTCACCCAGGCTACCCTCGATACGGGACAGCAGGGCGTCCACTGCACCGGCACCGTGACTGCGGCTGGCGACCACCTCGATGGCCTGTTTGGCTTCCAGGCGCGGCCCCATGGCGCGCACGGAAATCGGGGTTTCACCGCCGCTGTCGCGCTTGAAGGCACCCAGGGATTTGGCCCCGGCGTAGGTGATATCCAGCACCGGAACATGTACCACCCCCAGCACCGGCTCGCCGTTTTCGATCAGCGCCACATTGACGGTGAACTCGCCATTGCGGCGGATGAATTCCTTGGTGCCGTCCAGCGGATCGATGATCCAGTAGCGGTCCCACTGGCTGCGCTGTTCGAAAGTCGGCATTTCGCCCTCTTCGGATAACACCGGCACATCTTTCAGCAGCTTTTCCAGGGCAGGGGCGAGAATCTTGTGGGCTGCGAGGTCCGCAGCGGTAACCGGGGAGTCGTCGGACTTGGTGTCGACTTCAATCTCGCCACTGGCGTTGTACACCTCGAGAATGGCCTCTCCGGCCGCGACTGAGATGGCGATGACCTGATCCAGCAGTTCCCTGCTCACTACGTTACCCATGATTCCCCCAAAAACTGATACTTAAAATACGGAAACCGGGGATTATACGCGTCTCGCGGGGGCTTAGGGGGCTTGCGGCCGTCTCGCCGCAAAAAGGGGAAGGAATCGGCGGGAATAATGCAGAGCTGGCGGACCTCAGGGCCCGCCCGCAATCGTATTTGAATGTGTTTCCCTGCGCTGGGCAGTTCAGGCGCTGAACAGGTCTTCGATGGAGAGGTAGCGTTCGCCAGTATCGTAGCTGAATACCAGCACGCGGCTGCCCGGGGCCAGATCCTGCTCCCGCTGTTTGAGCGCGGCGAGGGAAGCGCCGGAAGAGATACCCACAAAAATCCCCTCTTTCAGGGCGCACTCACGGGCCATTTCGAAACTGTCTTCCTCACTCACCGGGATGGTGCCGTCGAGTATCTCCTTGTTCAGCACCTCGGGCACAAACCCCGCACCGATCCCCTGCAGCCGATGCATCCCCTTTTCCTTGCCGGCAATTACCTGGGACTTTTCCGGCTCCACGGCCAGCACCTTCAGATTCGGCATGGATTCCTTCATTACCTCACCGCAGCCGGTGATGTGGCCGCCGGTACCGACCCCGGTAATCAGATAGTCGAGACCTTCCGGGAAGTCGGCGAGGATTTCCCTGGCAGTGGTATTTTTGTGCGCGGTCACATTGGCCGGGTTGGTGAACTGCTGGGGCATCCAGCTGTTGTCGTGCTCGGCGAGAATCTCCTCGGCCTTGGCAATCGCCCCCGGCATGCCGTTTTCCTTGGGGGTAAGTACCAGCTCCGCACCCAGCGCCTTCATGATCTTGCGGCGCTCTACCGACATGGATTCCGGCATGGTCAGGATCAGGCGGTACCCCTTCACCGCTGCGACCATGGCGAGGCCGATACCGGTATTGCCGGAGGTGGGCTCGACGATCACGCCACCGGGCTTCAGCGCGCCGCTGGCCTCAGCATCCTCGATCATTCCCAGGGCAATCCGGTCCTTGATACTGCTGCCTGGATTGAAGCGCTCCACCTTCATCCACACTTCGATATCATCCCGAAACAGGTGATTGAGTCGCACATGCGGGGTGTTGCCGATGGTTTCGAGAATATTGTTGGCCTTCATCTGTCACTCCGTGAGGTGATGGTCTGGTTCTGTGAATTGTTGCGCGTCCCGTCGTAGTTCGCGAGCTGGTCGATTGAACCGCCACGCACTTTGACGAATACTCGCGCAAGAATACTCGTTAGCATCGTAAAGATAAAAAAAGTAACAAGACAAAAAATATTAGAAAGGAAACTGAAGCCATCATGTCCGATAACGCGATGACCACCCGGCCAGAAATACCCATGCAGAATTTTGTTCCCATCGCCCTGTTTGTGCTGAGCGGCGCCGTGTATATGGCGCTGGACGCTTCCGGGGTGGAGGCACTGTGGATGGCCGCACTGAAGATAGTGCCGATTGCCTTGCTGGCGGGATTGGCGGCGCGCCACCTGCACGGCCTAGACCGCGCACTGGCGCTGGCAGCACTGGCATTTTCCGCCACGGGAGATGTACTGCTGGCGATAGAATTCCCGAATCACTTCCTGTTCGGTCTGGGGGCATTTCTTCTGGCGCAACTGACCTACGCCGGCAATTTTCTGCGCGGCGCCCAGGCGAGCAGCCGCCACTTTGCCCTGCGCGGGGCGGCGGTGGTGCTGGCGGCACTGCTGTTGGCACGCCAGGTTTTGCCCGCTGCCGGTGAGATGGCCTTGCCGGTGGTGTTTTACATCATGGCGATTGTGACCATGGCGCTGTCGGCGGCGGCCCACCGCAGCGGCTCATCACTGCTGTTTGCCGGCGCGGTGACTTTTATGGTGTCCGACGCGCTGATCGCGCTCAATCGTTTTGTGGCGCCGGTTGCTATGGCCGGCACCTGGATCATGCTCACCTACTATCTGGCCCAGGCGCTGCTGGTGCTGGGGCTGGTCCGGGCAAATTTGCCGGCTCGCCGGGCTTAGGGGCATAATGTCCGGCGTTTTTTTGTACAGCTGCCGAGCGGGGCAGTAAGTGGACTGAATATGCTGGATTGGAACCGGATCGATACGGTGCTGCTGGATATGGACGGCACCCTGTTGGATCTGCATTACGACAACCATTTCTGGATGGAGCACCTGCCGCTGCGCTATGCGGAGGCCAACGGCATTCCGGTTGCGGAGGCGCAGGCGCTGGTCATCCGTATGACCGATGAGTTGCGCGGCACTCTGGACTGGTACTGCCTGCACTACTGGTCGGATGTACTGAAACTGGATGTTCCGGCGATCTATCGCGAGATTGAGGACCGCATCGCGCTGCGGCCGCACACGGACAATTTCCTGCGCAACCTGCGTGAGATGAACAAGCGCGCACTGCTGGTGACCAACGCCCATCCCGACGGGCTGAGCCACAAGCTGGAGATCACCGGTATCGACCAGTGGCTGGATGAAATCATCTCTTCCCACGATCTCGGCCACGCCAAGGAAAGCACGTTGTTCTGGCACTCCCTGCAGGAGCGCCAGCCGTTCGACCCCTCGCGTACCCTGTTTGTGGATGACAACCTTCACGTGCTGGGCGCCGCGCGGGAATACGGTATCGAACACCTGCTGTGCATCCGCCAGCCGGATAGCAAGAACCCGGCGCGGGATATTACCGACTTTCCGGCAATTCACGATTTTGATGAGATATTAGGGGCCCCGCGCTCGTAGTACGCGCTCGCGGTTTTACCTATTGTGGCGGCCGAGCACCGGGCATCTAGATTTTTACTTCGTAGTTTTAGAACGTAGCTCTGATTTTTTAATGGAAAAAGTACGCATCGATAAGTGGCTCTGGGCCGCACGCTTTTTTAAAACCCGCAGTATTGCCAAGCAGGCAATCGAAGGCGGCAAGGTGCATGCAGAAGGCCAGCGCGTAAAAGCCAGCAAGGAAATTGCCACCGGGACCCTGCTAACCATTCGACAAGGCTGGGACGAAAGAGTCGTGGAGGTGATTGCGCTTTCCGACCAGCGACGCGGCGCGGATATTGCGCAGACGCTGTACCGCGAAACCGAAGACAGTGTCGCCAAACGCGAGCAGTTTGCCGCCGATCGCAAGGCCAATAACGCGAACATTTCCCACGAGCGTCCGAACAAAAAGCAACGCCGGCAGATTCACCGATTCTTGAGAGAATCACAGGACTGAGCAGTCTCGGCGGCCCTCGCTGGATCCGGGGCCCAAGGACCACTCGAGCTCAATTGAACCCACAGAGCACAAACCCGCCAAAGTGCTAAACTGCCCGAAACCAACGAATAACCAAGAAGCCGCAATGAAACACCTGCTGACTCTGTGCCTGCTGATTCTCTGTTTCTCCCAGTCCGCCAGTGCCGACAATCGCGAGCGGGAACAGCTCAAGCGCTCGATCATCAAGATCTACACCACCGCCGCCGCCCCCGACTTCTTCAACCCCTGGGCACTGCTCAACGCCCAGCAGCTGTCGGGCTCCGGCGCCGTCATCAAAGGTCAGCAAATACTCACCAACGCCCACGTCATTGCCAACGGCAGCTTCATTCAGGTACAGCGCCACGGTGACGCGCAGAAATTCCGCGCGCGGGTCAAATTTGTCTCCCACGACGCCGACCTCGCCCTGCTCACCGTCGAAGACGAAAGCTTTTTCGACGATACCCGCCCCCTGTCCCTCGGCAAGTTGCCCGACCTGCAGGAAGAGGTGACTGTCTACGGCTACCCAATCGGCGGCAAATCCCTCTCCATCACCCGCGGCGTGCTCTCCCGGGTTGAGCACCAGTACTACGCACATGCCGAGAGCTATCTTATGGCCGGCCAGATCGACGCCGCCATCAACCCGGGCAACAGTGGTGGGCCGGTCATCTCCGATGGCCGAATCGTCGGCGTCGCCATGCAGACCAACCACAGTCAGGGCGCAGAAAACCTCGGCTATTTTGTGCCGCCGAGCGTAATCAGTCATGTGCTGGAAGATGCCAAAGACGGCATCCACCAGGGCTTCCCCGAACTGGGCGCCGTGACCCAGAGCCTCGAGAGCCCCTCCATGAAAGCCGCTGCCGGCCTGACAGAAGATCAGGAAGGCGCACTGGTGGTGCGGGTATTCGAAAACGCACCCGCAGCACAGGCGCTGCTGCCCGGCGACGTGCTGCTGCAGGTGGACGGCTTCGACATCGCCGCGGATCGCACCATCGAATGGCGCGAGAACCAACGCACCAATTACCACTACGCCGTGGACCAGTACCACGTGGGCGACAAACTGCCGCTGCGCATCTCCCGCAACGGCGAAATCCTCGATGCCGAAATCACCCTCGCCGCGACCCCACCCTCGCGTTCACTGGTGCAGGGAGAAAAGTTCGACCAGCGCCCGCGCTACTACATATACGGTGGCGTGGTGTTTGTGCCGCTGAATATGAACCTGATCAAGCGCTGGGGTAATAACTGGCACTCCAAGGCACCCATCGAATACCTGTACGCGCGCAACCAGTGGTCCAGCCCCGAGCAACAGGAGCTGGTGGTGGCCCTCAAGGTGCTGCCGGCGCCGGTCAATCTCGGCTACCACGACTGGAAAAACTGGATTATCGAATCCGTCAACGGCGAGCAGATTCGCGATTTCCAGCAGTTTTCACAGCTGATGGAGTCCACACAGGAGGAGTTCGTCGAACTGAAAGATGGCGCTGGCTATCGCATGGTGCTGGATGCAGCTGCCGCCCGTGAACAGCAGCCATTTATCCTGCAGACCTACCAGATTCCCGAGCGTCACTCCCTGGGACTGTTCAGCACCCTGGCGGAAGGCGAGAGCGCAGACCCGGAACTGGGGCAGGTGCAGCAAACTGAATCAGTGCCGCTCCGGTAGCGCGCAATAAAGTGCACTGGGCAACCAACGACGGCACAAACAACGAGAGCTGCGCTTCGGGTGAGCGCCAGATAAAGATCGATCGAAACGCATTGAAAAAATGGGGGAACAAGGATGTTTCGCAGGCTGATTGCAATCGGCTCTACGCTACTGGCACTGAACGCCGGTGCCGGGGAGCTCTACCGATGGGTGGATGCGGACGGCAAGGTGCACTTTGGTGATCGGCCACCGGTGGAAGCTGAAGCGGAATCCCTGGACGATCAGCTGAAGCCCGTCAACAGCGCCGACCCCACCCGCCGGCAGGACTTCCCCGATACCCGCCGCGCTGAGCAGATCGAGCGCGAATACGCCGCGCGCAAACAGCCGCGCAAGGCCAATGCCCAGCGTCAGCAACAGGCCGCCTGTGCCCACGCGCGCAAGCAGTTGAAAATTCTCAAGGGGCCGGTGTACTTCGTGGACCGCGAAGGCAACGAATCCACCATCAGTGAACGCCAGCGCGAAGACCAGGCGCGCGCGCTGGAGCAGCGCATCCGGCAGGTCTGCGGCGACTAGGCATGCCCCGCGCGGCCGATACCGGCAACCATGACCAGCAGGCCACCACTATCCTACCCACGATTGTGCCCACTAATACACAGGGCCATCGTATTTGGGCGCGCGAGCCTCTAAAATCGCCACCCCAGATTTTCAGCGAGGCACTCAATCATGTCGGACCAGTTGGAACGCTTCATTTTCTCCAAGCACGATATTCGCGGCCAGCTGGTCACGCTTACCGATGCGTACCGCGAGGTACTGGAGCACAACCAGCTGCCGCTACCGGTACAGAAGCTGCTCGGCGAATTCCTCGCCGCCGCCTGCTTGCTCTCCACCACCCTCAAGTTCGAAGGTATCCTGATGTTGCAGGCACGGGGGGAAGGCGATGTGCCGCTGCTGGTAGCCGAGTGCACCCACCACAGTGATGTGCGCGGCCTGGCGCGGGTAGCGGAAGGCGCAGAGATTCCGGAAAACGCGACCCTGCGCGAGCTGGTGGGCAACCGCGGCGCGCTGGTGATTACCGTGGACCCGCAGGAGGGCGAGCGCTACCAGGGTATCGTGCCCCTGGAGAAAGACACCCTGGCGGAGTGCCTGGAAGATTACTTCACCCAGTCGGAACAGCTGCAGACCCGCTTCTGGATCGAATCCAGTGAAGACACCGTGGGCGGTATCATGCTGCAGGTGCTGCCGGGCAACAATGCGGCGAGCCCGGCGGAAAACGAGGACGCGTGGGAGACCGGGGTACACCTGGCGTCCACGGTCACCGCTGAGGAACTGCACAACCTGCCCCACGACGAGCTGCTGGTGCGCCTGTTCCACCAGCTGGAACCCGCCAGTCTGGGTACCGCAAATATCCGTTTCAAATGCAGCTGCTCCGCCGAGCGCAGCGCCCGTGCGCTGATCGCCATGGGCCCGGAGGACGTGTACCAGTTGCTGGAGGAGCAGGGCGGTGAGATCACCGCGGACTGCCAGTTCTGCAACAAGACCTACCGTTTCGATCGCGACAAGGTCGAGGAGCTGTTCAACGCCCCGCCGCATACCCTGCACTGACCCAAAATAAAAACGCGCCATGTGGCGCGTTTTTCGTATCTACCGACCCAGATTTCCTGCTCAGCCACTTCCCTCGGGGATGCGCCCTGACCCAGTCCCGCCGGGGTGCGGGGCTGTAGTAAAAACTACAGAACACCCAATATTCCCCAAAATTATGAAGTAAAAAAACTACATCATAATTTTAAATGAAAAAATGCGATTTTTTTCCCTGACAACGCTGTTTTTGATCACTATTTATACAGATTTTCCTGTGATCAGAATTTGAAGTTTGCCATAATGCGCCCGCCAGCCCGCCTGGCGCGGTAATCAGTCGCGAACATTTATCGCAATCCCAGGTGGCACCCCCTACTATTTATTTCAGTTATACAACTTTCATGGGTAATAAACGAATGGCACAGCAAGACGACACAGTGCAGGTATTGTCCAACCTGGCGCCCGCTCAACTGGTAGAGCAAGCTCTGCAACGCGGTGAGGGTCACCTCACTCACACCGGAGCCCTGCTGGCCGTGACCGGCGCGCGCACTGGCCGCTCCCCGGCTGACCGTTTTGTGGTGGAAGAGCCCTCTACCTCCGACAGCATCGAGTGGGGCAGCGTGAACCGTCCTTTCCCCGCGGAAAAGTTCGATGCGCTGTGGAGTCGAGTTGAAGATTACGTGGCGAGCCACGACAGCTTCGTGCAGCAGCTGCACGTGGGCCAGGACGAAGACCACTATATCCCCGTGAAAGTCACCACGCAGACTGCGTGGCACAACCTGTTCGGCCGCAACATGTTTATCCGCGCCGAAAAGTACAACCCGAAAGGCAAGGAAGAGTGGCGCATCCTGCACGCAGCCAACTTCGAGTGCGACCCGTCCCGCGACGGCACCAACTCCGAAGGCTGCGTGATCATCAACTTCGCCCAGCGCAAAGTACTGCTGGCGGGTATGCGCTACGCCGGGGAGATGAAGAAGGCCATGTTCTCCGTACAGAACTTCCTGCTGCCGGAAAAAGACGTGATGCCGATGCACTGTGCTGCCAATGTGGGCAAAGACGGCGATGTATGCCTGTTCTTCGGCCTGTCCGGCACCGGTAAAACCACCCTGTCTGCTGACCCGGATCGCTACCTGATCGGCGATGATGAGCACGGCTGGGCCAAGGGCGGTGTGTTCAATATGGAAGGCGGCTGCTACGCCAAAACCATCAACCTGAGCCAGAAAAACGAGCCGGTAATCTGGGACGCGATCCGCTTTGGCGCCATCGTTGAAAACGTGGTGACCGACGAAGCCGGCGTACCCGACTACGACGACACCAGCCTGACCGAAAACGGCCGCTGCTCCTACCCGCTGGAACACGTGGAAATGCGTCAGCTGGAAAACCGCGCCGGCGAGCCGAAGAACGTAATCTTCCTGACCTGTGACGTGACCGGCGTACTGCCCCCGGTATCCGTACTGTCCAAGGAAGCGGCCGCGTACCACTTCCTGTCCGGCTACACCGCGCGCGTGGGCTCCACCGAGCTGGGTGCGGAAGCGGGCATTCACCCCACCTTCTCCACCTGTTTCGGCGCCCCGTTCATGCCGCGCGCACCGCGCGAATACGCGGACCTGCTGATGAAGCGCATCGAGGACTTCGACTCCAAGGTCTACCTGGTCAACACCGGCTGGACCGGTGGCTCCGGCGAGCAAGGCAAGCGCTTCCCGATCCCGGTCACCCGCGCGGTGGTAGCGGCGATCCAGAGCGGTGCTCTGGAGAACGCCGGCACCGAGCACCTGGACACCATGAACCTGGAAATTCCGCTGGAAGTACCGGGTGTGGACAAGTCCTACCTGAATCCGCGCAATGCCTGGGCCGACTCCGCCGCCTACGACGCCGCTGCCAGCAAGCTGGCCGCGCTGTTCGCCGACAATATTGAGAAATTCGCAGTCAGCGACGAAATCAAGGCAGCGGGCCCCAAGGCCTGATGTATTGACTCCCCAGTGGTGGCAACCCCACCGCACAGAGGCGGCCTTCGGGCCGCCTTTTTTGTATCTGAAGTCCGTCCCCACAAGCGCCCACGGCCAGACAGCGCCAGACAGCTATAGTCTTTAGAGGGCCCGCGTTTTCACACGCGGCACAGCGCATCAACGACTCAAGGGTACACAGGCTGCGGACATGCCGTCGGGAAATCCTTTTTCCATCTTCAAACGCCGCTACGACCATCTGCCCCAGAACCAGCAGACAAACTGGTGGGTGGTGGCGGGTGTCGCGCTGCTGCTGCTCCTGCTGCTGTTCATCCTGTGGCTGTATCTGTACCTGAAAACCCTGGAAAAACCCTATATCGAGCTCAAAGGATATCGGGTGGCGACTCACGCCAGCCTCAATGCGTTCCTGCGCGAGCGCGGCAATCGCAGTGAATTCGGGCAACTGACCGGCTTTCTGCAAAACGCCGGCGTAGCCGACGCCATTGAACCGGAAAACCTGTTGCGCCAGGGCTCGGACTGGCTGGATATCAATGAGCCACCGTTTGCCATACCGCCCCGGGATTACTGGCCGAACATGATCGCGACCCTGAAACTGATCCGCGACGAGCTGGTGCCGACGATCGGCCCGGTGGATGTGGTTTCCGCGTTCCGCACCGACGGCTACAACCGCAAGGCGGGCGGCTCCAAGAAGAGCAAGCACAAAACCTTTTGCGGCCTGGACCTGGTACCGCGCTCCAATATCAGTCGCAAGGAACTGATCGAAGAGTTGCGCAACCTGCACGCACGCCTGGGCCCCGACAGCCATATGGGCCTGGGAATATACGGCGGTGTGCGCTTCCACGTGGACACCTGCGGGTTTCGCCGCTGGTAACCCGCGCCCACTACTTGTCCGGAGTTGATTGAGCAGTACACGATGGATATCAAGGAAACCCCCGATCACGAATTTATCGACATCCATATCGAGCGCCGTCGCGTAATCTGGATTATTGCCCTGGTACTGGTATTCAGCCTGGTACTGATTGTGCTGACGGTGGAAAAGGTGCGCGAGCTGGCGGAGCGTATTGTCAGCCCGGTGGAGTATATTGAGCCGGTACCGGAGCCGGTTCCGGACGTGCTCGATCCGGATGTACCCCTGATATACAAGATCAAGGGCTACACCGCGGCCACCGCCATCGCCTTCGAAAAGTTCCTCGATGAGGACGACCACCGCGCGCACTTCGAAAAACTGGAACACTTCCTCGAGATCAACGAAGTGGCAGAGGTAGTGCCGCCGTATGAGCTCATGCGCCAGGGTACCGACTGGCAGAAAATCGGCGAACCGCCATTTGCCATCCCCCCGGAAGAAAACTGGGAAACCATGGTGGATACCCTCAAGGTGCTCAGGGATTACATCATCCCCGCCATCGGCCCGGTGCATGTTCTGTCAGGCTGGCGCACCTCCAGCTACAACGCCAAGGCCGGAGGCGCGCGCACCAGTAAACATATGCACTTCTGCGGCCTCGACATGATCCCCGAGGACGAATACACCCGCAAACAACTGCTGCCCAAGCTGCGCCGTATCCACAGAAAAGTCGGACGCAAATGGAATATGGGGCTCGGTATCTACAGCGGTATCCGCTTTCATGTGGACACATGCGGTTACCGCCGCTGGTAAAGCCCCCGCCTATCTGTTTTCATACCTGCTGACCACGGCCGCCACCGCGTGGCCGCCGCTTGTTCGCACAAGCGCAGCCCATAACCGAATAAATACAACTGAATAACTACAGCCAGGGATGACCGGTGCAGGAAAGACTGGAAAGACGCTCGTTTATATTTACGCTACTGCTGGTAACCATCGCTTTTGGTTTCCTGCTCAAGCCATTTTTCACCGCCATTTTCTGGGCCTGTGCGGTGGCCCTGATTTTCCATCCCCTGTACCGCTACCTGCTGAAACGTTTCCCGAAATGGCCCAACCTCACCGCATTGGCCACGCTGCTGCTGTGTATCGTGGTGGTGGTTATCCCGGTACTGCTGGTAGCCAGCTCGTTTATCAGCGAGGTGGCCAATCTGTACCAGAAGGTGCAGTCCGGCGAGATCAACCTCGGCGCCAAGGTGGAGCAGATCCGCGCGGCCTTCCCCGGGATCAACGCGGCGCTGGAACGAATCGGGATGGACTTCGACGGCATCAAGGAAAGGCTCCTCGGCGGGCTGATGACTGCCGGTAGCCTGATCGCCAAAAATGCCCTGGCGCTCGGCCAGAATACGCTGAACTTTTTTGTCAGCCTCGGCCTGATGCTGTACCTGACCTTTTTCCTGATCCGCGATGGCAATTCGCTGATCGCGCTGCTGATTCGCGCGCTGCCCCTGGGTGACGAGCGGGAAAAACTGCTGCTGGCAAAATTTGCCGAAGTAACCCGCGCAACCATCAAGGGCAACCTGGTGGTGGCGGTCACCCAGGGCACCCTCGGCGGACTGATTTTCTGGGTGCTGGACCTGCCCGCTCCGCTGCTGTGGGGCGTGGTGATGACGGTACTATCGCTGCTGCCCGCGGTGGGGGCCGCGATTATCTGGTTCCCCGCCGGGCTCTACCTCTATGCCACCGGCGATGCGGTGAAAGCCACGGTACTGATGGTCTACGGGGTCCTGGTCATCAGCCTGGTGGACAATATCCTGCGCCCGATCCTGGTAGGCCGCGACACCAAATTGCCGGACTATATCGTGCTGTTTTCCACCGTCGGCGGCCTGTTGATGTTCGGCATCAGTGGCTTCGCCATCGGTCCCCTGTTAGCTGCGCTGTTTATGGCCTTCTGGGAAATTTTCATGCGCGAATTTATCAGTGGCAACGAACCACTGGTGCCTTCGCGACTGGACTCGCCATTGAGAGATTCGCCCGAAGACGCGGGCCCAGCGGCATCAGCGGATTCTTCTGATTCCCAGAGCTGATTTCAGCAGTCGGCGCTGACTGCCCTGCGGTCTGTTTCGACGAATTAGCCAACGCAGTTAATCCAATCCTGGCGAAGCCTCGTATTGCAGAAGGTCACCTTTGTGCAATACCCGGTTAGCCAGGAAGAAACATGAAAAAACCTCGTTTGCTGTTGCTGGCAATTGCGCTGGTGTGCTCCGCATGCAGCGCCCCCGGCATTGAAGATTACGCCGACAACACCCCGCGCTTCGTCGCCGAGGATTTTTTCTCCGGGCCCATGAAGGCCTATGGACTGGTAAAAGACCGCGGCGGCAATGTGACTCGTCGGTTTGTCGCTGAGATCAACGGAAGCTGGGAAAATGGTCGCGGCCAGTTGCGTGAAAAATTCGAGTTTGACGACGGCGAGATCCAGTACCGAACCTGGCAGCTGGTACCGGCGGACTCTGGCACACAGTCCGTACGCAAATATACGGCCAGCGCTGGCGACGTCGTCGGCACCTCAATCATGTCGGTCGCCGGTAATGCCGTGTTTATGCAATACACTCTTCAGGTGCCATACAAAGGCCGCACCATCAACGTGAATGTGGATGACCAGATGTTCCTGGTTGCACCCAACGTGCTGATCGCAGAGTCCCAGCTCAGCAAATGGGGCTTTAACGTTGGGGAAATTCAGCTCACTATCGTCAAATAATTCTGCCTGAGCCCGCGCTGGAGTAAATCTTACCTCCATCGATCACAGTGCAGATTACGGCGGGTCCGGCGAAACCATACGTCGGGCTTCCGACGCTTCCAGTATCAAACTCATCTCCGCCATCGGCCGCTGATCGACAATGATCACCCCCTCCGTGGCCCGATCCAGATCCGCAATCAACAGAATCACCGTGGCAAAGGTCAGCCCCAGGGTCACGGCCAGCTGTACGGAGCCGCCACGGCTGACCCCGAACTGGAAGCCGATGGCCAGCATCGCCAGCCCGGTAAGGATATACAGCGCGATCCAGATAGGGCCCGGTATGCGGTATTCGAGGCCGACCACGATGCGCGAGTTGTGGGAATTGATGAGGTTGGTCACCGGCTCGATAAAGTGTCGCAGGTAACCGGCGTTGTAGTCCTGCGCGATATGCTCATCGATCAGCGCCCACAACTGATCCTGGATGGCGACACTCTGCGCCAGCCCCTCCGGGGTTATTTCATCCACCCGCGGATTAAAATCACGCAACTCCGCATAATTGGCGAGCAGCACTTTCGCCTTGCGCGCCGCTTGTGGCTGGAGAAAATCTGCATGCAGGTAGGCGGTGTGAATGGCATTCACTTCGTCGAGCAATAACGCCTTGCGGTCGTTGTAGCGACTTGCGGTCATGTTGAAGGTGAACGCCAGCAGGAATGCCAGCAGGCCGAGGGTGGCGGTCACCGCGCTGCCGATGGAGGGTTCCTTTTCGGTACCCAGCGCGCGGATATAGCGATGCCCCAGGTGAAACCCGAGCCCCATGGTGGCCAGCACCAGCAGCACGGTAAACGCGTAAATCACCGCCAGCGGAATGGAGTGAAACAGCTCGTCAGCAATCATGTCCAGCCTCGAAACCTTTCCCCCAAGTTTGGCTCAGATTTCGCGACTGGACCACGGTCGCCGGGACTGGGTGCCTCCGGCGTCAACTGCGATTCGATCAGGCTTTTTTCACAAACTCGGACTTGAGTTTCATCGGACCGATACCGTCGATCTTGCAGTCGATATCGTGATCGCCCTCTACCAGGCGAATATTCTTCACCTTGGTTCCGACCTTTACTACCGAGGAGGAACCCTTCACCTTGAGGTCCTTGATCACCGTCACCGTATCGCCATCCGCCAGCGGATTGCCGTTGGCGTCGTTGATTTTCAGCCCGTCATCGGATGCCGCCTCGGCTTCCCCCGCAGACCACTCGTGGCCACATTCCGGACACACAAACCTGTCGCGGTCCTCGTAGGTATAGCTGGACTGGCACTGGGGACAATTGGGGAGATCGCTCATTGAAAAACCCTTTTGGAAACGATGACAGCAGTGCCATCGGGAATGCTCAGGAATTACCGAGGTAATTTTAGAAGCGCGCATTAGAGAACATGGCGCGCGCCGGTGCAAATTTCCAGGCTTTTCGGCCAGTACCGGTCCTGCGGGAAGTTGCCCGTATTTCGGCCGGTTCCTGGGCATAGGGGAAATATAAAACGACAACACCCGGCTTTGCCGGGTGTTGTGGGTACTGAGAAACCAGGAACAGTGGTTGGCGCGCGCTCAGTCGTCGCCGCCACTCATCCCCAGTTCCTTCAGTTTGCGGGTGAGGGTATTGCGCCCCCAGCCCAGCAGTTCCGCGGCATCGCGTTTTCTGCCCGCGGTGTGCTTGAGTGCGATCTCGATCAGGGCGCGTTCGAACGCCGGTACCGCTTCGCTGAGAATCTCCCGCTGGCCGGTAGCCAGGGCCTGGTCGGCCCACAGGCGCAGGGCTTTTTGCCAGTCCTGCGGCGCCTCGCTGGTGGCGCCCTGCTGGTGGAGTTCCGGCGGCAGGTCATCCACCAGCACCTCGCGACCGGACGCCATGACGGTGATCCAGCGACAGGTATTTTCCAGCTGGCGCACGTTACCCGGCCAGTCCAGCCCGGAGAGGTATTCCTCGGTTTCCTTGAGCAGGATTTTCGGTTCTACCCCGAGATCCTTGGCGGCACTGTTGAAAAAGTGGCGCACCAGGCGGGGGATGTCTTCACGGCGATCGGCAAGACGCGGAATATGGATGCGGATAACATTGAGGCGGTGGAAGAGGTCTTCGCGGAACTTGTGTTGTTCTACCAGGCGCTCCAGGTCCTGGTGGGTCGCGGCGATAATGCGGACATCAACTTTTACCGGGGTGTGGCCGCCCACCCGATAAAACTCCCCGTCTGCCAGTACCCGCAGCAGACGGGTCTGCGTCTCCGCGGGCATATCCCCGATCTCGTCGAGAAACAGGGTACCGCCATTGGCCTGTTCAAAGCGACCGGCACGCTGGGCACTGGCGCCGGTAAACGCGCCTTTCTCGTGACCGAACAGCTCCGACTCCATCAGGTCTTTTGGAATCGCCGCCATGTTGAGGGCAATAAACGGCTGGTTCTTGCGCGGGCTGTGATTGTGCAGCGCCGCCGCTACCAGTTCCTTACCGGTACCGGATTCACCGTTGATCAGCACGGTGATATTGGAATGGGACAGGCGACCGATTGCGCGGAACACCTCCTGCATCGCCGGCGCCTCGCCGATGATTTCCTTGTTACCGGTGCCGTTTTCGATAATGACCGGCTCTTCCGGTTGCTGCTCGTTGGCGTGTGCCAGGGCGCGACGGGTCACCGCCACCGCCTCGTCCACATCGAACGGCTTGGGCAGGTATTCAAAGGCACCGCCCTGATAAGCGGCTACCGCGCTGTCGAGATCCGAGTGCGCGGTCATGATGATAATCGGCAGCTCCGGACGTTCGGACTGGAATCGCTGCAGCAATTTAAATCCGTCGGAGCCCGGCATGCGAATATCGCTGATCACCACATCCGGGGACTCACTGTAAAAGTCATCCAGGGCGCGATCGCCATTTTCGTAACAGGTGGTGTCAATCCCGGCACGGGAGAGGGCGCGCTCCAGTACCCAGCGGATGGAGCGGTCGTCATCAATGATCCAAACGCGATTGTTCATAATAATTTTCCGGCCTGCGTTTTTACTTTCGAATAATTTGTAATGTCTTCAAGTCCGCTGCGGCTATTCACTCGCCAGCGGTAAATAAATCTGGAATTCGGTCTGTCCCGGCTCGCTTTCGCATTTAATCAGCCCCCGGTGCTGATTGATGATGTGCTGGGAAATGGATAGTCCCAGCCCGGAACCCTCAGCGCGTCCGGAAATCATCGGGTAGAAAATACGCTCGCGAATTTCCTCCGGAATCCCCGGGCCGTTGTCCAGGATGTCGATTCGACAAACCAGCGGACAGTGCCTGCGGCCGATGGTGAACTGACGCTGTACCCGGGTACGGATCGTCAGGCTGCCGGCTTCCAGTCCGATACTTTCGGCGATGGCCTGCATCGCATTGCGCGCGATATTCAATACAGCCTGAATCAATTGCTCGCTGTCTGCGGGGATATCCGGTATCGACGGGTCGTAGTCCCGCTTGATAATCAGCGCTCCGTCGCACTCCGCTTCGATCAACTGGGCCGCGCGCTCGGTAATCGAGTGCACGTTCACCGGCAGCAGCTTCACCGGCTGGCGGGGCCCCAGCATGCGGTCCACCAGATTGCGCAGGCGATCCGCCTCTTCGATGATGATCTGGGTGTATTCACCGAGACCCTCGTCGTTCAGATCTACCAGTTCCCTTTGCAGCAACTGTGCCGCTCCGCGAATTCCGCCCAGTGGATTTTTCACTTCGTGTGCCATGCCCCGAACCAGGTTGCGGGTGGTCTCCTGGGCGGAGATCAGCGCGTCCTCGCGGGCGATGCGCAACAGGCGATCCATGGACTGCACTTCCAGCAATAACAGCCCGAGATCGGTGAGCGGGGTCACCGAGTAGTCGACGGTGCATTCTTCCAGGTTGTGCAGCAGCCACAGGGCGCGGCGCACCGTGTACTTCTCTCCGGTAGCCAGCGCAGAGCGCAGGGCCTGCTGGGCGGAGCGGGACTCGCGCACCACCTCTTCCAGAGGCAATCCGATAGAGCGGGCACTGGACGCCGCAACCAGATCTTCCGCAGCGGAGTTGAGGTAGCACAGGGACAGGTTCTCATCGAGCACCAAAACGGCCGAGGTGAGGTTGTCCAAAAGCAGACGTAACTGACGGTCCTTGAGCATTCGGGGGTCCGATTCTGTTCATATCTCCGGTTCGCTTAATGGCAGTGCAAGAAGCAAACCAAAATGGCGCAAAAACCCGGACACAGGGAAAGGTTTCAGGGGCGTCGGCGCGCGACAGCACACCATAATGCACCAATCTTGTGCATAGAGCAAAAAACAATCAACTTTGATGCTCACAACGGAGCACGGGAAGAATTCGGCGGCTGGGCGTGCACGAGAAGGGACGGTGGACGCCAGGGCGAGGAGAGAGAAGGCGCCCCGGTGCGCAAGTTTGGCGCAGCAGGGCGGGTAAGAAGGAGATCAGCTCAACGGGGCTTGGGCTTTGGCGGCTTGGCCACACCCGGCGCCTGCGGCAGTTTTGGCATCTGCGGCGCCTGCTGGGCCGGGTAATCGGGCACTTGTCCGCCGGGACGCTTCACATGGATCTGGATCGCCTGGGACTGGGCCAGCGGCTGTCCGCCGGCGCTGAGCAATACCGCCTGCACGGTATGCGTGCCGCGCTCCAGCGCGGAAATATCCAGGCTGGTGCCGGAGGACATACCCGACCAGCGCTGCCCATCGATCACCGCATAGAAGGCGTAGCCATCGCGCGGCACCGGATTGAGCGCCACCTGCAACACGATAAACCGCTGCCCCGGGGGGATGGTGGCATCGTTGGCAGGGCTGACAATGGAGAAATTCACCGGGCCCTGGTCGCTTCCGCGGCGCTCCCGATCGTCCTGATCCCGCGGCGACAGTTTGCGTGTGGGCAGCGGCAGGGGTGGCGCTATGGGCTGTACATTGGTGGGCCCGATCTTGATCTTCTCGGCCTTCTGTCCGGCGGGCGGGGAGTCGCTGAATGTCACCCTCCCGTCCGGACCGACAATACGGTACACGCTGTTGCCGGACGCACTGTCGGCACCCTTGCCGTCTGCGGCGCGATCTTTATCCGACGAGTCCTGCTGTGCCATCGCCGCTGCAGCCAGCAGCGCTGCGGTCAGTACAATCCACCTGCTCATGGGCGTTCCTGCCTCTCGCTATGTATTTCAGGGAGCCTGTTTTAAGGCTAGTGTATCGCGAAAATCAGACGCGCATAAAAAAAGCCCACACCAGAGTGCGGGCTTTCTCGTCATCTTTGCGCCGTTCTCACCAGATCTCCCTTGCGAGAGAAACCGGCGGCGGCGCGCTGATGATACCTGCTACTTAGCAGGAGTAGTACAGTTCAAACTCGACCGGGTGAGTGGTCATGTTCACACGCTGTACTTCTTCACGCTTCAGAGAGATGAAGGCGTCGATGGCGTCGTCGGTGAATACACCACCTTCGGTCAGGAACGCGCGGTCCTCGTCCAGTGCATCCAGAGCCTGTTCCAGGCTGGAAGCAACGGTCGGGTACTCGGCCAGCTCTTCCGCCGGCAGGTCGTACAGGTCTTTGTCTGCAGCGTCGCCGGGGTGGATCTTGTTCTTCACGCCGTCGAGGCCAGCCATCAGCAGGGCTGCGAAGGCCAGGTACGGGTTGGCAGTCGGATCCGGGAAGCGGGTCTCGATGCGCTTGCCTTTCGGGCTCGGCACGAACGGAATGCGGATGGACGCAGAGCGGTTGCGCGCGGAGTAGGCCAGGATAACCGGCGCTTCGAAGCCCGGAACCAGACGCTTGTAGGAGTTGGTGGAAGAGTTACAGATCGCGTTCAGGGCGCGCGCGTGCTTGATGATACCGCCAACGTAGAACAGGGCAGTTTCAGACAGGCCAGCGTAGGCGTCGCCTGCAAACTGGTTTACGCCGTCCTTGCTGAAGGACTGGTGCACGTGCATGCCGGAACCGTTGTCACCTACCAGCGGCTTGGGCATGAAGGTAGCGGTTTTGCCGTAAGCGTGGGCTACGTTGTGTACCGCGTACTTCAGGATCTGAACTTCGTCCGCTTTCTTGGTCAGGGTGTTGGCGCCAACACCGATCTCGCACTGGCCCGCAGTACCCACTTCGTGGTGGTGTACTTCGATTTCCAGGCCCATGGCTTCCATGGCGGAACACATAGCGGCGCGCACGTCGTGCAGGGAGTCGACCGGCGGAACCGGGAAGTAACCGCCTTTAACGCCCGGGCGGTGGCCCATGTTGCCTTCGGCGAAAGAAGCACCAGAGGACCAGGCGGCTTCTTCAGAGTTGATCTTGTAGAAGGCGCCGCCCATTTCGGCACCCCAGGTGATGTCGTCGAATACGAAGAACTCGGGCTCCGGACCGAACAGCGCGGTGTCACCGTAACCGGTGGACTTCAGGTATTCCTCAGCGCGCAGTGCGATGGAACGCGGGTCGCGCTCGTAGCCCTGGCCGGTGATCGGGTCGACGATGTTACAGCGAATGATAACGGTCGCTTCGTCGGTGAAGGGGTCGAGGAAAGAAGTTTCGTCGTCCGGCATCAGGATCATGTCGGATTCGTTGATGCCCTTCCAACCAGCGATGGAGGAACCGTCGAACATCTTGCCTTCTTCGAAGAACTCGCCGTCAACTTCCTTAGAAGGAATGGAAACGTGTTGTTCTTTACCTTTGGTATCGGTGAAGCGCAGGTCTACCCATTTGGCTTCGCTCTCTTTGATGAGTCCGAGCGTTTTCGCTGACATTGCAGTCCTCCAAGAATGATAAGTTATGTGTCGCGCCAATTCGCTTTATCTTGTGGCAACAGTCAAAGCAAGGAATGTGCCAAATTGGGGCAAACCGGTTGCGCGCGGTGTCGGGAGGGCAGAATTCAGCGATAACGGCCTGTTTTCTGCCGCGAGCCATCGCCGCCCCCTCAAGGTAGTCCCAAAGTTGGTGCCCCAAAACCACAATTTGCACCATTTTGGGGCTGCATGGTCACGCCAGGCACCAAAACAGTGCCGCAAGCAAATTCCCGATAGCGAGTTTATAATTCGCCACCTTTGCCGGGAAGCGACTCAGCGCAACCCGGCCTCAAATTCAACCGCGGTTCCGGCACATTCACATGCATTTCGTCGTCAAATTTTTCCCAGAGATCACCATCAAGAGCAATCCGGTGCGCAAGCGCATGTCGCGCCAGCTTGCAGATAACCTGCGTAAGCTGATGCGACAGCTGGACGACCGGATCAAGGTGCAGAAAGACTGGGAAAAGATCGACGTGATTGCACCCGATGCAGTATCCCACCTTTCCGAACGCATTGAAGAGGTACTGGCGCACACTCCCGGCATTGCCAATTTTGCCCGGGTACAACAGTTCCCCCTGGGTGACCTGGACGATATCTACCAGAAGACCCTGCCGATCTGGGGACCACAGCTGGCCGGCAAGACCTTCTGTGTGCGCGTCAAGCGCACCGGCAAGCACGACTTCCAGTCCCTTGACGTGGAGCAGTACGTGGGCGGTGGACTCAACAAGAACACCGATGCTCTCGGGGTAAAACTGAAAAATCCCGATGTCACCGTGAAGCTGGAAGTCCGCCACGACAAACTGAACGTGATCGAAGAGCTGCACCAGGGCCTCGGCGGCTTCCCGCTGGGCACCCAGGATCCGGTGCTGTCCCTGGTCTCCGGCGGATTCGACTCCACAGTGGCCAGCTACCTGACCATGAAACGCGGCATCCGCACCCACTTTCTGTTTTTCAATCTGGGCGGACGCCAGCACGAACTGGGAGTAAAGGAAGTCGCCTTCTATCTGTGGGAAAAGTACGGCGCCTCCCACCGGGTGAAGTTCATCACCGTGCCCTTCGACGAAGTGGTCGCAGAGATCCTTGAACAGGTGGACGACTCTTATATGGGCGTGACACTGAAGCGCATGATGCTGCGCGCCGCCTCCGCCGTGGCCAAGGAACTGGAAGTGGATGCAGTTGTGACCGGTGAAGCCATCGCCCAGGTATCCAGCCAGACCCTGAAAAACCTCGCGGTGATCGACAGCGTCACCGACACCCTGGTGTTGCGCCCGCTGATCACCTCGGACAAAACCGACATCATCCGCACCGCGCGCGCCATCGGCACCGAGGAATTCGCTGCGAACATGCCGGAGTACTGCGGGGTGATTTCGGTAAAACCCACCACTCGCGCGAAAATGGAAAAGGTGGAACACGAGGAAACCCGCTTCGACTTTACCGTGCTCGACCGCGCCATCGGCGACCGGGTGATGCAGAACATCGATGAGGTGATGACGGACCTGGGCGAAGACGTGCCGCCGGTGGATATTGTCACCGAGCCGGGCAGCGCCACCGTGATCGACATCCGCCATCCCACCGAAGAGGAAGTCAATCCGCTGGAACTGGACGGCACCGAAGTGGAAACCATCCCCTTCTTCCGCCTGAGCACTGCATTCCAGAAACTGGATACGGAAAAGCACTACCTGCTGTATTGCGACCGCGGGGTAATGAGCCAGCTGCACGCGTCGCACCTGCTGGATGAGGGCTATCGCAACGTGGGTGTGTACCGCCCGGTCAAGCCCAAACACTGACCCGGATCTGGAGCGCCACTTAACTAATCAGTGTGGCGCTACCGCCCTGACAACCGGCAATTCACATCCGCACATGGGAACAGGCGCAACCGCATTTGGACCACCGCAGCGCCTGTTTCACTCCACCGCTTTTTCCACTAAGCTCGACGTCGATTTATTCCCCAGACATGGTCCAAACCACAAGGAATTTCGATGTTCAGTCACGTTATGCTCGGCGCCAATGATATTGAGGAATCCAAGGCATTCTACGATGCAATCCTCGGCGTGCTGGGCCACAAACCCGGTGTTATCGATCCCAAAGGCCGCTGCTTTTACTTCACCGATAGCGGCGTATTTGCACTCACCAAACCCATCGACGGGGAAGCGGCCAGCGGCGGCAACGGCAGCACCATCGGTTTTGCGGTAGAGAGCCCCGAACAGGCCGACCTGTGGCACGCTGCAGGCATCGCCAACGGCGGCGCTCCCTGTGAGGATCCGCCCGGGGTACGCGAGGGCGGCGACATGAAGCTGTACCTGGCCTACCTGCGCGATCCGTCTGGCAACAAGATCTGCGCACTGCGTCGCCTGTAAGCCTGACCTAAGCGTTTTTCCTGCTCCCGAGACAAAAAAGCCCGGCCAAAATGCCGGGCTTTTTTGTGGCCGGTACCAGCCCCGCTATGCTCAAGACTGGACAGGTACCGGGCAGTAAAGAGCAACATATGCAGCGCAAACCCGCAATCAGCCACCACGGCAATCCGAGCGCCCTGCTGCGCGCCACCTGTACACCACTGGCATCGATATTTGGCAGTGGATTTCTGGTCATGGTGCCCATTCTCGCGGGTGCAGTGGGCATATATGCGGTAGTGGCAATGGCACTGGTGTGTGCGCTGGCCTACTGTGTGGGCACCGTAATCCGCTTCAATATCCGTTTCGCAGAGCCGGTACTGAAGAACAACCCGCCGGAGTCCACACTGACCTTCGAGCGGAGTTCCGATCTGGCGCTGGTATTGGCCTATGTAATCTCCGTGTCGCTTTACCTGCACATCTTGTCCGCGTTTGTACTCGGTAGCCTGCATCTGGACACACAGTTCAACGAGGACCTGCTGACCAGCGCAGTGATTGCCTTTATCGTCACTATTGGCATCAGCCGTGGGCTGAAAGGCCTCGCGGCGATCGAGGGCCTGGCGCTAGTGGTGACTCTGGTCATTATCGTACTGCTGATCGGCAGCTTTGCACTGTACGACCTGCATGCATGGCAATCCCCGCGGGGACTACAGTTTTTCCAGGCAAATCCCCACAGTCTTTGGGAAATCCTGACCATCGTGGCCGGCACCCTGATAGTGGTGCAGGGTTTCGAGACCACCCGTTACCTGGGCGACACCTTCGATACCGGCACCCGCATACGCGCCTCGCGGCTTTCACAAATTGTTTCAACCGCTGTGTACCTGGTATTTATCAGCCTATCGCTACCGCTGGTACATACCCTGAACGGTAAATACGGCGACAACAGCCTGATCCATATCGCCGCGGCTGCGTCTGCCATGCTTGTGGCACCGCTGGTGGTTGCTGCGGCCATGAGCCAGTTCTCCGCTGCGGTGGCCGACACCCTAGCGGCCACAGGGAACCTGGAGGAGGTAACCCACCACCAGCTCAAGATCCGCTTCGCCACGGTTCTCGTAGGCGGTGGCGCAATCGCACTCACATGGACCGCGGACACCATGGAAATCGTTTCTCTCGCATCTCGCGCCTTCGCCTTCTACTACCTGCTGCAATGCCTGGTGGCCATCAGTGTCAGCCAGTCCACTCGCCAACGGATTTTCTTTGCACTGATCGCCGCAGCCCTGGGATTTATTGCCGTATTTGCAGTACCCGCCAGTTGAAACCAGTCATCCATAAAAACCCGCGCTGAACCGGAAGGTCAACAACGTTAGCCCCCAGGGCAGCAGGTAAAACCCGACCGCCGGGTCCGCAAGTGCATGGGCAGCCAATTTGTTTGACGGTCGTCTTATTTACCGAAATATATTCGGCCGGGGACAGATTTGTAACAGTTTGTAAGGTTTTTAGAGGGGCTCTGGAGCGACCTGTGACGCTGTGATACAAAAGTTCAAAATTCGACCAGCATCAACTACCTGACAGCTGTGCAGCAACCCCGTTTTAGATGACCTCGATGACCAAGTTCACTCCGATCGCTCTGCTGATGTGCCTGGCGCCGCTGCATGTTACCGGCGCCACCCCGGCGGAAGTCCAAGCGCCAGAGTGGGAAATCAGTATCGCCACCGGCTACGGGGAAATTGAGAATCCCATCGCGGGTAAGCGCGATGGGAAAAGCTATCTCCTCCCAAATTTCAGCTATTACGGGGAACGTTTTTTCTTCAGCAACCTCACCGCGGGTTACAGCCTGCTGGAAAACGAGAATTTTTATCTCGACCTGGTTGCGCGCCCCAATGAAGACGGCCTTTATTACCAGCTGGAAGAGCACAGCTCCGCCGGCGACGGCCTGCTGAGCAACTTCATGACGCACTTCCGGGCCGCCGCGGATCCAGCGGATGCGGAGCGCAAAGTGTCAATCGTCGCCGGCCCGAGTATTACGCTGGTATCGGATTGGGTGGACGTTTCCTTTTCCTGGTTTCACGACGTCAGTGATGTACACCACGGCAGCGAAACCCATTTGAGTTTTGACAAGCAGTATCCCCTGTTCGGCGGTGCCATCGGCTTCGGCATAGGCGCCACCCAGAAAGATGCGGACCTGGTGAGTTACTACTACCAGTTCACCGAGCAGGAAGCGGGTATTTACTACAATCGCTACGCACTCGCCTTCCCTGCAGCTGACGCAACCGACACATATGCGCGGTTGCATTTTTCTTACCCCCTGAGCAAAAACCTCGAGCTGCGCCTGGCTGCGCGCTACAACCGCTATGACGAGGCGGGAAGAAATCTGCGTTTTATCGAACACCCGCAAACACTCAATTGGTTCGCCGGCGTGCAGTACACCATCGGTAGCGGGCAATAACGATGATGTGGCGAATACTTTTGCTACTGCCATCCCTGTTACCTGCGATACCGCAGGCCGCAGACCTGCAGCTGATACCCAGTGTTTGCGCGGTAGACGAAAGCGAATCCCACTGCAGCATTTCAGTGAAAGTCCATTTTGATGCGGACGACAACAAGCGCTACTGCCTGTCGATCGTCGGCAGAGGACTGGTGCGCTGCTTTTCCGGGGACAATGACGATCTCGAAGTATTTATCAGCAGCGCCAACGACACCCGCTTTCAGGTGACGTCCAGCGAAAGTGGAGAAGACGTCGCCGCAGCAATCCTTAAAGTCGCCCAATACCAACCCAAACGCCATCGCCGTCGTTACGGCTGGGGCTTACTGTAATGACATCCCTACAGCACCCTGCAAACAAACCATCCACTGCGGAGACGGAAAGAGCCCCGGGCAAATACCGTATTTTACTACTGGAAGACGACGAGCAGCTCGCCGAGCTGATCGTGCGCTTCCTTTCCGAGCGCCACTGCTCAGTGACCTACGCGGCAAATGGCCGCGAATTCATGAAGGCAGTACACCACAAGGATTACGATCTGATCATAGCCGACGTGGTGCTGCCGGATGCCAGCGGATTCAAACTGCTGGAACAGTTCCGCAGCCAGCTCAGCTGCCCGCTAATTTTTCTCAGCGCGCTCAGCTCTGTAGATGACCAGGTAACCGGCCTGCAACTCGGCGCCAACGACTACCTGGTAAAACCGGTCGATCCACACCTGCTGTGGGCAAAGATCGAGGCCCAACTACGCACCACCCAGAGCCCGATGCCGGCCACCGCCAGTATGAAATTCGGCCCACTCAGCGTCGACCTGGTAAGCCGCCAGGCGCTGGTGCACGACCAGTTACTGCCGCTCACCACCAACGAGTTCGACCTGTTGCAGATTTTTGCCGAGCAACCGGCGCGCCTGCTGAGCCGGGAGTACCTGTTCCGGCGGGTGATCGGACGGGAATTTGACGGGCTTGATCGGGTGATCGATATGCGCGTAAGTCGCCTGCGCAAAAAACTGGATGCCATTGCCGACGGCGTCGCCATCCAATCTATCCGCGGCCGCGGCTACTCCCTGAATACCGTGCACGGCGCCCCCTGATGCGCCTGCAGATGTTGCGCCTGGTCAGCGTGCTCGCGCTGGCCCTGGTGGTGGTCTACTCCTCGGTCGCAGCACTGTATAACCTCTATTCCACCACGCCTGAGGAATACACCATCAGTGCCACACAATTGGCACAGGCGCTGGAGCGCAGCGATGCCCCCCTGGCGCAGAGCTACCCTGCGGACGCCATTCATTTTTCCAGTGCGTTGCGCGAGCGTCTGGATGCAGGTGAGGTTGTCGGACTGACTGCGGGAGAAGAACAGATTCTGTTTTATCATCGGCACGGCAATGCGGTACTGGAAATCGGCCCCTTCCCCCACGAGCAGGCCCAGAGCGTAACCCAGTGGCGGCTGCTGTTTATCGGCTCCATGCTGGTCGTTTTGCTGTTGCTGACCTGGCCGATGTTCAGCGATCTCAATCGCCTTCAGAACCAGGCGATTCGCTTCAGTAAAAAGCCATTCCATATTCCCGATCAGTTCAGCCGGCGCTCCACCATTTTTCCGCTGGCGGAAACCTTCCGCCGCATGGCAAACATCGTTACCGGGCACTTCCAGATGAATCAGGATCTGGCGCGCACCATCGCCCATGAGATTCGCATGCCACTGGCGAGAATCAAGTTCCAGCAGGCACTGGCGGGTAGTGATTCGGAAAGTGCCCAGGTGATTAACCGGGCCACGCGGGATATCGAACAGCTGGTGGAAAAATACCTGAATTTCGCCAGGGTCGAGGTACACGAACAGTTTCTCGCGCGGAAATCCATTTCCCTCGAGACATTCTTTACCGAGCTCGGATCGCATCTGGAAACCCAGTGCCCCGATCTGGAAATTGCCTATTATTTTCCCGACAAGCGCGCCTGGCTTGAGCCGGACTCGCTGACCATTGCGATCCAGAACCTGGTGACCAACGCCGGAAAATACGCCCGCGACCGGGTGGATATACGCTTTGAATTGCGCGCCGGCTTCTGCCACTTGTCAGTGGAAGACAACGGTCCGGGTTTGGGCGGCGACGCGCTGGAGTTGACCGATGCCTTTACCCGTTCGGCCACCGATGACCAGGGTTACGGCCTCGGGCTGTATATCGTGAAGAAGGTGATGATGTGGCACGAGGGCGAACTGCTGCTGGATCAGTCACCCAGTCTCGGCGGGACCCGCGCCACACTGCGCTGGTCCAACCGGGGATGAAATCGATATTCAGCCTATGGCCTCAGCGCCAGCGACAGTGCCGGTAGCATCTTCGAAAGTGACCATCGAGCGACTTTCATTGCCCTGCTGATCAATGGCCATGGGACAGCGGGTACCCGGCAGCACAGTGAGGTCGAACAACTCGGTTACCGGCCCGTCGAGTCGGATCCAGTGCTCCAGATTGCCGGTTTTGAGGTTGATAAACTGTACACCGCACCAGGCCTCGTACTCTTTATCCGCCAGGTTCTGATCCAGCTCAAGCCCCTCAAATCGCTCGCGGCGAGCCCTGGAGAGACCGACAATCGCATAGTCCCCGAGAATCGCCAGGCCGCGAGCAAAGCCCGGGCAAAAGGTGTGCGGCACGAAACTCTTGGTCTCGAAATTCACGTAGCCCAGGTAGCCAGTGCCACTGTTAAGCACCCATAACCTGCCATTCACCCAGCGCGGTGAGTGCGGCAAGGACAATCCCTGACACACGACCTCATTGGTCTCCACATCGATAATGACCCCGCCGTTGTCGCGGCGCGCGCGCCAGCCGTCAATGATGTCCGACTGACATACGGCACTCACGTACTTGGGCTTGCCGTCCATCATCGCCAGGCCGTTCAGGTGGCAGCGGTCTTCCGGCACGATCTTGCTGATGAAGTCCGGCTTCCAGATTGCGCGGAAGCTGTGGGTCAGGCTCAACTCCGCCAGGCAGTTGTACCGGGTATTGACGAAAACGACCTTGCCATTTTTCTGGATACCCAGCTCGCGGATATCTACCTCGCCGGTAAACTGCAGGTTGCGCGGCATATAGCAGGTATCAAAAATCTTACCCGCCACCCGCCCCGGCGGTAGCACGTTCTCAAAACGCCAGATTTGATATAGGCCGCCCAGATAAATGCGATTGCGATTGCCCACGATGCCCATGGCGCGCTCGAAAAATCGCTCGTGGAAGGACAACTCGCCACCGGGCTCGGCGCCGACCATGCAAACACGGTCGGATTGAGATGAAGTGAAGGCAATGGACAGTCGATGCTGGCGCATCCAGTGTGCGAGCCCTGCGGAGCTGGTATGGCGCACAGGCTCCAACCTGACTCTCCGGGACTCACGGGCGGCGGAATTGGCGGCTTGTTCTGGCTGCGGTCCTTGCTGAGCGCTGGTCTCTAACTTGTCTGCCACCGGCTTCCCGGCTTCGGCGGCCACATCTGCGTCACACATTTCGCTACCACGGCGTTGCTTCAGGGTCTGCAGCCGCAAACCCTGTCGATAATCTCGCTCGCCAGGCGATCTGGCGGCGCGGGAGTGTACGGCGCCCGAAAATGTGACCGTGGGGACTGACTGTAACAGTTTGTACCAAGTAGCGGTTTTACAGGGGATTGCGGCAATCCGGGACGGGATTTCGCGATTCCACTGCGCTAAGGATCACGGCCAAATGCACAAATTTCCGCCAATCCGACTCCCAATTGCCACACATCACCTCTATAATGCGCGCGCCTTGGCCGGATAGCCGCTGTTTCTAACCTCAGCCCAGTCCCCGCCTGACCAAATTCTCCGGTGTGATCTGTCTCTATTGATAGCTCGCAGGCACACCCAATCACGCATTACGCCCAGAGGCCCCCAGTGATAGACAATCTTCGCAATATCGCGATCATCGCCCACGTTGACCACGGTAAAACCACCCTGGTAGACAAGCTGCTGCAGCAGTCCGGTACCCTCGACCGCCGCAGCGCCGACTCCGAGCGCGTGATGGACTCCAATGACCAGGAGAAAGAGCGCGGTATTACCATCCTCGCCAAGAACACCGCGATCCGCTGGAACGACTACCGTATCAATATCGTGGATACCCCCGGGCACGCCGACTTCGGCGGCGAGGTAGAGCGCGTACTGTCCATGGTGGACTCGGTGCTGCTGCTGGTAGACGCGGTGGACGGCCCCATGCCGCAGACCCGCTTCGTGACCTCCAAGGCCTTTGAGCAGGGTCTGAACCCGATCGTGGTAATCAACAAGATCGACCGCCCGGGCGCGCGTCCGGACTGGGTAATGGACCAGGTGTTCGACCTGTTCGACAGCCTCGGCGCCACCGAAGAGCAGCTGGACTTCCCGGTCATCTACGCTTCCGCCCTGAACGGCATCGCCGGTCTCGACGAGACCGATATGGCCGAAGACATGTCTCCGCTGTTCCAGATGATCGTCGACAAGGTTGAGCCGCCCAAGGTAGATCTGGACGGTCCTTTCCAGATGCAGATCTCCGCTTTGGACTACAACAGCTACGTGGGTGTCATCGGCGTGGGCCGCATCAAGCGCGGTACCCTCAAGCCGAACCAGCAGGTGGTGATCCTCGACCGCGACGAGAACAAGCGCAAAGCCAAGGTACTGCAGGTAATGGGTTACCTGGGCCTCGAGCGCGTGGAAGTGGAGCAGGCCAGCGCTGGCGACATCGTGTGTATCACCGGTGTAGGTGAGCTGAATATCTCCGATACTCTGTGCAACCCGGACCACCCGGAAGCACTGCCCGCGCTGTCGGTGGACGAGCCCACCGTGAGCATGACCTTCCAGGTGAACGACTCCCCGTTCGCCGGTAAAGAAGGCAAGTACGTAACCTCGCGCAACATCAAGGACCGTCTCGACCAGGAGCTGATCCACAACGTGGCACTGCGCGTGGAGCAGGGCGATTCCCCGGACAAGTTCAAGGTATCCGGCCGCGGTGAACTGCACCTGTCGGTACTGATCGAATCCATGCGTCGCGAAGGTTTCGAGCTGGGTGTATCCCGTCCGGAAGTGGTACAGAAGGAAGTCGACGGCGAGATCCACGAGCCCTACGAGGAAGTGGTCATCGACGTGGAAGAGCAGCACCAGGGTCCGATCATGGAAGAGCTTGGTCTGCGCAAGGCCGACCTCACCAATATGGAACCGGACGGCAAGGGCCGTGTGCGCCTGACCTTTATCGTACCGTCCCGCGGCATGATCGGCTTCCGCTCCCAGTTCCTGACCATCACCAGCGGCTCCGGCATCATGACCAGCATCTTCGACCACTACGGTCCGGTGAAGGTGGGCGATGTGGCCAAGCGTATCAACGGCGTACTGGTGTCCATGACCAAGGGCAAGACCCTGGCCTACGGCCTGTTCGCACTGCAGGATCGCGGTCGCCTGTTCCTGGGCCACGGTGAAGAGGTGTATGAAGGCCAGGTGATCGGCATTCACTCCCGCGGCAACGACCTGGTGGTAAACCCCACCAAGGCCAAGCAGCTCACCAACGTGCGCGCCTCCGGTACCGACGACGCGCTGACCCTGTCACCGCCCATCCGTCACACCCTGGAGCAGGCACTGGAATTCATCGAAGACGATGAACTGGTGGAAGTGACTCCGGAAAGTATCCGGATTCGCAAGAAGATCCTGCAGGAAAATATGCGCAAGCGCGCGAAGAAGTAATTCTTCAGGAAAATAAAAAAGCGCCCCGAGGGGCGCTTTTTTTTAACCGGTAAAACAGAGAAATGAATTAGAACTCATAGCTCGCTTTCAGGTAATAGAAGCCACCGCCAATACCGAACGGGGAGGTTTCGTAGTACACACCACCCAGCACGTTGTCCGGCGCTCCGACAATGGAGCCATCAATCTTGCCACCCTTCTCATCCAGCAGGTTGGACGCACCGGCGGTCAGGAAAATGGACTCGGTAGCCTGGTAGGAAGCCTCCATGTCGAGCGTGAACTCGGAGCCCAGCTGCTCACCAAACCAGTCGGCGTGTACTCCGACATACTCACCGTAGAAGTTTGCGCGCACGAAGGCGCTGAGCTTGTCCCAGTTTTGCGCCATTGTGAAGGAAGCGCGGTGCTCCGGCAGTCCGCGCTCCAGACGAACCGCTTTACAGATTTCACCCTGGTTATTCACAAAGCCGCCGCCACAGGTAGCATCGCCCCCTTTTACCTCGGTCTTGGTCCAGTTGTAAGCCATGCTGAAGTCGGTCGCACCACCAAACAGATCCGCACCGTAGGTTGCCACCACATCGACACCGGTGGTTTCGGTATCGAAATCATTGGCAAAATAGTTGATCTGCCCGATCAGCTCCGGATTGGGTACTCCGGCTAACGCCATCGCCGCGCGCTGGGCGTCGGAGGGTGCGGCGTTATCGGTCAGCGCAATACGGTCTTCCACTTCGATGTAGAAAGCATCGATGGTCAGATCAACCGGTCCTGCGGACATAACCAGACCGGTGGCGAAGTTCACAGACTCTTCAGGCGTCAATTCTGCTTCACCCAGTTTGGGGGCCGGCAGGGTTTGTGCCTGGGTCAGCTGGCCGCCGACGATGGACGTTTGCGTGTTGACCACTGAGGACTGCCCCATGGTCGGCGCACGGAAACCGGTGCTGTGCGAACCGCGCCAGGCCACGTTGTCGGTCAGCTGCCAGTTAAACACCAGCTTGTAGTTGGCGGTATCGCCGAAGGTATCGAAATCTTCGTAGCGCAGCGCGCCCCCCAGCAACAGGTCATCGGTTACCTGATTCTCCACGTCCATATACAGCGCGTAGTTGCGACGCTCGGCGGTGCCCGCTGAATCAATCGAGAATCCCGCAAAACCGTGTGAACCGATATTGAAGCCCTGCTCGGCCAACGGACCTACCTGCCAGGACATGCCCTCACCGGCAATAATCTGGAAAGATTCTTCGCGCCACTCTGCACCCATTGCCAGGCTCACGGAATCAAACTGCTTTTGCAGGTCCAGGTTCAGAGTTTTTTCCAGCTGGATGTATGCACCGGTTTTGAAGTCGCGCTTGCTGTCCGGGCCAAACGACGGGTTGATGGTGTTGTTCAGGCCGAATTCTGCTTCGTTGCGGCCCACAGAACCACTGACGTCGTAATTCCAGCCCTGCATGAAGCCGTCGGTCAACTCACCGCGACGACCTGCAGTAATGGAAGTGTCGGTAATATCGCCGACAAAGCGCGGGGTGTAACCGCCGGGAATCATTTTGTTGAAGACGAAGCAATTCGCGTCGTCCAGCAGCCCCGAGTTCACCATATCGGAGCCATCCGCCAGCGGCGTTGTGCGGTAGGCATCGCAACTCGCCGCATTGCCGTCCAGTGCGCCGACCAGTCGAATGCCGTCGCCATCGGTGTAGACACCTTCACGACCATTCGGGTTACGGTAATAGAAACCGCCGTCGACCATACGGTTGGAGTAGTTGGCAAACGCGTAAATTTCGCTGCCATCTTTCAGGTCGATGCCGAAATTACCGAACAAGGTCAGGTCATCCTCGATCTTGGGGGACCCCCAGATTTGCGCCGGCTCCGCAATCGCCGTATTGCCGGCGTCGATCATTTCCTGTGCATCCGGGCGCTGCACCGAACGCGAGGTATCGTCGGCATTCTTCAACTGGAAGCTTAAATTCAGGAAACCGGAATCGGTCATGGGCATGCCGTAGTTGCCCGCCATGGTCGTGGTCTGGCCGTCCCCTTCAAAAAATTCGCCGCTTTTGATTTCCAGGGAACCGCCCTCGGCATCGTCTTTGAGCACGAAGTTCATCACCCCGGCTATGGCATCTGAACCGTACTGGGCTGCCGCACCGTCACGCAGTACTTCAACCTGCTTGAGCGCGATGCTGGGGATCACAGAAATATCCGGGCCCTGGGCGCCATCGTTCAGGCCGCCGCCCTGGAAGGCGATAACCGAGGCGCGATGGCGGCGTTTGCCGTTCACCAGAATCAGGGTGGAATCCGATGACAAACCGCGCATATTGACCGGGCGGATCATCGAGGCAGCATCACTAATCGGCTGGTCGTGCACGTTGAAGGAGGGAACCGAGCCTTTCAGTAAGTCGAGCATATCGCTGCTTCCCGATTTGGCCAGGTCATTCGCGTTGAGTACATCCACTGGTACCGGGGATTCTGTCACTGAACGGGGTTTGGTTCTGGAACCCACGGTAACCACTTCTTCAATCACTTCCTGAGCATCGCCGCTGGTCTGTGCAAATGCAGGCATTCCCAGGCTGCCAGCCAGTGCCACCAGGGAAAGCGAAGTAACTATTTGTTGGACCTTCATGGTTTCTCTCCAATAAGCATTTATTATTTTTTGGAGCAAAATTTCGACGTATAGATTGATTCGTCAAAATTATCGCGATGCACGCAAAGGGTGAAACAGTCACCCCTTGCGCACAAACCGATTGGAAAGCATTAGTGTCGCGAAGTCTACCGAAAGACTCGCGACAAACATTGTGAAAAAATCAGCAGAGTAAAGAAGGCCAGTAAAGTCAGGCTTAAAATTCAGATGCGTCGCACAACGGTAATTAATGACTTTATTGCCATTGTATCCTCAGGCCGTGGGCGGTGCCGTCTCGACGAAAAATTCATCTTGCCCGGCGATTTCCAACAGGCGCTGCAGGTTCGGATGGGAATCGATGGAAAAACGATTGCGGAATACACCCCAGGCCACCCCCACTGCCACACGGTAATCTGCATCGCCCAGATTGCCGGTCTCGGGCAAAGGCGCGGAATTCAGCTCATCGAGAATTTTTTCAACACGCAGTTTCTGTCGGCGGGTATACACATTCGCATCGATATCCAATCCGCTGCGCTCCAAAAGGAACAGGTTGATGGCCGCATCCATCAGCGTGTTGGCGAGACAGTATCGATCCAAATCCACTGCGTCGGGAATAAACTCCTTGCCGGATTTCTCGCGCACATATTTTACGATCGACGTGGAATCGGTGAGCTTTAGCCCAGCGTCTTCCAGAAACGGAACACGCAGAGTAGGCGTGCCCGGCTCGGTAGTGCTGTGAATATCCAGCTCCACCATTTCCCAGTTCAGGCCGGATTGCATTAAAGCCAAACGACAATGGCGCACGTAGGGTGAAGTCAGGCTGCCAAAAAGTTTCATAGCGACTCTTCCTTTTTCTTGTCCACTTTTTTAACACAGCGGTCGATCATGGCGAAAAGGTGAGTCACCAGCAATAGCAATCGGCTTTACAATTCAAGCTAGGGACTGCGGGCGCACAGTGCGCACTTAGCGCGGGAGGTTTTCCATTCCATTAACATGAGAAAAATCGCTCGCGCACTTGCTGCCAGGTGCCGAGTGCGCTGCGGCTGTGCAGGCACACGGTTATCAGGGGAAAGTCTTCGAGTGCCTGCTGCAACGTCTCCAATCCCTGATGCGCTGCGATTTCGTGGGGAAAACGATTGGTACCAGCGCCCAGGGCGGGGAACAACAAGCGCTTCAGGTCGCGCTCCCGCGCCAGTGCCAGCACGCTCTGATAACACTGGCGCAGTTGCGCAATACCCTTTGCTCCCCACTGGTCGCCACTACTCCACTGGGGCGTGACCGTGTGCAACAGGTAGTGCACCGGCAGATTGGGTGCGCTGGTGATACGCGCCTCGCCCACCCGGCACTCGGGCAACCGTGAGCACTCACTTACCAACTCCTGTCCGGCGCGATCGTAGATCTGTGCAGACAGTCCGCGCCCGCGGATCAGGTGTTTGTGCGCCGGGCACACCAGCGCATCAGCCTCGATAGTGAGAACATTGTCACAAATCAGCTGCAGCTGTCCCATGGTGGCCTCCGCGCCAATCCCGTTCCCCATTACTATAGCCTGCTGACTCCCGCGAAACGGGGCTTCCGAATTATCGGCCGAAGGATCTGGCCGTAAACACAGTACGCCACATCATGGAAAAAAACGCAGAACAAAATCATCAGGCGCCCCCGCGGGATGTCTCCGCCGCCGATCCCGTTACCCAGGCCCGCGCGCTCGAGTTGCGCCGACGCATCCAGGCCTCGGGTTACATGCTTATCTTTGCCCTCGCGATTACCGGCGCCATGGGTGTGATCGCCCTGATGGGCGCAGACCTGACACTGGCCGCGACGCTGTTCTGTGTCGCCGGTGTGATTTTGCTGGCCTATGTCGGGGTAAACGTGGCTGGCCCCAGCCGCAAAACACCAATGCTGGTGGGCGCGCTGCTGCTGGTGCTCTATTTTTACCTACTATTGTCTGGCGGGGTAAATAACACCGGTCTGATGTGGGCGGTGATGCTGGTGCCCGGGTTTATCAACCTGTACGGCTACAAGTGGGGCACGGTCACCCTCGCCGGTGTTGGCGCCGCCACCGCGCTGATCCTGTTTTTGCCGGATTTTCCCGGCCTGCTCGCCCAGTACGATACCGCCCACCGCGCGCGCTTTATCGCAGTGTTCGGCGCACTCACGGCGCTCACCGCGATCCTCGACAGCAGCCGTCACCAGACCCAGCAGATGCTGCACCGACTCACCGCAGAGCTGGAAAACCACGCCTGTACCGATGCACTGACCGGGCTTTCCAACCGTCGCGAGGCCTACAAGGCCATCGATGAACTGGAGCGTCGCAATCGCGAATTGGCCGGGCGCTACACGGTACTGATTGGCGACCTCGACAGTTTCAAGGCCATCAACGATACCTTCGGCCACAGTTTCGGTGACCGCGTACTTCAGGATGTGGCGAAAATACTGCAGGAAAATACCCGTGCCGACGATATTGTGGCGCGCTGGGGCGGGGAGGAGTTCCTGATCCTGCTACCAAACACCGACGTGGAAGGCGGCGGCATACTCGCCGAAAAACTGCGTCACAAGGTCGAGTCACTCAGCGACCAGTACGAAGAAGCGGTCACCATCTCCATCAGCTTCGGTGTGGCGGAAGGCGGCGCCGGCGCAGCACAGGCCGATCACGGACAGCTGCTCGCCGAGGCCGATTCCCGGATGTACCGGGCCAAGGACGCCGGGCGCAATCAGGTGATCTCCGCCTGAGCCCTTCGGCGACACTGTGCTGGCTCCCAGCACGCCCTCCAAGTAACCCCAAATCTCCGATCCCGACGGCCTGCGAAAACGCAGGCCCCTCCCTATAATGTCAGCAGCCGCCGGGTGCGGGCTTATTTCCGCGCCGGAGAACGCAACTGCTCGGGAGGAAATCGCCATGAAACTGATTCCACGAGACACCATGCTCGATTTCGATGAAATCGTAGAGCAATTTTTCAATACCGGACAATCCAGGGGTGAATCCCGCAGCGGGTTCTTTACCCCGAGAGTGGATATTCACGAGCGCAAGGACTGCTACGAGGTAAGCGCGGAAATGCCCGGTATCCGCAAGGAAGACCTGGATGTGACCCTGGAAAACGGGGTTCTGACCATCGAAGCGGAAATGCACCAGCACACCGAGGGTGAAGAAGACCGCAAGGTGCTGCGTCAGGAACGTCGCTACGGCAAATTCACACGCAGCTTTAACCTGGGTGAGGATATCCGCGAAGAGGATATCGATGCGACCTTCAAGGATGGCGTGCTGACCCTGACCGTACCCAAGTCAGAGCCGAAGGAGCCGGTGACCCACCGTATCCAGATTCACTGAATCGCTCCGTCAACACACGACAGCAGGCAACAACAGGAAACAGAGGGCCGGCAGAGTCCGGCCCCGATGTCCCGGATCAGGAGAGATGGGCGAGAAGCTTTTCGCGCACTGCCGGCGGAATCTCCGCCTTGCACTGCTGCTTGTAGTCAAAGTGCACCATCACGCAGTCGCCCTGGGCCACCAGCTTGTCCTTCTGCCATACCTCCTGGTGGATGGTCATGGAGGTGTTGCCCACCGCTCGCAGGGAGGTGCGCACCTCCACCGGCGAGAACAGATAGATCTGCGCGACAAAGTCCACATCCATTTTCTTCAGGATCAGGTTCCAGCCGTCTAACGCCAGGTCGGGATTGAACAGTGCAAAGATCGGCGTGCGCCCCTGTTCGAACCATACTGGTACCACGGTATTGTTGATATGCCCGAGGGCGTCGGATTCACTGAAGCGGGGTTCAACCTGGTACGTGAACATCTTTATCCTCATGAACAGATGGGCTTGGGAAAGCGGAGTATTTAACCAGCCCACAGCGCAATCGGCCAGCTGGGCCGAAACGCCGGGCGATTTTGCCAATGCAAAAGACAGATTGGGTCAGACCAGCGTAAAATGCCGCACCCAGATTCGCTACGCTGGCGCAAGCATTCCGTAGCGCCCGCCACCGTACAACGCCGTACAGCTTCCATTCTCTTTTTATTTGCCGCCTATTTTTATGAGCCAGAAAGCTAAACGTCCCCTGTATATTCCCCACGCCGGGCCATCCCTGCTGGAAATCCCCCTGCTCAACAAGGGCAGTGCCTTTACCCTGCAGGAACGCATCGAATTCAACCTGATCGGCCTGCTGCCGAACAACGTCGAATCCATCAGCGAACAGGTGCGCCGCGCCTACCACCAGTACCAGCAGTGCCGCACGGACCTGGAGCGTCATATCTACCTGCGCGCCATCCAGGACGACAACGAGACCCTGTTTTTCCGCCTGATCGAGCAACATATCGAAGAGATGCTGCCGATCATCTATACCCCCACCGTGGGCGCGGCCTGTGAAGAGTTCTCCAATATCTACCGCAATCACCGCGGCCTGTTTGTGTCCTACCCGGACCGCAAGCATATGGACGACATCCTGCGCAGCGCGACCAAGGAGAACGTGAAGGTCATCGTGGTCACCGACGGTGAGCGCATCCTCGGCCTCGGCGACCAGGGCATCGGCGGCATGGGGATTCCCATCGGCAAGCTGTCCCTGTACACCGCCTGTGGCGGTATCAGCCCGGCCTACACCCTGCCGGTCACACTCGATGTGGGCACCAACAACCGCACTCTGCTGAACGACCCCATGTACATGGGCTGGCGCAACGAGCGTATCTCCCAGGAGGAGTACGACGAGTTTATCGAGGAATTCATCGCCGCGGTGAAGCGCCGCTGGCCGAAGGTACTGGTGCAGTTCGAGGACTTTGCCCAGACCAACGCCATGCCCCTGCTGAAGCGCTACCGCGACGAGATCTGCTGCTTCAACGACGATATCCAGGGCACCGCATCGGTAGCGCTGGGTACCATGCTCGCGGCGTGTAAGGCCAAGGAAGAGAAACTTTCAAAACAGAAAGTACTGGTGGTGGGTGCCGGCTCCGCGGGCTGCGGTATTGCCGAACAGGTGGTGTCAGCCATGGTCGGGGAAGGGCTGACGGACGAGAAGGCCCGCGAACGGATCTACATGTTCGACCGTTACGGCCTGGTCACCAACGAAATGAAAGGCCTGCACGACTTCCAGGAAAAGCTGGCACAGAGCACCGAGCGCTACCCCCTGGCCCCGGAGTGGGATCTGCAATCCCTGATCGAGCAGGTCAAGCCCACCATCCTGATCGGCGTATCCGGCCAGGGCGGCCTGTTCACCCAGGCGGCCATTGAAGCGCTTCACAAGGGCTGCAAGCGCCCGCTGGTGATGCCGCTGTCCAACCCCACCTCGCGCGCAGAAGCCACACCACAGGAAGTTCTGGAATGGACCAACGGCGAGGCCATGGTCGCCACCGGCAGTCCGTTTGAAGCGGCAGAAGTAAATGATAAAAAATATCCCATCGCCCAGTGCAACAATGTGTACATCTTCCCAGGCATCGGTTTGGGCGTGATCGCGTCTGGCGCCAACCGGGTGACGGAAAACATGCTGATGGCGGCATCCAACGCGCTGGCAGAAAATGCGCCGGTGGTGAAACACGGCAGTGGTGCACTGCTGCCGCCGCTGTCGGAAATCCGCGAGCTGGGCAAGGCCATTGCCATGGCGGTGGGCAAGCAGGCTCAGGAAGATGGTGTGGCCCCGGGAATTACCGAGGAAAAACTGGAAAAGAATATCGAGAAAAATTTCTGGTCGCCCAACTACCGCCGCTACCGCCGCGTGGCATTTTAAAAAAATCCCCTTTGCGGGAGGGAGCCGCAAAGGGGACAAGAGGGCACTCATGATCGATTGCGAGTGCGTGCGGAGTAGAAAATTCACAAGGCCTGTCTACAGGCCTTGTGAATTTTTCAGGTAAGGTTTGAAGACCCGATCAGAAGGTCCAGCGCGCACCGATTTCTGCTAACCAGCTTTCGTTTTCGATTTCAAAAGACGCCGGCAATAAGTTCGAATTTACCTCGATGTCGTCGGCCTGACGCCAGCGCAGTCCGCCAAAAAATTCCAGCTGTTCATTGCACTGGTAGTTGAGACCCGCCATCAACTGGTAGGCAAATACACTGTCATCGTCGTCGATGATAGAAACATCAGAAGGACTGTAATCCACGTCCACCCAGGCGTTACCCAAGCCCGCACCGATATATGGATTCAGCGACCAGCCCGCGTCAAAATCGTAATACGCATTCACGAACAGATAGTCGGCAGTAAAGTCACCGCGCCCGTCTGCCACCAGGTCGGCAACGGAGATACCCAGGTTGCCCGGGGCACCGCTGACCAGCACACCAGCGTCTTCACTTCCCAAAGGGATATCCGCAGCGGACACACCGAAATGGCGATCCACGTCGTGTTTGGCGTAGGCGTACTCGGCTTCAAAACGCAGGGCATCCATACGCCAACCCAGCGCCAGATTCACCCCGGCACCACTGTCCACATTGGTGCGCCACCGCACATCGGTACCAGCCGGCAGCGCGACGCCGGCAGGGATGGTGGTGCCCGGGCCGGTAACAAATTCGCTGGTGAAAGTGCCGTCGTTAACGGTGTCATCCATATTGTTGTAGCTGAGAGTGCCGCTGACATAAAAACCATCCGCATAAACCGCGGAGGAACCGAGACCGAGGGCAATAGCCAGAGCAAGAGACTTTTTCTGCAACATGATGTTTTCCCGTTGATCACAATTGGTGCCATTGCTACGCGATATCAGCAACAGTGGATTCGAAAAAATTACATTGCAGTTTGAAAATCTGCCACTTTTCACAGATAGGGAAAATGCGCATAAAAACTTGATCCGGAACAGGAGCTGTTACGTAGCTGACGCTTTATGAACCCAGGATATCCAGACGCAACTTTTTCCGCGCAAAAAAA
The DNA here is from genome assembly GCF_050368945.1 of Microbulbifer sp. MCCC 1A16149. Classification (NCBI taxonomy): domain Bacteria; kingdom Pseudomonadati; phylum Pseudomonadota; class Gammaproteobacteria; order Cellvibrionales; family Microbulbiferaceae; genus Microbulbifer; species Microbulbifer sp. MCCC 1A16149. The sequence continues at coordinate 4,001,967 of NZ_CP185959.1, forward strand.
TGGCGGGCACTGTGGCCCGCCATTTAACTGTGTGCTGTTAACCGCGTGCGTTAACCAGCCTTGACGCTCTCAACCCAGTCGTTGACGCGTTTTTCCAGTAACGGCAGCGGCAGTGCACCACCACCGAGAACCGTATCGTGGAAGGCGCGAATGTCAAACTGGTCTCCCAGTGCCTCTTCCGCCTGGCCGCGCAGTTCTTCAATTTTCAGCATGCCGATCTTGTAGGAGGTGGCCTGGCCGGGAACCGTCAGGTAGCGACGCACTTCCGAACGCACCGCGCCCTCCGGGATTGCGGAATTATCCAGGAAGTACTGCACTGCCTGGTCCTGGCTCCAACCCTTGGCGTGCATACCGGTATCCACCACCAGGCGAATGGCGCGCCACATTTCTGCGGTCAGGCGACCGAAATCCTTGTAGGGATCCTGGAACTGGCCCATCTCCTTGGACAGCTTCTCGGAGTACAGCGCCCAGCCTTCCACATAAGGCGTGAAATGCGCCTGGGTGCGGAACTGCGGAATACCTTCCAGCTCCTGGGCGATAGAGATCTGCATATGGTGGCCGGGGATGGCCTCGTGGTAGGTCACGGTTTCCATATCGGTAGTAGACAGCGCGCTCATGTCAGACATGTGCACATAGTAGGTGCCGGGGCGGGAGCCATCCGGGGTACCCGGAACGTAGTGCTGGGCGCCGCCCGGCACTTCGCGGAAGGCTTCAACCCGCTTCACTTCCAGACCCGCCTTGGGCAGGATGCCGAAGTATTCCGGCAGCTTTTTGTGGATATCGTCGATAAAGCTCTGGGTTTCTTCCAGGTACTGTTTGCGTCCCTCATCCGTGTTCGGGTAGTAGAACTGGTCATCGGTGCGGATAAACGCGAAGAATTCGGTGAGGTCGCCGTCGAAGCCTACCTTGTCCTTGATGGCTTCCATTTCCTTGCGGATACGCGCCACTTCGTTGAGGCCGATCTCGTGCACCTGGTCCGCGGTCAGTGGCAGGGTGGTGTAATTGGCGAGACGGTTGTTGTAGAAGGACTCGCCGTCCGGCAACTCGGATACGCCCTTGGGCTCCTCATCCGCGTTCACCCGATCTTCCTGCAGCCACGCGATATAGGCGTCGTAGGAAGGCTTCAGCTCTCCGCTCAGGGCCTTCTCCACTTGCACCTGCAGGTCTTTGGCGGTGGCGTCATCGATGGTGCCAGCTTCTTTCAGCGCGGCAATTTTCTTCTTCGCGTCCGCCATTAGCGGTGCGTCGTCACCTTCGCCAAACGGCTGGCCGGAGGTGACCTTCTGTGCGCGTTCGATCGCCAGATCGTAGGCGAACTGGGGCGGACGAATTTCCTTGCTGGCGGAATCCTGGGCGCGCTCCAGCAGCTGTCCGAGGGCGCGGCTGATACCGCCGATACGGGCAATGTAGTCGCGCATATCCTGCTCGCTGTCAACCTTGTGCTGGTTGATCAGGAAGGTGGGGAACTGGGCTTCCGGTCCGCCCAGCTCGCTGGCGAAGTAGGAGTAGTCCCAGAACGGCTGGTTGGCCTTTTCCTGCTCGTACTGGTGTACCCAAAGGTCATAGGACTCTTTGCCCGCCGGGGTCAGCTTGTCGTAGTCAAATTGTTCCTTCATCTCCTCGACGGTGGCTTTCTTCCACGCCAGCTCGCGCTCGGACGCGGCCTTGCTCATATCGTCGATTTTGTCGTACTGCTCCTTGCGCCCCAGGTAGCTGAGCTGGATCGGGCTGAACTGCAGCTGCTCCTCGTACTTAGTGTCAAACCACTCGACCAGGCGCTTGGTCTCTTGCTGCTGGTCTCCGGCCTGGCTAGTCGGGTCTGAGGCCTGCGCCGAGGTGGCTTCGACACTGTCATTGGTCTGCTTGGGTTCTTCTGCCTGCTGACAGCCCGCGATCGCGGTCGCTATTACCAGGCTCAGGAGCGTTTTACGCATAGGTATTTGCCTCTAGGGTTTTCAAGTCTTGTTGTTACACAGAGTGAAATAAAACGTGAAATAAAATTCAGCCGGCCAACATCGCATGCTGGCCGGCTTCGGTCGATGCCGCTGCGACGAATTTACCGCCACGCGAGACCAGTGGTAAATCGGGGTTTATTGCTGCTCGAGGGTTTCCGCCTTGGTCAGCTTTTTTTCCGCGCCGTTCACGATATGCAGCTCCCGCTGTGGGAACGGGATAGTAAGCCCCTCCGCCTCGAGCGCGGGCTTGAGCTTTTTCATCAGTTCCCAGTACACATCCCAGTAGTCATCGGTCTTGGCCCAGGCGCGCAGGTGCAGGTTCACCGAGCTGTCGGCCAGGGCCCGCACGGCGTAGGCGGGTTCCGGGTCGGTGAGGATACGCGGCTCGTCGGCCACCAGCTGGCGCAGTACGCGCATACCGGTTTCAATATCGTCGCCGTAGGCAATACTGGCGATAATCTCGATACGGCGGCTGGCATTGCGGGTGAAATTGGTCAGGGTTTCGCCCCACACCTTGTCGTTGGGGGCGGAAATACGCAGGCCATCCGGGGTGTCCATCTCGGTGGTAAACAGGCCGATCTTGCGCACGGTGCCGATGGTACTGCCGAACTGGATGGTCTCTCCCACGCGGAACGGGCGCAGCCCGAGCAGCACGAAGCCGGCGGCAATACACTGCAGGGTATCCTTGAGTGCGAGACCCACGGCGAGACCGGCGGCACCGAGCAGTGCTACCAGCGACGTGGTATTGGCCCCGAAGATATCCAGCACCACCAGGCCACCGATGACGTAGGTGCCCCACACCGCCAGGGTTTCCAGTACCGGCACCAGGGTTTCATCGATCCCGCGCTCGGTCAGGCGATTGACCGCGCGCGATACCAGCTTCGCCGCAATCCAGGTAACGATCAGCGCCAGCACTGCCCACAGTAGGTTGAGCCCCACGTCCATCACCACGGGCCACAGTTCTTCCATCTGCGCTTTCAATCCATCCACAATATTGTCTCCTGTTACCGGTGGCTATTGGCGATCAAGAATAAGGCACCGGCCGCAATGGCGGCCAGGTAATCATAAAAAGCTTTCGTGTAATTCTTCCGACAGCTGACGAACCGGCTACTGCGCACCGGAAAAGAAGTAATGCTGCACCAGCTGCAGTACCAGCAAGGTCATCACCAGGATGAAGATCAGGTTTTGGCGGTTCATCAATGTGCTCCCCCACAAGGTGCCTCAGCGGCGAGCAGGCCCTCGGACACCAGCCAGTCTCGCGATTCGCGCAGCATATCCTCCAGGGAGAGGTCATTTCCATAACCCAGTTCCGCTGCTGCCTTGCTGCTGTCGGCAACCACCCTGCGGGTGATCATCGCTGCTTTTTCCGGGGTCAGGGTCGGTTCGCGCCCGCTCACCCGGGCGGCAAGATCATTGCATTGCGCCAGCGCGCGGATCAGAAATGCCGGCGTGGTACGGGTGGGAACGGGTTTGCCAACGAGGCGCGCGATAATGCCGAAGAACTCCAGGAAACTCGCATCGGTGCCCGCGAGAATATAGTTTTCGCCACTGCGCCCTTTGTGAAAGGCATCGATATGCGCGCGCGCTACCGCGCCGGCATGGCAAAAGGAGCCGCTCCCCGGTGGCACGCCCGGCAGGCGATCTTCGGCGAGCATAAAGAAGGTCTGGGCCCAGCTGGATACATCGTACTTGCCGACAATGCCGCAGGGATTCAGGAATACGGCGTCCAGCCCCTGCGCCACTTCCTCACGCACTGCCAGTTCCGCGCGTTTTTTGCTGTACAGGTAGTGATGCCGGGGGTCATCCGCCAGCTTCGGACTGTCTTCGGTGATCGCTGTACGGTGGTAACCGTAGGCGGAAATGGAGCTGGTAACGATCAGCCTGCCCGGACGCTGCTGGGCGGCGAACTGCTGGCGCGCGACACGGGCGATATTGGCCGAGCCTTGCACATTGTCTCGCCACTGCTGGGCATTGCCACCGCGCCACATGCTGGTATTGGCGGCGAGATGGAAGATGGCATCGACCTGTGCGGGCAGCGCGCGCTCGAGGGAGGCGACATCGTCCAGGGCCGCCTGTACCGGGGTTGCACCGAGGGTTTCCAGCCTGCGCACGTTGGCACCCGCACGATGCATGGCGGTTACCTGCCACCCGTCATTCACCAACTGTTCGATCAGGTTGGCACCGAGAAAGCCGGTGCCTCCAGTCACAAATGCCTGCATGCCGATTCTCTGATTCGTCGGGCGGCGGCGCCGCCCGGGAACTAAGAGACTACTCTATCTTCAAACCCAGTTCATGGGCGAGAAACGCATACTGGTTGGTAAAATCCTCCACCTGCATCCACACCGGCTTGCCGGCACCGTGGCCCGCACGGGTTTCCACCGCAAGGTAAATCGGGTTATCGCAGCCCTGGTCGCCCTGCAGCGCTGCGGCAAATTTATAGCTGTGCCACGGAACCACGCGATCGTCGCGATCCGCGGTGGTGATCAGGGTCGCCGGGTAACAGGTGCCTTTTTCGGTGTTGTGTACCGGTGAGTAGGCGTAGAGCGCAGCGAACTCATCCTTGTTTTCCGACAGGCCGTAATCGCTGGACCACTGGCGGGCGTTGGCGGAAGCGGTGTGGTAGCGCAACATATCCAACACACCGACAATCGGCAGCGCCACCCTGAACAGCTCCGGACGCTGCACTTCGGTAGCGCCTACCAGCAGGCCGCCATTGGAACGGCCCATGATACCGAGCTTCTCCGGTGAGGTAACTTTCTCTTCGATCAGCCACTCTGCCGCACCGATAAAATCATCGAACACATTCTGCTTCTGCAGCTTGGTACCGGCCTTGTGCCAGGCTCCACCGTACTCGCTGCCACCGCGCAGGTTCACCATGGCAAAGGTGCCACCCATATCCAGCCAGCCGGCAAAGCGGGTGTAAAAGCTCGGCAACTGCGCGGCGTTGAAGCCACCGTATCCGTAAAGCAGTGTCGGATTTTCCGCGTCCTTTTTCAGGCCTTTTTTATGTACCAGGAACAGCGGCACACGGGTGCCGTCTTTGCTTTTAAAGAAGTGCTGGCTGATGGTGTAGTCAGAAAAATCTGCGGGATATTCCGGCGCTTTGACCTTCTCCGTTTTTCCGCTGGCCACGTCCAGTTTGTAGATGCTGGGCGGCGTTAAGAAATTACTGAACGAGTAGTAGGTCTCGCTATCGTCGGAGTCGCCGTAGAAACCGGACACGGTACCCATCCCCGGCAGCTTCAGCTGGTACTGCTGCCGGCCATTGAGATCCGTTACCACCACCTTGGATTTTGCGTCTTCCAGGTAATGCAGCACAAAGCGGCCACCAATCAGGCTCGCGCTCTGCAGGGCATCCTTCTGCTCGGGTACCAGGGTTTTCCAGTGCGCCCTGTCGGGCTGATCCAGGTCGATGGCAATAATGCGGCCATTGGTGGCATTCGCATTGGTTTCAAAATAGAACGTCTTGCCCTTGTTGCCGAGGTAGGTGTACAGCGCGTCCCACTCGTCCAGCAGTTTCACCGCCTTTGCATCGGGATCGGTCAGATCCTTGTAGTAAACGCCATTACTGTCGTAACCATCAAAAATCCCCAGGATCAGGTATTTGCCGTCGTCACTGACTTCAGCACCCGGGTTGCGGGTGGGATGATCGGTAATTTCGTAGACAAGCTGGTCCTTGCTCTGAGGTTCGCCGATCTTGTGGAAATAGACCGAGACCTGCTTGCTGTCGTCGGCACTGCCGTCTTCATTGAACGGATAGCGGCTGTAGTAAAAACCGGATTCATCCTTGGCCCAGCTGGCACCGCTGAACTTGATACCGGTGAGGCGATCGGGAATCAGTCGCCGGGTCTTCAGGTCCCGCACGTGGTAGTCGGTCCAGTCGGTGCCGCCGTCGGAGGTACCGTAGGCCAGGTAGCGCCCATTGGGGCTGACGGAGTAGCGCTTGGCGGCGATGGTGCCGTCTTCACTGAGGGTGCGCGGATCCAGCACCACGTGTCCGTCTTTGGTGATATCGCGGGTGGTGTAAAACACACTCTGGTCCCAGCTGCCGTCGTTGTATTCATAGAACACCTGGCCGGCCTTTTTGTAGGGCACGCCATAGCGCTCGTACTCCCACAGCTGGGTCAGGCGATCGTTGATCTTCTGCCAGCCCGGCAGCGCCTTGAGTTGCGGCAGGGAAAAGTCGTTCTGCGCAGTCACCCACGATTTCACCGCCGCGGATTCCTGGGCTTCCAGCCAGCGATAGGGATCACTGACTTCGGTACCGAAGTAGTCGTCTTTCTGGTCGACGGTCCTGGTTCCAGGGTATTCGGGCTGGCCCTCGTCGCTGGCAGCGAACGCAGCCGCCACAGCAATACACACGGCACCCAGGGTGAAAGCGGTTTTCTTCATGGAGACTTCCGGTTTTTTATTGGCGATCAGTGGGCTAATCTAGAAAATTCGCCGCCAGCGTTCTAGCGGGTAACAGCATTTTAGAAGAGGTTATCGATGAAAGGCCTGATTCAGCGGGTAAAGCACGCGAAAGTGGAAGTAAGCAGTGAAAACGTCGGCGCCATCGACCACGGGATTCTGCTGTTGCTCGGCGTTGAAGCCACAGACACCGAGGAAACCGCGGACAAGCTGCTGCACAAGGTGCTCCACTACCGCATATTCAGCGACGAGCAGGGCAAGATGAACCTGAACGTGCAGCAGGCCGGCGGTGGATTGCTGGTGGTCAGCCAGTTTACCCTGGTGGCGGATACCGCCAAGGGCCTGCGTCCCAGCTTCAGTCGCGGCGCCACACCGCAGCAAGCGGAAGCCCTGTACGACTACTTCCTGCAGCAGGCGCGCGTGAAAACCGCCGAGGAATTCCCGGTGGCCGGCGGTCAGTTCGCCGCGGACATGCAGGTATCACTTTGCAACGATGGCCCGGTCACTTTCTTGCTGGAAGCCTGAGCCCGCTCACTGAGCACCTTCAAGCGCGCCTTGCGAGTGTCCTTGGGCAACGCACCCAACTGCTCCACCGCGGTGTAGAACGCCTCCCAGTCTTCGCCGCTATCCCGGTACAGCTGCACAAACGCGGGCACCTGGGACTGGTATTCGCTCACCAGTGCCAGGGTGGCGTTGTTGGTCTTTTCGATCATGCGCGCAAATTTCTCATCCTGCACCCAGCCCGCCGAGGCCTCGCGATAGCAGTGACGCAACCGTTGCAGGGTCTGCGCCTTGCGTGCGCGTTTTTCCTCGGTGCCCAGGTCCTTGTTGTCGTAGATGGACTTCAACTGCTTGCGCGCCGCCACCATCAATCCGTTTACCCGCCTGGCCTGGGCCACGCTCTTTACCGCGGGCTGCGGTATGCCGTTGCGACGCCGCCAGTCTGGCAGTGCAATCCGCGACACCGCGGTGGCAAAGCTCTCGTTGAAACGGGTGTCGCCGGAAATGTAAACCCGACGGTGCGCCAGCTCGTGAAACAACAGGCTGGCGAGCCGGTCCGGTTTCCAGTTTACGAAGCTCGACAACACCGGGTCATCGAACCAGCCAAGTGTGCTGTAGGCGGGCACCGGGCCCAGATAGACATCATAGCCCTGCGCACGCAGACGTCCTTCCTGGCGCACCGCGTCGCTTTTATCGAAATAACCGCGATAGCTGGCGCATCCGGCAATTGGGTAGCACCAGCGTTTCGGGGACAGGGAAAACTCCGGTGCCGCGATCAAATTGTACAGCGCATATTCCCCGTCCAGCTGGGTATAGTCGCTGTATGCGCTGTCCACGGGCAGGTGCAGTTCACCGGCGGCGTAGGCGCGGATCGCGCGCACCCACTCCAGTTGTAGTTTCAGCTTGGGATCGGTCTGCTCATTCGCCACCAGGTGATCAATGGATTTGCGCCCGGCGAGTATTTTCAGCTGGCCGGTGGCCGCCTGGGAGTAGAAATGCACGGTTTCACAACTGGCCACAGAAAACGCACCCAGGATTACCAGGGTAATTGGCAATAGCCGACACCGGCCACTGCCAATCAGGTTGGAAGCAGCTAACTTTAGGTATGCGAAGAAACGTTTAAGGGAAATATCCATGCAGCCCGTGGCAGCGGTCTCACTGGTTTTTACGATGGTTCTCGGCGCCGTTTTGTGGATTCAGGTAGTGCGGCTCAGTGTCGCTGAATCCACTGGCCTGACGGTGCTCGCTATTCTTTGCCCGCCGATCCCGTTGGCACTGTTGCTGGCCGACAGTCAGCATCGCCAGGGATTGTTGCCACTGGTGGTGCTGGTGGCCGGCTTTTCCAGCATAGTCGCAATTTATTCCTGAGGGAAAACCAGTCGTTCGGGAAAGGCGCTACTCGGTCTCCACAGGGTTTGCACAGGGGAACGCCTCCACCCCATCACCGCGAAAATTCCCGGTGTTCAGAAATGCCACCACCTGATCGATCACCCGCTGGTCGTCGGTCAGGTTGTCGTGGGTGAGCGGGTAGGTGACGCGCGCGCAAGTGCCCTCAACGTAGGTACTGGGCAGGCCAACACGGCCGTCGTCATTGCCGCTGATAATTGCCGCGAACAGGGGGTTGAGCGTGCGGGTGCCGGCAATCACCCCGAGGGGGAAGCGCACCGGCCCCATCCGGTTGGGGATGCTGCGCGGATCAATACCCATCTGTTTGCCGGCGGGGCCGTTCAGGTCCTTGATCCACGGAATACAGGAAAGGAAATTGCCCAGGCGGCTGCCCTGATTCGGGGTGCCGAGCATAACCACACTGGTGACGTCGGATGCATCGCGCCGGTCATAGTAGTAACGCACCAGCAGCCCACCCATGGAATGGGCGACGAAGTGCAAGGCACCGGTGTCGGCCTCCTCACATGCAGCCAGCCCCCGCGGAATCGCTTCACTGGCCAGTACTTCGATGGGGTTACTGCGGGAGGGGTAGTCGAGGTTGACCGTGTGATAGCCCCGCTCCTGCAGGGCGCGCTCGATGGAGCGCATCGATGAGGAATCTTTGGTGATGCCGTGCAGCAGGATGACACAGGCTTCAGCGGCTGAGGCTTTGTCTTCCGCCTCTGCAGGATGGGACTGCGCGGAGTGGACTGTGGCGGGTATGCACAATACTGCCAGTAGTCCCAAAGCCCGGGTAACTGCCAAACAGGTTTTGTGTAACACCACAGAGAGCCACCCCTCAGAAATTCCGGGAATTCCGCCGTCAAGTCGAGCACACCGCCGGATATCTCTCGCCGCTGCACCTGACAGCGGCGCGATATCTCTACGGGCTTTATACGCCGCTTACTGGCCCGCGGATGACATCAGGGCGATTCGGCTTCCGCTTCCTTTTTACCGCGCTTTTTGATCATACGACCGAATAAAATGCCCACCTCGAACAGCAGCCACATGGGAATGGCCAGCAGGGTCTGTGAGATGACGTCCGGCGGGGTGAGCAGCATGCCCACAGCGAAACAGGCGACAATCACGTAGGGGCGCTTTTTCGCCAGATCCTTGGCGGTGACGGCACCACTCCAGATCAGCAGCACGGTGGCGATGGGGATTTCGAAGGCGAAGCCAAACGCAAAAAACAGCTTCAGCGCCAGGTCCAGATAACTGCGGATGTCCGGCAGTACCTTGATATCGGCATCGGCGGAGCTGATGAAGAACTCGAAAATCAGCGGGAACACCACGAAGTAGGCAAACGCCATGCCCGCGTAAAACAGGAACACACTGGAGAACATCAGCGGTGCGATAAGACGTTTTTCGTGCTTGTACAGGCCAGGGGCAATAAATGCCCAGAACTGATACAGCACCACAGGAATCGCGACAAAAAACGCCAGCACAAAGGTGGTCTTGAACGGTGTCAGGAACGGCGATGTCACCTCGGTGGCGATCATCCCCGCGCCCTCGGTCAGGCGGGCCTGCAGGGGGTCGGCAACGAAATTGTAGATCTCGTTGGCGAAAGGCACCATACAGGCAAAGATCGCCACCACCACCATCAGGGTTTTCAGCAGGCGGTCGCGCATCTCGATAAGATGCTCAATAAACGGTTGGTCTTTCTCGGTCATTGACGCTTGTCTTCCACCTGGCCTGCACTGTCGCTTTTTGCGGGGCTTGCCGATTCTGAACTTTCTTCGGCACTTGCTTCGGCACGGTCCTTCGTCTCCGCCGGGTCCAGCCGATCCACTTCCGCCCAGGCTTCATCTTCCTCGTGCTTGAAATGATCCGGGTGGTGCGGGTTGTATTGCGGGTCGCCGTGATCGTGCAAATGCTCGGGATATTCGGGATCTTCCTGATCCTCGTCGTCCTCATCTTCCTCCGGCAGGTACTCCTCGTCGGATTTCTCATCGATGCGCGCTTCGCGATCTTCTTCCGGGAGGTAGTCCGCGGCCTGCCGACGCTGGTCCGCCGCCACATCCGGCTCTGCAGGCGGCTCTTTTTCCGGCGCTGCTTCGCCCGCGGGCTCGGCGTCCTGTTTCAGCGACTGCGCCTGGGCTTCCACCGCCTTGAGATCCTGCTCGAACTTGCGCTCGGCATCACTGAAGGTGCGCTCCATCGCCTCCTGGCTTTCGCGCAACTCGCGCAGTACGCGCTCGTTGTGCAGCTCCCGACGGATATCGTCGGCACCCACTTCCCGCTCCAGTTCGTCTTTGGCACTGCTCAGGGTCTGCTTCAGCTGCGTCCACCAGCGCACGGTGGTGCGCACCGCGTCCGGCAGGCGCTCGGGACCGATGACCACCAGGCCAACGATACCGATCAGCAGTAATTCAAAAAATCCGATATCAAACACGCGCGGTTCGCTCTATCAGTTGCGGACGATGCCGGTGCCAGGTTACTTGTCCTGGGACTGCTTTTCTTCGCTGGTTGTTTTCTGCTGGGGCTTGGCGTTTTCGTCCTTGGTCAGAAGTTCCGGATCCTTGTCGGCATCTTCTTCCTCGCCGTCTTTCTTGCCTTCTTCCTTCATGGCCTTTTTGAAGCCCTTGATGGCTCCACCCAGATCGCCACCGAGGTTGCGCAGACGCTTGGTGCCGAAAATCAGCAGAACGATGACCAGCAGAATCAGTAGTTGTTGCCAGCTAATACCCATGTGAAATACTCCTGAATAAAATTCTTGATCTTGTATCGGCCTGGGCCGGTGAAATTCAAATCAGTCCTGCTTGCGCGCGGCCTTTTCTTCCAGACCGGACAGGCCGAAGCGGCGCCCCAGTTCATCCAGTACCGCGCGGGAATCCGTCCCCAGATGTGCGAGCACCACCAGCGAATGAAACCACAGGTCCGCGGTTTCACTGATCAGCGCCTTATACGCGTCGCTATCCAAGTCCGCGCCCTCGGCGTCTTTCGCCGCGAGCACCAGCTCGGTGGCCTCTTCGCCCACCTTTTCCAGTATCTTGTTCAGCCCTTTGTGATGCAGGCTCGCGACATAGGAGGACTCCGCATCCCCCTGTTGCATGCGCATCCGCAGTACGCGATCCAGTTGTATCAGCATATTACTCATGGCGCTGTCTATTTCTCCCCTGAATAGATCTCTTTCGGGTCGGTGATCACCGGCTGGCGAATCTGCCACTGGCCGTCTTCCAGTACCTGATAAAAGCAACTGGTGCGACCGGTGTGACAGGCAATGCCGCCGAGCTGTTCCACCATCAGCACCAGCGTGTCGCCGTCGCAATCGAGGCGGATTTCGCGCACCTGCTGCACGTGGCCGGAGGACTCACCCTTGCGCCAGAGCTTGCCGCGCGAGCGGGACCAGTAGACCGCGCGCCCTTCCTCCACCGTGAGTCGCAGGGACTCGGCATTCATCCACGCCATCATCAGCACCCGGCCGCTCTTGTAATCCTGCGCAATGGCAGGCACCAGCCCGTCACTGTTCCAGCTGACTGCCTGGGTGAAATCGGTTTCGCTCACGTGTGCGTCCTTACTGCATTCGTTATTGTAGGCTGGCGAGTTCGCTTCAGGGCGGCGGCTCACGGCCAGAGCAACATGGCCAGTGCCGCTGCCCCCAGTACCCAACTGGCCACCGGTATCTGCGCCAGCAACCCGGGGGAAGCCACCAGCGCCGCACCCGCCGCGAGCAGCCCTCCCACGATCATGCGCGCATAGCGGGCACGCCCGCGCTGCCGGCTACCTGCGAGCTGATCGCTCAACTGCTGCAGTTGCGGTCCCAGCTGCTGCCCCTGCTCAAGGGCAGAGAACGCCATTTGCGGCAGTTGGGGGAATTTTTCCAGCCACTCCGGCCCGTATCGCCGGATTTCGCCGACGATGGTCTTGGGGTGAATACGCTCGCGCATCCACCGCTCGAGAAATGGATGGGCAGTCTTCCACAGATCCAGTTGCGGATAAAGCTGTCGCCCCAGCCCCTCGATATTGAGCAGGGTTTTCTGCAACAACACCAGTTGCGGCTGTACTTCCATATCGAAGCGCCGCGCCGTCTGGAACAGGCTGATCAGCACCCGTGCGAAGGAAATCTCTCCCAGGGGCTTTTCAAAAATCGGTTCGCACACCGAGCGGATCGCCGCTTCAAATGCATTAACCGGTGTATCTTTGCGCACCCAGCCGCTCTGCACATGCAGTTCCGCCACCATGCGATAGTCGCGGCGGAACATAGCCAGCAAATTACGCGCCAAATAGTACTGGTCTTCGCGGGTAAGGCTGCCGACGATGGCGGTATCGATGGCGATATATTTGGGCCGCTGCGGATTTTCCCGGGACACAAAAATATTGCCCGGGTGCATATCCGCGTGGAAGAAGTTGTGTTCGAACACCTGCTTGAAGAATATCTCCACGCCGCGCTCGGCGAGCAATTCCATATCGGTGCTCTGGGCGCGCAACTGCTCCAGGTCGGTAACCGGAATACCGTCAATGCGCTCCAGCACCAGCACATTGTCGCGAGTGTAATCCCAATAGACTTCGGGAATGTACAACAGCGGTGAATTGGCGAAATTGCGCTTCAGCTCGGAACCGTTGGAGGCCTCGCGCACCAGGTCCAGCTCCCCCTCAATGGTATGGCGGTAATCCTCCACCACCTCCACCGGGCGCATGCGGCGGCCGTCGGGCAGAAAGCGCTCGATCCAGCGCGCGATATGCCGCAACAGCTGCAGGTCCTGCTGGATGATCTTGTCGATACCGGGCCGCAGCACTTTCACCACCACGGATTTTCCCGCCGCACCCCGCTCGTCTTTCAGCCGCGCGGCGTGCACCTGGGCCACCGATGCCGAGGCCAGGGGCTCGCGCTCAAACTCTGCGAACAGCTCATCTACCGGCGCACCCAGCGCCGCTTCGATACGCGCAATACACTGATCCGCCGGGTAGGGCGGCACATTGTCCTGCAGCTGGTTCAGCTCCAGCACCATATCCGGCGGCAGCAGATCCGGACGTGTAGACAGCAGCTGCCCGAACTTCACATAGATGGGCCCCAGATCCTCCAGCGCCCGGCGCAGCCGCTCCCCGCGCCCCATCTGCGTGATCTTGCCACTTGCCGGCAGCAGTTTTGCGGGCGCCCAAAGCGCGCGCAGCCACAGGGGCTGATGCTCGGCGGGCACCAGCTCGTTCAGTCGATAGCGCAGAAAAATCCGCGCGATGGTCAGGGTTCTCGCTACTGGCACGTCAATCTTTCCCCTGACCCGGTTTGCGTTCATTCGGTGATTGGCCGCCTTCCAGCTTGCGACGCAAAATCTCGATGCGCGCCTCCAGCCGGTCTACCCCCTGGGCAAACTCCGTCACATCCTCTGCAAACGCTTCAAACTGCGCCTGCGGCGGTGTCACCTTCCACTCCTCACTCACCGCCTCGGCACCGGCCTTCGGCGCTGCACTCAGCGCGCCCTTCAGCCAGCTCGCCGCCATACGCATTCCGGTGCCCAGCTGATGAGCCGGCGTGTCGCCAATCAACCTGGCCAGCGGCTCTTCCCAGTCGATATCCAGATCCCGCAGGATCGACTGCAGCTCCGCCAGCAGTGCGCTGGAACCGCGCACCGTCACGCCCAGCTTGGCCGGCGTGGCATCGCGGTTGCGCAGCAGTTGCACAAACGCCATCGCCGAACCGGACAGCTCGGTGGACACCTCGCCATTCCAGCGACCATGCACCTCGATAAAACCGCCATCGCCGTCATCTTCGATCGCCAGAAACAGGGTCATGGCAGGTGCCGTCAACTTCACCGCCAGCACCTTGCCCGCCAGTTTGCCGAGGCGCGCGCGGGTACCCGGGTCATACCGGAGTGCGGAGTTGATGGCGGTTTCCAGAGTGGCGTCGAAGCCGGCGCGGAAGGTGGGGTCGGTCATTCTTTTGGTGATTCTGTTCCGAGCTCACAACCCCGACGAGAAGGTGTCGATTCCGGGGTCTGTTTGCGGGACTGTCGAAAAGAGGGACCTTTTCGACAAGCCCCCATGGATGGGTTCACGGCGAGTCCCGCAAACAGACGCCGGAAGCGACGCCGCCACAGGTCCATGGCCGGAGCCCTAAAATCAGGGTTTGATGCCCTTGTGCAAAGCCACAATGCCACCGGTCATGTTGTGGAATTCGCAATCCACGAAACCGGCCTCGCCCATCATGTCTTTCAGGGTCTCCTGATCCGGATGCATACGGATACTCTCGGCGAGATAACGGTAACTGTCCGCATCGTCCGCCACCAGTTTGCCCATAAAAGGCAGCAGGCGGAAAGAGTACTGATCGTAGACCTTCTCCAGCAGCTTGGACTGCGGCTTGGAAAACTCCAGCACCAGCAGGCGGCCACCGGGCTTCAACACCCGCAGCATTGAGCGCAGCGCCAGATCCTTATCTGTCACATTGCGCAGGCCAAAGGCGATGGTAATACAGTCAAAGGTATTGTCCGGGAACGGCAGGTACTGGGCATCCGCCTGCACCGTCTCCACATTGCCCGCGATACCGCGGTCCAGCAGGCGATCACGGCCCACCTTCAGCATCGACGCATTGATATCCGCCAGCACCACCTTGCCGGTAGGGCCGACAATGCGCGAAAAGCGCGCCGTCAGGTCACCGGTGCCGCCGGCAATATCCAGAATCGTCTGCCCAGGTCGCGCCGCGGACAGCTCAATGGTGAAACGCTTCCACAACCGGTGCACACCACCGGACATCAGGTCGTTCATCACATCGTAGCGGGCCGCCACCGAGTGGAAAACATCCGCCACCCGACCGGCCTTCTCTTCCACCGGTACTTCCTGGTAGCCAAAGTGGGTCGTCTTGCGTTCCGTCATCGTATGCCTGCTGAGCCAGATTTGAGGGCGGTATTGTACATGGGCCGAATTGGAATGGGACATGCAGGAACCTTTTTGCGTCGAGCACATTGGCCAACGAAAGGCTCGCCACAGCAAGATGACTCAGCCGTCAGCCGCGTTCGACCTTAGCATTAATGTCATTTTTCAGCCCTTCTTGCACAATATCTCATTAGGTTTCATCTGAAACAAAAAATATTTAATCTTGTTAATATTTTCCATGAGGGAACTTTCCTCCCAATCGTTACTGGAATACGGCACAAAACTCTAAACGCCGAATTTCTGACCAAGAACGAGAAACCCTCTGGGGGGGAATAAAAAATATGAAAGGCAACACGCTCTCCATGGCCATCCGCGGCGCCATTTTGGCGGCGGTTGGTGTTACTCCCGCATTCGCTCAGGAAGACACTCAAGCTGTAGACGCTTCCAAAATCGACGACGGCGCCATTGAACAGGTCACCGTGACCGGCTCGCGTATCGCGCGCCCCAACTCCATGAGCCCCACCCCGGTCACTACATTGACCGCGGAAGATATCAGCCTTAGTGGTGAAACCAACCTGGGTGACTTCCTCAACGAATTGCCCGCGTTGCGCTCCACCTTCTCCGGCCAGAACTCCGGTCGCTTTATCGGCACCGTGGGCCTGAACCTGCTGGACCTGCGCGGTCTCGGCACTTCCCGCACCCTGGTACTGCAGGACGGCCGTCGTCACATCGCCTCCTCTGTAGGTACTTCTGCGGTTGACGTAAACACTATCCCGGAAGACCTGATTGAGCGCGTCGACGTGATCACCGGCGGAGCTTCCGCGATCTACGGTGCGGACGCTGTAACCGGTGTAGTTAACTTCATCATGAAAGATGACTTCGAAGGCGTGAAGATCAGCGCCTTCGCCAGCGACACCACAAACGGTGGTGCGGAAACTACTGAAGCTTCCTTTACCTTCGGCCAAAACTTTTTCGACGGCCGCGCGAACGTCGCCGGTAGTGTCTCTCTCACCAGCCGCGGCGATGTGTACGGCACCGATCGCGACTGGATCACCAAAGGCTACGGCACTCTGCGCAACCCCAACGACACCGGCCCCGAAGATGGCATCCCGGATCGTTTCATCGTGCAGAACTACACCCTGCCCATCCTGAGTGACGCCGGTATCGCCTGGTTACCCGCGCCTTTCGGTGACTACACCTTTGACGAAGACGGCTCCGCACGCCCGGTTATCCCCGGTGACTACTGTGATTCCGCCGGCCGCTGTACCGGTGGTGACGGCTATCGCTGGATTGGCCAGTACCAGATGTATCCGAGCATGGATACCAACAATGTGTACGTGAAGGGTCACTTCGACCTGAACGACTCCACGCGCCTGTTTGCCGAAGCCAAATACGTTAGCCACGAAGCCGAGAGCTGGGGGCAGGCGAGCTTCAGCTACAATGGCTACTCCTCCACCAACCCGTTCTTGGACAAAGATCTGTCCGACGAGCTGGTAGCTGCCGGCATTCCCGCTTTCGGCATGTACCGCATGCATTCCGACCTGGGTTACCGCGGCGATCTGGCCGAGCGTGAAACCCAGCGCTATGTAGTGGGCGTAAAGGGTGACATCGGTAGCCGCTGGAACTACGAGGCCAGCCTCGTTTACGGCCAGTACGACGCCGACATCTTCTACCTGAACAACCGCCATAACGAGCGCTTCGCCCAGGCCATCGACGCCATCGAAGTCGACGGGCAGATTGTCTGTGCCGACGCCGACGCCCGCGCAGCTGGCTGTCAGCCGCTTGACCTGTTCGGCGAAAACCAGAATTCCCAGGAAGCTATCGACTGGGTAATGCTGGATAACACCGGTTCAGTGGAAGAAATGACTCAAACCGTCGCTTCCGGCTTTATCGGCGGCGACCTGTTCGACCTTCCTGCGGGCCCGCTGTCCGTTGTCGGCGGCTTCGAATACCGTGAAGAAACCAGCTTTGTCGACTTTGATGAAATCATCAAAAGCGGCGCTACCTTCATGAACGCGCTCGCGACCACTGATGGTGAATACGACGTATCGGAAGCCTACGTAGAACTGTCTGCTCCGCTGCTGTCCGACCTCCCGGGCGTCCAGAGCCTGGTATTCGACACCGCATACCGCGCCGCTGATTACTCCACCATCGGCAGCACCGGTGCCTGGAAGGCCGGCCTGGATTGGACTGTGGTCGATGACGTTCGTGTCCGTGCTACCTCCTCTCAGGCAGTACGTGCTCCGAACATCGACGAGCTGTTCGCACCGCTGGGCCAGAACTTCTTCAATATTGACGATCCCTGTGATGCGGACGAGGTAGCCTACGCTCCGAATCCGACTCAGCGCGCAGCCAACTGTGCCGCCCTGGGCCTGGCCGCAGACTACCAGTCCCCATGGAACGAAGGTCCGACCCTGCCGGGCTTCAGCGGTGGTAACGAAAATCTTCAGGAAGAGACTGCGACTACCCTGACCTTCGGTGTGGTGCTCACCCCGCGCTTTGCTGAAGGCCTGACCGTTACCGCGGACTACTGGGACATCGAAATCGAAGATGCGATTTCTTACTACGGTGGCCAGACGATTCTGGACAAGTGTGTTGACGCCTCCTCCATCGACAACCAGTTCTGTGGCAACATCGAGCGCGATGCCAACGGCGACCTGGTCTCCCTGACCAGCTCGGCCCTGAACGCATCCAAGCTCACTGCCCGCGGTATTGACTACGAAGTGCGTTACGAAATGGCTCTGGCCGACCTGTTCAAATCTGAGCTGGGCAACCTGACTCTGAGCCTGCAGGGTACTCGTCTGCTGGAACGCGACGACTACTCCTTCCAGAACGAGCCTGACAGTGCAGACCGCATCGACGGCGAACTGGGCGATCCCACCAACGCCTACAACATGAATGTCACCTACCGCTACGGTGACCTGTCCGTGAACTGGGCGCATCGCTACCTGGATGACATGGCCCTGTACGACATTGGCCTGACTCAGCCGGAAAGCGCAGCTCCGAGTAATACCGGTGTGATCCGCTACAACGACCTGCGTGCAGCATACCTGTACCAGGACTCTTTCGAAGTTTACGGTGGTATCAACAACATCGAAGACCAGGATCCCCCCGCATACCTTTCCGGTACCGGTGGTGGCTCCGGTATGTACGACACTCTGGGTCGCAGCTTCTACATGGGTGTGAACTACACCTTCTAACAATCTCTCTCAGAGAAACAACAAGAACCGGGGAGCCGCAAGGCTCCCGCTTCGAAAGCCGCATCCAAAGATGCGGCTTTTTTTGTTATCCGAATCCCGTCTCGCAGATTCTCCTCAGTATTTTCAATTCCGCTGTTCCCGCAGACCTGTCACTGACTCAGTCTTCCTCCAACAGGCCTCCGGAATGGGCCATCACATGAAAAATAAAGCTCTGCTCATTGGTGCCGCTCAACAGGTGCGCGCCCGGGCCGCGCGCCCAGATGCCGACATCCTCGCCACCGTGAGTTTCTGAGCCCAGTGGCACCAGTGCATCCTGGTGATAGCCCGGCGCGGTGGTATCCAGTTTGGACAGGTCCTTGCGTCCGCTGTCGATTGGGTTGTTGTAGCGCATATCGGCATCGGTCTCGTCGCCGTAGTGGGCGTGGCCGAGGCCGGTGGTGTAACCGATAGTGGTGTAGGGTTTGCCATCGGCGGCCAGGGACGGCGTGTCCTCGGCCTGACCACGGCTGTCGTTGCCCACTACTTTGCCCAGGATCGGGTTGCCGCGGGTCGGATAACCGGCGATGGTCATCACATGGCTGTGATCGGCGGTGACGATAATCAGGGTATCTTCGGCACTGGTTTTATCCATCGCCACCTGCACCGCGCGCGCCATCTCCACCGCATCATTCAAGGCATTGTAGGCGTTGCCCGCGTGGTGGCCGTGATCGATGCGTCCACCTTCCACCAGCATGAAGTAACCGTTGTCGTTTTTCTCCAGCAGGTCGATGGCCTTGGCGGTCATCTCGTGCAGCGCGGGCTCGCCGGCCACATCATTTTTGCGGTCCGCTTCGTAGCGCATATGCGAGCTTTCGAAGAGGCCAAGGAGCTTGTCGGTAGCCGCCAGATCCAGGCCATCAAACCCCTTCTGATCCTCGATATAGACCGCGCTGTCACCGTAACGCTGCTTCCACTCGTTCACCAGATTGCGGCCGTCGGTACGTTTGCCGCTTTTACCTTCCCGGTCCGTGACTTCTTGCGGCAGAAAGCTGCGGCGACCGCCACCCAGTACGACATCAACACCGTCGCCCGCAGGCAGGGCGACCAGCTGCGCGGCAATATCCCGGCAGCCTTCCGGTGCCTGGAACTCCCAGCTGCGCTCGGGCACTTTGGCGTAGGCCGCAGCCGGGGTGGCGTGAGTAATACGAGCAGTGCTCACCAGGCCGGTACTTTTGCCTTGCTGCTCGGCGAGTTCCAGTGCAGTCGTCAGGCCATGCTTGAGGCTCGCGGGGCAATCTCCGCGGTCCACCACTTCATCGACGCCGATAAATCCGGCCTTGGTTTTCACTCCAGTGACCATTGCGGTGGCGGTACCGGCGGAGTCCGGAGTCTGCTGGTTGGTGTTGTAGGTTTTGATCAGGCCGGTAAAGGGCATTTTTTCGAAACTGAGCCGGTATTCCTCACCGTCCAGGCCCTGCTGCTGGCCAGCGAGAATACGCGCGGCGGTGACGGTAGAAATACCCATGCCGTCGCCCACAAACAGGATGACGTTTCTTGCCGCGCCGCGCTTGTTGTTGACCGGCTGCGAGATAGCCTGCTGCAGGGATGCTTGCCCCTCATTGAACCAGTGGCTGGAACGCTGGTTGTCCTGCAACTGCGAGACGTCATTCCCGGAATCCTTGGCGGCAGCAATGCCCTCCGAACTGAAGGCGAGAGCCCCCCCGAGAATGGCTGTGGTGGAGAGCGCAGCGAGCACTGCGGAGAGCGTTTTTTGGATCATTCTGAATACCCCTGAGAGAACAAACGCGCCAATTAAAGAGGGGGAATATTACAGATCCGTGACCGGGGCGGCGACCGATCACCGCCCACAGCGAACAATGCGGGAATGACAGCGACAGCATATGCCGGTCGGTGTCAGTTTCAGAAATACGACAACGCCCTTTGCACACCGGTCTCCTGTCCCTCGGTCAACTCGCGAAGCAGGTTGTCGCGCGGGGACAGCACCGCGTCGCGGCCCTCGCGGAAGCTCTGCTCCACGACAATCGCGCGGTAGGCCTTGTTTAAATCCAGCGCCCGGCGCGGTGTGGGCATGATCAGCACGTTGATGTCCCCAGCGAGCCTGTCGAGCATCGCGCTCTTGAGTGCGCCCTCGCTATCGAAGAAGCGCGCGCGCACCTCGCTGTTGGAGCGGTACTCGTCTGCGTTGCCCACCTGCTTGAGGTAGTAGGCGTACTCACCCTCTCCGTCCGCACGCAGCGGCTCCGGCGTGCCGGCGAGGGATTTCTGGTTCCAGTGGTACCAGCCGCGCTGGAAACTCTTGCCCGCATCCAGTTTGCGGGTCATGGCGAAGCCGCCGTCCACATTGGCCCCGATGGCACCGTGGCAGCCACTGCAGGTGGCCAGCTCCTCGTAGGACTGCGGCCGCAATCCGCCGTGGCGATCCTCGATAAATCCGCTGTAGCGCCAGCCGCGACGGTTGCTGACACCGCGCTCGATATCCCCGATTACCGGCTCCAGGCGGTCGGGAAAATCGTGCGCGTCCTTGAGCTCATCTGCAGCCAGTTCGCGATGCTGGAAATAAGTGACCCAGCGCACCTTGCGCGCGTAGCGCAGCTCTTTCATACGCGCGGCCATGGAGACCTCGCCATTGGTATCCACATCCAGGTAGCGCACGCTGTGCAGGAATTCGGTACCCAGCGGATAGGAACCGGCAGACAGCGGAGCCTCTTTGCGCTGCTGCGCCAGCCGCGCCTCGCCCACATAGGACATATGGCGCTGCTCCAGCGGCGCCCAGTCATAGGTAATCTGTGTAGCGGTAGCCAGCTCGCCGTTTTTGTCCAGGTCCACCTTGAGCTTTTCCTCGTCTACCGGATCGATGGCAATATCCGCGCGCTTGATCAGCGCCTCTACAATCGCCAGGTTGATCCGGTACACCTCGACATCAAACTCGCCCTGCTCACTGTTGCGATAAATGGCCGGCAGGCGGATCAGCACATCGTCGGTGGATCCGTTGGTGGGAAAGAAAGTACCCGGGAATGGGGTGTAGGCCAGCGCGCGCCAGCCGCTGTACCCGCCGTCGGCATCGCGGTCAAAACCGGCACTGTCAAAATTGAACTGCACATCGGGCACATAGCCATCCCAGCGGCCGTTGCCATTGCCATCCCAGTGCGCCGGCAGGTTTTCGCGTAATTTTTCCCGCAAGGGCACACTGCCATCCGGCGCTCGGTAATTACTTTCGCGCACGTAGCCGAGAATCTGCTCGTCGCTGACTTCAGCCAGGTACTCGGACCGGTCCTTGAACAGGTTGTGCCAGCGGTTGGTGCGCGCGGGTTCCGCAAAGTCGTATAACAGTTGCAGGTCGAGGTCGTTGGTAAAGTTGGGCGCGCGGCTATCGGTGTGGCAGACGTAACAGGGATTACTCGCCGGGGCGTTTTTATTTTCGGTCTTGGTATAACACTGCGGTGGCGTCACCGCTGCCGGGTTGGACAGATACAGACGGCCGAGATTTTCCGGCTCGGCGGATACCGCACCGGAACCGAACAGTGCGGTAGTGATTGCCAGAATGATGGTACGCATGGAGTTCACTCAAAACGTTTTCAAAAGCCCGCTCGAACAGCGGATAAGACAAAACCCCGACAGTCACCTGCCGGGGTTTTCAGCCTGGATGGCTTTACCCGTGATGGGCATCAGTGCCGCTTACTCGTCGGTAACATCCATGGCCGGGAAGGGGCCCACGTAGCCGGTGTAGGCGCGGTGTTCCAGGGAGCCGGGGGCCAGCTTGTCGCCATCGGACTCGCCGTAGGGATGCTGGATCACACTCATCAGGTAACCGAAGCCGTTGATATTCGGGTACCAGTAGGGCGAGGTGGTCTCGGAGCCGTAGGGCGTGGTCTGGATCCGGGTGAGGCCCGCGGTGGAGTCCGCCGCATCGACTTCATCCAGGTTCAGCGACCAGATCACGTCGTTCTGGTGACCGGAACCGGTGTCCTCGCCGATGATCAGGGTGTTGTAACCGGTGATGAAGGTGACGTTGTCCGGATTGGCAATAGCATCCGCATCGCAGCTGTAGGTAGCAAAGGGGCTGTCCGCCGGGTACTCCGCTTCGATACCGCCGATCAGGCCGCTCATATTGGTGGCCACGTAATCGGAACCGATGTCGGTATCCGCCGCCACATCCAGCTGGTAGACCGCGCCGCAGGAATTGCCCTCGGCAATCTGGATATGACCAACGTCGTCGGTCATGCCGCGGCCCACGGAGCTCATGGCCACATACAGCTTGCTGCCGTCCGGGTCGAAGGTGACCCCTTCTTCCTTGCGGAACTCGGTGGACGCGCCCATCAGCGCGGCATAGCGGCGGGTCTCGAGGCGGGAAGCGACTTTTTCCATGCCCGGCTTGACGCTCAGGCATTCATTGTTGCCGTTGGTGGCGGTCTCGACGCAGCCTTCGCCGTCGACTTCGAAAATATCGTCGAAAGTCACCGCGGGCTGGCCTTCAGCACCGTGCACCGCCGCATCGATTTCGTCATTGCTGGCGTGACCGAGGGAAACCCATTCGAGATCGGCGCTGCCGAGGCCTTCAGCGGAAGTCTGGTTCCATTTGGCCGCGTACACGGTACCCGCACTCAGGTCGCCGGCGGTGTCCGCGATAAACATGTACAGGCCCACATTGGTGCCGTCGTCGGTCATGTATACGGTTTTGCTGTCGGGCATCACGTAGGACAGCTCAAAAGCAATACGGCCCATGGCGTAGTGCTTGACCAGGTCGGTGGTCGGCTCGGCTTCACCCTCCGCGTTGACGTTGATCTCGATATTCCAGCCGTAGAAATAGGGGTTCCACTGACTGGGATCCGCGTAGTAATCGAGCATACCGGCGGAGTAGCCGTCCTCGGAGGCTTCCATATGGGTAGGCAGGCTGCGCGCATCCGGCTCGTATTCCTCTGACGCCAGGTGGGCGTTCCACGGCGTCACCGACGCGGCGCAGTGTACCCAGCCACCATCCACACCGGACTGGT
Source organism: Microbulbifer sp. MCCC 1A16149 (assembly GCF_050368945.1). Classification (NCBI taxonomy): domain Bacteria; kingdom Pseudomonadati; phylum Pseudomonadota; class Gammaproteobacteria; order Cellvibrionales; family Microbulbiferaceae; genus Microbulbifer; species Microbulbifer sp. MCCC 1A16149. The sequence continues at coordinate 4,025,256 of NZ_CP185959.1, forward strand.
CAATCTGCCACAGATCTTTGGTGGACAGCGCACCGTTTTCCGGGTCCTGATTCAGCTCCATCAGGAACATGGCGCCGGGGCGGGTTTCCATCTGCGATACGGAGAACAGGCGATCGCCGATGGGCAGCAGGGAGGTATGCTCATTGGCATCGGTAACCTTGAGCATGCCGTCTTCGCCGTACAGGGGCTGGCCGGCGGCATCCACCAGCTGGCCGAACACCACATTGCCATTTACCGAATCGCCGGAGCGCAGCAGGGTGTGGAATCCAATCTCGTATTCTTCACCGTCCACTTCGACCTTGGGCGATGCCAGGATCTGGCGCTTTTCGCTGTCGGTTGCAGGCGCCGGTACACCGGTAAAACTCAGGGAACGCTCGGGCGTTTCTTCACCGCCTTCACCGGGATTCGGATCCGGCGTTACCACCGGCGGATTGTTGCGATTGTTGTTGTCGTCGCTACAGGCGGGAAGCAGGGCAAATGCGGCGAGCATTACCCCGAGCTTCATCGCCAGCGGTGTTTTGGAAAAAGGAATCATGATGTACCCACCCAGCTAAATTATTTTCGAGCGGGGATTGAAGCGATTAGAAATGACAGGGTCGTGACATTGCGCGTGAAGTATTGGTGAACTTTTTATTAATCCGGAATCTGTTCACAAACTTAAGTCGGTAGCGCCGAAAAAATTCTTGTCCATGGCTCACCGGATCACTGGATAAACTTCACGGCACTTTCATCCGGGTCGCGACCTTGGCCGGCAGACTCCAGTTGCGCGAGATAAGCCTGCCAGTTTGACGCTTGCTCCTCACACAACTCGCGCAAATAGGCCCAGGTGTAAATACCGCTGTCGTGGCCATCGTCAAAAAATATCTGCAGCGCATAGCGACCTGCGGCGGCTACTTTTTCAATACCCACATGTATTTTCCCGGTTACCAGAGTGCCATCGCTGGCACCGTGGCCGCGCACTTCTGCACTGGGAGAGTAGACACGCAGATATTCCGCCGGCAGCGAAAAATCGCCGTCGGGATATTGCAGAATCAGCTGTCGAGAAGCTTTATCCAGGCGGATTTTCTGCGGCGGTTTTTGCTGTTTTTTTTCTGAAGTTTTCATGCAAATAACAGAGGGGCCCTGCGGCCCCTCTTTCCTGATCAAATTGTTTTTCGCTTCTCGCAAAAATAGACAATTAAAGAATAAAGCGGGACAGGTCTTCGTCCTTGCTCAACTCGCCGAGCTGCGCGTCCACGTAGCCCGCATCGATGGTTACGGCGGTATTGCCGTCGCCGCCGGCAAAAGATACTTCCTCAAGCAATCTTTCGAGAACCGTGTGCAGGCGGCGGGCACCGATATTTTCGGTGGATTCGTTCACTTCAAATGCCACTTCCGCAATCCGGCGGATGCCGTCTTCGGAGAATTCCAGGTTTACTCCTTCGGTGCCCATCAGTGCCTTTTGCTGTTCGGTCAGTGAGGCACTGGGTTCGGTGAGGATGCGCTGGAAGTCATGGGAGGTCAGCGAGCTCAGTTCCACGCGAATTGGCAGACGACCCTGCAGTTCGGGAATCAGGTCCGAGGGCTTGGACAGGTGGAAGGCACCGGAGGCAATAAACAGAATATGGTCTGTTTTGATCATGCCGTATTTGGTGGTGACGGTGCAGCCTTCGATCAGTGGCAACAGGTCGCGCTGTACACCTTCTCGGGACACGTCGGCACCGCCGCTTTCCTGGCGCTTGGCGACCTTGTCGATTTCGTCAATAAACACGATGCCGTTCTGTTCTGCGGAACGAATGGCTTTGGTTTTGATTTCTTCGTCGTTGATCAGCTTGGAAGCTTCGTCGTCGGTCAGCTGCTTGAGTGCCTGCTTGACGGTGAGCTTGCGCTTCTGGGTTTTGCCCTTGGACATGTTCGAGAACATGCCCTGTAGCTGGTTGGTCATTTCTTCCATGCCCGGAGGCGCCATGATTTCGACACCCATGGGGTTGGCGGAGACGTCGATTTCGATCTCTTTGTCGTCGAGCTCACCTTCGCGCAGTTTTTTACGGAAGACCTGGCGGGTGCTGGAGTCTTTCTCGCTGGGCTCGGTGTTGCGTGCGGGGGGCAGCAGGGCGTCGAGCACCCTGTCTTCGGCGGCGTCCATGGCGCGCTGTTTGACGCCTTCGGTGGCGCGCTCGCGCTCGAGTTTGATGGCCATTTCGACGAGGTCGCGGACGATGGATTCGACGTCGCGGCCGACGTAGCCGACTTCGGTGAATTTGGTGGCTTCGACTTTGATAAACGGCGCGCCGGCCAGCTTGGCGAGGCGACGGGCGATTTCGGTTTTACCGACGCCGGTGGGGCCGATCATCAGGATGTTTTTCGGGGTAATTTCCGCGCGCAGTTCTTCATTGACCTGCATGCGACGCCAGCGATTGCGCAGGGCGATGGCGACGGCGCGCTTGGCGTCGTTCTGGCCAACGATATGGCGATCGAGTTCGTGGACGATTTCTCTGGGGGTCATGGACATGGTCTTTACTCGGATTTTTTGTCGCTTCGTTCCGGCTTCGGTTGCTTTGAAGCTGGTTCGGTGGCGGCGGGGCACCGGGTACTGGTTTTTGAAACCGCTGTTAATACATCCCTGTACGCTGCGTCGGCGACGTCCCTGTCGCCGACGCTTTCAAAAGCCAGTACCCGGTGCCCCGCCTTCAATTTTTGGTGAATTACTTCGTAAGTTAATTGGTTCTTAACTTAGTAATTCAGTTCTTCAATCGTATTGTTGTGGTTGGTGTACACGCAGATATCACCGGCAATTTTCAATCCCTGCTCGACGATGCTGCGCGCATCCATTTCGGTGTTATCGAGTAGCGCGCGCGCTGCAGACTGGGCGAAGGGGCCGCCGGAGCCGATGGCGATCAGGTCATCCTCCGGCTGGATGACGTCGCCGTTGCCGGTCACGATCAGGCTGGCGGTTTCGTCGGCAACCGCGAGCAGGGCTTCCAGGCGGCGCAGGGCGCGATCGGTACGCCAGTCTTTGGCGAGTTCGACGGCGGCGCGTGTGAGCTGGCCGTTGTGGGCCTGCAGTTTGGCTTCGAAGCGTTCAAACAGGGTGAAGGCGTCGGCGGTACCGCCGGCAAATCCGGCGATGACCTTGTCGTTGTAGAGGCGGCGAACCTTGCGGGCGTTGCCTTTCATGATGGTGTTGCCCATGGAAACCTGACCGTCACCGCCGATGACGACTTTGCCGCCCCGGCGGACGGAGAGAATGGTTGTACCGCGATATTGTTCCACGTGTGCCTCTGCGTTTTACATTTCAAGAGCACTAAGTGTGGTCGAAGGGGCAAGATTTCAACTTGGGGGGTGCGGCTTTATACTCCGCGGCTACTTCCTGAGGTTGGATGGAGAGTGCCTGTGGCCCGTTTGAAGCCCCGTTATTACACCCTGGTGTTCGCGTTTTTTATGTCGTTCTTTATGTCGACACTGATGTCGGGTGTGATAACGATCATCAATACCGGGGTGACCGAGGGTTTCCTGTCCCGCTGGCTGCACGCGGGGCTGGTGGCCTGGGCGGTGGCATTTCCGCTGATTTCACTGATCGCGCCGGTGGCGCACCGGATCGCGCGCAGCCTGGTGGAAACCGAGGTTTAGACTCCGCAGTCTGCGAGGTCAGCCCTTGGCAGGTCGCTTGAGCACCAGTGGCATCAGGCGGTGTTCCGCAAGCACGCTGCGCGCGGCGGCCATTTTTGAGCGGTTGGTATAGGGGCCGACGAGTACCCGGTGCCAGGTGCCGCGGGTGTCGGTGGCAGATTCGACCTTTACGTCCAGGTTGGCGAGCATCAGCTGTGCACGCAGGCGATCGGCTTCGGCTTTGTCGCGGAAGCTGGCAGCCTGGAGGATGTAGACCAGGTCGGATTTTGGCTCTACCCGCTGCGCGGTTTCACCGCTTTTCTCTTCTCCCGCTTTTACTCTCGCCTGCTGCTTCTTCGGCTCGGGCACTTTGACTTCGTTCTCTTCCAGCAACTTGTAGAAATCAAAGCGCGGCTTGGCTTCCGCAGGTGCCGGCTCGCGGGCGGCGGGCTTGTCGGCCCGGGCTGCAACCTTGCCCTGTTCGATCTTGAGGTCATTCAGCAGGAATACGAACACCGCGAAACCACCGACGAAGTTGCCCAGTACAAACCAGACCCAGGCGGGTTTGCCGGTGGATTGTTGGCGGCGGGTATTGCGGCGAGCCATGACACTTCTCTCAGTCTTCGATGATTATTGTGCGGACGGGAAATTGTAACCGCTGCGCCGGGCGCTGTGTGCGGGGTTTACGATAATTCCTGGGCATCCATATCGATCGCCCAGCGTATGCGCCGATTGCGGTTGCCCTCGGCCCAGCTACTGAATTGCGCGAGCAGTTTCTGCAACAAGCCGCGCTTGTCGGCGGTGATCTGCACATAGAAACGGAAGCGTCCGGACTTGCGCTCCAGCAGCGCCGGCACCGGTCCCAGATACTGCAACTCCGGGGAGGGCGGCGCCATAGCCTGCAGGTATTCCCGCGCGCTGCTGAGAAACTCCTCCGCCCAGCGCGGCTCCTCACATTCGGCGCGCACCAGCGCCATTGCCCGCGCCGGCGGCAGCTGGGCGATCTTGCGCTCTTCCATCAGCTGGCGAGCGAAGGCACCGTAGCCCTTGTTCAGCAGCAGCTGCAGCAATGGATGTTCCGGGTAGCGGCTCTGTACCAGCACGTGTCCCGGCAGGTCGCCGCGGCCGGCGCGACCGGCCACCTGCTCGAGCAGCTGCCCCATGCGTTCCGGTGCGCGGAAGTCGGCACTGAACAATCCGCCGTCGGCATCCTGGATCACCACCAGGGTGACCCGCGGCAGGTGGTGGCCCTTGGCCAGCATCTGGGTGCCGAGCAGCAGGCAGGGCTCCCCGTTGCGCGCGGGTTCCAGCAGTTTGTCCAGCGCCTGCTTGCTGGCGGTTGTATCGCGATCTACGCGGATTACCGGGAAATTCGCAAAGGTATGGGTAAGGAAGTCCTCACTGCGCTCGGTGCCGGCACCCAGTGCATTCAGGTTGCGGCTGTGGCACTGCGGGCAATTGTGCACCTCGCGCATGCGGTAGTCGCAGTGGTGACAGCGCAGGTGGCGCTGACGGCGGTGCAGGGTGAGCTTGGCAGAGCAGTGCGGGCAATCCGCGAGCCAGCCGCAGTCGTCGCAGGTGAGCGCCGGGGAATAGCCGCGGCGATTGATAAACACCAGCGCCTGTTCGCCACGGTTGAGGGTTTCGCCGATATGCCGCAATACCTGTGGCGCAAATCCTTCCTGCAGCTGTTGGTGAAACGTCGGTACCACGCTGATTTCCGGCGGACGCGCATTGCCCGCGCGCTGGCGCAGACGCAGGTGCTGGTAGCGCCCGCTCAGGGCGTTGTGCAGACTCTCCAGCGACGGGGTGGCGGAACCCAGCAATACCGGCACATCGGCGCGCTTGGCGAGGACCAGCGAGAGGTCGCGGGCGGAGTAGCGCACCCCGTCCTGCTGTTTGAAAGAGCCGTCGTGCTCCTCGTCAATCAGAATCACCCCCAGCCGCGGCAGCGGGGTAAAAATGGCGGAGCGGGTGCCGATCACAATGTCCGCCACACCGCTGGCCGCCGACAGCCATGCGCGGGCGCGCTCACCATCGGCGAGACCGGAGTGCAGGGCGGCGATACGGAAGTCGGGAAAGCGCGCGGCAATTCTGCGCAGGGTCTGGGGCGTCAGGCCAATCTCGGGCACCAGCAGCAGCGCCTGCTGGCCCCGCTGCAGGGCGCGGTCCATCAGGCGCAGGTAAACCTCGGTCTTGCCACTGCCGGTCGTGCCCTCGAGTAGCGAGGCGCTGAAGCCGGTGGCGGCCACGCCGTCGATCACCTGGCGCTGCTCGTCATTCAGTTCCGGAGCCGGGCGCGGTTCCACCACTTCCAACGGCGGTGGTGCGGTGGGCCCGGATACCCAGCGCGCGAGCCCGCGCTCGATCAGTGCCTTGCACACACTGCTGTTGAGCCCGCGGGCATTCAGTGCGGTGCGACTCTGGCGCCCACTGCGCAACAACAGCTGCAACAATTCCTGCTGTTTCCTGGCCCGCGCCAGCGCTGTTTCCGGCAGCCCCTTGCCCTCGGTAGTGAGCTCGAGCCACTGCTCGGCCCAGTGATCCGCCGGCTTGCCCTTGCGCAGGGCTACGGGCAGTGCGGCCGCGTAGAGTTCGCCCAGCGGCGCCTGATAATAATCCGCAGCCCAATGCAGAAAGCCGCGGCTGCGATCGTCAAAAATGGGCTGGCGGTCGATCCGCTCCAGGGCGGGCTTCAGCTCCGCCAGCGGCGAGTCGGAAACCACCTCCACCAGTACGGCTATCAGGTTGCGATTGCCAAAGGACACCCAGTAACGCTGTCCGGGACGCAGGTCTTCCGCGGTGAGTCCTTGCGGCGGCAGATAGTCGAACAGTCGACGCAACGGTACCGGCACCGCCAATCGCAGGATGCCATGCACTCCGACTGTGTGTGCCGCCGCTTGCTCCAATCTGTCCCCCAAACTGCCCGGTATCAGGTACGCGCGTTCGCGCCGCGAAAGCGCGCTAGTGTACCGGTTGGCGCCCCCGGGTACAGCACCACCATCACCGATGGCCAGCCATTACCGCACTGCGACGTGGCAGGGCGCGATGCCACGTGGTAGATGGTTACGCGCCATTTCGCGCTCGCGCTCCCACCGGAAGCGGCTAAAGGCGAAAAACTGGCGCGCAATACCACCTATACGCCTCATTTGGCGTCGCTTCCAGTTGCCAACTCTAAAATTTAAAGTACTCTACAAATCAACTCTAAATATTAGAGTTCTCTATCGGCTCCGACACGCCCCTGATCAGATTTCGCAGGCAGGGCGGGGCCGATCCGCATACGGGACTTATCCACAGTCGTCCCGCCAAAATATATCCACAAGGGAGGTGAACATGACGGACGTGAACAAATTACAGAGTGACCTGGACTATATCAGCAGCGCGGTGCGCGCAGACGCTACCGCCGGCGGTATTCCGGCACTGTATTTTCTGTGGGCCCTGCTGATTGCGGTGGGCTTCAGCCTGCCGGATTTCGCTCCCCGGCTGGCGGGAATTTACTGGCTGGTGGCGGGGATCGGCGGCGGCCTGTTCAGCTGGTACCTGGGCGCGCGCGAGAGCCGGCGGCAGGGGATTAACGACTGCCGTCTGGGCCTGCGCTACGGCCTGCACTGGTCGCTGGCCGGTGCCGCCTTTCTGTTGTGCTTTCTGCCGCTGATGCTGGGGCGCGTATCACCGGAAATGGGCGGGGCGAATTTTCTGCTGATCACCGGTATCGCCTACGGCCTGGCCGGTGTGCACCTGGAACGGCCACTGCTGTGGTGTGGCATTGTGATGCTGCTGGCCTACGGGGTAATGGTGGTGTTGCTGCCACCTTACTCCTGGACCATCACCGGTATCACCGTGGGGCTGGCGCTGTGCTGGGCAGGCTTTAGCCGCCGCGCGGTACTCAGGGCACAGGATACCGGGGCAAAAGAATGAAGGCGCTGAGCGCACTGGATCCACTGCTGGAGCACCGCCTCCGCCTGGGCACCTGTGTACTGCTGGCCAAGCACGGCGAAATCACCTTCGCCCGCCTCAAGTCCCAGTTACAGGCTACCGATGGCAATCTGGGGGCGCAGTTACGCAAACTGGAAGATCGCGGCTATATTGCAGCACGCAAGGATTTTGTCGAGCGCAAGCCGACCACCTGGTATCAGCTGACACCTGCCGGTCGCACTGCCCTGAACGGGCATATGACCGCTCTGCAGGCGTTGATCGACACCAGCGGCACCGGTGGCTGAGCCCCGGCTGGCGGGGTCTCGCGCCGCGACGGCCCCGCAGCCGCATTTGCGCTTGAATCGCCGGGCTAATCTGATAGTATGCGCCGACTTTTTAAACAGCCCGGGGTGAAGACCCCTGCACCAAAGACGATTCCGTGCTCAGCGAAAGACTGGGTGGCGGTGTCGAAAAGAGGCCATCATGAAAACCGATATCCACCCGAATTACAGCGAAATCACCGCGACCTGCTCCTGTGGCAACTCCTACAAAATGGGTTCCACTCTGGGCAAGGACATCCAGCTGGACGTTTGCGCAAACTGCCACCCGTTCTACACCGGCAAGCAGCGCGAAGCGAGCACCGGCGGCCGCGTAGACCGCTTCAAGAAGCGCTTCGGCAGCCGCATTTCCAAGTAAGTGCCGCCGAGCCGCGCACCGGAATGGCTTGTGTGATTCCGGCAGCGAAGAAAAAGACGCCCAGGGCCTCCCTCGGCGTCTTTTTTTGTGCCTGCCTGTTTCTGTTTATCAGCGCGCTGCTGCCGGCGCGGGTGTTCGCCGACTGCGTACTGGGCGAGGCGGACGAACTGGTCGCGCTCAAGAGGGTGGTGGACGGCGATACCCTGCGCCTTAAAGACGGCCGCCGGGTGCGCCTTATCGGCGTCAACACACCGGAGCTGGCCCACGGCCGGCGCCGCGCACAGCCGCTGGCGCAGGAGGCGAAGGAGTTCACCGAGCGCTTCCTGGCCGGGGGAGACCTGGAACTGGTGTACGACAAGGACCGCTACGACAACCACGGCCGCCTGCTCGCACATGTCTACAACCACCGTGGCGACAGCCTCGAATCCGCGCTGCTCTCCGCCGGCCTCGCCTTCCACATCGCGGTCGCGCCCAATCTCAGTCTCGCCGAGTGCCTTGCCAGCCGCGAGGAGCGCGCCCGGGAGTACCAGCGCGGCGTCTGGGCCCCGGGGGTATGGCCGGTGCTCGAAGCCTCCCAGGTGCGACCGGGAGATGGCGGCTTTGTGCTGCTTACCGGCAGGGTGGAGAAAACCGATCGCAACCGCTTCCTGTGGCTGGAACTGGACGGCCCGGTAGCGGTGCGCCTGGATCCGAAACGGGATTATGGCCACCGAAACGGGCGCAATTGGCAAGGGCGTCAAATAGTGGTGAAAGGCTGGCTGGTGGACCGAGGCAGGAAATATTCATCCCGCAATAGGGAGAATAAACGTTGGTTTATTGCGTCAGATTCTGAATTTACTATCGAAATTAGTAGAAATTAACTGGGGCGTTCAGTTTTTGAGCTTGTGGATATCCAGTCGTCTCGGTTATCCTTCGCGCCTCGGATAGGGGCGTCCTCCTGCCCCCACAATAAAATCAAAAATCCGCTGTAAATTGCCGCCCGCCCAACCAGTGCCGGCCGCATTCCAAACCTATAGAGATGACATCCTGATGACCGACTCCTTGCGCCAGGCAGCGCTCGATTATCATGCCATGCCGACACCGGGCAAACTTTCGGTGGAGCTCACAACCCCTGCACAAACCCAGGAAGACCTGTCCCTGGCCTACAGTCCGGGCGTGGCAGAGCCGGTGCGCGAAATCGCCAAAGATCCCGAAGCCGCCTACCTGTATACCGGCAAGGGCAACCTGGTGGCAGTGATCTCCAATGGCAGCGCCATCCTCGGTCTCGGCAACCTGGGGCCGCTGGCCTCCAAGCCGGTAATGGAAGGTAAATCGCTGCTGTTCAAACGGTTTGCCGACATCAACTCGGTGGATATTGAAGTGGACTGCCCCAGTCCCGAACGTTTCATCGAGACAGTCGCGGCCATCGCCAACACCTTTGGCGGCATCAATCTGGAAGACATCAAGGCACCGGAGTGTTTCCACATCGAGGAAACCCTGATCGAGCGCTGCTCGGTACCCGTATTCCACGACGACCAGCACGGCACCGCCATCGTCACCGTGGCCGGTATGCTCAACGCGCTGGAGATCCAGGGTAAAACGATCGAAGACGTGCGCATCGTATGCCTCGGCGCGGGTGCGGCCGCTACTGCCTGCTGCAAGCTGCTGCTGGCCGCCGGCGCCAAGAAAGACCAGATCACCATGCTCGACAGCCGCGGTGTGATTCACTCCGGTCGCAGCGACATCAACGCCTACAAAGGGGAATGGGCGCGGGATACCGAAATGCGCACCCTGGACGACGCCATCGAAGGCGCCGATGTATTCCTCGGCGTATCCGGCCCGGACCTGCTGAGCGCGGAACAACTGGCACATATGGCCCCCAATCCGGTGGTCTTCGCCTGCTCCAACCCCAACCCGGAAATCGCCCCGGAACTGGCCCACGCCACCCGCGACGACCTGATCATGGCCACCGGCCGCTCGGACTATCCGAACCAGGTGAACAACGTACTGTGCTTCCCGTTCATCTTCCGCGGTGCACTGGACGTGCGCGCCACGCGCATTAACGAGGATATGAAGCTGGCCGCCATCGAGGCGATCCGCAAGATCGCACGCGAGGAGGTGCCGGAAGCAGTGCGCGCAGGTTACGGCGGGGTGGAGCTGAGCTTCGGGTCCGATTACATCCTGCCCAAGCCCACCGACCCGCGCCTGTTGCCGGAAGTGGCCGCAGCCGTTGCGCGCGCCGCGGTGGACAGCGGCGCCGCACGCTTGCCATATCCGGCGCACTATCCGCTGAAGACGCTGTAATCACCGAGAGATCTATTCCGGACGTCCAGCGAAGGTGGCGATACGGGGTACAGCTTTGCGAGACCTTCTAAAACAGGGACGTTTTAGAAGAGCCCCCAGGGATGGGTTCACGGCGTGTCTCGCAAAGCTGTACCCCGCATCGCCACCGCCACAGGACCATCAGACACCCGTTCGCTTGAGCCTCCCCCCTACCGCCGCTAAACTGCCCCCATGTCTGAGCAAAGATGTCCCCACGCATGAGTCACGTCTATGTGCTGACCAACCAGCACCAGCAGTTTTTAAGCAAGAGCAACGAGTGGATCGATGGCCGCGAGAGCACCAAGCTGTTCCGCACCGAACACAAAGATGTCGCCATCAACCAGATGTTCGAGGCCAACACTCGCGATGTCACCCTGCGCATCGAACTGCTCGAGTGTGCGCTGGACACGAAAAAGCACCCCCAGATTCCCGCCGATGCCCTGAGCGACGAGCCACTGCTCGCCACTGAAGGGGGGATCACTGCGGGAGATCCGGAAGAGCTGCCGCAACCGGACCCGAGCGAGACGCCGCCGGAACACAACCCGGAAGCGGACCCGCAACCGGCACCGGAAGTCGAGCCGCAACCCCAGCCAGAGGTGAACCCGGATCAGTTCCCCGGCACCACCCCGGAAGTGGAGCCCAACCAGCCCCCGGAAGCCATTACTGGCCAGGCCTGACAATCCCACAGTACGCGCGCACATCGAGCCAGTGGTTGATACCCCTTGAGTTGTCGCGCTGCGCCCCCATTTAGGCCGGATGCGTAAACCATCCGGTTTGCGGCAACCCGGCCCGTTAGCCGACCGGCTGCCCACAGGAGATCCCAGTGACCACGTTCAACCTGGCCGAACTGGCCCAGCCGGAAGCTTTAGCTCTGTTAAAGGGCATTCGCCGCGGCATCGAAAAAGAAAGCCTGCGGGTATCCCCCGAGGGCGAATTGGCACATACCGAGCACCCCCGCGGCCTCGGTTCCGCACTCACCCACGAGTGCATCACCACCGACTTCGCCGAAGCCCTGCTCGAGTTCATCACGCCGCCGGTAGCCACGCCGGAACAGGCGCTGGAAAAGCTCGACCAGATCCATCGCTACACCTACAGCCAGATCGGCGACGAGCGCCTGTGGGTCAACAGCATGCCCGGCCGTATTGGCCGCGATGAAGACATTCCCGTAGCCCGCTATGGCAGCTCCCACAGCGGCACCATGAAAACCATTTACCGGCTCGGCCTCGGCCTGCGCTACGGCCGCGCCATGCAGACCATTGCCGGGATCCATTACAACTTCTCCCTGCCGGACAGTTTCTGGCAGTGGCTACAAGCGAAAGAGGGCAGTGACGAATCGCTGCAGGATTTCAAAACCCGCCGCTACTTCGACCTGATCCGCAACTTCCGTCGCCACTACTGGCTGCTGATTTACCTGTTCGGCGCCGCTCCCGCGGTGTGCGGCACCTTTGTGCAGGATCGCGAGCACAAGCTGCAGTCATTCGACGGCGATGGCCGCAGTCTGTATGCCCCGCAGGCCACCTCCCTGCGCATGGGCGACCTCGGCTATACCAGCGACGCACAGAAATCCCTGATCGTCTGCTACAACGACTTGTCCAGCTATCTGACCACCCTGTGCGCGGCCATCAGCCGACCCTATCCGCCCTACCATGAGCAGGGCGTGAAAGATGCCAACGGCGAGTACCAGCAGCTCTCCACCGGCCTGCTGCAGATCGAAAACGAATTCTACTCCCCGATCCGCCCGAAAAACCCGGCGGGCATGGGTGAGACCGCGCTCTCCGCACTGGACGCCCGCGGTGTCGAATATATCGAGGTGCGCTGTCTGGACCTCAACCCCTTCGTGCCCCTCGGCGTCGAAGCCCCGCAAATGCGCTTTATCGACGCCTTCCTGCTGCACTGCCTGCTCAGCGACAGCCCGCAGGCGGATGACGCCGACTACCGCGCAATCCAGGAAAACCAGTCGCGCATCGTCTATCAGGGGCGCGACCCGGAAATCCAGCTGGTGCACAACGGCAGCGAGCGCAAGCTCACCGACTGGGCCTCGGAGCTGCTCGACGAAATCAGCCCCATGGCAGAGCTGCTCGACAGCACCTGGGAGAGTCACGATTACCAGCGCGCCGTATCCGCCCAGCGCGACAAGATCGATGGCAAGGTCCCGACCCCGGCGGCGCAGATGCTCGCGGAAATGCACGAGCACAAGCAGACCTTCTTCCAGTGGGCCCAGGCCAAGGCCGAGCAACACCGCCAGTACTTCCTCGAGCGCCCGCTGAGTGAGGCAGAACAGGCGGAATACCAGCGCCTGGCCGAGGAATCCCTGCAGCAGCAGGCCGCGGTTGAAGCCGCAGACACGGGGACGTTCGAGGATTTTCTCGGGCAGTATTACGCCCAGTACACCTTCTGTCAGAAAGGTTTATAACCGGAATCGAAGGTGCCGCTGCCGGGTGCTGGTGCGTGAGACCTTCAAAAACAGGATGTTTTTGCAGAGCCCCCAGGGATGGGTTTACGGCGTGTCTCACGCACCAGCACCCGGTTGCGGTACCGCCACAGTACTTATTCTAAGAGTGCCGCCATGAACTACCTCGCCCACCTGCTTCTCTCCGGTCCGGACCCGGACTGGCAACTGGGCGGGTTACTGGGCGATTTCGTCAAAGGCCCGCTCAAGGGCGAACGCCCTCAGGCCATTGAAGACGGCATGCGCCTGCACCGGCGCATCGATCTGTTGAGCGACCGCCATCCCGCCTATCTCGAAGCACTCCACCGTCTCGGCCCCCAGTGGCGGCGACTCGGCGGCATCGCCCTGGATATCTGGTTCGACCACCTGCTCGCCAAACAATGGCAGAACTGGCACCCGCAATCCCTGGAAACCTTCACCCGGAACTGCTGGTCAAACTTCCACAAGCGCCGCCAATGGATACCCGACAACGCACAGGCATTTATTCAGCGCGCCGAGCAATTTAAACTGCTGCCCGGCTACCGCGAGGTAGATGTCATCCAGCGCACCCTGGAACGGGTCGGCATGCGCCTGCGGCGCCCGCAGCCACTGGCAGATATCCTGCCACTGCTGCTGGCCGATAACGAAGCGCTGGAACAGGACTTTCAACGGGTGTTTACCGACTTGTCGCAACAGGCCGAACTGTTCCGACAACAAACATTCCGCCAGTAACGAATTAAAAAGAAATACCCCGGAAAATAATCACATGACCCTGCCAAGCCCTCGCTACACCTTTCTGCTTATGTTCCTCGCCGTTGTCTTTGTACTCGGTGTCGCGTTTTATCTGGAATATGTCCAGGGCCTCGAACCCTGCCCACTGTGTATCACCCAGCGGGTCATGTTTCTCGGCGTCGGCCTCACCTCCCTGATCGCCTTCCTGCACAACCCCAATGGGGTCAACCAGATCGGGCGGCGCATCTACGGCCTGCTGGTCTCCCTGTGGGCTATCGGCGGCCTGTATTTCTCCGGCCGCCAGCTGTGGCTGCAGAGCCTGCCGGAAGACCAGGTGCCCGCCTGCGGCCCCGGTATCAGCTACATGATCGACTCATTCCCCATGGCTGAAGTGATCAAAACCCTGCTCACCGGCGACGGCAATTGTGCCGAAGTGCAGTGGACCCTGCTCGGTCTCTCCATTGCCGGCTGGGCCGCGGTGGGCTTCATCGGCCTGATCCTGTTTGGCGCCTGGCAGGCATTCCGCAAACACTGAGCCATGTCGCTACTGAAAGCATTCCCGCGCTGGCTGATGGGGGCAGGGCTGCTGCTGGGCTTTGATCTCGCCGGCCGCAGCCTCAGCACCGCCTTCTCCCTGCCGGTGCCCGGGCCGGTTGTGGGAATGCTGCTGCTGTTGCTGGCACTGGTGATCTACGGCCGCATACCGCGCGGTCTGGCAGAAGTCGCGGTATTGATTCTGCGCATGCTGGTGCTGATCCTGCTTCCCGCCACCGTGGGGATCTATTTCCTGCAGGAGCTCGCCATCCGCGACTGGCTCACCCTCGCCATCGCCATGCTGGTGGGCACCCTCATCAGCTTTACCCTCACCGCACTACTGTTGCAGCGACTGCTGCAGCGCGCCGCGGTGCGCGCAGGAAATGTGCATGTGGAGTGAGTGGCAGCGCTGGCTCACCCAGGCCCAGCAGGTAGCAGGTGATTTTTTCGAGCCTCTCTCCGCCGCCCACCCGCTGGTCATCCTGCCCCTCAACGCCATCGCCTTCTGGGTCGGACTGCAACTCTATCGCCGCAGCGGCAGCCCGCTGCTGCACCCGGTGATTGGCGCCAGCCTGCTGGTCTTCGCCACCCTGTGGCTGCTGGGCGTGAACTTTGAGGGCTACCAGCGCGGCAGCGGCCTGCTGTACCTGTTGCTGGGACCCGCCATTGTGGCCCTGGCTATTCCCCTCAAACAGAATCTGGCGATGGTGCGCCGGGCGGGCTGGCCGCTGATGCTGGGACTGCTGGTGGGCGCGATACTGGCACCGCTGGTCGCGGTGCTGATCGCCGTCCTGCTGGGAGGCAGCCGCACGGTATTGATTGCGCTCACTACCAAATCAGTCACCACCCCGGTGGCACTGGCCCTGGCGCAGGAGCTGCACGGCATCCAGAGCCTGGCCGCTGGTGTGGTCGCCTTTACCGGGGTTATCGGTGCGGTATTCGGCCCCAGTATTCTGCGCCGGCTGAACGTGACCGATGAGCGGGTCCTGGGATTCAGCCTCGGTATCAATGCCCACGCAATTGGCACTGCGCGCGCGCTGGAAATCAGCGCCCTGTGCGGCGCCTTCTCCGCGCTGGCCATGGGGCTGTGCGGCGCCCTGACCGCGCTGGTGTTACCGCTGGTCGCAACTTTTTGACCGATTATTCCCATTCTTTCACGGTGCTACCGACAGATGTCTCTTTCTGGCGTTTAATGCGGCGTCGTCCTTGCCCACGGCGGCAGAAGCTTCTACATTCCTAAGACGCAGTTGTAGAAGTCAAAAAAGGAATCTTGGAGATGTTGGAGAACTGTAAAAGTGCGCAGGAGCGCTGGGGCGGCGTAAGCCAGATCATCGACCGCTGGCTGCACTCGCGACAGTTGCTGCTGGTCAGCTTCTGCCACCTGTCGGAAAAGAAAGAAATCGCCGACGGCGACAAGGAAGCCGAAGCCAGCGTACGCACCCTGTGTCAGCAGCTGGTGGATTATATATCTGCCGGGCACTTCGAAATTTACGACCAACTTATCCAAGAGGGTCAGGCATTTGGCGATGCCGAGGGTCTGCAGCAGGCAAAATCCCTGTATCGGGAAATCGACGCGACCACCGACATTGCCGTCGACTTCAACGACAAATACCAGGAGACCGACGACCTGGAATCCCTGTCCAAGGATCTCTCCGAACTCGGCGTTGCACTGGAGACCCGCTTTGCCGCCGAGGATCGCATGATCGATACCCTGCACACGGCGCACAAGAATCAACTGGCCTGATTTTGATTTCAGGCAGGCAATAAAAAAGGGGCCGCGAGGCCCCTTTTTTATTTAGCGCTCGACCTTAGCGGTCGCGCTGAGCGCTGTTACTGCGCGGAATCTTCTTCCACCGCTTCTTCTTCCGCCGCGCCTTCATCGTTGCTGATGTCGGCCTTGTGCAGTTCCACTTCGAAAATCAGGGTGGAGTTAGGGCCGATCAGGCCGCCCGCACCGCCCGGGCCGTAGGCCAGGTCAGACGGAATATACAGCTCCCACTTAGCGCCTTCTTTCATCAGCTGCAGGGCTTCGGTCCAGCCCTTGATCACGCCATTCACCGGAAACTGAACCGGCTTGCCGTTTTTGTAAGAGCTGTCGAACTCGGTACCGTCGATCAGGGTGCCCTTGTAGTCCACCTCAACAACGCTGGTTTCGCTGGGGCTAGCACCAGAGCCTTCTGTGATCACTTTGTACTGAAGGCCGGAGTCAGTGGTCTGTACGCCTTCTTTCTTGGCGTTCTCTTCCAGGAACTTTTTACCTTCTTCCAGGTTCTTGTCCGCAGAGGCTTTAAAGTCAGCTTCCTGCTTGGCCATCAGCTCTTTCTGCTTGGCCTGCATGTTTTCCTGGAATACCTGAATGACGGACTTCTTCTCTTCTTCACTCAGGCGGGATTCACGGCCGCTGGCCACATCGTTCAGGGCCATGGCGACAATTTTCGGATCCAGGGCAACGTCCTGGCTCTTGAGGCGATTGGCCATATCTTCGGCAATGATATAGCTGACTTTCTGCTCTTGGGACTCGAGCTTGATATCGGCGGAGTCGGCGGACTCCTGTTTGTTACAGCCAGCCAGTGCAACACCCAGTGCAATCGCAGCAGCCAAAGAAGTTTTGTTCATGAGAATCGTCTCTTTATTTCCGTGTAGCATTATTAGGTTTGAGCAGGGTCCCACCCTCCTCTGCTGTTGTACACCCGAACCCCCGGCGCACTATGTGCGGCAGATCACAGTACAGCAGGTCCGGCCAGCGACAGGCAAGTCTACCCCATGCGGGTTAGGGCTGCACATCGTCCGCTAAGACTACATTTGCCGCCGGTGGTTTCATTTACCGGTAATATTTTCAGACCCGCGGGCGACGCGGTATTTCCGGTACTGCGCGATCGGAACTGCCAGGTGTCCCGCTCCATCATTCCACCCGCAGATCCCTCCACCAACAAGCGCGATCGCAAAACGCCCTAAAAAAATGCACGGATTTGCGCGGGATGCGGGGATGCACTTCCCAAATAACAGCGCTATTATCAGCGTTCAACCCTGATTTTTTTCTCCCGCAGAAAGGTGGTTATACACTGCGAACAGGAGAGGGCGCAGGGTATAGTGCTCACCGATACTCACAACCCGTTTCAAACGCAGGATTTCAACTCATGGCCGCTAAACGCAAAGCCGTTGCATCCATTTCCGATCTGGAAAAACAGATCGCCAAGATCACCACCCAACTCGACAAGGCGCGAGCCAAGGAAGCAGCCGACACCGACAAAGCGCTGAAAAAAGCCAGTAAGGAAGCGGAAAAAGCCCAGGCTCAGGTAAAGAAAGCCAAGGCCAAGCTGGCCACCGCGCGCACCTCTGCCGCCAAGGCAAAAACCCCAGCGGCCAAAACCGCCGGCAAGAAAAAAGTGGACACTGCCAAGGCTGCCGTAGCCAAGGTTGAGAAGGTCGCTAAGGACGCAGCAAAGGCACTGGCAGATTCCAAGGCTGCCGCCAGCGCCGCCAAGTTTGCCGAGAAGACCGCCAATACCATCAAAAAAGCCGGTGAAGCCGCAGCCAAGAAAGTAGCGGCCGCAGCCAAGCCGAAAAAGAAAAAGGCCGGCGCGAAGAAGGCGACTGCCAAGAAAGCCGTAGCGGCCAAGTCCAAAGCGAGCGAGAAAAAGGCCAGCGAGAAGAAACCCGCGGCCAAGAAAGCAACCGCCAAGAAAGCGGCGAGCGAGAAAGCCGCACCGAAAAAGGCAGCGGCAAAAAAAGCGACAACCAAGAAAGCCCCGGCGAAAAAAGCCGCCAGCGCCAAAGCCAGCACTGCAGCAGCAAAACCGGCAGAGAAGGCGGCCAGCAAGAAAACCACCGCGAAAAAGCCCGCGGCCAAAAAAGCCAGCCCCAAGAAAACCGCAGCACCCAAAGCCTCGGCCAAGCCGGCCAAGACCAATGGCAGCAAGCCGGCAGCGCCAGCTCAGGAAAAACCGGCAGCGCCGGTAGCGCCTGCGGAATCAAGCGCAGCGGAACCCATCATGGGCAAAACCTCGGAGCCGAAACCACTGGTATCTGAATCCAGCCCGGCGGCAGTAACCCCTGTGACTCCGACCATCACCCCCAGCACGCCCGCTAACAGCCTGTTTTCTACCGAGGAAAACCCGCACTACGGTCCGGAAGAACACAAACACAAGCACTGATTGGTTTAATCCAGCTCCCTGCGCCGGTAGCAGTTGCCGGTGCGCGGGATCAGGAAGCGGCGCGGTCGCCCGGCACATTCCCGTCGGCGCCGTCGCTAGCGACCATCGAGTTCAGTGTGCCATCGGCACCGGCGCCAGTACTGTAGGCATCGATCAGGCCCGCCCAGCGGGCCTGATCTTTTTGTAACAGGCCGTATTGCTGTCCGGCCAGCTCCAGCGGTGAACGGGTCTCCGGCCAGGTTTCGCCGTGCAGTTTCCACAGCGCCGCCAGCTGCCGCTGTTCCATGCGCAGCTCACAGCTTTTGCACCACTCGTAAACGCCACTTTGTTTGTTCATCCGCCCCAGCCAGCGCCGCAGGTTGCGCACACTGCGGATCATGCGCCTGCGCGGCGCCAGCCCGCGATCGGCCACTCTCCAGCTCTCTTCACTCAACTGCCGGCCGCAGGCACTGGTATAGCTGGCCCACAGCAGCAGGCATACATCCGCACCGCGGGTGTCCTGACATTGCAGCAGGAATTCGGCTACATGGGGCTGTTGATAGAACTCCAGGCTGAAGTGCCAAAGCGGATTTTGCAGCGGGGAGGGCGGCGGTGATGGAGGTGCGGTTTCTGTCACGATAGAATCCCGGCGATTTGTTATGCCGTTAGCCTAGTCAATTTTGGGCGAATTCAAAGAGGTTTCCATTGATTAATCTGCAAGGCGTGTCGCTGCAAGTGGGCGGACGGGATCTGCTCAACAACGCCAGCTGTCGTATTTTCCCGGGTCACAAGGTGGGCGTCATCGGCGCAAACGGCTGCGGCAAGTCGACCCTGTTCAAACTGCTGCTCAAACAGCAGGACAGCGACGCGGGCAGTATCGAGGTACCAGCAGGCTGGGAAGTGGCGCATATGGCCCAGGAGGTCTCCGCCACAGATCAGAGCGCGCTGGAGTACGCCCTGGACGGCGATCACCGCCTGCGCGACCTGCAGCGCGAACTGGACGCAGCCGAGGCCGATGGCAGCGACGGCAAGCGTATTGCCGAGCTGCACGAACGCATGGCGGCCATCGATGGCTACAGCGGCCCGGCGCGCGCGGCACAGCTGCTCGACGGCCTGGGCTTCTCCCACGCAGACCAGCAGCGCCCGGTAAAGAGCTTTTCCGGTGGCTGGCGTATTCGCCTGAACCTGGCGCGGGCACTGATGTGCCCGGCGGACCTGTTGCTACTGGACGAACCCACCAACCACCTGGACCTGGATGCAACCCTGTGGCTGGAACAGTGGCTACAGCGCTTTCCCGGCACTCTGCTGATCATCTCCCACGACCGCGATTTTCTCGATGCTGTGGTAGATGGCATCGTCAGCTTCGAGCAGCAGGAGCTGGTGCTGTACAGCGGCAACTACACCGCATTCGAGCGCGCCCGCGCCGAGCGCCTGGCGCAGCAGCAGGTCCAGTATGAGAAACAACAGGCACAGCGCGCGCACATGGAAGACTTTGTGCGCCGCTTCCGTGCCAAGGCCACCAAAGCCAAGCAGGCCCAGAGCCGCCTGAAAGCCCTGGACCGCATGGCGGAGATTGCCCCGGCCCATGTGGACTCACCGTTCCGCTTTCGCCTGCCCTGTGCCGACAAGGTGTCCAATCCGCTGATCGACCTGCGCGAGGCCGAGATTGGCTACCCGGGCAAGACCATCCTCCACAAGGTGGAAATGGGTATCCAGCCCGGCCGTCGTATCGGCCTGCTGGGCCCCAACGGCGCCGGCAAGTCATCGCTGATCAAAACCCTGGCGGGGGATCTGCCGCTGGTGTCCGGGGTACGCCAGTGCGGCGAGCACCTGAAAATCGGTTACTTCGCTCAGCACCAGCTGGAGGCGCTGGATGCCAAGGCGTCACCAATGCTGCACGTGCAGCGCCTGTCTCCCGATGCCAGCGAACAGCAGCTGCGGGACTTTCTCGGCGGCTACGGCTTTATCGGAGACCGGGTTTTCGAGCCGGTGGGCGGTTTCTCCGGCGGCGAGAAAGCACGGGTGGCGCTGGCGCTGCTGGCGTGGCAGAAACCCAATCTGCTGCTGCTGGACGAACCCACCAACCACCTGGATCTGGAGATGCGCCACGCGCTCACCCTGGCCCTGGCAGAATTCCCCGGCGCCATGCTGCTGGTCTCCCACGATCGTCATCTGCTGGCCAACACCACCGACGAGTTCATCCTGGTCGCAGATGGCCGCGCCGAGCCCTACGACGGCGACCTGGACGATTACAAGCAGTGGTTGCTGTCCTTCAAGCGCGACGAAAAACGTCGCCAGGATAGCGGCGTGGACACCGGTGACACCGGGGCGGAGAACCCCGTCGAGGACAAAAAAGCCCAGCGCCGCGCCGCTGCGGCCCTGCGCGAGCAGCTGAAGCCGCTTACCAACAAGCTGAAAAGCATCGAACAGAAAATGGCAAAGGCGGAGAAAGAGCTGGCCGCGCTGGAGAACCAGCTCGCCGATGAGGGCCTGTACAGCGGCGGTCAGCAGGATGAGATTGCGCGCCTGACCAAGGCCCAGGGGGAAACCCGGGACGCCCTGGACGAGCTGGAGATGGAGTGGCTGGAAATTTCCGAACAGTTGGAGGCGGCGCGCGGCGAATAGATCCGTCTACTTATCCGGCCTGCGCGCACACTCCTATTTGGCGAAGTCAGCGGGGTCGTAGGGCTCGCGCTGACAACCGTCCTCATTCACCGCCATACCCATGGGCGTCGTCGGACACTGGTCAAGATAGTCAGGCACGCCATCGCCATCGCTGTCCATGGGACAGCCGCGGAAGTCTACATCGATGCCCGGCGGGGTCTGCGGGCATTCGTCCACATCGCTGAATACTCCGTCGCCATCGCGGTCGTACACCACCGGATCGGAACCCCACTGGTAGCCGATGGCAAGGCTCAGAAAACTGTCCAACCCGCCTTCTTCCACGCCCTGGAACCCGCGCGCGTCGCCGCGCAACTGCCAGCGCGGTCCGAGGCGGTATTTGATACCGGCGCCGAAGTTGACCATGGTCTGGCGCTCGTGCCAGTTGTACGGATAGCCGTAGGTATCCTCGTTCACGCGCAATTCACCGGCGCCAACTACCACGTAGGGCTGCCAGTCGAAGTTGCCACAGAAACGTCCGGCAAACTGGTACATCAGGTCGAGGTGGTAATTCTCGACAGTCACGTCCTCGTAGGAATCCTTCAGGTTGACGCTGAAGTAATCGTAGACCCCTTCGACCACCCAGCGATCGGTAACGTTGTAGCCAAAACCGATGCCGCCGCCGCTGCTGTCTTCCAGCTCATCGCCGAAATAGGGGGTGCCTGAGAGACGGTCTTTATCGAACCAGTACTGACCGCCATTCAGGTAGAGATTGAGGGTGCCTTCGCGGTCGGCCAGGGTCTGCGCGCTGAGCAGCGCGAGGCAGGTACCGAGTACTATTCTGGACAGGTAATGACGCAGGTTTTTGCGTGCGGCAGTGGGTCTTGTTGTCATTGTTACTCCGGAGCTTCCGTTTACCGGCGGTAGTGTGAAGATAGCACAGTGGACCGGGTGACCTTGTGGCAGGACACCCGACCGGTTGGCATTTTATTTTCTTTTATAAAGCAGATCCCACACGCCGTGGCCGAGGCGCTCGCCACGGCGCTCGAATTTGGTCTGCGGGCGGAATTCGGGACGCGGGGCATAGTTGCCTTTGCCGGCGGTGTTCTCGAGCATGTCTTCCGCCTCGAGTACTTCCAGCATCTGCTCGGCATAGTTTTCCCAGTCGGTTGCCATGTGCATCAGACCGCCGGGCTTCAGCTTGCTGCACAGAAGCTTCACAAAGCTGGGCTGTACGATGCGGCGTTTGTTGTGCTTCTTTTTGTGCCAGGGATCCGGGAAGTACAGCTGGAAGCGATCGAGGCTGGCGTCCGGGATACAGTCGTGCAATACATCGATGGCGTCAGCCATGTACACACGCAGGTTTTTGATTTCTGCTTTACCGGCATTGTTAATCAGGCGACCGACACCGGGAGGATGGACTTCGATGCCAATAAAATCTTTGTCCTGTTCGGCGGTGGCCATTTCCAGCAGGGAGTCACCCATGCCAAAGCCGATTTCGAGAACGACGGGCGCTTCGCGACCGAAGATTTCTTGCGGCTCGATACCACAATCGTACAGAGAGAGACCAAACGGCCCCCAGTAAGTATCGAACGCTTTGCGCTGGCCTTCCGTCATCCGCCCACCGCGAATCACGTAGCTGCGGATGGATTTCTTTTTGAATTCGGTGCGGTAGGGGAAGTCTTCTTCCTCGTTACCTTGTTCGTTGTTGGGTTCTTCTTGCATCTTTTACCTCTAGGCCCGGAGCACTGTTCTTCGGTGCTTCATGGCTTGTGCTGTGGCGGCCAAGCACCGGGTATGGGGTTTCAGAACCGCTGTAAATACATCCCTGTACGCTGCGTCGGCGACGTCCCTGTCGCCGACGCTTCTGAAACCCCATACCCGGCACTTGGCCTTCGAATCATGCTTCTAAGTTTTTACCACCCTATGTTGGTGGTTATTTTGAGTAATTAAGTGCCGTGATAAACAGTGATATCCAGCCGCCGATCAACAGAGTGCCACCCAGTGGTGTGATCGGGCCCAGTATTCTCGGACCACCAAATGTCAGGCCGTAGAGGCTACCGGAGAAAAGCAAAATGCCGATGGAAAACAGCGCGCCACTTACGATCAGTGAAGTTTTTGCACCGATCTGATGAATCAGGATAGCCACAGCAATAAGCGCCAGGGCGTGAATCATCTGGTAGTGCACACCGGTTTTATAGGTTTCCAGCAGATTTTCCGCGACTTTGTTGCGCAGACCGTGAGCACCGAATGCACCAAGGATCACGCCAGTGCCGCCAAAAAATGCGGCGAGCAATAGATACAATTTAGCCATCGTTATGCCTTTCTTTCGAGCTTACGAAGTACAGAGATCAAATCGAAGGGGAGGTGCCGGGTGCTGCTTTTTGAAAGCGTCGGCGACAGGGACGTCGCCGACGCAGCGTACATGGATGTATTCACAGCGGTTTCAAAAAGCAGCACCCGGTGCCTCCCCGCCACCGAACCAGCTCCAAAGCAAATACCACAGAAGCCCGGGACCACATACGAAAAAACCGCGCCAGTAGCGCGGTTCTTGAATCCGGTTGAATCTGTTGGCGTATCAGGCCTCCATCGCCACCCGGACTTTTTTCATGGCGTTCTTTTCGAGCTGGCGAATGCGCTCAGCAGAAACACCGTATTTGTCCGCCAGCTCATGCAGCGTGGACTTGCTCTCGCTCAACCAGCGCGCCTCGATGATATCGCGGCTGCGGTCGTCCAGTTGCTCCATGGCGGAGGTCAGGTTGTTTACGCTGGTTTCCTGCCAGTTATCGTTTTCCAGCATGGTGGCCGGATCGTAACGGCGATCTTCCAGGTAGTGCGCCGGTGCCTGCCACGCGGAGTCTTCGTCGTCGTCCACGCCCGCGTCAAACGCCGCATCGTGGGCCGACAGACGGCCTTCCATATCGTGCACATGCTGCACATCCACATTCAGCTCAGCAGCAACCCGCTTGGCTTCATCACTAGTCAGCCACGCCAGCTTCTTCTTCTGGCCGCGCAGGTTAAAGAACAGCTTGCGCTGCGCCTTGGTGGTCGCGATCTTCACGATACGCCAGTTGCGCAGAATAAACTCGTGAATCTCCGCCTTGATCCAGTGCACCGCAAAAGACACCAGACGCACACCCTTCTCAGGGTTGAAACGCTTCACCGCCTTCATCAAGCCCACGTTACCTTCCTGAATCAGGTCGCCCTGGTTCAGACCGTAACCGGAGTAGGATTTGGCGATATGCACCACAAAACGCAGGTGAGACATAACCAGCTGACGGGCTGCCTCAAGGTTTTCGTGGTAGTAGAGATCTTCCGCGAGCTTCTTTTCTTCCTCGGCGGAGAGCACCTCGAAGCCACTCACTGTCTGGATATAGGCGTTCAGATTGGCGCCCGGGGACAGTGTATGGATCGGCTGCAGATTGGTTCCCATTCAGGATTCTCCTCGTAACTCTTGTTGCCCCGCTTGGCACTTGCTGCCCGGACTATTTCTTACCGGGACCAGTAGTTTGCGGCGGCTTGCTCCTCCGGCCCTGAGCTGATCAGCTTTTGAGCGGCACCGGGAGAGCAAAGTTGGCCACAGTGTAGCACTCGCAACGGGAAATGGAACCCCGCCCGCGATTGCCCGACATACCGCGCCAGGCCTTGATATACGGGAGGTTAGAGCGGTTATCCACAGGGGAAGTTCCACGCGGGAAGGCGGCTTTACGAATCTTGACTGACCATGAGGTCATGCGATCGATATGCGAGGTAAGCCGCGTCAAAAACATGGACTTTGCGGCGAAGGCGGCGTGAACGGGCTCACGGAGACACTTACCGCGGCTGGATCGCCGAAATATGTCGCGCCACCGCCAGCCAGGCACCGGTCAGTCCCAGCAGGGCGGCACCGCCGGCCAGGCCGATCAGATAGGTCATGCCCGGTCCGTCGAGCTGGAAACCGCTGCCGTACAGGTTCGCCAGCCCGCTCACCGGCCCCGTCAGTAGCCACACACCGACACTCACCAGCAACCAGGCAATCAGACCGCCCACCAGGCCGTACACCAGCCCGGTGTACAGGAAGGGACGCCGCACAAATGCATCCGTCGCCCCCACAAGCTTCACCACCAGAATCTCCTGCCGACGATTCTCAATGTGCAGGCGGATACTGTTCACCACCACCAGCAACACCCCCAGCGCCAGCAGAAACGCCAGCCCCAGACTCATGCGCCGGCCCAGCTCGGTCAACTGCGACAAGCGCTGTACCCAGGCCATATCCAGCACCACGGAATCGGTCAGCGCGCTCTCCCGCAAGCGCCCCGCCAGCGTCTCGAGCCCGGCGCTATCTGACCCTGAGGGCCGCACCAGCAGCACCGCCGGCAGCGGATTGCTGTCCATACCTGCCAGCGCATCACCAAGTCCGGACGCCTGCTGGAACTCCGCCAGCGCCTGCTCCGGGGAAATGTAAGTCACCTCCGCCACCAGCGGATCCCCACGCAGATCGTCCGCGTAGGCAGTCACCGCGCTGTCCTTCGCGCGCTTGTGCAGGAACACCGAAATCTGCGGCTGCCCGTCCCAGCCAGCCACCGCCTTCTGGAAATTAGTCAGCCCCAGCTGCAGTGCCGCGGGCAATGCCAGCGCGATCGCGATCACCAGCGCCGTCATGCCACTGGACATGGGCGAAGCAAAAAAGCGCACCCAGGACTCCCGCCACATCTCGCGGTGATGATCCAGCCAGCTGCTGAAGCGGTCGCCGACGCCAGTGCGCGCGGTCACCGCGCCGGCGGAGCGGGCGCGTTCGGTAGCCGGGGGAGAGGGTTTAGTACGCTGGTTCACGGCTCGGGTATCCGTCGTAAATGAGTTGCCCCTGCTGCAGGGTCAGCACCCGCTGGCGCATACGCGCAATCAGCTCGAGATCGTGGCTCGCGATCAGCACCGTGGTGCCCACCGCGTTGAACTGCCGGAACAGCTGCATGATTTCTTCCGACAGCTTGGGGTCCAGGTTACCGGTGGGCTCGTCCGCCACCAGCAGCGCGGGCTTGTTCACCACCGCGCGCGCAATCCCCACCCGCTGCTGTTCACCACCGGAGAGCACGATGGGGTTCTGTTTTTCCTTGTGCAGCAACCCGACCTTGTCCAGCGCCGCACGCACCCGGCGCCCCACCTCGCGTTTGCTGCAGCCGGAGACCGACAGCGGCAGAGCGACGTTGTCGAACACACTGCGATCAAACAGCAGCTGGTGGTTCTGAAAGACGATGCCGAGATTGCGGCGATAGAAGGGGATCTGACCATTGCGCAACCGGTTCAGGTTCTGCCCGCCGACGATGATGCTGCCGCGGGTAGGGCGCTCGATGGCGGTGAGGAGTTTCAGCAGGGTACTTTTGCCGGCGCCGGAATGGCCAGTAAGGAAAACCATCTCCGCGCGATCAATCTCCAGACTGACACGCCCCAGCGCATCCTGGCCGGACTCGTAGCGTTTATTGACGTTATCGAATTGGATCATGAGCGCGTTTTTGTTGTTTTAGTTCTGGGGAGAATGCACAAGCATTTTTCAGGCCCCTGTGGCGGTGCCGCTACCGGGTGCCCCCTTGTGAGACACGCCGTAAACCCATCCCTGGGGGCTCGGATGCGGCCATCCAGGCCGCATACGGTCTCACAAGGGGGCACCCGGCATCGTCACCTTCGCGTCCGAGTTCATAAACCTAAAAAGCCGGGGCAATTCAGCCCAGCTTTCGGCTAATTAGCCCTGCGCCCGGTTAATCAGCCCTGAGTCCGATTAAACAGCGCCGCCACAAAGTCTTTAGCCACAAACGGCTGCAGGTCTTCCGCCTGCTCCCCAACGCCGATAAAGCGTACCGGAATCCCCAGCTTCTGCGCCAGCGCGAAAATCACCCCACCCTTGGCAGTGCCATCCAGCTTGGTCAGTACCAGACCGGTCACACCGGCCGAATCGCGGAAGGTCTCCGCCTGGGAAAGCGCATTCTGACCAGTACCCGCGTCAAGCACCAACAGCACCTCGTGGGGCGCGGAATCGTCCAGCTTGCCCATCACCCGGCGCACCTTGGACAACTCCTCCATCAGGTTCGACTTGTTGTGCAGACGCCCGGCGGTATCCGCAATCACCACATCCACACCGCGGGACTGGGCGGACTGGATCGCATCAAAAATAACCGAGGCACTGTCGGCACCGGTGTGCTGGGCCACCACCGGCACATCGTGGCGCTGGCCCCAAACCTGCAGCTGCTCCACCGCCGCCGCGCGGAAAGTATCCCCCGCCGCCAGCATCACAGACTTGCCCTCGTTCAGATAGCGGTGCGCCAGCTTGCCGATGGTAGTGGTCTTGCCCACACCGTTGACACCCACCACCAGAATCACGAATGGTTGCCTGGCGGTATCGATATCCAGCGGTGCCTCCACCTTGTCCAGCAGGCCGGCCAGCTCTTCCTGCAGCGCCGTGTACAGCGCTTCACCATTGGACAGCTCCCGGCGGGACACTCGATCGGTGAGGCGGTCGATGATCTCGGTGGTGGCATCCACGCCCACGTCCGCCATCAGCAGCTGGGTCTCCAGCTCCTCCATCAGATCTTCGTCGATTTCCTTGGCGCCCAGGAACAGATTGCCCATGCCCTCGGCAAACTGGCTGCTGGTGCGCGCCAGGCCGCGGCGGATACGCGCAAAGAAGCCCTCTTTCTTGGGCTTTTCCTGCGGGGTTGGCTGGGGTGCGGGATCCGCCGGAGTATCTGTGGCAGCGGCGACCTCGGCAGTTGCGTCAAACGCCGCCTCCGGTGCTTCCTCTACCGACAGTTTTTCTTCAGCCTTTTCCGCAGTCTCCTCCGGTTCGACCTCTACCTGCGTCGGGGCAGTCGCCGCAGCGCCCTCGGCCTCCGCGGTATCCGCCAGCAGGTTATCCGGGATCTCGAATTCTGGCTCCGCCTCAGGCTCTGGCGATTCCGGTGCCAGGGGGTTATCCACCTTCTCTTCAGTGGACTCTTCAGCCTCGGGCTTCTTCTTGCGCAGGAAATCAAAAATCATCGGGTGTGAATTCTTTGACTGGAAACTTGGATGACAGGGTCACCGACAGCCGCTGGCGGCCGGTGGCAGAAAGGCGCTAATCTTAGCACCGCTGACTGTTTAGCACACAGTGATGCCCCGCTTAATTTTCCCCATCACCCGGATACCGAATGCCCAGAAACCGCAGACCCCGCACCAGTGACCAGTCAAAACCGGCCTCGTCCTCGCAGTTGCGCATCATCGGCGGCCGCTGGCGCGGGCGCAAAGTCGCTTTCGCCCCCATCGACGGCCTGCGCCCCACCGGCGATCGCCTGCGCGAGACCCTGTTCAACTGGCTGCAGTTTCACCTGCCCGGCGCCCGCTGCCTGGACCTGTTTGCCGGCTCCGGCGCACTCGGCCTGGAGGCCCTGAGCCGCGGCGCCGAGACCGTGGACTTCGTGGAGCTGGACCGGGGTGCTGCACAGACCCTGCGCCAGCAGCTGGACCTGTTGCAGGCTGAGGGGGGACAGGTGCACAACTGTCCGGCGGAGATATTCCTCAGCCAGCCGGCCGCCCCCTACGACGTGATCTTTATCGATCCCCCGTTTGCCAACGACCTGTGGCAAAGTGCGCTCAGCGGCCTGGTGGAGGCAGGGTGTATCGGCGAGGGCACCCTGATCTATGTGGAATCCCCTCGAAATACCCTCATTGAGGCTCCGGCAGACTGGCAACTGGAGAAGGAAAAGCACGCTGGGCAGGTCTGCATGCGATTATTTGTCCGCTGAATCCCCCATATTCACTCCAGTTTGGCGCATTTTTGCAGGACTTTTTGAGAGCAGGGCCTAAATTGTTTAACATGCGCGTCCGTTTCCGGCCGGCAAGGCGAATTGGCTTATGAAAAAAGTGGTTTACCCGGGTACTTTCGACCCCATTACCAATGGTCATATGGACCTCGTGGAACGGGCCTGCCGCCTGTTCGATCACGTGGTGGTCGCCGTTGCCGCCAGCACCCGCAAGAATCCGCTGTTCACCATGGAAGAGCGGGTTGAACTGGCCCAACAGGAACTGTCCCACCTGGACAACATCGAGGTGATCGGCTTCGACATCCTGCTCGCCGACCTGGTGCGTCAACTCGACGCCTACGGTGTGGTGCGCGGCCTGCGCGCGGTGTCCGACTTCGAGTACGAATTTCAGCTCGCCAACATGAACCGTCAGCTGGCGCCGCAGATGGAAAGCCTGTTCCTGACACCGGCGGAACATCTCTCGTACATCTCGTCTTCCCTGGTGCGCGAAATCGCCTCCCTCGGTGGCGACGTCACCAAGTTCGTGCCCCCGGGCGTGCAGAAAGCCCTGCAGGAAAAGTACAGCAAGCAGACTCCCTAACCTGCTTCAGTCACTGACTGTCTGGTACACTCGGGCGATCCCTGCAAATTTGGCAACCGGATCGCCCTGTGAACAGATTTCTGCGTTACTCAGTAGCTCGTCTCATCCTCTCTGCCTCCCTGACCTCCGCCACCGCGGTGGCCGCGTCTTCCGCCTATGCCGGACAGGATGCGCAACCGGAGGTACAGCCTGAATTCGCCACCGGGCGATCGGAAATCAAGTCCGCCAGCGCCGCGGAATATATGGCAGTCACCGCCAACCCCCACGCCTCTGCTGCCGCCGAGCAGATCCTCGCCCGCGGCGGCACCGCGGTCGACGCCGCCATTGCCGCACAGCTGGTGCTGGGCCTGGTGGAGCCGCAGTCCTCCGGCATCGGCGGTGGCGCCTTTATGCTGAGCTACCGCGCCGACCAGAAACAACTCCACTATTACGACGGCCGCGAAACCGCGCCCATGGCAGTGGACGAAAACTATTTCATGCGCGACGGCAAGCCGCGCGGATTTTTCGAAGCGGTGATCGGCGGTAACTCGGTAGGGGTGCCCGGGGTCATGCGCATGCTGGAACTGGCCCACAAGCGCGACGGCAAACTGCCGTGGAAAGACCTGTTCCAGCCCGCGATCAGCCTCGCCGAACAGGGATTTGAAGTGTCACCGCGCCTGCGCGAACTGCTGGTGCGCATGCCGCGGGTAGCGGTGCGCCCGGCGATCCGCGATTACTTCTTCGACGCCGATGGCGAACCGCTCGCGGTCGGGCATCTGCTGAAAAATCCCGACTACGCGCAAACCCTGCGCACCCTGGCCGAAGAGGGTGTGGCACCGTTCTATCAGGGTGAGATCGCCGCGGCCATTGTCGATGCGGTGCGCAACGACCCGGAAAATCCCGGCGTTATGACCCGCAATGACATGGCCGATTATCAGGCCAAGGTGCGCGAGCCGGTATGCAGTGAATTCCTGGTTTACCGGGTGTGCGGTGCCGCGGCGCCGTCTTCCGGCGGCACCACCGTGGGGGCCATCCTCGGCATGCTGCAACATACCCCCATCGACAATTTTGATGCGGGCAGCGCCGAACTCACCCACCTGTTTACCGAAGCCTCGGAGCTGGCGTTTGCCGACCGGAATACCTACAGCGCGGATAGCGACTTTGTCGAAGTCCCCACCAATGCGATGGTCGCACCGCACTATCTGGCGCAGCGGGCCAAACTGATCAACCTGAAAACCGCACAGCCTGCGCGGCCGGGTGTCCCGGGAGAATTTTCCGGTGCCCGGATCAAGGCGAAATCGCCGGAAATGCCTAACACCAGCCACCTGTCCATCATGGACAAGTACGGCAACGGCGTGAGCATGACCACCAGTATCGAGACCGGGTTTGGTTCACGCCTGCTGGTCAAAGGATTCCTGCTCAACAACCAGCTCACCGACTTTTCCTTCGTGCCCACCAACGCGGAAAAGGAGCTGGTGGCCAATCGCGTACAGCCGGGCAAGCGTCCGCGCTCGTCTATGTCTCCCACCATCGTGTTCAATAAAGACGGCAGCCTGCGGTTACTGGTGGGCTCCCCTGGCGGCTCGCGCATTATCGACTACACCGCGCGCACCATCCTCTACCATCTGGGCAAAGGGATCCCCATCGCCGAAGCCATCGACGCGGGCAACATCGCTGCTATCGGTTACCGGCTGGAAGTGGAGCCCGATACGGTCTCCGCGGCGGATATCGCAAAGCTGGAAGCCATGGGCCACAAGGTAGTGCAGAAAGAACTGAACAGCGGTATCCACGCCATTGCGCTGATGGATGGGAAACTCCACGGCGGCGCCGACCCCCGCCGCGAAGGCAGCGCGCTGGGACGCTAGAAAAACCGGAAAAAAGCGATCATCCCCGGGGTGATCGCTACCGTGTGATGATTTATCCCGGCAACCACAGATAATCGGTGGGGTTGTCGGGACAGGCACCCACACCGCACTCGGCCAGTGTCGACAGGACATTCAGAACCAGAACCAGCAGAAAGCTGATCCCCGCCAGCCTTCCCAGCCAACCGGCTTTCCGCGGTGTATCCGCGGCTTCTTTCAGCTTCATCCCGTCGATCATCAGCAGACCACCCAGGTACAGGGCGAGCGCAAAGAAGGCCACCAGTGCCCAGGTGTAAAAATGCATTCCCAGAAACGGCGAGCCGTAGCCGGGATCACCCGGTGCGATATGCAGCAACACCTGTCGCGCAGACGACACCATGCCAGCCAGTGCAGACACAATCGCAATGCCATAGTGCGCGGGGCGACTGCCAAAACACACATTCAGCAGCAAACCGAGCCCGACCATGACAAAGGCCACGCGCTGCAGCAGGCACAGAGGGCAGGGCAGCTCGTGCAGGAATATCTGCCAGGCAAATGCGAACCAGAGGATACCGCTGATACCCAGCAGGCCGAGGGCATTGAGGCAATCGGACCAACGACCGAGGCCATGTACAGCGCCAGCGGTAGTATTCGCCACAACGTACCTCCTACAGGGAGATCTTCAGCGGGTCGGTCATATGGTAGAAGCACCAGGCCACATAGATGGCCGCAGTAACCGCCCACCAGCTCATGGCAGCACGACGACCACCGCGCCAGCAGTACCACGCAGAGATCAGTGCAGTGAGAAAGGGCAACATCATGACCATAAGCACGAGACCGATTGGAATATCGGACTCAAACCTAGGGTGGCACTGAAAGAGTTCCCAATCAGCGCTGACAGCGGGGGCAGAAGAAGGTGTTGCGCTGGCCGATGATCTGCTCGCGGATGGTGCCGGGGCAGCGTGGGCAGGGCTGGCCGGCGCGGCCGTAGGCGTTCAGTTGCTGGGCGAAGTAGCCGGGCTTGCCGTCGCCGCCGACAAAGTCCCGCAAGGTGGTACCGCCCTGCTGGATGGCGTTGCCGAGAACGGTCTTGATGGCTTCCACCAGCTTTTCGTAACGGGGCCGGGAAATTTTTCCGGCCGGGGTCTGTGGACGGATACCGGCCATAAACAGGGCTTCGCTGGCGTAGATGTTGCCGACACCGACGACGATGCGACCATCCATGATGAAGGTTTTCACTGGGGCTTTGCGACCGCGGGAGCGGCTGAAAAGGTAGTCCGCGTGAAAGTCATCGCTCAGGGGCTCCGGGCCCAGGTGGGCGATGAGTTCGTGGTTGGCGATGGCTTCGGTGGTCCACAGCAGGGCACCGAAGCGACGGGGATCGTGGAAACGCAGGCGTTGGCCGCTGTCCAGCAGCCAGTCGATGTGGTCGTGTTTCTCCGGAGGCAGTTTGCCATCGACGATGCGCAGGCTACCGGACATGCCCAGGTGCCAGATGGCGAGGCCCTTGTCTGTCTCCACCAGCAGGTATTTGGCGCGTCGGTCCAGGCGCTGGATACGGGCGCCCTGGATCTTCTCCGCAAAATCCGCGTCCACGGGCCAGCGCAGGCTGTGCTGGCGGATTTCGCACAACTTAACCTTGCGGCCTTCCAGGTGGGGGGCCAGTCCGCGTTTGGTGGTTTCTACTTCTGGTAGTTCAGGCATCTTAATAGGTTCCGGGGCGCCACTAACTGATTGAGTGGCGGCTCCGCTAGTGTCTCCCCTTCGCCAGACACGCCGTGAACCCATCCATGGGGGCTCTGCAAAAACATCCTGTTTTTGAAGGTCTGGCAAAGGGGAGACACTATCGAAGCCTTAGCGTCGGCGTACAGTATTTTTTTCCAGACACAAAAAAGCCCGGAAAACCGGGCTTTTTCGCGAACTAGCAAGGCAATCAATTACTTGATTTTGCCTTCCTTGTACATAACGTGCTTGCGAACAACGGGATCGTATTTTTTGATCTCCATTTTCTCAGGCATGTTGCGCTTGTTCTTGTCAGTGGTGTAGAAGTGGCCGGTGCCGGCGCTGGAATTCAGGCGAATCTTGTCACGCATTGTTCTGTCTCCAATCTGCGGTTAAGCAGTAATTAAACTTTCTCGCCGCGCTTGCGCAGCTCTGCCAGTACGGTATCGATACCTTTCTTATCGATAATGCGCATACCTTTAGTAGAAACACGCAGTTTAACGAAGCGCTTCTCTGCTTCCACCCAGAAACGGTGTGACTGCAGGTTCGGCACGAAGCGACGCTTGGTGCGGTTTTTGGCGTGAGAAACGTTGTTTCCGGTTACCGGGCGCTTGCCGGTTACCTGACATACCTTAGACATCTGATTGGCCTCTTCAATAACTCTCGTGCCCTCAGCTCGGGGGCGGGGCAGGGACTAAATTCGGTATCCAGCGCGACCGCGGGATCTGTACAGAATCTGGCCCGGCCGCAAAGAGCGGCGTTTTATACCAGAACACCCTGGGTGGGGCAAGTTTTGACCAGTTTTTTTGCTGTCTGGGCGGCCACTTTGGGTCAAGGGCACCAATCCCATCGGAATCCGGGTGCAGAACGTCCCGGTGACGGAGCACAAGAGTCTGATGCGAAGGCACCGATACCGGATACAGGCTTGCGAGACCTTCCGCGAGAGGGACCTCGCGGAAGAGCCCCCATGGATGGGTTCACGGCGTGTCTCGCAAGCCTGTATCCGGTAGCGGAGCCGCCTCTGAGGCCGCTACAGTGCGCTAAAGGGCTCAAATCAAACCTCGCTCGGCGAAGGAACAACCACCCCCTTCACCGACAATCAGATGGTCCAGCACCCGGATATCCACCAGCGCCAGGGCGTCCTTCAGCCGGCCGGTGATATGGATATCCGCCTGGCTGGGCTCGCTGACCCCGGAAGGGTGGTTGTGGGCAAGGATCACAGCCGCTGCGCCTTTGGCCAGCGCCGCCTGCACCACCTCCCGCGGATATACGCTGGCTGCGTTCAGGGTGCCCTCAAACAGCTCTTCATAGGCAATCACCCGGTGCTGACTGTCCAGGAACAGGCAACAGAAGACCTCGCGGGTGCGGTGGCGCAATTGCGCGGATAAATAGTCGCGCACCGCCTGGGGACTGGTGAGGGCATCCGAGCGCTGCAGACCTTCCGCCAGGTGACGACGGCCCATCTCCAGCACCGCCTGCAGCTGCACAAACTTCGCATCGCCGAGCCCCTTGCCCGCACAGAACGCCTTGCGATCGGCCTCCAGCAATGGCCGCAGGCCGCCAAAATCCGCCAGTAACTGGCGCGCCAGGTCCACCGCGGAAACCCCGGGCAGGCCGGTGCGCAGGAAGATTGCCAGCAGCTCGGCATCGGATAACGCCTGCGCGCCCCTGGCCAGCAGCTTTTCCCGCGGCCGCTCCTCTGCCGGCCAATCCGTAATCGCCATATCCCCTCCCTGGGCGGAACCACATAGTCAAAGTGAATGCTCGCTTCCATTGCGCGCGAATTACTGCTGCCCATGGGCCGTATTGCCACAGGCGCTAAAATGGTAATCTTACGCGTTCTCAGAGTTCCGGAACCACAGAATATGCCCTCTCTGGCCGATAAACGGATACTGCTTGGTGTTACCGGCGGCATCGCCGCCTATAAAAGCGCCGACCTGGTACGCAGGCTCCAGGATCGCGGCGCCACCGTGCGCGTGGTCATGAGCGCTGGTGCCCGCGCGTTCGTACAGCCGCTCACTTTCCAGGCACTGTCCGGTAACCCGGTGCATACCGACCTGCTGGACCCGGCTGCCGAGGCCGCAATGGGGCATATCGAGCTGGCCAAATGGGCGGACGTAATCCTGATCGCCCCCGCCAGTGCCAGTGTGATGGCCAAGCTCGCCGCGGGCATGGCCGACGACCTGCTGACGACCCTGTGCCTGGCCAGCGAGGCACCCCTGGTGCTGGCCCCGGCTATGAACCAGGCGATGTGGCGCAACAGCGCGACCCAGGACAACGCGCAAACCCTGCGCGATCGCGGCGCCACGCTGCTTGGCCCGGATGCCGGTAGCCAGGCCTGCGGCGACGTGGGCCCCGGGCGTATGCTCGAGCCGCTGGATATCGTCGAGGGACTGATCAATACCATCGCCCCGGAACCGGTGCTGGCAGGCAAGAAGGTCACCATCACCGCCGGCCCCACGCGCGAGGCACTGGATCCGGTGCGCTACCTGAGCAACCACAGTTCCGGCAAGATGGGCTTTGCCATTGCCGCTGCCGCCGCGCGGGCCGGCGCTGACGTCACGCTGATTGCCGGGCCGGTGCGCCTCGATACCCCCGCCGGGGTCACGCGCGTGGACGTGGTCAGTACCGAGGATATGCATCGGGCTGCGGAAACCGCCGCAGACAACTGCGACCTGTTTATCGCCGCCGCTGCGGTGGTGGACTTCCGCCCGGCGGTGGTCGCCGCGCAGAAGATCAAGAAAGAAGATGGCAATGACAGCGATGTGCTGCAGCTGGTGAAAAACCCGGACATCGTCGCCGCCATTGCCGGGCGCGAGCACAAGCGACCGTTTGTAGTCGGCTTTGCCGCGGAAACCGAAAAAGTGGCCGAGCACGCCAAGGGCAAGCTGGCGCGCAAGAATCTGGACATGATCATCGCCAACGATGTGAGCGATCCTGCAGGGGGCTTCAACAGTGATCGCAATCAGGTGACGGTTATCGATCGCGATGGTGAGCAGCCATTGCCGGCGGCACTGAAATCTGAACTGGCAACGCAACTGGTTGCACTGATCGCGGCGCGGGCTTTCCCCGCCAGCAATATTTAGCGCTTATAAAAGCCGAACAAGAAACAACAACACACAAGATTCAGACAATACTGAACCGGTCCGGGGGCTGGTCTGGGAAGACTGGGAGACTGCACAAGTCGTGGCTTCACATATTCAATCGCAAACAAAACCCCTGTGGCACAGCGGCCTGACGCTGCCCGCACTGCTGGCAGCGGCGGTGTGGCTGGGTGGCGCGCACCTGCTGATGACCAATGTTATCCAGGGACATAATGCCGACAG
This sequence comes from Microbulbifer sp. MCCC 1A16149, assembly GCF_050368945.1. NCBI lineage: Bacteria > Pseudomonadati > Pseudomonadota > Gammaproteobacteria > Cellvibrionales > Microbulbiferaceae > Microbulbifer > Microbulbifer sp. MCCC 1A16149. The sequence goes on from NZ_CP185959.1 coordinate 4,061,401, forward strand.
CGTACGCAGCGCCGCGCAGAAGCTGACGAACGGCTATGCGCAGCAGCTTGGGGATTTTTTCAGTGCACGCCAGCAAAAGCTCGATGGCCTGAAGAGTGTCCGCAAATCTACAACCGGCACCCCGAACCGCACGCTGACGCAGGCTTCAATCCAGTTTTTTACGCCCGATCAACTGCAGGTGGGCACCGGTAATCCGCCACTGGATTTCGCGCTGGTCGACCTGCTGAAGCGCAGCCGTGAAGACGGACAACCAAAACCTGAATTCCTGCGCGGCAGCGACAAGCAGTGGCAACTCTACAGCGCCCGCGCGGAAAGCGACGGCGCATTGCTGATCAGCCAGCCATTCAGCGTATTCCAACGCGCCCTGGACCAGCTCGACCAGAATCCGGGCAGTTTCCAGATCATGCAACAGTTCCCGGACGGCCCCGCGCGTGGACTTTGGCAGTCTCCCGGCAGCGCAGCCGGTGGAGAGGCGGTCAGCGCACCCATCGCCGGCTCCTATCTGCAGCTGGTGTTTACCCCGTCCACAGCCTTTGCCGGGGATCACAGTATCGCGGCCTACTGGATTTACACAGCGGCGCTGATCGGGCTGCTCGCAACCCTGTTCGCGCTGCGCACCCTGGTCCCCGCCGAAGGCGATGCCGCCCCCTGGGAAAAATCCTCCCGCAATGGCCCCACGCCCGCCAAAAAAGGCCTGCGCAAAGAAGACCTGGATGCGCCGCCCCCGGCCAGCGACGACCACCTGGCTGCGGTCGCCGCCGCGCCGGCCCCGGCACCCGCGGCACCTGCGAAACAGGCTCCTGCAGCCAGTGCGTTGATGCGCACACCCAGCACAGAAATCCCCGCACATGTGTTCCGCGCGTACGATATCCGCGGCATTGCCGGGGAGGAAATCAACGAGCCCTTTGCCTATCAGCTGGGCCGCGCGCTGGGCACCATTGCACTGCAGGCCGGGGAAAAACTGCTGCTGGTAGGGCGCGATGGACGCAACAGCAGCGAGCTGCTGCGGGACTGCCTGATCGAGGGCATTCTGGAGAGCGGCTGTAACGCCGTGGACCTGGGACTGGTGCCGTCGCCGGTACTCTATTTCGCCTGCGCACGGGGCAAAAATGCCAACAGCGGTGTGATGGTGACGGCAAGTCACAACCCCGCCGAGTACAACGGCTTCAAGATCGTGATGAACGGCCGCCCGCTGGCAGATAATCGCCTGCAGAAATTGCGCACGCTGATGCAGTCCGGCAAGTTCGCCAGCGGCGAGGCCAGCAACAGCCGCCAGGATATTAGCGAAACCTACATCGACGAAATCTTCAACGACGTGGCGCTGGCGGGCCAGCCGCGTATCGTCATCGACGCCGGCAACGGCGCCACTTCCGAACTCGCCCCGGAACTGTTTGAACAGCTGGGCTGCGAAGTGGAAACCCTCTACTGCGAAGTGGATGGCAACTTCCCCAATCACGCGCCGGATCCATCGCGGCCGGAGAACCTGCAGGACCTGATCACCGCGGTCAAAGGCGAGGGCGCCGACCTGGGCATCGCGCTCGACGGCGACGGCGATCGCGTCACCCTGGTTACCGCGAGCGGCCGGATTGTATGGGCAGATCAGCTGGTGATGCTGCTGGCGCGGGATATCCTCGCGCGCAACCCGGGCTCGGATATCGTGTTCGATGTGAAGAGCACCCGCGCGCTGGCGGACCTCGTCACCCAGTACGGTGGTCGCCCGGTGATGTGGAAAACCGGCCACGCGCCGATGAAAGAAAAAATGCTCGAGACCGGCGCGCTGCTCGGCGGCGAGCTCTCCGGGCACATCTTTATCAAGGATCGCTGGTACGGCTTCGACGACGGCATCTACGCCGCGGCGCGAGTGCTGGAAATCATGGCCCTGCGTGAACAGTCCCTCGACGAGCTGCTCGACTCCCTGCCGCAGATGGTCAACACCCCGGAAATTCTGCTGCCGGTACCCGAGCAGAGGAAATTTGGCCTCATCGACAAGCTGCGCGAACAAGGGCACTTTGGCGATGCCGATCTCAATACCATCGATGGCCTGCGTATCGAATTCGCCGACGGCTGGGGGCTGGTGCGCGCGTCCAACACGGGCGCTGCACTGACCCTGCGCTTTGAAGCCGACGATGAACAGGCTCTGGAACGTATCCGCAAGATTGTGGCGATCCAGCTTCAGTCCATCGATCCCGCCCTGAAGATTCCGGGCTGATCAACCGATCCAAGCAGTAACACACAGCAGTAACCCAAAGCGGTAAGGAAAACGCTATGTCCCTGGACCAGAAATCCGCCCTGCGCGTCGCACAGGTACTCAACGAAGCACTGCCCTATATCCAGCGCTTTATCGGCAAGACCGTGGTGGTCAAGTTCGGCGGCAACGCCATGGTGGATGAAGAACTGCAGAACAGCTTCGCCCGCGACGTGATCCTGATGAAACTGGTGGGCATGAATCCGGTGGTGGTCCACGGCGGCGGCCCGCAAATTGGCGACCTGCTCGACAAACTCAGCATTGAATCGCGCTTTGTGGATGGCATGCGCGTTACCGACAGCGAGACCATGGACGTGGTGGAAATGGTGCTCGGCGGCACCGTGAACAAACAGATCGTCAACCTGATCAACAAAAACGGCGGCCGCGCCGTGGGTGTGACCGGTAAAGACGGCCTGCTGATCCGCGCACGCAAACTGCGCCGCAAGGACCAAGAAGAAGACAAGGCCGGCCTGCACGCATCGGAAATCATCGACATCGGTCACGTGGGCGAAGTGGAAAGTGTCGATACCGGCGTGATCGATATGCTGATCAACAGCGACTTTATCCCGGTGATTGCACCGATAGGCGTCGGCAAGAACGGCGAATCCTATAACATCAACGCCGACCTGGTGGCCGGTAAAATCGCCGAATACCTGAAAGCGGAAAAGCTCATGTTGCTCACCAACGTGGCCGGCCTGCAGGACAAGGAAGGTGAGGTCCTCACCGGCCTCTCCACCCTGGAAGTCGACGGCCTCATTGCCGACGGCACCATCTACGGCGGCATGCTGCCCAAGATCGCCTGCGCCCTGGATGCGGTAAAAGCCGGCGTGACTTCCGCCCACATCATCGACGGTCGCGTACCCCACGCGGTGCTGCTGGAAATCTTCACCGACACCGGTGTCGGCACCCTGATCACCAATAGCAACCTGCAAACCGAACCAGATGGCGCGTGATATCCATCACATTACCGTTGTTAACAGGCACTAACAATTGATGCCGCGGCGGCGAATGGTTACGATTCTGCCGCCGGACAATGCGCTTTTCTGCGACTTATAACGGGCTTCTGACACCCCGCTCACAACACAAACGCTTAAAAGCCGCGCAACGAGAACCATACCGGTACAACAACAAAATCAGTTCCCGGCTGAATATTCCGGGTAAAGGCAGTTCATGAGCAGCGAAAAAATCAATCGGCGCCAGCAGATCCTGCAGGCCCTGGCCCACATGCTGGAAGCCAGCCCCGGCGCCCGTATCACCACCGCCGCACTGGCCAAAGAGGTGGGGTTCTCCGAAGCGGCGCTCTACCGCCACTTCCCCAGTAAATCCAAGATGTTCGAAGGGCTGATCGAATTCATCGAAGAAACCATCTTCAGCCGCATCAAGATCATCATGCAGGATGAGCCCAGCGCACTGGCCCGCTGCCAGAAGATCCTGCACCTGCTGCTCGCCTTCTGCGAACGCAACCCCGGCATCACCCGCCTGCTCACCGGCGACGCACTGACCGGTGAAACCGAGCGTCTGCACGGCCGTATCCTGCAGCTGTTCGACCGTCTGGAAACCCAGCTCAAGCAGATCCTGCGCGAAGCAGAACTGCGCGAGCAACTGCGCCCCGCCATCCCCCTGACGGCCGCGGCCAACCTGCTGCTGGCCAGCGCCGAGGGCCGTATCGTTCAGTACGTGCGCAGCGGTTTCAAGCGCAAGCCCACCGAATTCTGGGCTGAGCAGTGGCCGGTTCTGGTTGCAGGATTCTTCAGGGAGAGTGCGCTGGCTGCGCAGGGGTAACAAATCTTTTTCAGGCGCACTAATCACAACGATGCGCAGTGCCCAGAATCGAAGGGGAAGTACCGGGGAAAGTTTTTCAAAACCGTCGTCGCCATGGATGGCGGCGCCGGAGCGCCCAGGGATGGGTTCACAGCGATTTTGAAATGCTTTGCCCGGTGCTTCACCGCCCCCGGGCCCACTTCAAAACCAGCAGGAAAACCTATTTCCCCGCGATTTCCTGATAGCGGTTGGCGGCGTGGTCGAACTCGCTGTTGATCGTTACCGCTTCCTTTTTGCGCAGTGCCAGACGCTCGCTGACCACCTCAACCTCTTTACGCAAATTCTCAATCCGCTGCAGCAGCTCCGGGGAAACCGTACCGCCGTTGCGCTGGGTGCGCGCCGCCGAGGATTCTTCGCTTTCGATCTGTCGGTTGAGGGAAGCTAAATTGGAACGCAGGATCGCCATATCCTGCTGTACGATGGCAAGCTTGCGATTGCGCGCGGATTCGATGTCGGCAACGCTGTTGTAGCGTTTCAGCAATTGCAGGTCGGCGGCCATGCGCGCCTCGCGACGCTGCTTCTCCGCCAGCTCCTTGCCGGTCAGCTCCGGTTCCACCACCTCCAGCACGCGGCCGGTCGCGGTCAGAACCTCATAGCCTCCAGCCACATAACGCGGGGGCACCACGTCATCCAGTACCTGAACACCGTGTTCGTTGGTATAGCGGTATAGCTTCTTGCCATTCCACCCCTGGTCTGCGGCTCCGACGTCCATTGTCAGAAAGGCGCCGGCCAATGCCAGCGCTATTGCGGTTTTCAAACCTGCCTCTTTTTATATTTTGCGTACATCGTTCAAGTTTTGACCTCTAGCACCCGTCCCTAGCGCCCCGGTACCAATAACTGACGAAGAGGGGGCTTTACCCCTCAGAGCGTACGCCGTATTGCTGCCGGTAGTCGATGATGCGCTGCAGCAGCTCTTCGCTGGCAGCCTCGGACTTAAGATAGGAAATAATATCGCCCAATTCCACAATACCGATCACAGGAATACTGTATTCCTGCTCCACCAGCTGAATGGCGGACAGGTCGGTGTCGTCATTCGCCTTTTCCTGGCGGTTCAGACCGATCACCACACCGGCGGGTTCGGCACCCTCGGCCTTGATGATCTGCATGACCTCACGCACCGCCGTGCCAGCGGTAATGACATCATCAATAATCAAAACCTTGCCTTTAAGCGGCGCACCCACTAAGGTTCCGCCCTCGCCGTGGTCCTTGGCCTCTTTCCGGTTGTAACAGAAGGGTTTATCTACCCCTTTCTGCGCCAGTGCCACCGCGGTCACCGCACCCAGCGGGATGCCCTTGTAGGCCGGTCCGAAGATGACATCAAACTCCACTCCAGAGGCAATAATCGCCTCCGCGTAGGCATTGCCCAGGGCGGCGAGCGCCGCACCGCTGTGGAATCGGCCGGCATTGAAGAAATAGGGGCTCTGGCGCCCGGATTTCAGCGTAAAATCCCCGAAACAGAGCACATCGTGCTCCAGGGCCAGTTGTATAAAGTCGCGCTGGTACTGCTGCATGGCAATTTGATAACTATTGGCTAAGGTGAAGGAAGGTCCCCACGGAAAGGGGAGCGGCAATCGAAAAATGTTCAGACGAATAACGACTGCAATTTTACACAGTCCGCTGGTAAGGGGCTAATAATGCGAATAGTGAGTTTGTCCGTTGATGGTGTGCACCAGGCTGCACAGCGCGGACTGTACGATTGGTTGTCAGATCAGGATGCAGACATCATCTGCCTCCAGGACCTGCGCTCACTGGAACCGGAGCTGGATCACCCCATCTTCCATCCGGACGGCTACTACAGCTACTTCTTCGACTCGGGCACCCCCCACGAGAACGGCGTCGCCATCTATACCCGCGCCCAGCCCAAGGCCCTGATCTTCGGCATGGGCTTTGCCAATGGTGTGGATATGTACGGCCGCTACCTGCAGGCGGACTTTGAGCGCCTCAGCGTCGGCTCCCTGCTGGCGCCGGTTGCTACCGACGAAGCGTCGCTGGAAACCAAGGTGCAGTTCTTCGACGACATGCAGGCCCACCTGGCCAAGATCAGCCGCAAACGCCGCGACTTCATCTTCTGCGGCAACTGGGGCATGGCCCACCGCCGCGCGGATGTGGAGAACTGGCAGGACCATCAGGACACCCCGGGGTTCATGCGCCACGAACAGCGCTGGCTCGATCAGTTGTTCAACGAAATCGGCTACGTGGATGCTTTCCGCCGGGTAGTGAAGGACGCGGACGAGTTCACCTGGTGGCCGAGCGGCGAAATCGGCAAGGGCGATGGCTGGCGCACCGATATGCAGATCGTTTCCCAGACCCTCAAGAACAAGATCGAGTACGGGGCCATCAACAAGAACGTGTCCTTCTCGAGCCACCTGCCAGTGATCATGGATTACGACCTGGAAGTCTGATGCCGCTGTCGGACGACCGATACGCAACACCGGACAAAAACAAAGGGCGCACCATTAGGTGCGCCCTTTGTGTATCCGGGACAGTCGAATCTCGCTACAGTCGCGACGCCGTCAGCTTCACATCCGCATCCCGCCAGGCTTTCCTGAACCGCGCCTCGATCAATTCTGCTTCATCCGCCTTGTGCTGCTGCTTCAGCGCCTCGGTCAGTCCGAACAGCGCCCAGCCATTTTCCGGGTAACGGCTGAGGTTCTGCCAGTACACGGTTTCTGCCTGCGCGGGCTTACCGGCCTTCAGCAGTACTGCACCCAGCGCCAGGCGCGGTGGGTAGTGCCATTCGGTGGGCTCGGTATACACAAGCCCGTCTTCCATGCGCACCGCCCGGTCCAGGTGCATGATCGCCGTGTCGTAATCGCCTTTGGCTGCCGCCAGTTCGCCGTTCAACACTTCCGGGGCAATAGCGAGAATGGACGCCGCGGTGTTCGGGGAAAACAGGGTGTAATCCAGCGCCGGGCTTGCGGCGATCTTTTGCACCGCCGCCAGTTCTTTCTCGGCCTGATCCAGTTGGCCCTTGCCAATAAATGCCAGGCCACGCACATAGTGCCGGGCACCTTTGAGAAAGAGGTCTTCCGCTGGCTCCGGTAACGCCAGCACCTCATCCCATTTGCCGAAGCGCGCCAGCGCCCAGTAGGGCGTCACCCGGAAGGTCACCAGAATCGGCATTGCCGCCAGCGTCTCATCAGAGATCTGCGCCGCCGTTTTGTTGGCGGCTTCGATGGCGGCGGCGCCGCGGCCGCGGGCACTTTCGGCAAACCACAGGAAATGGATATTGTGCGGGTAATAGGCCATGGGATAGATACCCTGCGCCCGGCACTGGGTGATGTAATCCTCATCGGCGGCAATTGCCCGCACATTGGTGCTGGCGGAATCCGCGTAACGTCCCACCCGCTGATAAATGTGCGCTGGCATATGCACGATATGTCCCGCCCCCGGCATCAGCCCCTTCAAGGTATCCGCGGCTTTTTCGGCGCGGGCTGGATTGTTGGTGGGCTCGATCAGGTGAATGTACAGGTGCAGGGCGCCGGGATGCCTGGGATTTTTTTCCATCACGCCTTCCAGCAGAGAAACTATCTCCTCGGTGCCCTCGTAGGGCGTACCGTCGCGCATCCAGTAATTCCATGGCCGCAGGTCCATCATCGACTCGGCATACAGGGTCACAATATCCAGATTATCCGGAAAGCGCTGCGCCACTTTTTTCATCGCCGCGGCATAGTCGCTGTCCCGCTGGCGCCTGTCGGTAGGATCACCGGAATAGCGTTTGGACAGTGCTTCTATCAGAGCGCGCTCGCGATCATTGGCGGTATTTCGCAGCGACATGGCTTTCTTTACCAGCTCCAGAGCCTCGGGCTCCTTCTCCTGATCCATGGGCGCGTTGATATTCGGGCCCAGCACCAGCGCCTGCCCCCAATAGGCCATGGCACAGTTTGGGGCAAGACGCGTGGCCTCGCGGAATGAGCGCCCCGCCTCGGCATGGTTGAAGGCGTAGGCGAGGTTCACGCCCTGGGTGATGAACTTCTGCGCGCGCTCCGACTGACAGCTGACCGGAAACTTGTGGTCGCCGAGGTTCTGCAGGCGCGGCGCCAGAGCGCCAGTCGGGGAGGGCTTATCCTGTTCCGGTGCGCGGTAGTGTTTGTGCTGGGGACGGGCTTCTTTATCGTCACCCTGTGCGTGCAGCGGAAAATTAAAGGTGAGCAGCGTTACAGCGAGTGCCGCAATAATCAGTGTCTGATACATGGCTTTCTCGTCGGTATTCCACGGGGCGGAAAGAAAGAAAGAAAGAAAGAAAGAAAGAAAGAAAGAAAGAAAGAAAGCCTAATAGATGCGGAAAGAAGGGATCATCAAAAGGGCGACAAGGAAGGATTTATTGGCGTCAGTTTGTTACCGCGGATAAAAAGTGGGCGAACGAGCGCTACCCGTCCACCCGGTATCGGCAGGTTATTCCGCCAATGCCTTCTTCTGCATTCCGATCAACTCCTTGATGCCCGCCTTGCCCAGCGCCAGCATCTCGGCAAATTGCTGTTCGGTAAATGGTGCACCTTCCGCGGTGCCCTGTACCTCGATCATGCCACCATCTTCAGCCATCACCAGATTCATATCGGTATCGGCATTGGAATCTTCCGGATAATCCAGATCCAGCACCGCTTCGCCGTCATAGATACCCACAGAAATCGCCGCCACCATATTTTTCAGCGGATCGGTGGCAATCATTTTTTCCCGTTGCATATAACGAATCGCATCCACCAGGGCCACACAGGCGCCGGTTATGGAGGCCGTACGGGTACCGCCATCCGCCTGGATCACATCGCAATCGAGGGTGATCTGGTGTTCGCCCAGCAGTTTCAGATCCACCGCTGCCCGCAGGGAACGACCGATGAGACGCTGGATTTCCACGGTGCGACCGCCCTGTTTGCCGCGCGCGGCCTCGCGCCCCATGCGCGAGCCAGTGGAGCGGGGCAGCATGCCGTACTCCGCGGTGATCCAGCCGCCGCCCTGTCCGCGCAGGAAACGCGGCACTTCCGCCGCTACTGACGCGTTGCAGAGCACTTTGGTGTCACCAAACTCAACCAGTACGGATCCCTCCGCGTGACGAGTGTATTGACGGGTAATGCGCACATCGCGCAGTTGCTCTGGCTTGCGGCCGCTTGGTCGCTGCATATTGCACCTCTGGTTTGAAATCGATTTAGGCTTGAAAGCGTTCAAGGTTCGGCATTATAGCCATCTAAGCACACAATCACCCTGTGCTATGCTTTGCCGCTCTTTTTTCAAGCAGCATTCTTTTCTGGAGCCCGGCAGTATGGCCAAAAACAAAGTGCGCAGCATGACCGCTTTCGGTCGTGCGGAAGTCAACTACTCCACCGGTACCGCCGTATGGGAGATGCGCTCCGTCAACCACCGCTATCTCGAACCTCATTTCCGTCTGCCGGAGGCTGCCCGCGCACTGGAGTCCAAATTGCGTGAAATCCTGCGCAAGACACTCAATCGCGGCAAGGTAGAGATGACCCTCAACCTCAAGGCGAATAGCGGGGAAGTCGCGGGTATAGAAGTCAATCAGGCGCTCGCCGAGCAGCTGGTCAAAGCCGCCGGGCTGGTGGCACCGGCGAGCGACAGCCTGTCGCTGAATCCCCTGGAAATCCTCAAGTGGCCGGGCGTGATTGCCGAACCGGAAACCGACGCGGACGAGCAGGCCAAAGCCATCCTCGATGGCTTCAAGCAGGCGCTGGAACAGGTAGTGGACAACCGCGAGCGCGAGGGTGCAGAACTGGCCGGATTTATCGAAGCGCGACTGATCGGCATCAACGAGCAGGTCACCACCGTACGCGCGTTACTGCCGCAGATCCTGCAGAACCAGCGCGACAAACTGAAAAGCCGGCTGGAAGAATTACTTGAAGAGATCGATAAGGACCGTATCGAACAGGAAATTGCCCTGCTGGCCCAGAAAGCGGACGTAGACGAAGAACTCGACCGCCTGGATGCCCACATCACCGAGACCCGCCGCGTGCTGAAAAACGGCGGCCCCATTGGCCGGCGCCTGGATTTCCTGATGCAGGAATTTAACCGCGAGGCGAATACCCTGTCGTCAAAAGCCGTGGTCACTGACACCACCCAGGCCGCGGTGGAATTGAAGGTGCTGATCGAGCAGATGCGGGAGCAGGTGCAGAACATCGAGTAATTAGCGAATGGCCAGCACCGCGCCCATCAAGCGCGCACTTTTAATCGCCAAGCAGTGGCCAGAACCCACCTCCACCGCTGCCGGTCGTCGCACTCTGGATATTCTGGATCTGCTGGCCGAAGCCGGTTATCAGGTGGAGATTGCGAGTCCGGCACAGCCCACTCCATTCCAGGCGAAGACCGGTTTTGGCGAGCACACGATCGCGGTCAATGACACCAGTTTCGATCAATGGGTAGCTGCGCTAAACCCCGCCCTTGTGATCTACGATCGCTTTATGATGGAAGAGCAGTTCGGCTGGCGGGTGCGCGAGCAGTGTCCGGACGCCGTTACGCTGCTCGACACCAGCGACTTCCACAGCCTGCGCGAGGCGCGTCACCAGGCGCTGAAAACTGGTGAACCGGTTAACCTGTTCAACGCCAGTGCCGAACGCGAAATTGCGGCCATGGCGCGCTGCGATCTCACCGTGATGATTTCCCAGGTCGAAGTAGAGCTGCTCAAACAGCATTTCTGCCTGCCAGAATGGCAATTGCACTATCTGCCATTTCTGGTGCGTGAACTTCCTGATGTTAATAAGCTGCCGGATTTTGACGAACGCGAGCACCTCGTGATGATCGGCGGCTTCAAGCACGCGCCCAACCGCGATGCCACCACGTGGTTTGCACAAACCGTGTGGCCGCGCTTACACACCCTATTACCCGGCGTGGAGTGCCATGTGTACGGCGCCTACTCGGATCACGCCATGCATCGTCTCAGTGACCCGGCAACGGGATTGCGGATTCACGGACGCACTGAAGATGCCCTCGCCACAATTGCCCGCTATCGACTGAACCTGGCACCACTGCGCTTCGGCGCCGGACAAAAAGGCAAGATACTGGAGGGCTGGCTCAGCGGCACACCCACGGTAACCACGCCCGTTGGCGCCGAGTCCATGGCTCCGGAAAATACGTGGGGCTATACGCTCAGCGACAATCCCGATCAGCTTGCTGCAACCATCGCGCGCCTTTACCAAAGTAAATCAGACTGGCTAAACGTGCGCGACGCGGGTATTCGTGCACTTGCCGCAGGATTTTCCTATCAGGACCATGCAGCGAACTTTATCCAGCGGCTGCAGGACATCGCCGAAAATCTGGAGGCGCACCGTAACCGGAATATCTGGGGGCGCATTCTGCGGCGTACCGAGCACCGGGCGGAGGAGTTTATGAGCCGCTGGATTGAAACAAAAAATAAACTCGCGAATAGAGACTAATAAAATTTTTGATCGCGATCGTCATCTATCTTTATTCGCCAACCCTGTAAATTTCATGCGTTTTTTCGGCCCAGTTTCGATTATCGCCGCGGCACAGCTATTAGGCACATCCCTGTGGTTTAGCGCGAACAGTGCTATCGACGATCTGACTTTAAAATGGCAAATATCAGCGACAGATGTTGGCTGGCTGACAAATGCAGTCCAGAGTGGTTTTATTCTGGGCACCCTGACAATCGCACTAGGTGGTATCGCCGATCGTTACCGCGCCAGCAATATTTTCATTCTTAGCGCCTGCGCCGGTGCGCTATTCAACGCCTGTTTTGCTTGGGTGGCGGATGGACTTCATAGCGCACTTTTCTATCGGTTTCTGGTAGGCATATCCCTGGCTGGCATTTATCCCATGGGAATGAAACTGGTAGTAAGCTGGGCACCGGACCGGGCTGGGGCCGCTTTGGCACAACTTGTCGCGATGCTAACGTTGGGAACAGCCCTTCCACACGGGCTGCGGGAAATCGGTGGCGATTTCCCGTGGCAAATCATAATCAGTGCTTCATCATTACTTGCCTTAGTGTCCGCTTTACTCATTTTCCAACTGGGAGATGGGCCACACCTGCGACAATTGACGCAAAATAATTCAAAAGAATTCAGGCGTACCGGGCTTGCCCGACCAGCGGTGCTTGAAGCCTTTCGAGTCCCAAGATTCCGTGCGGCCGCATGGGGCTATTTCGGACATATGTGGGAGCTTTACGCATTCTGGGCCGTAGTTCCACTATTGATTTCTAACACGACGCTAGCTCAACAATATCCACAGCTTGGAGTTTCAGGCTTGTCTTTCTGTATTATCGGGTTTGGCGCTGTTGGGTGTTTGCTTGGAGGATTGCTTTCACGGACGATCGGAAGCAGTCGGGTAGCTGTTGGCGCACTGGCCAGTTCCGGATGTTGTGCGCTCATATTCGTCCTCGTATGGGATACATTGTCGCCCACATGGCTATTTATTTTATTACTACTATGGGGGTCTACCGTAATTGCGGATTCTCCGCAATTCTCCGCCATGTCCGCTAAAGCCTGCCCCCCGGAATTGGTCGGCGCGGCCCTTTCTATTCAGAACTCGTTCGGTTTTGCAATTACGATAATTTCGATAGCCGGGGTCAGTACGCTGTTCGAACTAACCGGCCCTGAATCGGTCTGGATTTTACTGCCGGGTCCGGCACTGGGTTTGCTCGGGTTTTGGCTTACATTACGATCTAATACAACAAGTATCGAAAAAATGTAACAGGCTCTGGGGATTGATATCTGTTTCTCGCAACTCAACAAGCCGCCCAATCGGGCGGCTTTTTAGTTGTTCTGAAACCAGATTTTTTACTGCGCTGCCTGCTGCGCTCGCTCTACGTACTCCTGATAAGCCGGCAGTGCTATCACCATTAGCGTACCCACATAGGCAAAACTCAATAGCAGGCTCAAGGCAAATGCGATAAACACACCAATCCCATTGCTAGTGGGTTTATCACCAAACCCATTGCGACGTTTACTACCCGGAAAAAAAACCAGAAAAACCATCAACAGCAAGTTCAGTATCGGCAGTGCCATCAGAAAAGACCACCAACCGGACTTATCCAGGTCGTGCAAACGGCGCACATTCAGCGAAAGTCCGTAAACGGTGATACAGATAAAAAATGCACCGTATACGTACAGACTTGCTGACAGATCTACCGGAAGCAACATCGCCGCCGCGATACCGGCAACAAACATCAACAAAATCGAAGACAGCACCAGATAGGAAAAATAGCGCATCCTCCCGATACGGCCATTGAAGGAAAACAGCGGTGGCTGGCTGAAGGTTTCCGCTGTCGCGCTGTCCAGGTCAGAAGTTTTCGGAGAGGCGTAGGGATCCTCAGCTATAGAACTGGTCATAGAAAATCCTTGTATGGCGGCTCGCGTTCAGCGATCCACTCGTCGTTATCGGTATCGTTTATCTTTTGAAAACCTCACCGCAGTGTGAGCTCTCCCCGCCGACAATTATCCCCGCACCAATCAGGTGCAACAAGCCGGCAACGTATTCCACGATTTTTTCACGGAAAAATGGGCTTCGCTCAAATCATCCGATTATTGAGATCAACTTCACGCGGCTTTTGTAATGGGTGACAAACGTACCAATTAGATCCTAATTTTGGCGCGTATTACAAAGAGTTGTCCCCGTTTTTACTTGGGGGGGCAATTCACCTCCTCGTTAAACAAAGGCCTTAGGAGAAATCCCCACAACAAAATTGTGGGGCCGTTTCCGGGGGAAGCGCTGCACTGGGGTAACGCAGCGCGATCGCGGCGGAAGCACCCATTTCTGCCGACAAAAATAATCAAGGAGAAATTCGCAACAATGAAATTATCAGCATTATTCAAACGAGGTCCGAGTACCGTACTCGGCGCGGCGACGCTGATCGCCAGCGCCACTATCGGTATCAGCTTTACGGCACAGGCGGTGGAGCCCGAGCTGTCCTCTATGGCGGTAGCGCCGGATGAAGTGATAACGGATCGGATCATCGTCAAATACAAAAGCACGATGGCCGGCGCCAATGCCTCAGCCATGTCGCAAACGGCGATCGATCGCCTGACACAGACCGCAGGTCATCGCTTCAAGCATATGCGCCGTCTTGCTACCGGTGCGCAGCTGATGAAGCTGGAAAAGCGCGCGAGCAAAGCAGAACTCGATGCAATCGTTGCACGCTTGCAGCAGGATCCGCAGGTAGACTACGCCGAGCCAGATCGCCTGATGCAGCCCATGGCCACCCCCAACGATACTAACTACAGCCAGCAGTGGCATTACTTTGAATCCACCGGCGGGCTGAACCTGCCCTCTGCATGGGATATCACCCAGGGTGAAGGCGTAGTGGTAGGCGTGATCGATACCGGTTACCGCCCACACGCGGACCTGAACGCGAATATCCTGCCCGGCTACGACATGATCTCGGACACCACCGTGGCCCAGGACGGCAATGGCCGCGACTCCGATGCCAGCGACCCTGGCGACTGGTCTCCGGCCGGTGCCTGTGGCGCAGGCCAGCCCGCGCGCAACAGCAGCTGGCACGGCACCCATGTGGCCGGCACCATCGCTGCGGTAACCAACAACGGTAGCGGTGTGGCCGGTGTTGCCTACAAGGCGAAGGTCGTGCCGATCCGTGTACTCGGTCGCTGTGGCGGTTACACCTCGGATATTGCCGATGGCATCATCTGGGGCGCCGGCGGCAACGTGAGCGGCGTACCGTCCAACCCCAACCCGGCACAGGTTCTGAACCTCAGCCTCGGTGGCGGCGGCAGCTGTGACAATACCACCCAGAACGCGATCAATACCGCGCGCAGCCTGGGCACTACCGTGGTGGTCGCTGCGGGTAACTCCAACGCCAATGCGGCGAACTACAGCCCGGCAAGCTGTTCCGGCGTAGTGACCGTGGCCTCTACCAACCGCGCCGGCAGCCGCGCCTACTACTCCAACTACGGCAGTGTGGTGGATGTGGCAGCCCCGGGCGGCGAGACCTCGACCAATTCGAATGGTGTACTGTCGACCCTTAACAGCGGTACCCAGGGACCGGGTAGTGACAACTACGCCTTCTACCAGGGCACCAGTATGGCGGCACCCCATGTTGCCGGTGCGGCAGCACTGCTGTACGCGGTAGACAGCGGCATTACCCCGACCGAAGTGGAAACTGTCCTGAAAAACACTGCCCGCAGCTTCCCCGGCTCCTGTAGCCAGTGCGGTACCGGCATTGTGGATGCGACAGCAGCGGTGAATGCGGCCAATGGCGGCGGCAACCCGGATCCAGACCCGGAGCCCGGTGACGGTGTGTTGACCAACGGTGTTACCGAAACCGGACTGTCCGCCAGTACTGGCGGTGAACTGCGCTACACCCTGGAAGTCCCCGCAGGTGCATCCAACCTGAGCTTCCAGATTTCCGGTGGCAGCGGTGATGCAGACCTCTACGTACGCTACGGCAGCCAGCCCACCACCTCCACCTACGATTGCCGTCCCTACCTGAACGGCAACAATGAAACCTGCTCCATCAGCAATGTTCAGGCCGGCACCTATCACGTGATGGTGCGCGCCTACAGCAGCTTCTCCAGCGTCAGCCTGGTCGGTAGCTTTGATGAAGGTAGCAGCGGAGGCGGTGCCACTGGCTGGACGGAAACCAACGTGACCGGCAGCAGCGGCAGCTGGCAGCACTTTACTCTCGACGTGAACAGCGGCATGTCTTCCCTGGAAGTACTGATGTCCGGCGGCAGTGGTGATGGCGATCTGTATGTGCGCTACGGCTCACAGCCCACTACCAGCAGCTATGACTGCCGCCCGTATCGCTGGGGCAACGACGAGAGCTGCAGTATCAGCAACCCGCAGGCGGGCACCTGGTATATCAGCATTCGCGGATACAACAGCTATGCGGGCGTGACCCTGCAGGCCGAAGCCGCACCCTAACCGATAGACGCTCTCTCAAATCGCAAGACCCCAACCTTGCTTGGCCGGCATTCGCCGGCCTTTTTTATGCGCGGCTTTCCCGCTTACCTGTCCGGTTACTTGCCCGCCTCCAGCACGATGCGATAGCGCGCCTCGCCGCTCTCGAGTCGCGCGAACGCTTCATTCACCTTGCTCATGGGGAAGTGCTCCACTTTCGGCGCGATATTGTGGCGCGCGGCAAATTCCAGCATGTCGGCGATGGTGGCGGGACTGCCCACCGGCGAACCGGAAACCTCGCGCTGGGCCATCAGCAGGTTGAACACATTGAGATCCAGTGGCTCGGTGGTGGCGCCGACAAAGTGCAGGCGACCACGGGGTTTGAGGGTGGTGAGGTAAGTGTTCCAATCCAGCTTGACGTTGACCGTAGAGATGATCAGGTCGAACTGCCCCGCTGCGGCCTTGAGCGCTTCCGGGTCGCGACTGTTCAGGGTGTGGTGGGCACCGAGCTCCAGCGCTTCATCGCGCTTGCTATCGCTGGAAGTGAAAGCGGTGACATCACAGCCCCAGGCGTTCAGGAACTGCAGCGCCAGGTGACCCAGCCCGCCGATGCCGATCACCGCCACGCGGCTGCTGGGTTTGATACCGAACTGCACCAGCGGGTTGTACACAGTGATGCCGGCACAGAACAGGGGGCCGACCACCGCCGGATCCAGGCCGTCTGGCACCGGCACCACGCTCGCCGCGCTCGCCCTCACCTTGTCGGCAAAGCCACCGTGATGACCGATGATGGTGGGCTGGGCCTGGGCACAGAGGTTCTGGTGGCCGGTATCGCATTCGCCGCAGTGCCCGCAGTAGCCCGAATGCCAGCCCAACCCCACGCGCTGACCCTGTTTCAGGTGGGTCACCCCATCGCCCAGGGCAACGACATGCCCGACTACCTCGTGCCCGGGGACCACCGGAAATGCAGTCATACCCCACTCGTCGTTCACCACACTCACATCGCTGTGGCAGAGGCCACAGTATTCCACCGCAATCTCTACCTGCCCGTGCTCCAGGGCACCCGGGTCATAACTGAACGGCTTGAGTTCCGCGCCGGCGGACTCGGCGGCATAGGCGTTGATCATATTGGCTCCCGTTTATTGGGTTATTGACGAAAAATGCTCACGGATTTCGGAATCCGGTCTCTGGGGACATTGTTCACTTTCGCGGCTGTGGCAACATTACCCTCGAGGTTAGAACAAAAATAGTTAGACAACTTCCGAGGTGCCCGTGGGTCTTGTCACTGCTGCCATCCCCTTCTTTCTGCTCGCTGTACTGCTGGAGCTCGCGCTGGATCGCTGGCGCGGCTGGGGTCTTTACCGCCTGAACGATGCCATTGGCAGCCTCGCCGCCGGGGTGATGAGCCGGATCCTCGGGTTGATACGAGTAGGTATCCTGCTGCTCATTTACGTGCCGCTGTACCAGTGGCTGGAGCCCACTTACCAGGCCCTCGGTATCCAGTGGTCCCTCGAGAATCCCTGGCACCTGCTGCTGGCGGTGATCGCCTACGACTTCTGCTACTACTGGAATCACCGTTTCAGCCACGAAATTAATATCTTCTGGGCCGAGCACCTGGTGCATCACCAGAGCGAGGACTACAACCTGACCACGGCACTGCGCCAGTCCACCGATGTGGTTCCCCTGGGCTGGATTTTCTACCTGCCGCTGCTGCTCATCGGTATGCCCTGGGAGATTCTGGTGACCGCAGGGGCCATCGACCTGATCTACCAGTTCTGGGTCCACACCCAGAAGTTCCCCAAGGTGCGCTGGATGGAGTGGTTCCTGGTCACCCCCTCCAACCACCGGGTGCACCACGCCCAGAACAAGGTCTATGTGGACCGCAATTACGGCGGTGTGCTGATCATCTGGGATCGCCTGTTCGGCACCTATCAGGAGGAGCTGGACACCGAACCCTGTATCTACGGAGTGCGCAAACCGCTGAATACCTTCGACCCCCTGGCGGCCAACTTGCAGCACTACAAACGCATGTGGCTGGATGCCGTGTTCACCAAAAGCTGGAAGGAAAAGCTCACCCTATGGTTCCGCGCCACCGGCTACCGCCCGGCAGATGCAGAAGCGGCGATGCCGGTTCCCAGTGGTGACCTGGACAATTTCCAGCGATTTGACCCTGAAATCCCCCGCGCTCAGGGCTGGTACGCGCTGATACAGCATCTGGTTTACTCCGGCGCCGCACTGGCACTGATGGCCAGCGCCCAGCAGCTGGAATACGCCACAACGGCATTGATGGTACTGATGCTGGTAATCGGCCTGGTGGTAAACGGCCGCATCCTGGACGGCGAGCCGCGCGGCAAACTCTGGGAGCTGGGCCGGCTGGCGCTACTGGCGGCAAGCCTGCCGCTGCTGCCGGCGGCAATATGGCTGCCAGTGACCGGCTACTGCCTTGCCAGCGGCGCCGTGTG
Organism: Microbulbifer sp. MCCC 1A16149; assembly: GCF_050368945.1. NCBI lineage: Bacteria > Pseudomonadati > Pseudomonadota > Gammaproteobacteria > Cellvibrionales > Microbulbiferaceae > Microbulbifer > Microbulbifer sp. MCCC 1A16149. The sequence goes on from NZ_CP185959.1 coordinate 4,079,740, forward strand.
GTGGTGGTTGGTTTTTAACAATAAAGACGATACAGTCACTGCCGTTCGCAATTAGCAACAGGAATCCGCAGTAGCCCTCCGCCTTCCCCAAAGGCGAAGCGGTTGAGATTCCGCAGGCACCCCCGACCGGCTTCGGGAGACCCGCCGCTCCGCGGCAGATATTCCGGAAAAGCCCAACACTTTGCCCCCAGCACCGGTCGGGGGACAGCCTGTTTACGGTTCGCACGTCACCGCTGGCTTTCGCTATAATCCCCGCCCATCATTCCAATCACCACCACTGCAGCAAGGTTCGCCGTGTCCACAGGTACTTTATATACGGTCTCCGCGCCCTCCGGCGCTGGCAAAACCAGTCTCGTCAAAGCGCTGATCGAGGCGGATAGCGGAGTTACCGTGTCCGTATCCCACACCACCCGGCCCATGCGCCCCGGTGAGATTGAAGGCATCAACTATCATTTTGTGGATCGCGATGAGTTCGTGGAGATGCTGGGGCAGAGCGCGTTTCTGGAACACGCTCAGGTGTTTGACAACTTTTACGGCACATCCAAGGCGTGGGTCGAGGAAACCCTCGCCAGCGGACGTGATGTGATCCTGGAGATCGACTGGCAGGGCGCCGAACAGGTACGCAAGCAGATGCCCGAGACGGTGGGGATCTTTATCCTGCCGCCGTCCCAGCAGGCACTGCTCGAGCGTCTGACCGGCCGTGGCCAGGACGACCAGGCGGTGATCGACAAGCGCATGGCACAGGCGATCGACGAGATGTCCCACTATGTCGAGACCGACTACCTGATCATCAACGACGATTTCGCCACCGCGCTTGCCGAACTGCGTGCCATCATGGTGGCCGAGCGCCAGCGGCTCGGGCGCCAGCAGGAGATGCACGGGGCTCTGTTGCAGTCACTGTTGCGACAGCAATAAGCCATCCAAGCAACTTGAGCTTGCCGCGAAGAAACCCAATAAAACCGGGGATTGTGCGCAATCAACCCACTGATCGATTTGCGTACACCGCGCGGTCCGGTAGAATAGTCACACTAGGTCCGTCCGCGGCAATGGCCAGCCGGTCGGACAACAGAATTTGCCCATCTCGCCCGGCCGGGCGAACCCACACTGGAACTGAAATTTTATGGCACGTATTACCGTTGAAGATTGCCTCGACCACGTAGATAACCGTTTTGAGCTGGTTATCGTTGGCAGCAAGCGCGCCCGCCAGATCGCTACCGGCGGCCGCGACCCGATGGTTGCAGAAGAGAATGACAAGCCCACCGTGATCGCCCTGCGCGAAATCGAAGAAGGCTTTGTAGACGCCAGCATCCTCGACGAGCCGGAAGAAGAGCCGGTAAGACACGCCGCGCCGGCGCCGGTATTCCTGTCCGAACAGGATATGTAATCCCGATTGATCGAACGATGCAGGAATTGCTGGAAATTTAAGAGGCGAGCGCGGCTTTGCACACCATAGACAGTCTGGCCCATCGCCTCTCGTCCTATCTTCCCTCCGACCAGATTCAGTTCGTCCGCCGCGCCTACTTCTATGCGGAGCAGGCGCACGAAGGCCAGAAACGGCGTTCCGGCGAACCCTATATCACCCACCCCCTCGCGGTTGCCACCATCCTGGCGGGCATGCACATGGATGCCCAGAGCCTGGCCGCGGCCATGCTCCACGACGTGATCGAAGACACCGGCATTCCCAAGGCCGCGCTGGCGGAGCAATTCGGGGATGAGATTGCCGATCTGGTGGACGGGGTCTCCAAGCTGACCCAGTTCGAGACCGACAGCCCCGCGGAAAAGCAGGCGGAAAACTTCCAGAAAATGGCCCTAGCCATGGCGCGGGATATCCGTGTCATCCTGGTCAAGCTGGCCGACCGCCTGCACAACATGCGCACCCTCGGTTCACTGAAGCCGGAAAAGCGCGCGCGCATTGCCCGCGAGACACTCGAGATCTACGCCCCCATCGCCAACCGCCTGGGCATGAACGATGTGCGGATCGAATTCGAGGACCGCGCCTTCTTTGCCATCTACCCCCTGCGCGCCAGCCGTTTGCGCGCAGCCCTGGTGGCCGCCCGCGGCAACCGCAAGGAGCTGCTGGAGAAAATCCAGAACGCCATCGAGCTGCGCCTGGAGCGGGAAAAAATCGATGCGCTGGTGATCGGCCGCGAAAAGCACCTGTTCAGCATTTACCAGAAGATGCGCTCGAAGAAGAAGTCGTTCCGGGAAATCATGGACGTCTACGCCTTCCGCATCATCGTCGACAGCGTGGACACCTGTTACCGGACTTTCGGGGTTATCCACAACCTGTACAAGCCGGTGATCAGCGAGTTCAAGGACTATATCGCGATCCCCAAGTCCAACGGTTACCAGTCGCTGCACACGGTACTGCTGGGCATGCACGGGGTGCCCATCGAGGTGCAGATCCGCACCAAGGAAATGGACGAGATGGCCAACAGCGGCATCGCCGCACACTGGCTGTACAAGTCCTCCGGTGACGAGGTCCTGAATACCGGCGGTACCAGCCAGGTGCGCGCGCGCCGCTGGGTGCAGGGGCTGCTGGAAATGCAGCAACGGGCCGGCGACTCGCTGGAATTTATCGAGAACGTAAAAATCGACCTGTTCCCGGACGAGGTCTACGTGTTTACGCCCAAGGGCAAGATCATCGATCTGCCCGCCGGCGCTACCGCGGTGGATTTCGCCTATTCGGTACACACCGATGTGGGTAATTCCTGTGTGGCGGTGCGCATCAACCAGCGCCTGGCGCCACTGTCGCAACCGCTGGAAAGCGGCCAGAAGGTGGAAATCCTCACCAGCAAGAACGTGCAGCCAAATCCGAACTGGCTCAATTTTGTGGTAACAGCCAAAGCGCGCAGCGCCATCCGTCACTACCTGAAGCATCAGCGTCACCACGATTCCATTGAGCTGGGCCGGCGTTTGCTGGAAAAGGCGCTGGTGAAGTTCCGCCTGAAGATCAGCGAACTTTCCGAGGAGCAGATCGCGCGCGGTGTGCGTGAGGCGAGGTGCGATAGTTTCGATAATCTGCTGGAAGAAATCGGACTGGGGAACCGCGCGGCGTTTTCTGCAGCCAAGCTGCTGATTCCGCCGGGCACCATGGAAACCGAGGCCAGCAGTATTTCCTCTCCCCTGACCATCGATGCCCAGGAGGGCATGATGATCAGTTTTGCGCGCTGCTGCCGCCCCATTCCGGGCGATACGATCATGGGTCATATCAGTTCGGGCAAGGGCGTTGTGGTGCACCGGGATACCTGTCGCAACGCGGCGGAACTACGCGAGCATCCGGAGAATATTATGGCGGTGGCCTGGTCGCCGGATGTGAAGGGTGAGTTCCTTGGCGATGTGCGGGTAGAGGTAGAGTCTGAACGCGGCATCATCGCCCGTTTGGCAACACGCATCACGGAAGAGGGCGCGAGTATCGAACAGATCCACGTGGACGAGAAAGACGCTCAGCACAGTGTGATTGCGCTGACCCTGGAAGTAGCCAACCGGGTGCACCTCGCCCAGGTGATGAAACGGCTGCGCAACCTGCCTGCAGTGATCAAGATCGCGCGTCCCTGAGTAGCACTTGCTTTTGGCGGGTTTGACTGGGGCCGACCCAGTGCCGATGCCCATCCGCCAAACAGCCTCGTCGGCGAACGTTTGTCGGATGGGCATCGGCACTGAGCCTCCGAGCTAGCTTCGGGCATTTCTGTTTCTGCGGATAGTTATTGCGACAGCAGACGGAAAACGGGTGGGGTTTTGCGCTTATTTTCCCGGAATGTGGACAGGTTCCGCATATCATCAATCTGCCTGCAGCACCGCTCCCCAAACCCCATAAAGCGCGCTATATTCTCCCGCTTTCTTTTTCAGCAAGCAGGCCTTGTCAGGCCGGGAGAGAAGTAACCAATGCCCAATCGCGCCGTGATAAAAACAGATAAGGCACCGGCCGCAATCGGCAGCTATTCGCAAGCCGTCAAGGTCGACAACACCATCTACCTGTCCGGCCAGATCCCCCTGGTACCGGAAACCATGGAGCTAATCTCTGACGATTTCAGGGAGCAGGCTGTACAGGTGTTCAAGAACCTGAAAGCGGTGTGTGAGGCCGGCAACGGGACGCTCGACAGTATCGTGAAGCTGAACCTTTACCTCACCGACCTCAGCAACTTCGCTACCGTCAACGAAGTCATGGAAGAGGTGTTTACCAAGCCGTTCCCCGCGCGCGCGGCAGTAGGCGTGAGCGAGCTGCCCAAGGGCGCCCAGTTCGAAGCCGAAGCGGTGATGGTGATCTGACAGCGGCTTGAAGGAGATCGCGCCGCTGCGAACGAGCGGCGCGGTTATCGAATTCAGTCGTTTTCCAGCAGGGTGCTGTAGCCGGCACGGTAGTCGGGATACAGCATTTCATAGCCGCTATCCAGCATGCGCTTGTTGCTCATTTTCTTCGAGCGGCGTTCGCTGGTGGCCACTTCCTCGCGCAGGTGTGCACTGGTATATCCCATGGATTTTGCCAGCCAGCTCTGCAACTCGTACATGGGTACCGGCGTGCAGTCGGCACCGATATAAAGCTTCTCCAGTGCCATGCCGGTTTTCTGTCCCTCGATCAGATGGGCCAGGAATCCCACGGCATCGTCCACATGGATACGGTTGCTGAATTGCGGCGGTGAGGGCGGTGCGCAACGACCGGCGCGTACCTGGGATAACAGTCGATCGCGGCCGGGGCCGTAGATACCCGCAAATCGCACGACACAGGTTTCTGTGGGCGCAGTCTGGGCAATTTTTTCCGCGGCGAGCAGGGCTTCTCCCTGAAAACTGCCGGGCAGAGGTTGAGAGCGTTCGTCCAGCCAGTGGTCACCACTCTGGCCGTACACCCGGGTCGAAGAAATCCACAGCACCAGGCGCGGGGGCTTTTCCATTTCGGCGAGGGCGTCGCGCAGGGTTGTGGCAGTTTCCACATAGGCGCGCTGATAGGCTTGGGGAGTGCTCGCGCCCGGAGTGAAAGTAGCGATGACAATATCCGCACCATTGTTCAGGTGACGACGGATATCTTCAGGCTTGGTGGCATCGCCGCGGCGCCAGTTGACCACATCGGCGCGGCGCTTACGTGCCAGTGCCTGCAGCGGGTTACGCCGCACGCCAAACACATCGTATGCCTTGCGATCCAACTTCAATGCCAGACGAGTCCCCAGATCGCCACAACCGAAGATCCAGACTTTTTCCTTTGCCATAACCGCTCGAATCAACCCCCGGTGCCAAATTCCGGCCCCACAATACACGATGCCAGAGTAGAAGCGGCACCGCATTTAAATAGTTTTTATGAATTTGCGTAATAAATCAGTCGGCAAAAGCCTTTATAACCTGTTTGCCAACGACAAACTGTGAACAGGGCCCACAGCATCCTGTGGGCCCTGCACGCATTTTCAATGAATGTGATCAGGTGACGTCAGCGGGACTTCACCATGCGGAAAATGAACAGCAAAATAACTGCCCCCACTACCGCGGTGATAATACTGCCCAGAGACAGGCCACCGGTTGTGCCGAGGCCGACAAAGCTGCCGACCCAGCCGCCGATGAAAGCGCCGATGATGCCGATCACCATGGTGACAATCCAGCCACCCGGATCCGGGCCGGGCATGATCCATTTGGCCAGGGCGCCTGCGATCAGGCCCAAGATAATCCAAGACAAGATTCCCATAGAGCGTTTCTCCGCTTTGTGTGTATTGAACACTTGCCCTTACACGTATAGCAAAAAAAGCGCCACGCCACCGAACAAGACAGCATGTTAATAGCAACTTTTACTAACCATAAGACCTGTTAATAGCATTTTTTTCTAGATTGAGACATTTACCCACCTCGTCTGCAGTTTTGCTGGCCGCACGGGGGCATTTATGAATAAACTCTATCGCAAAGTTTTATCTGATTGCGTTTACCATGACATTGAATGAATTGCGCTACATCGTCACCCTGGCTCAGGAACAGCATTTCGGGCGCGCCGCGGAGCGCTGCTTTGTGAGTCAGCCGACGTTGTCCATCGCCGTCAAGAAACTGGAAAAGGAACTGGGTGTAGCGCTGTTCGAGCGCTCCAAAACCCGGGTTCAGGCCACGCCGCTGGGGGAACGCATCGTGGCCCAGGCGCAGCTGGTGCTGGAGCAGTCGGCGGCGATCAAGGATATTGCCAGCGCCGGCAAGGACCAGCTCAGCAGTCCGCTGTCGGTGGGTGCAATTTTTACCATCGGTCCCTATCTTTTCCCGCACTTCATCCCGCAGCTGCAACAGCTGGCACCGCAGATGCCGCTGTTCGTTGAAGAAGGCTACACCTCCACACTGCGTGCACGCCTGCGCAAGGGTGAACTGGACGCGGTGATTATTGCGCTGCCGTTTACCGAGCCGGATGTGGTGACCCAGCCGCTGTACGATGAGCCCTTCGTGGTGCTGATGCCCTCGGACCATCCCCTGGCCAAGTTCGACGCGCTGTCTCCGGAGCAGCTGTGTGAGGACAACGTGCTGCTGCTTGGTGAAGGCCACTGTTTCCGCGATCAGGTCCTGGAGGCCTGTCCGCAGCTGCAACAGTCAATCGAGAAGGAATCCGGCAACGGACATATCCGCACCGCCGCGGATGGCAGCTCCCTCGAAACCCTGCGCCATATGGTTGCCTCGCGTCTCGGCATCACCGTGTTGCCGCTGTCGGCGGCGGCCGCCTCCCAGTACGCTACCGGTGTACTGGTGACCCGCCCGTTTGTGGCGCCGGCCCCGCAACGCACCGTGGCCCTGGCCTGGCGCGCCAGCTTTCCGCGACACCGCGCCATCGATATGCTGCGCGATGCCATCAATCAGTGCCAATTGAAGAGTCCGTGAATCGACCGCAGAAACCGCTGGCCGAAATCCCGGTGACTGCCCTGAAAGGGGTGGGCGCCAAGCTGGCGGAAACCCTCGCCAAACTGCACATCAGCTCCCTCCAGGATCTGCTGTTCCACCTGCCCGCACGCTACCAGGACCGCACCCGCGTGGTGCCCCTGGCGGGACTCCGTCCCGGTATGGATGCGGTAATCGAGGGCGAGGTACGCGCCGCCGACGTGGTATTCGGCCGCCGCCGCAGCCTCGCGGTGCGCCTGCAGGACACCACCGGCAGCGTCATGCTGCGCTTTTTCCACTTCACTGCCGCGCAGAAAAGTCGTCTGACGCCAGGCACCCGGGTGCGCTGTTACGGCGAGGCCCGCCGGGGCAGTGCGGGCGTGGAACTTTATCACCCGGAAACCGAGATTCTGGGGGAAGATATTTCTCCTGCTGCGGAGACCCTGACGCCCATTTACCCGCTGACCGAAGGCCTGGGCCAGGGCCGCCTGCGCGCGCTGATCGGCCAGGGGCTCGATTGGCTGGCCGAGGGCACTGTCACCGAACTGCTGCCTGCACAGCTGCTGCCAAGCACCCTGCAGATGCCTCTGGCGGGCGCACTGATGTACCTGCACCAGCCACCCGCCGACGCCGACCTGGAACAACTGGGGGAGGGCCAGCATCCGGCCCAGCAACGCCTGGCGCTGGAGGAGCTGCTCGCCCACCATCTTAGCCTGCTGGAACTGCGGCGCACCGCCTCCCGTGTCGCGGCTCCACCGCTTGCGCACAACGCTGCGCTGGAGCGGGACTTTAGCGCCCGCCTGCCGTTCAGCCCCACCAATGCACAGCAAAGAGTGGGCAAGGAAATCGCGGCAGATCTCGCGGGGTCCCGCCCGATGATGCGTCTTCTGCAGGGCGATGTGGGCGCAGGCAAAACCCTGGTCGCGGCTCGGGCAGCGCTGCAGGCCATCGGCGCCGGATACCAGTGCGCGGTCATGGCCCCCACGGAAATCCTCGCCGAACAACACCGCATCAATTTCTGCGGCTGGCTGGAGCCCCTCGGTATCACCGTGGCCTGGCTTACCGGCAGCATGAAAGCCGCGGAGCGCCGCGCGCAGCTGGCGGCGATCGAAAGCGGCGATGCCCAGCTGGTAGTGGGTACTCACGCACTGTTCCAGGAGGGTGTGACCTTCCACCGGCTGGCGCTGGTGATCATCGACGAACAGCACCGTTTCGGTGTGCGCCAGCGGCTGCAGCTGCGCGAGAAGGGCGCGGCGGAGGGCTCTGATGAAGGCCAACAGCGCACCCAGCCACACCAGCTGATCATGACCGCGACGCCGATCCCACGCACCCTGGCCATGTCTGCATTTGCCGACCTCGACTGTTCGGTGATCGACGAATTACCTCCCGGGCGTCAGCCCATCAACACCGTGGCCATTTCCAACGAGCGCCGTTTCGACGTGATGGAACGGGTACAGGGGGCGGTGGCCGATGGGCGTCAGGCCTACTGGGTATGCACCCTGATCGAGGAGTCGGAAACCCTGCAAGCACAGGCGGCAGAGTCCACTGCTGAGGAGCTGGCAGAAACCCTCGATGGTGTAAGGGTGGCGCTGGTGCACGGGCGCATGAAGCCCGACGCCAAGGACCTGGTAATGAAAGCTTTCAAGGCCGGCGAGGTCGACCTGCTGGTGGCCACCACGGTGATCGAGGTGGGAGTCGATGTCCCCAACGCCAGCCTGATGATCATCGAGAACCCCGAACGGCTCGGCCTCGCCCAACTGCACCAGCTGCGAGGGCGCGTCGGCAGGGGCAGTATCGCCAGCCACTGTGTGCTGATGTACAGCACGCCGCTGTCCGCCAACGGTCGCGCGCGCCTGCAGGCACTGCGCAGCCATGCAGATGGCTTCGCCATCGCCGAGGAGGACCTGCGCCTGCGGGGCCCGGGGGAGATTCTCGGCACCCGTCAGACCGGTGAGATTCAGCACCGCATCGCCGACCTGCAGCGGGACGCGCACCTGTTGCCCCAGGTACAGAAAATCGCTGCAGCGCCACAACTGGGCGAAGATGCCCGCGCCGCTCTGGTGCGCCGCTGGCTGCACAACAAACCCCGCTTCGCCGAGGCCTAGGCGACTCGCACACCCCACCCGTGGAATCCAACGCACAAAATGCGAACTGGCACCCGCCCTGTTCGTGCGCCACTCGATAGCCAGACCGATTAGTCATTTTCGGTCACCAATAATTTTGCACTCCTGTGCCAGCAGTGGCAGCCTCAGTAAAAAGGGCTTACCCGGCCCACCAACTCCCGACCACCAGTACGGGAAATACCGGATGATCCACTTGCACACATATATCAAGCGCTCTGCAGCCACGATCGCTCTGCTAATCGGCAGCCCCGCGTGGGGACAAGGTTTTTTTGGTGGCGGCGACGAGCCCACACCGCATATCACCATTGCCCACACCAAAGTCGCCGCGGAAATTCCCACTCCACTCCAAGGCAACGATTTCGATGCGCTACTCGCCCAGGCCACATCCAGTGAAGGTCTCAGCGATGTGCGCAAAAAAGCCATTGGCATCTTCAGCGAACAGCTGCGCTTCAAGCTGGATTCTGCGCTGCGCGAATTCTTTGCCGACGAAGAAGTGGCACTGATTACCGACAACAATTCCCTCACCCTGCACAACAGCGTCGACATTTCCGTGGTCAAGCAGCTCAGCGGTCTCAAAAACCGCGGCGACTTCGAGGTGGAGAAGGGTAATCTGAGTGCCAGCGGCGACTACCATTTCAGTCTGAACACACCGAGCGGCCTGGTGCTGAAACAAAAACGGGTGGATATCGCCGGCCTCAACGTGAAAGGTAAATACCAGATCAAAACCCCTCTGGGAGCCGGTGAAGCCGAAGACAATACCGAGGAGCAGCTGCAGAAAATGGTCGACGTACTGGTGGCACGTATCATCGACCGTATCGAAGACGACCTGGAAGCAGACAGCCTGCGTGAACTCGCCAAAGGGGGCTGATCAAGCCCCCGCTTCAATTCCCCGCCACCTCTCTAGCGCCTCCCAATCCCTACCGACCAACTGCCCCTACTGTAACTTGCAAATTCCCGCCGAGACCCCGCGCACAAAACCGACTACTACTGACGCACAAGTCACGAAAATTTTTTGCTCTCCGCACCGATAAGTGGCAGCCTGTGATGGTTATCGCATAAATAAAGAGCGAATCCATTCGCCGATTTACAAATAGCAAATAGCTTCCCGGCATAAAAATCAAAACAGGGAGAGAGATGCATGAGAACCCAAGGACTCCGCAGGTTGGCGCTCGCCAGTCTGTTCACTATCGGCCTGTCCGCGCCGGCCGCTGCCCAGAATGGCTTCTGGGGCGGTGACACAACCACCCCCAGCCTGGTTATTGCCCCCACGGATATCCGGATAGACGTGCCCATGCCCGGCTCTAGTGGCAACCTGCAACTGATGCTGGCCCAGGCTGGTAAAGGCGGCGGTCTTGCCGAGCTCAAACAACAGGCGGTACGCAAATACACCCAGCACCTGCACAGCGAGCTCGCGCGCGAGCTGTACGAGTACCTCGAGGACGAAGAAGTCCCGCTGGTTAAGGAAGAGGGCGTATTGAGCCTGCAAAATGCCCTGAATCTGCGGGTCATCAAGCATCTCAGTGCCATGACGCCGAAAAAGGATTACGACCTGGAAAAGGGCGATATGGCCCTCTCCGGTGAGTTTCGCTACATCCTGAAAAACCGCAGCGGTACCGCTTTGCGCGAGCAGCGCATCGACATCGGTGAACTCGACATTTCCAGTAAATACATGGTGCGCACCTACCACGACGGACGCACAGGGGAAGACAGTACCGAGGAAGCCATCAAGGACGCCCTCAGCGAACTGGCAGAAGAACTGGTGGAGTCCATGGAGGACAACCTGGAGGCAGATGAACTGCGGGATATGGCAGCGCTTTAATTCCGGGTTTTCCAGGCCACAAACAGAAAGGGCGAGCCGCACCGCGACTCGCCCTTTTTTATTTAAGCCCTGGCGAACTCTTCCCGAGAGGCCTCACGATGTCGCGGTGCCGTCCCGGCCGGCCGCGACCACACTGTTGTAGTTGTCATCGTTGAACGTGCTCTCATTCAGCGCACCCTCACTCTTCGCCACAATGGTGCTCACCACGGAATCACCGGTGATGTTCACCGCCGTGCGCACCATGTCCAGCAGGCGATCCACACCCATCACAATGGCAATACCCTCAAGCGGCAGGCCAACCTGCTGCAGCACCATCGCCAGCATGATCAGGCCAACTCCGGGCACACCGGCGGTGCCGATGGATGCGAGGGTGGCGGTCAGGATGACCGTCAGGTAACCCATCAGGCCGATATCGATCCCGTACAGCTGGGAAATAAATACCGTCGCCACCCCCTGCATGATCGCAGTGCCATCCATATTGATGGTTGCACCAAGAGGTACGGTAAACGAGGCCACCTTGTTATCCACACCCAGACGCTTTTCCACCGTCTGCAGGGTAACCGGGATAGTGGCCGCGGAAGATGCGGTACTGAAGGCGAACACCATCGCCGGGCGCATTTTCTTGATCAGCTTCAGCGGACTCAGGCCCGAAAGCAGCTTCAGCAGCAATGGATAGACCCCGAGCGCATGCAGCAACAGCGCCAGCAACACCACGCCGAAGTATTTCGCCAGCTGTGGAATCGCATCAAAGCCGAGCTGCGCAATCTTGGTTGCGAGCAGGGCAAACACACCGTAAGGCGCAAACACCATCAGTACCCCGACCATGCGCAGGATGACTTCGTTGAGGTCGTTGAAGAAGCCGGCGATACGCTGTCCCGGCTTGCCGCTGCGGGAAATCGCGTAACCCATCAACAGGGCAAACACGATGATCTGCAGCATATTGCCTTTGGCCATCGCATCCACCGGGTTGGTCGGGAAGATGTTGACGATCACTTCAGACAGCGACGGCGACGCCTTGGGTTCAAAGCTCGCATCTCCGGCCAGGTGTTCCATGCCGACCCCCGGCTGGATCGCCAGCGCCAGCACCAGCGCGAGGGTGATCGCTGCTGCGGTAGTCAGCAGGTACAGCAGCAGGGTCTTGCCGGCGAGTACCCCCACACGGCTGCCTTCAGACAGCGCACAGGCACCGCAGATCAGGGATACCAGTACCAGCGGCACCACCATCAACTTCAGCGAGGCGATGAAAATCCGTCCGACGATATCGAACAGGCCATTGGTCAGGTAGTTGTTGATAAAACCGGTTATCCCGGGCCCCAGCACCTGGCTGGTATTGAGAAGATTGCTTATCAGGCCAACCGCGATCCCCGCAATCATGGCCAGAACGATTTTTTTGGTAAGCCCCATGGTCCGTCCTGTTACTTCGGCGATCGCCGATTATTTATTGTCGATAAAAATTCAGCACACTCATACAAAGTGCGGCAAACAGACCGCCACTATATCGGCAGGCTGAAAGCGGAGCAAAATCTGGACCATTTCCCCAGGCCGTCGGTCGGTTACAATGGCGCTTTTGAGCTTGCGCGGAGTCAGCGTTGTTCCACTCCCCCTTTGAAGCCATCGGTGACTGGCACCCACAGCCCCTCGAGAGCCTGCACGGACACACGCCTCCGGAGCACCTGCTGCCGTGGCTGCTGCACCCCGGCTCACTCACCGCTGCGCTCAAACTGTTGAGCAACGGTGAGTTTAGCGTGCAGATCCTGAGTCAGGGCTGGCAGCAGCCACAACTGGAGGAGCGCCGCGCCCTCAACCTGCGCGAGAGGACCCGCGCTCTGGTGCGCGAAGTGCTGCTCTACGGCAGCGACGAGCAGCCCTGGGTATACGCCCGCAGTGTGCTCCCCGAACGCACCCTGGCGGGCAAATCCCGCTACCTGCGCAGCCTGGACAACCGCCCCCTGGGGGAACTTCTGTTCAGCCAACCGGATATTCGCCGCGGTCCCATCGTGCTCAATCGTCTGGCGCGCAACCCGCGCAGCCAGCAGCCCGAGCTGGACTCGCTGGAGAACACCGCCTGGGGCCGCCGCTCCACCTTCTGGCTGCACGATAAACCCCTGCTGGTTGCAGAGACTTTCCTGAGCAGTTTCAATCCCCACAAACCGCCCATGACCTGAATAACGGACGAGAAACCCATGATCAGCCAACAGATCCAGCAGCGCTGGCCCGCCGCCCTCCCGTACTGGCAGCTCGCCCGCCTGGACAGGCCCATCGGCTCCCTGCTGCTTCTGTGGCCCACCTGGTGGGCACTGTGGATTGCCGCCGCGGGCTGGCCCGGTATCCATCTGTTTGCGGTGTTCACCCTCGGGGTCATCCTGACCCGCGCGGCGGGATGTGCGGTCAACGACTTTGCAGACCGCAACATCGACGGTCATGTAAAGCGCACCAATCAGCGCCCCCTGGCCACCGGGGCTGCGACGCCCAAAGGGGCGCTGCTGCTGTTTGCCGGCCTGATGCTACTGGCCTTCCTGCTGGTACTCACTACCAACAAGCTCACCATTTTGCTGTCATTACCTGCACTCGCGCTGGCGTTCTGCTATCCATTTGCCAAGCGCTATACCCACCTGCCGCAGGTGGTGCTGGGGGCGGCGTTCAGTATGGGGATTCCGATGGCGTTTGCCGCGGCCACCAATGAGGTACCGGCGGTCGCCTGGCTGCTCTTCACCGCCAACCTGCTGTGGACCGTGGCCTACGATACGTTTTACGCCATGGTGGATCGGGACGATGACCTCAAGATCGGGGTGAAATCCACGGCGATCCTGTTCGGCGATATGGACAAGGTGATGACCGCCAGCCTGCAGGTGATGGTGGTGCTGGCGCTACTGATGCTGGGTAGCCGGGCGGAATTGGGTGCACTCTACTACTGCGGAGTGGCAGCGGCGGCGGGACTCTTCGGCTACCAGCAATGGCTGGTGCAGAATCGGGAACGGGACAACTGCTTCAAGGCATTTTTGAATAACAACTGGGTCGGCGCAGCGGTGTTTTCCGGGATTTTTCTCCATTTTCTGGTCAATTGAACCCGGTGTTTTCCTGCAGATTCGTGATCGTTGGGCACTTGTCATATATTTGTCATTAAAGTGACGTTAAATGGCCACTCTAAGGAATGTCAGTTGGATGACACACTCATCAGTTAGGGTACGGCAGGCAGATGCACAACAAAACGATTCTCATAGTCGACGACGAGGCCCCGGTACGGGACATGCTGCGAATTGCCCTGGAGATGGCGGATTACCGCTGTCTCGAGGCGGAAAATGCCCAGGCGGCACACGCGCTGGTCATCGATGAGAAGCCGGACCTGATCCTGCTCGACTGGATGCTGCCGGATGTCTCCGGGGTGGAACTGGCGCGGCGCCTGAAGCGGGATGAACTGACCTCTTCGCTGCCGATCATCATGCTGACGGCGAAGGGCGAGGAGGATCACAAGATCAAGGCGTTGGAGACGGGTGCAGATGATTACATCACCAAGCCGTTTTCTCCGCGCGAACTGGTGGCGCGCCTGAAGGCGGTATTGCGCCGGGCGGGCCCGAGTACCCCGGAGGAGCCGCTGACCGCCGGCGGTCTGGTGTTGGACCCGATCAGCCACCGCGTGACGATCAATGGCAATCCGGTGGAGATGGGGCCGACGGAGTTTCGTCTGCTGACCTTCTTCCTGTCTCACCAAGAGCGCGCCTATACCCGCACCCAGTTGCTGGACCACGTGTGGGGTGGCAATGTGTATGTGGAGGAGCGCACCGTGGATGTACACATCCGCCGCCTGCGCAAGGCGCTGACCATCGATGGCCACGAGCGCTATATCCAGACTGTACGCGGCACCGGCTACCGCTTTTCTGTACAGACCGTGGAAAGGGTGTAATCCTACCGTCCTGGAAGAATTTGGGCTTCCAATGTGAATGCCCGGTGGCGGCGGAGCACCGGGTGCGGGATTTCAGGACCGCTGTGAATACGTCCCTGTACGCTTCATCGGCAACATCCCTGTCGCCAACGATCCTGAAACCCCGCACCCGGCGCTCCGCCTTCGCTTAGAGTCCTGCGCATTACCGATTTCAGTATTGCTCCGACTCCCCACTCAAAAAGATGGCCCAACCATCATGCTCGATCGCAGTATTGGCGAGTTCTCGCGTTTTATCGTCATCGCCCTCGGCACCACCATTTTCGGTTTTTCTACCGGCCACTGGTGGCTGGCGCTCTGTGCCGGCCTCTCTGTCTACCTGTTCTGGCTACTGTGGCAGCAGAGTCAGTTCGACCGCTGGCTGTCCAACGGACGACGCGGCCCCGCGCCCACCAGTTTCGGTGTGTGGGGCGATATCTCCGACGATTTTTACCGGCTGCAACGCCGCCATCGCAAAGAAAAGCAGAAGCTGCACTCGATGCTGCGCCGGGTACAGGACAGTACCAGTGCACTGCGCGAGGGCATTGTGGCGCTCGAGGACGAGGGCAACCTGGCCTGGTGGAACCCGGCGGCGGGCGAGATGCTGCGTCTGCAGGGGGACGATGCCGGACAGCCGCTGGTCAACTTTGTCCGCGATCCGCGTTTTGTGGAGCACATGTACCAGCGCATGCTGGAGCAGAACAACAAGACCCAGGAGCCGATCACACTGCCGGCACCGGGGGATGATTCCCGAATCCTGCAAATGGAAGTCACCCGCTTCGGCCAGGACGAGGCGCTGGTGATCGTGCGCGATGTGACCCGGCTGCACAATCTCGAGCAGATGCGGCGGGATTTTGTGGCGAATGTTTCCCACGAGTTGCGCACACCGCTGACGGTGATCGCCGGTTACCTGGAGACTCTTCAGGCCAGTGGCCAGGCACCGCGCAACTGGGAGCGGCCGCTGGGGCAGATGAGTGAACAGACGGTGCGCATGACCAGTCTGGTGAACGATCTGTTGCTGCTGGCGCGGCTGGAGACTTCGGAGCGCGACAGCGGTCGCGACCGGGTGTCGCCGCGGGAGCTGATGGAGCGGGTGGCAAGTGAGGCGCGCTCGCTGAGTGGTGAGCGCCATGAAATTTCGGTGCACTGCGACGAGGACTGCACGATTACCGGCGACGCCGGCGAGCTGCACAGTGCCTTTGCCAATCTGGCATTCAACGCGGTGAAGTACAGCCCCGATGGCGGGCCTATCGAGCTGCGCTGGAAAGTGGATTCCGCGGGCGGTCATTTTTCGGTGAAGGATTCCGGTATCGGGATAGACCCGTTGCATATCCCGCGCCTAACCGAGCGCTTCTACCGGGTAGATGCCGGCCGCTCCCGCGAGAGCGGTGGCACCGGGCTAGGGCTCGCCATCGTCAAGCACGTGCTGCTGCGCCACAGCGCGAATATGAGCGTAACCAGTGTGCCCGGTCGCGGCAGCACCTTTACCCTGAATTTTCCCAAGCAGAAGCTGACCCTCGCCAGCTCCGCCTGAGCGCGCACGGATAAAGTACTTCGAATAAAAAATAGCGGGCGGGGAAACGCGGAGAAAACCGCCGAAAGCGTTACTCCAGCTCTTGCAGGGGGCGCTCCTCGCCACCCACGCGGTAATGCACCACATCTTCCTTGGCCACGGGCGCAGCGCTTCTCTGCACGGTGATATGCACCAGCTTGCGCGCGCTGTCGCGGATCAACAGGTGCTCGCGACCTTCGTCATCCACCGGCAGGTTGCGCTCGCCGATCAGCCCATCGCGCAGGGCGCGCAGCTGGGGCACATCGCGATAGCGGTCCAGATCCTTGGACAGTTTGCGCTTCATACGCTCGGACTCGTGCAGCGCGGCAGCGGCCTCACGGTATTTGCCAAAGAAAAAAACCGCGGCAATAGCAGCAATAATGGCGAGGGTAGTTTCAAACCACGGGGGCATAGTGCACTCCTGTCATCGGGTTAACGTCGCCACACCAACAACTGGTTGTTGGCGGGCAGGTAATTGATTTCGGTCCGGCGTAGGCCCTGGGATTCAGCCAGTTGATCCAGCCACTCCAGGTCGCGGATACCACGTGCGGGATCCTCTTCTTTCAGCCACTCATCAAAGCCCGCATTGCCCGGGCCGATATAGGCACCGTCGATCTTCACCGGGCCGTAGGCGATAAACTGGCCATCGGCAGTGAGCACCTCCGGCAAACGCTGGAACAGCGTTTCCACCGCCTCTGCAGGCATGATATGCAGGGTATTCGCAGTGAATACGGTATCAACCGAGATCGTCGGCCAGGAACCGGTAACATCCAGCTCCAGTGGCGCCGGCAGGTTGTCCGCGGGGGCATGTGCCAGCCAGCGCTGCACCTCGTGCAGGTTTACCCGGCGCTCCGAGGTCTGCCACAGCACCTGCGGCAGGCGCGGGGCAAAATACACCGCGTGCTGGCCGGTACCACTGCCGACTTCCAGCACACGGCGGCGGTTGGCCAGCAGTCTCGTCAGATGTTCCAGGATGGGTTCCCGGTTGCGCCCGGTAGAGGGGGCGTTGGGCAGTGCCTGATCGGTCACGGACGATCAGGCCGGCTGTTCGTCGCGCAGGAATACCCAGTCGCGATCGCTGGAGTGCTCGGCGCTGAAGTAGTAGCCCGCACTGTCGAAGTCTTTCAGCTGCTCTGCTTTCTTGACGCGGTTGTCGATGGCCCAGCGGCTCATCATGCCGCGGGCCTTTTTGGCGAAGAAGCTGATCATTTTGTACTGGCCGTTTTTCCAGTCCTTGAAGTGGGGAGTGATGATCTCCGCATCCAGGTTCTTTGGCTGTACCGACTTGAAGTACTCGTTGGAGGCCAGGTTCACCAGCTCGCGGCTTTTGAGCGCCTGCAGCTGCTGGTTGAGGGCGTCGGTGATCTTGCCGTCCCAGAACTCGTACAGGTTCTTGCCGCGCGCATTGGCGAACCTGGTGCCCATTTCCAGGCGGTAGGGCTGCATCAGATCCAGCGGGCGCAGCAGGCCGTAGAGACCGGACAGCATGCGCAGGTGCTTCTGCGCAAATGCGAAATCCCGCTTGCCCATGGATTCCGCCGCGAGCCCGGTGTAGACGTCACCCTTGAAAGCCAGCAGGGCCGGACGGGCATTGTTATCGGTAAACGGGCGCTTCCAACTGTGGAAGCGGTCGTAATTGAGCACGCCCAGCTTGTCGGAAATTTTCATCAGGCTGGAGATATCCTGGGGGCTGAGCGCCTTCAGCTCCTTGATCAGGGCTGCGGATTCCTTGAGGAAATCCGGCTGGGTCGTTTCCAGCTGGGGAATCTCGCTCTCGTAGTCGAGGGTTTTTGCGGGGGAAATGACTATCAACATGACAACAACTTCTCGGTCTTTAACGGTATGCAGCGAGTGTTATACGCAGTTTGGACTTATTCGGGCTTTAAAATGTCCTGCCACCAATTCAGCGGCGTCTGCCCATCCACCGGGTCGTAGACATTGCCGTAGTACCAGACGCTATTGGCCCCGTCGCACACGCTGTTCAGGATCTGCTCGATTTCGCCAAAGCCGCAGCTCACGTGGATGCTGTATACCAGCAAACGCGGGCTCTCCATATCCAGTTCGCCACCGAGTTTTTCCAGCTGCGGGGTGAGCTGGTCGGAGAGCTTGGTGCTGTCACTGCGGCAGAAAACCCGCACGGCGAGGTTGCCCGAGCGCTTTACCAGTTCGAAACTGGGCTTCTCCGGGTCTTCGCGATTGACCTTGATGGTATCGCCGCTGGCAATGCCCTTGATAAACGCGGGTGAGCGCACCAGCTGTACGCTGTCGTCCT
The DNA here is from genome assembly GCF_050368945.1 of Microbulbifer sp. MCCC 1A16149. Taxonomy (NCBI): domain Bacteria; kingdom Pseudomonadati; phylum Pseudomonadota; class Gammaproteobacteria; order Cellvibrionales; family Microbulbiferaceae; genus Microbulbifer; species Microbulbifer sp. MCCC 1A16149. The sequence goes on from NZ_CP185959.1 coordinate 4,098,247, forward strand.
CATTGACCCGAACCTGCATCCGCTCCACCACCGGCTCGCCATCGGGGTTGGTGCCAGCGAATAGTTCGATAATCTGCAGTGCGGTCGTCATAACCTCGGTCTCCGGACTGTGTACAATAGCTTCATTTAAATGCTGCCAAAGCCACCGCTACAGCAGCTTTGAATCGAACATTATACAGGGAGTGATCTATGATTCCGCGTTCAATCTCCAACCGCCTGCTGGCCGCGGCTGTGGCCGCTTCTGTGACCGCGGGCATCGCCGGCTGTGCGGTCAACCCGGTCACCGGCAAGAAAGAGTTGTCGCTGATGTCCCAGGGCCAGGAAGTGGCGCTGGGCGAGCAGCAATATCCCCAGGCACAGCAGACCCAGGGCGGTGAATACCTGATCGACCCGGCCCTGCAAAGCTATGTGAGCCGCGTGGGCCAGAAGCTGGCGAAGGTCTCCGACCAGCCGCAGCTGCCCTACGAATTTGTGGTGCTGAACAACTCCACCCCAAACGCCTGGGCACTGCCCGGCGGCAAGATTGCGGTCAACCGCGGCCTGCTGGTGCTGCTGGAAGACGAGGCCGAGCTGGCCGCGGTACTGGGTCACGAGATTGTGCACGCCGCCGCGCGCCATTCCGCCGCAGCCATGTCCCAGCAGCAGATCCTCGGCGCGGGCATGGCCATTCTCGGCGCCACCACCCAGAACACCGGTTACGGTGACCTGATCTCCCTCGGCAGCCAGTTCGGCGGCTCCGCATATATCGCCAAGTACGGCCGCGACAACGAGCTGGAATCCGATCAGTACGGCATGAAGTACATGGTTGCCGCGGGCTACGATCCCTACGGTGCGGTGCGCCTGCAGAAAAAGTTTGTCGAACTGTCCAAGGGCAAACAGGCCGGTGGCCTGGAAGCGCTGTTTGCCAGCCACCCGCCATCACAGGCGCGGGTAGACGCGAATATAAAGCACGCAAAAAAACTACCAGGCGGTACCGCAAACCGCAGCCAGTACCAACAGGCCATCGGACAGCTGAAGCGCGATGCGGACGCCTACAAAAGCTATGACGATGCGCTCGCTGCGGTGAAGAACAAGCAGTACGACCGCGCGCTGACCCTGACTCGCAAGGCGCAACAGCAACAGCCCAAGGAGGCGGCCTTCTACGCACTCGAGGGTGACCTGCTGGCACACAAAAAACAGTACCAGTCCGCACTCAACTCCTATGAAACCGCGGTGCAGAAAAACCCATCGCTGTTTTCCAACTGGTTGATGCGCGGCATGCTGAATGCCGAACTGAAAAACTACACGGCAGCGGAGCGGGACCTGCAGCGCTCCACCCGCTATCTCGACACACCACACGCGCACTATTACCTGGGGCAGGTATACGAGCAGCAGGGCAACACCCAGAACGCCCTCAGCCAGTACCAGATTGCCGCCAAATCTTCCGGTGATATCGCCACCAAGGCACAGGCGCGGGTACAGGCGCTGAGCAACAAGGGCTAGTGCTTCGCGCAGAAAACTTACGGACATAAAAAAAGCGGGTGAAGAAATTCACCCGCTTTTTTTGTCTGCGTATTTCCCTCAGGAAATTACAGCTGAACGGTTACGCCCAGACTGAACACATCCAGATCGTCGAAATCGCGATTGGAGCCGTAGGCAACCTTGCCGGCAACGTTGCGATTGAAGAAGTGGGTAGCGTTGAACTCGTAGCTTTCCGCTTCGTCGTAAGCCGCACCGATGGAAGTGTTTTCGTTGAAGTAGAACTCAACGGCACCACCCCAGTACAGGTCGCTGAAATCGGTATCAATCAGGCTAAGCTCGGCGGTCAGGTACTGGCCACCGGACAGTGCGGTGAAGTACTTGGAGGAAACGGAGCGGTAGTCGAAGTCATCGTCCACCTGCGCGGTGAAACCGATGTAATCAGAACCGCTCAGCTGGTGGTTGTAGGTACCGCGAACAAACAGTTCGGTATCGGTGTCTTCCACTTTTACCGCTTCAACTTCAGCGAGGAAATTCGGGGTAAACAGGAAACCGGCACCGGCACGATAGGCGCTGGTAGAGTCGAAATCGTTCAGTTCGCCGAAGAATTTCCACTGACCAGTGAAGTACTCACCACCGATCTGCACGGCATCGCTGTCGCCGCCATCGTAATCGATGTAATCAAAACCACCGTAGATATTGGAAACCGGCAGGATGTAGTTGAACTCCTTGCGCGGACCCAGAGTTTCCAGAGCACCGAAGTAGTACTGAGATTGGAAGCTCAGGGTATCGACCTCGGCAACGCCGTAATCTTCTGAGGTGTAATCAGCGTCGGTGAAAGAATTGTACTGCTCTGCAGAAACCACGGCAGAGGCCAGCATAAGAGGAAGTGCGGCAAACTTGAACTTCATGGAAGTGTTCCCTGTTTAATTTACATCTGTACGTTAACGACTGTGTTCTCGCTCCCGTACCCACCTTTTTACCCTGGGGGGCAATTCGGCGCGGATTCTAAGCGCAAGAAAATGGTTGTGCAACGAAAAGAATTAATTGCGACGAACGTCTCAATTACACGTTTATTTCCGTAGCTTAACTACAGTCGCGGGGCATTGTGGAGGGAAGTAGCTGAATCAAAGCTGAATACAGTTCGCGCGCAATAAAACGGTGTTTTACCGCAGGTTCGGCCAGACAAATGCAGGCAATTAAATAGTTTGGCCATACCAAAAAACCATTTAATTCTTGTAACTAATTCTCAATTAAAACTGGTACTAATAAAAAAGGCCGCCGAGGCGACCTTTTGTAAAAATATTTACTGCAGAAAATTTCTGCGCCTATCCGACGCGTTATTTATTCAGCGCATATTTTTTTCATTGCCGTGACGGATATCCGCACCTTTCACCAGGTACACCACCTGCTCACATATATTCTTCGCATGATCGCCGATGCGTTCCAGTGAACGCAGGGTCCACAGCACATTCATCACCCGGGAAATACTGCGCGGGTCTTCCATCATGTAGGTGATCATCTCGCGCACCGCACTGCGGTAGTCCATATCCACCTGCTCGTCTTCGGCGAGGGTTTCCATGGCAGAGGCGACATCAAAACGGGTGTAGGCATCGAGGGCGTCATTGAGCATCTTGCGCACCGCATTGGCGATGTGACGGATCTCGGTGTAACCCCGCGGTGCGGTGCCTTCGTCAGTGAGGGCGATGGCCATCTTCGCTACCTTGCTGGCCTCGTCACCCACGCGCTCCAGATCGCGTGCGATACGAATCACAGACATGACCATGCGCAGGTCCGATGCCGCCGGCTGTCGCTTGGCGATAATCAGGGTCGCATGCTCGTCCAGTTCCATTTCGCAGCGGTCGATTTCCTCTTCCACCTTGAGGACTTTCTCTGCCAGCTCGCTGTCGGCGTTGGCCAGGGCTTCCACGGCGTCAGCTACCTGGCGGGTGACCATGCCACCCATTTCCAGCATTTCCGTCTTGAGGGACTCAAGATCTTCGTTGAACTGGCGGGAGATGTGTTGATCGAAATGCATTTCCATAATCTTTTGCGGGCTCCCCCCAACCTTAGCCGAAACGGCCGGTGATGTACGCTTCTGTGAGTTCGTGTTCAGGATTGGTGAACACGGTCTCGGTGTCGTTGACCTCTACCAGCTTGCCCAGGTGGAAGTAGGCGGTGCGCTGGCTTACCCGCGCGGCCTGCTGCATGGAGTGGGTCACGATGGCGATGGTGTAGTTCTGGCGCAACTCGTCAATCAGCTCTTCGATACGCGCGGTGGCGATCGGGTCCAGGGCCGAGCAGGGCTCATCCATCAGGATCACTTCCGGGCTCACGGCGATGGCGCGGGCGATACACAGGCGCTGTTGCTGGCCGCCGGAGAGACCGGTACCCGGCTTGTCCAGGCGATCCTTCACTTCGTTCCACAGGCCGGCGCGGCGCAGGCTGTTTTCCACGATCTCATCCAGTTCCGCGCGGCGGCTGGCGATGCCGTGAATCTTGGGGCCGTAGGCGACGTTGTCGTAAATGGACTTGGGGAAGGGGTTGGGCTTCTGGAACACCATACCCACGCGCGCGCGCAGCGGCACCACGTCGACCTTGGGTCCGTAAATCGCTTCGCCATCCAGGGTTAGTTCGCCCTCGACACGACACCCCTCAATGGTGTCATTCATACGGTTGAGGCTGCGCAGGAACGTGGACTTACCGCACCCGGACGGGCCGATCATCGCCACCACCTGGTTGCGGCCGATATCCAGGCTCACGTCGTGAATGGCCTGGGCCTCGCCGTAGAAAACGTTGACGTTGCGCATACTGAGTTTGGCGTCGTCGCAAAAAGGACTGCCGACGGTGCCGGTAACTTCGATATTGGTATTGGCCGCTCTGGCTTTCACTGCACTTTGCTCCACAGCAGATTCGCTGGCTGGGTTGGCGGTCTGATCTTCAGCCGGACCTGCTTCGCCGGCTTTCAGTGTCATGGTGGTCATGGATCTATCTCGGTTCGCAATCTTAGCATTCGTTGGCAGCGCAGCGCGTTACCAGCGGCGCTCGAGTTTTTTGCGCAGCCACACTGCGCAGGTGTTCATGGTGATCAGGACTGCCAGTAGCACCATGATCGCGGCGGAGGTGCGCTCGACAAAGGCGCGCTCCGGGCTGTCGGCCCACAGGAAAATCTGTACCGGCAGCACTGTGGAGGGGTCGGTAACCCCGTGGGGCACGTCGACGATAAACGCCACCATGCCGATCATCAGCAGCGGCGCGGTTTCGCCCAGGGCCTGCGCCATACCGATGATGGCGCCGGTCAGCATGCCGGGCATGGCGAGCGGCAGCACATGGTGCAGCACCACCTGCATGCGCGAAGCGCCCATGCCCATCGCCGCTTCACGGATGGAAGGCGGCACAGACTTGAGTGATGCGCGGCTGGAAATGATGATCGTCGGAAGGGTCATCAGGGTCAGCACCAATCCCCCGACCAGCGGCGCGGAGCGCGGCAGCTCGAAGAAGTTGATGAAAATGGCCAGGCCCAGCAGACCGAACACGATGGACGGCACCGCCGCGAGGTTGTTGATATTCACCTCGATCAGGTCGGTCCAGCGGTTCTTGGGCGCGAATTCTTCCAGGTAAATCGCCGCGGCCACGCCAATGGGGAAGGACAGCACCAGGGTTACCAGCAGGGTGAACAGGGAGCCCACCAGCGCCGCGCGAATACCCGCCTGCTCCGGCTCGCGCGAGTCGCCGTTGGTAAAGAAGGTGGTATTGAAGCGCTTTTTCAGCTCGCCGGACTCCCGCAGGGTCAGGATCCACTGCGCCTTCTGTTCAGAGGTGCGACCGAGGAAACCGCTTTCGGATTTCGACAGGCTTTTTACGTAGGTATCCACATCGTCGTCGGCGTTGAACCACAGGGTTTCGGACTTGCCGAGCAACTCGGGATGGTTCTGCAGGCGCTCGCGCAACTCGAAGCCGGCACCGTTGGATACCAACGAATACAGTTCGCGCTTGTCGCGGCGGCCACTGACATCGGGAAAGCGCTCGCGCAGGGCCGCGCGAATCACACCGTCAAAATTGGCCCAGGCCAGGCTCTCTTCATCCACCTGCTCGATACCGAGCTCGGCCGGATCGTAGGTCACCTGCAGCTGGATATCCGTCTGCACGAAAGCGCTGGCGCCCTTGCTGATGATGTCGGTGAACAGCACCAGTACCGCCAGTACGCCGAACGCAATACTCGCAATACCGAGACCGCGGAACAGTTTTTCCTTGCGGTGACGGCTGGCGAGGCGCGCGGCAATACGCTCGCGCACCTGGGTTTGAGTCAGATCAGTCATACTGTTCCCGGTATTTTTTCACTACGTGCAGGGCGATAAAGTTCAGAATCAGGGTGCTGATAAACAGCATCAGACCGAGGGCGAAGGCAGCCAGGGTTTTCGGGCTGTCGAATTCCTGGTCGCCCACCAGCAGGGTGACGATCTGTACCGTCACGGTAGTGACCGACTCCAGCGGATTGGCGGTGAGGTTGGCGGCCAGGCCGGCGGCCATCACCACAATCATGGTCTCGCCGATGGCGCGGGAAACTGCCAGCAGCACGCCGCCGACAATGCCGGGCAGGGCCGCGGGGATCACCACCTTGCGCACGGTTTCCGATTTGGTGGAACCGAGGCCGAGCGCACCGTCGCGCAGGGACTGGGGCACCGCGTTGATTACGTCGTCGGACAGGGAAGATACGAACGGGATAATCATCACCCCCATCACCAGGCCCGCGGCAAGGGCGCTTTCACTGGAAGCTTCGAGGCCCACGGACTGCGCCAACTCGCGCACAAACGGCGCCACGGTAAGTGCGGCGAAAAAGCCGTAAACCACGGTGGGCACACCGGCGAGAATTTCGATCAGTGGCTTGGCGAAGGCGCGCACCTTGTTGCCCGCATATTCGGCCAGGTAAATCGCAGACATTAGGCCTACGGGTACGGCCACCAGCATGGCGATGGCAGACACCATCAGCGTACCGGTAAACAGGGGCACCGCACCGAAAGCGCCGCTGGAACCTACCTGGTCCTCGCGCATCGCCATCTGCGGACTCCAGTGCAAACCGAACAGGAACTCGGTGACCGGGACCGCCTGGAAGAAGCGCACGGACTCGAACAATACCGACAACAGGATGCCAACGGTGGTAAAGATGGCCGCACAGGCACACATCAACAGAATCGCCCGCAGCACCTTCTCGACTTTTTCCCGCGCGCGCATCTCCGGGGAAACCTTCAGCAGCGCATATGCACCGAGACCAACGGACAGAATCAGGATCAATGCAGTCTGCAGCCACTGGCCACTCTGGCGCAGGCTGTTCAGATGTGCCGACGCTGCCTCCAGCTGTGGCGTAGCCTCGCCCACCAGATTGCCCGATGCCATATTCTGGATCTGCGCGTACAGCAGGTTCTGGCCGGAAAGGGATTCGGGCTTGTCCGCAATTCCGCCCATCACCAGCGTGCGGATAATGGCGTCGTCAAATACCAGCCACAGGCCCAGGATGATCAACGCCGGCAGGCCACACCAGAGTGCGGTGTGCACACCGTAATAGCTGGGCAGGGAAGCCAGGCTGCGGATTCCGCCGCGGCTGCGGGCAGCGCCAATGGCGCGGCTGAAACCGGTACCGTAGGCCACCAGTATCAGCAGCAACAGCAGGGCAAATAGAGTGGGAGTCTGCATCGATTCACTCGGTTAAAAAATTTGTCGGCCATTATCGGTGCTTGTGGCCGCAATTGCATGAGGCGATAAAACCTGTGCCTCTTTTATACGTAAAAGGCCAAGCCCTTCTTATGGGGCTTGGCCGGTAATTCCATCTACCAGTTACTGCGAGATGGTTATTTTGCCGCGAGGTTGGTCAGGGCATTCAGCTTGCGCACATCGCTGGCAACCTGCTGGCGCTTGGCGTTGGGCAGGGGAATCATGCCCTTGTCCGCCAGGTAACCCTCTTCACCCCAGGCGCGCGCGTTGGTGAACTCGCTCAGGAACTGCTTGATACCGGGCACCACGTCCACATGTGCTTTTTTCACATAGATGAACAGCGGACGGGAAACCGGGTAGCTCTGGTCGGCGATGGAGTCGAACGTCGGCTCCTGGCCTTCGATCAGGGAGCCCTGCACCTTGTCTGCGTTCTGGTCCAGGAAGCTGAAGCCGAAGATACCCAGCGCATTCGGGTTCGCCGCAAGCTTGTTCACGATCAGGTTGTCGTTCTCACCCGCTTCGATATAGGCACCGTCTTCGCGGATGTTATGACAGATGGCCTTGTAGCCATTCTTGTCGGATTTCTTCTTGGCCGCGATCCAGTCGAATTTTTTACAGCCACCTTCCATCGCCAGCTCGGCAAAGGCGTCGCGGGTACCGGAAGTCGGGGGCGGGCCCAGAACTTCGATGTCGTGCGCGGGCAGGGACGGATTCACGTCTTTCCAGGTTTTGTAGGGGTTGGCCACCAGTGACTCGGAACCGTCCGGGTTGGGCACGTCTTTGGCCAGGGCCAGGAAGATGTCTTTGCGGGACAGCTCAAACGGCTCGGCAGTCTTGGCATTGGCCAGCACGATACCGTCGTAACCGATCTGCACTTCCACCACGTCGACGCCGTTGTCGTTACACATGTCCAGCTCGGACTGCTTGATGCGGCGGGAAGCACCGGTGATGTCCGCGGTGTTTTCACCCACGCCCTGGCAGAACAGCTTCATGCCGCCACCGGTACCGGTGGACTCGACAACCGGGGTCTTGAACTGGGTAGCGCGGCTGAAGCGCTCGGCAACCACGGTGGTGAACGGGTATACGGTGGAAGAGCCGACAATGCTGATGTGATCGCGCGCGGCGAGGGCAGCGCTGGAGGCGGCAACGGTCAGGGCGGCCAGGGCCGAGGCCAGGACTTTCTTTCTCGCAGAACGGTTGTTCATGGATATCTCCAAAAGTGGTCGCTTAATTGCTCAAAATCTCTGCACGCGGCGCATGCTATGTCGAACTGGTGACGATTCTATGAATGAAAAGTTACAAAAAGATTACAGAGGCCGACACATTGCGTGACTAATCAGCCATGATTCAGCCACTTCGCCCCAGAGCCCGGCTGGCGGCAGCCCCGGCAGAACTGGCGCAAACTTTGACCAGCAGGTAGTCTCTGCCCTGAATAACAGAACAATAAAGATGATGTGAGACATTCCCCATGAAGTCTTCCCCACAAAATCTGCTCCTCGGCACGGCCGGAATTCTGGACCGTTTCGCCGGCCTAAGCGGCCGCGTACTGGGCTGGTTTACGCTGGCGATGGTGCTAATCCAGAGCCTGGTGGTGGCCCTGCGCTACGGATTTGACGGTGGCTCCACCGCCCTGCAGGACACTGTGGTCTACCTGCACGGCGCGGCCTTTATGCTCGGCCTGGCCTATGCGCTGCAGGCCGGGGCCCATGTGCGGGTGGACGTGTTCTACCGGACCATGTCCGCTCGCGGCAAGGCCTGGGTCGATGCGGTGGGCTGCCTTATTTTCCTGCTCCCGGTTTGCACCTTCATTGCAGTGGGCAGCTGGCAGTTCGCCGCCAGCAGCTGGGCGGTGCTGGAATCCAGCGCCAGCGCCGATGGTCTCGGCGGTGTATTCCTGCTGAAAAGCCTGATGCCCCTCGCCGCCGCGACCCTGGCGCTGCAGGGGATCGCCCAGTTTACGCGCGCACTACATACCCTGATGCAGGTTGAAAGCCGCGCCGGCAGCACCACCCCCATCAATACGGAGTCCACCCAGGCTGCGGAAAGGGCCGCGGAGAAACCCCGCCCACTGGTGCGGGAAGCGGCTGGGGAGGCAAGCGCATGATGGAACTGATCCCCCTACTGATGTTTGTCGCCGTGTGCGCAGCGCTGATGTTCGGCTATCCGGTAGCCTTCACCCTGGGCGGTACCGCGCTGATTGCCGCCGGCCTCGGTATCGTCACCGGAATATTCGATGCGGAGCTGCTGCGCGCCTTCCCCGATCGCCTCTACGGCATCATGCAGAACGGCACCCTGATGGCGGTCCCCTTGTTTGTACTGATGGGCGTGATGCTGGAGCGGGCGCGGATTGCCGAGGAGCTGCTGGTGAACCTGGCGCGGGTTTTCTCCGGTATCCCCGCGGGGATGGCAGTGTCGGTAGTGGTGGTGGGCGCACTGCTCGCCGCCAGCACCGGTATCGTCGGCGCGACGGTGGTAACCATGGGATTGATGTCCCTGCCGACCATGCTGAAGCGGGGCTACTCACCCAAACTCGCCACCGGCACCATCTGCGCCACCGGCACCCTGGGCCAGATCATTCCTCCGTCCATCGCACTGGTGTTGCTGGGCGATACCCTGTCCAACGCCTACCAGCAGGCCCAGCTCAGCCAGGGTATTTTCAACCCGAAACCGGTGAGCGTCGGCGACCTGTTTATGGGCGCAATCATTCCCGGCCTGCTGCTGGTAGCGGCGTATATCATTTACTTACTATTTATCGCCCGCCGCGAACCCGCCACGGAACGCGCTGCGGAAGACGTAGATCTACTGCAGACCCTGAAGAGCCTGTTTCCCCCCATTGCGCTGATGCTGTTGGTGCTGGGCTCGATCATTACCGGTGCCGCCACACCCACAGAGGCCGCGGCGGTAGGCGCGCTGGGTGCGGGCATCCTCGCCTGGAGCCGCGGCGCACTGAACTGGGCGCGCGCTGGTGAAGTGGGGCAGAGCACGCTGCAGGTCACGGCGATGGTGTTCGCCATCCTGATCGGCGCATCGCTGTTCTCGCTGGTATTCCGAGGATTTGGCGGTGAGGAAGTGGTTACCCACCTGTTCGAAAGCCTGCCGGGCGGCGTGGTCGGCGCAACCCTGCTGGTGATGCTGGTGATCTTCCTGCTCGGCTTTATCCTCGACTTTATCGAGATCACCTTTGTGGTGGTGCCCATTGTCGGCCCGGTACTGCTGGCCATGGGACTCGATCCAGTGTGGCTGGGCGTGATGATTGCCCTGAACCTGCAGACTTCGTTCCTCACCCCACCGTTCGGTTTTGCACTGTTCTACCTGCGTGGCGTGGCCCCGGCGGAAGTGGCTACCGGGGCCATATACAGCGGGGTGGTGCCGTTTATTGCCATCCAGTTGCTGGTGATGTTGTTGCTCGCAGTTTGGCCTTCACTGGCGACCTGGTTGCCTGGCTTCGTAGCCGGGTAGGTTGCGTGGTTTCTGCGCTGGCCCGGTGGCGGTAGAGCACCGGGTATGCGTTTTTGAAACCGGCATGAATACGTCCCTGTAGCCTGCGTCGGAAACATCCCTGTTTCCGACGCTTTCAAAAACGCATACCCGGCACTCTACCTTCGCATTGAACTTTCATACTTCGTGAGCAGTGACAGCCGCGGCTACAGAGTGTGTAACTCGAAGCGAAGGTGGGGTGCCGGGTGCAGGTTTTCAGGAGCGTCGCAAACAGGGACGTTTGCGACGCAGCGTACATGGATGTACTCGCAGGGGGGCGCCTAGCTCGGTCCTGAAAACCTGCACCCGGTGCCCCGCCGCCACAGCACTTCGCTACGAAGCCCCCTGCAGACCCCGCCCTTTCCACAGTCGATAAACCGCAGGCAAAACCATCAGAGTCAGAAGCATCGCACTGACCATACCCCCCACCATAGGCGCGGCAATCCGCTGCATCACTTCCGAGCCAACCCCGGAACCAATCATCACCGGCACCAGACCGATAAACACCGTGGCCGTGGTCATGAGTACCGGGCGCATACGCTGACCGGCACCGCGGCGGATCGCATCGCGCAGGTCATCCAGCGTCGGCTTGCGGTCAGTGGCTGCGCAATCTGCCAACACCTGTTTCCAGGCCTGGTTGAGGTACACCAGCATGATCACGCCGATCTCCACCGCCACGCCGGCGAGCGCGATAAAGCCCACGCCCACCGCTACCGACAGGTTGTAATCGAGCCAGTACAGCAGCCACAGGCCGCCGATCAGCGCCAGCGGTAGGGTGCCCATGATCACCAGCACCTCACCCCAGTGGCGGAAGCTGAAGTACAGCAACAGGACGATGATGCCCAGGGTCACCGGCAACAGCAGACCCAGGCGCTCGCGGGCGCGCTCCATGTATTCGTACTGCCCGGACCACGCCAGGGAATAGCCCGGTGGCAGCTCCAGTTCGTTTGCCACCAATTGCTGCGCCTCCGCCACCCAGGAACCCAGGTCGCGGTTGGCGATATCGATGTAGATCCACCCATTGGGGCGGGCGTTCTCGGTCTTGATCATCGGCGGACCGCTCTGCACCTCGATGGTCGCCACATCGCCCAAGCTCAGGTGGGTGCCGTTGGGAGCCACCAGCGGCAGGCCGCGCAAGCTTTCCGGCGAGTCGCGCCAGGCCTGTGGATAACGCACATTGATCGGGTAGCGCTCCAGGCCTTCGGTGGTCTCGCCCACCTTCTTGCCGCCCACCGCGGTGTCGATCACCGTTTGCACGTCCTGGATATTCAGGCCGTAGCGGGCCGCCGCGCTGCGGTCGATATCGATATCGATATAGCGGCCGCCCTCGACGCGCTCGGCAAACACCGACGCGGTGCCTGGCACATTCTTGAGAAGGGACTCCAGTTGCGTACCGATCTGCTCAATCTGGTGCAGGTCGGCACCGGCCACCTTGATACCCACGGGGGTCTTGATGCCGGTGGCGAGCATGTCGATACGGGTCTTGATCGGCATCACCCAGGCGTTGGTGACCCCGGGCAACTGCACCGCGGCATCCAGCTCCGCGCGCAGTTTTTCCGGGGTCATACCCGGCCGCCACTGGTCGCGGGGCTTGAAGCGGATAATCGTCTCCACCATGGTGAGCGGCGCCGGATCGGTTGCGGTCTCGGCGCGGCCCATCTTGCCCCACACCTGCGCCACTTCCGGTACCTGCATGATCATCTTGTCGGTCTGCTGCAGCAGCTCGCGGGCCTTGCCAATGGAAATACCGGGGTGGGTGCTGGGCATATACATCAGGTCGCCCTCGTCCAGCGGCGGCATGAATTCACTGCCGGTGCGCGACAGGGGATACAGGCTGCTGGCAAGCAACAACAGGGCGGTGATGACGACGAGCAGCGGATGGCGGATCGCCAGTTCCAGCGCCGGGCGGTAGGCGGCAGTAAACGCGCGATTGATGGGGTTGGCCTGTTCCGGCTTCACCTCGCCACGCACCAGGTAGCCCATCAGTACCGGCACCAGGGTGATGGCGAGACCGGCGGCCACCGCCATGGCGTAGGTCTTGGTATAGGCCAGAGGCGCGAACAGCCGCCCCTCCTGGCCTTCCAGCGCGAATACCGGCAGGAAACTCAGGGTGATGATCAGCAGGCTGAAGAACAGTGGCGGCCCCACCTCACTGGCCGCTTCACCTACCACCTGCCAGCGGTTTTTTTCGGTGAGCGGGGTGCGCTCCATATGCTTGTGCAGGTTCTCGATCATCACGATGGCGCCGTCCACCATGGCGCCGATGGCGATGGCGATGCCGCCCAGGCTCATGATGTTGGCGTTGATGCCCTGCAGGCGCATCACGATAAAGGCACCGATAATCCCCAGCGGCAGGCTGATGGCGATCACCAGCGATGAGCGCAGGTGGAACAGGAACAGGGCGCACACCAGTGCCACCACGATGAACTCCTGCAGCAACTTGTGCCACAGGTTGTCCACCGCGCTGTCGATCAGCTCGCTGCGGTCGTAGGTGGGCACGATTTCCACACCCGCCGGCAGGCTGCGCTGCAATTCTTCCAGTCGCTCACGCACGCGGTCGATCACCGCGCGCGCGTTCTCACCGAAGCGCATCACGATCACGCCACCCACGGCCTCGCCCTCGCCATCCAGCTCGGAGAGGCCGCGCCGCATCTGCGGTCCCAGGTGTACATCCGCCACATCCCGCAGCAGCAGCGGCGTGCCGGCGGCATTGACCAGCAGCGGCAGCTGGCGCAGGTCTTCCACGCTCTGGATGTAGCCGCTGGCGCGCACCATGTATTCGGCTTCCGCCATTTCCACCACCGAGGCGCCGGACTCGCGGTTGCCGCGCTCGATCGCCGCCTGCACCTGGGCCAGGGTGAGGTCGTAGGCGCGCAGGCGCAGGGGATCCACCTGCACCTGATACTGGCGCACCATGCCGCCCACGGTGGCCACCTCGGACACCCCGGGCAGGGTCTGCAGCTCGTATTTCAGAAACCAGTCCTGCAGTGAGCGCAGCTGCGCCAGGTCGTGTTTGCCGGTGGGGTCCACCAGGGTGTAGCTGTAGATCCAGCCCACGCCGGTGGCATCCGGCCCCAGCTCCGAGCGCGCGGCACTGGGCAGGCGCGGGGCCACCTGGCTGAGGTATTCCAGTACACGGGATCTGGCCCAGTAGAGGTCGACATCGTCGTCGAAAATGACGTAAACGTAGGAATCGCCGAAAAATGAATAACCGCGCACCGTATGCGCACCGGGCACACTCAGCATGGCGGTGGTGAGGGGGTAGGTGACCTGGTCCTCCACCACCTGCGGTGCCTGGCCCGGGTAGCTGGTCTTGACGATCACCTGCACGTCGGAAAGGTCCGGCAGGGCATCCACCGGCGTATTGCGCAGGCTGTAGAGGCCGGCAATCGTCAGGGCCACCGCGCCGATCAGCACCAGTGCGCGGTTGTGCAGGGACCATTGGATGATACGCGCGATCATTTCTGCGGCTCCTGGTGCCCATCGTGATCCCTTTCTCCATGATCCATCTCATCATGATCCATCTGCGAATGATCCACATCATCGTGGTTCATGTCGCCGTGCCCCATCTGCGAGTGGTCCATTTGTTCGTGGCCTTCATGCCCGGGCACCAGGGAAGCACCGGCCAGCGCGCGGGTAGCGATCACCTCGTATTTGCCGTCCTCGCGCTGGCGCATCTGCACCCGCAGCGGCGCACCGCTTACCAGCGCCTCGCGCAACGCCTGTTGCGCGGCTTCCGCCACGTGGAAACCCATCACCATGCCGGGCCAGTCCCATTCGGGTACCGGGCCGTGCTCGAGGCGCGCGTAGTGATTGTCGTCGGGCATACTGAGCACTGTCGCTTCGGCCCAGGCAGTCTCGGCTTTTGCCGATTTTTCGCTGCTGTTCGCGCCACCTTCCCCTTCGATACGTTGCAGATCGGCGCTGATACTGGACTCGGAGTCCAGCAGGAACTGGGCCGAGGTGACCACCTCGGTACCGGGCTCGATGCCGGCGAGAATCTCCACCCGCTTGCCCAGCTCGCGGCCCACCCGCACCCGCACGGAGCGATAGCGCCCGCCGCCCTCGGCGATCACCAGCCGGTCCATGTCACCGGTGCGGATCAGGGCGCTGCGCGGCACCGTCAATGTATCCACCTTCGGTCCCTCCAATTGCAGGCGCACAAACATGCCCGGGCGCAGGGATTTGTCGGCATTGTCCACCAGCACCCGCACGCGCAGGGTGCGGGTCTTGGGATCGAGATCGGGCAGTATGTGCACCAGTTCGCCGGTCCAGCTGCGGCCGGGGGCGAATTCGCCCTGCAGGGTGGCGGTGTCGCCCACCTGTACCTGGGCACCCTGTTTCGGGAACAGCTCACCTTCCACCCACACTGTGTCCAGTGGGCCAATGCTCATCAGAGTGGTTGCGGGAGTGATATACATACCGTCGCGGGCGGCGAATTCGTTCACGTAGCCGTCGGTGGGTGAGTAGAGGGTGATGGTCTGGCTTACCTTTCGGGATTTGACCAGCGCGCGCACCTGCTCTGCGGGCACCCCGAGGCTGTCCAGGCGCTCGCGGGTGGCCTCGATCAGGGTGCGGTTGCCACTCTCCAGGGCCGCCACCAGTTCGCTCTGCGCCTTGACCAGCTCCGGGGAGTAGATGGCCACCAGTGGCTGCCCGTTGCGCACACGATCACCCACCGCCTTGACCCAGCTCTTGTGCACCCAGCCGCTCAGACGGGTGTGCACGTGGTGCAGCTTGTCTTCATCCAGCTGCACCAGGCCCACGGTATCGACCTCGATCTGCACCGGGCCTTTCTCGGCGACCGCAGTGCGCACGCCCAGGTTGTTTTCCACCTGGGGGGCAATGGAGACGGTGCCCGGCTTTGCTTCACCCTCTTCACCCTCTTCGCCCTCGTAAACCGGCACCAGGTCCATGCCCATGGGTGACTTGCCGGGTCCATCGCGACGGTAGTTGGGATCCATGGGGGCGACCCAGTAGAGGATTTTCTTTTCACCACTGGCGCCCGGTGCGGTGTCGTCACCACCGGGCAGGCTGCGACCCACAAGAATGCCCACCACCAGGGCGATGATGGCGAAAACGACAATCAAAATTCTGTTCATAACTTGGCAGACCGCTGGTTATTTGCTGTTGGCGTCGGGCTTGACGGCGCGGAAGTAACGGATGCGCGCCAGGGCGCGGAAGTAGCCGTAGGTGAGGCGCGCGGCGCTGATCTGGGTCTCGATGTCGTCCATGCGCGCGGCGATCGCCGCTTCCAGATCCGCGGTATTGCTGGCGTAGCCCCGCAGGACCGCATCGGCGGTAGCCTCCGCCTGCGGCAGCAGATACTCGCGATACTCCGCGCGGCGGCGATCGAGGGTCTGGGCCATGGCCACGGCACTGTTCAGCTCGGCGTGCAATTGCTGCAACAGGTTCTGGTGCTGCAGGATGCCGGCACTCTCGCGCGCGCGGCTGGCGGCGAGGCGACGGTCCTGGCGGTTCTGGCGGAACAGCGGCAGGTCAAACGACACCATGACGCTGGCAAAGTCCGAACCGTCACTCATCGGGGTTCTGTCGCGCTGGCCATAACTGAAGTCGACACCGAACTGCGGCTTGTAGGCCTCCTGCGCCAGCGCCACATTGGCCCGCTCCGCAGCGACGCGGGCACTGCTGGCAGCCACCGCGGGGTGCTGCTCCAACAGTGCCATCGGCACCGGCAGGGACTGCGCCGCCAGCCAGTCGCGGGTATCGCGCCAGGCCGGTGGGGTTGCATCCAGCGCGCCCCAGGCGGCACCACCGATCCAGCGGCTCAGGTTACCGCGGGCGCGATTGATCTCCCCATCCACCGCGGCGATACGATCATCCAGGCGCGCCAGCGCCAGCTGCGACTGCAGCAGCTGCTGGGACTGGATCTGGGCACTGGCGAGGCGCGCGCGGTTGTAACCCACCAGCTCCTGCATCCAGCCGCGGTTTTCCATCAGCAGTTCACGCACGCGCAGCTGCTCCGACACGGTGAGAAACGCGAGGCCCACTTCCCGCTCCAGCACCAGCGCCATATCCGCGGCACCGGCGAAACCCGCCTCGGCCGCATGCCCACCGCGCTCGCCGGCCAGCGCAGCCGAATCGCCGCGAGGCAGTTTCTGGCTGATGCCGATCACTTTCTGGGTCATCGGCTGGTCGTCGAAGGCGAAACTGTCGGTGGGCAGGTTGGCGATGCCGAGTTTCAGCTTGGGGTCCTCCCACTGACTGTCGGCCACGGCGGTTTCCGCGGTCGCCTCCGCCGCGGCAATGGCCGCTGCGGTCTGTGGGTCCTGTTCCCGGGCCAGCTGTACCGCACTCTCGAGGCTCAGCTGCGCCTGTGCGGGCAGGGCAATCGCACAAATCAGCAGCGCCGGGACCAGTGGGCCCAGGGCGCGCAATGCATATCCCATGGATAAATCCTGTCTGTCTGATACCTGATCGATGGCTCGATCGTTGAATTCAACGCCTGGTGAGACGTTGAGCGGGAAGCATCAGGCGCTTATGGGTGGGCGCAACAGGTTGCGCTGCGAAGCAGCGAGGGGGGAAGGGGAGATCGGCTGGAACAGGGCAACACCGGGCAGTGCCGCGTGCTGCCATTCCTGGGCCAGGGGCGCGGCGGCACCACAGCCGCCAACGGCACAGGTCATCAGGCAGAGTTCAGCGGCAGAGCTGTCCTCGGCCTCATCACAGCAGGGCATGCTGTGGTGGTCATCGGCTTGCATATCGCTGGCCGAATGCATGCCGGCTCCGGCCATCATCGCGGCGTGATCACCGTGGGCATCGGCGCCCGGATCGCAGGCAGGCGCAATCGCCAGAGCCAGGCTCTGGGCGGCAAAACACCACAGGATCAGGGTCAAAATCAGTGCACGCATGGAGCGGAGTCTAGGAGATGTTGGAAAATCAGACAAGCTGGCGCAGATTGTGCTGCAGTTTCTCAAGAGATTCGCAAGAATTTACTCGACCACTACTGGCTAATTAGTGCCCAGTTTGTGCTAGAATGCGCCACCCCGACGGAGGCCCGAGCGCCATTCCGGGGGATCAATAAATCTAAGAATGTGAGCACCTGCGATGTCCGCCATAGATGAAGAGCCGCAACCCAGCGGTACCCTGACCCTGCAAACCCAGTCCATGCCCCGGGATACCAATCCCCAGGGTGACGTCTTTGCCGGCTGGCTGATGTCGCAGATGGACGTGGCCGGCGCGATCCTCGCCCAGGGCATCGCCCGCGGTCGTGTGACCACCGTCGCCGTCGGCAGCATGGTATTCCTGCGCCCGGTACCGGTAGGCTCCACCGTGAGCTGTTATGCCGAGGCCGTGGAAGTCGGACGCTCCTCCATCAAAACCATGGTGGAAGTGTGGCTCACCCGGGTCGACACCGGCGAGCAGGTGAAAGTGACCGAGGGCGAATTTGTCTTCGTCGCCATAGACGACCGCGGACGTACACGACCGCTGCCCTGAGCCTGTCGTTCACCACAGTATCTCGCCCGACCGAATAAGAGGCGGCCGCTATACAGCCGGCCGCCACTTCCTGCATTTTCCTTTTCCCTGCCGTCCATCATGTTTTTCAGCGAGCACTTTTATCGACCTTCCGGCAACAGCCCAGTTTGAAAATACGTACCAGTTTGACGGTAGCGAAGTTCAGCAGAACAATACGCGCCAACACCAAAGGATATTTTCAAACAGGGAGAAGTCGATGATCGTAAGCGCGTTAATTATCGCAGCCACATGCACCATTATTTTTTATGCGGGACTGGCGATAGCCAGGAGGACTCAGCGCACGCTCTATCGTTCGCTGATTCGCACTGGCACGGTGCTGGTAACGATTGCTGCGGCCGGTGTTGTTCCATCCATACTGGAGGTGAGCCTGGCAACGACCGAGCTGGCCGGTCGCTACCTGTTTTTCATGCTGATCGGCGGAGCACTGGTTTACAAACTGCTACTGGTGCGATTTATTCCACTGCCTTCAGAGCAGGCCGAAAGCTGAGTGGTCAACTAGTCACAATACAACGCGATTGTCGGGCCATTACCCACAATCGCGTCGTCAAAGTTTGGTGGACAGCCAGATCGCAAATTCCGTCGCCCTGCGCACTACCCAGAAAATACACCGGTGCGCATCCGGGCTGGTGCCGTACTTGAGCCCCTTGTCCCGGTGCTCCTCTTCATCCGCCTGAATACTCTGTACCGCATCAAAGACTTCGCGATCGTGACGATCGAGAAATTCCAGCTGCCATTCCAGATGATGTAACACCGTGGATTCAATGGAATAGGTACAGACCCAGATCGCATTGCGTCCCAGCAACGCCGTAAAACTCCCGAGCAGCAATCCACCCAGTGCCCACAGTTTCAGTGCATAACAGTGGCGAATGGATCGCCGACTGAGGATTTCATCAAACCTGCGGAAATGCTCGCGTTCATGGGCGAGCATTTCGTCAAACTCGGATACGATGTCGGGATAGAACCGGCGGGCAATAAATCGCTGGGCGCGATAAATGTGAATGGCGCCATACTCGCCGGCGTGATCGACACGCAATATGCGCTCGACTTCGCGAGTAACCGCAAGTTCGGCAGTTGTTTCCACGGTATAGACACTCCCTTGTCTTTACACCAAGTCAACAAATATAGCCTACTGCGCTCCCAATTCCCGGGTCTTGTAATACGCCTCTTCGCTAATCCGGTGATATGGAATTACCTGGGATTCAAATTCCTGAAAGGCTTGGTAAACGCGATTGAACTGTGGGTCTTTGGCCGCGGTCTGCTGCATGATCTGGGAATTGATTGCCTTCAGATGTGCGATGACATCGTCGGGTAATTTGCGCAGCTCCACACCGTGTTCTTCTACCAGCTCTTTCAGGGCGCGGTTGTTGCGCGCGGTGTACTCGTCGAGCATATCCTGGTTGGCGTCGCGGGCGGCGGTGCGGACGATGGCCTGCAGGTCTGCGGGGAGTTTCTCGAAGGCGGTTTTGTTGACGATGATCTCGAGGATGGAACCCGGCTCATGCCAGCCGGGGTAATAGTAGTATTTGGCAATCTGGTGAAAGCCGAAGGCGAGGTCATTGTATGGGCCGACCCACTCGGTGGCATCGATCACGCCGGTCTGCAGGGCGGTATAGAGCTCTCCGCCGGGGATGGTAACGGCGGTACCGCCGGCGCGGTTCAGCACTTCGCCACCGAGCCCCGGGATACGCATCTTGAGACCTTTCAGGTCCTCAACGGAATTGATTTCCTTGTTGAACCAGCCCGCCATCTGCACACCGGTGGAGCCGCCGGCCATGGGGAGCAGATCGAAAGGTGCGTAGAGTTCTTCCCACAATTCCTGGCCGCCGCCGTAATGCAGCCAGCCATTCATTTCCTGGGCATTCAGACCGAACGGCACGGCGGTAAAAAACTGCGCGGCGGGCACCTTGCCCTTCCAGTAATAGGCAGCGCCGTGCCCGACCTGGGCGGCACCACTGGATACCGCACCGAACACGCCCATCGCCGGCACCAGCTCGCCGGCCCCGAACACCTTGATCTTCAGGCGGCCATTGGACATGGCGTCGACCTTCTTGGCGAAGCGCTCCGGCGCACTGCCGAGACCGGGGAAATTTTTCGGCCATGTAGTAACGAGTTTCCACTCGAAAGTCTGCTGGCCGGAGTTTTTCAGGGCGGCACCCTTTATCTCGGTGACCGTCTGCTCCTGATCCGAGCGAGACACGACCAGAGCACCGAAGGTGAGCACCAACAGCGCGAGCAGCCCCAGGATTACAGGGGGATACCAGTTTATTGTTTTCATATCCGTTTGAATTTTTATTGTTTGTCTTGTTTTGGTCGCGGTAACCCGGAGCCATTCCGGGATGCCGTCAGAGGGGCTGCAACTTGGCCATGGATACTACCAGCCATTTGCTCCCGGCATCATCGAAGTTTACCTGCACCCGCGCACGCGGACCGCTGCCCTCGAACTGGACCACGGTACCCTCGCCAAACTTGGCGTGGTCGACGCGGCCACCCAGCGCCAGCGGTGGCAGGTCATCGTCAAATTCCGGGGCGGCATCGGAGTAGGGGTTAACCCCACCGCCGAACTTTCCATAATTCGGCTGGAACAATGGCTTGGAGACTTCCGTCTTCAGGCGCACCTCGTGAATGTATTCCACGGGAATCTCACTCACAAAGCGCGATGGCTTGTTGTAGGTCTCACTGCCAAACAGACGCCGGCTCTCGGCGTAGGTGATATACAGCTTCTGCATCGCGCGGGTGATACCCACGTAACACAGGCGGCGCTCTTCCTCCATGCGCCCGGGTTCCTGGGCGGACATCTTGTGCGGGAAGAGGTTTTCCTCCACACCGGCCATAAATACCAGCGGGAATTCCAGCCCCTTGGCGGAGTGCAGGGTCATCAGCTGCACCGCATCTTCAAACTCGTCTGCCTGGCCTTCGCCGGCATCCAGGGCGGCACTGTCGAGGAACTGGTTGATCAACGGGATCTCCTCCTCGTCCACCGCCTCGCCATCGGCATCCACCGTGGGCACACCGTCGAAAGCGCGACAGGCACTGACCAGTTCCTGCAGGTTCTCCACCCGGGTCTGACCCTTCTCGCCCTTTTCCTTGCCGTGAAAGTCGATCAGGCCGGTCTGTTCGATGGCCATTTCGGCAATATGGTCGAGGGTTTTGTCGGTGCTCTCTTCGTCCAATGCGTCGATCAGACTGAGAAAATTGGCCAGCGCGTTGCCGGCGCGGGCGGCGAGCACCTTCTGCTGCAACATCTTGGCCGCGGCATCCCACATGGAACTGCCGTGCTCGCGGGCGAACTCGCGCACGGTATCCACGGTGCGCGCGCCAATACCGCGGGTGGGGGTATTCACCACCCGCTCGAACGAGGTGTCGTCGTGGCGGTTAGTGATCAGGCGCATATAGGACAGCGCGTTCTTGATCTCCATGCGCTCATAGAACCGCTGGCCACCGTAGATGCGGTAGGGCACCTGCTCGCGCAGCAGTCCTTCTTCCAGCACCCGCGACTGGGCGTTGGAGCGATACAGGATGGCGATGCTGTCACGACGGTTGCCGTCGCGCACCCAGTCCTGGATACGCTCGACAATAAAGCGCGCCTCGTCCTGTTCGTTGTAGGCGGAGTAGAGCGAGATAGGCTCGCCCTTGTCACCCTCGGTCCAAAGTTCCTTGCCGAGACGGCCGGAGTTGTGCGCGATGACCGCGTTGGCGGCGTTGAGGATGGTGCTGGTGGAGCGGTAGTTCTGCTCAAGGCGCACCGTCTGAACACCTTTCAGGTCGGCCTCGAAGTGCTGGATATTCTCGATCTTGGCACCGCGCCAGCCGTAAATGGACTGATCGTCGTCTCCCACCGCGGTGATACAGCACTGATCGCCGGCCAGCAGGCGCAGCCAGGCGTATTGAATAGTGTTGGTATCCTGGAACTCGTCCACCAGAATGAACGGGAAGCGGCGGCGATAGTGGGCGAGAATGCTGTCGTTATTCAGCAGCAACTCGTGTGCGCGCAATAGCAGCTCGCCGAAATCCACAACACCAGCGCGCTGACAGGCCTCTTCATAGCTGCTGTAGATCCGCACCATGGTCTGCAGCCAGGGATCGCCGGTCAGCTGGATATACTGCGGGCGTATGCCCTCATCCTTCTGTGCGCCGATCCACCACTGAGTCTCGCGCGGGGACCACTTCTTGTCGTCCAACCCCAGTTCGTTCTGCACCCGCTTGATCAGGCGCAGCTGGTCGTCGCTGTCGAGGATCTGGAAGTTCTGCGGCAGCTTTGCTTCCTGCCAGTGGGCGCGCAGCAAGCGGTGGGCGAGACCGTGGAAAGTGCCCACCCACATGCCGAAGGTATTCACCCCCAGCAGTTCCTCGATGCGGCCGCGCATCTCGCGCGCGGCCTTGTTGGTGAAGGTCACTGCCATAATGGAGTAGGGCGATGCCCCCTCCACCTGCATCAGCCAGGCGATACGGTGCACCAGCACACGGGTCTTGCCCGAGCCGGCGCCAGCCAGAACCAGTTGATTGCCCGGCGGCGCCGCGACGGCTTCGCGCTGGGGGTCGTTGAGGGGGTCTAAGAGTTCAGATACGTCCATGGGGGCGGATTGTATCAGGGGTTTTGGGATAACTGGGTATATAAACAGGGTTTTGTGGTGCGCCCGAATAAGGTTCAGTGGCGGGCCTATGCGGGACCTTCCGCGAGAGGGACCTCGCGGAAGAGCCCCAGGGATGGGTTGAGGGGGGGCGCCTAGCTCGTGTCCCGCATAGGCCCACCGGTATCACTACCGCCACCAACTCCAAAACAAGCCAAGGCTCGCCAGCACCCCGCCATGCCGCTAAACTGCACAGCTTGAACCATAGAAGGTAGTGTCGTGAAGCCAGCGGAAGTCACGCAGCGGATCAGCGAACAGCTGAGCGCCATGCGGAAATCGGAGCGCAAGGTCGCCGAATACATCCTCGCCAATCCCGGCGAAATCATTCATATGCGGATAGTGGATCTCGCCACCGAAGCCCAAGTGAGTGAACCCACTGTGGTGCGCTTCTGCCGTGCCGTCGGCTGCTCCGGCTTCCAGGAATTCAAGCTCAACCTCGCGCAGCAGCTGGCCTCCAGCCCCAGCTTCGGCCAGATCGCGGTTACCGAAACCGACACCATCGCCGAATACAAACGCAAGGTCTTCGACTCCACCGTCGACACCCTGCTCAACGTGCGCGACAAGATCGACGGGCGCGCGCTGGAAGCCGCCGTCGCCGCCATCGCCGCCTCCAAGCGGGTGGAATTCTTCGGTTTCGGCGCCTCCGGAGCCGTCGCCGCCGACGCCCAGCACAAATTTTTCCGCCTGCAGATGGCCACCGCCGCCCATTCCGACCACCACATGCAGAGCATGTCCGCCATGAGCATGAAGCCTGGTGACGTGGTGGTCGCCATCTCCCAGAGCGGCCGTACCTCCTCCCTGTTGCGCTCCATGGACATGGCCAAACAGCAGGGCGCCACCGTTATCGGCCTCGGTCCCAGTGGCTCACCCATGACCCGCCAGGCCAGTATCCCCCTGGAAGTGGACGTGGAGGAAGATATCGAACTCTACACCCCACTTTCCTCCCGCATCGCCCACCTGGTGGTGATCGATGTACTCGCCATCGGCGTCGCCCAGCGCAAGGGCCCCCAGCTGCAGGAACACCTGCTCAAGCTGAAAAAGGGCCTGTATAACCTGCGCGAGGAAAAGCACTGATTAGGACGCGAAATGCAGGGAAGCAGCAGCGAAGTAACAGAAAGCGAGCGGGATGATTCCGATCTCGGCCTCAGCGAAAAACGCCTGATCCTGATTGCCGCACTGCTGCAGGGGCTGGTGCTGTACGCGCTGAAATCCTCGGCCGCGGTCGAAGCCTGGTCGCCGGTGTGGCAATTCCTGTGTTACACCATCACCCTCGCCATCCCGCCACTGGTCATCATCAGCATCGCCCCGCGCCTCGCCCACAGTTACTGGTGGATCATCGGCGGATACGCGCTCCTGCTGGCATTGCTCGGACTCTACCAGGGATACCAGTGCACACCCGCAGACCAGATCCGCTGCGACTGGCCGGTGGAATTCTCCATCACCATGGTGATCGCTACATTTATCCTCGCGTTTATGCTGCGCGCCAGCGCCACCGGCGTGCAGCACCTGAAAACACCGGAATACAGCGGTCTTTTCCACTACTCCTGGGACAACGCCCTGACCGCAGCGCTGACCCTGGTTTTCGCGGGTATCTTCTGGCTGATCCTGCAGCTGTGGCAGGCGCTGTTCAAACTGGTGGGCGTGGATTTCTTCCACTACCTGTTCCGCGAAGAGTGGTTTATCTTTCCGGTGACCTGGCTGGTGGCGGGCTGTGGCGCCATCCTGTTCCGCTCCCAGCAGAGTTTCGTGCTCACCCTGAAACGCCTGCTGCGCACCATGCTGGTGGCGCTGCTGCCGCTGCTGGCGGTACTCACTATCGTGTTTCTCGCCACCCTGCCATTTACCGGCCTGCAGCCGATCTGGGATACCGGCCACGGCAGCGCGCTGTTGCTGTGGCTGGTGGCACTGTTGCTGTTCTTTACCAACGGGGTGATCCAGGACGAGTTCCCTTTCTCCCGCTACCCAAAGTGGATCAACCGCGTATTGCTGCTCGCCCTGGCGATAGCACCGTTTTACGCGGCATTCGGGCTCTACGGCGTGTACCTGCGGGTGGACCAGTACGGCTGGACCCCGGAGCGGCTGTGGGGGTTCGTGGTGGCACTGACCCTGGCACTGCTGGCGCTCAGCTACAGTATTTCGATTCTGCGCCGCGGCGCCCACTGGGCCGACTGGTTGCGCCGGATCAATACCGGGCTGGCACTGTGGGTGCTGGCCGTGTGTGTTGTCACCCAGTTGCCGCTGCTGAACTTCGCGCGCATCAGCGCCGACAGCCAGGTGGAACGACTGCGCGACGGGCGCGTGGCGCTGGCGGATTTCGACTTCTTTTTCCTGCGCCAGAAACTGGGGCGGGCGGGGCTCGATGCCCTCGAAGAGCTCCGGGAAATGCCGCAGGTCCAGCAAAATACAGAAGTGGCCGACCATCTGGATGCGCTGCTGACGCCGGGACGCCCGGACTGGGCGCTGCGGGAAAATCCGCTGCAGGCGACAGCGCGCGCGCAACGCCTGCGCGAAATTCCAATTTTCCCCGAAGGTGCTGAACTGCCGCCGCACAGCGCCGCGCTGCAGGTTGAAGGCAAGGACTGCGAGCGGCAAGAGCGCGCCTGCCTGTGGCTGGCGCAGGACCTGGACGGCGACGGCACCCTGGAGTACCTGCTGTTCGTCCACAGCGCCAGCGGCAACAAGGATCGGCACTGGCTGCAAGTAATAGCCTATGCCGCCGGTGACAGCGGCTGGCAGGTAGTCGGCAACAACAGCCGCGAGACCGAAGAGCCCTTCGACGCGCTGAAACAGCGACTCGCCACCGGCCAGATCAGTCTGCGCCCATCGCGCTGGCAGGGTCTTTATCTCAACGACGAGCTGCTGTTCGATCCCACCCAGTAAACATTTGAGCGAAATCTGGCCGCCGGTGATGGAAACCGCGGACTGCCCCCGTTAACATGCCGGCGCACGGCACTGGCTGCCCAGACAGCCCTGTGCCGACCTCTCTGCAAACTTATCCGCTGCCGTACCCGAATTACCCCTTATACGAGTTGTTATGCCGCCGAATTTCTTCGACGCCGATGGCAAGCCGCCACGCTGGCTCGCCCCCTGTCTCGCCGCATTGGTGGCGCTGACCCCCTTTGCCATCGATACCTATCTACCGGCAATCCCCGCCATGGCCGTGGCGCTGGGCGTGGAAGTGGCGCAGGTGCAGCATTCGGTGTCCAGTTATCTGCTGGGGTTTGCGGTGGGGCAGATCTTCGGTGGGCCGCTGTCGGATCGCTGGGGGCGGATTCTGGTGGGTACCATCGGCCTCAGCATCTTTATCGTCAGTTCCATGCTGATTCTGTTTACCAATAATGTGGAAGCCCTGGTGGCCCTGCGCTTCTGCCAGGCGGTGGGTGGTGGTTTTGCCACGGTGATCTGCGGCGCCATCGTGCGCGACCTGTACCACGGGCGCGAGGCCGCGCGGATCATGTCGATGATCGCCACCATGATGCTGATTGCCCCCATGGTGGCACCGGTGATCGGCGCCACCCTGCTGACCTTCGGCGACTGGCACGCGATCTTCATCTTCCTGGTGGTGTACGGCCTGCTGATGATGGTGCTGGTGCGCGGAATTCTGCCGGAGACGGTTTCCCGCTTCCGCCGCGCCAAGCGCCAGCGCCAGTCCCGGCGCAGTATGCTGCAGGGTTACGCACAGATTTTCCGCTGCCGGCGCGCCCTGGGCTTCCTGTTCGGGCAGGCGTTTGTGAGTGGCTGCATGTTTATCTACATCACCACCGCACCCTTTGTGTTTATGGAGCATTTCGGCGTCAGTTCGCAGAACTTCCCCATACTGTTCGGCAGTTGCGTGCTGGGGCTGGTGATTCTGGTGCAGCTGAACATCCGCCTGCTGAAAGTGTTCGAGCCGCGGCAGATTCTGCTCGTGGGGATTAGCCTGCAGGCGCTGTCCTGTTTACTGCTGCTGGCCAGCACCCTGTATTTCGGGGGTGAACAGCCACTGCTGGCGTGGATGATTCCACTGGTGATGGCGATGGGTGCGATCGGTATCATCACGCCCAATTCCGCCGCCTGTTATCTGGAGTTTTTCCCCAATATCAGCGGCACCGCGAATGCGCTCTACGGCGCATCCCTGTTTATTTTTGGCGGGGTCCTGGGCGGCGCGGTGAACGCGGTGCATACCGGCACCCTGGTGCCGATCGCGGTGGGAATGCTGTGCTGTTCGGCGGCCGCACTGTGCCTGGTGCTGTTTGTGGCCAGGGCGAGGCAGCCGATCGGGATTGAGGAGCGGGTGAAGTAAGAAGAGGTCAGATTAGTCCTTCCGCCTTCATCGCTTTCTGCACCCCCTCGCGCTGAGACATACGCTCGGCGAAGGCCTTGAGTTTTGGCCAGCTATCGGTGTCCACACCGACCTTGTCACACCAGTTGTACACGGTAAACAGGTAGGCGTCGGCAATGCAGAAGTTATCCCCCAGCAGGTAGTCGCCACCGAGACGGTCCTCCACAAACTGGAAGGCGCTGCCGACCTTTTCCTTGGCCGCCGCCTTCTCGTCGTCGCTGCCGTCCCAGAACAGGGGCACAAAGGACTTGTGTATTTCGGTGGAAATGTAATTCAGCCATTCCAGCACCCGGTAGTGATCCAGACTCCCGTATTCCGGAGCCAGCTTCTTCTCCGGCTTCTGCTCCGCCAGGAACTGTACTATCGCCGGCCCCTCGGTCAGCACTTCGCCACCTTCCAGCTGCAGCGCCGGCACATAGCCTTTCGGGTTGACCTGCGTGTAGTCGCCGCCGGTTTCGGTTTCCTTGGCTTTCAGGTCGACCTTGCACAGCTCCAGGTCGATGCCCGCCTCGCAGGCGACAATATGCGGGGAGAGGGAGCAGGCACCGGGGGCGTAAAACAGTTTCATCGGAATCTCCGGGTTCGGAAGGTTGCCTCGAGTATAGCCACGACGGAAGCGCACCAGCGGGCAACCTTCACTCCAGATCGATCACCGCAGAAAGCGTGAGGAATAGAGCGAACGCAGCTTGTAAAGGAGGCCCTTCTTCTTGCGTGCGTACTTGTTGCCGCTTTTCACCGTGCGCAATGCGCCCAGGATTTTATCGCGATCACCCTGCACACCGGCGGCATCCATAAACTTGAAGAAATCCTCCTCCAGGGACTCCATACGCACGGTCACCCAGTTCTGGCGACGGCTCAGAAAGAAGGTGACATTGTCATGCACCGTTTCCACAAGCAGTCGGCAGGTATCCAGCGCGCTCTCCATATCCGGTTTCTTGCGGCACATCAAAATACCGTGATAGAAGTGCCGCGCCACGCAGATCGCCCCCTGCCAGCGGTCGCGATAGCTGCGCGCAATCTTCTCGTGATCGCGGGTCAGGTGGACGTAGAAGGTGTTCTCATCGTCATACATATGATCCAGCGTGCCCAGAAACCACACCAGGCGGTTGTCTGACTCAATATGGTTGTCCGGATACTCCAGGCGTCCGTTGATCATGCCCGCATGAATCTCATGACCGGAGGTCATGCCCTCGATGTGGGTACAGGCCTCGGCGAAAGTCGTTGACCCGGAACGCCCCGTCGTTAATACAAAAATCCGCATATTGATCTCTTACAGCAATGAAGTTCCCCGGTGACCCCACCCGATCTCCCTGAAAACGGGCATTCGGACGTGAGTACTCACTCTCGGGCAAAAAAATCTGCCAGATAATACGCTGACCGCACCGCGCTTATCCACCGACGCGGTCGCGGTTGATGGCTTAGCGCCACCTGCGGAAGATGCTCCAGGTCGCTAATGGCCTAATCAGGCGCCGCGGCCGTGGGGTGCCGAGTAATCCAGCTCCGGCCCCGCCGGAACGATACCGGTAGGATTGATATTGCGGTGGCTGGCGTAGTAATGGGTTTTGATATGGTGGAAATCCACCGTGTCGGCCACCCCCGGCCACTGGTAGAGCTCGCGCACATAGCCCCACAGGTTGGGGTAGTCCGCCAGCCGCTGTTTGTTGCACTTGAAGTGGCCGTGATACACCGCGTCAAACCGGATCAGGGTGGTGAACAGTCGCCAATCCGCCTCGGTGATCCGCGCGCCAGTCAGGTAGCGATTTTCTGCAAGTCGCTGCTCCAGCTTTTCCAGCACCGCAAACAGTTGGTGATACGCGGCCTCATACGCCTCTTTGCTGGTGGCAAAGCCCGCGCGATACACGCCGTTGTTGACGTTTTGATACACCAGCTCGTTGGTGGCATCGATATCCCCGCGCAGGTCTTCGGGGTAGAAGTCCTGCGTATCCCCGGTCAGCGGGTTGAACGCGGTGTTGAACATGCGGATGATTTCCGCCGATTCATTGCTGACGATGCGCTCCTGATCCTTGTCCCACAGCACCGGCACGGTAACCCGGCCGGAATAGTCCTTGCGATTGCGGGTGTAAATCTGGTGCATGAACTCGCTGCCGTAGAGTGCGTCGCCGGTGCTGCCTTCATCCTGATTGAAGGTCCAGCCGTTCTCCATCATGTACGGACTGACCACAGACACGCTGATGTAATCCTGCAACTGTTTCAGCTGGCGGAAAATCAGCGTGCGGTGTGCCCAGGGGCAGGCGAGGGACACATACAGGTGGTAGCGACCTTTCTCGGCGGGAAACCCGCCCTCGCCACTGGGCCCGGCACTGCCGTCCTCAGTGACCCAGTTGCGCAGCTGGGCTGCCTCACGCTCAAAGGCGCCACCGTGCTTTTCGGTGTCGTACCATTGGTCTTTCCACTCTCCGTTGACCAGCAGTCCCATTTATTTGCTCCTGTCAGCTACTTTTGACCCGCGCCATGGCGTGATCAAAACTGAATTTACCGGCACCGGCGCAGGCGAGTATCAGGAAGCCGCCGGCGATGGTGACATTTTTCATAAACATGATCTGCTGCATCTGATCCCCGGGAACGTTGTGAAACATCCACGCGCTGATCAGGCAGAAGGCGGCAAACGCCAGCGCAATCCAGCGGGTGAAAAACCCGAACAGGATTGCGAGACCGCCACCCAGCTCCAGCAGAATCACCAGTGGCAACAGAAACCCGGGCACACCGGCCGAGGCCATATACTCCTGGGTACCGGCATAGGCGCCGATCTTGCTGTAACCGGCAACGATAAACATCACCGACATCAGAATACGCGCCACCAGCTTGGTGAAGTCACACATAACACCGTTACTCATACTCAAGCTCTCTAATGGACAAACAGAGAGCTAAGTGTATGGAGTGACAACGCTGTTCAGTGTAATTCGAGTTTTCGAAACAAAAATTGCAGATTTTCGACGGAAAACGTCGATTTTTTAGGAGGGAAGGCGCTCTTTAGCGGTAAAAGAGCGCCTGGAACAGGCTCTGCAGAGGCTCAACCAACCCCCGCCAGAATCTGGTCCATTACCCGTGACGCCTTGCCGCCCTCGGGACCAGATACCGGGTGTTGGCCGTCGCCCGTCAGGTGCTTGACCATATTCTCGATGTGGAAGTACTGGATATTTTGCGGGTGCGGAATTTCCACGGTTTCGGATCTGTCACTGCTTTCCAGCACCAGCGGCCTATCCGCGAACACTGAAAAACGGATACTGCCGCGGTTGCCGTAGATCACTACCTCGTCACCGTATTCACTGGCGCCGAAATTCCAGAAGCCGGCACCGGTGGCGCCGCTGTCAAACACCCAGCAAGCGGAAACCGCATCTTCGGCTTCATACAGAGCCTGCTGATTGACGGCGATCCCGCTGGCATCGCGGATATCACCGGCGAGATGGATAAACAGGTCCAGGCCGTGACAGGCGAGATCGACAAAATGACCGCCGCCAGCAACCGCCGGATCGGTGCGCCAGTCGTATTCCGGCGACAGGTCCGCGGCGGAAGGCGGGCGGAAGTAACTCCAGTTAATGTGGCGAATGACGCCGATCTCGCCGTTGTCGATCCACGCTTTCACCTGATTGAAGCGGGGCAGTGAACGGCGGTAATAGGCGACAAACAGCTGCGCCTCCTTGCCCGCGAACGCCGCGGCTATTTCTTTGCACTCGGCAAAATTGAGCGCCATCGGCTTTTCCAGGCAGCAGTGTTTGTTAGCACTCGCTATCTTGAGCGCGTACTCCCGGTGGCTGCCCGGCGGCGTGGCCACATAGATGGCGTCGATCTCGGGGTCATTAATCAGGTCGTCGGCACTCACATGGGTCCGGGGGACACCGTGGCGCTCGGCGTAGTCCAGCAGCTTTTCCCGATCCCGGCGCATCACCGCCAGCAACCGGGAGCCGGCCACCTTGTTGAATGCGGGGCCACTTTTTACTTCGGTGACATCGCCGCAGCCGATGATTCCCCATTTGATTTCGGTGTCCAGCGGGTTCATTGCTTACATCCTGTTTAAATTCGTTTGGGTCGAGCCAGGGCAAAATACCTGCGACGATCAATCCAGCGGGGGCAGCCCCTCGCGCAGCGCCCGCAACAGCAGGCAGGCCGCCGGCCCGGCGCGATCCTGATCCGCGTACACCAGGTACACGCTCACATCCCGCTCCCAGGGCTCCTCGGTGCGCAGGGGCAACAGGCGATCCGCCGACAGGGAATCGCGGATCCGGGTCTGCGGCAGCCAGGCGAAACCGAGGCCGCGCTCGATCAACTCGATGGAAGTGTGCACGTTGGTGACCGTAATGCGCTGGTCAGATCCCAGCCAGCCGGCATCCTGGCGGTTCTTGAGCGCCGAGTCGCGCATCACGATCTGGCGGCTCGCCTTCAGGTCCTCCCGGTTTACCGGGCGTCCCAGCTGGTGCAGCGGGTGATCCGGGTGGGCGACCGGCACGAACTTGACCCGGGAAATGGGCTCGCCGACAAACCCCTGAGGCACCCGCGCGGTGATAATGAAGTCCACCTCCTGCTGGAGCAGCAGTTCCTCGGCACCGGACAGCACCGTCTCGCGGAGTTCCAGGCGGGTGTGGGGATACTCGGCGGTAAAACGCTCCACCGCATTGAGCAGCGCCTCGTAGTCAAACAGCACATCCACCGCCAGGCGCAGCTGCGCCTCAGTGCCGGCGGCGAGACTCGCGGCCACGGACTCCAGTGCTTCCGCCTCGTCCAGCAGGCCGCCGGCGCGGTTCAACATGACGCGACCGGCATCGGTGAGCTCCGCCTTGCGCCCGCGCACCTCCAGCAATGCCACGCCGAGGCTCTCCTGTAATTTGTGCACCGCGTGATTGATCGAGGATTGGCTCTTGTGCACTGCCTCTGCGGCCTGGGAGAAGCCGCCGTGCTCCACCACCGCTTGAAACATGCGCCACTGCTCGAGGGTTACCTTGGCCATGGACTGTCCTTTGTCTGATTCCGTTGGGCGAACTGTTTTAACTGAAGATCTGTCGAGCTGTTCGAATATTAGCTGCGATTATTTGCCATTTTCTGGCGATTTAATCGGCCTATACTGCCGCAAACAGAGGAGCAGAACCATGCAGGAATTCACACACAACAAAGCATCAGGCGCCAGCGTGCGCCCGGCGGCCCGTGTAGTGGCGGGCCATCCGTCGGCGGATGGCGCCGGCGTGAAGATCCATCGCGTCGCTGGCTTCCAGTCTCAGGAGTTCAGCCCGTTCCTGATGATCGATGAAATCCGCTCGGAAAATCCCGACGACTATATCGCCGGCTTCCCGCCACACCCGCACCGGGGGATCGAAACACTCACTTATATGTTGAGTGGCGAATTTGAGCACCAGGATCACCTGGGCAACCGCGGCGCCATTGCCCAGGGCGGCGCCCAGTGGATGCGGGCCGGCCGCGGCATCATCCATTCGGAGATGCCCTCACAGGGCGAGGGCGGAATGCACGGCTTCCAGCTGTGGATCAACATGGCGGCAAAGGACAAGATGAACAAACCCGGTTGGCGGGATATCCAACCGGACCAGGTGCGGGAGCTTTCCCTGGATGAGCGGGGATCCCTAGCGCGCCTGATCGCCGGCCAGTGGCAGGTGAATGGCGAACCCCAGTGCGGCCCTCTGCAGGAAACCGCCGCCGAAGCTGCGGTGGCGGATGTGCGCCTGGCGGCGGGTGCTGATGTCTCCCTGTCCCTGCCGGCGGAACACTCGGTGCTGGTATATATCTACCGCGGCTCCCTCGCCACCGAGCGCGGCACCGTGCAGCGCGGCAATCTGGTGTTGTTTGGTGCCGGTGAATCGCTACAATTGCGCGCGCCGGAGGATGCAGCCGAAGGCACCGGCCTGCTGGTGCTGCACGGACGACCGCTCAATGAACCGGTGGTGCACTACGGCCCGTTCGTGATGAATACCCGCGAGCAAATCGAACAGACCCTGCGCGACTACAATAACGGCACGCTTACGGATTGACCCCGGGCGCGCCGGCCGGGCCCCCGGCGCGCAAACCTTCCAATCGAGGTACCCCCCAGGGCATGGACGTCTATTACATCTTCTGCTTTCTCGCCGCCGTGTCCGTGTTCCTCGGGTTTCTCAACCAGTATGTGCTGCGCACCCAGACCACCATTGCAATTACCGCCGGCTCGCTGGCGCTGTCGCTGATCGTCACCGGTCTCGGCAAGCTGGAAGTGGTGGAGTTGCGCGACTGGATATCGCAATTGCTCCCGCTGATGAACCTGGAAGATCTGCTGCTCAAGGGCATGCTCGGCTTTCTGCTGTTTGCCGGAAGCCTGCATATCGACCTGTTGATGCTGCGCAACCAGAAGCTGGAAATCACTGTGCTCGCGATTTTCGGCACGCTGATTTCCACTTTTGTGGTGGGCTACCTGCTCTACTGGCTGTTTGGCGCCATTGGTATGCCTGTGGACCTCGTCTACTGTCTGTTGTTCGGTGCGCTGATTTCTCCCACCGACCCCATTGCGGTGCTCGCGATCATCAAGAGCATGAAGGCGCCCGAGCAGATATCGATCCAGGTGGAAGGGGAATCGCTGTTCAACGACGGTTTCGGCATGGTGGTCTTTGCGGTGATCTACGCGCTGGCATTCGAGGGCACAGACCCGACCCTGCCCGCCATAAGCCATCTGTTCATGGTGGAAGCGTTGGGGGGCATCGCCCTCGGCCTCGCCATTGGCGGATTGTTCCACTGGCTCATCTGCTCCACCAACGACCACAGCCTGGAACTGTTGCTGACCCTGGTTATCCCCACCGCCGGGTTTGCCACCGCCAATATTCTCGGCGTATCCGGTGCCCTGGCGATGGTGGTGGCCGGCATCATCATCGGCAACTTCACCCGCGAGCGCGGATTTTCCCGCGTGAGCCAGCACGAGCTGGACAACTTTTGGACCATCACCGAAGAGTTCATGAACGGCATCCTGTTCCTGCTGGTGGGGCTGTTCCTGATTACCATCGACTTCAGGCCCATTGACTACGCGCTGATTGTTGCCGCCATCATCATTGTGTTGCTAGGCCGTATCGCTGCGGTCAGTGTGCCGTTCATGTTCCTCAAGCGGCGTCGCAAGTACCATCCTTACACCGGGCGCATATTGGTCTGGGGTGGGCTGCGGGGCGGCCTGGCACTGGCCCTGGCGATGTCGATTCCCGCCGGTTACATCGTCGGCGGCAATCACGACCTGCGACACCTGTGGGTGGTAATGACCTACGGCGTGGTAGTCTTCTCCATTGTGGTCCAGGGCTCGACCATTGCGCCGCTGATTCACCGCAGCCGCGCCGCCAGCTGCCCCGAGGTCGACGGCCCCAGCCCGCAACCAGACTGAGATTGCCGGACTCGCGGCATACCTTCTAACTCCAACAAGAACAGGCCATGCCGCACGACAACTACCTACTTCAGACCGTTATCTTCCTCGCTGCCGCCGTCTTTTCCGTGCCCCTCGCCAAACGTCTCGGTTTCGGCTCGGTACTGGGTTACCTGGTGGCGGGGGTACTGATCGGCCCCCACGCCTTCGGCCTGGTCGGCGACACCAGCGACGAACTGCACTTTGCAGAGTTTGGTGTGGCGCTGATGCTGTTTCTGATTGGCCTCGAGTTACAGCCGCGCAAGTTGTGGGCCCTGCGCGGCTCCATCTTCGGCACCGGCGGCGCGCAGGTGCTGCTCTCCGCTGCGGCAATCTCCCTGATCGCCGTCTACCTGTTCGGCCAGAATACCAATGCGGCCATTGCCATCGGCCTTATCCTCGCGCTGTCCTCTACGGCCATCGTGCTGCAATCGCTGTCAGAAAAGGATCTGCTCAAGACCGAGGGCGGTCGCAATGCGTTCAGCGTGCTGCTGTTCCAGGATATCGCCGTGATCCCGATCCTTGCGCTGCTGCCGCTGCTGGCGACGGTGGAGATTTCCCAGGATCCCGATGACCTGCAGGGCTGGACTTACGCCCTGGCAGTGCTCGGTGCGATCGCCGCGCTGGTACTGGCCGGACGCTACCTGCTCACACCGCTGTTGCGCCTGGTGGTGGGCACCCGTACACGGGAGCTGTTTACCGCCTGTTCGCTGCTGATTGTGCTGAGCGCCGCAGCCATCATGAGCTGGCTGGAACTGTCACCGGCACTGGGCACATTTATCGCCGGTGTGGTGCTGGCCGACAGCGAATTTCGCCACGAGCTCGAGGCGGATATCCAGCCGTTCAAGGGACTGCTGCTCGGGCTGTTCTTTCTCGCGGTAGGTGCCAACCTGGACCTGGCGCTGGTACTGCAGAAACCGCTGCTGTTGCTCGGGCTGCTGATCCTGCTGGTGACGGTTAAGTTCGCCATCCTGTTCGCGCTGGCACGGGTGCGGGGGATGGCCAGGGGAGAAGACTGGCTGTTTGCACTGTCACTCGCCCAGGCGGGGGAATTCGGATTTGTACTGCTGGCCTACGCCAGCCAGAACAAGGTGTTACCCGACGACGTCAGTAGCGTACTGGTGGCGCTGATCGCGCTGTCCATGGCGGTTACCCCGCTATTGCTGCTCGCGTATGAACTGCTGATCCAGCCGCGCTTTTTCGCCGGGCCGCGACAACCGGACCTGCCGGACTCCAATCCCCACGACGACGGTTCTCCGGTGATCATTATCGGCTACGGACGCTACGGGCAGATCGCCGGGCGCCTGCTCAATGCCAGCGGATTCGATACCACCCTGCTGGAACACAATGCCGAGCAACTTGAGCTGGTACGTCGCTACGGTATCAAGGCCTACTACGGCGATGCATCCCGCGAGGACTTGCTGCATGCGGCCGGTGCCGAGAACGCAAAAATCGTGATCCTTACCCTGAGTGACCAGGCCGCATCCCTGGAGATCGTCAGCCGTATCCAGAAGCACTTTCCGCACCTGACCATTCTCGCCCGGGCGCGCAACCGCATGCACCAGTATGCGCTGATGGAGGCAGGGGTGAAGTACATCTACAGGGAAACCGTAGACAGTGCGCTGGAGATCGGCGCCGGTGCGCTGGAACTGCTGGGGCTCTCCAGGCACCAGGCCCAGCGCGCCGCGCGCAAATTCAAACAACACGACCAGCGCATGCTGGAATCCCTGTTCCCCTACTGGCGCAACGAGTCCCAGCACATCGCCCAGACCAGGATCTACCGCGAACAGCTGCTGCAGGCACTGCAGGAAGATCGCCGGGATCCGGATCTACATCTGGACCATCACTGGGGAGACAGGAATAAAGAAGGGAAACGAGAAAAAGATAGCAAGACGTCCGGACCGAAAGCCAGACCGGGGCTGTAGCCCGGTCTGGTGGCAGACGATCAGTGCAGGGTTCGGCCGGCCTGGCGTACCAGCTCGGATACCGCGTGGTGCGCCTGGATAAATACCTGGCGAATAAATCGCATGGTCATTTCGGCGCCTTCGCGCACGACAATACCGAGCATCTGCGCCATACGCTTGATCAGGCGCGTTACCCAGATTGAAACATCCTTGGCCAGCTCCAGGCCCTTGCTCATCAGCATGGCGAGGCGGTCCAGCAGTGTGAATGTGGTGCTACCCGCAATAACCACAGAGATACCCAACAGGTTGGTCAGCTTCTTCACCACCCACAGAATGGCCGCGCTCAACAGTCGCGCGGAATTGAGGGTAAAGGATACGATGCTGTTGGATTTCAACCAGGCTTCGACACTGGAATCAAGGAAATCCTGAGGGCGGCGTGAGCGCAGTGTTGACCACTCCAGGGATTGACTGCCATCTCCTTTACTGGATTTTATGTACCGCTTCATGCTGTGGAATTCCCACGGCTTCAGGTGCAATCCGGAGGGCAAAAGGAAATCTCCCTCGCCACCATCGGGAATATGGAAAAACGGCCAGGTAGGAACCATCGGTACCGGATCTGTCTTGTGATACACCCGGTAAATATTCCCGGCGCCTATACTCCTTTGCGCCTTGGAAGCGTAATGCTCCAGACCGACACGGGGAGAACCGAAAGTATACAGTTTGACTTCTTTACCGGAGGTGGACTTCAGCCAGTCCGCGGTAAGTGTCGCCAAGGCTCCACCAAGACTGTGCCCCACACAGTGAATTGTATGGATATTTGAAGACAGGGTTGGCAGTTTTCCCGCATAGGAATCAAACACATCGAGAAAACCCTGATGTACCTTGCCCCCGGTTCTTGCGTTTTTAATTCCCGCATTCAGATCCGTCAGGGCATCCATCAGTCCGGCGGTACCTTTTACCGCAAACACAGCCTGCCCATCGAAGGAAGTTTTTTTCTTACCCTCAATCATCACGGCCATCATATGCGGATACTTCAATAGTATGCCGCCAGTTTTCCCTTTTATACCAGTATCAGAGAGGCCGGAATCTTTTCCCAGCTCAAAGCGATCTTTATATTTTTCGTAGAAAATCTCACGCGTAAATTCATCTTCGACCTGGTAAATATCGTCTGCCAGTTCTGCGGCATTCAATGGATCCAAAGCGGTCATGCGACATTCCCTTGTATTTATATAATTTCACAACTTGTTAAAAAATCAGACTCATAATCCGAAACGAGTCGACGCTCATCGGTAAGTTCACACTTGAGATGGATATCGCTTCCATCCAGTTCGGAGTTTTTTTCCGGGCTGCGCTTGCTGTTTACCCAGATTTTGTATTCCTCATCCATATAGGTGACTACGATCGCCTGGGATACCACGAATTCAGATGGAAGCAGTTGCATAACGGATCTCTCCATTATTTCCGGGAGCTCAACCCGGCCTTCTTCATCCGTTTTGAATTCGTCAATTTTTTCTTTTTGCCATTTAACCCGTCGCCATACTTTGGCAGCGGGAGCCGGCTCCCCTTTGTAGGTGATTTCCAGCTGCATCTGGGAAAAAGTGCAAGCCTTACCGAGATCTAGAATCGACATACCAAACCCAAAATTTGAAAACGTTATCAACAAAAAGAAGGATAAATTTCTTACCATGTCACTGGTCTTTTATCTATTTGATTAAACTCAAGCCGGCCCCATCAAAATCCAAGATAAAAATCGGCTAAAACTGCACAAGTTAAGCAATCTATTAGCCCAGTGCTAACAGAGTCTAATATCTGCACAGGGAAACTTTAACGGACTTGATAGGAGTTAAAAACCGCTAATTCAACACGGTATTGGTACTGTCGTATCACTTTCACGGAATTTCGGGGCCTGCAAAAATAGTTCCAGAGTCAAATATCATTATTTTTTTCCAGTACATAACTGAAAAATCGCTCCGGGCCTTACGTGACCGGGTGTTCTATGTGTTTTCGGCGGGTTTGGCGAACTGTCGGCGAAGATATTCCAGGAGTTTTTTCAGCTGTGCTTCATCCAGATCTCTGGCAAAACCCGGCATCATTATTTCGTCATCGCCGATTTTGCGGCGCACGCCCTGCAGGATCGTTTGCCGCAGGTTGTGCTCGCTTTCGGCACCGACGGTGGAGTTGTTTATCAGGGAGGGGTAGTAGCCATCTTTGCTGCCACGGCCATCCACACCGTGGCAGGTAGCGCACAACCCCAGATACAGACGGGCGCCATCAGATTTCAGGTTGGCCGCGCGGTCCACCGCCAGCGGATTGCCTCGCTTGATGATCACATCGGTAGCCGGTGTGCCCAGCGAGTGACGTGCGACACGCGCCTTGCCCCGCACCGCTGGGACCGTACGCAGGTAAGTCACCATTGCAGTTATATCGCTGTCGCTGAGCCGCGACAGACTGTTTTCAATAGCTTCTGCCATGGGACCCGCTGCCTGGGCAAGGCGATTGACATGCCCGGTTTTCAGGTACTGCGTTAACTGTTCATCGCTCCATTCGCCGATGCCGCTGACCGGGTCGGAGGTAATATTGTAAGCCTGCCAGCCGTCGAGCACCGGGCCACCCGCGAGGAATCTGTTGCCATTTTCGTCGTAGGCTTTTTCCTGAAACGCGATACCCCGCGGCGTATGACATGCGCCGCAATGGGCCAGTCCCTGCACCAGATAGGCGCCGCGATTCCATGCATCGCTCTGCGACGAATCCGGTGTAAAAGCTTCATCGGGGGCAAACAGGAAATTCCAGACTTTAAGTGGCCAGCGCGCCTGTAACGCCTTGTGAATCTTGTTCGCTGGTGGTGCTTCATGTACCGGGGAGACACCGAAAAGAAAATAGGCATAGAGCGCTTTTATATCGTCGTCGGTAATTTTCGCATAGGACTCATAGGGCATTGCCGGATACAGATTGCGCCCGTCCTTGCCGATACCACGACGCAGTGCGCGATCAAACTCCGGCAGTGTCCAGCCACCGATCCCGGTATTGATATCTGGGGTGATGTTGCTGGTATAGATGGTGCCCAGTACGGGCATTTCCATCGCGCGCCCGCCAGCAAAATCACTGCCGCCGGGCGCGGTATGGCAGGCTTTGCAATCACCAACGATGGCCAGATAGCGGCCTTTTTCAATCAATTCCGGCCGGTTCAGCTCCTGATTCACTTCCACTGCCGCAGCGCGATCCCAAACTTCCTGGGCGACAGAGTCGCCAACACCACCCGTCAAAGCAGTGAGAAACATCAACAGCGGAGTCATCAAGACGCGCTTAACATACTGCACGTCTAGCCCTCCCGGATCAGCGTATCCGCCAGGCGCAGGGCGAGGGCGGCAATGGTGAGGGTGACATTGACCGTACCCACCGTGGGCATCACCGAGCTGCCGGCGATAAACAGGTTGGGGTGGTCGAAGGCGCGGCAGTCTTTGTCCACCACGGAATCCTCCGCTTTTTCTCCCATGATGGTAGAGCCGGTAATGTGATTATTGGGGGCGAAGTCGTCGGAGAAGCGCACCTCGGTGCCACCCATGACCCGAGCAATTTCCCCGTAGATTTCCCGGGTATGCACCGCGCTCTTCTTTACATAATCGTCGATGCTGTAGGTGATCTCCGGCCGCGGAATGCCACTGGCATCTTTTTCCGAGGTGCTGGGGCGAATGCGGTTTTGTGGCTGGGGCAGGATCTCGTGAAAGCTCGCGAATTCTACAAAACGGGCGGCGCGATCGCGCAGGCGCGCGGTGAGATCCGGCACATTGAGAGAAGATTCTTCCTGCAGGATTTCCCGGGTTACTTTTTCCACCGGGGAGATATTCGACAGGTTGAGCTTCTTGCCCGCGTATTCCGCGCGGAAGTCACCGTCGCGAAACCCCACTACCGAGGTCATTTCCTGCGGGCCGCGTCCCGCCCATAATTTTTCGTCTGCAAAAAACCGCACCCCGGTGCCCGGGTGATCCATCAGGTTGCGACCCACCATATCGGAGCTGTTGCCAACCCCGGTGGGATGTTTGCGCCCGTAGGACATGAGCATCAGTTTGGGCGTCTCGATACCGTTGGCGGCGAGGATAAAGGTTTTACCGGAGATGCGATGATCATTGCCCGCGGGGTCCTTGTATTCGGCGGCAACAATGCGGTCGCCCTCGCTCACCAGGCGATTTACCACCGCGCTGTGAATGAGCTCGGCGCCATTGGCTTCCGCCTTGTCCACGTGGACGATGCCGTTGTACATGGCGCCGATCGGGCAGATGGGCATGCAGTTGTTGTTGCCGCAGCAAATGGGGCGACCATCGTAGGGGCGACTGTTGCGCGCCGCCGGCTCGGTCACTACCTTCCAGTCGGGGTTGTGTCGGTTCATACGGCTGGAAACGCGCTGTTCACTGTAGGAAACCGGCAAGGGTTGCATGGGGTAGGGCGCGGAGCGCGGTGACCCCAGGTCTTGGTCATTGGGGCCCCATACGCCCAGCTCCTGTTCTGCGCGGTAGTACCAGGGTTCCAGATCGTCGTAGTCGATCGGCCAGTCCCGTCCCACGCCGTACAGTGTCTTGATCTTGAAGTCGCTGGGCAGGTAGCGCCAGCAACAGGCGGCCCAGTGCCAGGTGGTTCCGCCCACCGCGCGGATATACTGGGAATTGAATTTGTGGGAGCCCTTGAAGATCAGGTAATCGTTGGCGCGCTCTCCGTACTCCGGATGCGGTGCCCAGGAGGGAGAGGGGTAGGGCGCCATCCAGTCCATTTTGTCCGGCTGGTTGCGAAAGCGCTCCACGGTCTGCCAGCGGCGTACCCGCGGGCCCGCCTCCAGGATCAGCACAGATTTGCCCGCCTTGGCCAGCTCATTCGCCACCAGTGCCCCGGCCACACCGGAACCTATCACCACGTATTCGGCTTCCTTGCCCGCCACGCTTTAAACCCTCCCGAATTTCATTTCTGGAGCCTTCGCCCAGGCGCCGGGCTCACCCACACAGTAGGAGCGCACGGGAAAGACGTCCGAAGTCAGCCGGTACATCATGGCGCGCTCGTAGGTAACCAGCTCCTTGCCGACAATTCCGAGAAACCACGCGGCAATAATCAGGCGCGCCATGGGCGAATGCTGCTCACCCTCCCCCGGATTGTCGGGAAACAAATCCAGCTGCTGTGGAAAACTCGGGTACTCGCGATTCAGCGCAGCGAGCAAACGCGCCGCCACCCGCCTGTCCAGATGGGTGTCCACCGGCAGTGGATGCAACAGTTTCTGCGACACCGCAAAGAACTTGCTCAAGCGGGTTTCCGCCTCCCTTACCTGGCCCGGCTGTGCATTGAGCAGGGCTGCGGGGCACGCCAGCAGGCCGCCGGCCACCAGGAACTGGGTGCGAACAAACTGCCGCCGGCCGAGCGACAGCGGGCGGAGGGATTTGGGGGAAACCGGTCCGGGTCCGGATATGGAGGAAACGCCTGAGCTCACACCATCCTCACTGCACGGAAATTTTTCAGCTACAGGCAGTATAGGAAAGGCTCAGGAAGCGATACGGATTGGGAAAAGAGACACAGTTGGTGCTTTTTG
Source organism: Microbulbifer sp. MCCC 1A16149 (assembly GCF_050368945.1). Taxonomy (NCBI): domain Bacteria; kingdom Pseudomonadati; phylum Pseudomonadota; class Gammaproteobacteria; order Cellvibrionales; family Microbulbiferaceae; genus Microbulbifer; species Microbulbifer sp. MCCC 1A16149. The sequence goes on from NZ_CP185959.1 coordinate 4,140,179, forward strand.
ACGGAACGGTATTTTATCTGGCACCGATTCGTGCGCTCTTCACGGAGATTGCTGCTCCACAAAAATCAGCGCATTGGTATCAAAGCCCAGCGCGCGGGCCTTGTCGATAAAGCGCTGTTTCAGCGTGTCATCCACCGTGGGCGTGCGCGACAGCAACCACAGATAGGAGCGGTCGGGCCCCGAGATCATGGAGTAGCGGTAATCGGCACCCAATTCGAACACGATATAGGAACCGTAGAAGGGCCCGAAAAAGGACACCTTGAGGTGGCCAATATCCGGCTCACCGACAAAATACGCCTTGCCTTCCGCCTGCTCCCATTCGCCCTTTGCCGCGGAGTAGCCGCGGTTGATAACCCTAACACCGCCGTCCTCGCGCAGGCTGTACTCCGCGGTCACCCGACTCAGGCCGCGCTCGAAGGAATGATCCAGGCGTGCGATCTCGTACCACTTGCCCAGATAGCGCTGCAGTTCGAAATCGTCAACGGGCTCGACCCCCTGTGGCAACCCGGTACACGCAGAGAGTGCGCCAATACACAGGATCAGCAAAGGTTTCAGGATTCGGTTGCGCAGGGTCTCGATCATCGCCGGTTCAGCTCTTCCAGGGGTTATTACCAGTAAAGGTGGAGATATACAGCGCCTCAACCTTTTCCCGGGCCCAGGGGGTTTTACGCAGGAACTTCAGACTGGATTTCACTGACGGGTCATTTCTGAAGCAGTTGACCGGCACCCGCTCGGCCAGCCCCTCCCAACCGTAGTGTTGCTCCAGTTTCACCACAATGGTTTCAAGCTTGATTCCGTGCAGTGGGTTGTTGGGTTGCTCATGATGCATGGCGAATTTCATCCAAACAGACGATTCAATTTTGACCCTTTCACCATACTGGATTTTATCCCGCCTATCTGGTTTTTGTTTCCCGTCAAAACCGCCTGCGATGCGGGATAGGTCGAGTCAGCTAATAAATTACCCGCAACACTAGGCCTGATTGGCCGATTTTTGGAAAGAAGACAGCAATTCTGCTGTGCTGGAAACCCGACAGTATTCGCCGTGCAGATTACTCAGATAAATCCACTGGATATCCTCCGCCGACACAAACTTCCCATCCAGTCGCTGTAGTGGAAAAGCCGCGGTTGCATCCTCGGGAACCAAAACCCGATATCCCAAACCCGCCGCAACGCGCACCGTCGCATCTATCGAGTTGTTGGTAAGCACACCGCAGATAACCACTTCACTGATACCGCATTCGTTCAACCAGCTCTCGAGCCTGGTGCCGATAAATGCACAGTTTTCCGACTTGGTGAAAACCGGCTCATCGCCCTCCGGCATCACTTCCGGTTTGAACGCGAAATGGGGAGAGGCGGGGTGGTAGGGCGACTCCGGGAATTTTGAAGCGTGGCGGACGTGGGCGATGGGCAGCCCGGACTTTCGCCAGTGATCCAGCAGTAGAGCGATGGTTTTTTCCGCATCGGGATTGTTGCGGTAGCCATCGTCGAAGTGATCGATTGCCTGTTGAACATCGATGATCAGAAGGACGGGGTTTGGCGATTGCAAAAGCGTCTCCCTCATTGCGAAATCCCAGAGCTATAAAAGGCTATTCACTCAGGCTAACGCAAGTTAACTATTAATTCTGCACATAACCGAAAAAGCCGGTGGGATTACCACCGGCTTTTAGGTTTTTAATGGGCCGTGTTTAACCCAGGGATCTCCGACGCCACAGGCCAACGAACATCATCATGCAAAGTAGCCAGAAGCCAACGCTACCGCCGCTGGAGCCGCCGCCGGAGTTGCCAGTCTCTTCAGGCACTGGAGTTTGACCACCGCCGGTAGAGATTCCATCGCCAGTGTCGTCATTGCCGCCATCGCCGTTATCCCCGTCATCGCCCCCATCCGCGCCATCGGCTTCCTGGAGGGTAAAGGTGAATTCCACTTGCTCCGAGGACAACATCGGTACGCCATCATCGGTAACCACAATACTGACACTGTACTCACCCACGGCCATAGATTGCGGGTTAAAAGTGAAGGATGCCTCGTCACCCGGTGTCACCGGTAGCTCACTCGTATACCACTGGTAGCTGTGGCTGTCGCCGCCGTTGACGTCGGTGACTTCGGCATTCAGGGTCACTTCGCCGGCATCGGTGACGAATACCGTACCCTGCTCACCGTTTTGTGCCGCCGTGACCGTTACCGTCGGCGCGATATTGGTGTCGGTTATTGTCAGACGGTGGCGCTGATGATCAGCGTTGATTGGCATTTCGAACGTAGTATCACTGCCTGCCAGTGCAGCCGCCAGTTCAAGTGTCAGATACTCGTCCGGCTCCACTTCCTCATCCGCGGCTACAGGAATCAGTAGCGCGGCATCGTCCTGCGCTTCGGCAGATTCGATGGTAACGATCAGTTCACTCAGGTTTACACCGTTGTCGCCTTCGGTCACTACGTCTGCCGACGTGGCGATACTCTCGGACTCTACCCAACTGACCAATATCGAAACCGGGTATTCCGGAGATGGGCCCGAGAGACGCAGTGCAACGGGAGCTACACGCTGCTCACCGGTGATTGAATCGGCTTCGGCAAAGCGCACCTGCGGATAGATGTTTACCATCTGCGCCAAGGGCTCGGAGCGGTTACCCGCGTCGTCTACGGCAAACCACTGCAGGGACAAAGCGCCGCTCGGCAGCGAAACCTGCTGATCCTCATTACGTATCAGCAGCTCGCTATTGAGCTCTACCTGAAACTCGAGTTCGTCATCGAAGTTATCAATCGCCTGCGCTTCCATGACATTCAGCGTTACCAGGGTGGAGTCGCCGGTGGCCGCCATGCTGATCGCTTGTGGTACTTGCAGCAGTTCCGGCGCGTCGGCGTCGACGGAGCGTTCGTTATCCAGCGGGTAGGGATCCTCGCTGTTGACCACGCCATCGTTATCATTGTCTTCATCCAGCGTCAGGCCTGAGGCGGATTGACAGGCACTGTCACAACTATCGAGCCAAGCGTCGGGCTGGCCATCACCATCGGTATCCACTGCCGCAGCAGCGTTATTTACAAACGCATCATTGCCATTCACTACACCATCGTTGTCGGTGTCGTTCAGGGAGGTATCCAGGGTCAGGCCAGAGTTGGACTGGCAGGCGGTGTCACAGCTTTCGAGCCAGGCGTCCGGCAGACCATCATTGTCTCCATCAACGGATGCGGCAGCATTGAGCGGGAAGGCATCTTGGTTATTGGCGACACCATCGTTGTCATTGTCGTCGTCCAGGGTCAGGCCTGAGGCTGATTGACAGGCGCTGTCGCAGCTATCGAGCCAAGCATCCGGTAGACCATCGCCGTCGGCATCAACTGCGGCCGCCGCATTGACCGGGAAAGCATCCGCTTCGTTGGCAACACCGTCATTGTCGTTATCGTCATCCAGGGTCAGCCCGGATGCGGACTGACAGGCACTGTCACAGGTCGCAAGCCAGGAATCCGGGTAGCCATCGCCGTCAGTATCCACGGAGGCTGCACTGTTGTTAATGAAATCATCTTCCTCGTTCACCACGCCGTCGTTGTCGGTGTCGTTCAGGGAGGTATCCAGGGTCAGGCCAGAATTGGATTGGCAGGTGCTGTCACAGCTTTCAAGCCAGGCGTCCGGCAGACCATCATCATCGGCATCAACTGCCGCGGCGCTGTTGTCGACAAATGCATCCTGGTCATTTATTACGCCGTCGTTGTCAGTATCGTTCGGCGAAGGGTCCAGAGTGAGGCCAGATGTCGCCTGACAGTCGCTGTCGCAGGCGGCATGCCAGGCGTCTGGCATACCGTCATTGTCGGCATCTGCGGCTGCGGCGGGATTCGCGGGGAAGGCATCGTCAATATTGGCAACACCATCACCATCATTGTCATCATCCAGGGTCAGTCCGGATGCGGATTGGCAAGCGCTGTCGCAGTCGTCATTCCAACGGTCGGGCAGGCCATCCATGTCGGTATCGATGGTGGCAGCGAAGCTGTCGGGGAACTGGTCCAAAACCAGGCCGCTTGCGATGCGGCATTCTTCCTCGCAGCCGATTTTCCAAAAGTCCGGTGCACCGTCGCCATCACTGTCGACGCTTGCGGCAAATTGCACGGGAAAATCGTCATAGTCCGCTTCTGCACCATCCCCATCACCGTCGCGATACAGGCGGCCCTGCAGGCGCAATCCCGGAAGTTCGCTATCGGTCCCATAGTCCCAGTAGGGATTCCCCTGAGCGTCGGTGTATTCGGCCCAGGTTTCGTAAAGGGTGGGTTCTGCACAGCTGGTGTTATCAGCGCTGGTAGGGCACTGAAGTTCGGTAAGCGTGACCGGCGTACCGCCGTAACTGATCTTTTGGCCCGACGCATCCGTCGCCCAGTAACTCACATAGGTATCGGCAGAATCGCCCGAATAACTGTAGCCGACCAAGCCGCCAATCACGCTGCTCTGCATGTACGCGGTGGACAGGCTGGCGATGACATCGCCCGCCAGGCGATACCCCACCAAACCGGCGATTTGCCTGTCTCCCTCCCCGTTCACGAGCCCCGTTACATAACTGGCAACTATGTTTGTGCCAAGTGCCGATCCAACCAAACCACCAATACTAGTCCCCTTGCCATCAATATAACCGCTTACAAAGGTTGCAGTAATCTGACCTCCCTGTGCATAACCGACCAATCCGCCTACCGCAGACTTGCCCTGGATATGCATCATCGGTCCGGACAGGCCAAGCTCTTGCACCGTGGCGTCTACCATAGCGCCAAACAAGCCCTGGTTGTCCACATCCGGTCGTGCGGTCATCAGGTTGCGAATAAGGTGACCGTTGCCGTGAAATACCCCGCTAAATGCATCGCTCGAACTGCTACCTATCGGTTGCCAGCCTTCACCGCCGTTCCAGAAGGTATCACTGCTATCAAGTGCACCATCACCGTTGGTATCAAAATCCAGATCCGTGGTGAGTTCAAAACCAATACAGCCATCCACGGGACAACCGGCACTACTACCATAGAGTGCTGAACCATCGAGGTTGTTACGCACTTCATGCAAGTCGGCCCAGTCGTTAATCTCGATCAGGCCATTGTCATCCAGGTCGTAATCGGATCGACCGTCGACCGCCCAGGAATAAGGGACGACTGTAAAAAGGAATAGGAATAGGAATAACGTGCGCGACATAGCACTCTCCATGTGATTAGCGACAGGGCCTCCGGCCCGATGGACATTTATTTGCGTTGGTCTCGCCCAATTTTGGGCAACGCTATAAGTGGTTGGCGACGTTATCAGGTTTGCTGATCAAGAAACGGTATTTGTTTCAAAAAAATCGGAGACACAGGCAGGCGCTCAGGAATTCTTGCTAAATTTTTATTTCTAAAATTAAATTTTCAGTTTTTAAGCACTTAGTGGTACACACGTGCGTACCGATAGGTTAAGGGCTTTTGCGCTTTTTCACGGAAAGAAAATCTAATCGGGTATTTTGTACAACCCTAAAAAGTTGAGAATTTTCCAATACAGAAAATTATGAATAAACGCTCATCTCCGGAATTAAATTACGAACATCAATTTACAATCACCAAAACAGAAAAGCCGATGGGTTTACCATCGGCTTTTTCTGTTAAACGGTATCGCGGTTAAATAGCCATTTTGCGGCGCCACAGGCCGCCGAGCATCATCAAGCACAGCAGCCATAAGCCAACGCCGCCACCGCTGGAGCCACCAGAACCACCGGTGTTACCACCATCTGGCACAGGTGTTTCACCTCCACCGGTATCACCACCGTCACCATTATCACCATCGTCGCCGCCATCGTTGGTATCGGCTTCCTCAAGGGTAAATGAGAAGGTCACTTCCTCGGAGGACAACATGGGGTTTCCATCATCGGTGACCACGATACTGACACTGTACTGACCCACCGCCATTGCTTGCGGATCAAAGGTGAAAGATTCCTCGTCACCCGGTGTCACCGGCAGCTCGCTGGTGTACCACTGGTAGCTGTGGCTGTCACCGCCATTGACGTCGGTCACTTCGGCGCTGAGGGTCACATCACCCGCATCGGTGATAAATACCGTACCCGGTTCACCGTTCTGCGCCGCCGCTACAGTGACCGTCGGCGCAATGTTGGTGTCGGTGATTGTCAGGCGGTGGCGCTGTTGTTCGGCATCAATGGGCATTTCGAAGGTGGTATCACTGCCCGCCAGGGCGGCTACCAGTTCCAGGGTTAGATACTCGTCTGCCTCGACAAGGTCATCGCCGACAATGGGCGCTACTACGGCGGCATTTTCCAGGTCATCGGCAGATTCGATGGTGAGAATTAGCTCATTCAGGTTTACAGCATTATCGCCATCGGTAACAACATCCGCAGCGGTTGCATCACTTTCTGATTCTACCCAGCTCGCCATGATGGTAATGGGGTATTCCGGGGACGGGCCGGACAAACTTACCGCCACTTCCGCCTCGCGATCTTCGCCCGTGATTGACTCGCCTTGAGTAAAGCGCACTTGCGGGTAAACCTTGACGGATTGCGGCAGAGGCTCGGAGCGGTTGCCCGCATCGTCCACGGCAAACCAGTCCAGACTCAGAGCCCCGCTTGGCAGAGATACCTGTTGCTCATCGTCGCGCACCAGCAGGTTGCCATCGAGCTCCACTTCGAATTCCAGCTCGTTGTCAAAATTGTCGTTGGCCCACGCTTGGATAACTCTCAGGCTTACCTGCGTGGTTTCGCCTGTAGCGGCCACACTGATTGGCTCTGGCGCTCTGAGCATTACGGGAGGGTCTTCATCAATTACACGTGTGGGGTCAGTCGGGTAGGGGTCCTCGCTGTTCACGACTCCGTCATTATCGTTGTCGTCGTCCAGAGTCAGGCCAGAGTTCCGCTGACAGGTTGTAAAACACCCATGGAGCCATGCATCTGGTTTGCCGTCGCCGTCAGTGTCCAACGAAGCAGCTGCGTTTATCGGGAAAGCATCTTCGGCATTTAGCACCCCGTCGTTGTCGCTGTCGTCGTCCAAGGTCAGACCTGAAGCGGATTGACATGCACTATCGCAAGCTTCTAGCCAGGCGTCAGGCTTGCCATCGCCATCGGTATCCACTGAAGCAGCTGCATTGACCGGGAAGGCGTCTTCATTATTTACCACGCCGTCATTGTCATTATCGTCATCCAGCGTTAGGCCAGAGCCGGACTGACAGGCGCTGTCGCAGCTTTCGAGCCAGGCGTCCGGCTTCCCATCACCATCGGTATCCACTGAGGCAGCACTGTTGTCGACAAAATCGTCATCTTCATTCACCACGCCGTCGTTGTCGGTATCGTTTAGTGAACTGTCCAGTACTAGGCCGGATCCAGTCTGACAAGTGCTGTCGCACGTATCGAGCCAAGTGTCCGGCAGGCCATCGCTGTCTGTATCAACTGAGGCGGCAGCGTTAATTGGGAAGGCGTCTTCCTCGTTGACCACACCGTCATTGTCATTGTCGTTGTCGAGAGTCAGACCTGACGAGGATTGGCAGCTACTATCACAGTCGTCGTTCCATTGATCCGGTAAGCCATCAAGGTCAGTATCTACAGAGGCGGCTGGGTTATCGGGAAACTGATCCAAAACCAATCCGCTAGCAGCGCGGCACTCGACTTCACAGCCAGCTTTCCAGAAGTCGGGTGCGCCATCGCCATCACTGTCGGCGCTGGCGGCGTACAGCTGGGGAAATGCGTCATCATATCCTTGTGCGCCGTCGCCGTCGCCGTCTCTATATACAGTGCCATTTAACAGCAAACCGGGCAGCTCGATAGTGGAGCCAAAGTCCCAATATTTATTGCCATCATCATCGATTGCGTTGGACCACTCGGTATAGAGGGTGGCCTCAGCACAGGTAGTATTGTCAGCATCGGTTGGGCACTGTAATTGGGCGAGGGTAGCAGAAGACCCTCCGCGGGAACTGTACGTTGCTCCTGATGTATCTATTGCCCAATAGCTGTTATTTACCTGAGTATCATATCCATATCCAATCAGCCCGCCTGCGGAGCGCCGTGCAGTTAAGTGTGCAGCAGACACGCTGCGGAAAAGTTGGCTGTTGCGAGCTCCCCCAACCACGCCGCCGATGTCATCATTTCCGGCTACAGACCCGGTTATGTAACTGTCACTGATCTTTGAATAGCTGGTATAGCCAACCATACCACCAATATTATTGTTCGCCCCTACTACAAAGCCGCTGACGTAAACTGCATTGATTTCGCTAGAAGTCGCATACCCTACCAGTCCACCAACGTAGGAATTTCCATGAATGGTCATCAGGGGTCCGGTTAAGCCCAGCTCTTTTAACCTTGCTCCACGAAGATAGCCGAACAATCCCTGATAGCTAGCACCCGGGCGATTGATCATCGGGTTGCGAATAAGGTGACCATTACCGTGAAAAAAACCGCTGAAGCTTTCGTCTAAGCTATTACCAATCGGCTGCCAACCCTCGCCGCCATTCCAGTAATCATCGTTTATATCCAGGGTGCCATCGCTATTGGTGTCGAAGTCCAAGTCGGAAATCAACTCGTAACCATAACAACGAACCTGCAATACACCGGAAAATGAAATAGCTGGGCAACCAGAGCTGTCTAGTTCACCGTCGGCACTTAAACGCTGACCAACCCCCCCAAGGCTATATCGGACAGCATCTAGTTCTGCCAGCGAACTGATCTCTATCAAACCATCAGAGTCGACATCTACGTCTTCAATACCATCATTGTTATCATCATTATCATCTCGGTTATTGATCCCATCGTTATCGGTATCGTCGGGCATATTGTCCAAGACAAAACCCGAGCTGGATTGACAGGCACTGTCACAGTCTTGATTCCATTGTTCTGGCAAACCGTCCAAATCAGTATCGAGCGCAACGGCAACATTTTCGGGAAACTGATCTAATACCAGTCCACTAGCTGTTTGACAGTCGGCATCGCATCCAGGTGTCCAGTAATCGACGGCGCCGTCGCCATCGCTATCTACACTGGCCGCAAAGAGAGTGGGAAATTCGTCATTAGCGTCCAGAGCACCATCACCATCGCCATCGCGATAAACGGCGCCGTTTAAAGATAAACCGGGAAGCTCGGTCTCAGAGCCAAAATCCCAAAAGCTGTTAGCGTCGATATCCAGATAGCCAGACCAACCTTCATAGAGTGTCTCAGTAGCACAGGTGGTGTCGTCGGCATTGGTGGGACACCGAAGCTCCACCAGGGTAACCCCTGTGCCACCATCGCTAGTAGTTATTCCCGATACATCTTTTGCCCAATAGCTGGTAATGACAGGGGTTTTATTTGCGTTCCCAATCAGACCACCAGCATGGTCGCGTGCGGACACATATGCGGTGGAAAGACTGCCTGCAACCTGACTATTAGTACTTGAGCCAACTAGACCACCAACATTTTCACTACCAAAAGCAGAGCCCGTGGTGTAACTGGCGGTAATACTCGTGTAATCACTATCACCGACCAAACCACCAACATGTTGATCACCAACAACGGAGCTAGTGGTGTAGCTTCCCGTGATTTCTGTGTGGTAACCACCACCAACCAAGCCGCCGACCAAACCACCAGTGCCTGTCACAGAACCATTGGCATAGGTCGCAATGATCTGACTGTATTGAGCGAAGCCCGCCAGACCACCCACAACGCCACCGCCTTCAATGGCCATTAACGGCCCGCTGAGGCCCAGCTCCTTGACGGTAGCATTTTCAAGAATGCCAAACAGGCCCTGATCATCCTGGCTGGGGCGCGCGATCATCAGGTTCTGAATCCGGTGGCTATTGCCCTGAAACAAACTCGTGAATGGATAGTCCCAATCGCCGATAGGCTGCCAGCCCTCACCCGCGTTCCAGTAGGTATCATTGCTATCGAGTACACCATCGCCATTGGTATCAAAATCCAGGTCGGCAACAAGCTCATATCCCTGACAGCGCTCTTGTAACAGACCGTCCACTATAATTTGCGGACAGCCCGATTTATCCAGTCCACCTTCCGCTGTAAGTTTCTGCCCGACTCCGTCCAGACTATGCCGAATGGCATCCAGCTCGACCCAAGAAGCTACATCGATCAAGCCGTTGGAATTCGCATCCGCATCCACAACACCGTCATTATTGTCGTCATCGTCGATGTCATTGGTAATGCCATCGTTATCAGTATCATTGGGGAAACTGTCCAGCGTGAGGCCGGATATAGATTGACAGGTACTATCGCAACCGACATTCCATTGATCAGGCAAGCCATCCCAATCCGCATCAACAGTGGCTGCTGCACTTTGGGGAAATTGATCCAATACCAGACCGCTGGACGTACGGCAGTCGGTATCACATCCCGGTGTCCAATGATCGATAGCGCCATCACCATCGCTATCACGACTCGCGGCAAATAGCGTGGGAAACACATCGTCCACCTCATGTGCTCCGTCGCCGTCACCATCTCGAAAAACTCTGCCCTTCAATCGCAGACCTGGAAACTCGGAATCGTTGCCGAAATCCCAGTAGGTGTTTTCGTCAGTGTCTTTGTAGCTTGACCAATCCTTGTAAAGGGTGGTCTCCGCACAGTTAGTATCATCAGAGCTGGTGGGACACTGAAGCTCGACCAGAGTGACACCCGTACCGCCCTCACTGGATGTTTTGCCCGATGCATCCACAGCCCAGTAGCTCGAGTTAACGGAACCTTTATTTGCGAAATAATAATCGCCAATTAGGCCACCCAAGTTGGCACCCCCAGACACATACGCTGCGGACACGCTTGCGAAGATATGACTGCCGGAGCTGTATCCCACCAAGCCACCAACATAATTGATTCCTTTCACGGAACCTGTGACGTAGCTGGCGGAGATTTTTGAGTCCGAAGCGGAGCCAACCAAACCCCCAGTACTTCCAAAAGTGCCGTAAACAGAACCACTGACGAAGGTAGCGGTGATTTGACTTTTGTGTATTTTTCCTGCCAGCCCGCCTACGTATTTTGACCCCTTAATAAGCATCAAAGACCCGTTCAGGCCTAGCTCCATGACGCTGGCATTGTCCAAATAGCCGAATAGACCCTGAAAATCATCATTGGGACGTACAGCTATCAGGTTGCGAATAATATGGCCGTTGCCATGGAACACTGCGGTAAATGCATTAATGGAACTGCCTCCAATTGGCTGCCAACCCGCACCTCCATTCCAATAGGTATCATTGCTGTCAAAAATCCCATCGCCATTGGTATCAAAATCCAGGTCCGCAACCAGCTCGTATCCCTGGCAGCGCTTTTGCGATACACCCGCTTCAATAATGTTTGGACAGCCCGATAAATCCAGCTCGCTTTCAGCCGTGAGCCTTTTCCCTGTTCCATCTAGGCTATAGCGAATAGCATCCAGCTCTGCCCAGGTAGCGACTTCAATCAATCCATTCGAGTTTGCATCCGCATCGATGATGCCGTCATTGTTGTCATCGTCGTCGATGAGATTCGTGATACCGTCGTTGTCGGTATCATTCAGAGAATCGTCTAGCGTTAGCCCGGACGCGGATTGGCAGCTATTGTCGCAGCCCTCGCGCCATTGATCGGGTAACCCATCCCAGTCAGCATCCACACTAGCGGCCGCAGAATCGGGGAATTGGTCCAGGTTCAGACCACTCTCTCTACGGCAGTCGGCATCGCAACCCAAGGTCCAGAAATCGATAGCGCCATCGCCATCACTGTCGAAACCACCGGAAAATTCTGTAGGGAAGGGGTCATCGGCATCTGCGACACCGTCGCCATCGGCATCCCGGTGCACGCGACCACCCAGGCGCAGCCCGGGCAGCTCGGTATCACCGCCAAAATCCCAATAGGCATTTCCGTCAGAGTCTTTGTAGTTTGACCACCCCTCATACAGCTTGGTATCGGTACAGCTTGTGTTGTCGGCATCAGTTGGACACTGAAGTTCTATCAAATTAACAGCTACACCGTAGTTGCTATCTTTTTTACTAGAAATGTCCTCGGCCCAATAACTTATGTCTGCAGAACCCCACCTGCCGATCAAGCCACTCGAGAAGCGAGCAGAAACAACATACGCGGTTGATACGCTGGCAATGACATTTCCCCTCCCCCCGATTAGTCCGCCAACATAATCTTCTCCAGTGACTGTACCTGTTACATAGCTAGCTGTAATTTCGCTGTCACTGGCACTACCGATCAAGCCGCCTACATAGTCGCCGGTACCTGTGACGGAACCGCTAACAAAGGTGGCTGTAAACTGGCTTGAACTTGCATAACCTGCCAGGCCACCGACGCTTTGTCCTCCCCGGACGCTCATCAAGGGCCCATTCAAACCCAGCTCTTTGACAGTGGCATGATTGAGAGCACCGAACAATCCTTGTAAACCAACACCTGGGCGTTCAATCATCAGATTGCGGACAACATAGCCATTGCCATGGATTACTGCGCTGAATGAATTGCTGGAAAGGTTACCAATCGGCAACCAGCCTTCTCCCGCATTCCAGTAGGAATCATTACTGTCAAGAAAACCATCGCCATTGGTATCAAAGTCCAAATCCGTGGTCAGCTCAAAACCAATACAGCCATCGACCGGGCAACCCGTATTGCTTCCATACAGGCTCGAACCATCCAGGTTATTGCGCACTTCATCCAAATCCGCCCAGTCGTTAATCTCGATCAAACCGTCATCATCGAGGTCGTAATCCGCGCGGCCGTCCGCCGCCCAGGAGTTGGGAGCGATAACAAAAAGAATGAGCAATAAGAAAAAAGCGCGCGGCATAGCACTCTCCATGTGATTGACGATAGAGCTTCCAGCTCGGAGATATTTATTCGCGTTTTATTTCCGCCATTTTCGGGCGACGCAAAAAATAGTTGGCGACCTTAACAGATTTTTGCGCCGAAAAAGAATGTTCACACCAGGAAACCAGGGAGATACACGTAAATATTGGCGCGAATTTTATCTTTTGTTTTTTATTCTAATTATCTTGAAGTTTTCCGGATTTGGTTGGTACAGGTGTGCCGAAAAAATAAAATTTTTTATGTTGTAGTGCATGATCGCGTGAAGATAGTTGGGACTATTGTGTTAAATGAAAAGGCGGAGCGTTGATACAGAAGGGATTATCGGAATATTTTTTAATTAGGTGTGATATGGATTTTTTCAAACCTTCCGCAGCCCAGAGGTTAATCCGTTTATAGGCTGCGGGAAGGTTTATTGATTTCCGAATTATTCTACGGTTACTGATTTAGCCAGATTTCTCGGCTGATCCACGTCGGTGCCTTTCAATAGTGCGACGTGATAGCTCAATAACTGCAGCGGTACGGTGTACAGAATCGGTTGCAGGCTTTCCGGTGCATCCGGTACTTCAACTACGGTCAACCCTGATTCACTTTTAAATCCGGCCTCGGGGCTGGCGAATACAAATAGTTCGCCACCCCGCGCGCGCACTTCCTGCAGATTGGATTTCAGTTTTTCCAGAAGCTCATCATTTGGCGCCACGACGATTACGGGCATATCCGCATCTACTAACGCCAGTGGGCCGTGCTTGAGTTCGCCCGCCGGATAGGCCTCAGCGTGGATATAGGAAATTTCCTTCAGCTTCAGCGCCCCTTCCAGTGCGATTGGATATTCGACGCCGCGCCCCAAAAACAGTGCGTGATTTTTTTCTGCGAAGGCTTCACTGGTGGCTTTTACCAGTGCATCCAGACCGGTGAATTTTTTCATCAGCTCCGGCAGCTGGTGCAGGGCGCTTACCAGTTCGGCTTCGCGATCGCCGGTCATGCCATTGGCTTTGGCAAGGGCGATACAGAACAGCTGCAGGGCAACCAATTGAGTGGTAAATGCTTTGGTGGAGGCGACGCCGATTTCGGGGCCGGCTTCGGTCATCAGTTGTAGTTCAGACTCCCGTACCAGTGAGCTATTGGGGACGTTGCAGATGGTCATGGACGCGAGGTAACCCAGCTCCTTGGCCTGACGCAAAGCAGCGAGCGTGTCTGCAGTTTCCCCGGATTGGGAGATGGTGACAAACAGGGTACCCGGGCGCACCGCGGTTTTGCGGTAGCGGATTTCACTGGCGACTTCGACGGAGCAGGGGACACCGGCCCAGTCTTCGATCCAGTAGCGGGCGACGAGACCGGCATGGTAGCTGGTGCCACAGGCGACGATCTGTACCTGTTTAACCTGGGGCAGGATTTCGTTGGCGGCAGTGCCGAGGGCCTGGGAAAGCACGGAGTGTTCGCCGATGCGGCCGGCCATGGTGGCTTCGACCACTTTGGGCTGCTCGAAAATTTCCTTCTGCATGTAGTGGCGGTAGCGGCCTTTGTCTGCGGCATCGTGGCCGCCCTGCAGCTTGTTGACCGGACGGCTGACTTCTTCACCGGTTTTGTCCCATACGGCGATGCCGTCGCGGGTGACTTCGGCGATGTCGCCTTCCTCTAAAAAGATAAAGCGGTCGGTGACCTGTTGCAGGGCCATGGGATCGGAGGCGATGAAGTTTTCTTCAATCCCGACACCGATAACCAGCGGGCTACCCAGACGGGCACAAACCAGTCGCTCGGGTTCAGTGGAGCAGACAACGCCGAGGGCGTAGGCACCGTGGAGTTGTTGGGTGGCGGCGGTAACGGCCTGCAGTAAATCGCGGCCGTCTTTGCAGAGGTCGTTGATCAGGTGGACCACAACTTCGGTGTCGGTTTCAGACTGGAATTCGTAACCTTTTGCGATCAGCTCATCGCGCAGTTCCAGATAGTTTTCGATGATGCCGTTGTGCACCAGGGCGATGTTGCCGGAGGTGTGCGGGTGGGAGTTTTTGTCCGACGGTACGCCGTGGGTGGCCCAGCGGGTGTGGGCGATACCGAGCTGGCCGGCGGTGGGGCTGCCGTCGAGAGCGGACTCGAGATCGGCGACCTTGCCCTGGGTTTTGCGCAGCTGCAGTTTGCCGTCGCCGTTGACGAGGCACACGCCCGCCGAGTCATAGCCGCGGTACTCCAGTCGGCGCAGGCCTTCCAGCAGGATTCCGGTTACATTGCGTTGGCCCAGGGCGCCTACGATTCCACACATTTTTTTAGCCTCGTTTGTTAGTGCCTCCGGGTTTTAGTCCGGTGGCGGCGGCGCTACCGGGTGCAGGTTTGCAAGACACGCCGTGTACCCATCCTTGGGGGCTCTGCACCGCCATCCATGGCAGTGAAGGTCTCGCAAGCCTGCACCCGGTATCACCACCTTCTCGTCATGCTTCAGTGTGTTTTACACACTCGACTTCGTTGTTTAATTCACTTCCGCACAGATTACGCGCAGGCCTCGGTTTTCCAGCTGCGCGCAAACCTTGTCGTCAATTCCGCTGTCGGTCACCAGGGTGCCGAACATCTCCCAGCTCAATTCGAGATTGGGGATTCTTCTTCCAACCTTGCTCGACTCCGCCATCACGATGACTTCGCGGGCGACGTCAGCCATCACCCGCGAGAGCCCGATCTGCTCGTTAAATGTGCAGGTGCCGCGCTCCAGGTCGATGCCGTCGGCACCGATAAACGCCTGGTCGAAGTCGTAGCCGCGCAGGACCTGTTCCGCCACCTGTCCCTGGAAGGCTTCAAAGTGGGGGTCCCAGGTGCCGCCGGTCATCAGCAGGGTGGGCTCGTTTTCCAGTTCCCGCAGCTGGTTGGCGACGTGCAGGGAGTTGGTCATGACCACCAGGCCGCGTTTTTTGTCGAGCTCGGTGATCAGTCCGGTGGTGGTGCGGCCGTAGTCGATGACGATGCGGTTGTGGTCGCGGATCAGTTCGGCGGCGGCGCGGCCGATGGCACGCTTGGTGATAGAGAGCGGGTCCTCGGCAACCAGTTCCCGGGGCAGGGGGATGGCGCCGCCGTGACGGCGCAGTAGCAAGCCACTGTCTTCCATCGCCGCCAGATCCTTTCGGATCGTAACTTCTGAGGTTTCGAACTGGCGTGCCAGTGCTTCGACACTGGCTTCGCCGGCTTCGTTGATCTGCTGCAGTATCTGATGGCGGCGCTGTTGGGTGTTGCGTTTGGACATGGCTGCTTAAGTTTCGATTCGTAAGTTAAGGATAGCAAACCGAAATTTAATATCACAACCCGAATTTGGAGAAACGCATCTCACTACGAGGCGGTTTCCAGGTATTTCTTCAGTGCCTTCAGGAATCTCGCCAGTTCGCCGCCGGTAACGGCTCGGTGGTCGGCGGTGATGGACAGTGGCAGCAGTTTGCGCACCCGCGCCTTGCCTTTGTGGGGAAGCACCGCCTTGTGCGCGCGGCCGGCGCCGACAATGCATACCAGGGGTGGCACGACGATCGGGGTGGCAAAACGGCCGGCGAGGCTGCCGAAGTTCGAGAGGTGGATGGTGGCGCCCTGAAGTTCTTTCTGCGGGATGGCGCCTGCCTCGACCTGTTGTTTGAAGCGGGCAATGCTCTCCAGTATCGCTTCGTCGGACTGGGCGCCGATGTCTTGCAGTACCGGGACGAATAAACCTTTGGGTGCGTCCACCGCCAGGCCCACGTTTACCGGGGTTTTCGGCTCCAGGGTTTCGTTTTCAAAATGGGCATTCAGATTCGGCTCTTCCGCGGCGGCGTGAGCAATCGCTTTGAGCAGGTACAGGGTGGGGCTGATGCCTTTAGGCCAATCGGAGATATCGACCTCGTCGAACAGGGTCATCGGGCACACCTGGTCGCGGGCGCGATTCATCGCCATCACCATGGCGCGGCGGGCTGGAGCCGTTTCCGCTGAGGATCGCGAAGAATCGGTAATTTCGACGTTTTTTGGCAATTTTTCACTACTTTTATCCGCCTTTTCACTCCACCTTGGCAGCGTTTCGCCGCGGGCGGCGGCGCGGACTTCCGCTTCGCTGAAGCGGGCGCCGGAGGGGTGCAGGCTATCCAGGTCGACACCGAGGCGACGCGCCAGAGCACGCACTGCGGGAGTGGCGCAGCGAGGACGGCTGGTGATTGGGCGTTGCTCGACGGCGAGGGCTTCGCTGCCCTGCTCAATCTTGCCAACGACGGTACCGCTATCGCTGGCCGGCTCTGCGGGAGGCGGCTGGCGTGCCGGCGCCTCACCGGCATGCGATTCAGCTTCCGCAAAACCGATCAGCGGCTGCCCCGTTTCCAGTGTCTCACCCTCGGCGGCGAACAGGGTTTGCACGGTGCCGGCAAACGGCGAGGGCACTTCCACCAGTGCCTTGGCGGTTTCCACGCTGACCAGAACCTGGTCTGCCTTGACGGTGTCGCCCTCATCCACATGCCATTCGCGGATGACCGCATCGGGCAGTCCCTCGCCCAGGTCGGGCAACCGGAAGATCTTCATCACTCTCCCTCCCGCGCATAGTTCAGCGCGGCGCGAGCGCCGGCCAGAATTCGCTCTACACCGGGGAGGTAAGTGTTTTCCAACTGGTAATAGGGCATCACGGTGTCGTAGCCGGTTACGCGCTGCACCGGTGCCTCCAGCAGGTCGAAGGCGTATTCCTGTACCTGCGCTACGATCTCCGCGCCGAGCCCGCCGAAGCGCGCGGCCTCATGCACCACAACACAGCGGCGTGTCTTTTCCAGGGAGTCGATGATGGTGTGAATATCCAGGGGCTTGAGGGTAGCGGGGTCGATGACCTCCGCCTCAATACCCTCGCTGGACAGTTGCTCCGCAGCGGCTAGGGTTTCCCGCACACTGGCGCCCCAGGCAATCAGGGTGAGGTCGCTGCCCTCGCGCAGGGTAAAGGCGCAGTCCAGTGGCAGCGCCTCGCCGTTGTCCGGCACTGGTTGCTTCGCCGCGCGGTAGATGCGTTTGGGCTCGAGAAACAGCACCGGATCGGGATCGCGTATCGCGGCCAGCAGCAATCCGTAGGCCCGCGCCGGGGAAGAGGGCACCACGACGCGCAAGCCGGGGATATGGGCAAACAAGGCTTCGGTGCTCTCGGAGTGATGCTCCGGCGCGTGGATACCACCGCCGTAGGGCGCGCGATACACAATGGGACAGGACAGGCGACCGCGGGTGCGGTTGCGCATGCGCGCAGCGTGATTGAGGATATGGTCGAGGCCGGGGTAGATAAAACCCATAAACTGGAACTCGGCCACCGGCCGAAGTCCCTGGGTGGCCATGCCCACGGCAATACCGGCAATCATGGTTTCCGCCAGCGGGGTATCCAGTACGCGCGCGCCACCAAATCGCTGCTGTAATCCGTCTGTTGCCCGGAATACGCCACCGTTGGCACCAATATCCTGACCGAACACCACAACGTCGCGGTCCCGCTCCAGTTCGTGGGCCAGTGCCTGGGTCACAGCCTCCACCAGGGTGATCGCCTTGGTTTCTTCTCCCATCTACTCCCCCCGGTTCGCCGTTTGCGCCTGCTCATCGCGCAGCTGGTCGTACTGTTCGTAAAACGCAGCCGGCAGCTGGGCATACAGGTGATCGAAGATGGCTGTCGCCGGTTCCGGGTCGCGGGACTCCCAGCGATCCAGCGCGGCCTCCATGATCTGCGCCAGCTCCCGATCCAGATCCTGCTTTTTGGCATCGCTCCACAGGCCCTGAGCGCGCAGATAGCTATCCAGTCGTTTGATCGGCTCCCACTGCCAGGCATCCTCCAGTTCCTGCGCACTGCGGTAGCGACTGGCGTCGTCGGCGGTGGTGTGATCGCAAAGACGATAGGTCATGGCCTCGATCAGCGCCGGACCGTCCCCCTGGCGCGCGCGGGCGATGGCGTCCCGCACTGCCCAGGCGACGGCTACTACATCGTTGCCATCTACCTGCAGGGCGGGGATGCCCGCGGCAATGCCTTTCTGGGCGATAGTCTGGGTACCGGTCTGGGCATGGCGCGGGACGGAAATGGCCCACTGATTGTTGTTTACCACGAACACCACCGGCAGCTGCCAGGCGCCGGCGAGATTCATAGCCTCGTAGAAATCCCCCTTGGAGGTGGCGCCTTCACCGGAACTGGCGACGGCTACCTGCAGTGGCCGGCCATCCTGTGTGTGGCGATATTTGAGCGCAAAGGCGACACCGGCCGCGTGCAGGGCCTGGGTGGCGATAGGAATACACACGGGAAGGTCGCCGGGTTGGTGTTGAAAGTTCTGCCCGCGCTCGTCGCCGCCCCAGTTGGCGAGAATCTCCTCGATCAGTACGCCGCGCTCGAGAAAGGCGCCGGTTTCCCGGTAGTAGGGACAGTAGATGTCTTCGCCGATCATGGCATTGGCGGTGGCGACGCCGATGGCTTCCTGCCCGAGTGAGGAGGGGTAGGTGCCAAGGCGGCCGGTGCGCTGCAGTTTTACCGCTCGGTCATCCACCAGGCGGGCGAGCTGCATCTGGCGCAGGCAATAGCTGAGCCACTCCGGAGTGGCAAATTCCGGCAGGGGCTGGGTTGCCTGACCCTGTTTATCCAGGAATTGCAGACGCGCGATATCGAAGGAAGCCTGGAGCTGCAGGCGAGGTTTGAGCATCGGCTTGGGTTCCCTGAATTCCGATGCTTTTAGTGTAGTTGGGGGTTCTTTGCCGGCAGGACGTTACGGGGTGCGTTTTATCAAAGTTCCGGGATGACAAATCACCGGGTATTCGTTTTCGCTACGGAGTAAGGAAGGGAAGACTGAAGGAGGGGTGCCGGGTGCAGATTTTCAGGAGCGTCGTAAACAGGGACGTTTGCGACGCAGCTTACATGGATGTACTCGTAGCGGTCCTGAAAATCTGCACCCGGTGCTCCGCCGCCACCCAGACATCTTCAAGCACCCGGGCCAAGGAGCTCATGACTTCTTGGTAGGTCGCTGCCAGCCCGCAATATTGCGCTGCTTGCCACGCGCCACTGCCAGTTCGTCAGCACTCACTTCGCGGGTAATGGTTGAACCAGCACCGATGGTAGCCCCGGCGCCAATTTCCACTGGGGCGACCAGCGCGGAATTGGAACCGATAAAGGCGCCATCGCCGATCAGGGTTTTGGATTTGTTCACACCGTCGTAGTTACAGGTGATGGTACCGGCGCCGATATTGACGCCTTCACCCACCTCCGCATCGCCGATGTAGGAGAGGTGGTTTACCTTGCTGCCGAGACCGATTTTCGCTTTCTTGGTCTCGACGAAATTACCCACCTTGGCACCGTTAGCGAGTTCGGTACCCGGGCGCAGGCGGGCGAAAGGTCCCACTGTGCAGGCCTCGCCTACCATCGCATCCTCAACAATCGAGCTGGCTTCCAGCACCGTGCCCGCCGCCAATGCACAGTTCTTCAGCAGGCAGTTGGGGCCGATTTTGACCCCAGCGCCGAGCTTCACCTGGCCCTCGAAAATACAGTTGATATCGATGCTTACATCGCTATCGCATTCCAGCTGGCCACGGATGTCGATACGCGCCGGATCCAGCAGCGTCACCCCGGCAGCCATCAGCGTCTCCGCCTGCTCCCGCTGCAGCGCACGCTCCAGCTCTGCCTGCTGGGCTCGGCTGTTTACGCCGGCAACTTCGTCGGGATCTTCGGCGATCACGCCGGCAACGGCGATATTCTCGCTTACCGAGCGCGCAATCACGTCGGTCAGGTAGTACTCGCCCTGGGCGTTGTCGTTGGAGAGTTCCGGCAGCCACTGGGCGAGCAGGTCGCCGGGGGCAGCGAGGATACCGGTGTTGATTTCGCGGATGGTGCGGGTAGCGTCATCGGCGTCTTTCTCTTCCACGATTGCCTGCACCGCGTTGACGGTGTCACGCACGATACGGCCATAGCCGCTGGGGTCATCCATTACCACCGACAGCAGTGCAGGGCCACTCGCGGAGGCCTTGAGCAGGTCCTGCAGGGTTGAGGTTTTCACCAGTGGAACATCGCCGTACAACACCAGTACCGTGCTGCCGGGACGGAAATTGGGAATCGCCTGGGCCACCGCGTGGCCGGTACCCAGCTGTTCGGTCTGCTCCACAAACTGCACGCCGCTGTCGGCGAATCGCTCGCGTACCAGCTCCGCACCGTGACCGATCACCACGGTGATCGCGACATCCCCGAGTCCTTTTGCTGCCTCAATCACCCGTCCCAACATCGGTACACCGCCAATGGGGTGCAGCACCTTGGGCAGGTCGGAGCGCATACGGGTGCCTTTGCCGGCAGCGAGGATGACGATATCGATGGCCATAGAAGTACCTGGTCGAACAACTGTTTACTAAGAATGGCTGCGAATTGTGGCCACTTCACCCCGACTCCACAAGTACAGGCCGTGTTGCGTAGGTAAAACGCATCTAGAATTTCGCTGATCCTATTTTTACGACACTTAGCAACGGGAATACTGAAACGATGGAAACACGCGGCTTGTGGCTGTCGATTGTGGGCTGCCTGTTCATGGCGGCGCTGGGCTTCGGCTTCGCCCACTGGACCGGATCCACCGCAATCTTTCTGGACGGTGTTTTCTCACTGGTGAGCTTCGTCATGTCACTGATGATGCTGGTGGTATCGCGACTGATCCGTCGCAGTGCGGACCGGCGCTTCCCGTTCGGCTATGCCAGCTTTGAGCCCGCTTTCAACGTGCTGCAGAGCATGGTGATCCTGGGTGTAATGGTGATGGCACTGTCTTCGGCGATAGCAGCGCTGTATCAGGGCGGGCGGAATCTGGATGCGGGAATGGCGACGATTTACGCCGCCATCGCCAGTAGCGGTTGTCTCGCCGTCTTTTTGGTGCTGCGGCGTATTGCCAGGCACACGGGCTCAACGCTGATAGAAGTAGACGCGTTTGCCTGGATGATGGACGGCGTGCTCAGTGGTGTGGTGCTTATCGCGTTCACCCTGGTGTGGCTATTTGGCGAAGCGCTTGGGGACCAGTTGCCATATGTGGATTCGTGGATGGTAATCATCATGGTGATGGTGATGTTGCCGGTTCCGCTGCGCATCCTGATCCGCAACCTGATGGAAGTACTGCTGGCGGCACCGCCGATCGACGTACAGCGAAAAATCCGGCGCGCATTTCGCGATGCCATGCACGATATCCCGGGGGAGGAATGGTCGCTCAGCATCACCAAGATCGGTCGCTCGGTGTATTTGCACGCGCGTATTTTGCTCAGCGAAGCGCATAACACCGCGGGGATCGAGCAGGCGGATGCGTGGCGGGAACAACTGACGGAGCGCATGGCAGAATTCGTCGCCGAACAGGAGTTTGACGTGGTGTTTACCACCGACGCCTCCTACATTGGCTGATTACCTGGTATCACCGTCCATTGCGCGGAGCGGTAAAGCTGTACTTCACTCGCCCCACGAATATTGAACCTCCGATGGTGTTCCCCACTGTGGCAATCGCGAGGAACTGCAGCACATCCACCAACCCCACGGTGGTGCTCTTGGCGAACCAGGCGCAGAACATACCGACAGCGCCGGCAATACAGTGGGGCAGGCCGCCGAGACCGATCACAAAGGTAATAATCGCCACCGCGGCAATACGACTCATGGTCTCGGTAGATGAGGTCACCATCCACGCCAGCAACCCCATCAGCCATCCGGCAAATATCGCTCCCAGAAACTGCCCACTGACACTATCCGCGGTCATTTTTTGGCCGTAGTAGCCGAACACGGACTCATCGAAGCGATCGGTCATCCCCACAAACTGTACAAACAGCGCGCTGAACACGGCCGCACCCAGCAGGTTACCCGCGTAAATCAGCCCCCATACCCGCAATAATTGCCGCACCGTCTTGCGGCCATCGAGCACCGGCAGGATCGCGAGCGTGGTGTGCTCAGTGAACAGGTCTGAGCGGCCAATAATGACCAACATAAAGCCAACCGGGTAACTCAGCGCCGCGAGCAGGTACAACAGCTGATGGGAAATACTGGCGTGGAAGTGGCTGTAAAAGGCCGCCATCAGAAAGATGCTGAAACCAATCTCCATGCCCGCAGACATTGACGAGAGTATCAGCGCTTTGTTGTCGCGGTGATACTCGCGCAGGCTCTCATCCATCTGCTCGGAGAGAATCTGGCGATCACTCTTGGGGCGCGCTCGATCCTTGTGGTGACTCATAGGTGGTCCGCAACTGGGAAGGTGGCCCGTTGCGGCACCTTTTATCCCAGTTTAGTCAGTGTCTACGGCGGTGCGTTGCCGTGCCACTCCAACGCCCCACAGGCAAAAATCCGGTAACGACCCGATATCCCGAGTTTTCTCCTATTCGGCGCAGATTCGTTGTCTTTTGCCACAATTGCGGTAATTTGGCGAAACAGTCATTTTTTAAACAGCGGCGCCATAGCCGGCAGTCGCGACGTCAAGACAACTCCAGTAATCCAGGAGCCCTGAATGATAAAAACCAAAATCAGCCAGCTCGCACGCCTGATCGGCGGCGCCGGCCTCGCTCTTACCCTACCGCTGGCCGCAGCCGCAGAAGACGCCAAAAAAGAGGCGGACAAGTGGGATGTGAACAAGCCACCCTACGAGTTCAAATTCATTCCCCTGGATACCCGCGAGACCACCTGGAGCAACCTGGATATCAGTCCCGATGGCAAAACCATCATCTTCGATATGCTGGGTGATATTTACGAAATGCCGGTAACTGGCGGCGACGCCAGGGCCATCACCAGCGAAATCGCGTGGAATACCCAGCCGCGCTTCAGCCCCGACGGCAAGTCGATCGTGTTCGTGAGCGACCGCGACGGCGCCGACAACATCTGGCTGATGGACCGCAATGGCGAGAACCTGCGCCAGTTGACCACCGAGCGCGAAAACCTGGTACACGCTCCCAGTTTCAGCCCCGACGGCCAGTACCTGGTAGCGCGCAAGGGCTTCATGTCCGGCCGCAGCATCCCCGCGGGCGAAATCTGGATGTACCACTACGGCGGGGGTGAAGGCCGCCAGATCAAGGCGCGCCTTGGCGGCGATATCGCGCAGAAGAATATCTCCGATGCGGTGTTCTCCGCGGACGGCCGCTACATTTATTACGCCATCGACACCACCCCGGGCACCGTGTGGGAGTACAACAAGAACTCCACCCAGCAGATCTTTGCCATCAACCGCTACGACCTGGAGGACGGCAAGGAAGAGACCTTTATCTCCGGCCCCGGCGGCGCCATCGCCCCGGTTCCATCCCCCGACGGCAAACAACTGGCATTTATCCGCCGTCAGGACGACCAGACCTCCCTGTTTGTAAAAGACCTCACCAGCGGTCTGGAAAAGCCGATCTACTCCGGCCTCGAGCGCGACCTGCAGGAGACCTTCGGCTCCCACGGCAACTATGTGCAATACGACTGGATGCCGGACGGAGAATCCCTGATCGTGTGGAGCGGCGGTAAATTCCTGCGCATCAACGCGGACGGCAGTAGCCTGGAGCGCGGTGCACGGGAAATCGTCGCGCACATCAAGACCGAGAAAAAGGTCGCCGACGCGGTGCGTTTCCCGGTAGACGTAGCCCCGGATGCATTCGACGTGAAGATGATCCGCTGGGCGCAGAAGTCGCCGGACGGCAAACAGATCGCCTTCCAGGCTTTGGGCAAGATTTACGTTCAGGATGCAAACAGCGGCGAACGTCGCCGATTGACCCGTCAGGATGAGCAGTTCGAGTTCTATCCCAGCTGGTCGCGGGACGGCAAGCAGATCACCTACGTAACCTGGGACGATGAAGGCCTCGGTCAGGTGCGTGTGGTGTCCGCACGCAACGGTCGCGGCAAGACCATCACCCGCGAACCCGGGCTGTATGTGGAACCGAGCTTCTCCCCGGACGGTGAAACCGTGGCCTTCCGTCGCTTTACCGGCGGCTACCTGCTGAGCCCGGAATACTCCCTGGAGCCGGGCATCTACCTCGCGGATGCAGGCGGTGACTGGCAGCGCCGCATCGCCAAATCCGGCTACGAGCCACATTTTGGTGCCGACGGCGAGCGCATCTATTTCTCCGAATACGTCTACGGCGACGGTGGCAAACGGGTGTTCAAGAGCGTCGACACCCGCGGCAAGGACGAGCGCGAGCACCTGCATGGCGCCGAGATCACCTCATTCCGCCTGTCCCCGGACGGCCGCTGGGTGGCCTTCACCCAGGACTTTAAGGCGTTTGCCGCGCCGTTTATGCACACCGGCAAGTCCGAATCCATCGGGCCCAAAGCCAGCGCGGTAAAGGTCACCCAGGTGTCCAAGCGGGCGGGTGAGAACCTGCACTGGTCAGCCAACAGCCAGACCCTGGGCTGGTCCCACGGCCCCAAGCTGTACGAGCGCAACCTCAAGGAAGCATTTGATTTTGTCGCCGGCGCGCCGGAACAGCTGCCGGAGCCGGTCAGCGAAGGTATCGACCTCGGTTTCAAACAGCAATTCGCCAACAGCGGCAAGCTGGTGGCCCTGACCGGCGGCACTGTGGTGACCATGCGCGATGCGGAAACCGCGCAGGAAGTCATCGAAAACGGCGTGGTGCTGTTCCGCGGCAACCGCATCGTCGCAGTGGGCTCCGCCGGTGAGGTGGAAATTCCCGCGGGTGCCCAGCGCATCGATGTCACCGGCAAGACCGTATTGCCGGGCCTCGTTGACGCTCACGCCCACGGCGCCCAGGGGCGCGAGGAAATCATCCCGCAGCAGAACTGGAACCTGTATTCCAGCCTGGCGTTCGGGGTGACCACCATTCACGACCCGTCCAACGACAGCAGCGAGATCTTCTCCGCCGCGGAAATGCAGAAGGCCGGCATCATCAACGGTCCGCGCATCTTCTCTACCGGCACCATCCTTTACGGTGCCAAGGGCCCGGGCTACAAGGCCAAGATCAACAGCCTGGAAGACGCTGAGTTCCATGTGGGCCGCCTCAAGGAAATGGGCGCGATCTCCGTGAAGAGCTACAACCAGCCGCGTCGCGAACAGCGCCAGCAGGTGCTGGAAGCGGGTCGCAAGCTCGGCTTGATGGTGGTTCCGGAAGGTGGCGGCAAGTACCAGCACAACATGAATATGATTGTGGATGGCCACACCGGTGTGGAGCACTCTCTGCCAATCGCCAATATCTACTCCGACGTGGAACAGCTGTGGGGCCAGACCAGCGTCGGCTACACCCCGACCTTTGTGGTGGCTTACGGCGGTCTCTCCGGTGAGTATTACTGGTACGACCGCACCGAGGTGTGGAAGAACGATCGCCTGACGCGCTACACCCCGGACTTTATCGTCAACCCGCGTTCCATCCGTCGCCCCACCGCGCCGGACCACCACTACAACCATGTGGACGTGGCCCACCACGCTAAACAGCTGCGCGAAAAAGGCGTCACCGTACATATCGGTGCCCACGGCCAGCGTGAAGGCCTCGGCGCCCACTGGGAGCTGTGGATGATGGAGCAGGGCGGCTTCACCCCGTGGGAAGCGTTCCGCGCCGGCACCATCGACGGCGCCCGCTACCTGGGTATGGATAAAGACATCGGCAGCCTGGAAGCCGGCAAACTGGCGGATATCATCGTGGTGGATGGCAATCCGCTGGAAAACCTGCGCCTGTCCGAGCAGGTGAAATACACCGTAATCAACGGCAAGGTGTTCGATGCGGCCACCATGAACGAAGTAAACGGGGACGAGCGCCTGGCGTTCTTCCACGAACGCCTGCCGGTGAGCGCCATGCCCACGCCCACCGCGGAAGCGATTCAGGAAAAGCAGCAGCGTCACCACTGGGTGCACTGATTTCCCTATCCGCAATCGTTTGCAAAAATCGGAAAAACCCGCGAGAAATCGCGGGTTTTTTTATTCCCATTCGAGCCCCACACTCCCAGCCCGCGTTTATCTGTCGTCCATTACCACTCCTTGTACATGCATAACAGCCGCAATCTCACTACTCGTCGATTCGTATGACTTTTTAACCCGGCACTCGGGAAGTCGCTGAAGTGTTTGCGGTACGCTCGGGTTATCGATGCTCATCGGACGAGCAGCTACGCCGTTGATCTCGTTGAAGTCCCCCCAAAAATTTTCTAGATAAAGGACGTATACGATGGAAACGCTCTCCCCGGATATGGAATCCGCAAGTAATACACCCGTTGTCGATTTTGAAAAAGTAGAAGAATTTGCCGGGCGCGTGCTCAGCGACCTGGCCGCTGCTGGCGCACATGCGCTTGTATATGTCGGCGATCAGCTGGGGTTATTCAAAGCCCTCGCCAAGGGACCGGCCACCGCGGAACGCCTGGCGCAACGGTGCAATCTCGACGCACGTTATGTGCGCGAATGGGCCAGCGGCTTGGCCGCGATTGGCTATTTCGATTACGAACCTGCCGGGGGTACGTTTATCTTGCCACCAGAACGGGTTGCGGTACTGGCAGACGAGAATTCCCCCGCGTTTATGGCCGCCGCAGCTTCGGTAGTTCGCACCATGTATCATTCAGCGGATGAGATCGCTAACGTGTTTAAGACCGGAGCAGGGTTTGGCTGGCACCAGCACCATCAGTGCCTGTTTCACGGTATCGAGCGGTTTTTCCGTCCGGGTTATGACACTTTTCTGGTAGAAGACTGGCTCAAGCAACTTCCCGGAATCACCGAAAAACTGAACGCGGGTGGCAGCGTGCTTGATGTAGGTTGCGGCCACGGCGCATCTACCATAATCATGGCCAAGGCCTTTCCTGAATCACGCTTTATCGGCATCGACTATCATCAGGAGTCTATCAATGCGGCGGTGCAGGCGGCGGCAGACGCAGGGGTATCCGACCGGGTGGAATTTCTGGTTGCCAAGGCCCAGTCGCTTCCGCAAGGGCCCTTTGATCTCGTTTGTTACTTCGATTGCCTGCACGACATGGGCGATCCGGTAGGCGCAGCCCAGGCTGCGCGTGATGTAATAAAACCCGATGGTAGCGTTCTTTTAGTCGAACCACTGGCCGAAGACCAATTGGAAAAAAACCTGAATCCGCTCAGCGCACTTTTTTATGCTGGGTCGACTTTTCTTTGTACCCCCTGCTCAAAATCCCAGAAGGTCGGGCTGGCATTGGGTGCTCAGGCTGGCCCCGGCAGGCTTACCGGAGTACTTGAAAGCGCCGGCTTCAGTCAGGCACGGGTTGCGACCCGATCCATGGCAAACCTGATCATCGAGGCTAAACCCTAGGTTTCCCAATACAAAAAATCACCTGGGGTCATTGCGATAGACAGCGGTAAAATACTCACTGTTGGATGGGTGGTTTGTCGCTGTTTACTGCAGAATATCTTGCGCGCGGGAACGCAAATCATCGGAATGACTCCAGGCAATAACTCGCTCCAAATACGGGCGAGCGTCGGCAATCCGATCAAGATGCGCGAGATAAAAACCAATCGCAGCATTCAGGTTGAGGTGATTGGGCTCCTGCTGATGGGCGCTCAGCATAATCTGCAGTGCCGGTTCGCTTTCCCCTTTCAATTGATAAACAGTCCACAGGGTGCGATACGCCGGCAAATAGTCCGGCCCCGCCTGTACTGCGATTTTTGCGTACTTTTTTGCCGCTGCGTAGTGGTCGTCATCCCAGTCCCGGGTCAGGGTCAATGACTGCAGTCTCAGCAGGTAAAAGCGGGCCAGGTTAGCTGCGGTAAGGTGGCTGACCATTCCATATTCACCGATATCCTGCGCAATTTTTTCACCGAATTTGAAGTCCTTCTGCTCAGCGTGCAGCACCGCCATGGCGGTGAGGTTTTCCTGCCAGCCCAGATCGTGTTTTTTGCTCTGCTGTAGATAGTCCATGGCCAACTGTGCTCGGCCAAATTCCATTGCCTCATTCGCAAGCAGGAACAGATGTTCGTTGTCGGTAACGGCGCGACGGGGTATCGAATAGGAGTAGTCGGCAATGTCCAGCTTGTGACGCAGGATGTCATCACGCATGTAGGCACGTATTTCCGCCTGCATTTCCCGTACACTTTTATTGAAATGCTCTTCGAAGATTTTTACCGGGTCATCACCGGCGGCGACCGCCTTTAAGTAGCTTTCGCTGGCTGCGCGGTAATCCGGGTGTCCCGCGTGGTGGCCCAGTTGCAGGTAATGGGTCAACAGCCAGGCGCTGGCATAGTAGTTGTTCCAGTAACGGCTATCGTCGCCATTCGTTGCGACGCCGATCGATGGCGGATGCAGAAGCTGTTCGACGGTGAGCGGTTCCTCGCTGGCCCAGGCACTCAGACGCCACTCGGGAATACCGCCGACCACGACCGAATTTTTTTGCAACTCCGCGCTCGCCAGCAACTCGGCGAACCCCTCCGAATACCAGCGCGGATAAGTCATTCCACTGTGCTCACGCGTCAGGTGGTGCACATATTCGTGAAAAATCAGCCCGGAACCAGTAATCCCGTGATCGCCATCGCGGGAGAATATAACCGGCCCCTGCCAGGTCTCCCGGTAAAAGCCCGCGATTTTGCGATCTCCGGAAAATTTTTCGAACTCGCCCGAGTTGCGAAAATGGAAAACCTGCAGGTTGCGGTTTTCCGGGATTTCCTCCAATCCGGTAAAAGCGAGGGCGGCGCGGCGAAAACGCTCCAGATCGCGCATCAGCGCGTTGACCCTGGGCTCGGGCACATCGGAATAGACAGTGAAATTTTCGGACTGGTATTCAAACCATGTGCGGTCACCGCCTACAGCAGAATGGGGCAAGATCAGTGCGACAGCGGCAGCTAGTGCGCGAATGAGACGATTCACTTTCGGTACACCATATCCTCTATCCAGGTGCGCAGGCGACGGGCTTCGGTTTCCCCCAGCTCGATCGCCTCTCCGGCGCGGGCATATTCATTGCCGCCGATGGGTCCCACTTTCGGCATGATCAGTACATCCGGTGGCGAGCCCATCATGCGCGTGCGCTTGTGGCGACGCTCGAGAATCTCCATGGCCTGACGCATGGTGTCGAACATGCCGGGCGGTGTGGCCCGCGCCTCCCGACGGGAGCGCAAGCTGTTCAGTTGCTCCCGTCCCTGTTCCACCAGCCGGGTAAAACTACTGGCAACGCCGTGGTCTTCGCTGTGCTCATCATTCTCCGGCTCCAGACGGGCAATCTCCTCACTTTCCACCTCGAGCGTTAACTCCTCGGCAGACGAAGACTGGGTACTGATCACACTGCGCACTTCGCCCTGTTCTCGTTTGCCACGGGGCGCCGCATCTTCGGTTACATCCACTGCGATCACAGTGGTAGCCCCCATTGCACGACACACATCCACCGGCACAGGATTCACAACGGCGCCATCAACCAACCAGCGCCCCGCCAGGGATTTGGGGGACAACAGGCCCGGAATGGAGCAGGAGGCACTGACCGCGTCCTGCAGATTGCCCTGTTGTAGCCAGATTTCCTGGCCGCTGTGCAGGTCGGTAGCCACGGCGGTGAAGGGCAGGGGAAGCTCCTCTATATCCGTGAACTCGAAGTCCTCAAAGAAGCTGCGAAATGGTTTGATGCCACCAATCACACCACCGCTGAGCGACCAGTTGATATCCAGCAGGGAAAATACTTTCCAGTTATCCAGCTGACGCACCCAGTCTTCCATTTTGTCCAGGCACCCTGCGGCGTAGGCCGCGCCGACAAATGCACCCATGGAGGTACCGGCGACAACGCTCGGGCGAATACCCATTTCATCCAGCACCTTGAGCACACCTATATGGGCAAATCCTTTGGCAGCACCGCTGCCCAGAGCGAGACCGATTACCGGTTGATCAGAAGATTGCACTCGTTCGACTCCAAATTGCGGAGAGTAAATTTACAGCTCGCTAGCAAACCATATAGACAACAAAAAAGCAGCCTCAGCTGCTTTGTTCGGGCATAAAAAAGCCCGCCGTGAAGGCGGGCTTTTCTTTAGATGGCTGACGTCAATCAGTCATTGAGGTGTGCACAGCGGCCGAATTCGGCACCATTCTTAACCTCGGCAATGAGCTGTTTCGGGAAGCTGACTTCTCGATCCTGCCCATTTTCACACACGAAGGCGGTGTCCATATTGATATCGAAAGTAATGGTGGCACCAGCCAGGTTACCCATCATTTCCGAACCGTCACCACTCAGCGCCAGGGGGTTGTCCGCCGGGTACTGGGACGCCTCAACCACACCCTGCTTGGCAAAGAAGTCACGGGTGTTAATCCAGCCGATACCGTCCAGGTAGACCCCGCCGATAAAGCCGGTGAAGTAGCCGCCGGCACGACCGACGATTACAGAACCGTCATCGTTCATGTCGGTGGGCATTACCGTGATCGGGCCAAAATTACTCTGTACGAATTCCGGACCGTAGATCGGGTTGGTACACAGGTTACCCAGGAAGAAATGGTTGTAGTCCATATCCTCACACCAGGTCAGGCCGCCCAGATCTTCCAGTTCATCGGTTTTGGTATTCCACAGCTTGACGCCGGTATCAGTGTCGATGGCAACGATACCACCGTCGCGTGTCATTGCGGTGGCGTTTTTGGCACCGAATTCGGCATAGATATCGCGGAACTCACCATTGACCCAGGCCACCTGTTTGTAGGTGCTGGAACCGGTGATCACGCTGCCGTCACCGGAAATGCGATCTGCACGCACCCACTGCACGAAGCCGGGGAGGTCGTAGGGAAGTTCCTCGATATTGCCGTGCTTGTCCCATTTGACCGGCACCATTTCACCAGTACCAGAGCGCTGACAGATACCGTCACCGTCCACATCCTTGTAGCCAAGGCCGACCATGACTTCGCCACTATCGTCCATATCCCACACGGCTGCGGACTGGGTTCCGAGTGAACCTGAACCACCACAGGTGTTGCCGTTCAGGTCCTGCATTGGCTCTAGTTTGTTGCTGAGCAGGTCCCACATTGCCGGCTCGCGGATGCCATTGTTATCCAGGTCTGCAGTAATCACCGCCTTGGTGGCATTTTTGTTCATCTTGCCGCCATTGGTGCGCACATCTACATTCGGGTGCAAGGCGTAGTTCTTCTGTACCGAGTCATAAACAAACGGAATGCCGTTGCCTACGATACCGAATGCCTTCTTGCCATTCTTGGCCAGATCGGTAACAAACGCTTCTACCAGTGGTGTGTACTGGATGCCATCCTGATAACCGTTGAAGTACATATCGGTGTGTTTGGTCTCACCGGCCTGGACGGTAATCGGGGTGAAATTACAGGCGCGGTCCTCACCCGGGTTGGTGCTTTCACCGGCATTCCAGTATTCGGCCTCGGAGACAATGGCGGTCGGGCGAGTCGGGTAACCACCAGCCTTGATGGTGTCGGTATACAGTACGTAACGCGCGCCCGGCTGCAGACCATTGATGGTAAAGGTACCGTCCGGACCGACCATACCCTGGGTCATGTTGCCGGACTGCTGGGTGATCACGTCGTACATAGGGTTGTCGATGTTACGCGCCACCATATTGATGCCGGAGTATTCACTGACGCCGTCTTTCAGGTACAGCTTGCCGGTGATGGAACCGTACTGGGTTTTGTATGCATCGGTGGGGTACAGGTCGGAAATGTTGACGATGTCATCGCGCACACTGATGCTCGCCTGCTGTCGTCCTGCCTCGCCGCGCACATTGATGAACGGGAACATGGTTTCGATGGTATCTGCGGACGGAACCTGTGAGCCGTTGAACACATTTGCAGTGTCACACCCGGGGACGCCGTCGTAGTATGGGCGATAGCCAGCGGCCATGTAGCTGAAGTGGCCATTGGCCTGGGAGTGCGACATGTTCATGGCGTGGCCGAATTCGTGGGTGAATACACCGGCAACCTTTTCGCCTTCGGTATCACTGATATCCACAAACCAGCCGTTCATCAGCGCGGTGGCTTCGGTAATCTCACCGGTCTCTTCGTCCGCCCACTCGGGGAAGGCAATACCCAGCACCTGGTTTTTCGGCACACCGAAATACTGCTCAAGGATCTCCCCGTCGGTGTCGTAGTTGACCCAGAAACCGTAACCGTTTTCCTTCGAATAGATTTCGCCAACGTTGGTTTCGTTGACGTCGGCGATACCGGTCTGCTGTTCGATGGTGCCCTGAATGGTCATCGACAGGGTTGAGGTTTCAACGTTGGACCATTCGGCAATTGCCTTGGCGGTAACCGCATTGGCCTGTTCGATGGTCAGAAACACGGTGCCGTCGTAGTTCACGGTAAACGCAGGCGCCTCGCCACCATCGGCGGTGGGGGTCATCGGGCCGCCGTCGGTGTATACCGGGATATCACCCTTTGATGTATCCCACTTGTATGGCTGCATGGTCGGCTCGTGGATATATAGCGGGCCACCAGCCTGCGCACCGGCGGAAGCGAGAGCCAGCGCCATCGCGATATTGAGCTTTTTCATTTTCATTGTTTGCCCTCCTCAACCAGTTTGCCCACCAGACCAACGAAAGTGGCTGCACTCACGGCGTCCGGATTGGTAATCATGTTCTGTTCTTCGGCGGACAGGCTCGACGTGTCCATACCCTCAAACAGGCCGTGGTTGTTGAATGCGTTAGTAGCCTTGTCGTTGCTCACAATAAACTTGCCCTGGGCCATACCGGTGGTGGTCTGGAAGCCGGTCATTTCGGCTTTTTTGTACATGAATGCAACGACTTGCTCGCCTTCGTTCCACTTGGCGAAACCTTCCGGGGTCACACCCAGATAGACTTTTCCGTTGCCCATGGAACGGGGCTTGGTCAGGCCGAACTGACGGAAAGTGTATTCACTGTCTTCTTTGACTTTGCCCTTGGCATCGCTGCCCACGCGAATGGTGACTTCGGTGTAGGGCGCACCGTTCTGGAATCCATCGGTGACACTGCTCACCTGACCGATGATGATGCTCTCGGAAGTAGTAACCAGCTGTTCCAGGTTTTGTTGTTTGATTTTCATGGCGTGCGCGGAGACGGACAGCAGAGCTGCGATCGTCAGCGTCGCCAGTAGGGATATGCGCGAGAAAATTTTCGCGAGTGGCATGAAGGCCTCCTGACTGGGTTATTTTTATTTCAGGGCCGCTGCAGCGATAACACTGAGCGACACCAGTCCTTCAAATAGAGCACAAGTATTTTTGTCACGGAGTAACACTGTGTAACAGAAACGCCTTAGGCGGTTTTGGTCATTTACACCGGTTACCGCGCTCGATCCCAGTTTTGACGCGGGCTGCAGAGCAGGGGGAGTGAATTGCGAGGAAGGTCGAACGAAGAGTCAGTAACAATGTACAGGAAAAGCAGGTTCTGCTTTTGTGAAGCAGGGTGCAAAGTGAATGTGTGCCAATTGCCGTTCGGATTGTGAAGTTCTGTCAGTCGCAAATAAAAAAAGCAGCCGAAGCTGCTTTTTTCGATTCCAGCACAGTGGCGGGAATTATTTGCCGGCTGCCCTGCGGATTGCCTGCAGGGTGCGCAGACGCGCTTCAGCTTCGGCCAGCTGCGCGGAAACGCGGGTGTAGTCGATTTCCGCCGGGGCACTGCGCAGGGCGTGTTCCGCCTCTTCGCGCGCCTTTTTGGCCGCATCTTCGTCGATTTCGCGCTCGGCGATATCGGCGAGGATAGTAACCATGTTCGGCTGGATTTCGGCATAGCCACCGCTCAGGAACAGCACCTCTTCCTCACCATCATCTTTGATGATGCGAACCGGGCCAGGCTTGAGATGGGTCAGCAGCTGCGCGTGGCCATAGGAAATACCGAGTTCCCCTTCCACGCCGCTGACGATCACCATCTTCACCAGGCCGGAGAAGAGGGATTCCTCTGCGCTAACGATGTCGCAATGTACGGTCATAGCCATAAGGCTACCTCATTCTCAGCTGTTTGCCTCATAGCGCCCGAAATTTTCGGGCGCTACACGCATGCCTTACTTCTTGTTGGCTTTCTCGACGGCTTCGTCGATGGTGCCGACCATGTAGAAGGCCTGCTCCGGCAGGTTGTCGTAGTCACCATTCAGGATGCCCTGGAAACCTCGGATGGTTTCTTTCAGGGATACGTATTTGCCCGGTGCACCGGTAAATACTTCCGCAACGTGGAACGGCTGAGACAGGAAGCGCTCGATCTTACGCGCGCGGGCTACGATCTGCTTGTCTTCTTCAGACAGCTCGTCCATACCCAGGATCGCAATGATGTCCTTCAGCTCTTTGTAGCGCTGCAGAACACTCTGTACGCCACGGGCACACTCGTAGTGCTCCTGACCAATTACCAGCGGATCCAGCTGACGGGAAGTGGAATCCAGCGGGTCAACGGCCGGGTAGATACCCTTGGCGGCGATGTCACGGCTCAGTACTACAGTGGAGTCCAGGTGCGCGAAGGTGGTTGCCGGAGACGGGTCGGTCAAGTCATCCGCCGGTACGTATACCGCCTGGATTGAGGTGATGGAGCCGGTCTTGGTGGAGGTAATACGCTCCTGCAGAACGCCCATCTCTTCCGCCAGGGTCGGCTGGTAACCTACCGCAGACGGCATACGGCCGAGCAGTGCGGATACTTCGGTACCGGCCAGGGTGTAACGGTAGATGTTGTCGACGAACAGCAGTACGTCACGACCTTCATCACGGAACTTCTCGGCCATGGTCAGGCCGGTCAGTGCTACACGCAGACGGTTGCCGGGCGGCTCATTCATCTGGCCGTAAACCATCGCTACCTTGGACTTGGAAAACTCTTCGACGTTTACAACGCCAGCTTCCTGCATCTCGTGGTAGAAGTCGTTACCTTCACGAGTACGCTCACCTACACCCGCGAACACGGACAGACCGCTGTGCTCGGTGGCGATGTTGTTGATGAGCTCCATCATGTTTACGGTTTTACCTACACCGGCACCACCGAACAGACCAACTTTACCACCCTTGGCAAACGGACATACCAGGTCGATTACCTTGATGCCGGTCTCCAGCAGTTCAGTGGAGCTGGACTGCTCTTCATAGGTCGGCGCAGCACGGTGGATAGAGGAGCGCTCTTTCTCACCGATAGGGCCACACTCATCGATAGGGTTGCCCAGTACGTCCATGATGCGGCCGAGGGTCTCGGTACCAACCGGTACGGAAACCGGCGCACCGGTGTTCTTCACCGGCAGACCGCGGGAGATACCCTCGGAAGAACCCATAGCGATGGCACGTACGATACCGTCGCCCAGCTGCTGCTGCACTTCCATGGTGAGGTTCTTACCCTCTACCACGAGTGCATCGTATACATTCGGTACGGCGTCGCGCGGGAATTCCACGTCGATGACCGCGCCGATAACTTGCACAATTTGCCCGTTACTCATTTCCCGATCCTCAAAGTTCAAATCTTTCTGCGGTGGCGTTAAACCGCCGCGGCGCCGCCAACAATCTCAGACAGCTCTTGGGTAATCGCTGCCTGGCGCGCCTTGTTGTAAACCAGCTGCAGTGCGTCGATCAGCTCACCGGCGTTGTCGGTGGCGCTCTTCATCGCAATCATACGTGCAGCCTGTTCACAGGCCTTGTTTTCAACTACTGCCTGATACACCTGGGATTCGATGTAGCGAGTCAGCAGGCCGTCGAGAAGCTCGACCGGCTCCGGCTCGTACAGATAGTCCCACTCGTGCTGCAGTTGCTCGTCTTCGTCTTTTTTCAACGGAAGCAGCTGCTGAACCTGCGGCTTCTGGGTCATGGTGTTCACGAATTCGTTGGACACCAGGAAAAGACGGTCGATGTCGCCACTGGCGAAACGATCGAGCATTACCTTGACGGAGCCGATCAGCTGCTTGGCCTGAGGCTGGTCGCCCAGGTCGCGCACCGCTGCTACGACGTTACCGCCGATGTTGTTGAAGAAGCTGGCCGCTTTGTTGCCAACTGCGCAGATGTCCACGCCCACGCCCTGTTGATCCCAGGACTGCATATCGCGGATAGCCGCCTTGAACACGTTGATGTTCAGGCCACCACAGAGACCGCGGTCGGTGGATACCAGGATGTAACCCACGCGCTTAACTTCGCGCTCCTGCAGGTAGATGTGCTGGTATTCCGCGTTGGCGTTGGCAACGTGGCCAATCACCGCGCGAATGCGGCTTGCGTAAGGGCGCCCCAGAGCCATGCGATCCTGAGCCTTGCGCATCTTGCTCGCCGCAACCATTTCCATGGCCGAGGTGATCTTCTGCGTGCTCTTGATGCTGGCAATTTTTGTGCGTACTTCTTTTCCGCCTGCCATAGTCAGTTACCTTTTTGCCGGAAGTTAACCAGTAGAAGCCGGCTTGCGGGCCGGCTTCTACGCATGGGTACTTACCAGCTACCAGTAGCGACGAATTTTTCGATCGCGGCCTTGAAGGCGCTGTCGATTTCGTCGTTGTAGTTACCGGTGCTGTTTACTTGCTGCATCAGCTCTGCGTGTTCGCTGTTCATGTAAGCGAGCAGGGCGGATTCGAAGTCCAGCACCTTGTTAACTTCTACGTCGTTCAGGTAACCCTTGTCCGCGGCGTAAACGGAAACAGCCATGTCCGCGATAGACAGCGGAGAGTACTGCTTCTGCTTCATCAGTTCGGTAACGCGCTCACCGTGGTCCAGCTGGGCCTTGGTAGCCTCGTCCAGGTCGGAAGCGAACTGGGAGAAGGCTGCGAGTTCGCGGTACTGAGCCAGCGCGGTACGGATACCACCGGACAGCTTCTTGATGATCTTGGTCTGGGCAGAACCACCAACACGGGATACGGAGATACCCGGGTTGATCGCCGGACGTACACCGGAGTTGAACAGGTCGGTTTCCAGGAAGATCTGACCATCGGTAATGGAGATTACGTTGGTCGGTACGAATGCGGAAACGTCACCCGCCTGGGTTTCGATGATCGGCAGTGCGGTCAGGGAGCCGGTCTTGCCTTTCACTTCACCGTTGGTGAACTTTTCTACGTACTCGGCGTTTACACGCGCGGCGCGCTCCAGCAGACGGGAGTGCAAGTAGAAAACGTCACCCGGGTATGCTTCACGGCCCGGAGGACGCTTCAGCAGCAGGGAGATCTGACGGTAGGCCCAGGCCTGCTTGGTCAGGTCATCGTAAATAATCAGGGCGTCTTCACCGCGGTCGCGGAAGTACTCACCCATGGTGCAGCCTACGTACGGTGCCAGGAACTGCATCGCAGCCGGGTCGGCAGCGCCGGCGGCAACCACGATGGTGTGGTCCATGGCGCCGTGCTCTTCCAGCTTGCGTACAACGTTGGCAATAGAAGACTGCTTCTGGCCTACGGCAACGTAGATACACTTAATGCCGGTGCCTTTCTGGTTGATGATCGCATCGATCGCAACCGCAGTTTTACCGATCTGGCGGTCGCCGATGATCAGCTCACGCTGGCCACGACCGATCGGGATCATGGTGTCTACCGCTTTCAGACCGGTCTGTACCGGCTGATCTACGGACTGACGGGCAATTACGCCGGGGGCTACTTTCTCAACCGCGTCGGTCAGCTTGTTGTTCAGAGGACCTTTACCGTCGATCGGATTACCCAGTGCGTCAACCACGCGACCCAGCAGCTCCGGACCAACCGGTGCCTCCAGGATGCGGCCGGTGCAACGGCACTTCTGGCCTTCCGCCAGGGACTTGTAGTCACCCAGTACGATGGCACCAACGGAATCACGCTCCAGGTTCAGCGCCATACCGGTGACGCCGCCCTCGAACTCGATCATTTCACCGTACATCACGTCGGCCAGGCCGTGGATGCGGATGATACCGTCGGATACGGAAACAATGGTGCCCTCGTTCTGGGCCTCGGTGCTCACATCGAGATTGTCGATGCGGCTCTTGATAATTTCACTGATCTCAGAGGGATTCAGTTGCTGCATGCTCTGTTCCTCGAATTCCCCTCCACCGCGTACGGTAGAGGGGACGATAATTTAGGAGTTCATCGCCTCGGCGAGTTTGGCCAGTCGACCGCGCACGGTACCGTCGATCACCGTGTCACCAGCGCGAATGATTGCGCCGCCCAGCAGGTTTTCATCCACCGCGTTGTGCAGGTGCACCTCGCGGGAAAACTTCTTGCTGAGAGCCTGGGTGAGGCGCTGGGACTGTTCGTCGCTGAGCGGGCGGGCAGAAATAACTTCCACTTCGAGAGTGGCTTCTGCCTGGGCCTTCAGGTCTTCGAACAGTTCGGAAATTTCCGGCAGCAGCGGCAGGCGGTGGTTTTCCGCCAGCAGCTTGATGAAGTTCTGCAGGGACGCATCGAAGTCGCCACAAACAGACAGGAATTTTTCCGCGCGCACTTCACTGGTCAGCTGTGGGTTATCCAACAGCTCGCCAACTTTTTCGTTCTGGCTGACCGCCGCTGCAGTTGCCAACGCAACGCTCCAACCGGAAAGGTTGGAGGCTTGCTGTGCGTGGGCAAAGGCCGCTTTCGCGTAGGGCCGGGCCAGAGTGCTGAGTTCCGCCATGGGTTCCTCGCTTACAGCTCGGCTGCCAGTTTCTCGATCAGGTCATCGTGTGCCTTGGCATCGATGTTGACCGAGAGAATTTTCTCGGCGCCGGCAACAGACAGGCTAGCGACACGCGAACGAAGCTGTTCTTTCGCACGGTTCACTTCCTGCTCGATTTCCGCCTGGGCGGCAGCTTTCAGGCGATCGCCTTCGCTGCGCGCGGCTTCTTTGGCTTCATCAACGATCTGATTGGCGCGCTTGTTAGCGCCATCGATGATTTCTGCAGCCTGGGCCTTGGCTTCTTTCAGTTGCTCGGCAGCTTTGCGCTGAGCCAGTTCGAGATCTTTCTCCGCGCGCTCGGCTTCTTGCAGACCGGTAGCAATCTTTTGCTCACGCTCTTGCATAACACCCAGCAGGGCCGGCCAGACAAACTTCCAGCAGAACCATACGAAGGCGAGAAAGGTGATCGACTGGCCGATCAGAGTCAGGTTGATATTCACACCGACACCTCTTGCTCTTTCAAAAATGGGTTAAAGGGCAATTGGAACGATGGAATTAACCAGCCAGACCAGGAGCAACCGCGAAAATCAGGTACATAGCGATACCAACACCGATCATCGGTACGGCGTCGAGCAGACCAGCCATCAGGAACATTTTGCCCTGCAGAGCGGGAGCCTGTTCCGGCTGACGAGCAGAACCTTCCAGCAGTTTGCCACCCAGGGTGCCGAAACCGATAGCAGTACCCAGTGCGCCCAGACCGATCAGCAGTGCAGCAGCTACGTATACCAGACCTAATGCTTCCATTGTTTTCTCCAAAGTAAAGTTAAAGAGTTGTTGAAGTTAAAAGTGAGTGAAAAAAGTCAGTAAACCGACAAAACCGTTACATCCGGCACGACATTACTGGTCGTGCGCGTGCTCCTCTTCCCGGTCGTGCGCCATCGCCATGTACACGGTGGTCAGCACCATGAATACGAAGGCCTGCAGGGTGATCACCAGGATGTGGAAAATGGCCCAGCCCATCTGCAGCAGGCCGGCACCGATAAAGCCGAGAACACCTACGCCAAACACGATGGCGATCAGGATAAAGATCATTTCACCTGCGTAGAGGTTGCCGAACAGACGCAGGCCCAGGGAGACCGGCTTGGCAATCAGGGATACCGCTTCCAGCAGGAAGTTGAACGGGATCAGGAAAATATCGATGTACCACTTGCCGGAATGGAAGGGGTGCAGGGTCAGCTCTTTGACGAAGCCCATCAGGCCCTTCTCACGCACACTGAAGAAAATCATCAGCGCGAATACGGCCAGCGCCATACCCAGAGTGGCGTTGAGGTCGGTAGTCGGTACCACCTTGAAGTAGACGTGATGCGGATCCACTCCGGTAATCGCAGAAGTACCGTGGGCGAAGGCCAGCGGCAACCAGTCCACCGGCACCAGGTCCATGAGGTTCATCAGGAACACCCAGGTGAAAATGGTCAGGGCCATCGGCGCGACCATGCTGTTGCGGTGGGGGAAGGTGTCCTTGACGACCTTGTCGATGAAATCGACGATCAGCTCGACAAAGCTCTGGAAACCGCTCGGCACGCCGGCGGTGGCTTTCTTTGCGGCGCGCGCGAACAGGAAACAGAAAAGCATCCCCAGACCAATGGACCATCCCAGGGTGTCCAGGTGGACCGCCCAGAAGCCCATGTCGGCTGCTTCCTGACTGCTGTGCGCAACAGTCCAGGTGGATTCAGTGAGTACGGTCCCGTCGGCACGGGTGTAACCCGCGGGAAGTTTACCGTAAGCCAGATTTTGCAGGTGGTGCTGGATATAACCCGTCGCGGTTTGTTCGGCAGCCATAGTTCCTCAACACGTTCTAAGATAAAAAACTTTTACGGGAACCCCTGCCTGCGCCTGCCATCTATCATTGGCGCAGTCACTCTTCGGGGTTCCAGGCCGCCGGCTATTTAATGCCTCGTTGCATGCAGGCGGGCCACTAGAATCCATTGCAAAATCACACACAAGCTGTAGCTGATAAACAGCACCGCCGCGTTCAGCGGTTTTACCGCGGCGAACACCGCCGCGAACCCAGCCAGGGTCATTACGAACTTGCCGGTTTCAGCGCGGTAGAAACTTGCCACCGTGCGCTGACTTGCGCGGGCTCCGCGCAATTTGCGTCCGCCCGGGCTCAATAGCTCAAAGGCGCGCAGGCCAAAATAAAGATTGGGCAGCACACACAGGGTGCCGCCGAGCAGGGCGGAGACGGCGATCACCCGACCAAGTGTCAGTTCGAGCGCCAGCGCAGCCAGCAAAACAGCTGCCAGCTGGATCAGCGAAATCTTTACTACCGGGGGATTACGCATAGGCAGGAACTGGCCGACCGGATTTTGATCTCCGCCCAAATTTTGGGCGTGCGAATTATGTCGGAACAGGCCAGCCGATTCAACTGGCAAATATCGTCAGTTGGTATGGCTTTCGCGTTCTTTTGTCACCCCCCAAAGCGATAGTGAACACTCACCTTTTTACAGGAATGTCCGCCTTGGGAGGATCGGTTGTGCGACATTCTGGCGCACCAGTTTGGCGCACAATTTCTGCAACCGTTGCAATCGTAACGGTTGCAGAGGGGGCGAGTCAGTCCTCGCTGTATCCCAGGTGGGCAAGGATACCGTCCAGCTCATCGAGACTGGTGTATTTGAGCACCAGCTTGCCGGCGCCCTTTTCACCGTGATCGATGGCAACCGGCACGCCAATTTTTTCGGCCAGGCGCTCACTGAGGCGTCGAATATTCGGATCCACTTCCGGTTTCTTCGCCTTCGGTTTGCCGGCCTGCTCCTGGATACGGCGTACCAGCGCCTCCGTCTGGCGTACGGTGAGGCCGCGATCCACCACCTGGCGGGCTGCCTCGCGCTGACCATCGCCGGACAACCCCAGCAGAGCCTTGGCGTGACCGGTTTCAATATCACCGCGCTCGAGGAAGGTACGGACTTCGTCGGTCAGGCTCAACAGGCGCAACAGGTTGGTCACCGCGGTGCGGGATTTACCCACTGCTTCTGCCACCTGCTGCTGGGTGAGCTCGAACTCGTCCTGCAGACGCTTGAGGGCGACCGCCTCTTCGACCGGA
Source organism: Microbulbifer sp. MCCC 1A16149 (assembly GCF_050368945.1). Lineage (NCBI taxonomy): Bacteria > Pseudomonadati > Pseudomonadota > Gammaproteobacteria > Cellvibrionales > Microbulbiferaceae > Microbulbifer > Microbulbifer sp. MCCC 1A16149. Next base: position 4,182,265 of record NZ_CP185959.1, read on the forward strand.
TTGAGGTCTTCACGCTGGATGTTCTCAATCAGCGCCATGGCGATGGCGGCTTCGTCAGCCACATCGCGGATCAATGCAGGAACCTTGTCCAGTTCGGCCAGCTGGGCTGCGCGCCAGCGGCGCTCACCGGCAATGATCTCGTACTTGTGCTCGCCGATCGGGCGCACGACGATGGGCTGCATGATGCCCTGGGCGCGGATGGAATCGGCCAGCTCCTGCAGGGATTCCTGCGGGAAGTCGCGGCGCGGCTGATAGCGGCCGCGCTGCAAAAATTCGATGGGCAGCTCTTTGAGCTCGCCGTCGACGCGCTCGACGATATCGCCATTGCGCTCACCAGTGGCGACAGCAATCGCCTCGCTGGCATTGTTGCTGATCAGATGGGAAAGCCCTTTCCCGAGGCCTTTGCGTTTCGCGGCCATAAGTCTTCTACCTCAGTCTTATACCGCTTCCGCTACCGGACGGGGTCCACTGTTTGAATTGCTGTTGCTCTGGTTGGCTGCGGCATGGCGACGAGTGATCTCGCCGGCGAGCGCCAGGTAGGCGATGGCGCCCTTGGAGTTGCGGTCGTATTCCAGCGCCGGTTTGCCGAAGCTGGGGGCTTCCGCCAGACGCACATTGCGCGGAATGCAGGTGCGGTACAGGCGATCGCCAAAGTATTCGTTGAGCTGATCTGAAACATCCCCGGTGAGGCTGTTGCGCGGATCGTACATGGTGCGCAGGATACCCTCGATGCGCAGGTCCGGATTGGCGGCCTGCTGTACCTGGGTGATGGTATCGATCAGGGAGGAGAGCCCCTCCAGTGCGTAGTACTCGCACTGCATCGGGATCAATACGCCACCCGCGGCACACAGTGCGTTGACCGTGAGCATGTTCAGCGACGGCGGACAGTCGATGATGATGTAGTCGTAGTCGTTGCTAATCTCCGCCAGCGCCAGGCGCAGGCGCGACTCGCGGCCATCCATTTCCAGCAGCTCCACCTCGGCGGCGGACAGGTCGATATTTGCCGGCATCAGATCGAAACCGCTGGAGGTGGTCACGATTGCCTTGCGCGGCGGCAGCAGGCTGGCGAGCACGTCGTAGCTGGAAAGCTGCAGCTCGCTCTTGTCGACACCGCTACCCATGGTCGCATTGCCCTGGGGGTCGAGGTCGATCAGCAGCACGCGTCGCTTGCTGGCAACGAGGGAGGCTGACAGGTTGACGCAGGTGGTGGTTTTACCCACACCCCCTTTCTGGTTGGCTACCGCAAAAATCTTGCTCAAGGTTCTGGTCCTGTTGTTCCCGGTGGCTCGGTATCCTGTGGCCGGCCGGGCTCGCCGCTGGGCCGGGGTCACCGGAAGGCGCGGCAGCAAAAGCGCACTCGCGAACATCGGCCCGGTGCGCAGGTGTCGAATTTCATTCGGATATCTGGCCACGCCAGACATTGTTTGCAGTGGCGATTCCGTCGAACCGCCGCCTCAACCCTCGCGTACGAGGACGATCAGATGGCGCTCGGCATCGCAGCCGGGCACCTGCAGGGCATGCAGCTGTTCGACCTTAATGCCTTTTGGCAATGCACTCAACTCATCTTCCGGGATCTTGCCCTTCATCGCATAGAATCGGCCACGCGGAGCTAGTAAATGCTCACTACCAGCGACCATGTCCTGCAGCGAGGCAAATGCCCGCGATACCACGCCGGCATAGGCCTGCCCAGGCTGGTAGGCCTCAACCCGCTGGTTCACCACGTTGATATTGGCAAGCTTGAGCTGGCTGGCGACCTGGAACTGGAAGCGGGACTTTTTGCCGTTGCTGTCGAGCAGGCTGATCGGGCGCTCGGGGTGGATAATGGCCAGGGGGATACCCGGCAGGCCGCCACCGGAGCCCACATCGATCAGCGGCGAACAATCCTGAGGGCTCTCACCACACAGGTTGACCACGCTCAGGCTGTCGATGATATGGCGCTCGAGCATCTCCGACGGATCCCGCACCGCGGAGAGGTTGTACGCCGCATTCCAGCGCGCAAACAGATCCAGATAGGCCAGCAGTTTGTCCTGCTGCTCGGCGGTCAGTGACAGCGCTAACTGTTCTGCAGCCTGCTGCAGGCGGGGGCGAAACTGTTCCATACCGTCAGACCGCCTTCTTGCGGCTCAACAGGCCGCGCTTCTTCAGCTGAATCAGCAACAGCGACACTGCGGCCGGGGTCACGCCGGGAACCCGGCCGGCACGGGCGAGAGTATCCGGGCGCGCATCGCTCAGCTTCTGGATCACCTCGTTGGACAGTCCGGAAACTGCCGCATAGTCGAAATCCGCAGGCAGCGGCGTGTCTTCGTAGGCCTGCAGTCGCTCGATCTCATCCCGCTGGCGATCGATATACCCGGCATACTTGGCCGCAATTTCGACCTGTTCGGCCACTTTCTCGTCCGCAACCGGTTCGCCCTTGAGGGCGGCTACATCGCCGTAGTTCAGTTCCGGGCGGCGCAGCAGGTCCTGCAGGCTGTACTCCCGCGCCAGTGGCTGCGGCAGCTTCTGTTCCACAATCTTGGCGGCATCACTGCCCGGCTGGATCCAGGTCTCCTTGAGGCGCTGCTGTTCGCGCTCCATGGACTCGCGCTTTTCACAGAACGCCTGCCAGCGGATGTCGTCCACCAACCCCAGTTCGCGCCCCTTTTCGGTAAGGCGCAGATCCGCATTGTCTTCACGCAGCAGCAGGCGGTATTCCGCACGGCTGGTAAACATGCGATAGGGCTCCTTGGTGCCACTGGTGATCAGGTCGTCCACCAGTACTCCAAGATAGGCCTCGTCGCGGCGCGGCGCCCAGGCGTCTTTGTCCTGGGCCAGCAGTGCAGCATTGGCGCCTGCCAACAGGCCTTGAGCGGCGGCCTCTTCGTAGCCGGTAGTGCCATTGATCTGGCCGGCGAAGAACAGCCCGTGGATAAATTTGGTTTCCAGCGACGGTCGCAGGTCCCGCGGATCGAAGAAATCGTATTCGATGGCGTAACCCGGGCGGGTGATATGTGCGTTTTCGAATCCCTTGATCGAGCGCACCAGATCCATCTGCACATCGAACGGCAGGCTGGTTGAGATGCCGTTCGGATACAGCTCGTTGGTGGTTAACCCCTCGGGCTCGATAAAGATCTGGTGGCTGTTCTTGTCCGCAAAGCGGTGCACCTTGTCCTCGATGGAAGGGCAGTAGCGCGGGCCGATGCCCTCGATCACCCCGGAATACATCGGGGAGCGGTCGAGGCCGCCGTGAATAATCTCGTGAGTGCGCTCGTTCGTATGGGTGATCCAGCAGCATACCTGGCGCGGGTGCTGCTCGCGGCGGCCAAGGTAGGACATCACCGGCAGCGGCTTGTCGCCCCACTGCTCCTCAAGGCCGGAGAAATCCACCGAGCGCGCATCGATTCGCGGTGGCGTGCCAGTCTTCAGGCGCTCTACACGGAACGGCAGCGCGCGCAGGCGCTCCGCCAGGGCGATGGAAGGGGGATCTCCGGCGCGACCGCCCGCGTGGTTGTCGAGGCCGATATGGATACGGCCGCCGAGAAAGGTTCCCGCGGTGATCACCACCGATTTCCCGCGGAAGCGCAGGCCGGCATTGGTCACGACCCCGGTAACACGGTCGTTTTCCACGATCAGATCGTCGGCAGCCTGCTGGAAGATATCCAGGTTGGGCTGGTTCTCCAGGATGCTGCGGATCGCGGCGCGGTACAGGGCGCGGTCAGCCTGGGCGCGGGTGGCGCGCACCGCCGGGCCTTTGCGTGCATTGAGCACGCGAAACTGGATGCCGCCGAGGTCGGTGGCCGTGGCCATGGCGCCCCCCAAGGCATCCACTTCTTTCACCAGATGGCTCTTGCCGATACCACCGATGGCGGGATTACACGACATCTGACCGAGGGTCTCGATGTTGTGGGTCAGCAGCAGGGTACGGCTGCCCATACGCGCAGCGGCGAGGGAAGCTTCGGTACCGGCGTGTCCGCCGCCAATCACGATCACATCATATTGTGTGGGGTAATCCATAGGGTCGAGCTCTGGCGGCCTGTGGCACGCGGTAGGGGGTGAATCCTGTGGGCACTGCACCGGGGCAGGCAAAAATTCGGCCGCACATTATAGGCACCTTCAGCTGTGCAAAAAAGCGGCACGGCAAATTTACTTTTCCGCTTTCTCTTCAATACATAAATAAAGTTATACATACCTTACGTATAAGTACGTGTTTATATTTAATGTAATTATTAGAGGGGGCGGATTTGCTGTATAGATCTAAAAAGTCTAAATAAAACAGTAACTTACATCAATGATAACTACCCCTTAAACCCCTGCTTTTGCGGGGGTACAACCCATGTACGCGGGTGTGGACAGGCGGGATAACTTTGCCCCCTTTGCTCGACTCTGCAGGTTATCCCCGGATTCGTACCGTTTTTTGTGACCACTTTCCCAGTGATTCATCCACAGCCGGCCGAAACACCATACTGCTTCCACTTGTCTGTGAATAACTCTGTGGGTTTACGGGATAATTTGCTGTGTTGGGATCTTGGATAGGTGGTCCATCTGGATAACCTTGTGGATTGCTGTGAGCAACTCCTGTGGTTTGTGCGGGGAAGGGCTGTTGTCGGAATCTGGCCCGCTGCTTAATTTCCCGTTGTGGACAAATGGATCGGCGAAATTGGCCGCTGCGGTCGGCAGGCGACTGACCGGTTCTGCTGACGTTGATGGGTATTCGGGTGGGGATCTAGGGCGGATCTAGGGCGGATCTAGGGCGGATCTAGAGGGGATCGCGGGCAGGTTTGGTGCTGCCCGCAGTCATTTTCCGGTAGGAAAGGGGGGGGCAGGGCTTATTTGCCGATACAGAAACTACCGAAGATTTTGCCGAGTAGTTCGTCTGCGGTCATGGCGCCGGTAATCTCTCCCAGCGCCTGTTGTGCCTGTCGCAGGTCTTCCGCCAGCAGTTCCCCGGCGCCACTGGCAGTGAGTTGGGCGCGGCCTTCGAGAATAAACGCCCGCGCGCGTGCCAGGGCATCCAGATGTCGCCGTCGTGCGCTGAACGCCCCTTCGTTGCCGGACTGGTAGCCCATGCACTGTTTCAGGTGGTGCTGGAGATCGCCGATACCGGCACCGGTTTTGGCACTGATTGCGATGATCGGTATGCCGTCGCTGTGCGCCTGTAAACCGGCGCTGTACTCGGTGAGGTCGATCTTGTTGACCACCAGGGTGAGTTTCTCTGCGTCCGGGAGCTGGCGGGTAAAGTCCGGCCAGGCCTGTTCCGGATCCAGTGAGGTGAGTTCGCGGGCGTCGACCACCAGCAGTACGCGGTCGGCACTGCGGATCTCGTCCCACGCCCGCTGCATCCCTATCTGCTCCACCTGGTCTGGTGATTCTCGCAAGCCGGCAGTGTCCGCGATATGCAGTGGCATGCCGTCGATATGGATGTGCTCGCGCAGCACGTCGCGGGTGGTGCCGGCGATGTCGGTCACTATTGCCGTGTCTTTTCCCGCCAGTGCATTGAGGAGGCTTGACTTGCCGGCGTTGGGTTTACCGGCGATTGCCACCTGCATCCCCTCGCGCATGATGGTGCCCTGGCGCGCCTGGGCGTCGACCGTGTCGAGCTGCGTCAGCAGGGCATCAATATCCGCGGCAACCTTGCCATCGGCGAGAAAATCGATTTCTTCTTCCGGAAAATCGATCGATGCTTCGACGTAGATACGCAAAGCGGTCAGCTGAGTGGATAACTCTTCGATTTTTTCGGAAAAAACACCCTGCAGGGATCGCAGCGCATTCTGTGCTGCCTGTGCACTTCCCGCGTCAATCAGGTCGGCCACCGCCTCGGCTTGCGCCAGATCCATCTTGTCATTGAGAAAGGCGCGCTCGGAGAACTCGCCTGGCCGCGCCTGGCGCGCTCCCATTTCAATCAGGGCTGACATCAGCGTATCCAGGATCACCGGTCCACCGTGCCCCTGGAGTTCCACCACGTCTTCACCGGTGAAAGAGTTGGGTCCTGGGAAGAACAGCGCGAGCCCCTGGTCCAGTAACTGGTCGCCGCGGGCAAAATCGCAATAGTGAGCAAAGCGCGGTTTGAAGGTTTTACCCGCGAGCCGTTCACCGATTTCCCGGGCCCGGTGACCGGACAGGCGAATCACGCCGATACCCCCGCGTCCGGGAGGCGTGGCGACGGCGGCGATGGTCTCTTTGCTGAGGCTTTGCTGGGACATGCTCTGAGTTTATCCAGAATTCTCAAATTTGTTGCAGATAAAAGAAGGGCCGCGCAATGCGGCCCTTAACGTTCTTGTGATTTCCGGGGCATTCTGCCTCGGTAAATTCGCCGGCCTACTTGCCCGCCGCTTCGACCTGCTTATTGATAAACCAGGTCTGGGCAATGGTGATCAGGTTGTTCGCGATCCAGTAGATGACCATGCCGGCGGGGAACCACAGGAAGAAGAAGGTCATCATCACCGGCATCAGCTGCATGATCTTGGCCTGGGTCGGATCTGTGGGCTGCGGGTTCAGCTTCTGCATAAACCACATGGACAGTCCCATGATCACCGGCAGGATGAAGTAGGGGTCCTTCACCGACAGGTCGTGAATCCAGCCGATCCACGGCGCGTGGCGCAGTTCGACGGTTTCCATCAGCATCCAGTAGAGGCCGATAAATACCGGCATCTGCAGCAGAATCGGCAGACAGCCACCCACCGGATTGATCTTCTCCCGGCGGTACAGTTTCATGGTCTCTTCCGCCAGTTTCTGGCGATTGTCCTTGTACTGCTCCTGCAGTTTCTTCATCTGCGGCGCGAACTTGCGCATGCGCGCCATGGACTTGAGGCCCGCGGCAGACAGCGGAAACAGCAGTGCCTTGATGAACACCGTGAGCAGGATGATGGACCAGCCCCAGTTGTCGACGATGTGATCGTGGATCCAGTTCAGTACCCGGAACATGGGTTTCGCCAGCCACCACAGCCAGCCGTAGTCCACGGTCAGGTCCAGATAGGGAGAGATTTCTTCCAGGCGATAAACGTCTTTCGGGCCCGCGTAGAAGGAAGCTTCCACGGTACCCTGCTTACCGGGCTCAATACGCAACTGCGGGCTGGTAAAGCCCATGCTGTAGAGGCCGTTGCCGATGGGCTGCAGGGCAAAGGTGTTGTTTTCCTGCTGATTGGGTACCCAGGCGCTCAGGAAGTAGTGCTGGACCATGGCAACCCAGCCGCCCTGAATGGTTTCAGTGGTCGGCTTTTTGCTGATGTCTTCAAAGTCCTGCTTGTAATAGTTTTCCTCACTGGTGTGCAGTGCTGCGCCGAGGAAGGGGGACATGCCGATGCCCACATCCACCGGGGGCTCCAGGCTGTCGCGCACGATCTCGCCGCACATACCGGCCAGCAGAGGCTTGTCGCGGCCGTTGTCGACCAGGTAGGAAACCTTGATCAGGTAGTCGCCGCGGTTGAAGGTAAAGCGCTTGGTGAAGCCGATACCGTTCTGGGTCTGCTTGAGGTCGACGGTGAGGGTGTCTTTGCCTTCCTGCAGGGCGTATTCGCTGGCGTCGCTGGTAAACGCCGGGCGGCCTGCGGAGCAATTACCCTTGCCGCCGACCAGACCGCTTTTCGCCACATAGGTGTGGCTGCGGGTCTGGTTGAGCAGGATCAGGGGGCGGTCCGGTGTATCGATCTCTTCGTAATATTTGCGCAGCGCCACTTTGACGATATCACCGCCATTGGGGTCGATCAGCAGGCTCAGGGTATCGGTATTGACGCTGATCAGTTTCGGCTGGCTGGTGGACCCCACTTCCGGGATGGCGCCGTCCGGCAGTTCGCCATCGCCGCTATCAGCTTGTGCCTGGCTGCTGGGCAGGGTCTCGGAACCCTGGGCCTGAGAGTGCACCACGGTTTTCTGGTCGAGGGCGGGGGTGTGCTGCTCCTGGAAAGCGTTCCATTGGTAAATCAGGGCCAGGAGGACCGCGGCGATGCCGCCGACCAGCGTGTAGCGTTGCCAATCCATTATTTCGATAGCCTTGTTGCGGTGGCGGAATTTATTCGGCCGCCGGAGTTTTTGATTCTTTGGAAGCGGGGGGAACGTGGTCCAGACCGCCGGGATGCCAAGGGTGGCATTTTATAAGGCGGCGCAGGGTTAAATAACCCCCTTTGCAGAATCCGTGGGTTTTTAATGCATCTTCAGCATAACGGGAGCAGGTGGGGTAGAAGCGACACTGGTTACCCACCCAGGGGCTGGCGATCAGACGGTATAAATGGATCAGCTTGATGGCCAGCCATTTCACGGTTGATCTCCCGGTGAGGATGTTGCCCGCGGCTTGCCGCCGCTAGCCCCCCGTTTTTTACCACCGCGCTGGTTTCGCGGACGGTTGGATCCGCCATTATCCGGCTGGGGATTGCGCGCACGCTGGTCCAGCTTGCGCCACAGTTTGCCGAATATTTTGTGTAATGCCGCGTTGTCCAGTTCACCGGCACCGGCGCGCGCGAGTATCACCGCGTCGAGGGGGAACAGTTCGTGTTGGCGCAGACGGAAAGTTTCACGAGCGATACGCTTGATGCGGTTGCGGTCGGTAGCGTTGCGGACGTGTTTTTTGGCAATTACGAGGCCGAGCCTGGGATGCTCCAGCTCGTTCGGACGGGCGAGGATCAGGAATTGAGGCTGCGCGGCGCGAACCGGCGCAGAATCAAAAACGGCGCGATACTGCGCCGCATTGAGCAGCCGCAGCGGCTTGGCGAATGCGAAGTCGCTGCGTGGGCACTGCATGATGATTCAGTGGCAAATATAAGGTTGCTCGCAGAGCGGCAATCTTATGCGCACAGAACCTTGCGGCCTTTGGCGCGACGACGAGCCAGTACTTTGCGGCCGTTCTTGGTGGCCATACGGGCACGGAAACCGTGGTTGCGCTTGCGCTTCAAGTTGCTGGGCTGAAATGTGCGTTTCATGGTGTTACTACCTGGAGTTATGTCCCGGAGTTATGTCCTGGAAGTTTGCGTAATTCTGGGCCGCTTGCGGCAATAGCCCGTTGCGGCACGCCCTGATGGGCCGACTTCGGAGCGGGCTATGCGCTGCGAAGGCGGCGGATTGTATAGAAACAAGCCAGCTAAAGCAACGGAATTGGGGGATTCCTGTGTAGGAAATTCCTCGACCGGGATTCGGTTCGTCTCAGGCGGGCCTGTTTCCATCTATGCACCGTTTGGCTGTGGTGTTAGAGCAATCCAGCGAGGGACCATTATAAGGAAGGATGTGGAAACTCGGGGTGCGTTTTCCGGTCGAACGCAGGTACAAACTCGGGTAGAAAAGCACGCTATTTTTACAAGCTGTTGTATTGGTTGCAGTATTCGTGGAAGTTCACCGGTTTACCCCAAGCTATCCACAGGTTGCTGTGGATAACCTGGCTCCATTATGACCCGCTGTTCGGTTATTTTGTGCTCAAGCCTTTGATATTACAGGGCTTTCCGTATGGAAAGTTGTCCCCATTTCCCGGTTATTTGTGGATAACCTGCGGAGCAACCGATATACTACCCGCCTTCTTTTGAGGTGCTGCCCGGTGTTTTCGGGGGCAGCTTTCTGCTGGCACTTTTTGGGCGCAGTCGCACCTCGATCCGTGTTTTAGGGGGTTCCTTGTCTGATTCCGTTTGGAAGCAGTGTGCTGCTTGTTTGCAGGATGAATTGCCACCACAGCAATTCAATACCTGGATTCGGCCGCTGCGCGTCAGTGACGACTGTTCCGAGGGGGAGCTGCGTCTGGTGGCGCCCAATCGCTTTATCATCAACTGGGTAAGCGACAAGTTTCTCGATCGTATCCGTGAGCTCGTGCAGCAGTTTGCGGGCCGTTCCCTGCCCGTAGAAGTGGTCGCCATGGAGCGACGCACCGCGCGTTTCCGGCGTAACCTGGGTGGTGCGGATGCTCCGCACCACCAGGGATATCATCAGCCCCAGCCGGCGGCAGCGCCGCCGGTTGCGCGTGCCCCATCTTTTGGTGGCAGCAACGCCCATAGTGGGTCCCATGGTGCTCAGCACAACGACGCTGTCCCGCCGGGAAGTACTCCGGGTTTTGCATTCGGCAATACCGGCGGTGAGAGTTCCGAGCGCCGCGCTTCCGGATATAGTGATCGCAACCACCGCTCTTCTGTACCTCCTGCTCGCAGTCCGTCTTCCGGAGCGCCCGGTGTTTCCCCGGATGCCCGCAATCTCGCGGCTGAGGAGGCGGGTGCTGACGCATTGACCGCGGCAGAGCGTTTGCCTGCAGACCTGCATTCCGGTAGTGAGGTGGTTGTTCCGCCGGCGCAGCATACCGGCGGTGGCCAGCGCAAAGTCGAGGTCGAGGGTGCGATCAAGCACGGCAGTTCACTTAACCGCGGCTTTACCTTCGCGTCTTTTGTAGAGGGTAAGTCCAACCAGTTGGGGCTCGCGGCTGCACAGCAGATTTCTGACAACCCGGGCGGCGCCTATAACCCGCTGTTTATTTATGGCGGCGTCGGCCTCGGCAAGACCCACCTTATGCATGCCGTGGGTAACGCGCTGGTGGACCGTAACCCCAACGCGAAGGTCGTGTACCTGCACTCCGAGCGTTTTGTGGCGGATATGGTGAAGGCGCTGCAGCTCAACGCGATCAGTGATTTTAAGCGTTACTACCGCTCCGTAGATGCGCTGCTGATTGACGATATTCAGTTTTTTGCCGGCAAGGAGCGCTCCCAGGAAGAGTTTTTCCATACCTTCAATGCGCTTCTGGAAGGTGGCCAGCAGATCATTCTTACCTGCGATCGCTACCCCAAGGAGATCGACGGCCTCGAGGAGCGTCTCAAGTCGCGCTTCGGTTGGGGGTTGACGGTGGCTGTGGAGCCGCCGGAGCTGGAAACCCGCGTTGCCATTTTGATGAAAAAGGCCGAGCAGGTTGGTGTCGACCTGCCGCATGATTCCGCGTTCTTTATTGCCCAGCGCATTCGCTCCAATGTTCGAGAACTTGAGGGTGCACTGCGGCGCGTGATTGCCAATGCGCAGTTCACCGGCCGCGCGATTGACGATATTCTGGTGCGCGAGGCGCTGAAGGACCTGCTGGCACTGCAGGATCGGCTGGTGAGTATCGACAACATCCAGCGGGTGGTTGCCGAGTACTACAAGATCAAAGTGGCGGATCTGCTTTCCAAGCGCCGTAGTCGGTCGGTAGCGCGTCCACGACAGGTAGCTATGTCGCTGGCCAAGGAACTCACCAACCACAGTCTGCCGGAAATCGGTGATGCATTTGGCGGGCGTGACCACACCACCGTGTTGCATGCCTGCCGCAAGATCAAACAGCTGCAGGAGTCCGACGGCGATATCCGTGAGGATGTGCGCTTGCTCACCCGCTCCCTGACAACCTGAAGTTATTGATATATAAAGAGTTTTTCCGGACCCTTGGAAGGGGAGCGGAATTGCAAAAATGACCTAACAAAGATCAAGGCAATAATTATGAAATTCAGCGTAAGCCGCGATGCCCTGGTAAAGCCGCTGCAACTGGTTGCCGGCGTGGTTGAGAAACGCCAGACCCTGCCGGTTTTGGCCAATGTGCTTCTGCAGCTGCAGGGGCAGGAGCTTTCGCTCACCGGTACCGATCTCGAAGTAGAGATTGTCGGTCGTTTGCAGCTGGATCAGCCCGCCGAGATGGAGGGTGAGGTTACCGTTCCCGCGCGCAAGTTGTTGGATATTTGTCGCTCCCTGCCGGACGGTTCCGAGCTCAAGTTCGAGCGCGATGGCGAGCGTCTGGTGCTGCGCAGCGGCCGCAGCCGTTTTCAACTCTCCACACTGCCGGCCAGTGACTTTCCGAATCAGGAAGAGACCACTGCCCAGAGCCGGTTTAGTATCTCCCAGCGCGAAATTCGCCGCCTGATCGAAGCCACCGGTTTTGCCATGGCGCAGCAGGATGTACGTTACTACCTGAATGGTCTGCTGCTTGAGTGTCGCCCGCAGCAGCTGCGCGCTGTGGCCACCGATGGCCACCGCCTGGCCCTGTGTGACCGCGATGCACCGGGTCTCAATGTCGAGACGCCGATCCAGGCAATTGTGCCGCGCAAAGGCGTGCTTGAGCTTGCCCGACTGCTCGAAGATACCGATGTGAGTGCCGACGTGGTGCTCGGCAACAACCATATTCGCGTTAACAGCGGTCCATTCACTTTTACTTCGAAGCTTGTGGATGGGAAATTTCCAGACTACGAACGTGTACTGCCGCGCGGTACCGGTAACGAAGTGTTTGCCGATCGTTTGATGCTGCGTCAGGCGTTCCAGCGCGCTGCGATCCTTTCCAATGAGAAGTACCGCGGTGTACGCCTGCAGTTGTCAGAAGGGCTATTGCAGATCGTGGCCAACAACCCGGAACAGGAAGAGGCGGAAGAACAGCTGATGGTGGATTACCACGGTGATCCGCTGGAGATCGGTTTTAATGTGGGTTACCTGCTGGATGTGACGGCAGCTATTCACAGTGATCAGATCCGTATCGGGCTCGGTGATGCCAATAGCAGTGCGCTGCTGCAGCAGCCGGAGCAGGGCGACTCTGTCTACGTGATTATGCCCATGCGGCTTTGATTCAGGCGCTGATCCAGGGGCTTGCCGGTTTATCACTTTGATCTTCTGCCTTAAATTATCCCGTTTGTCGCAAAAGACCGCCACCCAACCAGGGTGGCGGTCTTTTCGTATGTGTCTGTCGGTGTTTTTTGGCGGGGTAGTGCTGTGGCGGTGAACAGATTGGTCCTGAGTCATTTTCGGAACATCGTGTCTGCGGATTTGCAGTTGGCTCCGGCAGTGAACCTGTTCTGCGGTGCCAATGGCAGCGGCAAGACCTCGCTACTCGAGGCGGTGCATATGCTGGCCAGTGGGCGCTCTTTCCGCTCCAGGCAGAGCCAGACAGTGATTCGTCACGAAGCCGATGCATTGGCGGTTTTTGCGCGTCTGGCTGGTGGTACAACCCTGGGCGTGGAGAAGCGTCGGGATGGGCAGGGCCGGATCCGTATCAATCAATCGCCGGCGGAAAGCAGTTCCCAGCTGGCGTCTTGTCTGCCGCTACAGGTCATAAACAGTGAAAGTTTTGCTGCGCTGGACGGTGGGCCGGGTGTTCGTCGGCAATTACTGGATTGGACAGTGTTCCACGTGGAACACGGTTTCGCATTGCAATGGAAGGTCTATCAGACTGCATTGAAGCAGCGCAATGCACTGCTTCGTCGTGGTAAAATCGACTCCAAATCCCTGGCTCCATGGGAACAGCAGCTGGTTAAAAGTGGAGAGGCGGTAGATGTGCTTCGCCGAGAGGTTTTCTCGAGGCTGGAGGTCCAGTTCAAACGCCGTTTACAGGATCTTCCCGAGTCAGTGTTCGGGGCGCTACAGCTTCACTACAGAGGTGGCTGGAAAAAAGAGTTAAGCCTGGGGGAGGCCTATCAGGCTTCCCGTGATGGCGATCTGGCTCAGGGCTTTACCCGCGTCGGGCCTCACAGGGCCGACCTGCGCTTTGTTATCCACGGCCAGCCTGCCCATGCAGTACTTTCCCGCGGGCAGCAGAAGATGGCGGTGTGCGCGTTGCGAACCGCAATGGCGTCGGTAGTTGAGGGTGCACAGAAGGCGGTTTTCCTTGTGGATGATTTGCCCTCGGAGCTCGATGAGGCAAATCAGGCGCTATTTGCCCGCTGGGTAAGTGACTGTGCTAGCCAGGTTCTGGTTACCGGGATCGAACACTCCGTCACGGCGCGCCCCTGGCTACAGCTGTCCACGCCATGGAATGCGCCGAAGATGTTCCACGTGGAACATGGGGTCGTGGATGCAGTAGAGGATTGAAACCTGTCGGGTAGATACAAGGCCGGGCAGGGCGTGCCAATGCACACAGAACGATTGTCAGACCGAAAAGAATTTCAAACTCAGAGTGCCGGGCAACCACGCCGGGCGTGAACGGAGCAACAGAATGTCGGAAGAGAATAACTACGATTCCAGTAGCATCAAGGTGCTCAAGGGCCTTGATGCAGTGCGCAAGCGCCCCGGGATGTATATTGGTGATACCGATGACGGCACCGGCCTGCACCACATGGTATTCGAGGTGGTGGATAATTCCATCGACGAGGCACTGGCGGGCCATTGCGACGAGATTCGAGTGATCATCCATCCGGACGAATCCGTCAGTGTTTCCGACAACGGCCGTGGTATTCCCACCGAAATGCACCCGGAAGAGGGCGTTTCCGCGGCCGAGGTGATCATGACCGTACTCCACGCGGGCGGTAAGTTCGATGACAATACCTACAAGGTGTCCGGAGGCCTGCACGGCGTGGGGGTTTCCGTGGTGAATGCCCTGTCGGCGGAGCTGAAACTGACTATCCGTCGCGCAGGCAAGATCCACGAGCAGGTATACCGTCACGGTGTCCCCGATGCGCCGCTGGCCGTGGTTGGAGACTCCGATACCACCGGTACCACCGTGCATTTCAAGCCCTCTGCGGACACCTTTACCAATATCGAATTCCACTTCGAACAGCTGGCCAAGCGCCTGCGCGAACTGTCGTTCCTTAACTCTGGTGTACGGATCGTGTTGCGCGATGAGCGCAGTGGTAAAGAGGAAGTCTATGAATACGAGGGCGGTCTGCGCGCCTTTGTGGAGTTCCTCAACCAGAACAAGACCCCAATCAACAAGGTTCTGCACTTCCAGAACCAGCGCGAAGACGGCATCGCCGTTGAAGTCGCGCTGCAGTGGAATGACTCTTTCCAGGAAAATATCTACTGCTACACCAACAATATTCCCCAGCGCGACGGTGGTACTCACCTTGCCGGTTTCCGCGCGGCACTGACTCGTGGCCTGAATAACTACATCGAAAAAGAAGGTGTAGGCAAGAAGGACAAGGTCAGCACCACCGGTGACGACGCCCGGGAAGGTCTTACCGCGATCATTTCGGTAAAAGTTCCGGATCCGAAATTCTCCTCCCAGACCAAAGACAAGCTGGTTTCCTCGGAAGTTAAACCCGCGGTTGAGCAGGAGATGGGGCAGTCCTTCAACGATTATCTGCTGGAAAACCCGCAGGAAGCCAAGGCCGTTGTGGGCAAGATGATCGACGCGGCACGCGCCCGGGAAGCGGCGCGCAAGGCGCGGGAAATGACCCGCCGCAAGGGCGCACTGGATATCGCCGGCCTGCCCGGCAAGTTGGCGGACTGTCAGCAGAAAGACCCGGCGCTTTCCGAACTGTACCTGGTGGAGGGTGACTCCGCTGGCGGTTCTGCCAAGCAGGGGCGCGATCGCCGTACCCAGGCGATCCTGCCGCTGAAGGGCAAGATCCTGAATGTGGAGAAAGCCCGCTTCGACAAGATGCTGTCGAGTGCCGAGGTCGGTACCCTGATTACCGCACTGGGTTGTGGTATCGGCAAAAGCGAATTCAATCCGGACAAGCTGCGCTATCACTCCATCATCATCATGACGGATGCCGATGTGGATGGTGCACACATCCGAACTCTGCTGCTGACCTTCTTCTTCCGCCAGATGCCGGAACTGATCGAACGCGGACACGTATTTATTGCCCAGCCGCCACTGTACAAAATCGGTAAGGGCAAGCAGGAGCAATACCTGAAGGATGAGGCGGCACTGACCCAGTTCCTGACCAATGCGGCCCTGGAAAGCGCCACCCTGTACGTGAATCCGGAAGCACCGGGACTGTCTGGCACTGCACTGGAATCCCTGGTGAAAGAATACCGTGCGGTGATGGCTACCATCGATCGCCTGTCCCGTCTGTACCCGGAAGAAGTGCTGCAGAGTATGGTCTATCTGCCGAGCCTGAAGCCGGAAGAGTTGCAGTCTGAAGCGCATATGCGGGAGTGGACGCAGAAGCTTCATGAGCTGCTGGAAAGCGAAGGCGAGGGTGGTGGACGCCGCCATGCGGTCACCGTCTCGGAAGATTCTGAGCGCAACCTGTTCCTGCCCACCATCGACATCGTGGCTCACGGTGTGAGCAGTCGCTACACGGTCAGCCACGAATTCTTCGAATCTGCAGAGTACCGCTCTATCTGTCAGCTGGGCGAGAAGATGCAGGATCTGCTGGAAGAGGGTGCCTTTATCCAGCGCGGTGAAAAGCGTCAGCCGGTAAGCAGCTTCCCGGAAGCATTGGCCTGGCTGATGAACGAAAGTCGTCGCGGCTACAGTATCCAGCGCTATAAAGGGCTGGGTGAAATGAACCCGGAGCAGCTGTGGGAGACCACCATGAATCCGGAAAGTCGCCGTATGCTCCAGGTTACCGTCGAAGACGCGATCGCCGCCGACCAGATCTTCACCACCCTGATGGGGGACCAGGTGGAGCCGCGTCGGGAATTCATCGAGAGCAATGCATTGGCGGTGGAAAACCTGGACGTTTAAGGTTTCAAGTCAGGTTGCGGGAACGGGTATGTAGCATGTAAGTGCTTACTTATTTCCCCATTAAAAGCCCGATCAGTTTTCACTGATCGGGCTTTTTCGTTTCTGGAAAGATCGTCAGGCAACACGGCAGCTCATCACGATCTCTTCCTGGTTCGCGGCTTGATTGAATTCCCGCTCGGTTTCCGCGAAACCGTGCTGTTGCAGGAAGTAGCGTCCCCGCAGGTTCTCCTCCAGCACTCGCGTCTCGAGCTGGATACGGCCAAATTTCGCCTGTGCCATCAGCTCGCTGCCAACCCCGCGCCCCTGTTCTCCGGGGGACACAAAGATGGTTTCCACATGCACGTTATCAGTGATGGTCACCAACCCCTCTGCAATGTCGCTACCGGGACGGGTGTAGACCCAGTGGCTGACCCCCGTTGAAGACGACTGACTGGCGCGATACTGGGCGGTGAGTTGCCTGCGCAATACCCGCGCTTCCGCCATCCAGAATTTTACGGGCACGCTCGGGTGACTGCTGCAAGCGAGATGCAACCACAGTTGCGACAGACGCTCTATATCGGACTCCTGAAGCGGTCTCAGCATAGATTCTCCACCTACTGGATAGATGTAACTGGTAATCCTAGGCTCGGCGGGATATCCCTCCAAACAACTCCGCACCGCTTGAGTGCAAAAATGGCACCTGGATCATGACAAGAGTTGTATAAAGAAATATAATCAATCTCATTAACAAATTTGATAACAGTTTGATCCCTTCAAGGAGGACCTGTGCGCCGCTTTGCACTGCACCCCATTTCCCTGTCCCTGGCCATAGCGATGAGCAGCCCCGCGCTTGCAGCGCAAGAGGGCACAGGCGCATCTGCTGAAACCCTGGAAACCGTCTCCGTACTGGGGGATACCCAGATCCTGCACAAACTGCCTGGCTCGGCTCATCTGGTGAGCGCCGAAGAGCTCGAGAAATTCGAGTTTGTGGATATCAACCGCATGATGCGCAGCGTGCCGGGTGTCTATCTGCGCGAGGAAGACGGCTATGGCCTGCGTCCGAATATCGGTATCCGCGGTGCCGACGGCGGTCGCTCTAGCAAGATCTCACTGATGGAAGACGGCGTACTGGTAGCTCCGGCTCCGTACTCCGCACCGGAAGCCTATTACTTCCCCACCGCTGGTCGCCTGAACAGCATCGAAGTCCTCAAGGGCCCGGGCACCCTGAAATACGGCCCCTTCACCGTCGGTGGTGCGGTCAACATGCTGAGCACCCCGATTCCCGAAGCCAGCGCCGGTAGCGTGCAGCTGGAAGCGGGTCAGTACGGTGAAAACCGCCTGCACACCTATTACGGCAGCAGTACCGAAACCACAGGCTGGCTGGTTGAAACCCACCAGCAGCAGGCCGATGGCTTCCGCGATATCGACCGCGCCGACAGCGCCGACATTGCCAAGGAAGATTACCTGGTAAAAGGGCGCCTGAAGTCCGCCGAGGGCGCCGAATATGCCCAGCAACTGGATATCAAGCTGCAGTACTCCGAAGAGGAGTCCGGCATGAGTTATCTGGGCCTCACCGATGCGGACTTCGCCGCGGATCCCAACCGTCGCTACGGTATCAGTGCCCTGGATGAGATGCAGAACCGTCACAGTACCGTGCAGCTGAACCACAGCATTGCGCTCAGTGACAGCTTCAACGTAAACACCCAGGCTTACTACAACAAGTTCAAGCGCGACTGGTTCAAGACCAGCCTCGGTGGTTTGATCAATGACGCCAACGACGGCGACAGCGATGCCCAGGCGGTGCTCAACGGTACTCAGGATTACGACTTCGGTATCAAGCACAACAACCGCAATTACGTATCCCGCGGTGTACAGGTGAGCGCCGACTGGGCGCTGCAGACCGGCGATATTGCGCACGAGCTCGAATTCGGTGTGCGCCGCCACTGGGACGAGGTTGATCGCTTCCAGCCGGTGGAAAACTACAGCCAGGTGAACGGCACGCTGGTATTCAAGGAAGTGGTCGATCCAAGTTCCAGTAATAACCGCGTCGAGGATGCGAGCGCCAAATCCCTGTTCATCTACGACCAGATACAGATGAGCGATGCCCTGGCCGTGACCGCCACCCTGCGATATGAGGACGTGAACACCGCACAGCAGCGCTACAACGATGTCGACCGTACCGAAAAGGGCAGCAGCAAATCCAACTCGGTGAGCGAGTGGCTGCCGGGCCTGGGCCTGACCTATCAGCTGAATGGTGACTGGACCCTGCTCGCTGGTGTTCACCGTGGCTTTGCGCCTCCCGGTGGCGGTTCCAGCGACGGCGAAGCCGGCGACCTCTCCACCAACTATGAGTGGGGCGCGCGTTTCACAGGCGGCACCCTGCGCGGTGAAGTGATCGCCTTCTTCAGTGATTACGAAAGCTCGGTGCAGAACTGCTCCGTGGCGGCTCCCTGTGCCAACGGTGCTGAGAGTGGTAACTATGCCTTGGGTGAATCCGAGATCCGTGGCCTGGAGGCCTCCCTGGGGTCGGAGTGGGTACTTGCTAACGGCTGGACCCTTCCGCTGACAGCGAGTTATACCTGGACCGACGCCGAAATCAGCAAGGACAGCGACGAATACCTGGAAAGCGACGGCCAAAGTGGCCTCGCAGCGGGCGACAACTTTGCCTATCTGCCTGAACAGGTATTTGCCCTGACTACCGGAATCGACAGTGGCGCCGCTTGGCGGGTCAACCTGACCGCGGCTTATCAGGATGAGATGTGTGTAAACAACAGTTGTAACCGCGCTGCGACCAGCCGTTCCGATTACACCGAATCCCTGTGGGTGCTGGATGCGGCCGCCCATTATGATTTCACCGACGACTTTGTTGGCTACCTGAAGATCGACAACCTGCTGGACAAGCAGGCCATTGTGAATCGCGCCCCGGACGGTGCCCGTGCCAACCGCCCGCGCACTGCCTCGGTCGGTATGACCTATCGCTTCTGATCGGTTCCCCCCACCGCGCAAAAATAAAAAACCCGGCATTGCCGGGTTTTTTTGTGCCTATATCAAGCAGGCTTCTTTAAACGGTAACCGTCCCCGAGAGGTGTGCGAAATGCGCCTTCAGATAGCGGGTTTCCGGTATGGAGGGGTGTATCGGGTGGTCAGCGCCCTGGCCGCCGCTGCCAATAATACTGATGGACTTGTCCAGATGGCGACCCGCACCGCGCAGGATCTCCAGCAGCGTATCCGATTCCAGATGCATGGAGCAGGAGGCGCTCACCAGTAAGCCATTCTTTTCCAGCAGACGCAGTGCCAGCTCGTTGATGTGACGATAGGCGGCCTCACCGGATTTCTGGTCTTTGCGACGTTTGATAAATGCGGGCGGATCCAGCACGATGGCATCGTAGCGCTCGCCGGCGGTAATCAGTTCCTTCATCGCATCCACGGCTTTGCCCTGGATGGTAATCAGGTCAGCCTGGCGGTTGTTCAGTGCCGCATTCTCGTCGCACCAGTCCAGAGCCTGGCCAGAAGCATCCACACAGGTGACTTCCCGGGCGCCGTGAGCGAGTGCCTGCACACCCCAGCCGCCCGCATAGGAAAACAGATCCAGCACGCGCTGGCCCTTCACCCATTGATTCAAGCGCGCGCGATTCTCGCGGTGATCGTAGAACCAGCCGGTCTTCTGTCCCTCGTATACCGGTGCCAGCAACGGCACACCGTTTTCCTCGAACGGCGCCATCTTTGGTACCTCGCCGTGGGCCACTTCACACAGGTCAGGCAACTCTTCCACCTTGCGCCCCTGGTGATCGTTGCGCAGCAAAATGCCTTTAGGGTTAACCAGCGTCACCAGCGCATCGACAATCTCCTGCACCAGGTTTTCCATGCCCCAGCTGCTGATCTGCACCACCAGATAATCGCCGAACCGATCCACCACCAACCCGGGAAGGCCATCGGAATCCCCGTACACCATCCGGTAACTGGGATGCGGGAAGTAGCGCTCGCGCATGGAGAGTGCACTTTCCAGGCGGCGCTTCAGCATCTTGCTGGTAAACGGCCCTTTGCGGGAAACCAGTCGCGCACAGATCAGCTGGTTGGGATTCACCAGTGCATAGCCGAGGCTCTTTTCCTTGCTGTCGAGAATCTCACACTGGCTGCCCGGCTTGAGACCTTTCAGCGGGCTGCGCGCTGTGTCCACTTCGTTGCTGTAAATCCACAGGTGGCCGAGTTTGAGTCGACGCTCGGCGCGGGGGTTAAGAATCAGTTGTTGCACGGTGGAACTCCGGAAAGAAAAGGGTGCGCCACCGGCTAATGCGAAGTGCGCGCGATGACAGGAAACAAATTGAAAATGGAGAAAGCTATAGATCTATTGCAGCACAAAGTCCGCAAATTGAGAGAGGTCGGCAAACACTGCGGTTGTGGTCAATCCGGGGTCTGGGTTTTCCAGCAGTGAAGCCAGGGTCTGCTCACCGCGTCCACTCTGTACCAGTGCGGGCTTACACCCTTTGGCGACAGCGCACTCCAGATCCTTGCGCTGGTCACCCACGAAATAACTTTCGTGCAGACTGGTGTCGAACTCCGCTTCGATGGCATCCAGCAGGCCGGTTTTTGGTTTGCGGCAGCGACAGTGGTCCTCGTCGCTGTGTGGGCAGTAAAAAATTCCCGCCACTTCGCCGCCGGCATCCTCGACCAGTGCACGCAGTTTTGCGTGCATGGCCTCGAGGTCGTCGAGGTCGAACAGCCCCAGGGCGAGGCCGCTCTGATTGGTGGCAATCACCAACTGGTGGCCCGCCTGACTGAGGCGCGCCATGGCCTCGATGCTCCCGGGGAGGGGAGTCCATTCGTCGACACTGGTCACGTGGCCATCGGGCTGGTGATTGATGACGCCGTCGCGGTCGAGAATGATGATGGCCATGGCGTTAACTACTACTTCGCGGGAGCCAGCAGGGAGATATCCGCGGCTTCGAGGAACAGGGCGCGCAGCTGTGCCAGCAGTGCCAGGCGATTGTTGCGCAGTTGTTCGTCGTCGGCCATTACCATCACCCCGTCGAAGAAGTTGTCCACGGTTTCGCGCAGTCCGGAGAGACCGGCAAGACCTTCTTCAAAGCGTGCTTCGGCGTAAAGTGGTGCAACGGCTTCTTCCGCATCGCGGATCGCCAGGTACAGCGCTTTTTCCGCATCTTCCTGCAGCAGCGCCTGGTCCACTTCGCTCGGCGCGTCGCCATCGAGCTTTGCGAGAATGTTGGATACGCGCTTGTTGGCAGCGGCGAGCGCTTCTGCTTCCGGCAGCTGGCTGAAGCTGTGTACGGCCTTCACGCGGTTGTCGATATCCAGTGGACGGGACAGCTTGCGCGCGGAAACCGCGAGGAAGACTTCCGCCTTGATACCGGCATCTTCGTAACGGGCGCGGAAACGCTCGATCATGTACGCGAGTGTCTGGTCGACCACAGTGTCGTGTTCTGCCAGCGCGGTGCGCGGGTAGCCATCGCGGGCGAGGGTGAGCAGTTCGCGAAGGTCCAGGTCGATATTCTTCTCCACCAGAATACGCAGCACACCCAGGCTGGCGCGACGCAGTGCGAACGGATCGCGGGAACCACTGGGCGGCTGGCCGATACCAAAGATACCCACCAGAGTGTCGATACGATCTGCCAGTGCCACGATGGTGCCGGTTTCGCTGACCGGCAGCTGGTCACCGGCAAATTTCGGCATGTACTGTTCGTACATGGCCTTGGCCACGTCCAGTGGCTCGCCGTCGTTCTCGGCATAGTAGTAGCCGGCGATGCCCTGCATATCCGCGAACTCGAACACCATTTCGGTGACCAGGTCGGATTTACACAGCTGCGCTGCGCGTTGCGCCAGTGCCGTATCGCCGCCAATTTTTTCAGCAATTGCAGCGGCGAGTTTTGCCAGACGTTCGGTCTTGTCGTACACAGTACCCAGCTTTTGCTGGAATACGATGGACTTGAGCTTTTCGCGACGGGCTTCGAGGCTGGTCTTCTTATCGGTATCAAAGAAGAAGGCGGCATCGGACAGGCGCGGGCGGATTACCCGCTCGTTGCCCTCGATCACCTGCTTGGCGTCAGTGCTTTCGATATTCGACACGGTGACAAAGAACGGCAGCAAGTTGCCGGCTTCATTTACCACGTGGAAATATTTCTGGTGCTCCTTCATGGAGGAGATCAATGCTTCGGCGGGCACGTCCAGGAAGCGTTTTTCGAAGCGTCCGGTTAGCGCCACCGGCCATTCCACCAGCGCAGTTACTTCATCCAGCAGATCGTCGTCGATCACGGCTTCGCCGTTGACGTTATTGGCCTCGGCCTGAACCTGTTCGCGAATCATTTCGCGGCGCTCGGCAAAATCGACCACAACATAGCCAGGGTCGCGAAGCTTCTGCACGTAATCTTTGGCGGAGGCTACCGGCAATTCCTGATTGCAGTGGAAGCGGTGTCCGCGCGTGGTGTTGCCGGACTTGAGGCCGAGTACTTCCGCATCCACCACTTCATTGCCCAGCAGCATCAACAGCCAGTGCACCGGACGCACAAACTCTTCCTTGCGCGCGCCCCAGCGCATACGCTTGGGAATCGGCAGTTGCGCCAGGGAGCCGGCGACGATATCGCCCAGCAGGTTTTTGGTCGCTTCACCTTTCTGCTCGCTGATAAATGCCAGGCGTTCACCCTTGTCGGTTTGTACCCGCGCCAGCTCTTCAACGCTGACACCGGCGCCGCGGGCAAAACCCTGCGCCGCTTTGGTGGGGTTGCCGTCTTTATCAAAGGCAGCGGCTACGGCCGGGCCGTGTTTCTCGACCTGCTTGTCCTGTTGCTGCTCTGCCAGATCACTCACCGCAACTGCGAGGCGGCGGGGGCTGGCGTAGGCTTTGACTGCACCGAAATCCAGTTCGGCATCTTTCAGACCTTTTTCAATACCTTCGGCAAAGGCCTGCATCAGTGTGTGCAGGGCTTTCGGGGGCAGCTCTTCGGTGCCCAGCTCAACCAGAAAATCCTGAGCCATTACTTCTTCTCCTTCTTCGCTTTGCCTTTGCTTTCGGCTTTTTCAGCCTGGGCCAGCACTTCGTTGCGAACCTTCTCATCGGCAAGCGGGAAACCGAGCGCCTTGCGCGCATCGAAATAGGCCTGGGCTACTGCGCGCGCCAGGGTGCGTACGCGCAGAATGAATCGCTGGCGCTCAGTGACGGAAATCGCATGGCGAGCGTCTAACAGGTTGAAGGCGTGGGAAGCTTTCATTACTTGCTCGTAGGCGGGCAGCGGCAGGCCGAGGTCGATGAGTCGCTGGCTGTCGCGTTCGCAGTGGTCAAAGGTGGCGAACAGGAACTCCACATCGGCGTGTTCGAAATTGTAGTGGGACATCTCCACTTCATTCTGGTGGAAGACATCGCCGTAGGTGACCGGAGTACCGTCCGCATTGCGGGTCCACACCAGGTCGTAGATGGATTCGACACCCTGCAGGTACATGGCGATACGCTCAATACCGTAGGTGATCTCGCCGGTGACCGGATAGCACTCGATACCGCCGACCTGCTGGAAATAGGTGAACTGGGTCACTTCCATACCGTTCAGCCACACTTCCCAGCCGAGGCCCCAGGCGCCCAGGGTCGGGGATTCCCAGTTGTCCTCAACAAAGCGGATATCGTGTACCGCGGGATCAATGCCCAGTGCGCGCAGGCTGTCGAGGTACAGATCCTGGATATTGCTGGGGGAGGGCTTCATCACTACCTGGTATTGGTAGTAGTGCTGCAGGCGGTTGGGGTTCTCACCGTAGCGGCCGTCGGTGGGGCGGCGGCAGGGCTGCACATAGGCCGCGTTCCAGGTTTCCGGGCCGATGGCGCGCAGGAAGGTGGCGGGATGAAAGGTGCCGGCGCCCACTTCCATATCCAGAGGCTGTAGAATGACGCACCCTTGGCGCGCCCAGTATTCTTGCAGGGTAAAAATCAGTCCCTGAAAGGTGCTCAGGTCCTGCGCGGGGGCAGAACTGCTGGTTTGTTGCTCGGACACCACAATCTCCGGTTTCAGCTGGGTGAAAAGACAAGGGGCGCAATTATAGCGGCAGCGGGTTGCGCGCTAAACAGCGCACAGAGCATAGAAGGTAAATTGATGGCCATAAAACGGCCATACTGCTAAGAATTTGAAGCTCCCAGTGAGTTTCCGGGGCGGCAGCCCCAAAGAGAAGGATGTAACGCTTGGATATCAAAGGGCAATTGGCCGCGGGCACCCTGAAATTGATTGGAAGCCTGCCGTTGAGCTGGTCGCGCCGGCTGGGCAAGCTGGCTGGTTATGGCACCGTGTGTGTCCGCGGAGACGGGCTGCGAGTGAGCCGTATCAATCTGGCGCACTGTTACCCGGAAATGGCCGCCGAAGAGCGCGAAAAGCTGGCGCGCACCAGCGTCATCAGCACCGTAACCACCGGTTTCGAAATGGCGACCCTGTGGCGCAAGCCCTGGAGTCACGCCGAGGACCATATCGCGCGGGTGCGCAACCAGCAGCTGCTGACCGACGGGGTAGAAGAGGGCAAGGGGGTACTGGTACTCGCGCCCCATATCGGCAACTGGGAAATCTTTGGTCAGTTTCTGGCCACCGTCGGCCCCACCACCAGCCTGTACGCGCCGCCGAAAATCGAAGCGCTGGATCCGGTCATCCGCGACGGCCGCGAGAAAACTGGCGCCAAGCTGGTACCCACCAACGTGCGCGGTGTGCGCTCGCTGCTCAAAGCCCTGCGCGATGGCGGCATCGTCGGTGTCTTGCCGGACCAGGAACCGGACCTTTCCGGTGGTGACTTTGCCCCGTTTTTTGGCCATCCCACCCTCACTATGACCCTTGCCTACAATCTGATCCAGCGCACCGGCTGCAAGGTCGTATTCGGTTTCGCCAAGCGCGTATCAGATGGCTTTGAACTGGTGCTGTTGCCCGCGGAGCAGGCAATTTACAGCGAGGAAGTAAAGGTCTCCCTCGCGGCCCTCAATCGCGGTGTTGAATCGTGTATTGCTGAAGCGCCGGAACAGTATCAGTGGGAATACAAACGTTTCCGAAAAATTCCCGATGGGAAGAGCCGCATATACAAAAAACGCTGAGACGAAAGTGGCCGTAAAAGTTAAAAAATTGTCGACCTTTGCAGTCAATTTCATGACTCGTGATCTTTAGGATACCTGCAGTCTTACTGCGCAGATCAGAGTCTTTGGCCACAACTGGACCGGCGGCATAGGGCGCACCGACCAAAGGTACCGACCACCGTGGCGGCCAATGCCACGGTTCGGTCGTCCCGCCAAATATCTATTAAGCTCATACGTACGCGTGATTGACACCGACGTACCATGAGCCGAAGAAAGCACAAGATAAAACCTGCACAGGCTGGCGGAGAAAGCTCTCCGTGGCGGCATCTGCCCAATGGGATTTCGCTGTTCAGGGTGGTCCTGATACCGGTGATTTTCTGGTTGTCCCTGTCTGGCCACAATCTGTCGGCGTTGATCGTGTTTTGCGTGGCTGCTGTCAGTGATCTGCTCGACGGTTGGTTGGCACACAGGTTTCACTGGCAAACCCATTTCGGCTCGGTACTGGATCCGGTGGCAGACCGGCTTTTTATCCTTTCCCTTATTCCCCTGTTGTGGAGCTACGGATCGATCAGTGGCGTCTATACCGCCTTGGTTATTCTCCGCTTCTCAATTCAGTTGAGTGTGGTGCCGGTGGTGTTCTGGTGGTTGAAGAAAGAGGTGACGATCGCGCCGGGATTGCTCTCCAAAGCGGCCATGGCGCTGGCATTTCTGGTACTGGGGATGGGATTTGCGGAACAGGTCGCCATTGAGTATTTTCCGGAGACGTCCGGGGCGGATAAGATTTTCGAGCAGAGCCTGGATGCGCTGACCCTATTGGGGGCACTGCTGGAAATCTGGGTGCTGGTGAAATTCGTTCCGCGCTACTGGAAGATCGTTCGCGGCGAGAAAGATCTGATTGAATAGAAGTCAGTGACGCCAGAATGCGGGTGTCAGCAGAACCAGCAGGGTGAAAATTTCCAGTCGTCCCATCAGCATCGCGAGAATCAGGAAGCACTTGGCCACTTCGTTGACCTCCCCGTAATGCGCCGCGGCATCACCCAGGGCTGGACCGATATTGCTAAGGCAGGAGGCGACGGTGGAAAACGAGGTTACGAAATCTTCTCCTGTCGCCATCACCACAATGGTGAGCAGGAAGAACGACAGGATATAAATCGCAAAAAATCCCCACACGGCATCGGTAACCCGCGCGGGGACGATTTTGCGGTTTACCTTGATCGGCACCACGGCATTGGGGTGTACCAGTCGGTTCAGTTCCCGCAGGCCGGATTTTACAATCAGCATCACCCGCACCGCCTTGATACCACCGGAGGTGGAACCCGCACAGGCACCCATAATCCCCAGCAACAAAAGGATATACGGCAGGAAAGCCGGCCACAGGGCAAAGCTCTCCGAGCCGAAGCCGGCGGTGGTACCGATCGACACTACCTGAAAAGCACCGTGCAGCATGCTGCCGCGCATATCAAAGGTGCCGGACATATACAGGTAGCCGATGATGATGGCACTGGCCCCGAGGGTCACCATGACATAGAACCGGAATTCAGAATCTTTCCAGTAGTGATGTACGGTCCTGTTGCTGAGCGCGTAAAAGTGCAGGCCGAAGTTGATTGCCGCCGTCAGCATGAAAATGATCGCAATCGCCATGATCGCGTTGTTGTGGGCGTAAAACCCCATGCTGGCGTCGTGGGTGGAGAAGCCCCCGTTGGCCACGGTGGAAAAGGCGTGGCCCACTGCGTCGAACACGCTCATGCCGGCCCACCAGTAACCAATGCCGCACAAAATTGTGAGCACGATATAAATCACGAACAGGGCGCGCGCCGTTTCTGCGATGCGCGGGGTGAGCTTGGTGTCTTTGACCGGGCCGGGCATTTCTGCCTTGTACAGCTGCATCCCCCCGATACCGAGCATCGGCAAAATGGCGAGTGCAATGACAATTACCCCGATACCACCAAACCACTGTAACTGCTGGCGGTAATACAGAATCGCCGGGGGCAGGGTATCCAGCCCGACAATGGTGGTGGCGCCGGTGGTCGTGAGTCCAGAGATGGACTCGAAAATGGCGTTGACCACGGTCAGGTCTGGCTGGGTCGCAATAATCAGCGGCAGGGCACCGAAGCTGCCGAGAATCAGCCAGAACAGGGAGGTCACCACAAAGCCGTCGCGGGTGCGCAGGTCCTGCTTGAGGTCATGTACCGGCAGCCACATAAACAGGCCGGTGAGCAGGGTAATACCGAAGGCCACGGTAAACGCGACGTGAGTGCCGTCTTCGTACCACAAGGATACGCCGATGGGCGGCAGCAGTGTGAGGCTGAACACCGTCAACAATATGCCGAATACCCGCGCTATGACCGCAAATCGCATCTATTCGCTTCCTGCCGTCAGAAAAAGCTGAAGCCGACCTGGAACAGCTGTTCCACGTGGCGGGTGTGGCGGCGGTCGACCAGGAACACGATGACGTGATCGTCGGATTCGACAACGATATTGTCGTGGGCGATGAGTACCTGGCTCTCGCCATCCCGTTCGCGCACGATGGCACCGATCGCTGCGCCCTCCGGCAGGTCGATATCCTCGATTTTTCTCCCCACAACCTTTGACGTGCGTTTGTCGCCGTGGGCGATGACTTCAATGGCTTCGGCAGCGCCGCGGCGCAGCTGGTGCACATTGACCATGTCGCCGCGCCGCACGTGGGTGAGCAGGCTGCCGATGGTGTTCTGCTGGGGGGAGATGGCGATGTCGATTTCGCCGCCCTGTACCAGGTCGACGTAGGCGCGGTTGTTGATCAGGCTCATCACCTTGCGGGTGCCGAGGCGTTTGGCCAGCAGGGACGACATGATGTTGGCTTCGTCGTCATTGGTGAGAGCGAGGAACACGTCGGTGTCTTCGATATTCTCTTCCAGCAGCAGATCCTGATCGGAGGCGCTGCCGTGGAGCACGATGCTGTTGCTGAGTTCTTCGGAGAGGAAGATGCAGCGGTCGTGGTCCTGTTCGATGATTTTGACGGAGTATCGATTCTCCAGTTTGTGTGCAAGACGCAGGCCGATATTGCCACCCCCGGCAATGGTAATGCGCTTGTAGCCCTGCTCGAGCCGGCGCAGTTCGCTCATTACGGCGCGGATGTCCTGCTTGGCGGCGATAAAGAAGACTTCGTCACCAGCCTCGATGACGGTGGAGCCCTGGGGAATGATGGGGCTGTTGCGCCGGTAGATGGCGGCGACCCGGGTATCCACTTTGGGCATGTGTTCGCGCAGGTAGCGCAACTGGTGGCCTACCAGTGGCCCGCCCTGTACGGCACGCACGGCGACGAGCTGCACGCGGCCGTCGGCAAAATCGAGGACCTGCAGGGCGCCGGGGTGTTCGATCAGTCGCGCGATGTATTCGGAGACAATCTGCTCGGGGCTGATGAGGACGTCGATAGGAATCGATTCGGTGGAGAACAGTTCCGGGTACTGGAGGTAGGCGGAGGCGCGCACGCGGGCGATTTTGGTGGTGACGCGGAACAGGGAGTGGGCGATTTGGCAGGCGGCCATGTTGGTTTCGTCGTTGTTGGTGACGGCTACCAAGATGTCGGCGTCTTCGATGCCGGCTTCCTGCAGGATGTCCGGGTGCGAGGCGTGGCCGGTGACCACGCCTATGTCGATGCGGTCGCGCAGTTCACGCAGGGTTTTCTCGTCGCTGTCCACCAGAACGATGTCGTTGCGTTCCGAGGCCAGGCTTTCTGCCAGGGATCCGCCGACCTGGCCGGCGCCGAGAATGATGATTTTCATAATTGGGTTTCGGGGCCTGTGTTATCTGGCCATTGTGCCACTCATTGCTCTTTGAGCAGGTAGGGTGGCGGCCGAGTACCGGGGGCGAGTTTTCAGGACCGCTGTGAATACGTCCCTGTACGCTGCGTCGGCAACATCCCTGTTGCCGACGCTCCTGAAAACTCGCCCCCGGCACTCGGCCTTAAATTTCTATATTTGTACTTCGTAAGCCGGAGAACAGTTCAGCGAATCTTCCAGGGTCAGCCCTCTGGAATCAGCTTTTCCAGCTTCGCGTAGTAAAACCCATCGCCTGCATGAATACCGGGCAACAGTTGCATACCGGCTTCCTGCGGCAGCCCCCAGGGCTGATCGTGCAGCAATTGCGGCGTATTGTCCCTCGCATCCGGTGTCTCCGCAACGAAGCGCGCCACCTGAGCGCTGTTTTCCTCTGGGAGTATGGAGCAAGTGGCGTAGAGCAGGGTGCCGCCGGGTTTGAGCAGCGGCCACATTGCACGGAGTATGCGGCCCTGTAATTCGGCCAATTCGGCAATGTCTTCGGGGCGCCGCAGTAGCTTTATATCCGGGTTGCGGCGGATGACGCCGGTGGCGGAGCAGGGGGCGTCGAGCAGGATGCGGTCGTACTGTTCGCCGTCCCACCAGTGTTCCGGCTCGGCGGCGTCGGCGCAGATGATCTGCACGGCGATGCCGAGGCGTTCCATGTTCTCGATCACCCGGTCCAGGCGCTCTTCTTCTATATCCAGTGCGCTGAGGTCGAGGTCGGGTTGCAGTTCCATCAGGTGGCAGGTTTTGCCACCGGGGGCGGCACAGGCGTCGAGGATTTTTTCTCCTGCCTGCGGGTCGAGCAGGTGTGCTGCCAGCTGTGCGGACTGATCCTGCACACTGACCAGGCCCTCTTCAAACCCGGGCAACCGGGTTACGGCGACGGGGGTTTCCAGTATCAGTCCGGAATCTGCGAGCTCACAGGTTTGCGCGGGGATACCCGCCTGTTTCAGCTGCTCCAGGTAGTCGTCGCGGGTGGTCTGGGCAGCGTTCACCCGCAGGGTCATGGGTGGGTTTTCGTTGTTGGCGGTGAAGATGGTCCTGGCTTCACTGCCCCAGGCATTTTTGATCGCCTGCTGCAGCCACTCGGGGTGTGCAGAGCTGAACTGGGGGTTGCCGGAGAGTTTGCGAGTGAGTGTTTCCTTATTGCGCAGGGTGTTGCGCAGCACACCGTTGACCACACCAGTGGCATGCCCGAGCTTGATCGCACGGGCGGCCTCCACGGTAGCGGCGATGGCGGCGTGATCTGGGAT
This sequence comes from Microbulbifer sp. MCCC 1A16149, assembly GCF_050368945.1. NCBI lineage: Bacteria > Pseudomonadati > Pseudomonadota > Gammaproteobacteria > Cellvibrionales > Microbulbiferaceae > Microbulbifer > Microbulbifer sp. MCCC 1A16149. The sequence continues at coordinate 4,212,625 of NZ_CP185959.1, forward strand.
ACGGGTGTATTCGAGCTGGTACAGGCCCACCAGCATCAACGCTTCCAGTTCCTCATCCTTCACCGGCTTTCGCAGCAGCTTTTTCAGCATCAGTTCCAGGCGTGGGGCGAAACGGGCGGTGCCGTAACAGAGCTCGCGCAGCAGCGCGCGGTCTTTTTCATCCACCTGTTTTTCCGCCCAGGGCAGCAGGCGTTGCAGGGAACCCCGATCCTGGTAAAGACGGGCAATCACCCGGGCGGCGAGGGCGCGGGCGTCTTTGAGGGTTTTGCTGGAAGAATCACTCATGGGTTTGGCCTAATTGGGTACCCGCGCTGAACAGTTCGCGGTAGCCCTTGAGGATCTCCGCAACCGGCAGGGCCTTCTTGCCCGGCAATTGTAGTTGAGTCAGGCGCAACGCCTCGCGCCCGCAGGCCACCAGAATACCTTCATCATCGGCGCTCAGGATGGTGCCCGGTTGCTCGGTGTGGCAGCCCTGTTCGTGTTTGGCCGCGTAGATTCGCAGGCGCTGGGGTTTGCCCTTGCCGTCGAGATACTCGGTCCAGCACACCGGGAAAGGGTTGAACGCGCGGATCAACCGCGCCAGTTCTGCGGCGGGACGCTGCCAGTCGATGCGTGCCTCTTCCTTGGAAATCTTGCCGGCATAGTTGGCCAGCGCATCATCCTGCACCTGCGGTTGTGCGGTGCCGTTCTCCAGCGCCTGGAGCGCTTCGAGCAGCGCCGGCCCACCGAGGCCCGCAAGTTTGTCGTGCAGGCTGCCGCCGGTCTCATTGGCAGTGATCGGCGTGCGCACCTCAACCAGCACCGGCCCGGTATCCAGCCCGGCCTCCATCTGCATGATGGCGACGCCGCTCTCCGCATCCCCGGCTTCCACCGCGCGCTGGATCGGCGCCGCGCCGCGCCAGCGTGGCAGCAGCGAGGCGTGCACATTCACACAGCCCAGGCGCGGGGTATCCAGCACAACCTGCGGCAGTATCAGGCCATAGGCCACCACCACCATCACATCGGCATTCAGCGCTTCCAGTTCCCGCTGCGCGTCTTCGTCGCGCAGGGAGAGCGGCTGGTAAACAGGGATATCGTGCTCAAGCGCCAGCTGTTTCACTGGACTCGCCAACAGTTTCTTGCCGCGCCCGGCGGGACGATCAGGCTGGCTGTAGACGGCGATCACCTTGTGTTCGCTGTCGAGCAGGGTTTGCAGGTGTACCGCGGCAAAGTCGGGGGTGCCGGCGAAGATGATGTTCAGGCTCATGAAGGGGTATCGGTTTTGGTCAGAAAAGAGAATTTGCTATGGAGCGCAAAAATACGATGCGAAGGCGCGGTGCCGGGTACCTGTTTTCAGAAGCGTCGGCGACAGGGACGTCGCCGACGCAGCGTACAGGGATGTATTCACAGCGGTTCTGAAAACAGGTACCCGGTGCCGCGCCGCCACTGCGCCTGCTTCGGGACCCAAAAGAACCGGCTTAAAGCTTAGGCTTTCTGTCGGTGGGCCTTTTCGAGCTTGGAACGAATACGGTTCCGCTTTAGAGGCGAGATGTAATCCACAAACAGCTTGCCATCGAGGTGGTCGATCTCATGCTGGATACATACCGCCAGCAGCCCCTCAGCCTCCAGCGCGTAGGTCTCGCCGTTGCGATCCAGCGCCTTCAGGCGAATCTTGCGCGGGCGCTGCACCGTCTCGTAGAAACCTGGCACCGACAGGCAGCCTTCATCGTACTTGTGGATCTCCGGATCGAGCACCTCGACCTGGGGATTGATCATCACCAGCGGCTCGCTCTGATCTTCAGAAACATCAATAACCACAATGCGCTCGTGCACATTGATCTGAGTCGCCGCCAGCCCCACGCCGGGCGCGTCGTACATCGTTTCGAACATATCATCGATCAGCGTACGGTGTGCGTCCGTCACCTCGGTAACGGGCTCTGCAACCTTGCGCAGACGGGGATCGGGGAATTCCAGGATTTCCAGTTTGGCCATAACACCTGTGACAAACTTCTAGTCTTAGTGGAACTTGCGCTGATAACATAATGATCGCGCTTGAAATTTGCTGAATTGGGGGGCTGTTTCCGCGCGCTGATGACTCAGCGATACTGCGGGCAGGATCTCGCCAGATGGCGTCCTATTTGCTCCTCCACCCCGGCGACGTCAGCCGCCACCGGTTCAGCGCTGTGAGATTATAGCGATATAAGCCCTCAGTGATAGCCGTATAAAGATTCAGCAGACACTATGGCCCCCAGCGTTTGCGATAAAAAGCATAGGAATGCTTCCATGAAAAAAATAATTCTGGCCGCTGCCGCCACACTGCTGGCGACCTTTGGTCTGCAGGCGCAAGATGTGCGCCTAAATCCCGACCACCCAGACACCTACGTGGTGCAGAAGGGCGACACCCTCTGGGATATCTCCGGGACCTTCCTCTCCCAGCCCTGGTACTGGCCGGAAATCTGGCAGGTGAACCCCCAGGTCGAGAACCCCCACCTTATTTACCCCGGCGACCGCCTGAACCTCGTGTATATCGACGGTGAACCCCGTCTCGAGCTCGAGCGCGCGCCCACCGCCTATAAACTGAGCCCTGCCAGCAATAACCGCCTGGGCCCGGCGGTGCGTCGCGAACCCATCGACAGCGCCATTCCGGCCATTCCGCTGGACGCCATCAACGCTTTCCTGTCCCGCACCCGCATCGTTGGTCCCAACGCCTTCAAGGGCGTGCCCTACGTTATTTCCGGGCAGGACCAGCGCATCCTGATGGGTGCCGGTGAGAAAATTTACGCCCGCGGCGACTTCCGCGAGCCGCTGGCTTCCTACGGTATCTATCGCCCGGGCCCAGTTTACGCCGATCCTTTTACCGGTGAAGAACTCGGCCAACAGGCACTCGACGTAGGCTCTGTGGATCTGCGCCAGTTGGATGAGGACAACGCCAACAGCGAATACGCCGTGGCCACCCTCGACGTTACCCGTACCAGCCGCGATATCCGCCTGCAGGACCGCCTGCTGCCGGTTGAAGAGCGCGCCATTGCCGCCCTGTTCCAGCCCGGTGCTCCGTCTGTCCCGGTAGACGGCATCATCCTCGGGGTGGAAGAAGGTGTGACCCAGGTTGCCAAATACGATGTGGTTGCGATCAACCGCGGCCTGCGCGAAGGCCTGGAACCGGGCCATGTACTGGCGATCTACAAGCGCGGCGCCACCGTGCGCGACCAGCTGGCCCGCGAGAGCGTCAAGCTGCCGGACGAGCGCGCCGGCGTACTGATGGTGTTCCGCAGCTTTGAGAAAATGAGTCTCGGCCTGGTACTGGAAGCGGACAAGCCGCTGGCAGTCATGGACCTGGTGCGCAACCCGTAACGCGTGTTTCGGGGTCTACCCGTTAAACAGGTGCCTTCCAAAAATCGGATTTTCATACGAGAGCAGGGAGGCACCGCGTACAGAGCCGACGCTGCTCTCGTACAAAAAAGATAATTTTTAGAGGTACAAGACGCATGGATGCGTTGACGGCTTCCCTTATTCTTCAGCGTCTCGAGGGCGTAGGCCCCGGGATCTACTGGCAGCTGGTTGAGCGTTTTGGCTCTGCCACCGCTGCCCTCCAGCAGCCCCTGCAAGACTTTCCCCGCAAACTTCCGGATCGCGCCCGCACCCAGCTCGCGGAACTGCAGCGCCTTGAGCTCGACAGCGAACTGGGTCAATGGGCTCTGAGAGAGCGCCAGCGCTGTGCGGAAGAGTGCATTTATCTGCTGCACTTTGACGACGAACACTATCCATCATTGCTCAAGGAGATTTCGCGGCCGCCACCGGTGCTCTATGTCACCGGCAACCTCGACGCCCTGTCACTGCCGCAGGTGGCGATTGTCGGCGCGCGGCGCGCAACACGCGCTGGCCTCGACAACGCCCAGGCCTTCGCCACCGATCTTGCCAGTGCCGGTTTCGCCGTTACCTCAGGCCTGGCGCTGGGTGTAGATGCCGCTGCTCACCGGGGGGCGCTGAAGGGCGGCGGCAAAACGGTCGCAGTAATGGGTACCGGAGTAAACCGCGTCTATCCGCGCCGCAATGCGGTACTGGCTGAACAGATCCTTGCAGCAGACGGCACCATCGTCAGTGAGGTGCCGCTGGACGGTGCGCCGGATGCGAGCCATTTTCCCCGGCGGAATCGCATTATTTCCGGCCTAAGCCTCGGGACCCTGCTGGTGGAGGCGGCGGTGCGATCCGGCTCCCTGATCACCGCACGCCTGGCGCTGGAGCAAAATCGCGAGGTATTTGCGATTCCCGGCTCCATCCACAACCCGATGGCACGGGGTTGTCACCATATGATCAAACACGGCGCCCACCTTGTGGAAACCAGTGCCGATATAGTGCAGCACCTCGGCGGTCTGCTTTCCGGAATGGCGCAACAGCCGGGGCTGTTCGATGCAGTGTCGGCGAACGCCGGAGTGGAACTGCCCCCGGATCAGAGTGCCATTATTCGTGCCCTCGGCGGCGACCCGCGCAGTATCGAGCAGCTGGTGCGGGATACCGGCGGTGACACCGGAGACCTGATGGCCAACCTTTTACACCTGGAACTGGAGGGGCTGGTGGAACAGTTGCCCGGTGGCTACCAACTCACCGGCGGTGGCGCGCAGACCCTGAGTGCGCTGGTTGAGGGTTAAAGACTCGCCATTAAAGACTCTGGCCGAATGCCACAAAAGCCGATAGGGTCACGCCTGACACCTGCGCGTTGCGGAAAAGCGGCGCCGCCGAGAAAAAACACAGGAGTGACCAGTTGATGGGTCTGTTCAAGCGATTCTCTTCACACCTTTGCGCACGCCTTGCACACAATCCTTCCTTTTACCGTACCGCCTCCCGTCAGTTTGCCGCGTGTACCGGCAGCCTGCTGATTGCAGTGGGCGCGGGAGCCGCACAAGCGGAAGAGGGCGGTATCCAGCTGGAAAAGCTGAATCTGCCCGAAGGCTTCAAGATCGAGGTCTACGCCGATGATGTGCCCAATGCCCGACATATGGTGCGCGGCGACAAGGGCACCCTGTTTGTGGGCTCCATGCGCGAGGGCAAGGTTTACGCCATCACCGATGAAAACGGCGATAACAAGGCGGATGCTGCCAAGGTTGTAGCCGAAGGGATCACCTCGCCGACCGGCGTCGCCTTCCGCGATGGCGATCTCTACATCTCCGCGGTCAGCAAGATACTGCGCCTGGACGACATCGAGTCACGCCTCGACAATCCCCCCAAACCAATCGTGATTACCGATCAGTTTCCCACCGAGCGCCACCACGGCTGGAAGTACATCGCGTTTGGTCCAGACGGCTGGCTATATGTGCCGGTGGGCGCGCCGTGCAACATCTGTGACGAAAAAGGCTTCGCCAATATCCAGCGCCTGAAAATCGAGGGCGACAAGGTGGTGAAAACCGAAACCTGGGCCGAGGGGGTACGCAATACCGTTGGCTTCACCTGGCACCCGGAGACCGAGGCCCTGTGGTTTACCGACAACGGGCGCGACATGCTGGGAGATGATATCCCGCCGTGCGAGCTGAACACCGCGCCGAAAGCCGGCATGCACTTCGGCTACCCCTATTGTCACGGTGACGATGTGCTGGACCCCGAGTTTGGCGAGGGCAAACAGTGCAGCGCCTATGTGCCGCCAGTGCAGGAACTCGGCCCCCATGTGGCACCGCTGGGCGTGAAGTTCTACACCGGCGAACAGTTCCCGGCGGAGTACAAAAACCAGGTGCTGATTGCCGAGCACGGCTCCTGGAACCGCAGCAAGAAAATCGGTTACCGGGTAACCAAGGTGACCCTGGATGAAAACGGCAAGGCGACGTCTTACGAGCCGTTTATTGATGGCTGGTTGCAGGGCGAACAGAATTGGGGTCGTCCGGTGGATGTACTGGTGATGCCGGACGGCGCGCTGTTGATTTCCGATGATCAGGCGGGCGCGGTTTACCGGGTTTCCTACAGTAAGTAGTAGTGCCGGCGGAACGAGCGCGATGGCCGGCGCCTGTTCAGTTGCCGGCAAAATCTTGTTCCACCGCTATCGTTCCGCTAAATTGCCGCGCATCCCGAGCTGGCCACCCTAACCGGCAAGGCGGCTGGGTGCGGAACCCGTTTATGAGCAGAAAGAGTCAAATCCTTGCCAGACGCTAACAGTTTGTCCACACCCTATGGTGCCCTCACCATCGCCAGTGCCGTGCGCGCACTCGCTGCCGGTGGGGTGATCGCCCATCCCACCGAGTCGGTGTGGGGCCTCGCCTGTGATCCGAACAATCCCGATGCTGTAGCCCGCCTGGTGCAGCTAAAAAACCGGCCGCTGGAAAAGGGGCTGATCCTGGTTTCCGGGGATGCCGATGATTTCAGCGGTCTGCTGCACAACCTCAACGGCGATCAGCGCGCGAGAATCGACGCTACCTGGCCGGGGCCGGTGACCTGGCTGGTGCCGCACTTCGATCAGGTGGCGCCATGGATTTCCGGTATTCATCACAGTGTGGCGTTGCGCCATACCAGCCATCCCTTTACCGCGGCATTAACGCGCGCTTTCGGCGGTGCTATCGTATCCACCTCCGCCAACCCCACCGGTTGCCAGCCCGCGCGACACAAGTTCCAGGTGCTGCGTTACTTTGGCGACCAGCTGGATTTTGTCGGCGGTGGCAACACTGGCGGGCGCAAAGCGCCCAGCGAAATCCGCGACGCGGCGAGTGGCCGTATTGTGCGCGCCGGCTGAACCAGACCCGTATTTTGCTCCGTGCAGCGGAGCCTCTCAGAACCGATCGTGAGCATTCCATGAGTGAAGTGAATATCCAGGCCGTCAAAGATTATCTGTTGAATCTGCAGGACCGTATTTGTGCGGAACTCGCGGCGATTGATGGCACCGAGTTTTTTGAGGATGCGTGGGAGCGCGAGGGCGGTGGTGGCGGTCGTACCCGTGTGCTGGAAAATGGGAATGTCATTGAGAAGGGCGGGGTAAACTTTTCCCACGTGTTTGGTGACAAGTTGCCGCCGTCTGCCACTGCGGCGCGCCCGGAGCTTGCCGGGCGTTCGTTTGAGGCCATGGGTGTGAGCCTGGTGATCCACCCGAAAAATCCGTACGCGCCCACCAGCCATGCGAATGTGCGATTGTTTGTCGCGCAGAAGGAGGGGGCGGAGCCGGTGTGGTGGTTTGGTGGCGGTTACGATCTGACACCTTACTATGGTTTTGAGGAAGATGTGGTGCACTGGCACCAGACCGCAAAAGACGCCTGCGCACCATTCGGCGAAGATATCTATCCGCGTTTCAAGAAGTGGTGTGACGAGTACTTTTACCTGAAACACCGGGATGAGGCGCGCGGAGTGGGTGGCCTGTTCTTTGATGATTTCAACGAGGGTGGATTCGACAACGCGTTTGGTTTTATGCAGGCGGTAGGCAATTCGTACCTGTATGCGTATTTACCGATACTGAAAAAACGCAAGGATACCGAATACGGTGAGCGCGAGCGGGATTTCCAGCTGTATCGCCGCGGTCGCTATGTGGAATTCAATCTGGTTTTTGACCGCGGTACGCTGTTCGGCTTACAGAGTGGCGGCCGCACCGAATCCATTCTGATGTCGCTGCCATCTGAGGTACGCTGGAAGTACGATTGGCACCCGCAGCCGGGTACACCCGAAGCCAAGCTGTATACGGATTTTCTGCCGCACCGGGAGTGGATTTAAGTCTGTTCCGTTGGGAATTTCTTTTCGTTAAGACCATCCAAGTTTTTCTGACGTGAAAAATCCGTTTAAAAGGAAGTCGCCATGCACAAGGCCCGACTGGAAGAGATCAGCAAGTTATTTCTCGAATACCGTCGCCTGTTCGAAGCCCGCGATGCCGAACAGATCGCCGACTTCTATCGGTTCCCCATTCACTATTACTTTTCCAACGGAAAGAAATCTGAATTAAGCCGGGAATACTTTATCGGGCGAGTGGAAAAATTACTCAAGCTGTATGAAAAGCTCGGTGTGAGTCAGATTGTCGGCGCGGTGACGGATGTGATCGAGCTGAATGAAAATGCCAGTCTCGCCACGCTCAACTGGGTGCTGCTCGATACCTCGCAGGAAAAACCCCGGCAGGTCTACAGTGCGATCACGCGCTATCTGGTTTGCGACTATAACGGCGAGCTGAAAATAGACGGCTTGATCGGTGTGGATGAAACGCAACAACTGAAGCAAGCCCTGAGTGCAGCCTGATTCCTGCGCGAAAATACGTTGAAAAGAGCCGAAGTAAAAATGGACAAGTACGCGGTCATCGGTAACCCCATCCAACAATCCATGTCTCCGGATATCCACAGTGCTTTCGCACAGCAGACCGATCAGGATATCGAATACGGAAAACTGTTTGCGGAAGTGGATGGTTTCAAGGAGGTGGTGGATCAATTCTTTGCCGGGGGCGGCAAGGGGCTGAACGTCACAGCGCCGTTCAAACTGGATGCGTTTGACTATGCCGATGAACTCACCGAGCGTGCGCGCACCGCGGGTGCGGTGAATACACTCGCGTTGCAGGGGGATGGTTCCCTGCTCGGCGACAATACTGACGGTGCGGGCCTGGTATCCGATATTACCCGTCACCTGGGCTGGGCGATCGCCGGCAAGAAGGTACTTATTCTTGGTGCCGGTGGCGCCACCCGTGGCGCCCTGCTGCCATTATTGAAGCAGGGCCCGGCCCGGCTGCACATTGCCAATCGCACCGCACGCAAGGCGGAACAGCTCGCCGAGGGCTTCTCCGAGTACGGCACTATCGGAGCCAGCGGCCTCGATGCGGTGCCAGAAGAATTCGATCTGATCATCAACGCCAGTGCGGCGAGCCTTTCCGGTGAGCTGCCGCCACTGTCGCCACGCGCGCTCGCCGAAGGCTGCCGTGCCTACGATATGGTGTACGGTGCCCAGCCGACACCTTTCATGCACTGGGCCACCGGCCTGGGCGCCGAGGTATCCGACGGCCTTGGAATGCTGGTGGGGCAGGCGGCGGAGTCTTTCGCACTGTGGCGGGGTGTGCGGCCCGAGGTTGCCCCGGTGCTGGCCATGCTGCGCGAGCGATTGCTGCAAAAAGCTTCGTGAAAAAAACCCGACATCCAGTCACTTCTCAACCCGTGATCGCGGAAAGGCATGCCGTGACCACTTCGCCACACTACGGTTAACCTCGGGGAAAGGCTGCTTTGTAGCGCCATTCCTGCGGGTTCATCGCACCTATCCCGGGAAATCACCGCTAAAACCGGCGGAAGGCCCCGTATCACGTGCTTTCTCGCTGAGTTTTGGTATCCTCTCCGCCCTAAATTTTGGGCGGCGAGTGCCGTACCCCGGTTTGCGCGTAACTCTGGAGTTAACAGCTAGTGAATCAGCTTCCGTTTGAAAAAGTCACCATCGTGATGGGCTCCCAGTCCGACTGGCCGACCATGGAAATGGCGACCAAGCCCCTCACCGAGCTGGGTGTACCCTTTGCCACTGCGGTTGTCTCTGCCCACCGCACACCGGCGCGCATGACAGAATTCGCCACCACCGCCCACGAGCGCGGCACTCAGGTGATCATTGCCGGCGCCGGTGGCTCTGCACACCTGCCGGGTATGATTGCGGCAATGACCCCGCTGCCGGTTATTGGCGTACCGGTGGCCAGCAAGTTCATGACCGGTATGGACAGCTTGCTGTCCATCGTACAAATGCCCAAGGGCGTTGCGGTGGCCACCCAGGCGGTGGGCGCATCCGGTGCGTACAATGCCGGCCTGATGGCGGCACAGATGCTGTCCCTGACCGACCCGGAACTGCAAAAACGTCTGATCGCCTGGCGCGAGAACCAGAGCGCCAGTGTTCCGTTTGAGGTCGAGTAAGGCGACCCTGAATGCGGCTCAGTGAAGCCGGATATGATTGAGGATTATTCGAAATGACAGTCAGACGCGTAGGTATTGTCGGCTGTGGCCAGCTGGCCCAGATGATGGCCCAGGAAGCTCGCCCGCTGGGAATCGAATTCAGTTTTCTCGCCGAGGGTGACGAGAATACCACCTGTGTGGAAGGCCTCGGCACCATCGTGCATGCCCGCGAAGGCGATGACATCGCGGCGCTTTACCAAGCCATGGGGAGTCCCGAGGTGATCACCGCCGAGCGCGAGGGCGTACCCGTGGAACTGCTGCGCGCACTGGAAAAGTGTTGCCCGGTATACCCGCGCCCGGATGCGTTTGAAAAAACCCAGCATCGCCTGCGTGAAAAAACCGCCATCACCGCCGCCGGACTGCCGGTTGCGCCGTTTCTTCCCGCGAACAACTACGACGAGATCTGCGCGGGGGTGAAACAGCTGGGTTACCCGTCGTTTATCAAGAGCTGTGAACACGGCTACGACGGCAAGAACCAGTGGCGGGTCAACAGCGACGAAGATCTCGCGGCCATCGCCAATGCGGTGCCTGAGTCAGAATACGTGGTGGAGAAGGGCATCAACTTCTCCCGCGAGGTTTCCCTGATCGGCGCGCGCACCGCGGACGGCAAGGTGGTGACCTACCCGCTGGCGGAAAACGATCACTACAATGGCACCCTGCTGGTTTCCACCGCACCGGCGCCGCATGTGGATGAGAAGCTGCAGGCCACTGCAGAAGAATATCTCTCTACGCTGATGAACGCCTGGGATTACGTGGGCGTGCTGGCGATGGAGTGCTTCGTCACCGACGACGGCCTGTTGATCAACGAGTTGGCGCCGCGGGTACACAACAGTGGTCACTGGACTTTAGCAGGCGCGAAGACCAGCCAGTTTGCCAACCATGTGCGTGCGATTCTGGGCATGGAACTGGGTGATACCGAAGCGGCGCGCCCTGCGGTGATGATCAATATGCTCGGCGTGGACAAAAAGCCGGCGCTGCAGAATGAAGGTGTCTGGTCTTACGGCAAGGGCCTGCGCCCGGGCCGCAAGATGGGCCACGTGATTCTGCTGGACGATTCCCAGGATGAACTGGCGGCGCGTATCGACGCAATGCTGGAAGAGCTCTACGGCGAAACCAAGCGTCCCGCCTGAATCTGACATTTCCTTTCTAAACGTATTGCCCCGGACTTCTCCTTGCCTATCGGGGCAGTACGTTTTTTATCTTATCCCCACAAAGTTCACACCGAATTCCAAATCTGAACACCAGATTGCGCTTGTCGTTGGTGGATCTGGCATACTGCTTCCAATAATCAAGCCGAGTTAGCGGGCGTCGTCTCTGGAGGTAGTAAGTGCGAGAATTTCTGAGAAACCTTTCTTTTTGTTTTGCTGCGGGCTGTTTTGCCGGGCTGGCCTACGCCATCGGCCTGTGGGCTATGGGATACTACGGTTTCACTAGGTTTCTACATGTAGATATCGCCCCCTATCTTTCCAACGCTTATATATACCAGCGCGTGGTTTGGGGTGGTGTATGCGGGCTGATTTTTATGCTGCCATGGCAGAAAAGCTGGGTTACGCGCGGTTTCCTGCTATCGCTGATTCCTGCGGGCATTATGCTGCTGGTGCTGCTGCCGATGCGCGGTTACGGTGTAGGCGCGCTGGCGCTGGGCACGTTGACGCCACTGGTGATTGTACTGGCCTGTGCGGCCGGCGGTATTGCCGGTTCCGGTTTGTTACGGGCGCAGGGAAAATAAAAAAGCTGTTATCTGCCACAGGATACATTGCATGAAATTCAGAGTATTGACCGCTCTTTTACTCGCTGCATTTTCACTTGAAAGCGCTGCCTCGGAGCAGGAGACCCGGGATCTGGTTGGGTTTGGTGCGCTTACCTTTGCCGACAATTGCAAGAAGTGTCACCAGATCGATGGCTATGGTGAGGAGGCGTTGTACCCCTCCCTGCACGACCCCGCGTTACTGGCGAATAAAAAACTGCTGGTCGAGACCCTGCTGCACGGCCGCTCGGCACCGCGTCGCAATGGCGGTGAAGAGGACCTGATGCCGGCGCTGGAATTTCTGACCGACCGCGAGATCTCGGCGATCATTGCTTTTATTAGCAATACCTGGGGTGATGAGGTGTTGCTCGTGAGTGAAGAGGAAATCAAGGCGGCTCGCTGAATGGAATCTCCGAGTGAAAAAAGGGCGGCCATTGGCCGCCCTTTTTATTGCCCTTTTGTTTATGCAGGCTTGCGCGCAAGCGGCTGACACATACAGTGCACACCGCCACCGCCGGCGGTGATCATGGAGATATCAGGGTCGATCACGTCCAGGCCGTGGGCGCGACACTTTTCTTTCAGTTCGGTGTTGTCGGACGGTAGCATGACGCGGTCTTTACCCAGCGCCACCACGTTCACACCCAGCTCCATGACCTGCGGGTAGGAGATGTCGATGATTTCGAAGTTTCGGGATTTGAACCACTGCACCAGTTCCGGCTCCACTGCGTCCACGCACACGGCGACGAGTTTTTCTGCCAGCGCGGCGACCAGCACGTCGATATGCAGGAAGTAGGGATCGAATTCGTAGCCCTTGACCTGCCAGCCTTCCTTTTCGATCCAGCTTTTCATCTGGTTGAAGCCTTGCGGTGAGGTGCGCTCGCCGCTGTAGCCACACAGGATGACACCCGGTTCCAGCACCATAAAGTCGCCACCTTCCAGGCTGCCGGCGGTGATGATGTCGTAAATGGGGATGTCGAGCTTCTGGTAGGTCTTCACGACGTCCACCCATTCGCCGCGGCGCCAGGGGGAATACATCTGGGTGACGATGGGGCCCCATGGGGTCATGACGCTGCTGTCGCGGGCGTAGAGCTGGTAGGGGAGGTTTTCGTCGGCGGGCAGCAGGTGAGTATTCACACCGGCGTGTTTGTAGGCGTCGAGCATTTCCTGATGCTGACGTTTGGCGACAGTGGCATCGAACTGGCGGCCGAGGCGCACGGAGCGGCGGGAGGCGGCATTGCCCATCTGCCAGGTGTAGTTGTCAATGGGACCGACGAGCAGGTCGGTGAGCACGCCGTATTCGGAGTCGATGCCCCAGTTGTCGAGGCGCGCGGTATTGCCGTTGTCGTTGCGGTGTTTGTAAGTAAATTCGGTCATGGTTCTTTTCTCGAATCTTTGTCGGAGCTTTGTTTTCGCTCTGGTGGCGCGGCCACTGCCGGTAACGGTCCGCTAGACACGCCGTGAACCCATCCCTGGGGGCTCTTCCGCGAGGTCCCTCTCGCGGAAGGTCTAGCGGACCGTTACCGGCAGCCGCCGCTTCGCATTAAATTTCTGTGCTTCGTCAGCTGGTCTTGTTTGCCATCTTCAGCATTGCGTGCAGCAGTACATTCGCGCCCGCTTCCAAGTCATCTGGTACCGCATTTTCCGCTTCGTTATGGCTCAACCCTTTCTCGCAGGGCACGAAGATCATGCTGGTGGGGGCCACGCGAGAGATGTACACGGAGTCGTGTCCGGCACCGGAGACCATTTCCTTGTTGCTGTAACCGAGTTCGGCCACAGAGCTGCGCACGGCTTCCACGCAGTTCGCATCGAAGGCGACGGCGGGGGAGCGCCATTCGTCACGGATCTGGTGTTCGAGGCCGATGTCGTCGGCCACACGGGCGGCGATTTCGCGGAAGCGCTGGTCCATGGCGTCGAGGATGTTCTGGTCCGGGTGGCGCAGGTCGACGGCGAGGACGAGTTTTTCCGGCACGGTGTTGCGGCTACCGGGTTCGACGCGGATGTCGCCGAAGGTGGCGCGGGCCCAGGGGCCGTGTTCTTCGGCGAGTTTGTACAGCTGGTCGAGGATGCGGTGCAGGCCCATAAAGGGGTCGCGGCGGGTTTCCATGGGGCTGGGGCCGGCGTGGCAGGGCTGACCGACGAGGGTGAGGTCGTACCAGTACATACCCTGCACGCCGCTCAATACGCCGATGGTTTTCTCTTCGGCCTCCAGGATGGGACCCTGTTCGATGTGCACTTCAAAGGCGGCGGCGAGTGGGCGCGGCTTGGCGGGGGTGTCACCCTTGTAGCCGATACGCTGCAGTTCTTCGCCGAAGGTTTTGCCTTCCCTGTCGGTGCGGGCGTAGGCGTAGTCGAGGTCGAACTCGCCGCTCCATACGCCGGAGCCGATCATGGCGGGGGAGAAGCGGGCGCCTTCCTCGTTGGTCCACACCGCGACTTCCAGCGGCGCTTCGGTTTCGATGCCGGCGTCGTTCAGGCTGCGCACCACCTCGAGTCCGGCGAGTACGCCGTAGACACCGTCGAACTTGCCGCCGGTGGGCTGGGTGTCAAGATGGGAGCCGGTGAGTACCGGTGGCAAATCCGGGTTTTTGCCCGGGCGCTGCGCGAAGATGTTGCCCATTTCATCGAAAGTGACGCTGCAGCCGGCGTCTTCGCACCACTGTACGAAGAGGTCGCGGCCCTGCTTATCGAGGTCGGTGAGGGCCTGGCGGTTGCAGCCGCCCTTGTCGGTGGTGCCGATCTGGGCCATCTCCATCAGGGTGTCCCAAAGGCGTTGGCCGTTGATACGGACTTGGCGGGTATCAGTCATGGAATGCGTCCGACTTTTATTATGTGAATGGATGTATAGGGTTTAGCACAAGTCTATGGTTTGATTTTTGGAACACAATTAACTATTAATTGCCATTCTGGTGCCATGAAGGCACCGACATGAGAGTCGAACCATGGCCGCCGAGCTTCGAAACCTGTCCCTGACTTCCCTGCGCAGCTTCCATGCGGTGGGGCGTCACTGTCATCTGCGCCGGGCAGCGGAGGAGCTGCATGTGTCGCACCCGGCGCTCAGCCGTCAGATCCGTCAGCTGGAGGAGCGGTTGGGCACGCCGCTGTTCCTGCGCACCGGCAACCGCCTGTCGCTGACCGCCGCCGGCAAGCGCTTGCACCGCTCGGTGTCCGACGCTTTCGGTCGCCTCGAACAGGGCTTACTGACGCTGGACCCGGGTAACCTGTCCGGCGAGGTGGTGATTGCCACCACCGCGACCATTGCCAGCCGCTGGCTGCTGCGGATTCTGGCGGAGGTCCAGCAGCGCTATCCCGAGCTCCGTCTGCGGGTGACCACCATCGAACCCCGCGCGCGGCGACTCGACGATGAGGCGGACATCGCAATCTGTCTGGGTGAGCCGGAAGCTCCGGGCCGGCAGGTAACCCCGCTGTATCAGGAGCACTACCTGCCGGTGGCGAGCCCGCAGCTGCTGCGGGCGCGGGAGGACCTGAGCCGAGCATTGCGCCCGCAGGATCTGCTGGCATTGCCGCTGCTGCACGATCGGCAGCAGCAATGGCCCGGCTGGTTTACCGCCCAGGGGGTGGAATATGCGCCGTCGGTTAACGGCGTATCGGTGGATTACGCCTATCAGGCGATTGAGGCCGCGCGCCTGGGGATGGGCGTGGCGCTCGCGGATCGTCTGGAGGTGAGCGAGGATCTGAAAACCGGCCGCCTGGCCACGGTCATCGAGCGTTCCTATACCATCGGCCAGTCCCTGTACCTGGTAAACGACCACTGCGGTGCGCTCAACCAACGCACCCGACTGGTGCTGGAGCGGGTATTTCGCTGGCTGGAGAGCCGCGGTGCGGCACTTGCTCCGGAGGCGCAGCGTCTGCAGCAGACACTGGCCGCCACCTTGAGCGGCGCATCCCGGACCTCGTGATCTCTCCCGCCCAGCCCCGACGTGCAATGCGCTCGCCATATCACCTGTTCAGGTGATTGGGGCCCGCTTGACCTTCCCGCATACTGAATAATCATTCGAAAAAGTCTAACTATTGCGCAGATTGTCCGTTTGGTAGACGATGCGCGCCAGTTTCCGCCGATGAAATTGGCGCCATGCGTCGCGAGGCTTCAATCTCGCCGCAAAACTGCAGTAAGCAAGTCGAGTAAGATGGAAAACCATAACAAGATTTATATCGATGGCCAGTGGACCGAGTCCACTTCCGGCGAGTGGCTGGAAGCCATCAATCCCGTAACCGAATCCATCATTACCCGGGTGCCCGCGAGCAGCGTGTCCGATGTGGATTGCGCCGTGCAGGCCGCTGCCCGCGCCTTCGATGCCTGGGCTAACACCCCCGCCAGTGAGCGCAGCGCGCTGCTGTTGCGCGCCGCAGACCTGATGGAGGCCCGCCAGGACGAGCTGGTGGCCGCGGTATCCGACAGCCTGGGCTGTCCCCGTCATATCACCGGCTGGCTGCACGTGGAGGGGCCCATCCAGGCCATGCGCCTGTTCGCCGAGCACACCGGGATTACTGAGGAGACCGCCGAGCACGGCCACTCCCTGGTGTGGCGGGAAGCCGCCGGCGTATGCGGTTTTATCAATCCCTGGAATTACCCCCTGCACCAGTTCGTGGGCAAGGTCGGCGCCGCACTGGCGGCGGGTTGCACCATGGTGGTCAAGCCATCCGAGCAAACACCGCTGCAAGACTACCTGATGGCGGAAATTTTCCACGAGGCCGGGCTGCCGGCAGGGGTATTCAACCTGGTGCCCGGTCGCGGTCCCGTTGTCGGCCAGGCGCTGTGCGAACACCCGCTAGTGGACATGCTCTCCTTCACAGGCTCCACCCGTGCCGGTATCGAAATTGCCAAGGCGTGTGCGCCCACCGTAAAGCGTGTCACCCAGGAGCTGGGTGGCAAGTCCCCCTACATCGTCACCGCCGACAGCGACTTCGAGACGGCTGTCCGCTACGGCGTGGACGATGTGATGATCAACAGCGGCCAGACCTGCACCGCACTCACCCGCATGCTGGTGCCCCGGAGCCGCTACGACGAGGCGCTGGAAATCATTCGTGCGCGCGTGGCCGAGATCGAAGTGGGCATGGGCGAAAACGCGTTTATGGGCCCGCTGTCGTCCCACCGCCAGTGGCAGCAAGTGCAGGACTATATCCAGATCGGTCTCGACGAGGGCGCAACCCTGCTGTGTGGCGGCGCCGGTAAACCGGAAGGGCTGGCGCAGGGCTTTTATGCGCAGCCGACGGTATTTGCCCATGTCACCAACAACATGCGCATCGCCCGCGAGGAAATTTTCGGCCCGGTGCTTTGTGTGATTGCCTATGACGATCTCGATCAGGCGATAGCCATCGCCAACGACACGCCTTATGGCCTGTCGTCCGGTGTCTACGCGAAAGATCACAAGGACGCGCTGGCCATTGCACGACGCATTCGCGCCGGCCTGTGTTTCGTCAACGGTGGTGAGTTCAACTATCAGGCGCCTTTCGGCGGCTACAAACAGAGTGGCAATGGCCGCGAGTTTTCCCACCACGGGGTGGAAGAATTTACCGAAATCAAATCTGCGCAATTGGGTGTGCCCGCGGAGTAATCCGCGGTGCGCCAGCTGAAACTGACCGACACAAACTAAATAATAAAATAAGTAACGCGGGAGAATCTCCGTGACAGAAGTAGCCGTCAAAAAGAATCTGGGTAAACGGGACATGATCCTGTTTACCGTGTCCGCCATCCTGCTGGTAGACACCCTTGCCGCCACCGCCGCCATCGGTACCTCGAGTATTTTCTGGTGGCTCTTTCTAGGGCTGTTTTTCTTTGTGCCCTTTGCCCTGGTATCCGCCGAGCTCGGCTGTGCCTATCCGGAAAAAGGGGGCATCTATGCCTGGGTGCGGGACGCATTTGGCGGCCGCTGGGCGTCGCGTATCAGCTGGAGCTACTGGGTCAATGTGGCGATCTGGATGCCGGCCATTTTTATCCTGTTTGCCGGCGTGGCGAAGCAGCTGTTCTGGCCTGACATGGGGGTCGCGGT
Source organism: Microbulbifer sp. MCCC 1A16149 (assembly GCF_050368945.1). NCBI lineage: Bacteria > Pseudomonadati > Pseudomonadota > Gammaproteobacteria > Cellvibrionales > Microbulbiferaceae > Microbulbifer > Microbulbifer sp. MCCC 1A16149. The sequence goes on from NZ_CP185959.1 coordinate 4,230,216, forward strand.
GCAGATCGGCCTCGGCATTGTACTCACTTGGATTGCGGTAATCGCCAACGTTGTGACGCTCAATGTGGGCAAGTGGGTGCCGAACATCGGTGCCATAATCAAGATCGTCATCTTTTTCGTGATCAGCGCTGGCGCAGTGTTTTACGCTGCGGAAAACGGGCTCGCCAACCCGATCACTCTTGACAGTATCAAGCCCAATCTCAGTGACAGCCTGCAGTACATTCCCGCGATCATATACGGCATGCTCGGTTTCGAGCTGATCAGCGCCAGCAGTGAGGAAATGCGCAATCCGCAGCGGGATGTACCGCGCTCGATCCTGATTTCCGGTGCGATTATCTTACTGCTGTATATCCTCGGCACCACTGCCATTCTGGCGGCCATCCCGGCCAAAGATATCGACCTCGTAGAGGGCCTGGTGGATACCCTGGAGCTCTTCTTTGTCTCGCTGCCTTTCGGCGAAACCGTTGTGATGATGCTGGGTGTAGGAGCGCTCTATACATTTTTCTCCAACGGCGTGACCTGGGCAATCGGCGGCAACCGCGCGGCGGCAGAAGCGGCAGAAGAGGGTGAACTGCCGAAAGCATTTGCGATTAAAAGCCGCAGCCGTAATACCCCGGTGGGTGCGGCGGTACTGATGGGCGTGATGAGCACGTTTATTCTGGTGCTGTACGGATTCCTGGTGGAAACCAATGAAGACCTGTTCTGGTCGCTGTTCGCGTTCAGTGGAGTGATTTTCCTGCTGCCCTACGTGGGCATGTTCCTGGGGTTCCTGAAAATGCGCTGTACCGATGGCGCGCGCGCGCGTCCCTTCCGCGTGCCCGGTGGAGACGGTTTTGCGCGGGCGTTGACGCTGTTCTGTGTTGCGGTGCTGGCCGGCAGCATTTTCCTGTTTATCTACACCCCCGGTGAGGGTGTGCAGTGGCCGGTGTTGATCGGATCCATCGTCACCCTGTTGCTGGGTGAATTGGCGATCCTGTGGGCTGAGAAGCAGAACGGTAAGCTGGCGAGCGAAACTCCCGGAGTTCTCACTACGCCGTAGCCTACTAAACGCCCAAAACTCATTCCAACGCTCTGGCAAAGACCCGCTTCTCGCGGGTTTTTGTGCTTGCCTTTAAATCTGAAGGAATATTCGGTTTCCTCACCCGTTGGGGTGATACCTGAATTCTTATTCGGTTTTTATAGTCTCTCTCAACATAAAACAGATAAATGAATCAGAGGGACATCGTCATGGAATTATCGGGTCGTACAAGCCGACGCTTTGCCAAGAATTCGCTCGCTGTTGCCGTGACCGGCGCATTTTTGTCTACGCTGGGAATGTCATCCGACGCACTCGCCAACCAGATTGAAGAAGTTGCCGTCACCGCGCAGAAGCGCGAGCAATCGGTAAATGACATCGGTGTATCCGCCAACGCGTTCAGTGGCGAAATGATGCAGAACCTGGGCATCGACAGTGCCGTGGACCTGGGCGCACACACCCCGGGTTTGGTTACCGTCAACAGCACCTCCGGTGGCACCCCGGTATTTGCCATCCGCGGTATCGGTCTCGATGATTTCAGCCCCAACAACAGCAGCGGCGTGGGTATCTATACCGACGAAGTGTTTGCCAGCAACCCGTCCTTCCTCGGTGGCCAGCTGTTCGATATCGAACGAGTGGAAGTATTGAAAGGCCCCCAGGGCACCCTGTACGGCAAGAACACCACCGGCGGTGCGATCAACTTCATCAGTTCTAAGCCCTCCAGCGAATTCGAAGCCTTTGTGGACGCCGGCATTGGCAACTTCGGTTCACGCGAATTGACCGGTGTAGTGAGCGGCGAGATCAGTGGCGAAGTACTGGGCCGCCTGAGCCTGAATACCTCCAATGCCGGCGGCTGGCAGGAAGATCTCGAGACCGGCCGCGAGTTCGGCGGCGTGGACCGCACGGCGGGTCGCGGCCAGATCCTGCTCCCGTTTGCGGACAACGGCGAGGCGCTGGCTAAGGTTTACTTCAGCAGCGACAAGTCCACCCCGGTATCACCGCAGGTCAGCGGGCTTGGCGATGCCTTCGGCGATGCCTCCTTTGATGCACTCAACAGCAGCGACGATCCTGCGATCGTCAACGTCGGCGACCTGAACGTCGGTCGCGACGAGTCCGGTTACGGTGCGTCCCTCAACCTGAGTTACGGCTTCGACACCGTCGACTTTATTTCCATCACGGCATTTGATGCCTACGATCGCAAGGTGGTGGATAACTACGGTGGTTCCTCCGCTGCAATCCTCGACCTGTATCAGGATAACGATATCAGCCAGTGGTCCCAGGAATTCCGCCTCGTCAGCAACGGTGACGGCGCCACCAACTGGGTGGCCGGTGTGAACGTTTCCGAAGACACGGTAAATGTGCGCGACGTGTTCGATGATTCCTTCTTTGTGACCGATTCCGTGGCCAGCACATTCGTGCTCGACCCGGCGGATGTGAGCGTACAGGGCTGGGATCTGCTTACCGCCGAATACGAGCAGGTCACTAAATCCTGGGGGGCCTACCTGCACACCGAAACCGCGCTGAACGATACGCTGAACCTGATCGCCGGTATTCGCTACAGCGCCGACGACCGCACCTTCGACGGACTCTCCACAAATCACGACGATGTGTATTCGTTTAACGACACCATCGCGGCGCTGAACGACAGCAGCAGCGAAAATGCGCTGACCGGCAAACTGGGTCTCGACTGGGTCGTGCACGAAGATCTGTTGTTGTACGCAAACATGGCTAACAGCTACAAGGCTGGTGCCTACTACGGCGCGGCGATTCTCGACGACGCCAGCTGGGCCTATGTGGAGCCAGAAAAAGTCTTGTCCTATGAGATGGGCTTCAAGGCCACTCTGTTCGATGCCTCGCTGCAATTGAACGCTGCCCTGTTCAGCCTCGACTACACCGATCGCCAGTCTCTGGTAACCATCATCGTCGACGACTTCAGTAACTACCTCGAATTCCCCGTGGCGGATACCACCCTGGTCAACGTACCGGAATCCAAGACCAACGGTTTCGAGCTCGACCTGCACTGGCTGCCCACCGACAACCTGACCGTGATCGCCGGCGTTGCCTTCCTGGATAGCGAGGTGACCAAGGCACCGAGTAGTGCCGACATGCGCGGCATTGCCGCGGACCCATCGGTGAACGACAACGCCGATGGTGTAAACCATCTGTTCGTGGATGCCCTCGCCGCACCACTGCCCGCTGGTGCGACCCTGTCGCAGGCACCGGAGTGGAGCTACAACAGTCTGGTCGCCTACGACCTGCCGCTCGCCGACTACAACCTGCGGCTACAGACGAGCTACACCTACAGCGATGATATGACCGCACAGCTGGCGGACGATAACGCCCTGTCGGGCCCGGTGCATTCCTGGGATGCGGAAGCTTCGCTGAGTGATGCCGACGAGCGCTGGCAAGTAGCCGGCTGGATCAAAAACATTGAGGACAGCAGCGCGGAGACTTATGCCTTCTCCAGCTTTGCTGGCCGTTCCTACTATCGCCAGGCGCCGACCACCTTCGGGGTTTCGGTTCGCTACAACATTTTCTAATTACAGCGCCGGCGATAACGCGATGATGAAGAGGTAATCATGTGTGACCCACAAACCAGGGCAGATGCCCTGGATGCACTACAAAAAACGACCTTCTTTCCCTACTGGCTGGATGCGCCGCAGCGTCCGCGGGATGAGCCCGCACTGCAGCGCCCGTTGGAATGTGACCTGTTGATTGTCGGCGGCGGTTTTACCGGGCTTTGGGCCGCAGTGCAGGCCAAGGAAGCCAATCCCGAGCGGGATATTGTACTGATCGAAGCCAACAGTATTGCTATCGGCGCTTCCGGGCGTCCGGCGGCAATCCTGTCCACGTCAGTGATGCACGGCCTCGCCAATGCGCAGCGTCTGTTTCCTGAAGACATGGATACGTTGGAACAACTGGGCAAGGAAAACCTGGACGGATTTCGCGAGACCATCGAGCGCTACGGTATCGACTGCGATCTGGAGTGGGGCGGTGAGCTGACCGTTGCCGTCGGCGATGAGGGTCTCGAGGACATTGAGAAGGAATTCGAGCTGTACCGTCACTACGGCCACGATGCGCACCTGCTGGATAAAGAAGCGGTGCAGAAAGAAGTAACCTCGCCGCTGTTCAACGGCGGCCTGTGGTCGAAACAACGCAGCGGCACCGTGCACCCAGCAAAACTCGCCTGGGGGTTGAAGCAGGTGGCGCTCGAACTGGGTGTAAAAATTTACGAAAATACGCCCATGGTCAACAACGCCAAAAACAGAAAAGGCGTTCAGGTTAAGACACCGAAAGGACGTGTGCAGGCCAACAAGGTGCTTCTCGCAACCAACGCCTTTGCGTCCGGCAACAAAAAAATCCGCAACCGGGTTGCCGCAATTCGCGACCGTATTGTGGTGACCGAGCCACTGAGCGAAGAGCAGCTGGCAACCATTGGCTGGGAAAACCGTCAGGGTATTTACGATACCCGCACCCAGCTGAATTACATGCGCCTGACCCCAGACAATCGCATTCTGTTCGGTGGCCGCCTGGACTATTTCTTCGGCAACAATACCGACCCGGAAGATGACAAGGCGCCGGAACCCTATGTGCGTCTAATCGATAATTTTTACCGCACTTTCCCTTCACTGCGCGGTATTAAATTCAGTCACGCCTGGAGTGGCCCCATTGCCTTGACCACCCGTATGGCGGTGCACTACCAGCACTACCACGGCGGAAAAATGTTGTACGCCGGTGGCTATTCCGGTTTCGGTGTAACTGCTACGCGCTTTGGTGCCCGGGTTGCCTTGGCGATTCTGGACGACAAAAAAGTGCCGGAGCGCTCACTGAATTTTGCCCGCTCGCAGCCGGCCTATATTCCGCCGGAACCTTTCCGCTGGATTGGTGCCAAGATCACCATGTATGCCCTGGATACCCTGGATGAAAAACGCGGTTGGCGTATCCCGTGGGTGCGCATGGTGGAGAAGATGGGTTTTCCGATTACCCAGAAGTAAACCTGTTGTAATTTTTGTTTTTTCTTGATCTCTGTCTTGTGGACACTTGCCCGCACCGCTGTTCCGACACCTACCTCGTTGGAAACAGTGGATGCGGGCATTTTTTATGTCTGTGTATTTATTTTTCCAGGCTGGTCAGCGGATCCGGGTCGGTGCCGGAATGGTAGCGCAGCGCGCTGATGAACAGGTAAAACAGCTCGGACTGGGAGGTGACATCGAGCTTGGAGTAAATATTTTTTCGATGGGTCTTGATGGTGTCCACGCTGGCATCGAGCTTTTCCGCCATCGACTTGATCGAGTGCCCGCGCATGGTCATATGTAAAACTTCACACTCGCGCTTGGTCAGCAGTGAACTGCCGAAATTCTCCAGTGCGCTTTCCAGGCGTTTGCCGAAAGTCTCCACCTGGTTGCCACTGCGGTTGTAATTGTAAATCCACTTGCGCAGTACGCTTTCCACGATAGGCACCAGTGATTTCAGCAGTGAAACCTCGTGGAGAGAAAAGCGGCCGCCACCCAGGTCTGACGAGCGCCCGATAGACAGGCTGGCGATAATGCCGTTTTCCCCGCGTAGCAGGTAACAGCCCTCATCGCCGAGATTGGCCTCGCGGTAGTAGCGTCGGAAATATTCTGTCTGTCCGAAGGCATCCGGTGCGACTTCGCGCAGCAGGTAAAACCCTTCCTTGTCTTCATCCACCGCGGCGCGATAGAAGGGGTCGAACAGATAGGCGCCCTCGATATAACGATCCACTTGGGTGCTCAGCTGCTCGTTGGCCAGTAGGCGGTGATGGGTAATTTCCGGGGGACCATCGGCGGGATAGAGAATCGCCATGCTGCTGTTACCGCGCACCAGAGATTCGGCGCCGCGCAGCAGCTCATAGATGCGCTCGGAATCGGACTCGCTATCCAGCAGGTTGGCCACACACTGGTGCCAGTGGGTGAAGTCGGAGTCGGCACTCATGTTTTTCATCGATAGGGGACAGCTTTAGCGTGCTGGATATTGGAGTTTTATTCCGGTGGATTTTCGGAAAGCTTGGTAAATCCAAAGAAGAAATAATATCAAAAAATCCAGCTTTTAAGGGCTTTTAAACAAGCTAAATCGGGAACTTTCAGGCGATATTTCAGGGTGCCACGCGACTTCTTGCGCCTTGATTGTGCAGGGGGGCGAAAACTCGCTGCGGAGCGTGATCGGAGGGCAATGTGATAAATTGAGTGCCAAAGTGTTACGCTTTGCCAGCTGATAATATCGTGAAGATTTGGTAGGAGATTTTAGTGAAACGGATTTTGCTTGTTGCGCTGTTTGTAATTGTCGGCGGTGTGCTACCCGCACATGCCAGCTTTGATAAAGCCATGCAGGACTATACCGAGGGGAACTTTGCCGAGGCATACCGCAGTTTCGACGCTCTGGCCGCGATTGGTGATTACAGTTCGGCGTTCAATATTGGCGTAATGTATTTTCGTGGCGAGTATGTGGAGCGCGATCCCGTTGAGGCCTGGGCCTGGATGCAGTTGGCTGCCTCCCAATCCGGCGCGGAAAACATGACACAAACTGCCGGCAAGATTTTTGCAAAGTTTCCGCCTGGGGCACAGGAGGCTGCCCAGATGCGGCTCGAGGAGCTGATGCATAGCCACGGCAAGGATAAATTGCTCGCCGACCTGAATCCGGTAATGCTTTCGGACGAGGAGTGCGATATCGAGCGGACGCCTCTGGAAAAGGAGCCTCCGCGCTACCCTCGTATGGAGCTGAAGCGGGGCCGATTTGGCCGGGTTGTGCTGGAGTATTCGGTGATGCCAGGTGGCCATGTTCGCGATGTTACTGTTGCGCAATCCAGTGCTGATAGCTTTGCCAAGGCCGCAGGCGAGTCTGCGCTGTCATACCGTTATGAACCGGCTGCAGTGGCCGAGCCAACCAGTGGCGTAAAGACTGCGGTCACTTTCAATATTGCGGGTCCAGTCGGTAACAAGCGTCGACTGGTCGCTGAACTGAACGAGTGGAAAGATAAAGCCGAAGCCGGAGATCCGGTGGCTCAGTACGTGTATGCCTACAGGCTCGGTGTATTTCGTTCTTTTCGTAAGCACATGAAGGGGGTGGATCTCGAATATCGGACCGCCAACAAGTGGTATCTGCAGGCGGCTCAGCAGGGCATACCCCAGGCCCAGTTCGAAATCGGTCGCAATATGGTCATGGGGCGCGGATGCAAGGCTGACGTCAAAAACGGTTTGAAGTGGATCAGCGCCGCGGCGGTAGGCGGTATTCCCGAGGCACAGAAATATCTCGCGACAAGTACTGGCGCAATGCCTGAGGTCGAGCGTCGGGAGCACGCTATACGCTGGCTGAAGAACGCCGCGCTCAACGGTCATTATTTTTCCGGGCTTCTGCTGGCGTGGGAGCTGGTTTCCGGTCCGGAGCAAGCTTCGGAGGAGGAGTTGTTGCTGGCTGAGGAACTGGTAGCTGCGGAACCGGTGGATTATTTTGACCGGGTCCGCATTCTGGAAACAAAAGCCGCGGTTGCTGCAGCTGGCGCTGACTTCAAGACGGCGCAACATCTGCAACAACAGGCCATCGATACCGCCGAACGGTTGGAGTGGGACCTGCGGGATGTGAATCACCGACACGAAACATACTTGCGCAGTGAGAAATGGAGCGGGCCCTACTATTACGATATCGAACTGGAGCCAGAGCTACAGCAGGCGTCCGTAAATTAAACGCCGGGGAATACCCCGGCCCGGGCGGCGGCGCCATCCTGACCTCAGGGGAGCCGCCGGCCGTCCCGTTTAGTTCTGCAGATATTCGTTTTTAAGCTTCACGTAATTCCCCGCGGTATAGGTGAAGAATTTTTTCTCTTTTTCTGTCAGTGGCCGCGCCTGTTTTGCCGGTGAGCCCACGTACAGATATCCGCTCTCCAGCCGTTTGCCGGGAGGCACCAGGGCCCCGGCGGCGAGTACCACTTCGTCTTCGATCACCGCGCCGTCCAATACAATCGCGCCGATACCGATCAGCACCCGGCTGCCCACGGTGCAGCCGTGCAGACACGCCTTGTGGCCGATGGTGACATCCTCGCCGATGGTCAGTGGCCATCCGCCCTCGTTGAAGTCGCTGGCGTGGGTGATATGCAGTACCGAGCCGTCCTGAACGCTGGTGCGGGCGCCGATACGTACCCGGTGCATGTCGCCGCGGATAACGGTCATTGGCCACACGGAACAGTCGTCGCCCAGTTCGACATCGCCGATCACGCAGCTCTGGGGATCGATAAATACGCGCTCTCCGAGTGTCGGGGTGTGGCCGCGATGTTCGCGCAAGGTGTGTTGGGGTAAATCGGATTTGGACAAGGCTGACCTCCGCTTGGGCAATCCACTAGAATACTGGGCATATGTTAACCCTTCTCCGCGCCCGGTGTTGCATCATCGGGGGCCCGTCGACAAGGAATTCCGATGTCTGAATCGCCCGCATCCAACCCGCTGTTGAGCGCTCCGCTACTACCCCCGTTTGATACCGTAAAGCCACAGCACGCCGAGCCGGCAATCGCAGAGCTTATCGCCAAATGTCGAGAACAGCTGCAATCTTGTCTGCAAAATGCGGGAACTAACCCCAGCTGGGAAGAGACCATGGCGCCGTTGGAAGAGGCGCAGGATCAGCTGAGCAAGGCGTTTTCGCCGGTCTCACACCTGAACAGTGTGCTGAGTGGCGACTGGCGCGCGCCCTACGAGGCGTGCCTGGCCCAGGTCACCGAATACTGGACCGAGCTCGGGCAGAACCCGGAGCTCTACGCTGTCTACCGGGCGCTGGCCAAGTCCGCAGATTTTGCCAGCTGGCCGCAGGCGCGCAAACAGGCGGTGCGTCATGGTCTTCGCGACATGCATCTGGGTGGTGTCAGCCTGGAAGGCGACAAGCGCGAACGTTACGCCAGCATCAGCAAGCGCCTGGCAGAACTGAAAAGCAAGTTTGCCAATAATGTGCTGGACGCCACCAATGCGTGGACACTGAATATCACCGATGAAGCCGAGCTGGCTGGTATTCCTGAATCCTCGCTGGCCACCGCCACGGCGCTGGCGGAGTCGAAAGGCAAGTCCGGTTGGTTGCTGACTCTGGATGGGCCCTGCTTTCTGGCGGTGATGACCCACGCGGAGAACCGCGAGCTGCGCCACAAGATGCACTACGCGTTTATCACCCGCGCCTCCAATGTTGGCCCCAACGCCGGCGAGTTCGATAACGCCAATGTGATGGCTGAAATTCTTTCCCTGCGCGCAGAGCAGGCGCACCTGCTGGGAATGAAGAACTATGCAGAGCGCTCCCTGGCCAGCAAGATGGCGGAATCTCCCGAGCATGTGGAAACCTTCTTGCGGGATCTGGCCAAGCGCGCCAAGCCCGCCGCAGTGCGAGAGTTTGCCGAGCTGCAGTCATTTGCCGACAGCGAGCTCGGTATCGACCGGCTGCAGCCGTGGGATGTTGGCTGGGCCGCTGAGAAGCTCAAGCAGGCCCGCTACGCGGTGAGCCAGGAAGAGTTGCGTCCGTATTTTCCGTATCCGAAAGTATTGTCGGGCCTCTTCTCGGTAGCGGAAAAACTCTTCGGCGTGAGCGCCGAGCGGGATAGCTCGGTAGCCACCTATCACCCGGACGTGCACTTCTACTGGCTGAAGCGTGGCGGCGAGCCCATTGCCGGCTTCTATCTTGATCCCTATGCCCGCGAGAACAAGCGCGGCGGCGCCTGGATGGATGACGCGCGGGTGCGCCGCCAGACCAGTGCCGGCCTGCAGCTGCCTGTGGCCTACCTGGTGTGCAACTTTTCTTCACCGACTGCCGCTTCCGGCTCGGGTAAAGACACGCCGGCGCTGTTGACCCATTACGAGGTCACCACGTTATTCCATGAATTTGGCCACGGCCTGCACCATATGCTCACCCAGGTGGACGTGGCCGCGGTCTCCGGCATTAACGGTGTTGCCTGGGATGCGGTAGAGTTGCCCAGCCAGTTTCTGGAAAACTGGTGCTGGGAGCCGGAGGCGCTGGCGATGATTGCCGGTCATCACGAGACCGGCGAGCCGCTGCCGCAGGAATTACTGGAAAAAATGCTCGCGGCAAAGAACTTCCAGTCCGCCATGTTTACCGTGCGCCAGCTGGAGTTCGCCCTGTTTGATTTCCTGCTGCACTCCCGCCCGGAGGGCGCCAATGCCGAAGAAATCCAGCGCCTGATCAACGAGGTTCGGGCCAAGGTGTCGGTGGTCCCGGTTTCCCCGGATAACCGTTTCCAGAACAGTTTCAGCCATATTTTTGCCGGTGGTTACGCCGCTGGATACTACAGCTACAAGTGGGCCGAAGTACTGAGCGCGGATGCGTTTTCCCTGTTCGAGGAGACGGGAATTTTCGATCCTGCGACCGGCAATCACTTCCTGAGCACGGTCCTGGAGCAGGGCGGAAGTCGCGATGCACAGGACCTGTTCGCAGAATTTCGCGGCCGAGCCCCTAAAATAGACGCACTGTTGCGGCACTCGGGTATTGAATGAGGTAACCCATGAGCGATCACCAGAACATTGAAAAACCCACGAAGCGCCGGTTTATTGCCGGTGCTGTATGTCCCCGCTGCAGTGAGATGGACAAGATCGTCAACTACAAACTTGGCGATAAAAATTATCGCGAGTGCGTAGCCTGTGGCTTCAAGGACGAAATACGCTTACAGGCATCTACGCGGGAATTGGATACCCGGGTGAATCAGACCAATGACAGGGAAGTGGAAGAAACCGCAGTCAAAATACTGCAGCCGCCCTCGGGACCGGCCGATAAAAATTAATCCACGAAAAAATTAACTCCTTGAAGAAAATCTATCCCCTGATCGCACTGGCGATCGTTTTACTCATTGCGGGTTACGCAGGCCTAGACCACTACCGCGAGGTGCGCGAACAGCAGCAGGCCCAGACTGCGCACCTGATTACCCGCTGTGTTAACCAGGGACTGCTGTCCCTGTTTACCCTGCAAAAAAATGACTGGGAGAAAAATCCGGAACTGTTGCGGGCGGAAGAAGAGCGACTCGATCAGCGGATCGCCGCGCTGCCGGATGCGGTACTGGTCGACAAGCCCTTTGCCGATTGGCAGGGCGCGCTGGAAATTTGCCAGCGCCTTACGGTCAATTCCAATCGTCTGCACAAAACCATTTTCCGACCCCTGATGGAAATGGCAAAAAAAGAAATGTGGAGCCTCAAGAATGCCAAGAGCTCCCAATATCAGTCGCGCCGAAAACGCACTATTTACCGGACAAAAATAGCCGCGGAAGCCGCGGACCGGTATCTGGAGGACTTGCGATCGGATATTGATCGTCTGCTCGATATCAGCCGGATCTCCGCGGAATCGCGCGCCCTGGCCGAGCGCCAGTTACAGGAAGCGATCTTCGATAAATATCGCAAGGGACGTTTTAGCAAGACGCGGGTACTACAATATCTGGAGCGTCAGGAAACCTTTTACCAGTTGCTCGCCGACAACCCCAGGGGATTCACTCTGCGCGGCGGCAGTCTTTATTTCTATAACGATAAATTGCATCGCCAGGCGGATGACCTGAACCGTGCCCTGTTGCAGGGTGAGGTGGATTTTTTCGCCAATTGGCGCCAGATCGTCGAGCAGTAGAGCGCGGGATTACCGGCGCGGTCGCACGGGTTGGCACTTTGCGCCTAGTGCGACAGGTCTATCTGTCTGGATAAGGAAGGGGTGCGCAGTTCAATCTGCAACTGGCTGGCAAAGTCCGGCCATTCTCCGGGCGCATCGTCGTAGCGTTGTTTGTAAAGGATCATGGATACCAGTCTTTCCGGATCCAGTTCCGCCGGTTCAAAGCGCTGCAGCAAAATATTTGCCAGATCGTCCAGCTGGCACGCCAGCTTTTCTCCCAGTAGTTCCCGCACCACCAGATTGGCCACCATCGGATCCATCGGCAGCAGCGGCGTACCGCACAGGGGGTGCAGCATATCGTTGATTTCTTCCATCGCGCGATGGGCCAGATAGGCTTCATCCAGAATGGAACCCAGGCCGTGCTCGTAGGGCTGGCGCTCGGGAACCTGACTGAAGCTGTGCAGGATCAGTTCCCGCAACGGGTGAAAATCCAGACCGCCAGCGTGACACATCTCATCCAGGCGTTGCATCCAGGAAGGAATAGCCTGGATATAGCGGATGACAAAGCAGGTGATATGCAGGGGGGCATCGCGTTGCGGCAGGTGGATGCTGCGATGCAGGTTCGGCAGGGTATCGTGTAATGCGCGACGAAAGCGCCCCCGGGACTGCTCTGCAGCCACGGCACGGTCGATACACTGCTGGATCAGTTGATAATGGTCACTCATACATCAAAACGAAAACGGCGAAACCGCCTCCCCGTTTCTTTGTCTGCTGACCCCCCGTTTGCCCCTGATGGCAGGGGATTGATCCAGAGTGCGGACAAGACTGCTTAACGTTGGAAGTGGACTCGGTGCGTATCTCCAATTACAGCCAATAATTGTTCTTAGTGTAGTTATAAAAGTAGACCATCAATCCGGAAGATCGTGCGCCAAACCACAAAAACAGGCTGAACCAGATGCCAGTGTTGCCCCAGTGTCGTGTAAACCACCAGCAAGGTAAAAACACGATCACAGTTGCGATGAACATGGTGTCACGCATTTGCCTGCTTTTTCCCGCCCCGATGAATACCCCGTCCAATTGATAGCTCCATACCGCCACCAGAGGCAGTGCACACAGCCAGGGATAAAACTCCGCGCTTGCGGTCAACACCGGCGGAATACTGGTAAACAGCGGCAAAATCCAGCCTTTTCCGGTGATCAGGATCAGTGTGACGACAATGGCGGAAACCAGCGCCCAGACCCCCGCGGCCGCGTTGGTGCGCTGGAATTGTGCCAGGGATCCGCGTCCCACTGCGCGCCCCACCAGCGACTCGGTGGCATGGGCAAAGCCGTCCAGCGCATAGGAGGTCATCATCAGCAGCTGTAGCAGAATCGCGTTGGCGGCCAGCACGGTATCTCCCTGTGCTGCGCCCTGGGCAGTGAAAAACGTCAGCGTGAACAGTAGCAGACAGGTGCGGATAAACAGGTCGGTATTGATACGCAGCAGCTCCCACCACGGCGCTCCGCGCCGCCACGGCCAGAAGTCGGTTGCGGCCATTACTGCGCGTATTTCCCGGACGGTGTTGCGGTGCCGCCGGGACAGCAGCCAGAACCCCATCGCGAAAGCACACAGGTCCGCGGATAGCGACGCCCAGGCCGCGCCTCTCGCGCCCATATCCAGGCCGAGGATCAGGATCAGGTCGAGCAGAATATTGAGCAGGTTGGCGGTAACCAGTATTGCCAGCGGTGCGCGGCTGTCCTGGCGACCGATAAAAAATCCCAGCAAGGCAAAGTTGGCCAGTGCCAGTGGTGCACTCAAAAGGCGGATCTGCAAATAGTCGCGGGCGTGCGGTGCGGCCTCGGCACTGGCATTCATCCAATGGGTAATCTGCGGAAGCAGCGGCGACGCCAGCAACAGTACCAGCAGGCCGAGTATTGCCGACATCCACAACGCGCGCAGTAGCCAGGCGGCGCCCTGTGCGCTGTCGCTTGCCCGCGCCACCAGTCCGGTGGTCCCCATTCGCAGAAAACCGAACGCCCACAACAGCATCGAAATCACACTGGCGCCAATGGCAACGCCGGAAAGATATTCCGGGCTGGACAAGTGGCCGAGTACAGCGGTGTCGACTGCGCCGAGAAGCGGCACGGTTATGTTGCTCAGGATCATGGGCCAGGCAAGGCGCCAGACCCGCACATAGGGGGCGGCAAATCGGCGCTGAATGGCACGCGAGGGCGCCGGTGAATTTTTCATGTAAGTTGGCGGTTTAATTGACTTTCTTCTGGCGATGTGTTTCTTTTGATAGCGCTAGATGCGACGAAAAGACACAGGTTGTTGGTTGTACCTTCCGGGCGACGACATCTGAAGTAAAAATAACAAGTTGCACTGACAGCAGTATCGCGCAACTGTGGTCCTCCCCGGTGTGCGAACAGTGTATGTAGTCTTGGTTTACTACAGCATGTCCACATTGATGATGTGTGGATTATTTCCCGATCTTGCGATCGGGGCAGACTCCAGTCCTCCGAGCAGCCAACCGCTGTTACAGGGTTTTGCTATTTTGTTGGTTGCAGCGCCGCGACTGCGCACCCGATACCGCAGCGAAAGCAGTATTCGTGTGGCAGGCCCGCAGTGATGTGACCGCAGGAAAGCGGCTCGCGAGAATAACAAACATGGAGATCTGCAGGCGATGTTGATGGGCTTAAAACGGCTGTTCGCCTTCCTGACCATCTCGGCCATCGCGCCCCAACTTTTTGCCCAGGAAACTGCGCAGAAAGCCGAAGAGGGTGTGGAGCGCTGGGGGGTCAACATGACCCAGGGGGTTACCGAAGTTTCCCGAACCACTTACGATTTGCACATGCTGATCTTCTGGATCTGCGTGGCGATCGGTATTGTGGTGTTCGGGGTGATGTTCTACAGCATGTGGCGTCACCGCAAAAGCAAGGGCTACAAGGCGGCGCAATTTCACGAGAGCACGCTGGTGGAGCTGGCGTGGACGATTGTACCCACGTTGATCCTCGTTGGTATGGCGATTCCCGCCACCAAAACCCTCTACGATATCTACGACACCAAGGAAGCCGATCTCGACATCATGATCACCGGCTACCAGTGGAAGTGGAAATACGACTACCTGGGTTCCGACGTCACCTTCTTCTCCAATCTATCCACCCCCCGCGCACAGATCGATAACCAGCAGCCAAAAACCGAGAACTATCTGCTGGAAGTGGATGAGCCGCTGGTGGTACCGATCAATCGCAAAATCCGTTTCCTGATCACAGCCAACGATGTCATTCACGCTTGGTGGGTGCCGGATCTCGCAGTGAAAAAAGATGCAATCCCCGGCTTTGTGAATGAATCCTGGACCCGCATCGACGAACCGGGCATTTACCGCGGCCAGTGTGCGGAGCTGTGCGGTAAGGACCATGGCTTTATGCCGATTGTGGTCAAGGCCGTGCCGGAGGATGAATACCATTCCTGGCTCAATGATCGCGCTGCCGCAGCGGCGAAGATCAAGGAGCTGACCAACAAGACTTTCACGTTTGACGAGCTCTACGAGCGCGGCAAGAAAGTCTATGAGAGCACCTGCGCCGCCTGTCACCAGGTGAAAGGGCAGGGTGTGCCCGGTGCCTTCCCGGCCATTGCCGGCTCCAAGATCGCCACCGGTGCAATGGATGGCCATTTGAGCATGGTGGTGAATGGCTCGCCGAGCAATCCCGCGATGCAGGCGTTCGGCGCACAGTTGAGTGAAGTGGATCTCGCTGCGGTTATCACCTATCAGCGCAATGCCTTCGGCAACAATATGGGCGACACCGTGCAGCCCATCGACATTCTCAATTTCAAGAATAAGTAAGCAGGAGCCGAAAGGAGTTTAGTTATGGCACACGGTCCGAAACCCGGTTTTACCCGCTGGCTCTACACGACTAACCACAAGGACATCGGCTCGATGTACCTGTGGTTCAGTTTTGCGATGTTCCTGCTTGGCGGTTGTATGGCGCTGGTAATCCGCGCCGAACTTTTCCAGCCCGGCCTGCAGATTGTGCAGCCGGAATTCTTTAACCAGATGACCACCATGCACGGTCTGATCATGGTGTTCGGCGCGGTGATGCCCGCGTTTGTGGGGCTCGCCAACTGGATGGTGCCGATGATGATCGGTGCCCCGGATATGGCGCTACCGCGGATGAACAACTGGAGCTTCTGGATTCTGCCATTCGCATTCGCGATGCTGGCGTCCACCCTGTTCATGGAAGGCGGTGCGCCCAACTTCGGTTGGACTTTCTATGCACCACTCTCCACCGAATATGCGCCGCCCAGCGTAACTTTCTTTATCTTCTCGATTCACATCATGGGTGCGTCTTCCATCATGGGGGCGATCAATATTGTCGCTACCATTTTGAATATGCGCGCGCCGGGCATGACCCTGATGAAGATGCCGCTGTTTGTGTGGACCTGGCTGATCACCGCCTATCTGCTGATTGCGGTAATGCCGGTACTCGCTGGTGTAGTGACCATGATGCTGATGGATATCCACTTCGGCACCAGCTTCTTCAGCGCCGCCGGCGGTGGTGATCCGGTACTGTTCCAGCATGTGTTCTGGTTCTTCGGCCATCCCGAGGTGTACATCATGATCCTGCCGGCATTCGGTATCGTGTCGGCGATCATTCCCACCTTCGCGCGCAAGCCGTTGTTTGGTTACAGCTCGATGGTCTACGCCACCGCGTCGATTGCTTTCCTCAGTTTTATCGTGTGGGCACACCACATGTTCACCGTGGGCATGCCCATTGCCGGTGAGCTGTTCTTTATGTACGCGACCATGCTGATTGCGGTACCTACCGGGGTGAAGGTATTCAACTGGGTAACTACCATGTTCCGGGGCTCGATGACCTTCGAAACCCCCATGCTGTTCTCCATTGCCTTCGTGATCCTGTTTACCCTGGGCGGTTTCTCCGGGCTGATGCTCGCCATCGCACCGGCGGACTTCCAGTATCACGATACGTATTTCGTAGTGGCGCACTTCCACTACGTGCTGGTACCGGGTGCCATCTTCTCGATCACGGCCGGGGTGTATTACTGGCTGCCGAAGTGGACCGGCAACATGTACAACGAGACCATGGGTAAGGTGCATTTCTGGATGGCGTTTGTCGGCCTGAATGTCACCTTCTTCCCGATGCACTTTGTCGGTCTCGCGGGTATGCCGCGGCGTATCCCGGACTACGCGCTGCAGTTTGCCGATTTTAACCAGATAGCTAGCGTCGGCGCCTTCCTGTTTGGCGCTGCCCAGATCGTGTTCCTGTTCAACGTGATTCGCACCGTGCGCGGCGGCCGTAAAGCTACCGATGAAGTATGGGAAAACCCGCAGGGTCTGGAGTGGACTGTGCCTTCACCGGCGCCGTACCACACCTTCAGCACCCCGCCGGTAGTGCGTTGATTGATCGGCATGGCAAGCGGGACTGAATCATGGCAATGAGTGCAAACGCCAAAACCACGGTAAAGATGCTGGCCCTTGCGGTCAGCATGCTGGGGTTTGCACTTTTTATCATGCCGCCCCTGTACGACGCCTTCTGTGAAATTACCGGTCTCAACGGCAAGACCGGGGATCGCTATGAAGCGGTACCCGCGGCCGTGGATACCGGGCGCACGGTAAAAGTCCAGTTTGTTGCCAGCAACAACGAAAACATGCCGTGGAAATTCACACCCGGTGTGGTGGAAATGAAGGTACACCCGGGCGAGGCGGTGGATACGGTATTCCTTGCGTATAACCCGACCGAGCGCGACATGGTGGGGCAGGCCATCCCGAGCCTGGTGCCGTTCAAGGCCGCCAGCTATTTTCATAAGACAGAATGTTTCTGCTTTAACCAGCAGACTCTGGCTGCCGGCGAGAGCGCCGAGCTGGGTTTACGATTTATCGTGGACCCGGATCTGCCTCCCGGCGTAAACACCATCACGCTTTCCTACACGCTGTTTGATGTAACCGAACGGATCGCGAAGCAGACAGACAACAAAAAAACGGATGCCTCCCCAATTGAGCGAGACTCCGAGCGAGAGGGATAGAAAATTATGGCCACAGAAAGCAGCTATTATGTTCCCGAGCAGTCCCGGCTGCCGATCTTTGCCACCATCGGCCTGTTCCTTACGGCCTTTGGTGCCGCCAGCTGGGTAAATGGCGGTAGCTCCTATATTTTCTTCGCCGGTGCCATCGCCATGGCGGCAGTACTGTGGTTCTGGTTTGCCGCGGTGATTCGCGAAAACATGCAGGGGCTCAACAGCGATCAGCTCAAGCGCTCTTATGTGTGGGGGATGGGCTGGTTCATTTTTTCTGAAGTGATGTTCTTCGCAGCATTCTTCGGTGCGCTTTACTACATCCGTACCTTCAGCCTGCCGTGGCTCGGTGGTGAAGGGGATCGCGGCTCTTCCAACATGCTGTGGGAGGGATTCCAGAATACCTGGCCGCTGATGGTGACCCCGGACCAGGCGGTGAGTGGTGAGTCCGCGAAAGTGTTGGGCCCCAAGGGCATTATCGACCCCTGGCATCTGCCCCTGCTGAATACCGTATTGCTGCTGGCCTCCAGCGTGACCGTACATATCGCTCATGTTTTCCTCAAGAAGGGCAAGCGTCAGGGGTTCAATCTGTGGCTGGGTGCTACCGTAGCGCTCGGTGCGGCCTTCCTTTTCTTCCAGGTGGAAGAATATCTGGAGGCTTATCAGCATCTGGGGCTGACTTTGGAATCCGGTATTTACGGTACCACCTTCTTTATGCTCACCGGCTTCCACGGCGCCCACGTGACGCTCGGCACCATCATGCTGCTAATCATGTTGTTGCGCTCGGTGATTGCCCATCACTTCAAGCCGGATGATCACTTCGGCTTCGAAGCGGCCAGCTGGTACTGGCACTTTGTAGATGTGGTCTGGGTAGGTTTGTTTATTTTTGTCTACGTGCTGGGTGCGTAAACCGGGACGTTAACGGTGGATACGAATTTCCGTATCCACCAGAAAGCATTTAATACTTGTTGGCCCAGGGCGCGGTATTGGAAAGCATACCGCTGTGGAATCCATACCAGATGGTTAGCAGGAGCAGCGCGGCGAGTGTGATCCGAATGCCGAGTGCATACAGCGTACGCTTGGATTCCGGTGCACCCATATCGCGCAGCAGAAATAGCAGGGCGCTGGTCAGGCTGGCCAGCACGGCGAGAAATAACAATACAATGATTGTTTTGAGCCACATAATATAACGCCATTTATAGAAGTATTATTGGCATGACAGTTCCGAAAATGTCGCCGGAAGAAGGCGGCAATGTATTAACCTCCGGGACCCGATCAGACTCCAAGGAAGCGGGAGAACCATCGCGAGCTGCCAGTGTAGCATTTATCCGCAGCTGGCCTCTCAGCCTGCTATGTCTGTGTTTTTTCCCCCTGCTGTTAGGTCTCGGTAACTGGCAATTACAGCGCGCCGCTGAAAAGCAAAACCTGCTCGATCGCATTGACGGGCGTCTTTCCGCACAACCGCAAAGCATTGATCAACTCCACGAACCACAGTCCTACACACCGGTACGCCTGCTCGGGTTCTATACCGACGAATATTTTTACCTCGACAACCGTACCCGAAACGGCCGTGTGGGCTATGAAATCCTGCAGGTATTTGAAACGGGCAACAGCGAGCGCGGCAAGCGCCGCTGGCTGATCAACCGCGGCTGGGTGCCGGCGAGTAGCCAGCGTTCAGAGTTGCCGGAAGTGGCATACCCCCTCGCTGCCAAGGTCATCACCGGATTTATCTATCCCAGTGATAATCAAGTCGGACGAGAGTCTAATGAGGCTCCGTCGCGCACCACACCCCATGCCCGCATACAGTCGCTCGACAACATTGTCGAAAGCGGGCTGCGACTCGATCACCCGCAGTGGCATATCCGCCTGAGTGCCGACTCTGACACGGCACTGTTCACAGATTGGCAACTGGTGAATACAAATCCGCAAAGACATCAGGGCTATGCGGTACAGTGGTTCTCCATGGCCGCAGCGCTATGTCTGCTGTGGTTGCTGGCCGCGACCAATATACGTGAGATGGTTCGGCAAAAGTGGTTTAAAAAGCCGACAAAACAGACATAATCAACACATAACAATAACGAGCGCGCGAGTTGCAGCTCTGTGGTGGTCCTGCAGCAACAGCGGCGCGGCAGCGAGGTAATTCCCGTGGCAGAGAACACCCATTCCGAAAGTGCAGCGATTAGTGAAGGTTCCGACAATCACGGCAAGGCCTCCGGCCTCGGCCGCTGGTCCGGATTTGCAGTGTTTGCCTCAGTGGCGCTGCCCATGCTCGCCGCCTACATCGTGTTTTACAGCGGCATCGGTATGCCAACCAGCACGGTCAACCAGGGCGAGCTGCTAACACCGGCAAAGAATGTCGCCGACATTGAGCTGATCACCCGCGACAGCACACCCGTTGAGCTGAGTAATGAAGCACCAATGTGGCGCTACCTGATCGTTGGTGACGAAAAGTGCGCGGGTGAGTGTGAAAAGCTGCTGTACACCACCCGCCAGGTGCATATCCGCCTGGGGGACAAGGCGCACAGGGTAGAGCGATTGCTGGTGACCGGTTCGCCGCTTACCGAGCTGCGCCACGAGGATCTCGCGCGCCAGCATCCGCGCCTGCGATTTACCACTGCGGACCAGGGCCAGATTGATCAGTGGCTTGCCGACAGCGACCACGCGCAGCTGCAACGCCCCAGCGCGCTGCTGGTAGACCAGAACGGTTTTGCAATGATGGTCTACGACAACCACCACAGTGGCAACCAGTTACTCAAAGATATCAAACGACTGCTGAAGTACTCCTACGAAAAGTAGCGGCCCGGCAACGGGACCCACAGTAAAAGTTCATCCGGGAGAGAGCGAAATGGATGTGGAATCGGACATCACCGAACTGCGCAAGAACTACAAGAAAGACTGGCGTTTCCGCCTTGCCCTGATCGGCACCGGGCTCGCCCTGGTGGTTGTGGTGCTGGGCGCGTTTACCCGCCTGACACACGCCGGACTCGGCTGCCCGGACTGGCCGGGTTGCTACGGCCACCTGCTGTGGCCCAATGAAGGCCACGAAATAGCGGCGGCCAATGCCGCATTCCCGGACACTCCGGTGGAAACCGACAAGACCTGGCCGGAAATGGTTCACAGGTACTTCGCTGGCATGTTGCTGCTGGTGGTCGTCGGACTCACCTATATGTTCTGGCGTCGCCGTGGACACCGCGGGTTTATCCAGAGTCATATCCTGCTGGGCGTTATCTTGCTGCAGGCCGCATTTGGCATGTGGACGGTTACCCTGAAGCTTTGGCCGCAAGTGGTGACCGCGCATCTGTTGGGCGGCATGGCAACCCTGTCGATCCTGTGGATGCTCGCCGAGCGCTTGCGTTACCGCAAACGGCTGATCCCGCCCCATGAATTCAGCGCGCTGCAGAAAATCAGGCCGCTGGCAGTGGTTGCGGTGGTTGCCGTCTGTTTGCAGATCGCCCTCGGCGGCTGGACCAGTTCCAACTATGCCGCGCTCGCCTGTCCGGATTTTCCCACCTGCCACAGCCAGTGGTGGCCGGCTGCGGATTTCAGCCAGGGTTTCAACGTTGCGCAACATATCGGCCCCAATTATCTGGGCGGCGCCATGGAAAATGATGCGCGTACCGCGATCCATCTCACGCACCGCATTGGCGCCATTATCGTTACCCTGTTGGTGAGCCTACTTGCACTACTCGCCTGGCGCGCTGGATCGCCCCGCTGGGCACAGGGTTTGCTGGTCGTTTTGTGCTTGCAAGTGGGGTTGGGAATTGCGAACGTAGTGATGTTCCTGCCGCTGCCGGTTGCCGTAGCGCATAACGCCGGTGCAGCACTGCTTTTATTGAGCCTGCTGACATTCTGCTATCGGATCAATACGGTACAACCGGCAATAAAAAATTATCCGTAGTAAGCGACGTTTTATTTGGGAAATTTAAACAGGGGTTTGGATAGCGCGTTTTCACAGAGGATCGAGTAGTACCTCAAGGTTTTTAAAAAGGGAAATCAGCCGCTGATTTCCCACCACCGGATGTTGAATAACATCCGGTGCCACAAGTCAGGCCATACGGAATTGGCCAATATAATAATGACAACGAGGTGGTAACCATGAGTACCCAGGCAGTAAGCGTACAACGTGCCAGCTGGCGCGATTACTATGAACTCACCAAGCCGCGGGTGGTGATGTTGATGATACTCACCTCCGTGATCGGCATGTTGCTCGCCGTTCCCGGGATGGTGCCACTGGATATCCTGATTCTCGGTAACCTGGGCATTGCGCTGTGTGCAGGCTCCGCCGCGGCGGTCAATCACCTGGTAGATCGCCATGTGGACATCAAGATGGCGCGCACCACCAATCGCCCCATCGCGCGCGGTAGAGTCGAGCCCCACAAAGCCATTGTATTTGCCCTGGTACTGGGCTGCAGTGGCATGGCCATACTGCTTGCCTTCGTCAATCCGCTTACCGCCTGGCTCACCCTGTTTTCCCTGTTGGGTTACGCGGTGGTGTACACCATGTTCCTGAAGCGGGCGACCCCACAGAATATCGTTATCGGTGGCCTCGCCGGTGCTGCGCCGCCACTGCTCGGCTGGGTTGCGGTCACCGGAGATGTGCACGGTCACGGCCTGTTGCTGGCGCTGATCATCTTCGCCTGGACACCACCACATTTCTGGGCGCTGGCAGTACATCGCCGTGACGATTACGCCAAGGCAGAAATTCCCATGCTGCCCATCACCCACGGTGTGGGCTACACAAAAGTCCATATCCTGCTGTATACCATTATCCTGTTTGCCGTCAGTCTGTTGCCTTTTGCCACCGCCATGCTCGGCTGGTTGTACCTGCTGGGCGCGGTGGTGTTGGGTATCGGTTTCCTGTACTGGGCAGTGGAAATGTTGCGGGATAAAAATCCCAATGCGGGCATGGAGACGTTCAAGTATTCCATCATTTATCTGATGGCCCTGTTCTGCATCATGCTGCTGGATCACTACCTGGTAGCACTGCCCACCAGCGGAGCATAACCATGAGTAAAAATGTTCAGCACACGGCGGAACAGAAACGGGGAATCCTGCTCACCGTCGTGGTGATGGTATTGTTTATGCTGGCGGTGCTGGCCGGCTTCCTGAACAAGATGGGTCAGCCGCGGGTTATCACCGATGCGGAATTGCGCGCGAACGGCGCCATCAAGCTGGAGCGGCCGCGGATCCTGGATGAATTTGAGTTGCTGGCCGATTCCGGTGAGGTATTCAACACAACCCAGCTGGCCGGTCGTTGGACTCTGGTGTTTTTCGGTTTCACTCACTGTCCCGATGTCTGTCCTGCAACACTGTCTACCCTTAATCAGTTTTATCAGACCCTGGACGACGACACCCGCGGCGATACGGATATTTTGCTGGTTTCTGTGGATCCGCAGCGGGATAAGCCACAGCAGCTGCACGACTATGTCCGCTACTTCAATCCGGATTTCTTCGGCGTAACCGGTGAATTTCTTAATCTGAAACGTTTCGCCAACCAGCTGAATGTTCCTTTCAATAAGGTGCCGCTGGACGATGGGGACTACACCGTCGACCACGGATCCCAGGTCGTACTGATCAATCCCCGCGGGCACTATCACGGCTTCTTCAAGGCACCGCTCGACCCGGCCAAAATGAAGCTGACGTACCGATCAATGCGAGCTACGTACAACGGGTAGTTGGGTCTCGTTCACTGAATTGGTATTGCACAGGCGCTAGAATGACGCCTGTACCTGTTTGTTGAACTTGAAAATGGATTTTCTATGTTTTCACTTAATGTCCATCGGGGGGCGCCGGTAATCGGTGCCGCCGAACCCTTCGATAATAAAAGCCTGTGGCTACCCGCGGCCTTTCTGTGTCTGCTCGCTATTCCCCTGGGGTGGATTGGTGTATTTGCCCCGGCCATCTGGTTGGGGCTGGTGTCTATTGAAAACACGCGCGGTTGGAAAAAGGCGCTGGGTTTTATCATCACCGCGCTGCTGATGCTGCTGGTCAACAGCGGCAAAATCCCCGGTAACGACCACGTTGCCCTGCTGCAGCCCTATACCGACAGCAACGGAAACCAGATTTACGCAAGCTTCCGCCCGGCCAAGGCGATGATCGCGCTGACCCTGGTACTGTTTATGATCCTGCGTCCGCAGCGGCTGAAACGCGCTGATTTGGGTGTTGTAGCCATTGCCGTTGCAGTACCGATTATTGCGGGTCTTTTTCTACTCCCCATCTACCCCAAGCTGAATGCAACCATCGCCATCGCCGCACTGATAAACCTGCTGGTGGTGTGTATTGCGGAAGAGGGCTTCTTCCGCTGGATATTGCAGCGCGGTCTGGGCATGTGGCTGAAGAAATTACCCTGGCTGGCCACGATCATTGTGACCCTGCTGTTTGTTACTGCCCACACGGCTTGGGCGGCTTCACCGTTGATGCTCGCATTGGTTGGGCTGGCGGGCCTGGGGTATGCGCTGGTCTGGCAACTGCGCGGCAGCTTCTGGGCCTGTGTGCTCACGCACTGGGGCGTGAACCTGCTGCACATGACGCTTCTCAAATATCCGGGCTAGGTATCAAAACGTGGAACTGACCGTAAACGGCAAAGTTGTCAGCGAGAGTCCATCGCAAGAGGATTTATCCCGCTATATCGGCGAGCTTTCGGAAGCGTCGGACAGCTTCATTATTCTCGCTCGGGATGACAAGACCTATATCCAGGCGGCGCTGTTGCAGGGCGGAGGTGTACAGCTCGAGTATCAGGAAGGATCTTTGCAGCAGCACTACGAGTGCACCGACAGCCACCTGACCAGGGGAAACTTGCGGGATATTTTTTTCTGGTATCTCACCGGCGACGAGCGCTGGCAAAACCGTTTTCCCTGGCGGGAGCTGGCATTGCCCGAGCACCGCCCACGCTATCACACGGAACCGTGGGTGTGGCGGGTGGTACTCACGGCAGGGGCGGCGATTCTTGTCGCCATCGCCCTGGCCAACCTGTACGGCTAGGGCTCAGCTCACCGGCTCGCGGTGAAACAGCTGCCCAATCAGGAAAAGTGTACCCGCCGCCAGCACAATGGATGGCCCGGCGGGGCTGTCCCAGATGACCGAGGCGGTGAGCCCGAGCACCACCGAGACACACCCGATCAGTGAAGCCAGGCCTGCCATCTGCTCCGGGGTGGTGGAAATCCTGCGCGCCGCGGCCGCGGGAATAATCAGCAGGGCGGTGATCAGCAGCACGCCCACCACCTTCATGGCGATAGCGATTAACAACGCCAGCATCAGCATCAACGCCAGCCGAATCCATTCCACACGCACCCCTTCTACCGCCGCCAGTTCCTCATGCAGGGTAAATGCCAGCAGTTTTGGCCACAGGGTCAGCAATAACAGGGCGATTACCGCGGCGGCGGCGGCCATGAGGATCAGGTCCTGGGTAGAGACTGCCAGCAGGTCGCCGAGCAGCAGTGACAACAGATCCACATTGATATCCAGCAGGCTGACGGTAACTATCCCCAGGGCCAGCATGGAGTGGGACAGGATCCCCAGCAGGGTGTCCAC
This sequence comes from Microbulbifer sp. MCCC 1A16149, assembly GCF_050368945.1. Classification (NCBI taxonomy): domain Bacteria; kingdom Pseudomonadati; phylum Pseudomonadota; class Gammaproteobacteria; order Cellvibrionales; family Microbulbiferaceae; genus Microbulbifer; species Microbulbifer sp. MCCC 1A16149. The sequence goes on from NZ_CP185959.1 coordinate 4,255,351, forward strand.
CGACAGGTTCTGGCGGCGCTGGAAATACACCAGCAGCAATGCCAGCAGACAGCTGCTCGCGCCCACGGCCAGGGTCGGCTGGATATGCAGTACAAAACCCAGGGTTACACCGAGCAGTGCGGAGTGGGCAAGGGTGTCGCCGAAATAGGCCATGCGCCGCCACACGGCGAAGCAGCCCAGAGGGCCGCTGACCAGGGCCACCAGCAGCCCCGCACCGAGGGCGTACCAGAGGAATTGGCTGTGCAAAAGCTGGGAAAGTTCGCTCACGTTCAGTCTCGCTCGGATCTGTCGTCAGTGGGGGACGGGTGGGCGTGGTCGTGATCACAACAGTCATCCACCACCTCGCCGCTAAGGTCGTGGTGGTGATTGTGCTGATGGGTGTAGAGGGCGAGCTTGTCGCCGAACATTTCCAGATAGGCGGGGTCTTTACTCACCTGCTCCGGATGGCCGTGGCAGCAGATGTGCTGATTGACGCACAGTACCCGGTCGGTTGCCGCCATCACCAGGTGCAGGTCGTGAGATACCAGTAACACGCCGCAGCCGAGTTCATCGCGAAGCTGGGCAATCAGCTGATAAACCTCTCCCTGGCCGCCGAGATCTACACCCTGGGTGGGTTCGTCCAGCACCAGTAGCTGGGGCTTGCGCGCCGCGGCGCGGGCCAGCAGTACCCGCTGCATCTCCCCGCCGGAGAGGTCTGCGAGGCGTGCGCCGGCCAGTTGTGGCGCGCCCACCCGGGCGAGCGCATCCGCCACTTTCACGTCGTCGATACCCAGCTGCAGAAAACGGCCCACAGTCATTGGCATGGTGGCGTCGATCTGCAGGCGCTGGGGCATATAGCCCAGGCGCAGGCCGGGACGTCGCTCCACGCGTCCACTAGTAGGGCGGGTCAAACCCAGCAGCAGGCGCAGCAGGGTGGTTTTGCCCGCACCATTGGGGCCGATGACGGTGACGATTTCCGCGGGCTCGAGCTCGAGGGAAATATCCCGCAGCAATTGCCGCCCGGCAATTTCCAGGCCGAGGCTGTGGGCGCGGATAAGCGGCTGGCTGGCAGTCAGGGGACACTCCTGTGATTTGACGGTGACTTGGCCATATAAAAGGCGGAAGAGCAGGTTACCCTTATACCGGGTCCCGGGGCGAATGGCTGGCGAGTGTACGCCGGGTATGATTATATCGCACTTTTTTTCGCCCCCCGCCGGCCCGGCCGAATCTCAAAATCCTGGTGGTCACCTTGCCTAGTAGTCGTGTAAAGCCATTCCTTGCCCAGCTGTTCATTCTGGCCGTCACTCTGGTGTTGGCCGCCTGCGGCGGTGACAGAAGTGCGAACAAATCACCGCAGCCAAGCGCTGACCCTGCAGAAAAAGCGACGTTGGTGGTGAGTATCGGCCCGCTGGCGATGATTGCCCGGGAAATTGCCGGCGAGCAGGTGGCTGTACGGCCGCTGATCGGCAACGGCGATCCCCACCACTATGCGCCGAGTGTCACCGATCGCGTGGCGATGGAATCCGCGCAGCTGGTGGTGTGGCTGGGGCCGCAAATGGAGTCGGTGCTGGCGCGGCAGATGGCGTTGTTGCCTGAGCAACAACAGCTGGGCCTGCTGGCTGCAGGTGGCTACGAGTTTGACGGGGCGGACAAAGACGATCCGCACCTGTGGTTGCGCCCGCGCAATGCGGCGGTAATGGCGGCGCATATCGCTAACCGCCTGGCCGCGTTGAATCCGGGTCAGGCGCAGGAATTTCGCGCGCGCGCGCGGGATTTTTCACGCGCCATGGCCAACCTGCAGAAGGTCCAGGATCGCGCCCTGTGGGCCTATCGCGACGTACAGATTGTCTCTACCCACAAGGCCTACAGCCAGTTCTTCGGGCCCGCCGGGGTAACCGTAAACAGCCTGAGTGGTTCGTCCAGTCACCAGCACGGCGCGCGCGCCATGCTCGAGCATCGTGAAAATACCGAAGCAGAGGCCGGGCGCGGCTGCCTGTTCGGCGAGGTGCCGGTGAATGAGCGCGATCGCCAGACCGCGGAACACCTGAACCTGGGCTACCAGGCCCTGGATCCCCTCGGAACCCAACTGCCTGCAGACGCAACTTATCCACAGCTTATGCAGCAGCTGCTGGCGGATGCGCGCGAATGCCTGGGGGCGATACCGGATCGTAGCGCGGAGCACTGAACGGGGCGCCGGAGCTTAACTGAAAAAGTAACTGCCGTTGCTCGATCCGTTCAGGACGGTTCCTGCAGTGGCTCCTCCTGGATTTCAGATTCCTGTACCGGGTCGATACTGGAGGCTTCTTCGTCCAGTTCGACTTCCGCGGGTTCCAGTTGCTCGAGCTGCGGCGGGGCTTCCTGCGCCAGCGTGTCGCCGCTCAGGTTCTCGCCCTCCAGCCGAAATGCCTCCAGTTGCTGCAACTGGGCGGCCTCGGTACTCCGCAACAGCTCCTGTCGCTGTTGCTTGACCATCTGCTCGGCGATGGAATCCTTGTCAACGCTGGTTTCCGTTGCGGTAATCGCCGGCGTTGGATAGCCGATGACTTCCACGTGTTCCATCACTTCCGCTTCCTCACTGACATCGGATTGTTCCGTGGCCAGTGCGGTCCCGGCGATGGCACAGGCTATAAACGCTGCGGCAAACTTGCGGGGGTTCATGTTGATCACCTCTGTGCGACTTCCCTGATAGAAGCCTAGAAGCCCGCGCGGGGAGTGTGGTGACAGTGCGATGACTGGTACGCGGTTGGCGACAGGGTGAACAACCTGTTTTCCATCGGCGGAGGCGCAGATACGTGCAGCGGAACGAGCGAAAAGCTTCCATCGCGGTTATCCTGTCGCCCAACGAAAGCCCCGCAAAGAAAAACCGGACTTCCCAGCTATTTATGAGTAACGACAAGACTTCTTCCGCGCCGTTGATCCTGGTCGATGGATCCTCCTACCTGTATCGCGCCTTCCACGCACTGCCCCCCCTGGCGACCAGCAGTGGCCAGCCCACCGGTGCGGTGCGCGGTGTGATTTCCATGCTGCGCAAACATCTCAAGGAGCACCCGGGCAGCCCGGTAGTGGTGGTTTTTGATGCCAAGGGAAAAACTTTCCGCGACGAACTGTTCGAGGAATACAAATCCCACCGACCGCCGATGCCGGATGACCTGCGCGCACAGATCCAGCCCATCCACGACATCATCGATGCCATGGGGTTGCCGCGACTGGTGATCGACGGGGTCGAGGCGGACGATGTGATCGGCACCCTGGCGCTGCAGGCTGCTGACAAGGGCATGGATGTGATCATCTCCACCGGCGACAAGGACATGGCCCAACTGGTGCGCCCGGGGGTGACCCTGGTGAATACCATGTCTAACACGGTGCTGGATGTGGAAGGCGTGAAGGAAAAGTTCGGCGTGGGCCCGGAACTGATCATCGACTTCCTCGCGCTGATGGGCGACAAGGCCGACAACATTCCCGGTGTGCCGGGCGTCGGCGAGAAGACCGCGCTGGCACTGCTGCAGGGGCTCGGCAGCCTGGAAGATATCTACGCCGACCTCGACGCCATCGCGCCGCTCGGTTTCCGAGGCTCCAAAACCCTGGCCAAGAAAATGCAGGAGCACAAGGACGCGGCGGATATGTCCTACGTGCTCGCCACCATCAAGACCGACGTGGATATGGACTACAAACCGGAGTCCCTTGCCAACGCCGAGCCGGATACCGACAAGCTGCGGGAGATGTTCAGCGAGCTGGAATTCCGCAGCTGGGTGGAAGAGCTGGGCGGTGACGGCGATGCCGAAACGGCCGCGGAGGCGCTCGCTGTCGAGCGCAACTACAGCATCATCCTCGACGAAAAGGAACTCGACCGCTGGCTGGAAAAACTCGCCAAAGCGGAGGTGTTCGCATTCGATACGGAAACCACCAGCCTCAACTATATGCAGGCAAAACTGGTGGGTGTGAGCTTTGCCGTGGAAGCGGGCGAGGCCGCCTATCTGCCCCTGGCCCACGACTACATGGGCGCACCGCAGCAGGTGGACTTCGATGCGGCGCTGGCAAAGCTGAAGCCGCTGCTCGAGGACGAAAACGTCCACAAGGTCGGCCAGAACCTGAAGTACGACAGCCACATTCTCGCCAACTACGATATCGAACTGCGCGGTATCGCACGTGACACCATGCTGGAATCCTATGTGCTGAACAGCACCGCCAGCCGCCACGACATGGACAGCCTCGCGCAGAAATATCTCGGCGAATCCACGGTCAAGTTCGAGGATATTGCCGGCAAGGGCGCCAAACAGCTGACTTTCAACCAGATCGAGCTGGACAAGGCCGGGCCCTACGCCGCGGAGGACGCCGACATCACCCTGCGCCTGCACCAGGACCTGAGCGCACGCCTGGCCAAGGAGCCGAGCCTGGAGAAAGTGCTCGACGAGATCGAGATGCCGCTGGTGCCGGTACTGGTACATATCGAGCGCAACGGTGCCTACATCGACGCGGCGATGCTGAAAAAGCAGTCGGTCGAGCTGGAAGAAAAGATGCGCGAGCTGGAGCAGCTGGCGTACGAGGAAGCTGGTGAGGAGTTCAATCTCGGCTCCACCAAACAGCTGGGCGCGATCCTGTTCGAAAAGCTCGAAATCCCGGTGATCAAGAAAACCCCCAAGGGCGCCCCCTCCACCGCGGAACCGGTGCTGCAGGAGCTGGCGCTGTCGCACAAGCTCCCGGCGCTGATCATGCAGTATCGGGGCATGGCCAAGCTGAAGAACACCTATACCGACAAGCTGCCGCAGATGATCGACCCGGCCACCGGCCGTGTGCACACCTCGTATCACCAGGCGGTAGCGGCCACCGGCCGCCTGTCATCCAGTGATCCCAACCTGCAGAACATCCCGATTCGCACCGAAGAAGGCCGCCGCATTCGCCAGGCGTTTGTCGCCGACCCGCGCATCAACGGCGGCAGTGTGATCGTCGCGGCGGATTACTCCCAGATCGAGCTGCGCATCATGGCGCACCTGTCCGGGGATAAGGGGCTGCTGGATGCCTTCGCGGCGGGCGCCGACATTCACCGCGCTACAGCGGCGGAAGTGTTCGAGGTTTCGGCGGACGATGTGAGTGATGAACAGCGTCGCCGTGCCAAGGCGATCAACTTCGGCCTGATTTACGGCATGAGCGCTTTCGGCCTGGCCAAGCAGCTGGATATTCCGCGAGCGGATGCGCAGACCTATATCGATCGGTATTTTGAGCGCTACCCCGGTGTCCTCGAATATATGGAGAACACCCGCAAACAGGCCGCGGACAAGGGCTATGTGGAAACCCTGTTCGGCCGCCGCCTGTACCTGCCGGAAATCAATTCCCGCAACGGCATGCAGCGCCAGGCCGCGGAGCGCACCGCGATCAATGCGCCGATGCAGGGCAGCGCTGCGGATATCATCAAGCGCGCGATGATTGCGGTGGATGCGTGGCTGCGCGACGAGGGGCTCAAGTCCCGCCTGATCATGCAGGTACACGATGAACTGGTACTGGAAGTGCCGGCAGATGAGCGGGATCTGGTGGTAAAACGTATCCCGGAACTGATGCAGGCGGCCGCGGATCTGGATGTACCGCTGATCGCAGATCTCGGGGAAGGGGCCAACTGGGACGAGGCGCACTGATCTTAAGGTGCGCGATATTAGGGCGAAGGTATCGCTGCCGGGTGTGGCCTTGCGAGACCTTCGAAAAAAGGGACTTTTTCGAAGAGCCCCCAGGGATGGGTTCACGGCGTGTCTCGCAAGGCCACACCCGGCAGCGATACCGCCACGAATTTTTTTAAATTTTTTTCGCAACTCTTGGAACTACCACCAAAAGGGGTCCTCTAATTAAGCAAGATCGTTGGAATGCAACATCATCCCCCAAAGCTTAGTCAGAAGCCCCTCGCCCCGAAGCTACCCCCATCGGGGCTTTTTTTTGCCCAAAATTTGTTCGATCGAAAAAATACCGTTGATTGAAGAATCATCAGTGTTGCTGATTAATTGCACGAAGCTGTAAGAAATTGGCCGGGGGCGTGGAATAAAGTCTCAAATAAAGAATTTTTTGTCCCAGTACTCAATAGTTGTGGGATACATTTCCTCGTGTCCGGAGACGAGAAAACAACGCGGAGAAAAGAGTGGGGAACCTTAGCGGCCCAGCTTAATCTTTGTATTGAAGGAGACGCATCGGATGCAGTGGAATTTGGGTGAGAACCCAAGAGCGCGCCCGTCCCCCTGGGCGTGTTCCCCTAAGTGCCCATCCCCAAGGGCACTGACCCCTAGCCGGTAGCTGCAATCTACCGGCTTTTTTTTGCCTGTCTGTTTTGTAATGCCACCTTTCGCAGCAGTACCGGCAGGTGTCGCACCGCAGCCTGTCGAGGGAGCGGTATCGGCATAGAGCCGCTAACAGCGCCGTTAAATTCAGTTTAGTCGAAATCTGGCGGCCCATTTCACATCGTTCGAACAGCGTCACCTATTCTTCAATTGAAAATGATAATGGTTCTCATTAATATGGGGTGGCCGGGTGCAAAACCCCACCGGGAATCCGAAGAAGAAATACTGGGAGATGCTGTGAATCTGAAGTTTCTATGTGCCAACCACCGTCAGTGGTTGATGAGCGACAGCCATCGTGCGGAGCAGGCCTGGCTGGAATGGACCGAGCGGGGCGGGCTGTTGTGTGAGGAAAAGCAGTACCAGCAGGCGGTCCCGTTCCTGGGTTGTGCTTATGAACTGGCGGATTTCCTGTTGAGTGAGCGCGCCCCCGGTTATGCGGTGGCGGCGACAAGATTTGTCGACAGCGCACACAAACTGATGGAGGCCTACCGTCAGTACGGCGCCACCGGCCACGCAAACTACATCCTGGTAGGTGCCAGTTCGCGCCTGGCGCGGGAGTTGGCAGACAGGTCCCACTACCAGCTGACCGCGGACTGTATCCGCACTCTCTACACCGCAGAGGCGAGCCTACCGGAGAGCTGGCGCGGACAGCTGAAAGGAATCTCGGCATCATCCGATGGTGACAGTGCGGCGCCACGTCTGCACTGAGCGCCCGGGATTGCCATGATATTCAACCTGGAGCAGACCATGGCTTCCACCAATCGATACCTGAAAATCCAGATCAGCCAGCAGACCCTGACGTCGCTGATTGCCGGGCGGCATCTCACCGCCGAGCAGTTGCGCGGCCTGACACCCACCGCGCGGCGCACGTTGCGACGGATACTGCTGGATAGCCTCAAGGAAGAGGGGTTTGCAGGTGAGTAATTACTTACAGCCCGCTGCCCGCACCCGGCTTAGTCGTTGTCGTCCCCGCCAGTGTCGTCGCCATCGACATCTGTTTCCATATCTTCCGGCGCCAGTGTCAGCCACTGGTTGAGGCGCGCCTCGAGCTTGTCCAGTCCCTTGCGTTTCGGCGCTGAAAAAATCTGTACGGTGACGTTATTGTCCAGTTCCAGCTCTTTCAGCTCCTTTTCCACCGCGAAACGGGTATTGTTGGCGGGGCCGTTCTTCAATTTGTCCGCTTTGGTCAGCAGGATGTGCGCGGGCAGGCCGGCGTTCACCGCCCAGGTGAGCATGTGCAGGTCAAATTCTTTCAGCGGTTGCCGGATATCCATCAACAGTACCAGCCCCTTGAGGCAGCGGCGCTGTTCCAGATAGAACGCCAGGTGGCGCTGCCACTCGTCCTTCATGGAGCGGGCGACCTTGGCGTAACCGTAGCCCGGCAGATCCACCAGGCGCTGTTGTTCGCTCAGGCTGAAAAAGTTGATCAGCTGGGTGCGCCCCGGGGTCTTGGAGGTGCGCGCGAGCTTGCTGTTGCCGGTCAGGGCGTTGATGGCGCTGGATTTGCCGGCATTGGAGCGTCCGGCAAAGGCCACTTCGGCGCCGGAATCTTCCGGACACTCCGCCAGGGTGGGGGCGCTGATCAGAAATTCGGCGCGTCGGTAATTGATTCGTTCTACATTGGATTCAGACATGAGTCTTCCCGGTACACTCAGATGGCGCGCAAGTATATAATGCCGCGGTTTTATCGTCGCTGATGGCTGCCGGGCAAGGTTGCTGCCAGCAGCGAAGATCGGGTGCAAAACTTCAGCGCGCAACAGGACGACGTATGAACAGCATTATAAAGAAGGCCGCTCTGGCTTTGGGGATGGTGGCATTTGCCCAGGTGGGCCACGCCGCCGGTGACGCCACTGCGGGGCAAACCAAGGCTGCCGCCTGTGCCGCCTGTCACGGTGCCGACGGCAACAGCCCGGCGCCGACCTTTCCAAAAATCGCCGGTCTCGGCGAGAAATACCTGCTCAAGCAGCTCCACGACATCAAGAGCGGCGCGCGCAAGGTACCAGAGATGACCGGCCAGCTCGACAACATGAGCGACCAGGACATGGCGGACATCGCCGCTTACTTCGCCGCCCAGAACATCCAGATCTCCGGCTCCGAGGCGTTCTCGGTCATGCTGAACAACGGCGACAACGTCGACGGTCTGGCCCTGGGACGCAAGATTTTCCGTGCCGGCAACCCGAGCTCCGGTGTACCGGCGTGTATGGGATGTCACTCTCCCACCGGCCAGGGCAACGCTCCTGCGGGCTATCCGCGCCTGTCCGGTCAGTACGCACAGTACGTCGAGAAGCAGCTGAAGGCTTTCCGCGAAGGTGCGCGTAACAACGACGGCGATACCCGCGTAATGCGCAGTGTAGCCAAGCAGCTGTCCGACGCCGAGATCAAGGCGGTGGCCAACTACGTTGCGGGCCTGACCGAGTAACTGTTGGCCTACCGGATCACCGGAATCGGTCCCAGTTCACAAAAGGCCGGTCACTGACCGGCCTTTTGCTGTCCGGCCATCGCACCCGGGTTGCACCGCAGTGCGGGAACTTCAATAATTCCCGCGGTCTATATTCAGCCGGGCGTCAGCTTATGCGAGCCATACTGACCGCCGGAACCAAGAATAATGTTTGGAGTAAGTCTTTATGAGAGCCGTCGTTGCACTGTTCACCATGCTGCTGAGCCTCGCAGCCTGTGCCCAGGATACCCCGGGAAAATTCAAAGCGGGCGAGTACTACGAAGTGCTGCCCCAGGCCGTCGCCCAGGATGACGACAGCAAAATCGAAGTCACCGAACTGTTCTGGTACGGCTGTGGCCACTGCTACCATTTTGAAGGACCGCTGAAAAAGTGGCAGAAAACCATGCCTGCGGATGTCGCACTGAAGAAGATCCCGGCAATCTGGCAGCCGGTGATGGAAGTGCACGCGCGTATGTTCTACGTGGCGGACGCCATGGGCGTGCTGGACAAGGTGCACGACCCGATCTTTGGTGCCATCGCCCAGCAGCGCAAAATGTTTGCCGACCGCAACGGCCGTGAGTGGACCCCGGACGAAAGCGCCATTGCCGCCATGTTCACCAACAATGGTGCCGACGGTGACAAAGCGGTGAAGCTGATGAACTCCTTCGCCATCAACAGCAAGATCAAGCAGGGCCAGGCCAAGCAGCGCGCCTACAAGCTTTCCGGCACCCCGGAAATGGTTGTGGCCGGCAAGTACCGTGTCAGCACCTCGCTGCCGGGCTTCAAAGGCAAGTCCAACGGTCAGCAGCTGATGCTGGAAGTTGTCGACTACCTGGTCGAGAAAGAGCGCGCGGAAAAGGGCTGATCGCCACCGCGACGGAAAACCCCGCACAGGCGGGGTTTTTTTATGCCCGCGGTTTGCCGTGCGAGCCGTGTCCGGGGCAATACTGCTAGTCTGAAACGGGATACCGTAAAAAAATCCGCCACTGCCAAATGCCCAGAAAGCCGAAAACCCCGCTGCTGATACTGCTGCTTGCCACCTTGCTGGGTGGAAGCGCGGCGTGGGCGCAGCCCACTGCAGACAAGGAAACCCAGAATACCGCGGCGCGCGCGGTGAGCCTGCTGTCCTTTGTGGCGGTGGATTATCCCGAGGCGGTCAGTGACGACGGGATGCGGGATCGCAGCCTGTACCGCCAGTTGCAGGGCAATGTGGAGGTGGCCGCGTCGCTGCTGGAAAAGCTGCCCGAAAAGCCCGGCCGCAATCAGCTGCAGCGCACCCTGCAAGACCTCGCCGCGGAAATTGAAAACCGCGCGCCACCGGGCCAGGTACGCCAGCGCGCGAACGCCGCGGCGGATCGCCTGGCGGCGCTCTACCAGTTGCCGCGCTCGCCGGCAGAGCCGCTGCCGCCGGCGCAGGAAGCGCGCGCGCTGTACCAGGATCGCTGCCGTCACTGTCACGGCGAAAACGGCGATGCACCGCAGGCCGAGCGCAAGCTGACCGATCCCGCGCGCATGGCGAACCTGAGCCTGTACGATTTCTATAACGTGCTCGAACCCACGCGTAATGATGCCCACAACAGGGACATCGATGGCGATCTCAGCAGTCGCGAGCGCTGGGCACTGGCGGTGATGGTGGCGGGTTTTGCCGCCCCAGAGATAGCGCCGTCAGCGCGCCGCGCGCAGGAATATCCCGCGTTGGTGGGGCTACCGGGAATGGCGGTACTGCGGCCAGTGGAACTGCCCGACGACGCCCGCGATGCGCTGATGTGGTGGCGCGCACACCCGCAGGAGACCGCGCATCTGCAACACCCGCTGGCGCGGGCCGCCGGGTTGCTGTACCTGGGGCAGACCGCCTATCGCAGCGGCGATTCTGCGAGTGCCTATCACCAGTTGATGCTCGGCTTGCGCGAGGGCTACGCCCAGGCCCGCCCGCAGCTGGCGGAGCGCAACCCGGCGCTCACCGCCCAGCTGGACCAGCAATGGCAGGAGCTGCGCCAGTCCATCCTCGACCGCGCTCCGAGCAATGAAATCATCGAACAGTTTCAGCGCCTGCAGGCCAACGTGGTGCGCGCGCGGGAGCAGTTACAGCCCACCTCTGGCAGCGCAATCTACGCCTGGGCGGTGTTTTTCCTGGTGATTGCCCTCGGGGTTGGCGGGCTTTTGTGGTACAGATTGCGCCGCCCAAGGGGTAAAACTGGAACTTCGTAGTGTGCTTTGGCGCGGAAACAAAGAATTTTGTCGCATCCGCTGCCACAGTTGAGATTTACGACTAGGCTTTTAATTAGGTTGATTAAATAACCGCCAGTCGTAGAACCCAACAGAGAAGAGTGCCGCATGAAGTTGTTGCGTCAGTTGTCCTTCCGTCCCGTTCTCCTATCCCTGCTGCAGGTCTATGGCCTGGTGCTTGCGATATTCCTGTTACTTCCCATGCTCGCTTCCGCCCAGTCCCAGACGCCGGATCAGTCCACCGCCAATCAGTGGGCCGGTAACTGGCTGGTAGTGGGGCAGGGCGACGAGCAGCTGGTGTGGCAGCTGAAAGCCGATGGCACCGGTTTTGCCCACGGCTTCCGCGCCGATGGCCAACTCACCCACGGTTTTGCCATTTCCTGGCGAATCGAGGGAGATACGGTACGTATCCGCACCGGTGGCACCCTGCACTGCAACAGCGGCATGGTGTACGCGCAATTTACCGGTTGGAGTCCGGTCACCCTAGACTTCAACGTTATCGACGGGCGTCACTGGCGCCAGCACAACGGCGGCATCCTGGCCTTCCAGCGTCGCTTGCCAGACTGGCAGACCCCCAATCACGGGGCCGAGTGCCCGAACCTGTACGACGGTGAAAGCAAGGAAACCCAGCAGACTGCGTCTGCGGGCAACTGAGCACCGGCGCTTCGCACGCGATGGTTCAGGATTCAGCGCCCAGGCGTCGGCCCGGTCAGGAGCGACCCGTCGACGCCCCCGGTGAGCGACCCATTCTTCAGGGACGAATAAAGCGCAAGCGGAGACAAGCCGTGAAGCAGCCTCGCTTTATTCCCTCCGGATTCGTGAAGCCAATCCTGCTCGCAGCAGCCGTGGCCGCGTTCGGTGTGCCCAGCGGTCTGCGCGCGCAGGACAAGGCGCCCACGGATGCCACCGCAGCGGATATCGCGAACAGCGCAGCGCAGGCGGAGAACAAAACCCAGTACCCGGGGTGGGACGCGGATTCCCGCCTGGAAGCCAGTCAGTGGGTCGGCAACTGGCTAATCTCCCGCGATGGCGAGGCCCAGCACGTGTGGAGCCTGAATCGGGACGGCACAGGTCGTTCCTACGCGTTCAGCAAGCACGGGGAAAAGATGAAGTTCTCCTATGGCTACGATATCCGCTGGTACTTCGATCCGTTTACCCAGATGGCAAACATCAAGACCGAGCGCCGCATCGTATGCCGCGGCGGACGTCTGTATCCCTACTTCCTGACCCTCAAATCCTACGAGAGCGATTACGCGGTCAAGGGCAAATATGCCTGGCAGACCACCTGGACCGAAGCCAGCATCGGCCGCAACTACCTGCACAAATCCCTGGTGGTGTTTGTCGCCCCGCTGTCCGGCTGGCACAACCCGCAGAAAGACGCCCCGTGTCCCGAGTTCCCGCGTATGGATGTTGAAAAAGATATCGATATCGCCCTCGACCGCTGGGAGCTGGAAGCGCAGCGCCAGGAGACCCTGGTAGATACCACCCCGGTGGAGGGCGAGCCGGAGTTCGACGGTGAAGAGTTTGGCCCTGCCGCCAAAGCCCCCAAGGGCAAGCTGCCGCAGCAGCGCAAGAACACCGCCAGGGCGCGGGTGAAGGGCGGCACCGGCAAACAGCCGAAACCGAAAAAACGCGGCGCGAACTGAGCGCGCCCCCTGTCAGTATCCGGAGAGTGAGATCACCATGAATGCCCAGGTAAAAATCGACCAGTTGTTACAACGCCTCACCCCGATTCTGAACCGTGAGCAGCTGGTGATGTGTCAGCTGGATGAAACCCAGTTGCGCACATTGTTGCAGGAGTGCCTGTGTATCTTCCGCGAGCGCGAGGGTATCTGCGCGCTGCTGCCCAAGGACGTTGCCGAGCGCGAGTCACTGCCGGAAGACGGCAGTTACCGCCAGATTACCCTGCAGTACACCGGCGGCCTGCAGGTGCCGGGAATCGCCGCCACAATCGTGCGCGAGCTGGCGGACGCCGGTATCCAGGCCAATGTGGTGTCGGCGCGCTGTCACGAGCATCTGTTGGTCAGCGAGCATGACGCCAAGCAGGCCATGCAGGTTCTGTACGGCATCAGCAATCGACTGCAGTACAGCTGATCGGCGCCACGCGCTGACGGAGAAAACAGATATCCGGCAGGGAGCGCCGCTGAGGAGCTTCCTGAGACCATGCATATTGCCTATCCCGCTCCGCTACCACACGGCCGAATCCGCCAGGTGTTGCCGGACTTTTTTGTGGTGCGCGGTACCGCGCGCATCGCGCCGCGGGTATACGTCAATCGCAACATGGGCATCGTGCGCAGCGGCGACGATCTGCTGCTGGTAAACCCGGTGCGTCTGCGCCGGATGGAGGAAGAGCGCCTGTGTGAACTGGGGCGGGTGCGCCAGGCGGTCAGGCTCGGTTACTACCACGGCTGTGACGACCTCTATTACCGCGATCGCTTCAATGTTTTCTTCTGGCGACAGGCCCACTCCGATCACTATCCACTGCCCCCGGCGGATCAGTTTCTCGCCGACGGCGGCACCTGTCCGGTAACCGGCGGTCGGGTATTTGAATTCAGCAACAGCCGGGTGCCCGAGGCGGCACTGCTGCTGCCCCTTTCCGGAGGCCTGCTGCTCACCTGCGACGCGCTGCAGTTCTGGAGTGGCTGGGCCGGCTGCAGCTGGGCCGGCAAGTGGATGCTGCGCCTGAGTGGTGTGCACCAGGGGATGCAGGTCGCACCCGCCTGGTGTCGTCGCGCCACGCCGGATCACGAGAACAACCAGCGCTGGCTGGCCGCGGATTTTCAGCGCCTGTTGAACCTGCCTTTCCAGCACCTGCTCGGTGGTCATGGTGACTTTTGTGCGGATCGCGCCCACGAGCTCGCAGAGCGCGCCGTGGACAGTAGCTTTATGAGACTTGCACCACGCCATTGATGCCCGCCAATCGTCGGAGCCCGGTACCGCGAGCGTGCTAAGCTGGCGCCGTATCCGATCTCGACGAGTCCTGTATGCGTATCAATCATCTCACCTGCCGCGCCCTTGCGGCGGGCGCCCTGGCTGCACTGCTCAGCACCGGCATTATTTCCTGCGTCAGCACCGGGGCATTCGCGCCCATCCCCAGCGCGGATATGGAGCGCATGCGCGCGGATATAGAGTACCTTTCCGCCGACGCCCTCGCCGGGCGCAAGACCGGCAGCCGCGGCTATCAACAGGCGGCGCAGCACGTGGCCGACCGGTTTGCCGAACTGGGCCTGAAGTCGATTACCGGCGATGACTACTTCCAACAGGTACCGTTTCGCGAGGCGCGCTGGGGCGGGCACCAGGCGACCCTGATGTTGCACGGCCGCGACGGGGATATCACCTTCGAACTGGGCGCGGACTTTCTCGCCAAACCACCGACCATCGGCGACGATACCGCCACCTCCGCGGGGCTGGTGTTCGTCGGCTACGGTGTTGAAGCGCCGGAATTCGGATTCGACGATTACGCCGGATTGGATGTGCAGGGCAAAATCGTGGTGGTACTGGATGGCCGCCCGCCGCAACTCCCCAACGAAGTGGGTGCCCACTATGCCTCCGGGCGCACCAAGCGGGAAACCGCCGCCCGCCACGGTGCGGTTGGCTATATCAACCTCAATACTCCGGCGCTGGAAGCGCGGCGTTCATTTGCCCGTTCTGGCGAACATATCCAGGAGCCGACTTTCGACTGGTTGCGTGCGGACGATGTGCCGGGTAACGCCATCCCCGGTATGCACCCCGGCGTTGTGCTGGATATGCCCGCCGCGCGGCAGCTGTTTATGGGTGCGCAGCGTAGTCTCGATACCATTTTTACCGAGATGGACAATGGCGTAGTGCCCAGGGGCTTCGCGCTGCCCTACAGCGCGACTCTCACCAGCGGTGGCGAACACCGCAAGGTAGTCAGCCCCAACGTGGTCGGTCTGCTGCCGGGAAGTGATCCCGGGTTACGCGACGAGTATGTGGTGTTCACTGCCCATCTCGATCATATCGGGGTGGATGCCGCCGGGTCGGGGGAGGGCGATGTCCACGACCCGTTAAACCCGGACCGAATCAATAACGGTGCCCAGGACAACGCCGCGGGCATCGCGGTGATGTTGGAGGTGGCGCGCATGTTTGCGGAGTCCGGTCGCGCACCGGGTCGCTCGATCCTGTTTGTGGCGGTGACTGCTGAGGAAGAGGGCCTGCTGGGTTCCGACTACTTTGCCCGGCACCCACCGGTGCCGCCCCGGTCGATGGTGGCAAACATCAATCTGGATATGCCCATGCTGTTGTATCCGTTCCGCGACGTGATCGCGTTCGGTGCCGAACACTCCAGCCTGGGCAAAAGTGCCGCGCGCGCCGCACAACGGGCGGGCCTCAAGTTGAGCCCGGACCCGATGCCGGAGCAGGTGATTTTCGTGCGCAGCGACCACTACAGCTTTGTGCGCCAGGGGGTACCGTCGATCTACCTGATCACCGGCCGTGAGGCGATCGACAAGAATATCGATGGCACCCAGGCCCAACTCGATTTCCTGATTGGCCGCTACCACCGCCCGGAAGACGAGGCGGACGAACAGATCAGCTATATCGCCGCGCAGCAGTTTGCTGAGGTGAATTTCGCGATTGCCTGGGATGTGGCCGATGCGGAGCGCAAGCCATACTGGAACCGCGGGGATTTCTTCGGCGAATTGTTTGCTGGGGAAAACTAGCCGCGGCAGCTTTTCCTGACCACCACCGCGGTGCGCAGCCGGTCCTTGCCGAACAGTGACATCTGCGAAAGCGCATCGCGGGCAATGGGCAGGTACTGGCTGTCCAGCGGGTTGTCCTCGTCGTCCACGTCCGGGTCGTGCACGTAAAAGCAGGCATCGTCCATTCCGGTCAGGGTTACCCAGTGGGGGACTTTCTTGCCGTCCAGCCTGTAGGTACTGATCAGCAATAACACCAGCGCACCTTCCTCCAGCCACTGCTGGCACTGTTCCTGGGTAAAGTCCTGTGCGATTACCGGCAGGCCGGTATCCCTGGCCTGCTGGCGATAGTCCGCATCCACCTGTTCGATGACCATCTTTTTTTCCGCGCTGCGCACGCTGTCGAGAAACAGCGGGCTCGACTGGTTCAGGTACACCTCGCAGGCAAAGCTGCGCTTCTGCATCGCCAGTGCCAGCCCGATGGGATGACAGCCGCCGGTGCCGGAGGTCATGAAAATGGTGGTGGCTTCCCGCCACAGGGTCAGTTCATCGCTGCCGTTGGGAACATAGTCGGGATCCAGCCCGGCCATGGCCATCATCGCCGCCGCCGGGCCGCAGGTGAACTCGGTGCGCTGTCCGTACCAGGGCACTTCCGCGGTGTGCAGGTTTTCCGGGCGATAGCGGATGCGCTTCTGCATGCGCAGGGCGTTGCCGGCGTCCTCGTAGTAATTGCTGTAGCTGCCAAAGGTGCGGTACCCCAGCTGCTGGTACAAACCGATGGCGGCGCTGTTTTGCTCCGCTACCTCCAATCGCATATACAGCCGGCCAGCCCGGCTGCTCGCATCCTCGGCCGCCATCAGCAGTGCCTTGCCAATACCCTTGCCGCGCCCGGCTGCGCCGACCGCAATAGAGTACAGGCGCGCCAGACGGGTGCCCCGGCGCAGCAATACCAGAGCGTAGCCCAGCAGCGCGCCATCCTGTTCCGCGACCAGGAAGACCCGGTTGTCGGTTTTGAGCCAGTGGCGCAAGCGGCGGCGGCTGAGTCGATCGCCGCTGAAGCTGGCTTCTTCCAGCTCGCACAACGGGTCCAGATCGCGGATTTCGGCCGCGCGAATCTGCAGCTGTGCGACAGCGTTCGGGGTGGGGGAGTGGTGTGGCATTTTAGGGGTGAGGCACCGGAATAGAGCCGCAAAGGTGCGGCCCGGGAAAGCTAGCAAACCGGTGGAAAAAAACTAGTGGCTGGATGAAAAAAATATTAGGTGTTGGGTAAAAAGTCTTCTATCTTTCGCACATCTGACGGGCCTCTTCTGGGCTCTATTTTGGTCTCACTTTTTCCCTCCCGAGGCGCCAACAGCATCCATGTCCCAGGTCCTTATTGTGATCGACGAGCCCGACGACTGGGCTCCCTACTACCCCAGCGAGCGGGTCATCACCTTTGCCGACTACCTGGCCCTGCCGGCACGCCAGCAACGGGTGCGGGTAATCAACCTGTGTGCCAGCTACGACTACCGCGGCGAGGGTTACTACTGTTCGCTGCTCGCCGAGGCGCGCAGTCACAATGTGCTGCCCAGTGTGCGCACCCTCAACGACCTGGCCCTGCCACAGCTGTACAAGCTGCAGCTGTCCCAGGCGCTGCCGGTACTGGCGAAACTGCCGCTGCCCGCCGCGGGTTCCGAGCGGGTGGTGAAGTCCTATTTTGGGCGCTGCGCGGACCCGGCACTGCAGCCGCTGGCGCGGGCGCTGTTCGACCGTTTTGCCTGCCCGGTGCTGGAAATCCACCTGCGCGCAGACCCCCAGTGGGAAATTGTCGAGCTGAAAATCTGCTCCCACCGCGAGCTGAACGAGGCCGAGGAAACCGAGTTTGCCGAGGCCCTGGATAATTTCAGCAACAAGGTCTGGCGCCAGCATAAAAAGCCCGGCAACAGTCGCTACGACCTGGCGATCCTGGTGAATCCGGAAGAGAAACTGCCGCCGTCCGACGCGGCGGCGATCAAGAAATTTATCGGTGCCGGACGCGAGCTGGGCCTGTCGGTAGAGCTGATCGGCCCCGGGGATTACATGCGCCTGTCGGAATTTGACGGGCTGTTTATCCGCGAGACCACCGCCATTGATCACCACACCTATCGCTTCGCTAAAAAAGCCGAGGCCGAGGGGCTGGTGGTGCTGGACGATCCTACGAGTATTCTGCGCTGTACCAACAAGATCTACCTGGCGGATCTGTTCCGCAACAACAAGGTCCCGGCACCGCGCACCTGTATTCTGCGCCGCGGCGATGAGGCGGGGCTGAAGGTGGCGCTGGAGGAACTGGGCCTGCCGATGGTGGTGAAAATCCCCGATGGCTCTTTCTCCCGCGGCGTGGTGAAAGTGAAAACGGAAGAGGAGCTGCATCAGCAACTGGAATTGTTGTTCGCAGAATCCAGCCTGCTGCTGGCCCAGGAATTCCTGTACACGGAGTTCGACTGGCGCATTGGTGTGCTCGACAACAAGCCGCTGTATGCCTGCCGTTATTACATGGCCAAAAACCACTGGCAGATCTACAACCATGGCAGCAAAAAAAATGTCAGCGGCGGATTTACCACACTGCCCACATTTGAGGTGCCCAAGCCGGTATTGCAGGCCGCCCTGAAGGCCACCCGTCCCATCGGCAACGGTTTTTACGGCGTGGACGTGAAGGAATCCGCGGGCAAGGGGTATGTCATCGAGGTGAACGACAACCCGTCCATCGACAGCGGGGTGGAGGACAAATACCTGGGCAAGGAACTGTACCGGCTGATCCTGCAGGAATTTATCCGTCGCCTGGATGCGCGCAAGGCGGGGCAGGAATAACCGCGCGTATTTTGTAGGCGCCCGCCCCGCATGCTGGTGTGGAGCAGGTCAGGGGGTTTGGCGGCACAGTTCCAGCCAGCGCTCGATACCGGCACTGCGATATTTCTGCCGGTGCAGGGCGAAATAAAACTCGCGACTGAAATCCCGCTGTGGCACCGGCAGTTCTACCAGCGCGCCGCGCTTGAAGGCATCGGTGAGGGATACCCGGGACAGGCAGCTGATGCCGAGCCCGGCTTCCACCGCGCGCTTGATCGCCTCGGTGTGTTGCAGCTCCAGGCGAATATTCAGCTCCGGCAGCAGCCCCGCGAGGGCCCGCTCGAACGTCTGGCGGGTACCGGAGCCGGTTTCCCGCAGTATCCAGGTGGCCTCGCGCAGGTCTTCGTCACTCAGCTGGGCGCGGTTGGCCAGGGGGTGGTCCGGTGAGCAGAACACCACCTGTTCGTCGTCCCGCCAGGGGATCATCTCCAGGTCGGGATGGTTCAGTTCCCCCTCGATCAGTCCCAGGTCCAGCTCGAAGTTCAGCACGCCCTGGGCAATGGCCGCGGTATTGGCCACTTCCAGTTCCACCCGCGCCCCCGGTTGTTCCTCCATATAGCGGGCCATAATGCCCGCGGCCAGGTAGTTGCCGATGGTCAGGGTGGCGCCGATCTTCAGGCGCCCCAGATCGCTGTGCACCAGCAGGGTGGCCTCCAGCTCCCGGGCCCGCTCCAGCAACTCCTCCGCACGCGGCCACAGCTGTCGTCCCAATTCATTAAGGCGCAGCCGCTTGCCGGTGCGTTCGAACAGGCGCAGGTCGAACTGCTGCTCAAACTCCTTCAGCGCGGTGGACGCCGCCGACTGCGACATGTTCAGGCTTTCCGCCGCGCGGCTCACATTCTGGTAATGTGCGCAGGCGAGGAACACTTCCAGCTGACGTAGGGAATAGCGCATGGGATGGGTCTCTCGGGGATACCTTTTGGTTATCTGTAAAATAGATAACGAATATCGAAATATCCCATTTTGCCAATAGATATGCCAGCGCTAGAATTCACCGGGCAAACAGCGCAGGAATAAGTGGTTCTATTGTTATGTCAAATTTGAATAAGGAAACGGTGCTCGAAGTCCATCACTGGAACGACACCCTGTTCAGCTTCAAGACCAGCCGCGATCCCGGATTCCGCTTTGAAAATGGCCATTTCACCATGATCGGCCTGGAGCAGCCCAACGGGCGTCCGCTGCTGCGCGCCTATTCCATTGCCAGTGCCAACTACGAGGACGAGCTGGAGTTTTTCAGCATCAAGGTCCCCGATGGTCCGCTGACCTCGCAGCTGCAGAAGATCAAACCCGGTGACGAGATTTTCGTCAGCCGCAAACCCACCGGTACCCTGGTCGCCGATCACCTGCTCCCGGGCAAGCGTCTGTGGCTGTTGTCCACCGGTACCGGCCTGGCGCCATTTATGAGCATCATCAAGGATCCGGATGTTTACGAGCGCTTCGACCAGGTCATCCTGACCCACGGTGTGCGCTTCAAGTCCGAACTGGCTTACCAGGACTACATCGAGAAGGAACTGCCGGAACACGAGTATTTCGGCGAGATGGTACAACAGGGGCTGTTGTACTACCCCACGGTCACCCGCGAGCCCTACCGGAATAACGGCCGCCTGACCGACCTGATGCTGTCCGGCAAGATCTTCAGCGATCTGGACCTGCCCAAGCCGAATGTGGAAGAAGACCGCTTTATGCTGTGCGGCTCACCGGCGATGCTGAAAGACCTGACCAGTATTCTCGACGACTGGGGTTTCAAGGAAACCCGCGCGGGCGTGCCGCACGAGTACGTGATCGAGCGGGCCTTTGTCGAGAAGTAAGTGAAAGTCGTGGTGCTGCTTCGTGCGGCACCGCGCAACTGCCACCTGAATGGAACAGGATACTGGCGTCGGTACTTTGGGGATGTCTGCGTGAGGGATTGCGCAAGGAGAGCGAAGGATTCGCGGGTTTTTAAAGTGTCGACCCCAGTGTTTTGTTGCCCCGGTGGTGACAATCACATTTCCAGTGAAACATGGGTGACCATCAACAAGCCCTGTACTGATACCACCTCCGGGTGGTTTTTTTATGCCTGCGGGAAGCTGGCGGGTCAGCGCAGGGTGCCGCGCTCGCGCAACCAGGTTCCGGCCAGTAGCAACAACAGCAACAGTGCAATCCAGTAGCGCGGCAGCGCGTCTCCGCGGGTAGTGTCGTGTGAGGCATCCACCGGGCCGAGGCGCGCGGCGGCCATCTGCGCAGTGTCTTTGCGTCTCAAGTGGGTCTGCCATTCCGCCCAGCTTTGCCGCGGGAACACATAGAACGAGAAGTCCCCATCTCCCACCTGATGCCATCCCGAACCTGTGGGCCAGTAGTTGTAACAGTTGCCTGCCGCACTGATCCCCGCCGCTGCCGCCGGCAAAGCGGAGGATGTCGACGCATCGTTTACGCTTGCGCGCACCGCGGGTGCCGACTCGGTGCTGAATCCAGTGCTGCACAGGGTAAGTCGCTCATTTTCCCGCGGTAGCGATTGCTGCAGGGCGATCGGCGCTTCACCTCCTTGCCACCTGAGCTGCGCGGAAAAAATATCTGCCCACAGACGGGAGAACTCGCTGTCAAAGCCGGCGGTCTGCCAGCGATAACTGTTCTGGAAAAAAACAAAGCCGAGCGATTGCCGGGGACGGGTGCGCGCCCAGTAGATCACGTGTTCGCCAGCGGTGAAGCGGCTATCCGTTGCTGCGGTTGCGGCGGGCTGAACCCCCGCCATTTGTAGTGACGGTATTTCGGATTCGCTGGAATAACCCGGTGGGCGATAAGCGGCCTCCAGTGCCGCGGACTCATCCAGATGCATGTTTACGGTCGCGGCGTAGTCGAAAAAGGCTTTGCCGGTATCTGTGTACAGCAACCACAGCAGGGGTTTTTCCCCGGCGATAGCACCCAGCCGTTGGCGATCCTGCGCGGATAATTGTGGCCAGAGCCGGCTGTCCAGAATCAACAGGTCGAACGGACTGTCGGCTCCGAGGAGATTGCCTTCCACGGGTTCCTGATCGTTGAAGGTCTGGCGCCGCAGCATATCTGGCGCCAGACGGGTCACCACCTGCGTCGGCGAACCGGACTGACGCAGCCAGCGGGACAGGGCCGCAGATTCAAACCCCGGGCGCGCCAGCCACAGCAGCACCGCGGGCCTGCGAGTGGTGTGCACCGATACCGGCAGTATTTCGGAGCGCGCTGACGGTGATGCTTCCGATACTGTTGTTTCGGGATCTATGTGTATGCGGTATTCCCACTGTCCCGCCAGTTTCGGCTGGTCGCGGAGAGTGATTTGTGACGTTTCCGCGGAGAGCGTGGCATTGTCCACGGAATTTCCGAATGGATCCTCCAGTGTGAACTTGATGGGCGCGGCGCCACCTTGGGTTCGGGTAATGGTCAGCTCTAGCGGACTGCCGAGGGTGAGATTGTGCGGCCACTGCAGCGACCACGACTCGGCCTGGCTGTGCTGGTCGGGATGCAGGCGTACCGGAGGCATATCCCGCAGCAGGTCGCGACGCAGGCCGTCGCCGTCCAGCTCAAGCGCGCCTAACCGATGGAGCTCCGCAGGTGTGAGATCTGACAGCGCCGCAGCGCCATCCTCGCTATTCAATCGGATAGTTTCGCCGCCAGCCGCCGTTGGCAGCAGTGCCGGGGGGTGAGCGAGTGCCCACACCAGGCCCCAGATCAGTGTCTGCAGCAGGCCGTGGCCGATACGTCTGGCAAGCGAGGTTTTGTGACGCAGAATAAAAAGTAGCGAAACCAGTAGTCCGGCAATACACAGCAGGTTGAACCAGAACAGCATTAGCGGGCCTCCCCCTGTTGTTGCAGCCACTGGCGATAACTGCCGCGCTCCGTGCTGACGTTGGGCAATCCCGGCTCGGCCAGCGGCGCCGACAGCAGCTGGTACAACAGAGACGAAAGCGCCTGGCGGCACTCATCACAGGCGGGCTGCTGGCGGTAGCGGCGCAGCTGTTTGGCGAGCTCGATACGGGTGGTTGCGGAATCCTTTACCGCCGACAACTGCTGCAGCGCCGCGGCTTGCGCTTCATCGATGGGTTCATTGCGGTGCAGGGTTTGCAGCAGGGCAAGTACCTGTGCGCGCTCGCCGTCATCGCGCTGCGCAGTCACTCGCGGCGGGGTTATCTCTTCCATTTCACCGGACAAGCGGCGGGTCTCATCCAGTGCGGGCGCTTCAAAGCCCACACGCTGCAGATAAATTCGCGAAGCCTGTTGCACCTCCTTGATATAGCGCAGCGCCGAGTGCTGGTGGGGCAGGGAAGCCCTCGGCTCAATAACCGAAAGATCCCGCCACGCACTCCACATGGCATTCAGTGCGCTGCGCAGCAGTTCCTTGGTTTGCGGATCGAACAGCGTCGCATGCTCGGAACTGTCATGCTGGTGGCCAGCCGCCGCCACTACCCCGGTCGCATCGCCAAAGCGCTGTGACGATTCACCTGCATGGCTGTCCGCGTCATCGTGGCCTGTATGGTCGTCTTGATCCCCGTGCGTCTCTTCTGCTTCTGCCGAGTCATCGCTGTGCTCCATGGCCGAATCCTCTTCACCGAGGAAGCGGCCATAGCGCATGCGCAACAGGTTCTGCTCGTACGCGAGGTTTTCCGCACGCTTGCGGAATGCCTGCGGGGTAATTTGTTTTTCCTGTTCGAGAAGAGCTTCGGTATCGATGATCAACTGACGCTGACTGCGGAAATACTCGGGCAGGATTTTTATCGCCATGCCTTCCGCGTCGCTGAGTCCGAATATTTCTTCCTGTGGCCAGCGAATGATGAAGTGCTGACTCTTGCGCACATTCGCCTCGGGTGTGCGATTATCCCGCGCTTCCAGATACCAGTAGAGTTCATCGCCGGATTCAATATCGTAGCGCTCCACCGGGATATTGAACCGGTAGTGATTGGTACTGCCATCTGCGTCGATATCGATGCTGGCAGGCTGCAGTTTTATACGTTCGTTGCGAAAGCGCACGTTCTCGCCGCTACCACTCGCCAGGGTAAGCAGCAGGTCGGTTTCCACCAGCTGGTAGTCGTCGCTGACTCGCACGCTGACATTGAGCAGGCTTGCCTGCTTGCCCCTTTCAACATTGACGACCGTTACATTGTCCTTGGGATAGTCGAAGGTATATTCCGGCGGCCGGTCCGGTTCCAGTTCGATATTGTAAATTTCCGGCTGCAGACGGAAATTGTCCCTGCTGTTGCCCTGATTATTTTCCAGCAGGCTGAGCTGGTAGAAATCGGTATCGAGCAGAGTGCGGGTAACCTTCCAGCTGCGACTCGGTAAGGCTTCCTGAGTGGCAAAGTCGAACGTTTTCTCCGCGGCGACCATTCGCAGGGCGTAGGCCGGTTGTTCCAGGGTAATTTCCCAGGTCACCCGCGAACCCTCCGGGGTCTGAACGTCCAGCGACTGCGTGCGTCTGGGCAGGTTGGTATACGCGGGTGGCTCAATGGTGGTCACTGCTTCGAGGATAGGTTGCGCCATTTGCGCGCGTTCAGTCCCGCTGCCGCTAATGTGTGCCGGTCTATCTGCGGTGCTCGCACCCTGAAACTGGTCGAGCGCCACATAGGCAAACAAACCCAAACCGGCACCGATAGCGGCGAGCAACGGACTGCGCAAACTCGCGGGGCGAAAGGCCTTGAGCCTGTCGGCATTGAGTAACTGTTGCAGTGTATCTGCAGTGCGACTGCGCTGTAGCCGCGCCAGTGGCGATAGTTGCTCCGGGTCTTGCAACAGTAGCCCGCTACTGTCCTGCAATTCGGCAAAGCGCGCATCCAGTTTGCTGCAGGTCTCATCTAGTGGGAGTCGCCACTGTCCGTCGATCAACGCCGCCACGACAAAAAATCCACCGGTCACGGCGGCGAGCCATAGCGGCAGTTCCAACAGTGCGGATAGCAGCAGCAATAGGAGAATCACTGCAAAAGCCACAGAGAAATAGGGCATCAAACTGGCGACACACCAGTGTTGCCGGGCCCGGGTGAGCGAAACCGGGATCTCATTCATGGCCCTTGTCCCCCGCTGCAGTGAATGCGCCGGTATCGCGTCGCGACAGTGCGATGCCGCGTTCGAGTAGCAGCAGCAGCGCAATCAAGATCAACAGCCAGCGATCCAGGGGGATTTCCCGGTACCGCGTTACCCGATCGTCCGGCACCGGTATCTCGGGCGTGTTGTCGGCAGACCAGTGACTGCGGCTGTGAAACTGGAATTGCCAGTCCTGTGCCGACCACTGTTGCCACAATAATTCCGGCAGCGCCCCCTGTTGATAGAACGGTGCGCTGTGCCAGTCCTGTTTGTAGCGCAGCCAGCTGCCGCGACCGACCGGCGCGGCCTCGGCAGCCGGTTGCGAATCCAGCGCGGTGAAATTATTTACCGCATCCCAACGTACCCGCTGGTCGGTAATCAACAGGCCACCCTCGCGAACAAAGGCTTGCAGTGCAGCGGGTAGCGGGCCGGCAGTATCGTAAATTAGCCAGTGCGGTCGGGTTTTAGTGGAGCCGCCAACGAGGGTTTCGATATCGCTATCAGTAATAAAGGACAAGCCTGAACCCAGCTTCTCGCGCAATTGTTCCATCGCCGGCTGCAGCCAGGCGGGCGCGTCACCGGCCAGTGCGATGCGAGGAAGATTGGACGCTGCAGGAGCGGCGGTATCCGCAATCCGATGCCATTGCCAGTCTGGGCTCACCTGCAGGGTGCTATGCCCGCTGGGGTTTTCCGCGTCCAGCAACAGGATATGTGCGCGTCGAAATATTTCTCTTGTGGATAAGTGAGACAGCACCCGCCAGATATCCTGGGGCGAGGGCCGGGGTGCAGTTATTGCGAGTGGCTCTGGCTGTAGCCAGAACACCTGCTTCAGTTGCGGGTGTTGCGCGAGAAATTCATCCAGCGCGGAAGCCTGAATCCGCGGATCTACCAGCAGCACATCCTCCTGCGCTTCGCTGTCACTGTTTAGCATTGGCTGGCCCAGTAAGAATGCGAGCAGTGCCACCAGCATCAGGCGCAGCAGCAGTAACAAGCGATCGCGCAGCACAAACTTGTTCCAGCGGCGCTGCTGGCGGGGAAGCAGCCACTGGGCGGCGGCAAAGGTGATTTGTCGCGGCCTGCTGCGGCGTATCAGGTGAATAAGCAGGGGGATGGCGAGTGCGAGCAGTAGCCACAACCACTGTGGCTGTAACCACTGCAACGGCAGCGTCGGGGTTGCGGCCAACGGCATATCAGCCAATCCTCCCGTGTGCGCGGATGAATGCGCGCAGCGATTGCTCTATCGGTGTTTCCACGGTGGCGACGGTCAGCGGGCATTCGCGCGCAGCAAACTGTGCGGCAAGCTCGTGTTGTGCGGCGTTAAATGCCCGCAGGTAATCATCGCGCTGCTGGTGCGCGCCCAGCTCGGGAATTTCACCGCCCTCTGGATCGACAATCTTCAACTCGCCGTCGAACGGGAAAGTCTGCTCCGCCTCCACCAGTATCTGCAGTGGCAGGCAGGGCCGGTTCGCCGCGTGCAGGCGCGCAGCAAATGCTGACATGCCAGCGTCCTGTGACACCTCAAAAAAATCACTCACCAGCAAGGTCTGGCAGGGCTGCTCGAAATATTGCCACACCGCGGACAGCTGCGACGCCTGCGGCCAGTGCCCGCGCGCCTGAACGCGTTCCAGCGCCAGGGCGATACGGCGGTGATGACTCTCACCCTGGCCGGCGGGCACATAATGATTCCCACCATCGTTCAGCACCAGCAGAGAAAATCGATCCCCCTGCCGGTAAAGCAGCCAGCACAGGGTCGCCACCCAGCACTTTGCGTACTGCAGCTTGTTTAACTCGGGATAGGTGAAGCTCGGTTGCTGCATCGAAGCGCTGGCATCCAGCACGATGCACACGTGCATCTGGCTTTCCTGGTCTGCCTCGCGCACATAGTAGCGGTCCGAGCGCGCGAACAGCTTCCAGTCGATATTGCGAATGGAATCGCCGGACTCGTAGCTGCGGTACTGCTGGAATTCGATACCGGCACCGCGCCGCTGGCTGTGTTGCATACCCAGCAACATGCCTTCGGCAATATGCCGCGAGAGCCACGCGAGATCGCGGGTTGCCGCCAGTGTCAGAGGGTCGATCAGTTGCACGCCTGGACTCCGCTGCGGTCAGTCTGCACCGGGTTCTGCTACAGACTGCACCAGCGCCTGGATAACCTGCTCGACGGTCACTCCGTCGGCCTGGGCATGGAAACTGAGCAAAATACGGTGACGCAAGACCGGCAGCAGCAGCGCGCGAATATCTTCACGGGTCACCGCGAGACGCTGCTGCAGGAAGGCGCGCGCCTTGGCGGCGAGAATCAATGCCTGTCCGGCACGGGGCCCCGCACCCCACTTGATCCACTGGCCCAGCGTGGAATCCGCTTTGTCTATAGCGCGTGTGGCGCGTACCAGCTGCGCCACATACTGGTAGAGTGCATCACTCACCGTAACCTCCCGCACCAGTTTCTGCAGTGCCTGCAGCTGTGCGGCGTCCATACACGGCGTTGGTTTTTCCAGCGCGCCACCGGTGGTCGCGCGCAGAATTTCCACCTCATCCTGCTCGTGCGGATAATCAATATGGATGTTCAGCAGAAAGCGATCGAGCTGCGCTTCCGGCAGGGGATAGGTACCCGCCTGTTCGATGGGGTTCTGGGTGGCGAGCACAAAATAGGGATCCGGTAGGGCCATGGTTTCCCCGGCCACGGTCACCGAATACTCCTGCATGGATTCCAGCAGCGCCGCCTGGGTTTTGGGCGGGGTGCGGTTGATTTCGTCCGCCAGCAGGATGTTGGTGAAAATTGGCCCGGCCTGAAACTTGAAGAAGCGTTTTCCGGTGGAGTGATCCTCTTCCAGGATTTCACTGCCGAGAATATCCCCGGGCATCAGATCCGGCGTGAACTGCACCCGTTTGAATGCCAGGCTCGATGCGTCTGCCAGGGTTTTTACCAGCAGCGTTTTACCGAGACCGGGTACACCCTCGAGCAGCGCATGACCTTTCGCCAGCAGACAGATCAGCATCTGCTCCACGACCTCCTGCTGCCCGACAATGACCTTGCCGATCTCTGCGCGCAATGTTGCCAGCGCCTGCTGCTGTTGTTCGATCATCTGTTCGGTTCTTTCCGGTGTGGTGATATGCATGGCGATTCAGGTAGTGAGTGCGTAAATAACAATATTGATGGCGAATTTGGTGTTGTCGATCGCGAGCCAGCGTTTGTTGCGGTAGTCGTAATCCCACTCGCAGCCAAAATCCTTGTTGCTGTACAGCACGGCGATACGGCCGTTGATCACGATCGCCTTCAGGTAATCGTGTACCAGGTCGTCCCCCCAGCCATTCAGCTCGAAGCTGGTAACCGGCAATTCATCAAACTGGAAAAAACAGCGGTAAAGGTCGTGGTCGTCCGGCAACTTCTGCAGGCAGTCCTCACCGAACAGCTTGACCATCTGCGCTTCAAAAGATTTGGCAAACAGCCCGTCGATATCGTGGTTGCAGTCATCGACAAAAACAAAACCACCGCGATTGACGTAATCGCGGAAATTGCGCGCTTCTGCTTCGGTGAATTCCACCAGTTTGTGGCCAGCCATGTAGCAGAAAGGTGCCAGCAGCATTTCCGGGTCTGCCAGCGGCACAATATGTTCTTTCGGATCGACTTTGAGGTTGGTGTATTCGATCAGGGAATTCAGCACATTGGACGGCATGCGCTGATCCACATCCCAGTCACCGGATTCGTACATCAAGCGAGTGAAATAAAAATCATAGTGTGGCTTACCCGCAGTTTGCGCGCGTAGTGCTACCGGCAGTGCGCAACCGGCACCGGCGAACAAAAGACGCTGAAGGAACTGTTTTCGGGTAAGGGACACGGTTACTGCTCTGGAATCTCTAAGACTACGAAGACTTTATAAATACTGTCTATTTAATTTTTGGCTTCTGCGAAGGGGCGGTGCCGGGTATAGCACCGCCTCCGGGCTTTTTTAGTTGGAAGGTACTTGCACCAATTAACCCAGCTTGCGCTTGGTATTGATGACATTCACTCCATCGAAACGCGTGGTGGAGCTGCCGTGAGAAACCGCGCTCACCTGCATCGGCTGCCCCTTACCGTCAAAGAAAGAGCCACCCAGACGGTAATCGCGCTTGTCGCAGATCTGCGAACAGGAGTTCCAGAATTCCTGGGTATTGGACTGATAGGCCACATCTTCCAGCATGCCGGTGATCTTGCCGTCCTCAATTTCATAGAACAGCTGACCGCCGAACTGGAAGTTATAGCGCTGCTGGTCGATGGAGAAAGAGCCGTCGCCGACAATATAGATACCTTTTTCCACGTCCTTGATCATGTCGTCCAGGCTCAGCTCTTCCTTGCCGGGCAACAGGGAAACGTTGGCCATACGCTGGAACTGCACATTGGACCAGCTATCCGCGTAGCAGCAACCGTGGGACTCTTTCTGATCCAGCATATGTACCTGATCGCGAATCGCCTGATAGTTGGTGAGTACACCTTCTTTTACCAGATCCCAGCTACCGGTCTTCACTCCCTCATCGTCGTAACCCACGGCACCGAGGGAGCCCGGCTGCACCTTGTCCGCAAACAGGTTGACCTTGTCGCTGCCGTACTTGAATTTGCCGCTGCGCCACTTGTCGATGGTGGCGAACGAAGTGCCGGCAAAGTTGGCTTCGTAGCCGAGAACACGGTCCAGCTCCAGCGGGTGGCCGACGGACTCGTGGATGGTCAGCCACAGGTGTGATGGGTCGAGCACCAGGTCGTACTTGCCCGGCTTTACCGACTTGGCCTTCAGCTTTTCCTGTGCCTGCTCGGCGGCAAGACGCGCGTCCTCGACCATATCGTAGGAGTCACCATACAGCACGGTCTGGGACTGGACCTTGTGTTCCGCGCGCCCATCCAGATATTCGAAGCCGCGGCCGACTGGCATGCCGAGACCGTCGCGGGTGCGGAAGCCGCCGTCTTTCTTGTCCACCGCCGTGACACTGAACGGGGACCACAGACGGTGTACATCCTGGTCGATGTAGGAGCCGTCGGTAGAGGCGAAGTACTTCTGCTCGTTCACCAGGTACAGCATGGAATTGATGAAGCTGGCCCCGGCGTCCAGCGCCGATTTATTCACTTCCATCAGCAGGTCAACCTTTTCCACCAGCGGAATCTGCATGGCGTTTTTCTCGATCGGTGTTTTCCAGCTGACTTCGCCGTGGCCTTTCACCGGTGCCAGTTCCACTGGCTCCTGCTGATACTTGGAGTTGGCCTTGGCGGTCGCTACTGCCTGGGCGGTAGCGCGGGCGATACCGTCGATCGTCATATCGTTGGTTGCCGCGAACCCCCAGGTACCGTTGGCTATGACACGCACGCCCATACCGATGGACTCGGTATTGACCACGTTCTGTACCTTCATCTCGCGGGTCACCACATACTGGTTCAGGTAGCGGCCGATACGCACGTCCGCGTAGGATGCCCCCATTTTAGTCGCGGTGTTGAGCGCCGCGTCGGCGAACTCTTTCTTTACTGCGATATCCAGCCCACTCTGGGTCAACTGGCTTTCGGCAATCACGCTGGCGGAAAGCGGAAGCATGGATGCGCCCATACCGGCGCCGCTCAACTGCAGAAATTTTCTACGGTCCATAATGTGTTCCTCTTTTTCTGCAATTGATCAAACGGCGTCGGACAGGCTGCTGAAAGTGAAGTCACGCACTTTCAGGGCGGGAATCATCGCCGGACCACCCCACATGCTGACCCGTTGCGGTCTGCCCATGTCCTCGATGTTGTTCAGCATGATGACCGGGCTTTCGTTGAAGCGGAAATTCTTGATCGGATACTTGATCTTGCCGTTTTCGATATAGAAGGTTCCGTCCCGGGTCAGGCCGGTCAGCAGCAGTGACTGCGGGTCAACCATGCGGATATACCAGGTGCGGGTTACCAGTACGCCGCGACGGGTTTTCTTGATCAGTTCCTCGGTGGACTTGTCGCCACCCACCATGATCAGATTATTCGGTGAGGGGATCGCTGTTCCCTTGGACTGTTCCGCCCAGTAGCGGCTGCAGGGCAGGTTCTCGACCACGCCGTCCTTGATCCAGTCGACCCGCTGCATTGCCATATAGTCTTCGTCGGACCAGGGCTGTGCCGGCACATTGGCATCGGACGGGTCGGAGTAGATGTTGACGCGCTTGTCGAACATCTTCTCGCCGGTGCGATTACCGCCGCCTTTCTTGCTCATAAAGCTGCGGCCTTCGTCGGCGTTGCGCGCGTCGAAGTTACCCATCATGTAGGCGACGAGACCGGACACCGCACTCGGTTCCAGAATCACGGTGTATTTACCGGGCTCCAGCGCGCGCGCTTCCTGTGACAGCACCGCCTTGTCGATGGCGACACCGGAGCTGGCTGCGGTATTCATGTTGGTGAAGTCGGTCACGTCGCTCTGCGCCCAGCCGGAGCCGAGACCGTTTTCGGTGCGCATGGTGACGGTGAAGTTGGCAGAGGTTGAGGCGTAGTAACCGAACAGTCCCTTGGTGTTGGCGACAGCGGCAAACGAGCGCGCGTCTTCCAGGTAACCGGCGGCGACAACGTCTTTCTTTTTCGCCGCGGCGATGGAATCGGCGGCGGCCTTGGCGCGCTGGTCCGGAGTGATATCGGCGGTGGACTTGGAGAACCCGTTCACTGCCTGATATTTCTGTTCGCCCAGCAGCGGCATGGATTCGGGATTGTCCGGAGAAAGTTTGGCCAGCTCTTCCGCGCGGCGCATGACTTTTTCCAGAGATGCATCGCTGAACTCGTTGATGGTGGCGATACCGGATTTCTTGCCGAAACGCGCCTCTACCGCCAGTTCAATATCGTTGACGATACCGCTGGTGGAAACGCTGTTGCGCGCGTAGCGGATGTTGCCAGTCTCCGCGCCGCTCAATTGTGCGCTGGCCGCTTCAGCCTTGCTGTACTTCAGCACCTTGTCGAGAATTTTCTTGGCTTCACTTCTGGATAAAATTGCCATATTGGTTGCTCCAAAAATTTATTGTTGTTCGTGTTAGGAACACCTTAAAAACGTCGCGAGCGGGTGGCTGGTGATGGCCGCCGGAGCGCAGAAAGCGGAATGTATAGTTTATACATGAGCATTTCGAGCACCGCCGGCCCTTATCAGGCGCGCGCGCAGTAGTTTTTCAGGCGTTCCTTAGCCGATCTTGCGTTTGGTATTGATGACATTGATCTTGTCAAAGCGCGTGGTCGAACAGCCGTGGGAAACGGCGCTCACCTGGCTGGGTTGTCCCTTGCCGTCAAAGAAGGTGCCGCCGAGCCGGTAGTCGCTGCTGTCACAGATCGCCGAACAGGAATTCCAGAATTCCTGGGTGTTGGACTGGTAGGCCACGTCCTCTACCTGACCGACAATTTCGCCGTCCTTGATCTCGTAGAACAGCTGTCCACCAAACTGGAAGTTGTAGCGCTGCTGGTCGATGGAGTAGGAGCCGCGACCCAGAATATAGATACCTTTCTCCACATCCTTGATCATCTCTTTGGCCGAGTACTTTTCTTCACCCGGCGCCAGCGAAACGTTCGGCATGCGCTGGAACTGCACACTGGACCAGCTGTCCGCATAGCAGCAGCCGTGGGACTCTTTCTGGTCGATCATGTGTACCTGGTCGCGCGTAGCCTGGTAATTGACCAGCACGCCGTCCTTGACCAGGTCCCAGCGCTTGGTTTTCACGCCTTCATCGTCATAGCCCACCGCGCCCAGGGAGCCTGGTTGTAGCTTGTCCGCGAACAGATTGACCTTATCGCTACCGTACTTGAACTTGCCGCTGCGCCATTTATCCAGGGTTGCAAAAGAAGTGCCTGCGTAATTGGCCTCGTAGCCGAGCACGCGGTCCAGTTCCAGCGGGTGGCCCACGGATTCGTGAATGGTCAGCATCAGATGTGAGGGCTCCAGTACCAGATCGTACTTGCCCGGCTCGATGGATTTCGCCGTCAGTTTGGCTTTCGCCTGTTCTGCCGCGAGACGCGCATCCTCGGCCATATCGTAGGAGTTCTTGTACAGGGTGGTCTGGCCGTGGATTTTGTCTTCCTCGCGCCCGTCCAGATACTCGTAGCCGCGCCCCACCGGATCGCTGAGGCCATTGCGGGTCTTGAACACGCCGGTCTTCTTGTCGACCACGGTAACCTGCATCGGTGCCCACAGGCGATGTACGTCCTGATCGATATAGGAACCGTCGCTGGATGCGAAATACTTCTGTTCGTTCACCAGGTACAGGGAGGAGTTGATGAAACTCGCCCCGGCTTCCAGGGCACCGTTGTTGACGTCCATCAGGAACTCCACCTTTTCGCTGATGGGTACATCGATGGCGTTCTTCTGAATCGGTGTCTGCCAGGAGACCTCGCCCACGCCCTTTACCGGGGCCAGCTGTACCGGCTCGCTCTGGTACCTGGCGTTGGCCTTGGCCACCTCCACCGCCTGTCGCGCAGCCCTGGCAATACCGTCTTTGGTCAGGTCATTGGTGGCGGCAAAGCCCCAGGTGCCGTTGGCGATGACGCGGATACCGGCACCGAAGGACTCGGTGTTGACGATATTCTCGACGTTGGTCTCGCGGGTGATGACGAACTGGTTGAGGTAGCGACCGATGCGCACATCGGTATAGGAAGCGCCGGCCTTGCGCGCAGCGTTGAGGACGATATCGGCGAGGACCTTCTTCTGCCCCACATCCATACCGTTGCCGGCAAGTTGTTCCGCAGAGACCGCGATACCGGATATGGGGAGCAATATGCCGCTGGCACCCACGCCCCCGAGCTTGATGAAATTACGTCTGTCCATTGTCCTCCCCGGGCTCCCGGTCCGGAACCCGCCTTGGATAAGTGGGGGAACCGGAAGACTGCTTATTGTTATTGCCGCCGGATCGCGGCGGGTAAGCCCTACAGGTAATCGCGCGCGCGGGTTTTTGTAAAGCGCTAACTCGTTGAAATGACCGATGGCAAGGCTGAACGGTTTCGCGCACTTTGCTGGCGCGATCCGTCGTCGTGTGCCCCCAATTGGTGAAACCCCGCCTGCGTCTACTGTGAATGCCGATCGGGCTTTTCGCCCAAGTGGTTCAACTGACGGAATTTTCGTCAAATCTTCATGATTTCCTGACTATCTTGCATCTTTCACTGGCTTTTTGCTCCGTATTAGCGCCTGTAATCCCGTGTAATTGACCGTGCACGGGTTCGTGTGTACTTTTGTATACATCGCAAGTCAGGGAATGCCATGCTCAACAAAACCCAATCCATCTCGGCGCGCCTTTCGTCAGAGGACTACACCTACCTGATGTCCATTGACCGCAATGGCGCTGTCACCCAGAGCGAAAAAGTGCGCGAGCTGATCGCCATGGCCCGCGAATCCGTGGGTGTCGAAAGTTTTGCCCGCGCCTATCTCGCGTCTGCCGAAACCATGTTGCCGACCAAGGCCCGATATGTGGATGAAAACCAGCGCAGCCTGCTGGTGGAGGCCCTGCTGGAAATGGTCGCCGAAGGCGCCGCCGCGATTCAGGCCTGTGCCGACGCGGAGTCACTGGCACCCGCGCTGGAACAGAAAGCCCTGCCGGCCATCGAGACATTCCTGGAAAAAATCCTGCTGGTTGCGGTGCAGAAAGATCCCCGTCTGATCGACCCCGGGGCGGCGCAAACAATACAGCAGCAACTCAGGGATCTTTTGCAGCGCTGATTCCCAGCGTTGCCGGCTTACCCAAACAGATCGACAAGAGGAAGGAAAAACAATGAAAGAAGGATTGATAAAACGTATCTCCCGCATCATCTCCGCTTCCGCCAATGCGGTGGTGGATTCCGTAGAAAACGCTACTCCACAGCTGGTCATGGAGCAGGCCATCCGTGAAATTGACGATGCGATTGCCGACGTGCGCGATCAGCTCGGCAAGGCGGAAGCGGCCAAATACCTGAGTAGCAAAACCCTCAACGATGAGAACAGCCGTCACGGCACACTGAGCGCACAGATCGAAGTTGCCGTGCAGGAAGGCCGCGACGATCTCGCCGAGGCCGCCATCGCCAAGCAGATGGATATCGAAGCGCAGATTCCGGTACTGGAAAAAGCCATCGCGGAAACCGACCAGGAAATTACCGAACTGAATTCCTATATCGGCGCCCTGCAGGGCAAGAAGCGCGAGATGCGCGAGCAGCTGCGGGAATTCATCAAGGCCAGTGAACATGTCAGCAATGGCCCCGCGGGCGAGCAGCAGGGCAATAGCCGCGCGACCGCCGACAAGGTGGATCAGGCCTCCGGCGCGTTCAATCGCATTCTGGAACAGGCGGGCGTGCCGACCTCAGAATCCAGCGCCGACGTCAGCAAACTTGCCGAACTGGAAGAACTGGCGCGCGGCAACCGGATCAAGGAACGCTTGGCCAAAATCAAATCCCAGACGGAGGCTTGATGGCTTTCTTTCTGCAAGACGGCAATCAGCTATTTACCGGTGCGCTGGTACTGATGCTGATGATTGCCGTACTCGAAGGGGTGATGATGCTGATCGGTGTTGGTATCTCGGATCTGCTGGATAACCTGCTGCCAGATATGGACATCGATCTCGACGCCCCCGATACCGAGGCCGGTGGCGTACTCACCAAGCTGCTGGGCTGGCTGCGTTTTGGCGAGGTGCCCGCACTGATTTTGCTGGTCGCCTTCCTGGTCAGCTTCGGCGTCAGTGGCCTGCTGATTCAGATGTTCTCCGAATCCCTGCTCGGCATTTTGTTGCCCGGCTGGCTGCTCGCCATCCCGGTGCTGTTTCTGGCCCTGCCGCAGGTCCGCTTTGTGGGCAACCTGCTGCGCAGGTTTGCGGTCGGCGACGAGACGGAGGCGGTCGGACGCACTTCATTTATCGGCCGGGTCGCGGTGATCACGATCGGCGAGGCCGTCGTTGGATCACCGGCAGAAGCCCGGCTCAAGGACGAATTTGGTACCACCCACTACGTGATGGTGGAGCCGGATGATGGGGAAACCTTTACACAGGGACAGCAGGTATTGCTGGTGGAGGAGCGCGGAGCCAATTTTCGCGTAATCAAGCCCACCAACAAGCACCTGACTGAAAACAATTAAATTGGAGAAAAACGTAGTGATTCAGAATCTTTCCAACATAGGGATCATGGCAGGTGCCGTACTGATCGGCCTGATCGTCATCGGCACCATCTTCGCGCGACTGTATACCCGCGCTTCCAAGGAGCGCTCTTTTGTCCGCACCGGTATGGGTGGGCAGAAGGTCATCATGAATGGCGGCGCACTGGTATTGCCGGTGCTGCACGAAATCATTCCGGTAAACATGAATACCCTGCGTCTTGCGGTTTCCCGCAAGGAGCACCAGGCGTTGATCACCAAGGATCGTATGCGTGTCGACGTGCTCGCGGAGTTCTACCTGCGGGTCAAGCCGGACACCGATGCCATCGCCAATGCGGCACAGACCCTGGGTGTGCGTACCCTGGATCCGGAAGCCCTCAAGGAAATGATCGAGGGTAAGTTTGTCGACGCCCTGCGCTCGGTGGCAGCGGAAATGGAAATGGCGGAACTGCATGAGCAGCGCAGCCAGTTTGTGCAGAAGGTGCAGCAGGTGGTTTCTGAAGACCTGCTGAAAAACGGCCTGGAGCTGGAATCCGTTTCCCTGACAGGTCTCGACCAGACCCACAAGGAATTCTTCAACCAGGACAACGTATTCGATGCGGAAGGTCTTGCGAGCATGACCCGCTCCATCGAGGCGCGCCGCAAGGAAGTGAACGACGTCGAACAGGAAACCCGGGTTCAGATCGAAACCAAGAACCTGGAAGCGGAACGTCAGCGCCTGGAGATCGAAAAGGAAAAACGCTACGCCTATCTGGAGCAGCAGCGCGAGCTGGAAAACCGTGAAGCGGCGCAGAAAGCGGATATGGCCAAGGAAACCGCGGCTCAGGAGCGCGCTGCCCGCCAGGCGGAAATCGAAGCCGAGCGCGAAATCGACCAGTCCCGTATTGCTGCCGAGCAGGCCACACGTCTGCTGGAAATTGAAAAGGAAAAACGCCTGCAGGAGCAGGAAATTGAACGCGAGCGCGTGCTCGACGAACAGCGTATTTCCAAGCAGAAATCCCTGGAAATTGCCGAGCAGGAGCGCGCCATCGCCGTTGCGGAAAAATCCAAGGAGCAGTCCCTTGCGGACCAGCAGGCTAACGTGGCACGCGCGGAGGCAGTGAAAGCGGAAGAGCAGGTACAGACTGCGAAAGACGTGGAAGCAGCCGAGCGTGACAAGCGTATTGAGATCATTGAGGCGCAGAAAGAAGCTGAGCGTCAGGCCACTTCCATCAAGGTTGCCGCGGAAGCAGAAAAGGCTGCAGCGGAAGACAAGGCCGAAGCGCTCCGCCTGCAGGCGGCGGCAGAAGCCGAAGCCGTACGCATCAAGGTCGAGGCCGATCGCGAGAAATACGCGGTTGACGCGGAAGGTCAGCGGCTGATGAATGAGGCCATGAACAGCCTCAGCGACGCGCAGATCGCCCTCAAGCGAGTGCTCAGCCTGCACGAGCACCTGCCGGGCATCGTGCGCGAGAGCGTGCGTCCGCTGGAGAAGATCGAAGGTATGAAGATCATCTCTGTGGAAGGCCTGAATGGGGTTGGTGGCCGCACTGGCGGCGGTATCGTCGACAGCGATGGCGAATCCGGTAGCCAGAGCCTGCCCGAGGCCCTGGTGGGTAGCGCGTTGAAGCACCGCGCTATGGCGCCGCTGGTCGATTCCCTGTTGAAGGAAGCCGGTGTTGGCGACCTCTCCAAGGTGGTTGAAACCGAAGCCTGACTGTAACTGGACTCCTGGCCGCGCAATGCGGTCGGGAGTTATCCCTTTCTATGCTTTTCTAGCACCCATTTCCTCTCGCTGGTCATCTCTTTACCGGTTATTTCCTATTTTTGGGCCTATTACTTTAGGGCCGTTTCAAACCGTCTGAGTCCGGTGCTTGACATTGGTTACACGCGTAACTAAATTCGTTGCACCTGAAACCAAGTAGGCCTTTGCCGCCACAAGCGGCATCCCTGGCCACCATAAAAAATCCCGTATAAGGAGGATCACATGGCCGATTTGTTTGAGAACCCCATGGGCCTGGACGGCTTCGAATTCGTGGAATTCACTGCGCCGGAGAAGGGCATTCTGGAGACTGTTTTCGAGGCCATGGGCTTCACCAAAGTCGCCCGCCACCGCACCAAAGACGTTGAACTGTGGCGTCAGGGTGACATCAACTTCATCACCAACTACGAGCCGGGCAGCCACGCGGACTACTATGCGCGCGAGCACGGCCCCTCCGCCTGTGGCCTGGCGTTCCGCGTAAAAGACGCAACCTTCGCCTACAACGAAGCGCTCAAGAAAGGCGCCCAGCCGGTAGAAGTGGAAACCGGCCCCATGGAACTGCGCCTGCCGGCGATCAAGGGTATCGGCGGTGCCACCCTGTACCTGATCGACCGTTATAAGGAAGGCGAGACCATCTACGATATCGACTTCCACTGGCTGGAAGGCGTGGACAAGCATCCGGAAGGCTGCGGCTTCCACACCCTGGACCACCTGACCCACAACGTGTACCGCGGTCGCATGGACTACTGGGCCAATTACTACGAAGACCTGTTCAACTTCCGCGAGATCCGCTACTTCGATATCAAGGGCGAGTACACCGGCCTGTTGTCCAAGGCGATGACTGCACCGGACGGCAAGATCCGTATCCCGCTGAACGAAGAAGCAGCCGGTGGCGGCGGCCAGATCGAAGAATTCCTGATGAAGTACAACGGCGAAGGCATCCAGCACATCGCCTTTGCCTGTGACGACCTGGTGGCCTGCTGGGATCGCCTGAAGAAGCAGGGCATGGAATTCATGACCCCGCCTCCGGAAACCTATTACGAAATGCTGGAAGAGCGCCTGCCCGGTCACGGTGAGCCTACCGACGAGCTGAAGAAGCGCGGTCTGCTGCTGGACGGCACCACCGAAGGCGGCCAGCCGCGCCTGCTGCTGCAGATCTTCTCTGCCAACATGCTCGGCCCGGTATTCTTCGAGTTTATCCAACGCAAGGAAGACGAAGGCTTCGGTGAAGGCAACTTCAAGGCACTGTTCGAATCCATCGAGCGCGACCAGCTGAAGCGCGGTGTAATCGGCGGTAAAGCAGGTGGGGATCAGGGTAAAGAAGACGCAGCCTGATCGATTCACTGTAAACCGGAGGCCAACCATGGCTATACAACGTATCCACCACGTGGCCTACCGCTGCCGCGATGCCAAGGAGACCGTGGAGTTCTACCGCGATCTCCTGGGCATGGACTTCCAGCTCGCCATTGCCGAAGACAAGGTGCCCTCTACGGGGGCGCCGGATCCCTACATGCATATCTTTATGGATGCGGGGCAGGGCAACGTGCTCGCTTTCTTCGAGCTGCCCAACTCTCCGGATATGGGGCGCGATGAAAACACTCCACAGTGGGTGCAGCACATCGCCCTGGAAGTGGAGAGCATGGACGAGCTGCTGGAAATGAAGCAGAAGCTCGAAGATGCGGGTATCGATGTGCTCGGGCCCACCGATCACACCATCTTCAAATCCATCTATTTCTTCGATCCCAATGGCCACCGCATCGAGCTCGCCGCCAATACCGCCAAGCCC
Organism: Microbulbifer sp. MCCC 1A16149; assembly: GCF_050368945.1. NCBI lineage: Bacteria > Pseudomonadati > Pseudomonadota > Gammaproteobacteria > Cellvibrionales > Microbulbiferaceae > Microbulbifer > Microbulbifer sp. MCCC 1A16149. Next base: position 4,294,420 of record NZ_CP185959.1, read on the forward strand.
GGTATGCATAAAGAGCTCAAGCGTGTCGCCGAAGATATGCTGGAAGAGTGGTCCCGCACCAAGAAAGCGCCGCGCCACGCAGCGTGGATGCATGGTGAGGAAGAGTTCAAGGCGCTGGACCCTTAACACCACAGAACCAAAATCAACGATTCAATCAAGAGGAAGGCACAGTGAAGTTAGCCACCTTGAAAAGTGGACGCGACGGCAAGCTCGTAGTGGTCAGTGATGACCTGACCCGTATGGAGTCAGCAGCCAATATTGCGCGGACCCTGCAGAGCGCCCTGGATAACTGGGACAAGAAATCGGCCCAGCTGATAGAGCTCCAGGAGAAACTGAACAGCGGCGAGATCGCAGGCGAGCCCTTCGATCAGGCTCAGTGTCACTCCCCGCTACCACGCGCCTACCATTGGGCGGATGGCAGCGCCTATGTGAACCACGTGGAGCTGGTGCGCAAGGCCCGTAATGCCGAGATGCCGGAGAGCTTCTGGACCGACCCGCTGATGTATCAGGGCGGCTCCGACACTTTCCTGGCGCCGCGCGAGCCGATAAAAATGCCGCAGAGCGAAGGCTTCGGTATCGAT
>NZ_CP185959.1:4300000-4518274 GCF_050368945.1 Microbulbifer sp. MCCC 1A16149
GGTACCGTAACTTCGGGAGAAGGTACGCCGGTTTTGGTGATGGGACTTGCTCCCTAAGCTGAGGCCGGTCGAAGTGACCAGGTGGCTGCGACTGTTTATTAAAAACATAGCACTCTGCAAACACGTAAGTGGACGTATAGGGTGTGACGCCTGCCCGGTGCCGGAAGGTTAATTGATGGGGTTAGCTTCGGCGAAGCTCTTGATCGAAGCCCCGGTAAACGGCGGCCGTAACTATAACGGTCCTAAGGTAGCGAAATTCCTTGTCGGGTAAGTTCCGACCTGCACGAATGGCGTAACGATGGCCACGCTGTCTCCACCAGAGACTCAGTGAAATTGAAATCGCTGTTAAGATGCAGTGTACCCGCGGCTAGACGGAAAGACCCCGTGAACCTTTACTACAGCTTTGCACTGAACTTTGAGCCTACTTGTGTAGGATAGGTGGGAGGCTTTGAAGCAGTGACGCTAGTCATTGTGGAGCCATCCTTGAAATACCACCCTGGTATGTTTGAGGTTCTAACTCTGGTCCGTTATCCGGATCGAGGACAGTGTATGGTGGGTAGTTTGACTGGGGCGGTCTCCTCCCAAAGAGTAACGGAGGAGTACGAAGGTGCACTCAGCATGGTCGGAAATCATGCAATGAGCATAATGGTATAAGTGCGCTTGACTGCGAGTCAGACATGACGAGCAGGTACGAAAGTAGGTCATAGTGATCCGGTGGTTCTGTATGGAAGGGCCATCGCTCAACGGATAAAAGGTACTCCGGGGATAACAGGCTGATACCGCCCAAGAGTTCACATCGACGGCGGTGTTTGGCACCTCGATGTCGGCTCATCACATCCTGGGGCTGAAGCCGGTCCCAAGGGTATGGCTGTTCGCCATTTAAAGTGGTACGCGAGCTGGGTTTAGAACGTCGTGAGACAGTTCGGTCCCTATCTGCCGTGGGCGTTGGAAATTTGAGAAGAGTTGCTCCTAGTACGAGAGGACCGGAGTGAACGAACCTCTGGTGTTCGGGTTGTCACGCCAGTGGCATTGCCCGGTAGCTATGTTCGGACGGGATAACCGCTGAAAGCATCTAAGCGGGAAGCCTCCTTCAAGATTAGATTTCCCTGACTCCTTGAGAGTCCTAAAGGGCCGTGGAAGACTACCACGTTGATAGGCTGGGTGTGGAAGCGTTGTGAGGCGTTGAGCTAACCAGTACTAATTGCCCGTGCGGCTTGACCATACAACAGAGATGGTTACTAACGATTACTGATCAGATGATCGATCAGTGGATTGTGCGCGAGACGAGACATACAGATCTTGCGGTGTATTACTACAGAATGTTTTACCGACTTATTTGGGTTGATTGTTAGCTGCGAAAGCAGTGGCAAACGAACAATCAAGCGGCAGCGCCGAGCACAGAGCTCATAAGACCAAGCCAACCCAAGCCAGTTTGCCTGACGACCATAGAACTGTGGAACCACCTGATCCCTTGCCGAACTCAGAAGTGAAACGCAGTATCGCCGATGGTAGTGTGGTGTTTCGCCATGTGAGAGTAGGTCATCGTCAGGCTTCTAAATAAAAGAAAGGGCCACCCATTTGGGTGGCCCTTTTTTTATTTAGGATACGATGAATTACTGCCACTACCACGCAGCGCCAAAGCGCTGCCATGTGACCGGCCATGCTCCGCAGGAGCAAAGCCGGGGGCGCCGGAGGCGTCGCACCGCTCGCCACCCAGTGTAGGTCCACAGACTTCCAGCCACCCGCACCACCAGACCGAACACAAAAAAAAGCCCCGATCGCTAACGCGACCAGGGCCTTTTTTTATATCCACACACCCCTAGAAAACCAAACCCGCCCAAAAAAACACCGTCGCTTTTTTAAACGTTTTCCGCAACCCAACAACCACGCCACTCACACCCCATATCCCGTACTTACCCACAGCTCTATCCAGTTATTCTGTGAGTAACGCCTTTTACTGTTAGCTACAGGCGGCGCATATCGAGTACTGGCATGTTCTGCCGCACTGTCCCCAACTTATCCCCATCGAGCTTTGCAGTAATCACAGCTTCGCCCTCGCCAGCTTCCGCCAGCACGTCTCCCCAGGGATCAATAATCACAGAGTGTCCCCAGGTCCTGCGTTTCTCCGAGTGCTGTCCGCCCTGGTTTGCCGCAATGACGTAACAGCCGTTTTCAATTGCGCGCGCCTGTAGCAGGGTTTTCCAGTGTGCCTCGCCTGTAGTGTGGGTAAATGCGGCGGGTACCAGCAAAACCTCCGCACCCCGGGTAGCCAGTACTCTGAAAAGCTCGGGAAAGCGCAGATCGAAGCAGATACTCAGGCCGAGCTTTGTCCACGGGGTATCGACAACACTGGTATGGGTGCCAGGCTCGATAGAGTTCGATTCGCGATAGCGTCCCGCCGCGTCGGCGACGTCCACGTCGAATAAATGTATCTTGTCGTAGCGGGCGCAAAGCTGTCCGCGGTCGTCGTAGACCAGGCAGGCTGAGCGGTTGCGTTTCCCCTCAACCGGAGAGCCATCAGGGCGCTCAAGCAGTGGTATGGCACCGGCAACCAACCAGATACCCAGCTCCTTTGCCCAGCGACTGAGAGCAGCCTGAATTGGTTGCTGCGTTTCATCGGCGACGCCGTCCTCAGCGAAGTGTTCGGCTGCTGCGTAGCTGCCGCGATCCGAGAGATGTGCAAAATTTTCCGGGAGTAACACCAGCTCTGCACCGGCCTCCGCCGCTGTTCTCAACAGCGCATGGGCCCTGTTGAGATTGTTGGCGACGCTATCTCCGCTCACCATTTGAACCGCGCCTACGTGCACATCCTTCACGGAAATCTCCTTGAATTCTATTGCAATGAAACTTTCACAAGATTGCTTTCAGCCAGCAACGATCTGACAAATAGCACACGCTCACTATTTTTACTCAGGTCGAAGTTTAGTCGGAATCGGTTCTTGGCCAGTGGTACTTGCTGATCGATGCCGGTGGTCAGATTGATGCGCCGCATAACGGCCATATTCCCTTCGTGCGCCGTGAAGTACATCCAGTCGTCGCGGATCTGCCAGCGATTTGGCGAGGCTGAAGGTAACTCGGCCATGAGAAATGGATCGCGCTCGGGTCGAATAAACCAAACCTTGTTACTGCCATCAATACGTAAAAAGCGGTTGTCGGGGAGCGGGATATCAGCGAGGTAGCCTTGCATTTTGAAAGCCGAGGTTCCGGATAGCAGGTCGTGCTGATATAGCTTCACTGTCCCCTTTTCCATTTTCGAAAACTGCAGGCCACTGCCATCCGCTAACCAGAACGGGAACCCGACCAGCTCCGCACCACTGGTGATAAATTCGACGGATGGATCCCGCAGGTTCATCACGAAAACCCGATCACCGGCAACGCCGGCGATGTGACTACCAGTAGTATTCAGAGTAAGCGCTGTAACACGCGTGCCTGCCGGGAATTCAAAAATCTCGACGGGTTTTCCGTGATGGCCTGTGTACTTGAGGAGAAGTCCAGATCCGCGCTTTTCGAGAAAATAGAGCCCTCGCTGATCAGGGCTGAACAATGGAAAATCTTCCGCTCCGGGTAGGTCCAAGTTATGTGCTGCCATCAGCGAGCGTTCCATGAACGGGTTCGGCTGCTCCAGCAGATCAAGGAAGTTACCGTTATGTTTGCGCATGTACAGGCAGTGTGCATGGCACTGGTGGAAAACATCATTGATACCGTCGGCTAACGGATCGCCTAGGGAAAGGGTATTGGAGTTGAGATCAAAAAACTGAATCGCACCCTGGAAATTACTGAGCGTTATCTGGTCGCGGGTTTCTGACCACACCAGCCGATCGGCGGGCGCGAGCAGAACCCTGGTATGCAGCAGGCTTCCGGTTGTTTTGTCGAACACGAGAAGCTCCTGCTTGCCCGACTCCACCACCCGAAGTACCGCCAGCATGGAGCCATCGCTGGACTCCCGCGCAAAAATGTCGCCGGCTCCCTGTACATTGGGCGCAGTAACAGTGGTCACTTGCCGGGTATCCAAATTGATTTTGCTAATACCTGCGGGCACCCCCGGGCGAGGGCCGTCTTTGAGATAAACCGCGCGCTCACCTTGAGACCAGGACACGAGGTAGCGCCGTGTCGTCTGGTCGGCTAACAGCAGTTGCTCCGCGACGATCCCCTGCTGTGGGTCGAACTTGGCGAGATAGTGGGTCAGCTCGCTATTAACGCTGCGGGAATAGACGATTTCCTGCCCATCCGGAGACCACAGTGCGCTGGCGTAATCCGCGGATTCCCAGGTTAAGCGCTGTACCTGCGCGGTGTTCAGGTTTTTCACATACAGCTGTAAAAAGTCATCTTTATTAGATCGGTGAGAGAAGATCAGCCGGTTACTTGCAGGATTGTAGTCCGGGCTTACCTCCGAGCCGGTCATCCGCGTGAGAAGCTCTATCTCCGCAGGGCGCTGCTCGTGAACAGACGATGACCAGAGCGCAGCGATAAGCGCGGCACCGGCGCTGACGCCCGCAATTGGGATGAGAAGTCTATTTCGCTGCCGGGTGGTGCCTGTGTGCCCCTGACCATCGTCGGGGTAATACGGGGTGACCGGCGCGATCAATGAATAGCCTTTCAATGGCTCTGTGCGAATATAGTTTGAATTACGGGCATCGTCCCCGAACGCATCGCGCAATTTTCGGACCATCGCACGCAGTGCGTCATCTCCGACCACCCGATCTGGCCAGATATGTTTACCGATCCGTTCCCTGGTGATTGTTTCCCCGGGGCTTTCAATAAATAGCTTCAGCAGCGCGTTAACCTGGGGTTCAAGCCGCTTTACGTGGTCCCCTTGTAGCAGACGTCCGCGATCATCGTCGTATAAATATTCCCCTACCTGATGGCTGCCCTTCACAATACTCAAAGCTCCAAATACTTTGTAAATCAATCGGTTACGGCTTGTGAACAAGTGTGGCCGAATTCCCGGCGTGTCAGCCACATACATTCACAAAGCTTCCTTTGTCATCACGTGTCAACCTTCGATATTGATTCCTCATTAAAACACAGCCGATGTATCCGGTGCCGTCCGGATCGCGCTGGATTGATGGATACTGAGGAAAAACGTATGCAAAACATAACCAACCTGGCGATGGTTCTCGTGTCGCTTTTTGCTTTTCACCTTGGGGCAGCGGAGGCGTCGAGTACCACTGACAGAACCTATCCCGAGCTCGCCGGGGAAATTGATCAAATTCTAAAGCGCACTCGCACACCGGGCGCTGCGGTTGCCGTGTTTGAGCCAGACGGTTCCGTGTGGCGCTATACGACCGGGTTCAAGAATATTGAGCACCGGCAAAAAGTGGATCGACATACGGTATTCCGGGTCGGCTCCGTGTCAAAGATACTGGTGGGGCTCGCTGTAATGAAACTGGTTGCAGAGAAACAGCTGACCCTCGACGACCGCATCGCCGATCTGGCTCCGGAGGTGGAATTTGAAAATCCTTGGGAAGACCAGTATCCAATACGGTTGATACATCTGTTGAACCACACAACCGGCTGGGATGCACCGCACCCGCCTGAGCTTGTCAGCCAGAACAAGGAACCACTTACTATTGCCCAAACACTGGCACTGCACCCGCATTCGCGAAAATCGCGCTGGGTGCCGGGGAGCAGGTCTGCTTACAACAACACAGGGCCATTGGTAGCCGCGTATATCGTCGAGAAAATCACCGGCGAGCGCTATGAAGACTATATCCAAAGCCGGTTCTTCCAGCCCCTGGCCATGGACGACAGTGGATTCTATTTCGATGATCATTTTCGCTCCAACGCAGCAACCCTGTACCGCGGCAGTCAGGCCTTGCCCTACTGGCACTTGCCAAATCGTGCCGCCGGCGGCATGCACAGTAGTCTCGACGATATGGTCAGGCTTTTGCGTTTTATGCAGCATCCGGAGGAGACAGTAGACGGTACGGTGCTGAAAGCTGACAGTGTACGCTTGATGGAACGCCCCGTTGGCTCACGCGCAGCCGCCGCCGGGATCGAAATAGGGTGGGGAGCCGGACTAACCTCGTTTCACCATAAAGGGCAGATCTACTACGGCCACGAGGGGGCTCTACCCGGAGTACGAGCGCTGGTAGCTTACATGCCGCAGGGGAAACAGGGACATGTGGTTCTCACGAATGGTGAAAGCCCCGCAGCAAATCAGATCCACAAATTGCTGGCCGACTACGAAGCAACAAAACAGGCCAGTGAGAAAGCAAATCCTCCACGATCAATGGGGCATCCGAATGCCAGCTTAAGCGGTTTCTATCAGTTGGTGAGTCCGAATGCTGAGCAGTGGCGCATTGCCCACAAACTGATCCCGTGGAAGATTGCCGTTGCAGATGGCGGTATCACGGTCGCACCTTTGGTCGGTGGGAAGCCTCGAAAACTATCCGCGACGGCGAGCGGACAGTATCTACAGGAGGGTAGCGGTCGTGTTGCCTTGGTCGCGACTGAAGATCCCCTGCTGGGTAGTGTTCTCCATTACGGACCGATGACGTTAAAGAAAACGGGTATCCTTAGCGCGTTGCTTCCGCTGCTGTTGGTCGCGAGCTGGCTGGTAACCACCATACTCGGACTGCTTTTTCTTATGGTCTGGCTGCCGAGAAAGCTCTTCGGTCGCAACATGGCCGTCGCTGATGTTCGCTTGCGTAGCTGGTCGATAATACCCGTGTTCGGAGTCTTGACTGCATTTGTAGGTACAGTGATGGTTTCCCGTGGCCCTGAACCGTTCGCGCTGGCGGCGACCATGACACTGCCGTCACTAATGGTGTTTATTGGCCCTATCGTATTTGTACTCGCCTCGTTGTGGGCACTGCGGGTTGGTTACTTGCATCGCAAACAAACGACAGGGGGATTCTGGCGAAACCACGCGATAGTGTTGATGGGATTAAATGCAGTTCTAGCCTGCTTCCTGACAGGATACGGCGTCGTCGGCCTGCGTTTATGGGCCTGAGCATCGCGTAATCTGCGGTGCCTCAAATCGGCGGCACCGCATGGCATATCTCGCGATCCGTGCTTTCGTTTATTTTTTACCGGTGCCCACCTGGTAAACAAACTTCAGCCAGTAGTAATCGCCTTCGGGCGTGTTTTTGGTATCCATCTGTGGCAACCAGCGAAACTCGACCACGATATTGTCCTTGCCCATGGGCAGCATGTAACCGATTGCCGGACCAATACCGCCGCTTTTCTGACGGAAGGGACCCACAAACCGGTTCTGATTTTGGTCATCGCTGATTTGATTACCGTAGAAGCCGTTGACACCCAGGGTGAGGAAGCCGCTGCCCGCCTTAATCATCTGTTGCAGGCTCACATCAAAATGCAGCAGCCGGCCACTGCGATAATCGGTATCGGGATTTTGCTGGTTGATGGTCAATCCGGCGAACATCGTGGCGTTAAAACCCGATTCCATATTGGTGTAGGCGATTCCGAAGGTGGGATCTGCCGCCCAGTAATTGAGGCCGGGATTGGCAAGTCGTCCCTCCTCATAGTCGCCGGTGGGCGCATGGATAGGGAGAAAGGCGTTGTACTGCCAGTTACCATCCACCCAGGCCAGCATTGCCGGAATCAGGGTGGTGTCACCCAGACCGGATTCGGATGAGGTGCGACGGATAGAGCGTACGGGGCCTTCTACACGACCGGTAACCTCCACATCAATCCAGGACAGGTAGGCGCCCACGGTGTACTTGGCGCCCAGTACCGGCGTGTCGAAAGTATACAGTGCGCCGGGAACCACACTGTTGATGCGCACGTCGATACCCGCAGTAATCACGTCTGCAATCGGCACGCGTATATCGGTACTGATATCGCCGCTGTAATTGAGATACATAGGTTCAAACACCCAGCCCGTTTGAACCGGCGCGCGGTCAATCAAGGTTGCCGCTGTTCCGGGCACGTAATAGCCGATACCGCCTTCGGTCGCACGGGCAGGGTTTGCCCACAATCCCATAAGGCCCGTGCAAAACGCTGCCAGCAGCAAGCACGTTGAAATTCGGTTGGATAAAAGGTTTACGAGCACGACAGTTACTCCCTGACTCCGGGTCCGTTACTTCCTGTATATCGTTTGCAAGTGTAGTTGCTATCGCGATTTCTACTTGGGCTACTGCCCTTGGCGGCGCACCCTACTATAGGCCGGAAGTGTGTCAGCGCAGGGGCGTAGTTATGGATCTCAAGCTCGAAGGCAAACTGGCGTTTGTCAGTGGCTCTACCAAGGGTATAGGAAGGTCTATTGCGGAAAGCCTGATAAGTGAGGGTGCCAGAGTCATCATCAATGGCCGCTCGGACACCAACCTGGTAGCTGCCGAGCTGACTGCACTTGGCGATGTGATCGCGATCGATGGGGATCTGTCCGATGCACAGGATACGGCGCGAATCTGCGCAGAGATAGAATCCCACGGTCAGCTGGACGTGCTGGTCAACAATATGGGGATATTCAACCCCCGTCCCTTCGCCGAGATCACCGATGAAGAGTGGCGTCAGTTCCTCGACATCAATGTCCTTAGCACCGTGCGACTGTGCAGACACTTTTTCCCCAAGATGCTCGAGCAGGACTTCGGGCGCATCATCAATATTGCCAGCGAAGCCGGTATGCGCGGACTGGAGAGCATGGTGCATTACTCGGTGACAAAAGGCGCACAGATAGTTCTGGGGCGAGGTCTCGCCAATCTCACCAAGGGTAGTGGTCGCGATGTTACTGTGAATTCGGTGCTGCCGGGGCCAACCATGACCGAAGGAGTGAGTAGCTGGCTCAAAGAGAGCGCCCAGGTACAGGGAAAGTCGGAGGAGGAATTCGTCCGCGATTTCTTCCGCGAAACAGAGCCCGATTCCCTGTTGCAGCGCTTTATCAAGCCCGAGGAAATTGCGGCCGTGGTGGCATTTCTCGCTTCACCCTGCAGTGCCGCAATCAACGGTGCGAGCATCAAGGCCGAAGGTGGCCTGATCAAGAGTATCGTTTGATAGCTGTGCGCCGGGAAAAACTAGTGTCAGAGCAGTCTGCAGAATAATTATCTGCCGGCCACACCGTTGAACCGTAACACCCGGCATTTCATCGAGTAAGCGGACGCTGCGGATTCCAGCTCCGATGGGGCATGGTAGAGTTGTGCGCAAAGACCAACGACCACCGTTTAGCCTCTGGAGAGTCTTCCCATGTCCGGTATTTCACTGGCGCATCCTGCGCGGCTGCTTTCATTGCTTGCCCTGCTCGCCGCACTGGTTACGCAAAACACCCTGGCTGCTACCGCCGCCGAACAGCTTCAGCAAGTAATTGACGATCACTGGCAGTACAGTCTGCGGGAAGATCCCATCACCGCCGGTCGAATGGGCGAGAAGGGTTATAACGATCGCCTGCCGGGGGTATCGGAAGAAGACCGCGCCCGTCGTCTGCAGGCCGAGCAACAACTCGTGGCCCGTCTCGCCGAGATCGACAGCGCTGCACTGAACGACTCCGAGCGGGTCAACAGGGACTTGCTTACCTGGGTGCTGAAAAATTCCATCGAGGCTAATGAACAGTATCTCGATCGCATCCCGGTCAATACCTTCTACAGCTTCTGGAGTGCGGCGCTGGATGCCAGTAGCGGACTGAATATGCCAAAGCCGTCGGATTACGAGGACTACATCCAGCGTATCCAGGATTTCGGCCGCTACTTCGATGAAAACATCGCAAATATGCGAGCCGGGATTGAGGACGGGTTTGTACTTCCGAAAGTCGTCGTCGAAGGGATTGCCCCCACGGTGCGCGCCCAGGTCTATGACGACCCGAAGAAAAGCAGCCTGTACGAGCCGTTTGAAAACCTCCCGGACAATTTCTCTGCTGCGGAAAAAAATCGTCTGCAGAAGGCGGGCGCCCAGGCCATTAAAGAGTACGCGATCCCCGCATTTGATCGCGTGGCGACCTTCCTTGAAGGTGACTATATGAATGCGGCGAGTGAATCCCTGGCTGCGGAAGATCTGGCCGGCGGCAAGGATTATTACCGCCACGCGATCCGCACCTACGTCACCCTGGATATGGATCCCGCGGAGATTCACAAGATCGGGCTGGCCGAAGTAAAACGTATCCGTGCGGAAATGAACGCGCTGATCAAGGAGTCCGGGTTTGATGGCAGCTTCGAGGAATTCACCGAGTTCCTGCGCACCGATCCCCAGTTCTACGCCAAGACCCCGAAGGATCTCCTCAAAGAAGCCTCCTACATCGCCAAACGCATCGACTATCGCCTGCCGGAGTTCTTCGGCAAGCTGCCGCGCTTGCCCTACGGGGTGGTGCCGGTGCCGGATGAAATCGCGCCCAACTACACCACCGCCTCTTATAACCCGGCGGCCATTGGCGGCACCCGCGGCGGCGCCTACTGGGTGAATACCTACGCACTGGATCAGCGCCCGCTGTATGAACTGGTCGCACTGACCCTGCACGAGGCCGTTCCCGGCCACCACCTGCAGGGCGCGCTGTCGCTGGAACTGGAGAATGTCCCAATGTTCCGCAAGAACCTGTATCTCAGCGCATTCGGTGAGGGCTGGGCCCTGTATACCGAGCGCCTCGGGGTGGAAATGGGGGTATACGAAAATGCCTATCAGCAGTTCGGCCGCCTGAGCTATGAAATGTGGCGCGCCGCGCGCCTGGTCATCGATACCGGCATCCACTCCCAGGGCTGGAGCCGTCAACAGGCACTGGATTTCCTGGCCGATAATACCTCGCTGTCCAAGGCGAATGTGCGCGCAGAGGTCGACCGTTATATCTCCTGGCCGGGGCAGGCGCTGTCTTACAAAATGGGGGAGATCAAAATTCGCGAGCTGCGTGCGAAAGCGGAAAAAACACTGGGTGATCAGTTTGATCTGCGCGCCTTCCACGATGCGGTGCTGGCCAACGGTGCCCTGCCGATGGAAATGCTGGAAGCGCAAATGGATCGATTTATCGCAGAAAACAAAATCTGATAATTTGCGGCCCCGGTAAATTTAACCGGGGCCGGTCGCCCGTACCTCTGCCCGAACCCCTGCCCGAACCCTTGAAAGTCCCTGTGGACCAACCTTCCATAAATCGAACGATTTATCCAAATTAATTCGATTTAATCGCACCGACTCTCTTCTTATAGTGATGCCATCCAACCCTAGAGAGGACGGCAAGATGCTATATCTACGGCGTGCCGATGAGCGCGGCAAAGCAAATTTCGGCTGGCTCGATTCCCGCCACAGCTTTTCCTTTGGGAACTACTACGACCCGAAACACATGGGAATTTCTGTCCTACGGGTCATAAATGACGATACGGTCGCACCGGCTGCGGGGTTCGGCACCCACGGTCACCGGGATATGGAAATCATTTCCTATGTGCTGGAGGGCGCAATAGAGCACAAGGACAGCATGGGTAACAGCTTTGTGGTACCCGCCGGTGAGGTACAGCGCATGACCGCGGGTACCGGTGTTACCCACTCCGAGTTCAATCACTCGCAGACCGAAGCACTGAAATTCCTGCAGATCTGGATTATTCCCAACCAGCGGGACCTGGCGCCGGGATATGAACAGAAAGCGATAGCGCAAAACGGACCGCTGACGCCACTGGTAACCCCAAACGGCGAAGACGGATCCCTCACTGTGCACCAGAATGCCGGTATCTACCGCCTGCAGCTGAAGGACGGAGAAACCCTGAGCCTGAACCCGCAGAGAGGCATCGGCTACCTGCACCTGATCGAGGGCGGTGTTGCGGTAAACGATGGCCAGCTCACTGCCGGTGATGGCCTGGGCGTAATGGAGGAATCTCTGGAGCTGACCGCTGCAGAAAGTGGCGTCACGGCGCTCTGGTTCGACCTGCCGCGAGCGCCGGAAAATGCTGGATAGTGCATGGAGCTGATCAGTAACGGCCCCCTGTTCTGGGGCCTCGCAATACTGGGTGTGGTGCTCACCGGCATATCCAAATCTGGCTTTGCCGGCGGCGCCGGTGTGGTTGCGGTGCCGTTGCTGGCGCTGGTACTGCCGGTGGAAGCCGCGGTGGCCTTAATGCTGCCGATTCTGCTGATTATGGATGTGCGCACCATTGCCTATTACTGGCGGCACCGGGATGCCCTGGAGCTGAAAAAACTGCTGCCCGCGGCAGTGCTCGGCATCGCCCTCGGCGGCTGGCTGCTGGCCTGGGTTTCTCCGTTTGCGCTGACCCTGTCGCTGGGGCTGTTGAGCCTCCTATTCGCGTTCTGGCAAAAGCTGGCCCCCCTGGCGGCACGGCTTCCCGGCAGCGCCTGGCTGTGGGGCACCACATCCGGTGTGACCAGCACGCTGATACACGCCGGCGGGCCGCCGCTCAACATGTACCTGATCGGGCGCAGGTTGCCGAAACTGTCGTGGCTGGCAACGGCGGGGGTGGTGTTCGGAGTGATGAACCTGATCAAGCTGGTGCCCTACACCCTGGCGGGTTTGTGGAACCGGGAGCTGCTATTAACCGCACTGGTGCTGTCGCCCGTGGCCTATTTGGGGGTCTACCTCGGCTATCGTCTGCAGCATTATCTCAATGAGCGAACCTTCCTGGTGGTCTGCCGCTGGCTGTTGGCGCTGTCCGGCATGGCGCTACTGGTCAAAGCATTTGGGGCCTGATTAGGCCCCCCCAACTCCCACTATCGCTGACTGGCTTGGCGGCTGAAATGGCGGCCGTGCTTGCGGCTTTCGTTTTCATGTAATATTTTGAGTTACATGAAAAGAGACAGCAGACTTTCCGGAGTGCTTCACGTGCTCCTGCATATGGCCGAGATCGACGGCCCGGTTACCTCTGATGCCCTGGCGGGCATGATGCAGACCAACCCGGTGGTCATTCGCCGCATTCTGGCGGGACTGCGCAAGCAGGGGCTGGTGCACTCGGAGAAGGGCCACGGAGGCGGCTGGCGGCTGGCGAAGAATCTCGAAACCGTCACCCTGTACGATATCCATATTGCGTTGGGTTCGCCGGGCGTACTGGCGTTGGGTCATCGCACCGAGGCGCCCGGCTGCCTGGTGGAACAGGCGGTAAACAATGCCATGGGCGAAGCCTTTGATGCGGCCGAAGCACTGCTGTTGTCCCGATTCCGCGAAATCACCCTGGCGTCCCTGAGCCGGGATTTCCACCAGCGCATGCAGCACTGCGGCAATCCCGGGCACTGATGGCGATTGCCAGAAGCTCCCACGACCTGAGCTTTTCACAAGCCCGCAATTAAGGAACTGCACCTATGAAGGATTTTGATGTAGCGATTGTTGGCGGCAGCTATGCCGGAATGAGCGCAGCCCTGCAGCTTGCCCGTGGTCGTCGCCAGATTCTGGTGCTGGACAGTGGTCAGCGGCGCAATCGTTTTGCCTCCCACGCACACGGTGTCCTGGGGCAAGACGGCCGCCCGCCCGCTGATATCGCGGCAGATGGCCGTACCCAACTGCTTCAGTACCGCAACGTCACCTGGATTGAGGCCGCTGTGGAATCGGCGGAACAAAATGGAGAGAAGTTCCGGGTGAGCACCCGCCAGGGGGACAGCTACAGCGCAGCGCGTCTGATCCTCGCCACCGGCGTGCGCGATGGACTGCCCGATATCCCGGGGCTGGAAGAGCGCTGGGGCAGCGCGGTATTTCACTGTCCCTACTGTCATGGCTACGAGTTGGAGCAGGCGGCGCTCGGCGTATTGGCGGTGGGAGAGATTTCCATGCACCACGCGCTGATGTTGCCGGACTGGGGGCCCACCACATTTTTTATCAATGAAAGTTTCGTGCCGAGCGCCGAGCAACTGCGCCAGCTGGCCCAGCGAAACGTCACCGTCGAACGCACGCCGGTTTCACACATCGCCGGCGAACGGGCTGCGGTGCACCTGCAGGACGGTCGCGTCGTCGATCTCGCCGGGTTGTTTGTCGCCACGCAGCTGCAACATCCGGTGCCACTGGCGCAACAGCTTGGCTGTGCGTTTGAGGAAACACCGATGGGCGCGGTCATCCAGACCGATGCGATGCAGGCGACATCGGTGGCGAATGTGTTTGCCTGTGGTGATGCGGCGCGCGCCGCGGGCAATGTGACTTTTGCAATGGCCGATGGCGCCATGGCCGGTGCGGCTGCGCACCGTTCACTGATGTTTGAGGGACTGATGTAACCGGTTTCTTGGTTAACAAGGCTGGCGTAACAGGCTGGGTGGAAGCAAATTCTGCCCGGCATTTTTTGCGCGCGGAATTTACTGCGGCTGTGTATGCAGTGCCCGCCCCAGCAAAAGAAAATAATCGCGAAAGGCCGCGTTGACTCGAGCCCGGTGCGCGCCGCTCGGGTAGAGACCAAGCTTTGCTTCTTCCGTGGCTTTGGTGCCCGCCACCAGAAAATTGTTGGAAATACTCGCGTCCTGCACAAACGCTTCGAAGGCGCGCGCACACATTTCCGCGGGGTCGGCGTAATAGATACAGCCATTGGCCTTGTCCGCCGCTTTGGAGGCGCGGAACATATCGCTGGGGTTTTCTCCGCTTTCGTCCAGCATGATCGCGCGGAAGCAGGCGAACAGGCGGTCGTTGATGGGGTGGGGTACCGGGGTGGCGTCGCGCAACCAGGCCTCGGACGCGAACATGTTGCCAGACACATCACTGAAGGCCTTGTCGGCGAGGTAGTGGTCCAGTGCGTGAAACCACTCGTGGGCGATGGCACCGGGCCCGGCGTTCTTGGCCAGGGCAAAGGTGCGTGTTCCGGGTTCGTAATGGGCGGAGATCCCGGGGCGGCCGCCGGTGCCGTACTGGAAAGCGAGGGTGCCGCGCAGGGAAACCAGTAACTCCGGCCCCTGCAGTATCGTCATCAGGTCTACCAGCGCATCGTAAAACAGGCCCGCCGCGCGCGCTTTTTCTGCCTCGGTGACCCAGCGTCCGATGGCAATGGAGCGGAAATCAAAGCGCTTGCGCACGTCATTGAAGGTGACGTCCTGCTGTGAGCGCTGTTGCGGGCTGCGGCGGTAGAACATTCTGTTTAATACCATGGCGTTTGCGATTCAGGTATTCCAGAACTGATCGAGGGCGGTGGAAAGCATGTCGCCGTTGTCACAGGTCTGTGGTTGCCAGTGCTGTGGATACAGCGCGTGATAAAACGGATCGGCAAAGCGAGCGTCTGCCAGGATCACCACGCCCCGGTCGGTCTCGGTACGGATTACCCGTCCGGCAGTTTGCAACACGCGGGTCAGGCCCGGATAACGGTAGGCAATATCGAAACCGTTCTCGCCCCGCTGCTCGCTGGCAGCGCGCAGCAATTCCTGTTCCTCGTTTACCTGCGGTAGGCCCACGCCCACCACGATGGTACCCACCAGCTGTTCGCCCACGTAATCCACGCCCTCGCCGAAAACCCCGCCCATGATCGCAAATCCCAGGCTGCGCCGGCCACCCTGGAAGTGATCCAGAAAAGCACGGCGCTGCTGATCGGAACTGCCGGATGTCTGCTGGACCAGCGGGATTTCCGGGAACTTCGCGGCAAAACGCTGCGCCACCTGCTGTAAAAAACGGTACGAGGGAAAGAACACCAGATAATTGCCCGGCCGACCGTGATAAGTCCGCGCGATCAAATCCACCAGCGCGTCACTGGCCTGATCGCGGGCGCGGTAGCGGGTGTCCACAAACGGGCACAGAAACAGCCCCAGTTGCTCTGCTGCAAAGGGAGAGGGCAGGGCGAGGTACGGGGAATCATCCTGCAGCCCCAGTTGCCGATAAACATAGCCCGGCGGACGCAGGGTGGCAGAGAAGGCAATGACGCTGTGGAACTGTGCATAAGCCTGGCGCAGGTAATCGGCGGCATTCAGGCACAGCAGCTCGATTTCCTGTTCCCGCCAGCGGCTACCGCTGTTGGCCGGGTTTCGCGTGCGGGTTATACAGCGGTGTTGTTCCACAGCCAGCTGTTCCACGGTCTGGTACCGGAACAGGGCCTTGAGCCAGTCGGCAATGCCTTCCGGTGGTGACTGTGACTGTTCCCACAACTGGCTGACTACCAGCATTACCTTGTGGATCGCTGTATTCACCGCCCGGGGCGGGCCGTCTGCGAGAGCGGTGATCCACAGCTCGGTATTTTCTCCGTTGCGCGTTTGCGCGGACTTCTGTTCCGATTCCCGCAGCTGCTCCACCCACTGGTCCAGTGCGCGCACCACTGACTGTATGGCGCGCCGCAGACCGGGATGCGAACCCTTACAGCCAGCTGCTGCGCGACGGCTATCACCGCGGGTGAGCTTCGCGCTGAACATGGCGCGCGCCCGGTCGCTGAGATTGTGCGCCTCGTCGATCAGCAGCGCGCGCTGCATGCGTGTGTCCCGCAGGTTTTGCATCTGCACCAGTGGATCAAATACGTAGTTGAAGTCGCAGACCACCAGATCTGCCCACGGCAGCATCTGCAGTGACAGCTCGAACGGACAAAGCTGCAGGCGGTCCGCCTCTTCGGCAATGACCTCCGGTGTCAGCAACGGGTGCCCGAGGAGGTTCCGACGCGCTTCCGGCAACCGGTCAAAGAAGCCGCGGGTGCGCGGGCAGATACCCGCCTCGTCGCGGCTGCACAGGCCCAGGCTACAGGCACAGGTTTTGTCCCGTGCCTGCAGTTCCAGTACCGACAGTGTCAGTCCGTCGGCTTGTAGGCGTGCGGCGGTTTCCCGCACCACCTGTCGGCCGGAATTCTTTGCGGTGAGATATACCAGCTGGTCGAGGGTCGTTTCCCCCACGGCCTTTATCGCCGGGAACAGGGTGCTGATGGTTTTGCCGATTCCGGTGGGCGCCTCCACCACCAGTTCGCCACCATCGCGCAGACAGCGGTAGGTCGCCACCGCCAGGGAACGCTGGCCTGCCCGGTACGCGGCAAACGGAAACTCCAGCGCGCGGGCGGAGGCGCGCACCGCCAGGCGATGGGCCTGCCAGCGCCGCTGCCATTGCAGATACTCGGCGAGCGCGGTTCTGGCAAAGCTTTCCAGCTCGCACCAGCGGAATTCCCTGGATTCGGGGTAGGTTTTTTTTTCCTTCAGGTTGTGCCACAGCATCTGCAGCGCCACCGGGGTGTCCGCGGAGAACTGTTGCTGCAGCCCGTAACAGAAGCCGTAGATCTTCAATTGTGCCCAGTGCAGCTCGCGGACAGACTCCGCCAGTTTTTGTGGTGGTACGTACGTCGTCTTTATCTCGTCCAGCTGTACCGCGCGGTGCAGATCCGGCTGCGGGTGCAGGATATCCACGCGACCGCTGAGCACGACGGTGCAGCCATCCTGTTCCAGCGTCTCCTGCAGACGGTATTCCGCTTCGCTGCCCTTGGGGCGTTTTTTCTGTAGTCGTTGATGGGCGCGGATCCCCTCCAGGGCGGTGGGGCCGGTAGCGCTTTCTCCAACCAGATCGCCGCTGCGACAGGCAAAGGCCACCAGCTCTCCCACGGACAGTTGCAGCGCGGGGTTGCTCACGGCTGTTTCCACGCTCATGGCTGTCTCCACGCTCATGGCTGCGTTATCCCGCTCATGGCTGTCCACTCCACGTGCAGTACCCGGTGGGGGATCTGGTGTCTGGCGAAATAGGCCAGCCAGCGCTGCTGGTTTTGCTGCAGGCGATCGCCGGGGCCCTTCACTTCCACCAGTTCATAGCTGCCCTCCGCCGGGAACCGGATCAGGTCGGGTAGCCCGTTGCGATGGTGGGCGATATCACCCAGCAGACGGCGGAACAGGGCCAGCCAGTGCTGTGCGGGGATACGTTTCAGGGCCAGTGTCAGCAGCGGTTCCGGTAAGGCTTCCCAGGCGACCAGGGGGTTGGCGATACCCTGTTTCTCGTCGAAGTGTCGCCACACCCATGTGCTCAGGTTTCCCGTCTCCAGTTCTGCCAGTCGCCGTTCGAACGCAGCGCGGCGCTGGGAATAAAAATCGGCGGTGCGGAAATCGCTTGGCGCCACCTGAAAAGGATTGAAGAAAGCGCCGGGTATCGGCGCAAACAGGATGTCCCAGGTGGCGAGGCCGAGCACACCGTTAAACAGGGTGTTTTCCACGTAGAAGCAATGATCGTTCGAGGCGCCCGGCGCGAGGTACTCTGCCGCGAGCATTTCGACCCGCTGCCCGGTGGGGTTAAGGGCAACGGTTTCCACAGGCGGTTTGTGTCGGGGGGGCGCCGGCCAGTCCTGACTACAACCGGCTTTCTTTGCCGTGCGGTATCCGAAATTCTGCGCGAACTCGCTCTCCGCTTCATTGTGCGGGCTGGCGAGAATCTCCGCGCACAGCGCCAGGCCCAGCTCGGTGTCACCGCGGCTCACTGCGATCCGGGCCCTGCGTTCCCGCGCCGGCGGACGGCTGCACTGACGGTACAGCGCGTCGGCCTCGCTTAAGGCATCGAGTCGCTCCAGCTGCCGCGCCAGGGTCAGGCGCAACCGGTCGAGACGCCGATGCAGGGTACTGTCGCCGTCGATACCGGCGGGGAGTCGCGCCGCCAGCGCATTAATGGCGTCAGCATCCGCGGCCAGCGCGAACTCGGCCTCGGCCACACAGTCGTAATAACGCAGGTGCTGCTCGATCTGCTCGCGATTCCGGAACGGCAGTTGTTCCCGTTCCAGCGGGTAACTTTCATAGCGGTAAAGTCCCAGGTCCCGCAGCACATAGTCGGTCAGATCCTGGTTCAGGTTGCCGAAAAACAGCAGCTTGAAGGTCTCGAAGTGCTCTGCCGCCTGTACTGCCAGCAGTGGTTCGTTTTCCACCAGGGCACGCTGTATGGGCGAAGCCTCCTGCGCGAGCAGCGCCTGTTCCACGGCCGGGCGTTTCAGGGATTTGGGCAGGGGTTCTGGACTGCTGGCCAGCAGTTCGTTCTTGCTGAACAGTGGCAGGATTTCTTCCAGTGCCAGAGACGGGTTGTGCTGCAGCAGGCCGCTCGCCACCAGTTGTTCCACCGCGGCGCTCAGATCGCTGATTTCTGCGTAGTTCAGTTTGTATTGCCGGAACAGCGCGCCGGCACTGGAGGGCACCCCCTTGCGCGACAGCAGTCGCACATACAGGCGCTGGCTGTCGGTCGCCAGGGAACGAAACTGACCGAAGAAGCGCCTTTCGCTGGCCGACAACAGGTTTTCATAGCGCGCCACCACAAAGTCCACCAGTGCGCGGAAGTTGCTGAGGTAGTAATCCGGAGCCAGTTCGACGGGATCGGCCATGGGGAATTCAAGTATCTGGGGGTGAGCTCATGCGGTGGGCAGCGTCGCTGCCCAATGCTGTATGGTTATACAGGAACGTAGAAGTGCAAACAAACCTGAGCGCGACTGCAGGGCCATTGAAAGTGGCAAAAGCTGATTGGTGCTGCAAAACTCTTTTTAACGCCAATAACAATAACGTATAGAGGGACCTATATGACTCGCCATTCCCAACTTTCCAATCTTCTCCTTGCTGCGCTGGTTACCGCACTGGTGGGCTGCTCTTCCTCCGATGAGCCGCAGGATGAAGATACTGCAGAGCAGTCGAAGACGTATGTGATTCAGGAGATTCAGGTCGACTCAGGGGAGAGCGCTGATATCCTGCCCATGGCGCGCATGCGTCGCCCCCAGCTGGAAATACAGCCAGCATCGGCGTTGGCACTAGCGCCGCCACAAGTGGTACCCATTACGCCGGAAGGTTCTGGCGAGAAATATCAGGATCTGGAACCCCGCCAGGTAAAACTGGTGCGTGAGGATCCGGTCTCGACCTTTGCCCTGGATGTGGACACCGGCGGTTATAGCAATGTGCGCCGCTTCCTCAACAACGGACAGTTGCCACCCAAGGATGCGGTGCGTCTCGAGGAGCTGGTCAATTACTTCAACTACGACTTCGCGGGCGCGGATAGTAAACCGACACCCGCCAGCGATGATGACTTCGCCGTGCACTTCGATCTCTCCCGTGCGCCCTGGGACGCAGAGCGCACGCTGTTTTCCATCGGCGTGAAGGCGCGCGAGTTACCGATGGACGAGGTGCCGCCGGTCAATCTGGTCTTCCTGATCGACACTTCCGGTTCCATGTCCCAGGCGAACAAGCTGCCGCTACTGCAACAGGCCTACCGTCTACTGGCCAAGCAGCTGCGCGCCGAGGACTCGGTGAGTATCGTCACCTATGCCGGCAGCGCCGGGCTGGTGCTGGAGCCGACCTCCGGCGATCAGAAAACCAAAATCCTGCAGGCCATCGACCGGCTCCAGGCCGGTGGCTCGACCAACGGTGCCGGCGGTATAGAGCTGGCCTATGCGGTTGCGCAACAGGCGTTCAAGAAGAACGGGGTCAACCGCATCCTGTTGGCCACCGATGGCGACTTCAATGTGGGCATCAGCGATGTGGAAACCCTCAAACAGCGTATCGAGCGCGGGCGTAAAAGCGGTGTGCAGTTCAGCGCACTGGGCTTCGGCATGGGCAATTACCGCGAGGAAATGGTCGAGCAGCTGACCAATGTGGGTGACGGCAGCTACGCGTATATCGATACCATTTTCGAAGCTAACCGCGTGCTGGTGGAGCAGCTCGCGGGCACCCTGTTCACCGTCGCCAAAGATGCCAAGGTACAGGTGGAGTTCAATCCCGCGCGGGTTTCGGAATATCGTCTGCTCGGTTATGAAAACCGTCGTCTCAATCGCGAGGACTTCAACAATGATTCGAAGGATTCGGGCGATATCGGCGCTGGTCACTCGGTAGTGGCGCTGTATGAACTGACGCTGGTGGGCGATACCCCGCGGGTGGATCCACTGCGCTACGCAAACGACAGCGAATCCAATACGGCCCAGGTCAAGCGTGACGAACTGGCGACGGTAAAAGTGCGCTACAAGAAACCGGGCGAAGAAGACAGCACCCTCAAACAGTGGCACCTGGCACCGCAGATAAAGCCGATTCAGGAAGCCCAGCAGGACCTGCAGTTTGCCACCGCCGTTGCCGGTTTCGGTCTGCTGCTGCGCAGTGAACCCCTGCGCGAGTTCGACTACGAGGATGTGGCGGCGCTGGCGCAGCTTGCTCGCGGTAAAGACACCAGTGGCGATCGCGCCGAGTTCGTACGCCTGGTGAAAACCGCCGGCGCCCTGGCCAGTGCCCAGGCCATGCCGGTCACCAACCAGCCGGAGTGATACAGGCTGGCTCTGCCGATGGGCTACCGGTAGGCTGCGTCTCTCTATTGCCGAAATAAGGGATGCAGTCGATGTCCGAGGCCCGAAAAGTCTGGCGCACGCAAAAGGCGGGCGCCATCAGTAACCTGAAGCTGGTCGACGAATCGGTCGGGCCGCTGTCCGGCGAGCACATCCGTATCGCGGTAAAATCCGTGGGCTTGAACTTCGCCGATATCTTCGCGCTCACCGGACTCTACTCCGCGACCCCGCAGGGTAGCTTCATCCCCGGGCTGGAGTTTGCCGGGGTGGTCACCGCCCTGGGTGACAGTACACAAACGGATTTGCAGGTGGGTGATCGGGTCTACGGCTGCACCCGCTTCGGCGGCTACGCCACGGTGGTGGATGTACCGCCGCAACACTGTCGAAAAATCCCCGAACACTGGAGTTTCGCCGAGGGCGCGGCCTTTCCCGCGCAGAGCCTGACGGCGTACTACGCCCTCGCCACCCTCGCCGCGATAAAGCCCGGGCAGGTGGTGCTGATTCAGAGTGCCGCCGGCGGCGTCGGGTTGCAGGCCATGCGTATGGCCGCGCAGATGGGCGCAATCCCTATCGGCACCGTGAGCTCGGATAGCAAGCGCGCGTTTCTCGCCGGGCAGGGATTTGCCGAGGTCATCGTACGCGGTGATGACTTTGCCGAACAATTACACACCCAACTAAATGGGCGGCCGTTACAGGCCGTGCTCGATGGCATCGGTGGGAAAATCCAGAAACAGTCTTTCGCCGCACTTGCGCCTACCGGTCGCCTAATAGTATTCGGCGCTGCCGAATTTACCCCCGGCAACAAACCCAACTGGCTGAAAGCGGCCTGGTTATACCTGAAGCGTCCGCGCTACGACGTGATGGATATGATCAGCAGCAACAAATCCGTACTGGCATTCAACCTGATCTGGCTGTGGCAGGAACAGGCACTATTTGAAGAACTGTTGGACGGGTGTGCGGCGCTCGACCTGCCGGCCCCGTTTGTTGGTCGCGAATTTCCGTTCGCGCAGGCGCATGAGGCGCTGGCGCTGCTGCGCAGTGGCACATCGGTAGGCAAAGTCGTCCTCAATGTGACCTGAACAGAACCCTTGCAGAATTTGCTGTGCGGCCGGTCGTCCGCACTATGGTGCAATTTCGTCCGCTATGAAACGCCGGGCGGGGTTACTTGGCTGCGCCAAGATATCCAGTAGATATTCACAGGTCTGTCCCGAGAAACTGTGGGCAAAGCAATGTGGATAACTTTTTGCCAGACAATCTGCGCGCCCGAGTGCCGAAGTTCTCAGCTCTGTCACATCCTGCCTTTACGCTGGTTGATTGAATTCAACAGCTGGGACTTTGATGTGAACCGAATTACACGACGCAACTTCCTCAGGGCCGCGCTCGCCGCCACCGGCAGCGTAGCGGTCTCCACTCCGCTACAGGCCATGACCCGGCCGCAACTGCCGTCGGAGGTAACGTTCAAGCACGGCGTGGCCAGTGGCGACCCGCTGCAGGACGCGGTGATCCTGTGGACCCGCGCAACACCCGCGGCGGCAACAGCACCCAGTGGACCGACCCGGGTGACCTGGGAGCTGGCCGCGGATAACCAGTTCAGCAACGTATTGCGCCGCGGTGAAGCGGAAACCGATCTCGCACGGGATTACACGGTAAAGATCGACGTACAGGGCCTGCGGCCGAACACCGAGTACTACTACCGCTTTGTGGGGGCCAGTGAACAGAGCCCCGTGGGGCGCGCCAAGACGTTGCCGCAGGCAGGTGTTGAACAGGTGAAGCTGGCGGTATTTTCCTGTTCCAACTACCCGGCGGGCTACTTCAATGCCTATCAGCTGGCGGCTACCAGTGACGACTGGGATGCGGTGCTGCACCTGGGTGATTACATCTACGAGTACGGTAGTGGTGGTTACGCCACCGAACGCGCCGCGGAGATTGGCCGCGCATTGCCGGAGGACAGCAACGGCGAACTCTATACCCTCGCGGATTACCGCAAGCGCTACGCGCTGTATCGCACCGATGCGGGCCTGCAGGCGCTGCATGCGGCCGCGCCCTTTATCGCGGTGTGGGATGACCACGAGATCAGCAACGACATCTGGAAAGCCGGGGCGGAGAACCACGGCGAAGACGAGGGTGACTTCTTTGCCCGCCGCGCTGCCGCGGTACAGGCCTACTACGAATGGCTGCCGATCCGCCCACCCCGGGGCGAGCGCAATCCACAGATTTACCGCAGCTTCCGTTTTGGCGATCTGCTGGACCTGCATATGCTGGATACCCGCGTGATCGGTCGCGACCAGCAGCTGGAATTCAAGCGCTACCTGGACAGCGAAGGCGGTTTTGACAGCCGTACGTTCGGCGCCGACCTGACAGACCCGGCGCGGACCCTGCTGGGCGAGGCGCAGCGGCAATGGCTACAGGAAACCCTCACCGCGTCCACCGGCCACTGGCAGCTGCTGGGGCAACAGGTGCTGATGGGCAAAATGCACCTACCGGTGGAGATGATGACCAGCTTCTACCGGGGCGGGAGCCGGGATACCAGTGCCGAGCTGATTGGCCTCAAGGCCGCGAGCCTGCAGGGCAAGCTGCTCAGTGACAGCCAGCGCGCACGTTTGCAGCAGGTTGTCCCGTACAACCTGGATGCGTGGGATGGTTACGCCGTGGAGCGCGAAGCGCTGTACGCGCAGGTAAAGGCATCGGGGAAAAACCTGGTGGTGGTGGCCGGGGATACCCACAACGCCTGGTACAACCACCTGAAAGATGCCAAAGGGCAAATGGTGGGGGTGGAATTCGCAACGCCGAGCGTGACCTCGCCGGGCATGGAAACCTACCTGAAGATGGACCGCAAAGCCGCGGCCGACATGGCCGCAGGCATGTCGCTACTGATCGACGAGCTGCAGTACTGCAACCTCCACCAGCGCGGCTATATGGCGCTGACCTTCCGCCGCGATGCGGTGCAGGCGGAATGGAAATATGTGGATAACATCGACAGTCCGGAGTTTGTGGAAGTGGCGCGGCACAGCGTTACCCACCAGCTCGCCTGATGTCTGCTGAGCGATACCAATAAAAAAGCCGGTGCTTCTCAGCACCGGCTTTTTTTTGGGGTTGTGTTTCTTCTGTGCTCAGAAAGCGCCGAACTGCTTGCTGAACTCCAGGCTCAGGGTGCGCGGCGCGCCCTGGATATAGGTGGGGAAACCGAAGGAGGAGCCGGTATTACCCGCGTCCATTATGTACTCCTCGTCCAGCAGATTGCTGGCCGCCAGGGTCAGTGCCCAGTTGCGGTCGCCCGCGGCAATGCCGGCGCGCAGGTTGAGCAGGTCTACCGCGTCTTCCTCAAACTGGTTGGCGATATCGAAGTACACCGAAGAGCGGTAACTCCAGCTGCCACTGCTGGTGAACAGCAGCCCGCTGGTGATCGGCGTTTCATAGATATAGCTGATGGCACCGGTCAGCTCCGGCTGCAGGCGGAACTGGTTGCC
Source organism: Microbulbifer sp. MCCC 1A16149 (assembly GCF_050368945.1). NCBI lineage: Bacteria > Pseudomonadati > Pseudomonadota > Gammaproteobacteria > Cellvibrionales > Microbulbiferaceae > Microbulbifer > Microbulbifer sp. MCCC 1A16149. The sequence continues at coordinate 4,324,482 of NZ_CP185959.1, forward strand.
GGCGTAGCTGCCGTTGCCGGACTCTTCGTCGATACCCGCATCGATGTACGCCATATTCGCCAGCAATTGCAGGCTGTCCGTCGCGCTCCAGCGCAGTTCAGCTTCCAGACCGGTATTGGTAGCAGAGCCGGCATTTTCCGTGCGGGTCTGGCCGCTGTCCTGATCGACCACATTCACCTGGAAATTGTCGTAGTTCTGATAAAAAGCGGCCACGGCGTAATCCAGCGGCGTGCCTGCAAGACGACCCTTGATGCCCAGCTCGTAGTTATCGATCTCTTCCGCCGGGATCAGGTTCTCGATGCCGGAGGACAGTTCGATCACCTCCGAGCGCTCGCCCCGAGAGATGGTGCCGTACAGGTTTGTGTCGTCGTTCAGGGCATACAGCAGATTGAAGCGTGGCAGCACTGCGGAATTGTCGGAATCCCCGCGGATCACATCGCCATCGGTATTCAGCGCCAGGCCAAAGAACAAATCGGTCATCATGCCCTGTGACGCCAGTATCTGGGAAAAGGGCAGGTTGCTGTTGTAGCTGGATTCGCGCTCCTCGCGTATCAGGCGGGCGCCGACGGTGGCTTCCAGTTGCGCGGTCACCTGGTAGGAAACATCCGCGAAAAGATTCAGGCTGCTGTTGTCGGCGCCGTTAGCGTAATAGCTTTCATAGGGCAGTGCCGCGACCATGCCGCCGGTAAGCAGCGCGGTGCTGTCTGTATTACAGCTGGGAATATTGACTGCGGCGAGCGCGCCGGCGCAGCTGAGAAAGGTGCCTTCCTCGGTGGCAAAGCCGACAAACTGCTCGGCGTCTTCCTCGAAGTAGCTGGCACCCATAAAGCCGTTGATACGCTCGCCGCTATAGTTCAGGCGCAGTTCGTGGCTGGACTGGTCGCCGGTGGCCCATTCAGAAAAGTTCAGCATCTCGAAGCCGGTGCCGTCGGCATCGAAGGCCTCGAGGGAATCGTGCTCCCGCTGGGCACCGATATAGGTGAGGGACAAGGCGTCGCCCAGCGTCCAGTCAATGGTTGCGTTGAAATCCTTTACCGTACGATCCACACCGATATCGTCCATACCCAGAATATTGTTATCCGGCACGCTCAGCGCTGCGTTATCGGTAAACAACACGGACTGGTTAACGAAGGCAGTCCCCGGGTCGGTGGCCTTGTCGTAGTTGTATACGAGATCAATAGTGAGATCGTCACTGGGGGTGAACCGCAGGCTGGGGCGGATGGCCTCGCGCTGGTAGCCGTTCAGGTCCGCTTCGCCGCTGGTGTTTTCCACATAACCCGCGCGCTCGCGGGTGACGAATGCCAGTCGACCCTGCACGGTTTCACTACCGCCGGTCACCATGCCCTCGAGCTTGCGCAGTTCGTAATCACCGGCACCGGCGCTGATGGATGCGGCAAAATCCTGCTGCGGCTTGGCGGTAATAAAACTCATGGCACCGATGGAGGCGGCGGTGCCGAACAGGGTAGCCTGTGGCCCCTTCACCACCTCGATGCGCTCCATGTCGTACACCTCGAAATAGGAGGTGCGCGAGCGGGAAACGTCGGTGCCGTTCAGGTATACGGATACCCGTGCGGCACCGGGCGCGCTGCCGTCATCGGAGGTAATGCCGCGGATCACATAGCCGTTGTTGTTCACGCTCTGTTGCTGCACCACAAGACCCGGTATCAGGTCAGACAGACTGTCGAAGCGGTCGATACCCAGCTCATTCAGGGTATCGCCATCCAGGCTGCTGACCGTCAGCGGTACATCCTGAATCGCCTGGGCGCGCTTCTGCGCGGTGACGATCACTTCTTCGATGTTTTCCGGTGTGGTTGCCTGCAAAGGTGCGGCAGCTGCGGCAATCAGGGTGGCCAAGATGGATCGGGGGAAGGCCTCTTTAAACAGACGGTTCATGGTAGCTCCAGCTTTTGTCGTGAGTAATAGCGAAAAGCCGGATGTTAGTGATGGAATGCGTCGCCCCTGTGACCAAACTATGACATTCGTTCGCAGTTATCTCAGAGCCCGCTAGCGATAGGTTGCACAGATTATGATCTATGGCGGCGGAGCTAGGGATCGTCGGTTTGGTGTGAAACGTAGGTGGTTCAAGGAAGTCGTGAACCGGTGCTATCGAGCAGTTGGTGCTGCTAGTCCACCGTTTTGGTAATCTGACCAGCGGAATCACACAATCAGATTGAATCAGAGACACCGAATGGCCAAAGCAGTCAAAGGCAACGCGAACGGCAAGAAAGCCGCCGCCAAGAAGCAAAAATCCTTCGAACAAACCCTCTGGGACACCGCCGACAAACTGCGCGGCAGTGTGGAATCCTCTGAGTACAAGCACGTGGTGCTGTCGCTGATCTTCCTCAAGTTCATCAGCGACAAGTTCGAGCAGCGCAAGCGCGAGCTGATTGCTAAGGGCCAGGGCGACTATGTGGACATGGTGGAGTTCTACACCATGAAGAACGTCTTCTACCTGCCGGCAGAATCGCGCTGGGACTACATTGCCGAGAACGCCAAGCAGGACGATATCGCCATCAAGATCGATACCGCCCTCTACACGGTGGAGAAGAACAACAAGGCGCTCAAGGGCGCGCTGCCGGATAACTACTTCTCCCGCCTGGGGCTGGATGGCAGCAAGCTGGCCGCGCTGATCGACTCCATCAACAATATCGACACGGTCGTGGAGCAGGAGGGCGGAGCGGCGAGCGAAGTCGATATCGTCGGCCGCGTGTACGAATACTTTCTCGGCAACTTCGCCGCCACCGAAGGCAAGGGCGGTGGCGAGTTCTATACGCCCAAGTGCGTGGTCAACCTGCTGGCGGAAATGATTGAGCCCTATCACGGCAAGATCTACGACCCCTGCTGCGGCAGCGGCGGCATGTTTGTGCAGTCGGTGAAGTTCGTGGAGAACCACCGGGGCAACAAGAAAGACATCTCCATCTACGGCCAGGAACAGACCAGCACCACCTACAAGCTGGCGAAGATGAACCTGGCCATTCGCGGCATCAGCGCCAACCTGGGCGAGGTGCCCGCCGACACCTTCTTCAAGGACCAGCACCCGGACCTCAAGGCCGACTTCATCATGGCCAACCCGCCGTTTAACCTGAAGGAGTGGCGCGGCCCCGACGAACTCACCGACGACCCGCGCTGGGCCGGCTACGAGGTGCCGCCCACCGGCAACGCCAACTACGGCTGGATCCTGCATATGATCAGCAAGCTCAGCGAGAACGGCGTCGCCGGCTTTGTGCTGGCCAACGGCGCCATGAGCACCAACACCAAGGGCGAAGGCGAGATCCGCAAGAAGATTATCGAGAACGACCTGGTGGACTGCATGATCGCGTTGCCCGGCCAGCTGTTCTACACCACGCAGATACCAGTGTGCCTGTGGTTTATCACCAAAAACAAAAAAGCGGAAGTGATCCCCGGCCACAGTGACAGCAACCACCGCAACCGTGAGGGCGAGACGCTGTTTATCGACGCCCGCAATATGGGCAGCATGATCAGCCGTATCCATAAGGAGCTGACCACCGACGATATCGCCGAGATCGCCCGCACTTACCACGCCTGGCGCGGCGAAGCCAAAGACGGCGAATATCAGGATGTTCCCGGTTTCTGCAAGGTCGCCACCCTCGACGATATTAAAGCCAACGACTATGTGCTCACTCCCGGTCGCTATGTGGGCGCCGCCGAGGTGGAAGACGATGGCGAATTGTTTGAAGAAAAGATGCGCGCACTGACCCAAACCCTCTACCGGCAGATGGCGGACGCCGAGCAGTTGGATGCGGTGATTAAGCAGAATCTGGAGGAGTTAGGTTATGGCTCCTGACTGGGTGCAACTCAAAGAGATTGTAAAAATTAAAGGTGGCAAGCGACTCCCAAAAGGTGAGTCTCTTCAGTCAGAGCCTAATTCTCATCCGTATATCCGTGTAAGGGATATGGGGGAGAAATACCTACCCAGAGAGGGGTTGGAATTTGTACCAGATTCGGTTTTTCCAAAAATTAAGAACTACATAGTTAACGAAAACGATGTAATTATTTCTATCGTCGGTACTGTGGGGTTAGTTGCCGTCATAGATAGCTATTTTGATACCGCTTCACAGACAGAAAACTGCGCTAAGCTCAGCGGATTAGATGCGATAGATGCTCAGTATCTCTATTACTGCCTAGTATCACCTCTCGGGCAGAGAGAAATTTCTGTGCAAACCGTGGGGGCTGTGCAGCCAAAGCTTCCTCTTTATGGAATAGAAAATATATCGGTTCCATGGCCTATAAAGTCTATTAGGGAGCAAATAGTCAGATATCTTGGTCGCTTAGATGACAAGATAGAGCTAAACCGCCAAATCAACTCCACCCTGGAATCCATGGCCCAGGCGCTGTTTAAAAGCTGGTTTGTGGATTTTGATCCGGTCATCGACAACGCCCTGGCCGCCGGCAACCCCATTCCCGACGCCCTGCAAGCCAGAGCGCGCGGCAGGCAAGAACTGCGCACCGCCGCCAGCGCCTCCGCGCATAGGCTGCCGGTCGAGATTCAGCAACTGTTCCCAAGCAGGTTTGTGTTTACTGAAGAGATGGGTTGGGTGCCAGAAGGATGGGGAGTCGTTTCTTTGCGCTCTCTAACCTCAAAAATCGGTAGCGGTTCTACACCCCGCGGTGGAAGCCAAGTATATTTAGAGGACGGTGTATCCTTAATTCGAAGCCAGAATGTATATGACTCCGAATTTACTTGGGATGGATTAGCTCACATCAATGATGAAGCAGCAAAGCAGCTTAAAGGAGTTACCTTAGAAGAAGGTGATGTCCTTCTCAATATCACCGGTGCTTCTATTTTGAGAACGTGTATCGTTCCTCCCGATGTTTTGCCGGCAAGGGTTAATCAGCACGTTGCAATTGTTAGGCCCATTGCTGGGGTTCCCTCTAAGTATCTGCATCTTCATCTCTTAAATGAAAAAACTAAAAGCTACCTTATGGGCCAGAATGCGGGCGCATCTAGAGAGGCTGTGACAAAAGGTCATATTGAATCGGTTCCAACGTTAAATCCTGGTAAGAAAATTCTTTTTCAATTCGAAAAAATTGTATCCCCTTTTATTGGAAGTACTACTGTTCGTAACTCAAATATAGTGGCTCTAACTGTACTTCGAGATTCTTTGCTTCCAAAACTACTTTCCGGAAAGATCCAAGTCTCTGAAGCTGAACAGCAGCTTGCTGAGGTGATCTAACGCTATGGCCAAGTTCACGGAAGACAAGTTAGAGAAAGCGATTATTGCTCTGCTGGAACAGCAGGGCTTTCCCAACACCCCCGGCGGCCAGTTGCAGCGCGCGCCCAACGAGGTGTTGATCAAGGACGACCTGCGCCGCTTTCTCGGCCAGCGCTATGCCGCTGACAAGATCACCCCGGCGGAAATCGAGGCGGTCATCAACGAGCTGGAGCGGCTGCCCGCCGCCGATCTGTATGACAGCAACAAGACCATCCACAAGCGGGTGGCGGATGGCTTTCTGTTAAAGCGCGAAGACCGCAGCAAGAAAGACCTGTATATCCAGCTACTTGATTACGCGGGCCTGCCGGAGCAGCGCATTCCCGCCGAGGGCGAGGTGGAAACGCTTGTAGCGCAGACGCTGCCGGATTACCACGAGCGCAATATCTACCGGGTGGTGGACCAGCTGGAGATCGAGGGCAGGGAAAAGCGCATCCCCGATGCCATCCTGTATATCAACGGCCTGCCGCTGGTGGTGTTCGAATTCAAAAGCGCGATCCGCGAAAACGCCACTATCTTTGACGCCTGGAAGCAGCTCACCACCCGCTACGCGCGCGATATTCCCGAGCTGATGAAATACAACACCCTGTGCGTGATCAGTGACGGCGTCAACTCGCGTATGGGTTCGCTGTTTGCGCCCTACGAGTTCTTCTACACCTGGCGCAAGGTGACCGGCGATGAAACCATCGAGCAGGACGGCATCAACGCCCTGCACACCATGCTCGAGGGGTTGTTCGACAAGGCGCGCCTGCGCGAGGTGATCCGGCATTTTGTCTACTTCCCGGATGTGTCCAAGCGCGAAGACAAGATCGTCTGCCGCTACCCGCAATTTTACGCCGCCACCCGGCTGTACCAGAACATCCTTAAGCACCGCAAACCGGCCGGCGACGGCAAGGGCGGCACCTACTTCGGCGCCACCGGCTGCGGCAAGAGCTTCACCATGCTGTTCCTCACGCGCCTGCTGATGAAGAGTGTGGAGTTCGCCAGCCCCACCATTGTGCTGATTACCGACCGCACCGATCTGGACGACCAGCTCTCGGGCCAGTTCACCAATGCCAAGGGTTATATCGGCGACCAGCATGTGGTGAGCGTGGAGAGCCGCGAACACCTGCGGCAACTGCTCAAGGGCCGCAACAGCGGCGGTGTGTTCCTGACCACCATCCACAAGTTCACCGAAGACACCGAGCTGCTGACCGAGCGCGCCAATGTGATCTGTATCAGTGACGAGGCCCACCGCAGCCAGATCAACCTGGATCAGAAGGTGCGCGTGACCGACAAGGGCGTCAAGCGCACCTTCGGTTTCGCCAAGTACCTGCACGACTCCCTGCCCAACGCCACCTATGTGGGCTTTACCGGTACCCCCATCGACGCGACCCTGGATGTGTTCGGCGAGGTGGTGGACAGCTACACCATGACCGAGTCGGTGAAAGACGAGATCACCGTGCGCATCGTCTACGAGGGCCGCGCCGCCAAGGTGATGCTGGACAACGACAAGCTCAAGGAGATCGAGGACTACTACGCGGAGTGCGCCGAGGCCGGCACCAGCGACTACCAGATCGAGGAAAGCAAAAAGGCCAGCGCCAATATGAATGCGATCCTCGGTGATCCGGACCGCATCAAGGCACTGGCCAGTGACTTCGTGCAACACTACGAACAGCGCCTACAAGAGGGCGCCACCATCAAGGGCAAGGCGATGTTCGTGTGCAGTAGCCGCGAGATCGCCTACCGCTTCTGGCAGGAAGTGATCGCGCTGCGGCCCGCGTGGAATGAGGTGCTGGCGGCGGAAGAGGGCGCGGAGCTTACCGACAGGGAGCGCAAAGAGATCAAGCCCATGGAACAGATCAAGATGATCATGACCCGGGGCAAGGACGACGACAAAGCGCTCTACGACATGCTGGGTACCAAGGAGTACCGCAAGGAGCTGGACCGCCAGTTCAAGAACCCCAAATCCAACTTCAAGATCGCCATTGTGGTGGATATGTGGCTCACCGGCTTCGATGTGCCCTTCCTGGATACCATCTATATCGACAAGCCGATCCAGCGCCACAACCTGATCCAGACCATCTCCCGCGTCAACCGCAAGTACGAGGGCAAGGACAAGGGTCTGGTGGTGGACTATATCGGCATCAAGAAGCAGATGAACCTGGCCCTGGCCCACTACAACAAGGCCGACCAGCAGAATATCGAGGAGATCGCCCAGTCGGTGATCGTGGTCAAGGATCACCTGGACTTGCTAAACAAGATCTTCCACAAGTTCGACAGCCAGCCCTACTTCACCGGCAGCCCGCTGGAGCAGCTCAACTGCCTGAATATGGCCGCCGAGTATGTGCAGCTTACCGACAAGATCGAAAAGCGCTTTATGGCGCTGGTAAAGCGTCTCAAGGCGGCTTACGACATTTGCTGTGGTTCAGACCGCATCAGACAAAGTGAGCGCGATCTGATTCACTTTTACCTGGCGGTACGCTCCATCGTATTCAAGCTCACCAAGGGCGATGCGCCGGATGTGGCGCAGATGAACGTCCGCGTGCGCGAGATGATTGCCGAGGCGCTGAAGGCCGACGGGGTGGAGGAGATCTTCAGGCTCGGCGAAGACGACGCCGGCGAGACGGATATCTTCGCCGACGACTACCTGGCCAAGATCGAGAAAATCAAACTGCCGAATACCAAGATCAAGCTGCTGCAGAAGCTGCTGGCCAAAGCGATCGAGGATTTTAAGAAAATCAACAAAACCAAGGGCATGGATTTCTCGGAGAAATTCCGCAAGCTGGTGGATCACTACAACGAGCGCAAGGAAGACAGTCTCTATGTGGGCGAGGTGTGGGATGACATTACCAACGAGTTTGTCGACCTGATTGCCGCGCTCAAGAAGGAAAAAGAGTCCTTCGCCGACTTGGGCGTCGATATCGAAGAAAAAGCCTTTTACGACATCCTGTTGAAGCTGGCGGGCAAGTACGAATTTACCTACCCGGAAGAAAAGCTGCTGGAGTTATCCAAGGCGGTGAAAGACGTGGTGGATGACAAGTCCAAGTACACCGACTGGAGCCAGCGCGACGACATCAAGGCCGAGCTGAAGGTGGATTTGATCCTGGTACTGGCGAAATATGGCTACCCGCCGGTGGATCGTGACGAGGTCTACAAGGAAATCTTCGAGCAGGCGGAAAACTTCAAACGCTACCAGGGGGATCGCGCTGGAGCGACTTGAGTTGTTCCATTTCCGGTAGATAAAGACGCCTCCTTAGGCGTCTTTCATTTCATCCCAGAAATCGGCGTCCAGTTTTTTCAGTTCGATCACCTGTTCCACCTGCATGCCCAGTCCGTAATCGTAGATATGGCGGGCGAGTTCCATACCGTCGATCAGCACCACATGAGTGCTGCCATTAAGGCTGCGGGCATATTCCTTGGCGCCGCTAGTGAATCGGGACGTGGTAATAAACACGCCCTTATTGGATTGCGCCACCGCCAGCGCGCCGACAAAGCCCTGGATATCTTCACGCCCCACGCTGTTATCGCGCGCGTAGCGTTTTACCTGAATATGCACGCGGCCAAAGCCGAGCACGTCCTCTTTAATAATGCCGTCGATACCGCCGTCATTACTCGCCTGGGTGACCTGGCCAGAATCCTTGATCTGGCCGCCGTAACCCATACGCCCCAGTAACTTCACCACCAACTTCTCCAGTTCATAGGGTGACTTGGAGAGGATGGTATCCAGAATGTTTTCCAGTGTTTCCGTGCGGATGGCGTCAAAGGCGGCGTTGAGGGTGTCTTGCGGAGTGAGGTGCTCGGCCGACTCGGTAAGCATGGGGCTTGCGTCGCTCACTTCACCTTGCTCGCGCTCGCGCTGCTTCCTTGCAGTGTGCTCCGCGGCCTTTTGCCGTACAAAGGTGCGCAAGGCCATGTCGTCTTCAAGATAAGACTCTGCGGCCGGCGCCGCCTTGTAGATGCCGCGCCCCGGCTTTTCCACCAGGTTGGCCATATTGAGATAGCTCAGCGCCCAGGAGATACGGTCCAAGAAAACGGTGCCGTTGCCGGACGCGTAGGGCTTGTCCAACTCTTCCTGTGTGAGCCCGAAATGCTCAGCAAGGGGTTGTTCAAGATCGCGGTAACGGGTCTCACCATGCTCCGCTAGGTAGCGCAGCGCATGGGGGATGATTTCATCGTATTTTGGAATCGTCATAGTCTATTGATGCTTATGCGTCGGTAAATAGTGACGTTAGCCACGGGTGTATCTCTGGATACTTTTGCGTATCCAGCACAAATTCTTGTCCGCGTGCGGCGGAATTTAACCGGCAGTGATTCTCTTCTAATTGCCAGCGTTCCGGCTTCTGGTGATAGGTTAACGCGGCTTCCATTGAGGGTGGATAAAAAGCCTGAGGCAAGCGCCACTGGCTCGGTTTGCGACTTTCTTGCGCGCTGAGCTGTCGCGCTGGCTGGTAGTGGCTGAAGATGCCGTAGCCGCTCACTTCGGGCCGATTGCCATTGGGCAGCGATAGTTCCTGGCTCGCTTCATAGAGGGTATTGAGCGGGCCACGCTCGCCGGAGAAATGCGGGTGGTAACGCGCCCAGGGCAGGGCCGCTGGCGCAAGGTTGGATACCGAATGCACCGCGCCCACCTGTAACCAACCCCAGATAATATGGCGGGCCGGTTCGGCTTTTATAAATTGCCAGCGGCCATTGGCGTCTTCAACGGGTCGAAAGAGTCCAAAGAACAGAAACAGGTCGCCGGCCGTTACCCCCTGGTTGCGCAGATGCGCCTGTGCCGTGCTGTCCTGCCCGAGCAGACCGCGCCAGTTGGCATCGCGCGGTAGCGCTCTGCGATCCACATCCGGGTCGATATGAGCGAAATGACTGGTGCGCTTGGCCTCGCCGGTTAAATCAGTAACCAGTTTACCCGCGTTTTCTCCATTCACAGTGATATCGCAATAACGCCAGGGTGACTGCTTATCGGGAATGGGCAGGCTGCACAAACGGCCGTCGGGCAGTATTGGGCTAGGGCAGCCGCCCGCTGACGAGTCGAAGCCCTTGCGGCTTAAGATGAGCCGCATGTCGCTCGTGATGCTCTTGGTTTTTGTGGAGAGACTGGCTTGGCCGCGCTGCAGGATTTTTTACCGCAGGTACTGCTGTCTTCGGGCCATTGATGGGGGGCTCCGTGTCGTCCCGGCTTAAAGTGCTTGCGGATGTAATCTACGCAGCGTTGTGCCAGCGCTTCACTGGAAAGTTTACCGGCACCCGACTGCCCACGCGGAACCGCCGGTCTTACATCAAAGGGTAGGGCGATTGCATTGCTTCCGAAATAGTAAAATTCGTCGGCGATCAGGACAAATCTGCCAGACAAATCACGTTGTAAATCAAACTGGCTGGGGCCGCTACCCGACCAATGATTGGGGTTTTCCAATTGCTCGAACTGCTCTGGCAGTACCGCTCCAGGCCCAAGAGGGCGATAGATATTATCACCTGCCTTGTATTCAGCGCCGTTGGCTTCCATCTGTGGAATTTTGTCTGCAAAACGCGGGTCATGGAAATAATCAGCGATAGCCAATTTCTCTCTTACTCGCATTAAGTAGATTAAGCGTTCTTCTCCAACCGGGCTACCCGCGAGCTCGATAGAAGTAAAACCTGCGATCCAATCTCCGACACGCTTGTGTTTACGAATCAGGGGTTTACAAGTTGCCAACGTCAGGGTGGAACCAAACGGGTTAGGAGCAAAACCCGTATCGTGGGTCTGTTTGTAACTGAAGAACCGCATACAGGGATGCCTTTTGTTTTATTTTTGGGCATGCAACAGAGCATCAATAGTGCCCCTTCTGGGAGCTCTTAGTAAAGCTTCCATTGAAATTGGCTAAAGAAAACGGTGCAAAATCATCCGGCTACAAAAACTGCGACGACGCTGTGTGGCGAATTTAGATACGGTATGGCACCACACCGTGAATATTGCCGCCCGGAGCATAATTACAGGTGACGATGGTTTTATATTGACCTTTTTCACAGCGGTAAACCCCGCAGCCTACCGCGCGCGCAACCTTTTTACCGTTCTCAATCGTATCGATCGTGTCCCAAATCAACTGGCTGTAGTGGCCGGTCTCCGTCGCCTTGAAGGGCTGGTAGCGATAGTCCTTTGCTTCAGCGGCCCAGGCGGCGACTGCCCGGGTAAGGGCATCGATATCGGAAAGCCGTTCACTGGCGAAATAGATGTTCTCACCTACCCACGGATGTGCTGCATTGCCGCCATTGTTGATAAAGTGTTCACGTCGTTGGGGGTTGTGTCCACGCCGTGCCGTGCATTGGGTTGCTGACCAATGGTATGCGGTGAGCGCGAGAGCCTTATCGTACACCAGCATTTCCACCGGTGGATTGGGTGTGGGACTGTTAGGAAGGCGACCAGCGTTCAGGTTTGTGCGCACTTGATTGTGGAGGTCCAGCGCTTCACAGTGGCTCGCTTCACCGCAATCGGATGGGTTGGCCGATAACGCGGGAGTAGTGATAAGACTGAGTACTGTTGCCAGCAAGAACAATTCAAATGAAATCCTGAGCACGGCTATAGTCCACTAGCTTTACTATTTGTCGAATTCTATTAACGTTCGCGCCCACTTTGAGGGCAGCATTTTTGACCCCCATCCGCTTGCCATCGACTTCCTTAGTGGTATCCAGGAGATATTAACAGGCCTGTCTACGGAAACTGTGAGGAACCTGGTTGTGGGTAACTTTATGTCCGGACGAGAGGCATTCAAAGTATTTCCAGATAACGTGCCCCACCCAGCTGTCGAACCTGACGATTGATGGTATACGCCCGTCCTCGCACATATTCGGACGGTCGCCCGGCCGACATGCGTTTGGGGCTGGGTAAAACTGCAGCTAGCAGACCAGCCTGCCAGTGGCTGAGGCGTTGCGCCGAATTGCCAAAATGGTGACGCGCCGCAGCTTCTGCTCCGTAAATCCCCTCACCGAACTCAGCGATATTCAGGTACACCTCGAGAATCCGCTCCTTCGACCAGAGAATTTCCATCAGCAGGGCGAACCAGGCCTCCAGTCCCTTGCGAATGTAGCTACGGCCATTCCACAAAAACAGGTTCTTCGCGGTCTGCTGGGTGATGGTACTGGCACCGCGCGTGCGTTTGCGCTTTTCCGTGAGCGCTTTGTGCAGCGCATCTAAATCGAAGCCGAAATGATCCGCGAATTTCTGGTCTTCCGAGGCGATGACGGCGATCTGCAGGTTGGGTGAGATCTTCTCCAGCGGACGCCAGCTGTGCTTGGCCGTGCGACCGCTGTGCCGCTCCCAGTTTTGGATGACCATGGAGGAGGGCGGATTGATCCAGCGCAGGGCAAACACCAGCAACGCGGTGACCACCACAAACGCAGTACCAAGGAGGACTACGGCTTTAGCGGCTCGCTTCAGGTAACGGGCTTTATAGGTACTCATGGATTGATCGCTGACATCACTGGCTGGGAAGTTTGCCGAAGTGGTTGTTCTGCAATTCACCGATGCGGGCCCGGCTGCGAATTGAAGTCTGGCGCTGAGTCGTGCTGATGGGTATCGCCGACCACTTCGATTGCGAATAGTAATTTCCGAATGTTTCGCCGTCTTGCGACCGGTTCAACTTTTGCGCCATCGTCGGCTGACTGGGAAGTCGGCACCTTCCGCAAGCATAGGAGATAAGGATGAACAAATCGCTGCAGACGTTCTTTGGCGCCTTCGCCTTCTTCGGTTCGCAAAACGCAGAATTTCTGGCGCGAAGGCATACCCCTGTGACCACTAGGGGCCACAGAGCCGGATGTGAAGTGTTATAGAAAGGCAGGCTCCAAAAAAGTGTGGCGGCCCGCGTTCCGCTACACGACATATTTACGCGCTTTTCTACCAAAAAAAGGATTTAGACCATGACTGATAGCAAGACCAGTACTTCCGGCCAGTGTCCGGTTATGCACGGCGGTATGACGGAGTGCGGCGACTCAGTAATGGAGTGGTGGCCCAAGGCCCTGAACCTCGACATATTGCACCAGCACGATTGCAAGTCGGATCCGATGGGGGCGGATTTCAACTACCGGGAAGAATTGAAGAAGCTCGACTTCGACGCGCTCAAAAAGGATCTACACGCATTGATGACCGACAGCCAGGAATGGTGGCCGGCGGACTGGGGTCATTACGGTGGGCTGATGATCCGCATGACCTGGCACGCGGCCGGTTCTTACCGCGTCGCCGACGGCCGCGGCGGTGCGTCAACCGGCAACCTGCGCTTTGCACCGCTGAACTCCTGGCCCGATAACGGCAATCTGGACAAGGCGCGTCGCCTGCTCTGGCCGATCAAACAAAAGTACGGCAATAAAGTAAGCTGGGCAGATCTGATTGCCTATGCAGGTACCATTGCCTACGAGTCAATGGGTTTAAAAACCTTCGGCTTTGGTTTTGGCCGCGAGGATATCTGGCATCCGGAAATCGATACCTACTGGGGTTCGGAAAAAGAATGGCTGGCGCCCACCGGTAGTGAGGGCAGCCGTTACTCCGGTGAGCGGGATCTGGAAAATCCGCTGGCCGCAGTCATGATGGGCCTGATCTATGTAAACCCCGAAGGGGTGGACGGCAATCCGGACCCGCTCAAAACCGCACACGATGTGCGCGTGACTTTTTCCCGTATGGCCATGGACGATGAAGAAACCGTGGCGCTGACCGCCGGCGGCCATACCGTGGGTAAAACCCACGGCAATGGTGATGCCGAGTTACTTGGCCCGGAGCCGGAAGCGGGCCCCCTCGAAGACCAGGGCTTCGGCTGGCTCAACAAAACCAAGCGCGGCATTGGCCGCGATGCGGTTACCAGCGGTCTCGAGGGTGCCTGGACCACCCATCCAACCCAGTGGGACAACGGCTATTTTGAAATGCTACTGAACCACGAGTGGGAGCCGCGCAAAAGCCCCGCCGGGGCCTGGCAGTGGGAGCCGGTGGATATCAAGGAAGAGGATAAACCGGTCGATGTCGAAGACCCTTCCATCCGCACGACTCCGATCATGACCGACGCCGATATGGCGATGAAAATGGATCCGGAATACCGCAAGATTTCCGAGCGGTTCTATAAAGACCCCGCCGCGCTTGCCGACGCGTTTGCGCGAGCCTGGTTTAAGCTGACCCATCGCGACATGGGACCGAGAGCGCGCTATATCGGTCCGGATGTGCCGCAGGAAGATTTGATCTGGCAGGACCCGGTGCCGGTAGGTAGCACCAGTTATGACGTCGATGCGGTAAAGGCCAAGATTGCCGCCAGCGGACTGAGTATTGGCGAGATGGTCGCTACCGCGTGGGACAGCGCGCGAACCTTCCGCGGTTCAGATATGCGTGGTGGTGCCAACGGTGCGCGTATCCGCCTGGCCCCCCAGAAAGACTGGGTGGGCAACGAGCCTGAGCGGCTAGCCAAGGTATTGTCGGTATTGGAACCCATTGCGACGGAGAGCGGCGCAAGCGTTGCGGATGTCATCGTGTTGGCGGGCAATGTCGGTGTCGAACAGGCAGCCAAGGCTGCGGGTTTTGATATTACCGTGCCGTTCTCGCCGGGGCGCGGAGATGCTACGGCCGATATGACGGATGTGGAAGCTTTCGATGTACTGGAACCCATCCACGATGGTTATCGCAACTGGTTGAAGAAAGACTATGTGGTAAACCCGGAAGAAATGCTGCTCGACCGCACCCAGTTAATGGGACTGACTGCGCCGGAAATGACGGTATTGATCGGTGGCATGCGGATGCTCGGCACTAACCATGATGGTACCAAGCACGGGGTGTTTACCGATCGCGAAGGAGAGTTGAGCAACGACTTTTTCGTGAACCTGACCGATATGGGCAATACCTGGCAGCCCGCGGGCAAAAACCTGTATGAAATCCGCGATCGTAAAACCGATCAGTTGAAATGGACCGCAACCAGGGTGGATCTTGTGTTCGGCTCCAATTCCATCCTGCGCGCGTACGCAGAGCTCTACGCACAGGACGACAGCAAGGAAAAATTTGTGCAGGATTTTGTCGCCGCCTGGGCCAAAGTCATGAATGCGGATCGGTTTGATTTAGTCGGCTAACCCACTAACCACCAACGCAGCAGCAGTGAAATAGCACCGAGGGCCGCGACGCTCATCAGCCAGATCGCGGCCATCCAGGCCAGCCGCTTCCACAGGGTGGATTGCGTCTCCACTAGTGGTACCCCTCGGTGCCGACCTTGCCGCGGAACACCCAGTAGGCCCAGCCGGTGTAGGCCAGAATTAGCGGAATAATAAATACGGCCCCGACCAGCATAAACAGCTGACTGCTGTGGGGGGCTGCGGCATCCCAGATCGTAATCGAGCGCGGCACCATATACGGGAAAATACTGATACACAGGCCGATAAAGCCGAGCAGGAACAGTGCCAGTGCCATCAGAAAGGGAAGTACTTCATGTCCCTTGCGTAAACTCCAGAAAAAGAATCCGGTACAGATGGCGACAAGTAAGGGAATTTGTGCGGTGAGCAGTACCTGCGGCATCTCAAACCAGCGTCGCCAGTATTCGTAATCCAGGAACGGGGTTGCGGCACTGACCGCTGCCAGCGCGAGCACGGTGAGGATGCCGAGCCGGAACGCCAGGCGACGCGCATGCCGCTGACAGCTGCCTTCGGTTTTGATGATGAGCCAGGTAGCACCCAGCAGGCTGTAGCCTACGGCTACGGCAATGCCGGTGAGGCAGCTGAACGGACTTAACCAGTCGACCCAGCCACCGGCATAGGCATTGTTTTCCACACGGATACCCTGCAGCAGCGCACCAATGGTAATGCCCTGGGCCACGGCGGCCACGGTTGAGCCCACGGTAATTACCAGATCCCACAGCGGCTGATGCCGCGGGTCCCGCCAGCGAAATTCGAACGCGGCGCCGCGAAACACCAGGCCGAGCAGCATGGCAATCATCAGCGGGTAAGTGGCCGGCAATATGATGGCATAGGCGAGGGGGAAGACCGCCAGCAGACCGCCACCGCCCATAACCAGCCAGGTTTCATTGCCGTCCCATACCGGAGCGATGGAATTGATCGCCTGATCCTTTTCCTCGCCCGGACTCAGGGCCGGAAAAAGGATACCGACACCCAGATCAAACCCGTCCATTACCACATAGGCGAACACCGCAAAGCACAGGATGGCGGCCCAGATGGTTGGCAGATCAAAGCTTGCCATGGGAGTCCCCCGCTTCTTTTAGCGAACTGGCACCGATGCTCGATGCCGGCGTAATACCCGCCGCGTGGAAGGGCACATTGGGCGGCTCTGTCTCCCCGCGGTGTGGTGGCTGGGCCATCAGGCGCAGCAGATAGTAAATGCCCGCGCCGAACACGGCGGTGTAAACCACGATAAATGCCAGCAGCGATGCCGCCACGGCAGGCGCGTCCAGGGGAGAGCTGGATTCCGCAGTTCTCAGCAACCCGTATACGGTAAATGGCTGTCGACCGACCTCGGTGGTTATCCAGCCCGCAATCACGGCGACAAAACCCGCAGGCCCCATGATTACGGCGGCGCGATGTAATTTTTTCGATGTATAGAGTTTTTTGCGGCGTCGCGCGATAAGGCTCCACATGCCGAGTGCTAGCATCGCAAAGCCGATCGCAACCATGATTCGGAAAGACCAGAAAACAATGGCTACCGGCGGCCATTCATCCCGGGGGAAATCGGTCAGGCCTGGCAGGGGCGCGTTGGGATCATGTTTCAGGATGAGTGATCCCAGTTTGGGTATCGCCACCTTGTAGCGCACCTCTGCTGCCTCGTCATCCGGCAGGCCGAAAAGAATCAGCGGTGCGCCCTCTGGGCTGGGATCGTAATCCCCCTCCATCGCAAGCACCTTGATCGGCTGATGCTCCAGCGTGTTCAAACCGTGCATATCACCGGCGACGATCTGGAAGGGGGTCACGATCACCGCCATCCACATCGCCATGGAAAACATTTTGCGCGCACCCACATTGGTGCTGTCTTTCAACAGGTGCCAGGCGCCAACACCACCAACGGCAAAAGCGGTGGTCAGGTACGCCGCGGTTACCGTATGCACCAGCCTGTAGGGGAAGCTCGGGTTGAAGACGATGTCCCACCAGGACCCGCCCGGCACAAACTGCCCGTCGGCATTGATTTCGAAACCTGCTGGCGTCTGCATCCAGGAGTTGACCGACAGAATCCAGAAAGCGGAAATAAATGTGCCGAATGCCACCATGCAGGTGGAAAAAAAGTGCAGCCCCTTTCCCACCTTGCTAATGCCAAACAACATGACGCCGAGAAAGCCCGCTTCCAAAAAGAACGCGGTCATGACCTCGTAGCCCATGAGTGGCCCGATAATCGGTCCTGCCTTGGTAGAAAACACCGACCAGTTGGTGCCGAACTGATAAGAAAGCACAACGCCGGAGACCACGCCCATACCGAAGCCTATGGCAAAAATCTTCAGCCAATAGCGGTACAGATTCGCGTAGACACCGCGTCCGGTTTTCAACCACAGCCCTTCGAGCACCATCAGGTAACTCGCCAGGCCGATGGAAAACGCCGGGAATATAAAATGGAACGACACGGTGAAAGCAAATTGCACACGGGCCAGCAATACGGCGTCTAGTTGTTCGATCAAGCCTGCCTTACCTCTTAACCTGCCGAAGCAGCTGTTTTTTCATTTTTCCTAGTAAACCGTAGTCGTCACAGGTGCGGTGTCTAGGCGGGGATAGCGCAAAAAAGGAGATAGAGTGGTCTTGCTGTCAAAATATGGCGCGCAGATGTTTTCTTGAGGCGCGGGGCCCGCCTGGGCTCCAATCTGCTGGTTACATAGCCGTGCTTGACAGATTTAGTGCTGCACATATACTTGCGCAATCAACTAATTGTGCAGTATATCCATCATGTCAACTACCAGTGCTAACCTCGTCATCCAGAACGCGTTGCTCGCCGCCAAGCTCGCACGTAAAGCAGGTAACCGCTTGAGTGTCCACGGTATCAGTCTGACCGAGTACCTGGTTATGGATTACCTTTGTCGATGTACCCAGGAAGTCTCCCGAATAGAATTGGCAGAACATATCGGTATGAGTGCCTCGGGTGTTACACGCCTGCTATTGCCCATGGAGAAAAATGGTGTGGTGGAAAAAGTGCAGAATCCACGAGACGCCCGGCAAAGCCTGGTCAGACTGTCGAAGACTGGAAAAACCTTATACAAGGATGCCACGGTAAGTTTTACCCATATTGCGGATGATCTGACTTCAGCGTTGAGCGAGGCGCAAAAAAACAAAGCGATAGAGCTGCTGACGAAGTTGGGGTAATGCGCTTCAGTCACAGTTAACCAGGTTTCACAATGGAAGATTTTTCCCGGGCCTCATCCCTGGTCTTGTTCGACGAAGCCTGCCGCGCGGCGGGGCTCGACGAACAGACGATGCTGGAAAAGGCGGGGTTGCCCGTAGATATCCTCACACAGCCCGAAAGCATGATTTCCTACCAGCGGATGGCGTTGCTTTTGGATGACTGTGCACAGGTATCGGGCAACCCGCTGTTCGGGCTGGAACTGGGGCTGCGTCAGGGAACGGCTGTATTTGGTCAGCTGCTGTATCTGTTGAAAAACGCCCACACTGTGGGTGAGTCCCTGGCGGAGCTCGCCCGCTACTACCATCTGCATTCCAGCAGCGGCACGGTGAAGGTGGAGATACACAACAAGCTGGCATTTCTCGAATACACACCAGTGCTGCGCGAGGGCATTCCCTCGCGACAGGCAATCGAGCACGGGGTTGCCGTCGGTTGGCAGCTGTTGAAAATGTTGCTGGGCAATAACTGGAACCCTCGCGGTCTTTATCTGCAGACTGCCGCCGGTGCTTCCACGCGCAGTTACACACGGTTGTTGCGTACCGCGCCCCAGTTCAGCAGTGACAGAAATGCCTGGGTATTTGATGCCGCACTGCTGGAGGCGCCGTTAAGCGATGCGGATCCGGCCCTGCACGCACTGATGCAGGCGCATATCGACAAACTGGATGCACTCGCGCCCAAGGAATTACCCGCATTCGTCAGCCAGTTACTGCGCAACCTGCTGCCCAGCGGCAAGGTTTCCCTGGATTATGTGGCGGACTACATGATGCTCGGTACCCGCTCGTTGCAGCGCATGTTGATGGAAGAGGGCACCAGCTTTCAGGCGCTGCTGAATGAAACCCGCCAGGCGGTGGCCTCCCGCTACCTGAAAGAATCCGATATCAGTCTGACCCAGCTGGCGGCGCTGCTCGGTTACGCCGACCTGGCCACTTTTTCCAAAGCCTTTCAGCGCTGGTTTGGTGTCAGTCCACGACAGTGGCGCCAGGCCAACGCCGCCCCTTCCGACACGGCGAAAAAACTGGCGCGCGAGCGCCGACGCCCCTCCTGGTTGCGTTAAATGCCGCGCAACAGGCCACTTTCGTTCTCCCCCTGAAAAATCAAAACATCTGGCGTGAATTGACAAATAATTTACGCCTTTAGACAAGTTTCACTCTTGCCCTTGCCGCGACAATACGCGATCGAATCAGCCCTGCCTGCCCATTCCTCAGGGCGGGTACAAAGAGATCACACTGCCAACAAATCATTGCCACGCAGTTCAGCAAAGAGTGTTCTATGACCTACAAAGCGATCCAACTGAGCAAGCGCCCGAACGGCGACCTGACACCGGATATTTTTGAAACCGTCGAGCTGGAAACCCCGACCCTGGAAGAGGGACAGTTCCTGGTCAAGCAGACCTATATGTCCCTCGACCCGGCCATGCGCACCTGGCTGAACCCGCGCGAGGACAGCTACATGCCACCGGTGCAGATTGGTGAGGTCATGCGTTCCTACGGCGTGGGTGAGGTGGTGGAGTCCCGCAATTCCAATTACCCGCAAGGCGCACGGGTAATCGGTACCACCGGCTGGGCGGAGTACGTACTCGGCAACGAGGAAATGCAGGTCGTGGATCCCTCCCTCGATCCGGAAGCACTGTTGTCCGTGTTTTATGTCACCGGCCTCACGGCCTACGTGGGTCTGATCAAGATCGGCCGGCCACAAGCGGGCGAGACGATTCTGGTGAGCGGGGCTGCCGGTTCTGTCGGTTCACTGGCGGGCCAGATGGCCAAAGCCGAAGGCCTGCGCGTAGTGGGCACCGCGGGTAGTGACGAAAAATGTCGCTGGCTGGAAGAAGAGCTGGGTTTCGACAAGGCGATCAACTACAAGTCTGACAACCTCGCATTGGAGCTGGACCAGGCGTGCCCGAACGGTATTGACCTGTTCTTTGAAAATACCGGTGGTCCGATTCAGGAGCTGGCGTACAAGCGGATGAACCGCTTCGGTCGTATCCTGGTGTGCGGAATGATCGCCGAGTACAACTTCGAACAGCCGGCGCCGGGCCCGAACTGGATGGACATCAACTTGAAAGGCCTGCGTGTAGAGGGCTTTGTGGTACCGGACCACCTGGACAAGGCGCAGGAAGCGACCGAAGCCCTGACCAAATATGTACAGAATGGCCAGATCCGTTTCCGCACCCATGTCATCGAAGGGCTGGACAGTGCCAAGGAAGGTATCAACCTGCTATTCAGTGGTGAAAACCAGGGTAAGTTGCTGGTTAAACTTTGAAACTGATTTCGCGCCTCCGTCACGCCCGTGACGGAGGCATTTATTCGACGACATCTCCCTCCCCCAATTTTCTCATTTATTTTCCTGATTTTTTGAACGTCTCTTTGTAGAAATTTATTTCGATTTCTTGCGCCTGTAGAAACTGGGTTTGGTTATTTGAATTAGATCGCGATATCCGCAGGCTCACCGGCCGATTTTTTACAAGGGGTGTTACACAACGTTACGCAGTGTTCTGTGAGGTTGTGACGTACCGCGAAGTCTTACTAGGGACAGCTTGTAAAACTGCGCGGGTAAGCAAACTGAAGAGTCAGGAATTCCTTCCTCAACAGAATAATAACCCGCGATATTAATCTCTCCCTGTGAAATCCATGGGCTTGTTCCTGACATAAAGCAGAGCCTTGCGGCGCGGTTGATGAGAATAAAATTAAATTTTTAGGTATTTAAGATGAATAATTTTGGCAGAGTGAGTCGCCTGGCCGCGGCCATATTTGCGCTTTCGGGGGGGCTGTCCGCGGCTCCCGCTCTGGCCCAGGAGCCCGAGCAGCAGCCTGCTGGTGGCGAACTGACCTTTACCCTGATTACCGGTGACAAGGTTTCCGCCGTTGTAAAAAATGACGGTGCGCTGGCCGGTATTCGCCTGATGGGTGAAGATGGCAGTGACGTAGTGACCAGCATCTACAAGTACGGTGACAGCACCTATGTGGTGCCGCCCAAGGCGCAACAGCTGGTAGACGCAAAAGCCGTGGACATGGAGCTGTTCAATATCAGCAAGCTCTACGAGGCGGGCTACGACGACGCATCCACCAGCAAGCTGCCGGTGATTGTCGAATACGTCGACGGCACCCTAAAGGGCGCTGCAGTGCCCAAAGCACTCAACGGTATGTCCCTGACCGGTGAAATCGAAATTATCGACAGCGCCGCTTTCGGTATCGAAAAGTCCCTGGCTGCTGAACTCTGGACCCAGCTGACCGTAGATAACAGCGTAGAAGGTGTGTGGCTGGATGCGTTTGTCCATGCGCACAAGGTGTCCGGTTCTGAAACCCTGACCCCGACCGTGCCGCTGACCGGCGCCCACGGCAAATACGCGGCGGACTTCACCGGTGAAGGTGTCACTGTGGCGGTACTGGACACCGGTTACGACACCGAGCATGCGGACCTTAACGGTCGCGTTGTGGCTTCCCGTGACTTCACCTATTCCCGCAACGGTGTGGACGACCTGAATGGTCACGGTACCCACGTTGCCACCACCATCGCCGGCACCGGCGCTGAATCCAATGGCCTTTGGGCAGGTATGGCTCCGGAAACCAATCTGGTGATCGGCAAGGTCCTGAGCAATACCGGTGGTGGTTCCACTTACGGCATCATGAACGGCATGATCTGGGCAGTACAGCAGGGTGCGGACATCGTCAGTATGTCCCTGGGTGGCAGCGCCACTTCCTGTGACGGCCCCATGGTGGACCTGGTGGAAGCGCTTAGCGACGAAGCCCTGTTTGTTATTTCTGCGGGCAACAGCTTTACCCGCGAAACCGTCGGTTCTCCCGGTTGTGCGCCCAGCGCCCTGACCGTGGGTGCGATCGATCGCAACAACGAAACCGCGGTCTTCTCCTCCCGCGGCCCATCCCCGGATGGCCACTCTTCCAAGCCTGATATCGCTTCCCAGGGTGTTGCCGTGGTTGCGGCTGCGTCCGGTGGTTTTGGTGAAACCGGCTATACCGCTCTCTCCGGTACTTCCATGGCCGCGCCGCATGTTTCCGGTGGCGCTGCGCTGCTCAAGCAGGCGCGCCCGGAACTGACGCCGCGCGAGCTGAAAAAAGTACTGACGTCCTCGGTAACTCCGAGCGATGCGCACGTGCTGGAGCAGGGCGCAGGCCCCATGGACGTCAATCAGGCGATGGTTCAGAACGTCGTGGCCAATCCGAATCCGGAACTGGGCTTTTTCACGGGTGGTCATTACGAGTACACCGAAACTTCGGTCACCTTGGAAAACCTCTCCGCTGAAGACAAAACTTTCAAACTGAAGCTGGATATCGTCGGTGAAGACGAGTCCGTGGAATTGCCGTCTACACTGGCCGGGCTGGGCGTCAAGTCCATCACCGTACCGGCGAACGGCAGTGTCCAGGTACCGGTCTGGATCGACCCGACCGTTGGCCTGCGCAGTGGCGCTTACGGTGCAATCACCGGTCGCATCGAGGGCACTGTTGTCGGCAACACCGACGAGCGTCTCACCGTTCCGGTTTCCTTCTGGATCGATCAGCCGCAAGTCGAGCTGAGCTTTTCCGTCACCGACCACCGCGGCAAGCCGGCGCAGTCCCCCTCGAAAATCTACGTGATGAACGACGAAGATGACTGGGGTCATTATCTGGCGGTACATAACGGTGTCGCCAGCATGAAACTGCCGGAAGGCGAGTACAGCATCGTCGCCAACATCATGACCTTCGATACCGATAGCGCTTTCGGCGGCCTGGTGGAATCCGCGGCCCAGATGGCGGTGCTGCGTCGCAAGGTGTCCGGTAACGCCACCATTGAATTCGATGCGCGCAATGCAGAGAAGGTGGAATTCAAGGCCGATAAGCCGCTGGTCCCCCAGGGTTATTCCTTCGGCTTTACCTACGCGCTGGACGATGCCCAAACGGCGAAGCTGGCGGCAATGGAGCTGGCGCCTGACTACGTCAAGAACTTCTACGCCTTGTCACAGGGCCACGACGAGCGCTTCCGCTCTTTCGTGACTACCCGTGCGATTGCCCCGGAAGCGGTGGTAACTCTGGAAAATGGCGAAGAGCTGGATTACGTCAACCAGGGCCTGGCGCTCAGCTTCCACGGTGAAGGCAGTGCGGAAATGGTCGCTGTGGGCGATGCTGGTTATGCCACCGACTGGGAACAGTTCGACCTTGAAGGCAAGATCGCGCTGATTGCCAACCCCTACTACCTGACCTCCTACATGGTCGGTAATGCGATGAAGCACGGCGCTGCGGGTGTGATTTTCTATCGCCCGGGCAGCAGTGGTCGTTACAAGGGCATCATCAACGGTACACCCAAGGTGCCTGTGATCGGTGTGAGCAGCGAGCAGGGCGAGCGCATCGCGGCCCAGGTAGAAGCCGGCAACAACCTGGTGAGCTGGTCTGGTATTGCGGCGGAACGCACCCCTTACGCATACTCCATCAACCACATCACCGATGGGCACATCGACGGCGGTCTGGTGCAGGTTCACGAGAAGGACATGCATAAAATCACCGCGCGTTACCATGCGCAGGATGACGACCGTCCGGCCTGGACTGATGTGATGGCCATGACCAACAGCACCGGTGAGTTCTACTCCACCGGCAGCCCGCAGCTGGTGATGACCCCGGTGGAACGTGAAGAGTATTACACCGCGACCAGCAAAAATGCCTGGACCAACATTGTGATGCCCGACCACCAGTTACGCAGCAACGGTGGTTACTTCGACGGTCCGCGTCTGATGACTGCTGGCGCCGAAGAGGAAACTTCCTGGTTCAAAGGCCCCCGTGGCGGCACTCTGCTGAGCAGTGGCTCCCCCCTCGCGTATCGCGATACCAATGTGCTGCAGATCCGCACCCCCTCGTTCGGTGATGCGGCCGGTCACGATGGCACCGGTGGCTACAACGGACGTGCGGCCTACGGCCTGACCGTCAATGGTGAAACCCAGTACCCGGATGGTGGATTGCTCACCGTGCCCGACAGCAACAGTGAAATCACCCTGGAAATTCGCTACTACCCGAGAGGCGTGGGCGAGCGTTCCCCGATAGGTGACCACCTGGGCTCGCTCTACCAGGGCATTTACTCCTTCAACACCAGCGCCGAGCAACAGGGGCCGCAACCGGTTCTGGTACCGGTAATCGACCTGCCGGTGAGCATTGTGAATACCGCAAACGCCGGTGAACCGATGCAGGTCAAACTGTCCGGGGTAATGGATGGACTGGGTGAAGTCGACCTGTCTTCCGTCTCCCTGCAGTACGGCTACGGCCAGGAGTGTGTAGTGGATACCGTACCGGCATTCGTGTACTGCCCGGTTTCCACCAAGTTCTCTGAAAGCAACTGGGTGGACGCAGAGGTGGAGCAGGTAGACGGTGAGTGGATTGCCACTATCCCGAATGCGGGCGAAGCGGGTGAGTTTGTACATCTGCGCGTGGAGATGGCTGGCCCGCAGGGCAGTCACACCAAGCAGATCACCATGCGGACTTACATGCTGCTGTAAGCGTTAAATAAATTTCATTTGGTCCTGTCTTTGGCCGCTGATGTTTACGCATCAGCGGCCTTTTTTATGTATGGCCGCGCGACGGGTTGTATATTTCCACACTGCCTAATGCGGCGCCCAATGCTGCAAAAACATACGACAGCAAGAAATCCCCTTGGCTGGTCAGTGGGTGTGGCCGTCACGGCAAGGGTGATGGACCCCGGTTAAATTTAAATTAGGTTTTCACCTCGATATTTAGCATATAAATGCAAATAAAATGCTAAGTTTTGTGTGGATAGTAGAAATGTGTATTATTGTGCCATATCGCTGACTATAGGCTTGGAAAACTCTCGCAGCAGTCTGGAAGCATGTTTTTTTGACGGTTTCGATCGGATAAGAGGCGGCGGGTCGAGAGCAGTTGTTTGTGCCAGCTTGCTATGCGGTGTTTGTGAAAAATAAACAATAATCTCAAATAAAAATTTACCAACAAACCACTCAAATAACTGGGGGAAATATAATGTTAAAGAAACTCTTCATCCTGAGCCTGGCGCTTGCTGCTGTTGGCTGTGCTGGTGTTAAAACAGTGCCTTTGTCTGAAGAGTCGATTCCGATGATAGAGGGTAGAGCCATCAGCGGATCTTTCTCCAGTGAAAAGCCGGGCTTTGCAGCGATGACGGCCGGTAAAGGTGCATTTGGCGCACTTGGTGCCGTCGCCATGATTTCTGCGGGCAATAAGCTGGTCGCCGAAAATAATGTTCAAGACCCTGCCGGCTATATCTATGACTCTCTGGCTACAGAGCTGGCCAAGGAATACTCGCTGCGTCTTCTTGAAGATACCAGAATTGAAACCTCTGGCGCCAAGCTGGACGATCTCACTGCGCAAGTGAGTGATGCCAGATTGCTGCTGGATGTGCGCACCACAAATTGGAACTTCGTTTACTTCCCAACCACTTGGAATAAATACAAAGTAGGCTACAGCGCAGTTTTACGGCTGGTCGACACTTCCACCAAGGAAGTACTCGCCGAATCTATGTGCAGCAAATTTAGCCATGAGGATAGCGAGACGGCGCCTACCTATGACGAGCTGGTGGGGAACGAGGCAGCGCGATTGAAGCAGGAATTACACGCGGCTGCGGATTATTGTATCGGTGAATTCAAGGCCAATACGCTGCGGCTTTGATCTGTATTGCAACAATATAAACCTATTGCGGTTTAGTCGATTTCTGGGAAGTTGGTTGGAATAAGATATGTCAGCCAAACCTTATTCTCAGATCGATAAAACAAAACCCCTGCTCGCGTATGAGCAGGGGTTTTTTTTAACATGAACGAGGTCGCCCGAGAGGATGCGCTCTCGTTGTTCGCGGCTCTCCGCTTCGCTCCGGGTAGCTCCCTTCGGTCGCTGCTCTCCGGCGCTTTGCGCCTGCGAGTCGAACCTGGGAGTTGGTCAGAGCCCTCGGGCTTGAGGTGGCATATAAGAAAAGTCACCCGAGAGGATTAGCTTCGCCCTGCGGGCTCGCTGCTCTCCGGCGCTTTGCGCCTGCGAGTCGAACCTGGGAATTGGTCGAAGCCCTTGGGCTTGGGACTATATATAAAAAAGGCCACCCAACGGGTGGCCTTTTTTATATATGGCCCGCCCGAGAGGATTCGAACCTCTGACCTTCGCCTCCGGAGGGCGACGCTCTATCCAGCTGAGCTACGGGCGGAATGTGCGCCGAATCAAGGGGTTACATTAACCGGGCGCGGACGCGGATTATACAGAAGCACCGGGATAGGGCAAAGCGGGGATTTGGACTTTGTGCCGGTTACCCGCTCCCTCGCTTGAGGGGCGGGCCGGTCCTGTGAGGGAAGGGGGTTAGAACTGGTAGCGTGCGCGGGCCATGAGCTGGCGCGGCGGGATCAGCTCGACACCGGTGGCGTTGACGCCGAACACGTCACTCATACGGGAGTTGACGCCGTCTTCGTCGAACAGGTTCATGGCCATCAGGTCAAAGCCCCAGCTGTTGGGCAGGTCGAAGGCGGCCACGGCGTTCACCACGTTGTAGGCGGGCACTTTATCCACAGCGGGGTTCTCGAAGATGCGCTGGCTGAAACTGCCGCGGTAGGTGTACTGCAGGGTGCCGGTGAAGGCGGTGCCGGAGTCGAAGGTGCTGGTGTACTGCAGGCTGAGGTCGGCGGTCATGCCGGGGGTCTTGGCCAGTTCGTTGCCGTTCACATTCTCGCGGCTGTTGTAGCGCAGCAGCTCGTCGCCAAAGAAGGTGCCGCTGACGGCCACATTGTCCAGGGCGTCGAAGTCGGAGGTGATCTCGGATTCGATCGCCGCCAGCTTCAGGTCCAGAAGCCAGGCGCTGCCGAGCAACGCAGTCACTTCCAGCTCGGTTCCGTAGATCTCGGACTCTGGAATGTTGGCCACGCCACCCTGGAAAATGTCCGGGTCAGTGGCCTGGAATTGCAGGTTGTCGTACTGGTAGTAGAAGGAAGCCAGGTTGGTGCGCAGCAGGCCGTCCAGCAGTTCCGCTTTTATCCCCAGCTCGAACGCATCGATGGTCTCGTCTTCGAAGGTGGGGTCCACCAGTGCCGGGGAGCCGTCTTCACCATTGCCGTAGGTGAGGTTGCTGCCGCCGGGTTTGAAGCCGCGGGTGTAGGAACCGTACACCATGGTGGTCTCATTCAGGTCGTGTTCCAGGGCCAGGCGGCCGGTGACCACGTCGGTCTCCGCTTCGATGATATCCGGTTCCGGCACGAAGAAGTTGGAGACCTCGCTGTAGACCTCATCCTCGGTGTAGCGCAGGCCGGTAATCAGGCGCGTGGTGTCATTCGCGTAGAAGGTGGTCTGGCCGTACAGCGACAGGGATTCCCGTGTGGGGAAGGCGTCGGAGATAAAGCCGACATCGCCGGCAAACACGTCCGGGAAGGTGGTGGGGTAGCCGTCCAGCACGCCGTTGCCGTTGGTATCCAGCTCCTCGCGAATGTGGTTTTCCAGTTCGGTATCCAGGTAGAAGGCACCCACGATCCAGTCCACCTTATCGAACAGCGGCTGATTGGAAATCATATTGACCTCAAGAGTACGCGTTTCAACCTCCGAGGTTTCGGGGTCGAATGCGCTGATGGTGTACTCCGGGTTCAACTCGTAAGAATGCCGATCGTTGTCGCGTACTACCAGAATGTCATCTTTCTGCCAGCTGCCCAGGGTTTTCAGGGTGACAGCACCCAGGTCCGTTTCCAGGATGGCGCCGACGATGCGCGATTCGAGGGTGTATTTGGAGCGGGTGTCCTGGGCGAGTTTGCGTTCGTCCGGCGTCGGGTCGTCGATGCCCTTGATGGCAGCGCCGTTGGCATCTTCGTCGAACGCCTGGCCGAATACACGCAGGCTGGTGTTGGCGGAGAGATCAAACAGCCAGTCGGTGCGCAGGCTCAGATTCTCCATATCGTCCAGCTCCTGCCCGTTGAGGACATTCTTGGAAAAGCCGTCGCGGGTGGCGCTGGTGAGCGAGGTACGCATGGCGACAGTATCCGACAGCGGCACGTTCACCGAACCGCGAACCTTCTGCAGGTTGTAGCTGCCGAGCGTGGTATCTACCTTGCCGGAAAATGCCTCGGTGGAGGGGGCGCTGCTAATGACGTTGATGGCGCCGCCGGTGGAGTTCTGGCCGAACAGGGTGCCCTGGGGGCCACGCAACACTTCGATGCGTTCCACGTCGATAAAGTCTGTCTGCAGTGCGAAGGGGGAGGCGATATAGATGCCGTCCATATGGTAGGAGACGGACGGGTTGGCAATGGCATTCTGGTTGGCTTCATTACCCACCCCGCGGATGGAGATCACCGTCTTGTAACCCTCGTTCTTGGCCACAGTGACCCCCGGTGCCACACCGCTCAGATCCACAAAAGACTCGATGCCCTTGGTCTCCAGGTCATCGCTGGACATCGCGGTTACCGCCTGGGATAGGTCCTGCAGGCTTTCACTGCGTTTTTCTGCCACAACGGTGACTTCTTCCAGCTGGTTGGCGTGCAGCACTGAGGGGACGATGGCGAGGGCAATCGCCACGCTGAGCGGGGAACGCGCCCGGGATGCGGCGTTGAGAATGGAGCGGTACATGGTTCTGTCACCTTGCTGTTTATCTGGGTTGGATTGCTGGCCATCGACACATCCCGGCCGCTGCTGGCTCGCACCTCGGAGCGCGCGCCGAAGTCTGTTTCGCACAAAATGTGCCAAAAGCTGACCAAGTTGTCAGAAATTGTCTTGGGTGACGTCGAAATGCTTCGCGGGGCTTTTAAAAAGTGGGGTTGGAGAGGCTGCACCATGGGGGCGGACGCAATTGTGTCTCGCATCGCGCTAATTTAGCGGCGCCCAATACGTAAACGGCTTAAAACGGTGCGTAATTTGCGCGCCAGAGAGCCCCGTGAAAGATTGCGGTGCATGCGCCCTGACGCTGGCTGAGCAACAGGATGCGGTTAGCGCACCGCAGTCGCCCGTGTCCATTGGCGGGCGACATACCCAGCCAATCTGACTAATCGGTTAATTTTTTGGCACGCTCGTTGCTCTTCTGGTTATCGGGATACACCACACAGAACAAATACAACGAGAACCGAAGACCACCGGCTGCCTGTTCCGGCACTCGGTTTGCGCAAAGGATACTGATCAATGAGCAAGGCAATCACACCCACTCTTCTCGCTGCCGCTATCGCTGCGACCCTGCCGACGGTGGCCGCCGCCCAGGAGGCTGGCGAGGCAAAACGTAAAACGGCAGTGCTGGAGGAGGTCACCGTCACCGCCCAGAGACGCGCGGAAGGGCTGCAGGATGTGCCGATCTCCGTAGAGGCACTGTCCGGTGAGGGCTTTGAAAGCATTTTTACTGCCGGCGATGACATTCTCGCGCTGGCCGCGCGGGTGCCAAACCTGTACGCGGAATCCTCCAACGGGCGCGCGGCACCGCGATTCTATATTCGCGGCCTGGGCAACTCCGACTTCGATCTCGCCGCGTCGCAGCCGGTTTCGATCATCTTCGATGACGTGGTGCAGGAAAACGTGGTGCTGAAAAGCTTCCCGATCTTCGACGTGGAGCAGGTGGAAGTGGTGCGCGGTCCGCAGGGTACGCTGTTTGGCCGCAACACTACCGCGGGTGTGATCAAGTTCGATAGCCGCAAGCCCACCCAGGAAAACGAAGGTTACGTGAAAGTGGCTGCCGGTGAACTGGGCACCGCCAATATTGAAGGCGCCTTCGGCGGCGCACTGATTGATGACAAACTCGCCGGCCGCGTATCGGTTCTGCGTCAGTCCCGCGGCGACTGGATCGACAACGGTTATACCGGGGAAGGCGATGTCATGGGCGGCTTTACCGAAGTGGCCGCCCGCGGGCAGCTGCTGTGGACGCCGACGGAAGACTTCTCCGCGCTGCTGAATGTGCACCAGCGCGATCTCGACGGTACCGCCAGCGTTTTCCGTGCGAATATCTACGAGCAGGGTGAAAACGGTGAGTTAAACGAAAGCTTCGATCGCGATGCGGTGTACTACGACAGCGGCGACAATAACCCGCAGAAATATGAAAGCGCCGGTTCGTCCCTGAAACTGGAGTGGGATCTGGGCGACATGCTGCTGACCAGCATCTCTGCCTACGAAGGTGCGGACGGTTCCAGTAAAGGGGATATCGACGGCGGCGTGGTAGGCGATGGTCCCGGCTTTATTCCGTTTGACGCGGTTACCGAAGATAAAGCGGATGTATCCCAGCTCACCCAGGAAGTGCGTCTCGCCAGCAACACCAATGATCCGTTGCAATGGCAGCTGGGTGGTTTCTATTACGATGCCGATCTGGATGTGACCAGTATCGATGGCTTCTTCGGTGCTACCACCGTCAGCCATGGCAACACTTCCTGGGCGCTGTTCGGTCAGACCTCCTATGATTTTACCGATGCTCTGACCGGTACCGTGGGCCTGCGTTACACCTACGACGAAAAATCCCTGGTGGTGGGTGAGCAGAACGTGGATGGCTTTGCCGTGGTTATCGGTGCTGCCGGGATCCAGGACTACGACCCGGTAAAGATCGATGATAACCAGCTGAGCTGGGAAGGCAGCCTGAACTACGCACTCAACGATCAGTCCAGCCTGTATGTACGTCTGTCGGAAGGCTTCCGTGCCCAGTCCATTCAGGCCCGCGACGTGGCCTTTGAAGGCAGCCCGTCGGTGGCCGATTCGGAAACCATCACTTCCTTTGAGGTGGGTTACAAGGCCGACCTGCTGGAAGATACCCTGCGCCTCAACACCGCGGTGTTCTTCTACGAGATCGACGATATCCAGCTGACCGCTGTTGGTGGGGGTGGCAACTTCAACCGCCTGCTGAACGCGGATAAAGGTGTGGGCAAGGGCTTCGAGGTAGATCTGGAGTGGGTAGCCACCGAAAATCTGCTGCTGACTGCCGGTGTCGGTTTTGCGGATACCGAAATTCAGGATGCCGACCTGACGACCGCACCCTGTGGTTCCGGGCAGTGTACCGTCACCAATCCGCTCACTACTGATGGCCTGGCAATGATTGACGGTAACCCCTTCCAGTCTGCGCCGGAGAGTGTGTTCAATTTCACCCTGCGCTACGGCGTGCCGGTGGGTAATGATGGCGAGATGTTCTTCTATACCGATTGGGCCTATCAGGGTGAAACCCATCTCGCGCTCTACACCGCGGAAGAGTACACCATCGACAATCAGTTTGAAGGTGGCCTGCGCGCCGGATACACCAGTTTCTCCGGTGACTACGAAGTGGCGCTGTTCGGCCGCAACATCACCGACGAGGAGAACATCAAGGGCCAGATTGATTTCAATAACCTGACCGGCTTCGTCAACGACCCGCGTATTATCGGAGTGGAATTCCGCAAGAACTTCTAATCTTGCAAAAATGGTTCCGTGCAGGCACGACGCAGTGGCCTGTGCGGATGACCATTGAAACATCACATTAACCCGGTAGATTCTTGCTACAAGAATCGTTCACCGGGTTTATTGTTTTTAGAGGCTGGAGTCTGAGTGTGAATATGACTAAGCGATCCAAGTCTGCCATTTATCCTATTTTGGCAATCTTTGCGAGTCTGATGGCAACAACCATTAGTCCCGCAGTCAATGCAGTCGAACCCTGGTTCGAGGATTTCAAGTCCTCCGCCGACGACCGCGAACTCTATCGCTTCCTCTATGCCCTGCCCAAAGGGGGCGATCTGCACAATCATCTCACCGGCTCAAATTTCAGCGAGTGGTGGTACGAGCTGGCTACCAATGAAAAACTCAATGGTGGCTACGAGTATTACACCCGGGTGCGCATCAACAACTGTGCCGGTTACGGTAGTGACATGTTCGGCATGGCGCCCTATCTGATGTATTTCCGCAACCTGCAGGGCTCCAGCTTCGAGGCGCTGTCTGAGTGTGAAAAAAGCGAATACAAAAAAATCGACGCACTGGATGCGCGCGAGAAAGCCGCGTGGATGAACAGCCTGCGGCTGGACAAAGAACATGAGGGACGAGAGGAATTCTTCCAGACCCACTGGCAGCGCCTCAACGACCTCGGCCACAACCCGTATATCAACGCCGAAATGCTGGTGAAGAACATGCAGGCGTTTGCGCGTGAGGGACTCACCTATCTGGAGACCATGGAGGGCACCCGTTTCTATAGTCGCCCCGATGGCAGCGCCTTTACCACGGATGAGGTCGCGGATATTTTCCGCCAGCGACTGGCAGAGCCCGATGCCCTGGCCACTGGCGTTACCGCACGCATGCAGTATTACCTGCTGCGTTTTATCGGCAATGCGGAGGAAGACCTGGAATGGATCTACCGCTATGTTGATCAGAACCGCGACCTGTTTGTGGGCATCAACATGGTGGGCCGCGAAGATAATGACAAGGGCCACCCGCTGCGGTTCCTGCCCACCCTGCGCAAACTGCGTCGGGATATTCCCGGTGTTCCCCTGTCTATCCACGCCGGCGAGGTGGACGAACCCAATCATCATGTCCGCGATACGCTGTTGCTGGGCGCTACCCGTATCGGGCACGGCGTCAACCTGATCAGCGATCCGGATACCATGCTGCTGATGCGCAGCGGCGATTATCTGGTGGAAATCAACCTGATCAGCAATCTCCTGCTGGACTACGTGGACGATTACAGCCAGCACCCGTTTCCGGAGTATCTGCGCATGGGTATACCGGTGGCGTTGTCTACCGATGACCGCGGCATGTGGGATTCCAATATGACCGACGAATACTTTGTCGCCGTGAAGGAGTTCAACCTGTCCTGGGAGGAGTTGACGTCACTGGGCCGCAATTCCCTGCAGCACAGTTTTGTTGATGCGCAAACCAAGCGGGAATTGCTGCAGGACTACGAGCGCCGGCTCGAACGTTTCAAAAAACGTTTCCAGCGTCGCGGTTCAGGCGCGCTCAGTGACGTGGTGCCGCGTAGTCACAGTTTCATCTGTAAAAAATACACGCTGTGCGAGTACTCCACGCCTGCGATGGCCGCGAACTAAATTTTTGATGGAAAACCAAGAGAAAAAATGATGTTGAATAACGCTCTCTCCAAGGGGATGTTTTCTTCCCTGCTGCTGTCCTTATTGGTAGCCGCCGGCTGTGAAAAAAATATTGAAGCACCGACAGAAAAACAGGGCGCGCAAACCCCATCACCGATCCCGGTAAAAGTGGTGGTGGTGAATATGTTTGAAATCGGCGAGGACGAGGGAGATACCGCCGGGGAATTCCAATTGTGGAAGGAACGCCAGAAGCTGAGCCAGCGCTTTCCCTTTCCCCAATCTCACCACGATCTGTTCCTGAACCCGGAAACCGGTGTGCTGGGTATGGTGACCGGTATGGGCACCAACAAATCCGCCTCTGCGGTAATGGCGCTGGGACTGGATCCGCGCTTTGACCTGAGCAAGGCCTACTGGCTGGTGGCCGGAATTTCCGGTTTCGACCCCGCGGACGCTTCCATCGGTTCTGCCGCCTGGGCGGAATGGCTGGTGGACGGCGACCTGATGCACGAGATCGACGGCCGCGAGCTGCCGGAAGACTGGTCCACCGGTAACTTCCCGCTGTTCAGCAAGGGCCCCTACCCGGAGAAGCGCCCGCCGAACCAGGGCGAGGTATTCCAAATCAACGGCGAACTGACCGAATGGGCATTCCAGCTCACCAAAGACATCGATCTTGGCGATGACGAGCACATTGCCGAGGACCGCAAGGCATTTACCGACTTCCCCAATGCGCAGCGCAAGCCGTTCGTGCTCAAGGGCGACAATCTCGCGGGCATGACCTTCTGGCACGGGGACTACCTGAACCAATGGGCCAACGAATGGGTGGATTACTGGAGTGAAGGGCAGGGCAGCTTTGTATCTTCCGCCATGGAAGATACCGGCACCGCACAATCCCTCATTTATCTCGACCGCGCAGGCAAGGCGGATTATGACCGCCTGATGGTACTGCGCACCGCCAGCAACTTCACCGTGCCGCACCCGGGTATGACCGCGGCAGAGAGCCTGCTCAGCGAAGGTGAGAATTACGCCGGCTTGCAGCTGTCGCTGGAAAGCGCTTACCGCGTTGGTAGCCGTGTGGTGGACACCTTGGTCAATGACTGGGGCACCTACAAGGAGCAGATGCCCTACGAGGTGGAAGGCAAATAATCTGCATCGGTTTACCGTCGACCACGGTCGCTATGGTGCCGGGTACCCATTAGCCTGTGATGCCCTCGGTGGCACGGGGTACCTCGCCAGACCCCGTTGATTGACGTAGGTTTTTACCCGCAGATTCCGTGGCCGCAAGTCGCCGTTTGCAACGGGATTGGGTTCAGGCCTTCGCACAGGCGGGCGCTATGCTTATAATGCGCGGCTGAATTGTAGAGGTATGTGGCTAACACACCGGAATCTACGGGCCGCGCAAGGCCTTTAGGGGGATTGGATGAAAGTTGTTTTGAATTTCGTGGCGGCCCTGGCCGTGGTGGCTGGTGCGGCAGTAGCTGTGGCGCAGTCTGTAGATGAACAGATCGCCGAGCGTATCGCGCCGGCCGGCAAGACCTGTATGCAGGGCGACGAGTGTGCCGCAGCGGCGCCGGCAGCCAGTGCCTCTTCCGGTGGTACCCGCAGCGGCAGCGACGTGTATACCGGCCACTGTGCTGCCTGTCATGCGACCGGTGCTGCGGGCGCGCCCAAGTTTGGCGATGCCGCTGCCTGGGCTCCGCGTATCGACAAGGGTATCGATACCCTCTACACCCACGCCATCAACGGCTTCAACGCGATGCCGGCGCGCGGCCTGTGTATGGACTGCAGCGACGATGAAGTGAAGGCCGCTGTTGACCACATGGTGGAAGGCAGCAAGTAAGCGACTGCTTACACCGGTGCAAAAAAGCCGCTCATGGAGCGGCTTTTTTTATGTCTTGAGGGAGGGCGGCGAACAACGAGGTTCATCGCCGCCACTGTCTCTAGTCAAACATGCTCAGCAGCGAGCCCAGGGTTTCTTCCCCCTTGGCCTGATTCTGCTCTGGCGTCGCCTGGCCAAACCCTTCAAAGATGCAGTCTTCCTGCGGCAATTCGTCGAGGAAGCGGCTCGGCGTGGTGTCCTGGTTCTCCCCGAACATCTTGCGTTTGCCCGCCAGGGTCATGGTGAGGGTCTTCTGTGCGCGGGTGATACCCACGTAGGTGAGTCGGCGCTCTTCCTCGATATTGTCGTCTTCGATGCTGTTGCGGTGGGGCAACAGGTTTTCTTCCATACCGATCATGAACACGTGCGGGTACTCGAGACCCTTGGACGCGTGCAGGGTCATCAGGCTGACCTTGTCGGTGGCTTCTTCCTCTTCCTGGCGGTCGAGCATGTCGCGCAGGATCAATTTGGAGATCGCCTGTTCCAGGCGCACGTCCTGCTCCAGCTCGTCGTCGGTGCCCTCCATGGTCTTCATCAGGGAGTCGAGCAGCCAGTAGACGTTCTCCATACGCTTCTCGGCGACCTTTTCGCTGCTGGCGTTCTGGGACAGCCAGCCGGCGTAGTCGATATCGTCGAGCATCTCCCGCAGCGCCGATTCCGGGCTGTTGTCGCGGCAGTTGCGCGCCACGCCCTCGAGCCAGTGGGCGAAGCGGTTCAAGCGCTCATAGCCGGCCTCGGTGATATGTTCCTTGAAACCGATTTCCGTACAGGCGCTCAGCATCGAAACTTCGCGACCCTTCGCGTAGTTGCCGAGCGCCTCCAGGCTGCTGGTACCGATCTGACGGCGCGGGGTGTTGATGATGCGCAGGAACGCGTTGTCGTCATCCGGGTTTACCAGCAGGCGCAGGTAGGACATCACGTCCTTGATTTCCGCGCGCGCGAAGAAGCTGGTACCGCCGGACAGCTGGTAGGGAATCTGGTTTTCCTGCAGCTTCATCTCGATCAGGCGAGCCTGGTGGTTGCCCCGGTAGAGCACCGCAAAGTCCATGAACTGGGCGCCGCGGCGGGCCTTCTGCAGGAAAATCTCGTTGGCAACGCGCTCGGCTTCCTCGTTTTCGTTGGTCACCTTGAGCACGCGGATCTCGTCGCCGAGGCCGCGATCGGACCACAGCGCCTTGTCGAATTCGTGCGGGTTGTGCGCGATCAGGTGGTTGGCCACCTTGAGGATGCGGCTGGTGGAGCGGTAGTTCTGCTCCAGCTTGATCAGGCGCAGGTTGGGGTAGTCCTGCTTCAGCTGGCTCATGTTTTCCGGGCGCGCGCCGCGCCAGGCGTAGATGGACTGGTCGTCGTCGCCCACCACGGTGAGACCGCCGCGGCTGCCGACGAGCAACTTCACCAGCAGATACTGGGAGCTGTTGGTGTCCTGGTACTCATCCACCAACAGATAGCGGATTTTTCTTCTCCAGCGCTGCAGCAGCTCGGGGTCTGTATCGAACAGCTGCACCGGGATCATGATCAGGTCGTCGAAATCCACCGAGTTGTACGCCTTGAGGGCGTCGCAGTAGCGCCCGTAGGCCACCGCCATGGCCTGTTCCCCCGGGCTCTGGGCCATTTCCAGCGCCTTGCGCGGGGAGAGCATGTCGTTCTTCCAGTTGGAAATCTGGTTCTGCACCCGGTCCAGCAGATCGGTGTCCAGGTCGCCGTCGCGCAGCATCAGCTCCTTGATCAGGCCGCGGGCGTCTTCCGAGTCAAAAATCGAAAAGCCGGGTTTGAAGCCGGCGGCGCGGTATTCCTTGCGCAGAATATTCAGGCCCAGGTTGTGGAAGGTGGACACGGTGAGGCCGTGGGACGCCTTGGATTTCTTGCCATCGGGGCCGGTGATCAGCTTGCCAACCCGCTCTTTCATCTCCCGTGCGGCCTTGTTGGTAAAGGTCAGGGCGGCGATATTTCGCGCCTGATAGCCGCATTGTTCGATCAGATAGGCGATTTTTCGCGTAATTACACTGGTCTTGCCGGAGCCGGCACCGGCCAGTACCAGACAGGGGCCGTCGATGTATTTGACTGCTTCCGCCTGGCGCGGGTTGAGTTTGGTCATGGGGTACAGCTGTAGTGGATATGACGGTGAATGACACGAGGGTGCGATTCTATCAGTCGCGCCGCGGGTTGGCTGCGTCTGGCGATTGGATTTATATTGATCAAAGCGACGACGAGATTCCCCACCAGAGGGAACAGCATAAGAACAACCGATAACACAGGTCCGCAACATGAAGACCAACACACCACTCAGCCTGGTGGAGCAATCCCGCGGCGAGAGCGCGTTCGGGCGCCTGATGCACTTCTGGCGCAAGACCCTGGGAATGTCCCAGGAGGAATTGTCGGAGAAGCTCGGTGTGTCCACGCGGCATATCAGCTTCCTCGAGACCGGGCGCTCACAGCCGTCGCGGCTGGTGGCGGCGGCGCTGGCGGACTGTTTCGGGCTCAGCGCCCGCGATCGCGCCTATCTGCTGACGGCTGCGGGCTTCTCTGCGGATCAGTCGGTGTTTGACTCCCCTGAACTGGCGGTGTGGATGAACAAGTCCATGCAGAACGCGATGAGCCGCGCCGAGCCCGAGCCGGCGTTTGCCCTGGACAGCTTCGGACAGGTGATCTCCGTCAACCGCGCCTGGCTGGCGTTCTTCCTGCCGCGGGTGGACCCGGCGCTGTTGCAAGACCCGAACATGTACGAGCTGGTGATGCACCCCAAAGGCCTGCGTCCCCACCTGCACAACGGTATGGCGCTGTCCTGTGGCTTGGCCCTGTACCTGACCATGGAAACCCTGCAGAGCGACAATCCCGCCGGGTGGGAGATGCTGGAACGGCTTGAGGCCGCCGGCGCTATGCCGGAAAACTGGCGTCAACTGGGGAGGCGCCTGGTTCACACCAGCGATTACCCGCTGACACTCAAGACGGAGCAGGGGCTGGTCAACCTGACCGTGTACAACGACACCCTATCTTCCACCTCGCAACTGGTACAGCCGCGCCTGCTGATCGGTCGCATCTATCGCGACGACGGAGAGCGAGTGGTCAGCGACCAGGAGTTGGCAGCGGTACCGGATGACCATCCACTGCTGTACCGGTCGCTAATGCAGGCGGAATGATTACCTGGCAAATAATGGTGACCCGGACTGGCCCCACCTAAGCTCGAAGAGGTAATAACAATAACGAGCTAAAGGCGATGGATCAGACCAACTCCCCGGGCAGCCGCCTGGATACCTCTCACCAGAAACCCGGCCCGGCTAAATCCGGCGGCTGGCGCTGGGGGCCCTTTACCTTCCGCGTCCCCTTCCTGCACCTCAAATTCGTCCCCTCCCAGTTCATACAGGGACTGGTGGTAGCCAGTGGCACCAGCCTGATCATGGCGCCGGTGATGATCGGCTACTTTGGCTTGTCATTTGAGGAAGCGCTGGCACTGTTGCTGTTGGCCAACACGGTGCTGTGTGCGTCGTTTGTGGTATTCGGCGAGCCCTTCGCTCCGGGGATGCTGACCCCGGCCTTCCCGTTGGTACTCACCTTTATCGTCAGCGGCTATCCCGAGGGGCCGGAGCGGTTTCAGGTGATGACCGCGCTGTCGCTGAGTCTGGCGGCCATTGCGTTGGTGTTCAGCCTGTCGGGACTGTCGAAGCGGATGATGCGCGCACTGCCGGTGGCGCTGAAGGCGGGGATCATCTTTGGCGCTGCCATATCCGCCCTCGATCGGGTGTTTATCAAGGATGTGGCGCTGTTCGAGACCCATACCTTCAGTGCCATCACCGCGCTGCTGGTGTCATTGCTGTTCACATTTTCCGCCCCGGTCCAGAACCTGCGTACCCGCTACAAATGGCTGGACAGCGTCTGTTGTCTGGGTCTGTTGCCGGGGTTTGTGGCCGCCGCGGTGGTGGGGGTGCTCGTCGGGGAAATCCAGTTTGATATCCGCTGGGGATTGTTTTTGCCGCCGGTGGCGGAGACCCTGGCCAAGGTGTCGCCGCTGAGTATCGGCTGGCCGCCTGTCTCGATGTATCTGGAGGTGCTGCCGCTGGCGTTTGTGGCCTACGTGATCCTGTTCGGGGATTTTGTTACCGGTACGGAAATGATCCACAGCGCACAAGCGGCGCGGGAAGACGACCCCATCGATACCAATTTCGAGCGCAGCGAAATCGCCGTTGCATTGCGCAATGCCGTTTCCGCGGTATTCGCACCGCTGTTTCCCTACCAGGGGGTGCTGTGGACCGGGGTGCACGCGGTGGTGATCCAGACCTGGCGGCGCGGGCGCGACAAGATGCGCAACCTGCACAGTGGGATCGGCTCTTACTACGGCTTTGGTCTGCCGCTGATCTACCTGTGCTGGCCCTGGATCAGCCTGATCAAGCCGATCATGGCCATCGCCCTGATGCTCACCCTCGCGCTCACCGCCTTCGCCTGTATCATGGTGGCCGCGCCGCTGGTGAAAAAGCCGCTGGAGATGGTCTGCGCCCTGGTGATCGGCTTTATGCTCGCCATGTTCGATGTGTGGACGGCACTGGGCGCAGCGGTGTTCCTGCTCGTCTTTATCAACGGCAACCTGCCGCGCTGGCAGAAAAAGGCCGAATCCTCCGAACAACCCTCACAGGTGGCCCCAGCGGGAGATTGATTTTTACCTTCCGCGAATATTTGTCTATAAAGGCACCTCTCTGAGGTGCCTTTTTTTATTGCCGACTGCCTTTATGAAGCAACCGATTAGCGGCTATCACCGCGACGACGAAGCCCACTGGGTGGCGCAGCTCGCCTGTGGCCACAACCAGCATGTGCGCCATGATCCACCGTGGCAGAATCGTCCCTGGGTCACATCGGTAGCGGGCCGCACCCGGATGTTGGGACTGCAGCTGGAGTGCAAGAAGTGCGATGCAGGTGCGCCCGCCGACGAACAACCGCCCTCACAATTGAGAGAAACTGATTAATGCCAAAAATCTGGGTCGATGCCGACGCCTGCCCCACGGTGATCAAGGAAATCCTGTTTCGCGCCGCCGAGCGCACCGAAACCGAAATGACCCTGGTGGCCAACCAGCATGTACGGGTGCCGCCATCAAAATTCATCCGCGCCATGCAGGTGACGGCCGGCTTTGACGTGGCCGATAACGAAATCGTGCAGCGCTGCAGCGAGGGCGACCTGATCATCACGGCGGATATCCCGCTGGCGTCGGAGGTGATCGACAAGGGCGCCACCGCACTCAACCCCCGTGGGGAAAAATACTCCAAAGCCAATATCCGCGCGCGCCTGAATATGCGCGACTTTATGGAAACCCTGCGCTCCAGCGGTGTCCACACCGGCGGGCCGCCGCCGCTGGGGCAACAAGAACGCAAGGCATTTGCGGATCAGCTGGATCGCTGGCTGGTGCAGGCGAAAAAGTCATAGTTTTATCGTCGTTTTATGTCGCTGCGTATTCCGTATCTGGATAGAGTCCGGGAGTAGAGCGATTTTTTCTCACCGGTGATGGAAGACGTTGGGAAGTATTGTTATGCAAAACATAATGAAGATTTCGGGGCTAGGCGTCCTGATGTTGGCTGCCGATATTGCGCCACTAGCGGCAGAAGAAAAACCGCTGCCACAACTGAAAGCCTACGAAGTCCCCGATTCCTGGCGTACACCCGTAAAGCCACTGCGGATCACCGAGCATGTATGGCAGATCGGCACTCGCGGTTTGACTGCGCTGTTAATCAAAACCGACAGCGGCGCGGTACTGATCGACGGCGGAATGCCGCAGGCAGCAGATCATCTGCTGGCGAATATGCGCACTCTGGGGGTGGCGCCGCGGGATTTGAAATGGATATTACTCAGCCACGGGCACGCCGACCATGCCGGTCCTCTTGCCGCCATCAAGCGCGCGACCGGAGCAAGGGTTGTGGCAAATGCGGAGTCTGCCCACCTGTTGGCCAGTGGCGGTGCCGGTGATATCCATTTCGGTGACGCATTGTTATACCCGTCTGTTACAGTCGATCGCTATGTACAGGATGGGGAAATCATTGCGTTAGGGGACCTGCAGTTTCAGGTGCACTTTGTTCCGGGGCACACACCGGGGAGTATGGCGTGGACCTGGCGTGAGCAGCGTGAGGGTAAAGAACTGGATGTGGCCTACGTGGACAGCCTGACGGCGCCCGGTTACCAGTTGCTGGACAATCCTCGCTACCCGTACATCGTGCGCGATTTTCGCTTGACCCTTGCCAAGGTGCGGGATCTTCCCTGTGAGCTGTTGCTGACGCCGCATCCCGGCGCCAGTGGCTGGAGTTACGGTGATGTCGCGACACAGGAAAAGGTCATGGATTGTCGCGACTATTCCACAGCTGCACAAATTGCACTGGATAAACGCATCGAAAAAGAGCGCCGACAGCAGTGATGCAGTTAATTGAACCTAAAACACAGCGCCTGCAGTTGCGTCAGTGGCGCGAGAGTGACCGCGAGCCGTTTGCCGCGATGAACGCAGATCCGCGCGTGATGGAATTTTTCCCCGCGCTGTTGAACCGCGCAGAAAGCGATGCCGGAATTGATCGCCAGATAACGCACATTGAAAAGCATGGATGGGGATTCTGGGCCGTGGAAACGCTGCGTGAAAAGCAGTTCATCGGCTTTGTCGGTATCAAACATGTCACCGACGATATGCCGTTTGCACCGGCGGTGGAAATCGGCTGGCGGTTAGCGCCGCAAGCCTGGGGGAAAGGTTACGCGACGGAGGCCGCGCGGGTTAGTCTCCGGGTCGGGTTTGAGCAGCTCGCTCTCGAAGAAATCGTATCGTTTACCGTGCCGGGAAATTTTCGATCGCGCGCGGTGATGCAAAAGCTGGGTATGCAACAGAATGAAAATTTTTTGCATCCCGCTTTGCCCGAGGGGCACCCGATGCAGGAACATGTGCTCTATCGACTGAGCTACCGCGATTACCAGGCGGCTATGCCGGCATGACAGTTTTACGATCCAGGTTGCGATAGGCCAGCGCCTCCGCAATTTGTCCGGTACCGATATTTTCCTGTCCGGATAAATCCGCCAGCGTGCGCGCCACTTTCAATACCCGGTGATAACTGCGCGCAGACAAGCCAAGCTTTTCCACCGAGGCGCGCAGCAGGGCGCTTTCCACTTTGCCCAACCGACAGTACTTATCCAGCTCACTACCTTTCAGCTCGCCGTTTATTTTTCCCTGCCGCGCCAGTTGTATGTCCCGCGCGCTACGCACCCGATTGCGCACACTCTCCGAGCTTTCACCCACCGGTGCATCCTGCAACTGGCTGGCACTCATGCTCGCGACTTCCACCTGCATGTCAATGCGGTCCAGCAGGGGGCCGGATAATTTATTACGGTAGCGATCGATCTGGTCCGGGGTGCAGCGGCAACGGGGCTCGCCGAGGTATCCGCACGGGCAGGGATTCATCGCCGCCACCAGCTGGAAGTCCGCGGGGAAGGTGACCTGGGCGCGGGCCCGGGAGATGCGCACCTCGCCGTTCTCCAGAGGCTCGCGCAGTATTTCCAGCGCGGAGCGCGGGAACTCCGGCATTTCATCCAGGAACAGCACACCGCGATGGGCCAGGCTGATTTCCCCCGGGCGGGGATTGCTGCCGCCGCCCACCAGGGCGGTGGGGGAGGCGGAATGGTGCGGGGCGCGGAATGGGCGCTGACGTACGCGATCCAGGCCGGCACTGGAGTAGAGTGCGGCCACCTCGATCAGTTCATTTTCCGCCAGCGGAGGCAGTATGCCGGGCAGGCGGCTGGCCAGCATCGTCTTACCGGTACCGGGCGGACCGTAGAAAAGGAGGTTGTGAGATCCGGCGGCAGCCACCTCCAGCGCGCGTCGCGCCTTCAGCTGCCCGCGCACGTCCGCCAGGTCCGCGCAGATAACCGCTTCCTGTTCCATGTCCTGAACCGCATCTGGCAGCGGTTCGCGACCATGCAGCTGCGCGCAGACCTGTAACAGGGTGGTGGCGGATTTGATGGGTGTTGCGATTAGTGCCGCTTCCCTCGCGGAGTCCGTATCGGTGACCAGGGTGCGGCCGCTGTCGCGACATGCCATGGCGGCGGGCAGGGCGCCCGGGATCGGGCGCAGGCTGCCGGACAGTGCCAGCTCGCCGATGAACTCGTAGTTTTCCAGTGTCTCACCGGGCACCTGCCCGGACGCGGCGAGGATGCCGAGTGCGATAGCGAGATCGTAGCGCCCGCCGGCCTTGGGCAGGTCGGCGGGAGCAAGATTCACGGTAATGCGCCGCTGGGGGAACTCGAAGTGGCTGTTGACGATGGCGCTGCGCACCCGGTCGCGGCTCTCGCGTACCGCTGCCTCCGGCAAGCCGACGATATTGAATGCGGGGAGGCCGTTGGCGAGGTGGGTTTCCACGGTCACCAGCGGCGCCTGAATGCCCAGCTGTGCGCGGGCGTAGGTAATGGATAGGCTCACTTTCTTCCTTGAAAAGCTGTCGTCCCTGAAATTCTGTACGGCTGTGCGACTAACCTGTCGCCACGCCCTGTCTGGTCAGTCGCCGAGTCGGCCCTCCAGCGCGCGGATCTGTTCTTCCAGTTGTGCGAGCTTTTCCTCTGCACGCGCCAGCTTCGCCGCCTGGATATCGAATTCGCGCTGACTGACCAGTGGCAGTTTACCCATCGCGACCTCGAGTGCATCGCGCAGGTCGCTGCTGATCACTGCCCCCTGTTGTTGCAGCTCGGTTAATAAATCTTGCAATTTGTCACGGGCCACGCGCAATTCTCCACTAAGAAACCGCTATAAAACGAAGCGAAATAGTACCGCAGCGGGGTTTTACCACCAAGCGCCGATTGTTGTGCGCCGTGTTGGTTCAAGTTTGGCGCGCCGCTCATAACTGGTGCCCGCTGGTGGTGCGGGTTCCATTTTGGTGCGCACCCTTTTTGCGCATATTAATTGACCGCCCCGTTCTGTTTGCCTGCAAAACACCGCTTTTCAGCGCTAACTCATTGATTTTTGTGTGTCTTTTTAAAGTTGGCACTAACTCTGCAAGTACCTATGTGCGAATCGCCCTG
Source organism: Microbulbifer sp. MCCC 1A16149 (assembly GCF_050368945.1). Taxonomy (NCBI): domain Bacteria; kingdom Pseudomonadati; phylum Pseudomonadota; class Gammaproteobacteria; order Cellvibrionales; family Microbulbiferaceae; genus Microbulbifer; species Microbulbifer sp. MCCC 1A16149. The sequence goes on from NZ_CP185959.1 coordinate 4,368,843, forward strand.
GTAAAGAAGGCAGGGATAGGTCTTCTGGGGAAGTGCCTGGGCGTGTGCGGCGAGTGCCGTCTCCCCGGCGAAGTCGAAGCTGCAAATATAAAAAAAGTAATACGAGCATTTCACACAGAGATCTAGGAGAACCAAACAGTGGGAACCAAACTGAATAACAAAATTGCTGCCCTCGTATCCGGAAGTCTGCTGGCCATGGCGATTAGCGGCGCAGCAACTGCCGCCGACGGTCCCAGCCTCAGCGCAAATATCGGTGTGGTGAGTGACTATCGCTTCCGCGGTATTTCCCAGACCGATACCGGTCCTGCGATCCAGGGCGGTGTTGATCTGGACATGGGCAACGGCGTTTACCTGGGCACCTGGGCATCGCAAGTGGACTTTGCCTACGGCTCAGACGAAACCGATTTCGAGCAGGATTTCTACGGTGGCTATGCCGGTGAAACCGCAAGTGGAATCGGCTATGACGTTGGCTACATTTACTACGCTTATCACGGTAGTGATCGCGATGAGGATTACCAGGAAGTTTACGGCAGCCTGAGCATCGGCGACGCAAGCCTTGGCTTTGCCTACTCCGACGACTACTGGTACCAGGCGGGTGAATTTTACTACCTGAGCGCTGGCTACTCTTTCGCGCTGGCCAACGATATTTCCCTGGACCTGAGCGCCGGCCTGAACCTGTTTGATGAGGAAGTTTTCCTGAACGGATCTGACTCCTACATCGATTACTCCGTGTCAGTTGGCAAGGAGTTTGGTGGTCTCGCCCTGAGCGCGTCTCTGGTGGGAACCGATGTGAGCGACGAAGAGTGCTTCCTCACCGATTGGTGTGAGCCGACCGTACTCGCCGGAGCGACTTACAGCTGGTAATAGCTACAACAAATTGAGCCCGCTCATTGTGAGTGGGCTCTTACTGTAGGGGGAACCCATGAAGCTGGTAACCGCAATAATTAAACCATTCAAGCTCGACGCAGTGCGCGACGCGCTGGCTGAGGCCGGTGTCAGTGGCATTACCGTGAGTGAAGTAAAAGGTTTCGGGCGACAGAAAGGACATACCGAGCTCTATCGTGGAGCGGAGTATGTGGTGGACTTTTTGCCTAAGACCATGTTGCAGATCGCGATTGAAGACAGCCAGGTTGACTCTGTGCTGGAAGCAATTGGTACTGCGGCGCAAAGTGGCAAGATCGGCGACGGCAAGATCTTTGTTGCGAACCTTGAGCAGGCAATCCGCATTCGTACCGGCGAGACCGGTTCGGAAGCGATCTAAATAACAGAACAGATTGCCAAAACGATTCTTTGATCATTAGACAATAACTGCCGGGGCAACTCGGGAAGTTTGGGTTAAACGGAGCGAAAAATGGAAAATCAAATTTTTCAGTTGCAGTACGCAATTGATACATTTTATTTCCTCGTGTGTGGTGCACTGGTCATGTGGATGGCAGCGGGCTTTGCCATGCTGGAAGCGGGCCTGGTGCGTTCTAAAAACACCACCGAGATTCTTACCAAAAACGTGGCGCTGTTCGCGATCGCGAGCACCATGTATCTGGTCAGCGGTTACGCCATCATGTACGACGGCGGCTGGCTGCTGAACGGCATTGAAGCCTTCGACCTCGAAGGTGTTCTGACTGCATCCGCAGAAAACGGTTTCGAAGGTGACTCCGTTTACTCCGGTGCGTCCGACTTCTTCTTCCAGGTAGTGTTCGTCGCTACTGCAATGTCCATCGTTTCCGGTGCGGTTGCAGAGCGTATGAAACTGTGGAGCTTCCTGGTATTCGCAGTTGCCCTGACCGGCTTCATCTACCCGCTGGAAGGCAACTGGACCTGGGGCGGTGGCGATGTATTCGGCCTGTACAACCTGGGCGACCTGGGCTTCTCCGACTTCGCCGGTTCCGGCATCGTTCACATGGCGGGTGCCGCTGCTGCTCTGGCTGGCGTACTGCTGCTGGGCGCACGTAAAGGCAAATACGGCCCGAACGGCGAAATCTACGCCATTCCGGGTGCCAACCTGCCGCTGGCTACCCTGGGTACCTTCATCCTGTGGATGGGCTGGTTCGGCTTCAACGGCGGTTCCGTACTGAAGCTGGGTGATGCTGCCAATGCACACTCCGTGGCCATGGTATTCCTGAACACCAACGCCGCTGCCGCTGGCGGTGCTGTTGCCGCGCTGATCACCGGCCGCATCCTGTTCGGCAAGGCCGACCTGACCATGCTGCTGAACGGCGCCCTGGCTGGCCTGGTAGCGATTACCGCTGAGCCCTCTACCCCGACTGCCCTGCAGGCAACCCTGTTCGGCGCCCTGGGTGGCATCCTGGTGGTATTCTCCATCATCACCCTGGACAAGCTGAAGATCGACGATCCCGTTGGCGCCATCTCCGTGCACGGTGTAGTTGGTCTGCTGGGTCTGCTGCTGGTACCGCTTACCAACGACGGCTCTTCCTTCAGCGGCCAGCTGATTGGCGCTGCTACCATCTTTGGTTGGGTATTCGCGGCCTCCTTCGCGGTATGGTTCGCCCTCAAGCTGATCACCGGTATCCGTGTTACCGAGGAAGAAGAGCAGCAGGGTGTTGACTTGGCCGAGTGCGGAATGGAAGCTTATCCGGAATTTATGAGCAAATAAGCGCTCATAAACTAGCCGTCGGTGCGGGAAGCTCCCGGCCGGCGGCGGCAAGAATCTTCCGGCACCGGTTTTCGGGCCGGTGCCCGCAAGAAACATAATCAGGGGATAAGTCAATGAAATTGATTACGGCTGTGGTTAAGCCATTCAAACTGGACGACGTGCGCACCGCACTGTCTGAGGTCGGCGTGCAGGGCATGACCGTTACCGAGGTTAAGGGTTTCGGCCGCCAGAAGGGACACACTGAACTGTACCGTGGCGCTGAATATGTAGTGGATTTTCTGCCCAAGGTAAAACTGGAACTGGCGGTTGACGACAGCATGGTCGACAGCGCCGTTGAAGCCATCACCAAAGCCGCTCAGACCGGCAAAATCGGTGACGGCAAAATCTTCATCACTGCGCTCGAAGAAGTCATCCGTATCCGCACCGGCGAAACTGGCAGCGAAGCGGTCTGATCAAAGAATCCGACACAGTGTTTTTCAAGCCCCGCTCGCGGGGCTTTTTTGTGCCTGTAAATCCGGTTTAAAAAGCACGGCTGTTCGAATGGCGCAAAAGTGATTTATGCGTCGTGACGGCGTTCAAAACCCTGGCGGTAAAAATTGCATAACCAAGTGCAATAAATCGGGTAAAAAACGAGCAAAAAAACTCTACCGAATTCGGGAACCTTTTCTGGCAGGCTGGTTGGACACTGCCTATAAATATTTCGCCGCAGGAAATCTTCTGGCCGGCGGATTTGATTTGCAGAACCGGTTTTTGCTTCACGTGGAACGGGACTGAGAAAGGAATCTGATTGGTGCGTGCGGAGTATTCCGGGATGGAGTGCGGCAGCAGGGGTATTCCCTCTGTAACAGGGGTATCAAGTTACAGGGTAAATCACTATGAAAGAAGATCAGTCCAGCGCTCGTTCGAAAGACAACGAGGAGTTTGCCGAAGAGCGTTCCATCACCTCCCGGGAACGGGCTCGCAGTCAACTCAATGCCGAAGTCGAGGCTTTCCTCGCCAGAGGCGGGGCAATCAACGAGATTGACCCGGAAGTGACCGCAGACCCGCCGCGCAAGCCACAGCCGAAGTACGGCAGTCGGCCCATCTAAGCGCGTCAGGCGAGGAATATCTGGATACCGGCACCCGCCGGTATGCGCACAGTCACTGTGTCACCCCGGCCTCGGCCGGGGCCAGATTCTTCCGGGGCTGTTTCCATCCATCCTGTTTTCGCTGCGTTCCCTCAATTCCCTTCCAGTCTCTTCCTGGCGTGACGCCGACACATGGAATACTGCGCCGACGGCTTAATCGTCGTCAGATTTTTGCGCCCGCGGATGGGCCTTGTCGTATACCCGCGACAGGTGCTGGAAATCCAGGTGGGTGTAGATCTGGGTGGTGCTGATATCCGCGTGCCCGAGCAGTTCCTGCACGGCGCGCAGGTCGCCACTGGACTCCAGCATATGGCTGGCAAAGGAGTGGCGCAGCATATGCGGGTGGACCGGTTGCTCGGCGCCGCCGGCCCGGGACCAGTGGGAAAGGCGCAGCTGGACCGCGCGATTGCCGAGCCGCTTGCCTTTGGCACTGGTAAATACCGGGGATTCACCGAGGGCGTCGGCGATGGATGGCGGTGCTTCGCGGCGCCATTCCTCGAGGGCGCGCCGGGCATGGCGTCCAACCGGCAGCAGGCGGGTTTTATTGCCTTTACCGGTCACGCGCACTTCGCCGCCGCGCAGGTCCAGATCTGGCCAGTTGAGTCCGGTCAGTTCCGACAGGCGCAGTCCGCTACTGTAGAAGAGCTCGAGTATCGCCGTATCGCGCAGGGCCAGCAGGTCGCTGGCCGCATCCTCGGTGTTGCCCCCCGCATGGCCGTCCGGGCTTTCCACAAACTGCGCCGCGGCATCCACATCGAGCAGCTTCGGCAGTCTCTTCTCCGCCTTGGGCGCGCGCAGTCCCTCGGCCATATTCGCGGCCAGCCAGCCCTCACGGACACAGAAGCGCAACAGGGTACGCACGGCGGATAACCAGCGTTGCAGGCTTTTCGGGGAGAGACCGCTGCGGTGCAGCCGCGCGAGCCAGCTGCGCAGGCACATTTCATCCAGGGACTGGACGTCGCCGCGCCCCTCCTCATCCGCCAGCAGTTGCAGTTTGTCGAGGTCGCGGCGGTACCCGGCGAGGGTATGGGGGGAAAGGTTCTTGTGCTGCAGATGTCGCAGGAAGGCGTCTGTGGCGGCCGCCAGCTGCATCGGACTCAGCTCCGTGCCAGCAGGTCGGGCAGCAGCCGCTCGAGGATCTCGCCGATGTAGGACAGGAACAGGGTGCCGAGGCTGGAGCGGTAATGGTTGGGATCGCTGGAGCCCACGGCGAGGATGCCCAGCTGGCCCGCCAGCGGTACCACCGCGGCAGAGGCGACGCGATCCGCGTCCTTGCCGAACAGGTAGGCGATCTCCGTGGGGCGCAGGGAGCCGCACACGGTGCGTCCATTGCGCAGGATGGAACCGATAGCGGTCTCGGCGCTGGTGCGGGAGCTGCTGCGTACATCGCCCAGCTGTTTACCCGAGCCGGGCAGGGGCCCGAACAGGGTCAGCGCGGTGACCTCGACATTGAAATCCTGTTTGAAGCTTTTCAGCAGGGCGTCGCCGGCTTCCGCGACGGTGCGGGCTTCCAGCAGTGCCAGTACCAGCCGGCGGCTGTGCAGGAACAGCTGGTCGTTGTCCCGCGCATTCTGCAGCAGCTGATCCAGCCGCTGGCGCATTTCGATATTGCGCTCCCGCAGCAGGTTGGTCTGATGGGTCATCAGCGACACCGTCTTGCCGGATTCCTTGGGCAGCTGGATGCTTTCCAGCAGCTCCATGTTTTCCGCGAAGAAGGTGGGGTTCTGCATCAGATAGCGGGCCACCTGCCGCGACAGCAGCTTTTTGTTGCGCTGGTTTTCGCTGTCGTTGGCTTCCTGTTTTTCCAGGCTGGCCTCGACGGCGCTGTCGATCAGGGGGGCGTCGCTGTGTTCGGTCATTGTGGTCTTCGGCTGCTTCCAGGGAGAGTTCTCAGAGTACTATCTGTCCGTGATATACCGCAGTCGCGGGTCCGGTCATGGTAACCGGCTCACCGGGCCCGGGCCAGTGGATTGTCAGGGTGCCCCCGGGAAGGGTGATCTGCAGCTCCTCGTCCACCAGTCCGCGCAGGCGCGCGGAAACCATGGCGGCGCAGGCGCCGGTACCGCAGGCGCGGGTTTCGCCCACGCCGCGCTCGAACACCCGCAGGCGGGCGCGGGTGCGGTCTTCGATCTGCAGAAAGCCCACATTGACCCGTGCGGGGAAGCGGGGGTGGCTCTCGATAGCGGCGCCCAGGGTTTCCACCGGCGCCTTGATTACGTCCTCCACCAGCAGGACCGCGTGGGGGTTACCCATGGATACGGCGCCCACGTTGTAGGTTTCGCCGTCCACTTCCAGTGGATAACTTTCCGCCTGGATATCGGCCTCGAACGGAATCAGTGCGGGCTCCAGTACCGGCTCGCCCATGTCAACACTCACCTGGTCGGCGCCCTGTACATTCAGGCGCAGGGTGCCCGCGGCGGTTTCCACCAGGATGTTTTCCTTGCTGGTAAGGCGTCGCTCGCGCACAAAGCGGGCGAAACAGCGCGCGCCGTTACCGCAGTTTTCCACTTCACTGCCATCGGCGTTGTAGATGCGGTAACGGAAATCTACGTCCGGATCTCGCGGAGCCTCGACCAGCAGCAGCTGATCGCAACCGATGCCGGTGTGGCGGTCGGCGATCTGGCGGACCTTCTCCGGCGACAGCTTTACCCGCTGGGTGATGCCGTCGACCATTACAAAGTCGTTGCCTAGGCCGTGCATTTTGGTGAATTTGAGCCGCATGGGAATGTCTCGTCCGTCCTGTCTCTTCAATCCTTGGCCGGCACCGTGGATTCACCACGTACCAGATCCGCGAGGCTTTCCCGTGCGCGCACCAGGTAAGTTTTGTCGCCGTCCACCAGGACTTCCGCAGCGCGACTGCGCGAGTTGTAGTTGGAGCTCATGGTGAAACCGTAGGCTCCGGCGGAAAGCATCGCCAGCAACTGGCCCTGCTCGAGCGCCAGCGGGCGGTGCTTGCCGAGGAAATCGCCGGTCTCGCACACCGGGCCAACGATGTCCCAGCTCTCGGTCTCGCCGCTGGACGGGGTAACGGCCACGATATCCTGCCACGCCTGGTACAGGGCCGGGCGCAAGTTATCGTTCATCGCCGCATCGACGATGGCGAAATTATGCTCTTCGGTGCGCTTCAGGTATTCGACCCGGGTCAGCAGGGTGCCGCCGTTGGCGGAAATGGAACGGCCGGGCTCCAGTACCAGGGCCAGATTGCGCCCGGCAAGCTTTTCTTTGACTGCGCCCAGATAGTCGCTCACCTCCGGCGGTTCTTCGCCGCGGTAACGCACACCGAGGCCGCCACCCAGGTCCAGGTGCTTGAGTTCGACACCGCTTTCAGCGAGCTGGTCGATCAGCACCAACAGGCGGTCGAGCGCGTCGAGGAACGGATTGATCTCGGTGAGCTGGGAGCCGATATGGCAGTCCACACCCACCGCCTCGAGGCTGCTGGAGGCGGCGACCTTGCGGTACACCTCCGGTGCGCGCTCGATGGCGATGCCGAATTTGTTTTCCTTGAGGCCGGTGGAAATATACGGGTGGGTATTGGCATCCACGTCCGGGTTAACGCGCAGGGATACCGGGGCCACCGTTCCCATTTCTGCGGCGACTGCCTCGAGCCGTTCCAGCTCGGATTCGGATTCGACGTTGAAGCAGTGCACGCCCACTTCCAGCGCGCGGCGCATCTCCGCCGCAGTTTTGCCTACGCCGGAGAACACCACTCTGGCGGGATCGCCGCCGGCCAGGATGACCCGCTCCAGCTCACCGGCAGACACGATATCGAAGCCTGCGCCCAGCTGTGCCAGCACAGACAGCACACCCAGGTTGCTGTTGGCTTTGATGGCGTAACAGATCAGCCCGGGGTGATCGCCCAGTGCATCGGCGTAGGCGCGGTACTGCCGCTCGAAGTGCGCGCGGCTGTAAACGTAGGTGGGGGTGCCGAACTGTTCGGCGATCTGTTCCAGGCTGACGCCCTCGGCCCACAGGCTTCCCTGCTGGTAGTGAAATTCACTCATTTGGCTACTGCTTCTGCTTCCGTGTGTTGCTCGGTATTGTTTTGAGAGTCTTGTTCGGGCGGCTGCGCCGGGCTCTGTTTCTGTTTTCCGTCGGTTTCCTGTTGCGGCTGGCCGGCGCCAGCGGCGGTCGGTGCCGCCGTATCCTGGGGCAGGTAGAGAGGGCCTTTCTGGCCGCACGCGGTCAGCGCACCGGTGAGGGTGAGTGACAGTGCCAGGAGGGTAATCGGTTTACGCATCGGTTTTCCTGCCGCAAAGCGCGGTACGAGAAGACTGGAAAAGCCTGCTAGTATAGCGATCCTCTCCCTTCAGCAACACAGTAACAAAAGTAACCGGAATATGACCCAGGCCGCCACGCAAACCGCCTACAACGCCGCCATCGAAGAAACCCTGATCGCGATCGAAGACGCCCTCGATGAATGTGAAGTGGACATGGACTACGAGCGCGCGGACGCGGTACTGACCATCACCCTGGAGGACAACGGCACCCAGGTGATCCTGTCCCGCCAGAGCGCGGTGCAGGAACTGTGGGTGGCAGCGCGCTCCGGGGGCTATCACCTCGGCTTCCAGAACCCGGGTTGGAAATGCACCACCACCGGCGAAGATCTGCCAACCCTGCTGGATCGGGTGCTGACCGAGCAGCAGGGCACCCCGGTTTCCCTCGGCCTGTAATCCTGTCGCCGGGGTCGCGGTACGCCGCATCCCGGAGTTCCCTCCCTCATTTCGAATTCACCACAGCAGATGGACGCCGCTCCATCCGCAGGTCTCGTGCGTCCGAAAATCCTTGGCAGCTGATTTATGTGATGCTAGATTGATATCAAAGTGATATCTAATTTGTGGCCTGAATACAAGGAGTCCCGGATGATCAAGGAAAAACGCGCCTTTACGGTGAGTGGATATGGCATGCTGGCAGTGCTTCTGGCGCTGCAGGTGCTGACCATCGGCATGGTGGTGTGGAGCCTGGTGTCACAACAGTTCGCGGCTGCCGCCCTGTGGGCGCTAGTGACTCTGTTGGTGGTGTTCTGTTGGCACGGCCTGTTTATGGTGGCGCCGAATCAGGGGAAAATCCTGCAGCTGTTCGGCAAGTATGTGGGCACCGAGCACACCACCGGGTTGCGCTGGACCAATCCACTGGTGTTCAAGCGCACACCGATTTCTCTGCGGGTGCGCAACTTCGAAAGTGGCAGGCTCAAGGTCAACGATGCCAACGGCAACCCGATCGAGATCGCCACGGTGGTGGTATGGAAAGTGGTGGACTCCGCTGAAGCCTATTTTGAGGTGGACGACTACGAGAGCTTTGTCACTATCCAGAGCGAGGCGGCACTGCGCAACGTGGCCAACGAATACCCCTACGACAACCACAGTGAAGAGGCGCTGTCCCTGCGCGGCGACCCCACCAGCATTGCGGAAAAAATCCGCGATCAGGTTCAGGAGCGGCTGGGGCGCGCGGGCATTCAGGTGATCGAAGCGCGCATCAGCCATCTGGCCTATGCGCCGGAAATCGCCCAGGCAATGCTGCGCAAGCAGCAGGCGGGCGCGATACTGGCGGCGCGTAAGCTGATCGTGCGCGGTGCGGTGGAGATGGTCACCGATGCCATTTCCACCCTGGCGGAGTCACACGACCTTGAGCTGGACGAAGAGCGCAAGGCGAATATGGTAAACAATTTGATGGTCGTGATCTGTGGCGAACAGCAGGTGCAGCCGGTCATCAACAGCGGCAGTCTTTACTGATCCCGATCCGGAATTATGGCAAAAAAGAAAGCTTTCCCACTGCGAATCAACGAGCAGGTGCTGGCTGCAATGCAGCGCTGGGCCGATGACGATCTGCGCAGTCTCAATGCGCAGATCGAGTACGTACTGCGCGATGCACTGGTGCAGTCCGGGCGGGTGAAGCTGGTACAGAAGGTGGTGACGGAGGTTCAGGAGAAAGACGAGGACTCTGAGGGATCTTAGGAGAGGTTTCGTAGGTGGTTTGGTGGCGGCGACGCTACCGGGTATGCCTTTGCGAGACACGCCGTGAACCCATCCCTGGGGGCTTGTCGAAAAGGTCCCTCTTTTCGACAGTCTCGCAAAGGCATACCCGGTATCGCCGCCTTCGCTTTTGAGTTTGGTGTCCCTTCTACTTTTCGATTCCGAACTTAGTTTTTGCATACGGACCGATGACTTCCACTTTTTCTACCCACAACGCTCCGCGGTAATCCGCTGGCAGGAACTCGATCTGTTCAGGTGTATAAATTCCGTGGACGCCTCCGGGGCTACGGTGTTTAAAGTCCAATACCATCACCAGACTACCGGCATCTTCCATGCGTTGGATAAACCGGTTCGGCCAGCCCCACAGTGCCCAGTGCCAGGTGTTCGGGGCGACGACCGCGCCATTGCGGCAGGCTTCTGGTACATAGCCTGACCAGCCGAGCATCAGGTAGCGGTAGGTACACTGCTTGACGCTGTCGCGGCTGAATACCCAGGCATCCGGGCGCAGCTCGCGCATTTTCTTCATTACCCTTTCATTACCGTAAACGAGCAGGTTTCCCTGTGGTGGTAGTTTGTGTTTGCGCAGGTAGCTGTTGAGCCGGTCGGCTTCCATGGGGCGGCCACCTTTGATGTTCACCAGGAATTTCTTGTCTGGAAATGCTCGATACACCTCTTGCAGCGTCGGCATCAGTCCCACACCTTTGCCGCGAAATGGATAGCTTTTGCCGCCGTCGTGGGTATAGCCGTAACCGATGTCCAGGGTTTTCAGATAACTCATCGGATGGTCGCGGGTGGCGCCCTTGCCCTCGGTGCGGCAGTCGAGAGTCCAGTCATGGAACACGGCGAATTCGCTGTCGGTGGTGGGGTGCACATCGATTTCAACAATATCTGCTCCGGCATCGAAGGCGGCCCGCATGGAGGCAATGGTGTTTTCCAGATATTGATGCTCCGGTTCGAATACACGGATCGCGGTGCAGTCATCGCGGCCGAGATTTTCTCGGTTGTAGGTCTGGTAGCCCCCGCGGTGGGAAATCAGCGTCGGCTCGCCCGGGCGCTTTTGCGCGAGCCAGGAGGCGTTGGTGAGGTAGACGGCGACCGCGAAGGCAGCAATGCCGATAACAATATATTTACGCACGTGCAGACTCTCCCTGTGATCGGTTTTTTTCTCGAAAGGAGTCTAGCGGGTCACGGATATCAGAAAGTGGCGCGGGGCCGGATGAATGATGGCGAATTGTGGCAGGAGGGGGTGTGTAGGAGCCTGCCCTGCAGGCGAACGATACAGGGCTCTGAAATGTTCGCCTGCAGGGCAGGCTCCTACGCAGTAACTTACGGGAAGCTTATCAGCGCGCAGTAATCAGCTTGCGCGCGCGCTCGCAGGCGGCGCGCACCTGATTCGGTGCAGTGCCACCGATGTGGTCGCGGGCGGCTACGGAGCCCTCCAGGGTCAGCACGTCGAATACGTCGTCGCCGATCACATCGGAGAACTTCTGCAGCTCGGCGAGGCTGAGGTCGGCGAGGTCGCAGTCCTTTTCAATGGCAAAGGCCACGGACTGGCCGACAATCTCGTGGGCATCGCGGAAGGCCACGCCCTTGCGCACCAGGTAGTCCGCCAGGTCGGTGGCGGTGGAGAAACCCTTGCCGGCGGCGGCGAGCATATTCTCTTTCTTCGGCTTCAGCGCAGGCGCCATATCGGCGAAGGCGCGCAGGCAGTCCAGCACCGTGTCGGCGGCGTCGAACAGGGGTTCCTTGTCTTCCTGGTTGTCCTTGTTGTAGGCCAGCGGCTGGCTCTTCATCAGGGTGAGCAGGGCGATCAGGTGGCCGTTGACGCGGCCGGTCTTGCCGCGCACCAGTTCCGGTACGTCCGGGTTCTTCTTCTGCGGCATGATGGAGGAACCGGTGCAGAAGCGGTCGGGCAGGTCGATAAAGTCGAACTGGCTGGAGGTCCACAGCACCAGTTCTTCGCTGGCGCGGCTCAGGTGGGTGAGCAGCAGTGCGGAGAAGGCGCAGAATTCGATGGCGAAGTCGCGGTCGCTGACGGAATCTAGGGAGTTCTCGGTGGGCGCATCAAAGCCCAGTAGCTCGGCGGTGCGCGCGCGGTTGATCGGGTAACTGGTGCCTGCCAGGGCCGCGGCGCCGAGGGGCGAGCGGTTGACGCGCTTGCGGCAGTCCATCAGGCGCTCGAAGTCGCGGGTCAGCATCTCGTTCCAGGCCAGCAGGTGGTGGCCAAAGGTCACCGGCTGCGCGGACTGCAGGTGGGTGAAGCCGGGCATGATGGTGTCCGCTTCCTTTTCCGCCAGGTCCACCAGTCCCGTCTGCAGGCGGGTCAGTTCGCCGGCGATTAGGTCGATGCGGTTGCGCAGCCAAAGGCGGATATCGGTCGCTACCTGGTCGTTGCGCGAGCGGCCGGTGTGCAGCTTCTTGCCGGTGGCGCCGATGCGGTCGGTCAGGCGCGCTTCGATATTCATGTGCACGTCTTCGAGCGCCACGGACCAGGGGAATTCGCCGGCCTTGATCTCCTCGGCGATATCCTTGAGGCCACCTTCGATCTGCTTGAACTCGTCTTCGGTCAGCACGCCGACTTCCGACAGCATCTGCGCGTGGGCCAGGGAACCCTGGATATCTTCCAGCGCCATACGCTGGTCAAACATCACCGAGGCGGTAAAGCGCTCTACGAAAGCGTCGGTAGCTTCGCTGAAGCGCCCACCCCAGAGCTTGGCGGCGGGGTTCTGTGCGTTGTTGGCTGAGGAGTTGTCGTTGCTCATGCTGCCTCTGGTCTGACTGCGGAATGAAAGGTAACTGTTTGCCGATCCGGATAGTGGAAGTGACCGGGCGCAGGCGGTATCTTTTGATGCCAGTAAGCCGATCCAATCATAAAGATAACGTGGTATGACATCTTCGCGGCCCGCGCAAGCGGCGGGCATTATAGCGCAGCAAGTTCGCGAAATTGCCCCCGATGGCAAAGATTCTGCGTGCCCGCAGTCCGTGGAACCGGCGCCATTCCTGCCCGATCTGTGCAATGTGACCGGCGTGGCGGCTCTGGTTCTGATCGGCGAACTGTTGTCCCTGGTGCTGGTGATCGCCAGCGATGGCCTGTATCCGTTCAACTGGCAGCGCCTGGGGCTGGTTTCACTCACCGTGTTGTGGGTGATACTGCCGGCCGCCGCCATTCTGTGTCGCCTGCGCCCAGCCCTGGCGCGCCTCTCCCACAAGCTGGCCGCCGCACTCAGTTATACCGTGGTGCTGTCGGTACTGGTTACTGTGCTCGGGGTGCAGCACTGGTGGCTGGCGGATATGTCGGACGCGGCTATCGATCACTGGTCGCTACTGGCAAGCCTGCTGGTGGGCGCCATCTGTTCCGGGATCTTCCTGCGCTACGCCTATGTGCAACAGCAGTTGCACAATCAGCAGCAGGCGGAACTCGGCGCGCGTATCGAGGCACTGCAATCGCGTATTCGCCCGCACTTCCTGTTCAACAGTATGAACAGTCTTGCCAGCTTGATTGCCGTGGATGCCCAGCGTGCGGAAAAACTGGTGGAAGATCTCTCGGCACTGTTTCGTGCCTCACTGGCAGACTCAAAACTGGTACCCCTTGAGCAGGAGGTTGCGCTGGCGAAGCGTTATCTGGAAATCGAGTCCCTGCGGCTCGGCGATCGGCTCCGTCAGGAGTGGCTGGTTGAAGAGCTGCCCGGAGGAATCAAACTGCCCTCCATGCTGCTGCAGCCGCTGCTGGAAAATGCGGTGCTGCACGGTGTTGCGCGACTGCGACAGGGCGGTGTGGTGCGCATTGCCATTCAACAAAATGTCATTGGCAGCAAGGCGCGCGAACTGCTATTGTCGATTGAAAATCCCATTGCAGATTCCGGGACGGAAAATGGTCGCGAACAGGGCAGCACTAGCGTCCATCGCGGCAACGGTATGGCGGTCGATAATATCCGTCAGCGTCTCGGTGCGTTTTACGGCAATCGCTTCCGCTTCGGTGCGGAGGTCCGCGACGGTCACTACCGGGTGGAGCTGCGTTTGCCGCTGGAAACCGGACAATTGCTGAAGTCAGTGCATCAGTCGGCGGCTGTGGCGGAGGACGCCTCGTGAGCGATTCCGTATCCACTCCCGCGAGCAATCTCGGCGTGTTGATCGTCGACGACGAACCGCTGGCACGGGCCAGACTGGCCCGACAGTTGCAGACTATTGATGGTTGCCAACTGCTGGGAGAAGCTGCCGATGGGGAAAGCGCAATACAACAGCTGGATTCACTCGACCCGGACCTGTTGTTACTGGATATCGAAATGCCCGGGGAAAGCGGGCTCCAACTCGCCACCCAAATCACCAACCGCCCCAACCCACCCGCGATCATTTTTTGCACCGCCCACGACGAGTTTGCGCTCCCTGCCTTTGCGGTCGCTCCATCGGGTTACCTGCTCAAGCCCGTCAATGTGGAGCAACTGGCACAGGCGATTGCCCAGGCGCGAAGACTGAGTCGACCACAGCTCAAAAAACTCAACGCCCAGGCCCCTGCCAGCGGCCGTCGCCAGATCAAAGCGGTGAGCCGCCGCGGTGTGCAGTTACTGGATGTGGCGGATATCCGCTGTTTTATCGCCGAAGACAAATACGTTATCGCCCACCACAGTGGTGGCGAGACGCTATTGGATGAATCGTTAAAAGAACTGGAAGCGGAGTTTGGCGAGCGTTTTGTGCGGGTGCACCGCAGTGCCATCGTCGCGGTGGAATACATTACCGGCCTGCGCAAAACCGCCGGCGGCCACGAAGTAACCCTGAAGGATATAGATCTGGCGCCGCCGGTTTCCCGCCGATTGCTCGGCAGTATCCGGGATCTGCTGACCGAACTCGCCTGAGTCGCCTCTGAAAGTCAGTCGCGTCCCGCAATCAGAGTCTGCAGCACCCGGATTTCCCGCCACTGTTCCGCTGGTGTGGTCAGCGGATTTTTATCCACAATCACCAGATCCGCGTATTTTCCCACCTCGATACTGCCTACCTCGTTTTCCATCCCCAGTTGCCAGGCGCCATTGATGGTCAGCGCCCGCAGCGCTTGCAGTGGGGTTAAAGCCTGATCTGGCCCGAGCACAGCGCCACCGCGGCTGCGGCGGGTAATCGCCGTTTGCATCAGGCTGAACGGGTCGGCGGGAAACATGGGGCTGTCCGCGTGCAGGGTGGGGTGCATATCCTGGGCAAATGCCGCCGCGACCGGCAACAGGCGCTGTGCGCGCTCCTCGCCCAGCAGCTGGTCCTTGAGTGCATCCCCATAGTAGTACAGATGGTTGATATGGAAGCTGGGGGTGACACCAAGTTCGGCCAGCTCAGGCAACACGGATTCTTCCAGCAGTAGGCCGTGTTCGAGGCGGTGCCGCTGGCCGATGAACCTATCCCGTTGATCTGCTGGCAGGTTATCCAGATTGGCCTGTAACAGGCGCAGATAATCCCGTGCGGCGCGGTCTCCCTGCACATGCGTGGCGGTCTGCCAGCCGCGCTCACTGAACAGGTGTAACTGCTGTTGGAATTCTCGCGTGCCGATTACCGGTTCACCGTGGCTGCCGTGGGCGATACCCAGTTGTGTGCTGAGGTCGCCATCCGCGTAGGCCTGCTCCACAACCATACTGCCGCTGTAGGGCGAACCGTCGTACCAGAATTTTGCCCCGAGTACGCGGAAGCTATCGCCTTCCTTTTCTGGCGTGCCATCCAGCTTGTCGAGGTTTTCTCCACGGTAGTAAAAAAACTGACGGATACGCGGGGAGAAATGATCACTGGCAGCCCACCGCGCCAGCCAGGCCGGTACGTTAAAACCCAAGGAGGCAACCGTGGTGTAGCCAGCGCGCCGCAGATCGTCCAGCTCTGCCTCGTAAGCTGCGGTCACTTTCAATGGGTTTTTATGCGGGGCGAGAAAAGGCTCCAGCGCGGGCTTTTCTACCAGCATGCCGTTTAGTCGCCCGTTTTCATCGCGCCCGTAGTAGGAGCCCTCACCGGGTACTGGAGAATTTTCGTCGATATCCACGGCCGCCAGCGCCGCGGAGTTCACCCACGCGGTGTGCATGCTCTGGGCGAGAATAAATACCGGGTTGTGCGGCGCCAGTTGATCCAGTTGTGTGCGCGTGGGCGTCGCCAATCCACTGAGTAATACCGGATCCAGTCCCTTTGCGTAAATCCATTCACCGCGCGGTGTGTTGGCGATTTCTGCTTCCAGTGCTTTCCATGCATCTGCCGCGGAGGGATGGGTGAAGCCGCTCATATCAAAAAAATTGCGGAACACCGCGCTGATGGCCGGGTGCTCGTGGGCGGCGATGAACCCGGGCAGAATAGCTTTTCCCTGAAGGTTGATGATCTCCGTGCCTGGCCCGGCAAGCGCACTGACAGATTTACTATCTCCCACTGCGTAGATAATCCCATCCTGAATGGCTAAGGCTTTGGCGATGGGTTGTTTCGGATCCAGCGTGACAACAGTCCCGTTAATGAAAATACGCTCGGGTTCCTGGTTCCCGCACGCGGACAGCAGGGTAAGGATAGCCAGGGTAGTGAGAAAAATTACTGCATTTTTCATAAGTGAATCTGCCGCTTCAGAGTCCACCGGTAGCATCTATGAAGGCACCAGTGGTAAAGGACGCCTCGTCACTGAGTAGCCAGGCGATTGCCCCGGCTACCTCTTCTGGTTGCCCACCGCGTGCAAGGGGTATCAATGGTTGCAGTCGCTGTAGACGGTTTGGTTCTCCGCCGTCGTTGTGCATTTCGGTTTTGATAAATCCCGGGCGCACGGCGTTTACCCTGATGCCTTCGCGGGCGACTTCCTTGCTGAGGCCGATGGTGAGCGTGTCGACCGCACCTTTACTTGCTGCATAGTCGATATATTCGTGCGGGGAGCCACTGCGGGCAGCACCGGAGGAGACATTAACGATTGCGCCACCGCGACCGCCGCAAGTTGTCGACATACGCTTGATTGCCTCGCGGCAACAGAGCAAGGTGCCAGTCACGTTGGTCTGCAATATGGTATTTATTCGCTCTGCAGTCATCTCGTTCACGCGGATTTGGGGCATGAGCATTCCGGCATTGTTTACCAGTGCCGCCAGTGGGCCAAGTTGCTTGTCCACTGCCTGGAACAGTGCTTCGACGTCTTTTTCTCGGGAAATATCTGCCTGAACAGCGATGGCTTTTACACCACAGGAATGGGCGGCTTCCAGTACTGCGTCGGCGGCGGATTTCCGCGTGCGATAACTGATGCAGATATCGTAACCGCGGGCGGCAAGCAACTTTGCAGTGGCCGCGCCGATACCGCGACTGCCGCCGGTGACCAGAGCGACTCTATTCGATGATATTTGTGGGGGCATGGCAGCTTTTCCGGGGATTAAAAAGGGCAGGACGTTTCCGTGCCTGCCCCATGTGCATCGAGTATCTGACCGGTTTTTGGATCAGTAGATCTGAGGGCCGCCGCCGCTATCGCTATCGCTGGCGAGGCTGAGTTCGTCGGCGGCGCTGTTGAGGTACTCGGCGTCGGACTCGGACTTGAGCTTGATCATCAGGCGCAGATCGTTGGCGGAGTCGGCGTGGGCGAGGGCGTCTTCATAGGTGATCTCGCCGCGGTCATAGAGTTCGTACAGAGCCTGGTCGAAAGTCTGCATACCCTGCTCGACGGAGCGCTTCATCAACTCCTTCATTTTGTGTACCTCGCCCTTGCGGATGAGGTCGGACATGAGCGGGGTGTTGATCATGATCTCGAGACACGCGCGGCGACCGTCGCCATCCGGTGTCGGGACCAGCTGCTGGGCGACCATGGCCTGCAGGTTGAGCGACAAATCCATCCACAGCTGCTGGTGTCGATCGGCGGGGAAGAAGTGGATGATCCGGTCCAGTGCCTGGTTGGCGTTGTTGGCGTGCAGGGTACACAGGCACAGGTGGCCGGTTTCGGCGAAGGCGATGGCGTGGTCCATGGTTTCGCGGGAGCGTACCTCACCAATGAGGATGACGTCCGGGGCCTGTCGCAGGGTGTTTTTCAGGGCGGTCTCGAAGGAGTCTGTGTCGAGGCCGACTTCGCGCTGGGTAACGATACATCCGCGGTGCTGGTGAATGAATTCGATGGGGTCTTCGATGGAGATGATGTGACCCTTCGAGTTTTCATTGCGGTGGCCGATCATGGAGGCGAGCGAGGTGGATTTACCGGTACCCGTTGCACCCACGAAGATGATCAGGCCACGCTTGGTCATGGCCAGCTCTTTGAGCTGTTCTGGCAGGCCCAGTCCGTCGATGGTGGGGATTTTGGTTTCGATCCGACGCAGTACCATGCCGACGAGGTTGCGCTGGAAAAAGGCGGATACCCGGAAGCGGCCGACGTTGCGCAGGGAGATGGCAAAGTTGAGCTCTTTGCTTTCCGCGAATTCCTTTTTCTGGCGGTCGTTCATGATACCGACGACCATTTCGCGCGCTTTTTCCGGGCTTAGCGGGGAGCTGCTAACGGGAACGATTTTACCGTGCAGTTTGATGGACGGCGGCACACCGGCGGTGATAAACAGGTCGGAGGCGCCTTTTTCGGTGACCAGTTGCAGGAGTCGTTCGATTTCCATTTTTTATTTACCGCCTTGGGTGTTCGCTTATTCTGGATCCGGAGGTACGTTTTAGTGCTGGTCCGGTGGCGGCCGGGCACCGGGTGCGGGTTTTCAGGACTGCTGTGAATACATCCCTGTACGCTTCGTCGGCAACGTCCCTGTTGCCGACGATCCTGAAAACCCGCACCCGGCACCCGGCCTTCAATTTGAAACTCTGTACTTCGTAAGCGCTTGCTTGTTGTGCGTATTAACTTTGCTTAGAAGTTTTCCGGCATTTTCGCTTTCTCACGCGCAACTTCACGGCTGATGATGCGTTTCTCCACCATATCTTGCAGGCACTGGTCCATGGTCTGCATACCGACGTTGGCGCCGGTCTGGATGGCGGAGTACATCTGCGCAATCTTGTCTTCGCGGATCAGGTTCCGGATCGCGGGGGTGCCGCGCATGATCTCGTGGGCGGCTACCCGGCCGCCGCCGTTGCGCTTGAGCAGGGTCTGGGAGATTACCGCCTGCAGGGATTCCGAGAGCATCGAGCGCACCATGGATTTTTCCTCCGCCGGGAATACGTCTACCACACGGTCGATGGTTTTGGCAGCGGAGGTGGTGTGCAGGGTGCCGAATACCAGGTGACCGGTTTCCGCGGCGGTCAGTGCCAGGCGGATGGTTTCCAGGTCTCGCATCTCACCCACGAGGATGATGTCCGGGTCTTCACGCAGCGCGGAGCGCAGGGCTTCGGAGAAGCCGTGGGTGTCGCGGTGGACTTCCCGCTGGTTGACCAGGCACTTCTTGGATTCGTGTACGAATTCGATCGGGTCTTCGACGGTGAGGATGTGTTCGTACTTGTTGTCGTTGATGTAGTCGATCATCGCCGCGAGCGAGGTGGACTTACCGGAGCCGGTAGGACCGGTGACGAGTACCAGGCCGCGGGGGGTGTCGGAGATCTGTTTGAACACCTGGCCCATTCCGAGGTCTTCCATGGTGAGTACCTTGGAGGGAATGGTCCGGAATACGGCGCCGGCGCCGCGGTTGTGGTTGAACGCGTTCACACGGAAGCGGGCCACGCCGGGGACTTCGAAGGAGAAGTCGGTCTCGAGGAACTCTTCGTAGTCCTTGCGCTGCTTGTCATTCATGATCTCGTAGATCAGGCCGTGTACCTGCTTGTGCTCCATGGGAGGGAGGTTGATGCGGCGCACGTCGCCGTCGACCCGGATCAT
Organism: Microbulbifer sp. MCCC 1A16149; assembly: GCF_050368945.1. NCBI lineage: Bacteria > Pseudomonadati > Pseudomonadota > Gammaproteobacteria > Cellvibrionales > Microbulbiferaceae > Microbulbifer > Microbulbifer sp. MCCC 1A16149. The sequence continues at coordinate 4,388,304 of NZ_CP185959.1, forward strand.
GGGTGGCAGGCCGGCGGAGAGGTGCAGGTCCGAGGCGTTCTGCTTGGCGCTGAAGGCGAGGAGTTCTGTAATGTCCATACTGCTACCCTTTATTCTTCTCTTTCTGACACTTGTCGATATGACGCGCGGGCACTGAGCGCATAGAATGCCCGCCGAGTAATGAATGGGTCCCAGTATATGCGCAAAGGGTCTATCCCCGAAAACCTCAATTCCGTCGCTGAGCGAATCGTCACAGCCTGTCGTAGCTGTGACCGTCAGGACGACTCGGTCACGCTGCTGGCGGTGTCCAAAACCCGACCGGCAGAGGACCTGCGTGCGGCGTATGCCGCAGGACAGCGCCATTTTGGTGAAAACTATCTGCAGGAAGCGCTGGATAAGCAGGAGGCGCTGGCGGATTGCGACATCATCTGGCACTTCATTGGTCCGCTGCAGTCCAACAAGACCCGCGATGTGGCGGGGCATTTTCACTGGATGCATACGGTGGATCGGCTGAAAATTGCACGCCGTCTGTCGGAGCAGCGCCCGGCCGAGATGCCGCCGCTGAATATCTGCCTGCAGGTGAATATCGACGGTGAGGAGAGCAAGTCCGGCGTCAGTCCGGAAAAGCTGCCGGAGCTGGCAGCCGCAGTGGCGGCGTTACCCAACCTGCAGTTGCGCGGACTGATGACAATTCCCGCTCCCCGCGGCGCTGCCGAGGATCAGCGCACCCCATTTAAACAGCTGGCCGCGCTGCTGGAGGATCTCAGGCGCGCGCTGCCGGACCAGCCGCTGGATACCCTGTCCATGGGCATGTCTGGCGATATGGAGGCGGCCATTTTCAGCGGCGCCACGATGGTGCGCATCGGTACCGATATCTTCGGGGCCAGAAAATAGATTTCTCAAAAGAACACGATAAGGAACACTATGTCTGATCAAAAAATGGTCTTTATCGGCGGCGCCGGCAATATGGCCGGTGCGGTGATTGGCGGAATGGTGGCGAGCGGCTATCCCGCAGACAAAATCGTGGCCACCGGCCGTAATGCGGAAAAGCTCAAGCAGTTTTGCCAGCGCACCGGCGTGCATGGCAGCACCGACAATCTGGCGGCGATCGCCGATGCCGATGTGATTGTGCTGTCGGTCAAGCCCCAGGTCATGAAGGAAATGTGCGAGTCCATTGCCGATGTAGTAAGTGCTCGCAAACCCCTGGTGATCACCCTGGCGGCGGGTATCCCGCTCGCTGCGTACCAGCGCTGGCTCGGTGCGGGCGTGCCCATCGTGCGCGCGATGCCGAATACACCGGCCCTGGTGGGCACCGGCGTCACCGGCCTGTATGCCGGTGACGGTGTCACCGATGAGCACAAGTCCGTAGCCACACAGATGGCGGATGCTGTGGGCATCGCGCTGTGGGTAGCGGAGGAATCCGGTATCGATCAGGTGATCGCCGTTTCCGGTTCTGGCCCGGCCTACTATTTTCAGTTTATGGAATCCATGATCGATGCGGCGGAGAAGGCCGGCATGGATCGTGCGGACGCTGAACGACTCACCTTGCAAACCGCTCTGGGCGCGGCGAAACTTGCGGTGTCTGCCGATGTGGATGTGGCGCAGTTAAAGCGCAATGTCATGTCCCCGAACGGCACCACCGAGCGTGCGGTCAAACGCTTTCAGGAGGGCGGCTTGCCGGAACTGGTGGAGCAGGCCATGAGCGATTGCGCTGCGCGTGCGGCGGAAATGGCGAAAGAATTGGATAACTGATTAGCTTGTTGGAAAACGCCATCCTGGCCTTTTCCAACCCGGGTTTGCGGCACTTGTCCGCAAACCCTCCACGACAAATTGAGCGCATGCGCTCAATTTGCGGCCGGGCCATCCGTGGCCCGGTTTAACAAACTGTTTGCAACAGCCTGTTAAAAGGACTTTTGATGGTCAACACCTTCAGCAATATCGGCGTTTTCATTCTCGCCACTATCGGCATTCTGTTTCTGTTCGCGGTCATCCTGCGCTTTATGCTGCAGCTGGGACGCGCCGACTTTTACAACCCGATCTCCCAGGGCATCGTCAAGGTCACCAACCCGCTGTTGCGCCCGCTGCGCAAAATCGTGCCCGGCCTGTTCGGCCTGGATATGGCATCCCTGGTGCTCGCCCTGCTGGTGGGCTGGGTGATGATCCTCGGTGCGGGATTCCTCGCCGGTGCCGGACTGTTGAACCCGCTGAGCGCACTGCTGTGGTCGCTGCTGGGTGTGTTGATGACCCTGATCGCGATCCTGTTTGTCGGTATGCTGGTCTCCATTGTGGTCAGCTGGGTTGCGCCGCAGAGCTCTCATCCCGCGCTGATGTTGCTGCGCCAGCTGCTGGAGCCGATCTACGCACCGGTGCGCAAGATCATCCCGCCGTTGGGTGTGATCGATATCAGCCCGATTTTCGTCTTCATCCTGCTGACCGTGGCCGACAAGCTGCTGGTGGGCTTCGCGCAGAGTGCGCATATGCCGCAACTGGTATACAACCTCTTCTGGCACATCCCATTTTGATCTGATGCGCTTCGGGAGCCGGGTCTGCCGGCTCCCCAGCTGTCTTAACTGTCAGCTTCCCTGGATTCTTCCCCTCAAGCCTTACCCAGTTCGCGAAACCGTGTCAGCAGGGTTTAACTCCGCGCCTGCTTGCTGGAAAATGGCACGCAATATTCATCAGTAATCACAATAAAAGCAGTAACAACAAGAACACTAAACATGGAAGATGCGACTTTGCGCCAGCACATTGCCGATTACGATCAGTGGAAGAGGGGGCTCGACGGCCAGCTCGATGCGTTCAGCCACTGGCTGGAAGACCACTTCCCCAACTCAGCCGGCGCCCGCCAGGTGGTTCAGCAGGCGCGTCAGCTGCTGGTGGACGACCAGTTCACCGTGGCCCTGGTAGGTGAGTTCTCCCGCGGTAAAACCGAGCTGATCAATGCGATGCTGTCGCATACCTACGGCAAACGCCTGCTGCCGTCGCGCCCGGGCCGCACCACTATGTGCCCCACGGAAATCTTCTGTGATGGCAGCGAACAGGCTTCGGTACGCCTGCTGCCGATCGAGACCCTGGCTACCAACACCAGCCTGGAAAGCTTCCGTCGCATTCCGCAGAAGTGGGTCAATCACACCTTCGACCCGGAAGACGCCGAAGCTACCCGCGAGGCACTGATGAAAGTCGCCGCCACCAAGGCGGTGACCCCGGAAGAGGCCGCACGCTACGGTTTTGACCGCCGTCACCTGGACGGCAATGGCAACCTGGTACAGATTCCCGCGTGGCGCTACGCCCTTATTTCCCTGCCGCACCCACTGCTGGCCCAGGGGCTGCGCATCATCGACACCCCGGGACTGAACGCCCTGGGTAATGAGCCCGAGCTGACCCTGTCCACCCTGCCGGGTGCGCAGGCGGTCGCGTTCCTGCTCTCCGCCGATGCCGGCGTCAGTGGCACTGACCTGAATATGTGGGAAACCCACCTGGTTCCGCTGCGGGATCACCGCGGCACGGCGGTGATGGCACTGCTCAACAAGATCGATGTGCTGTGGGACGACCCCGACGAAGATACGGATCAGATGCTGCGCAAGATGCGCGATGAAGTGAGCAAGCTGCTGGATCTGCCATTGGAAAACGTGGTCGGCGTATCCGCGAAAAAAGCACTGCTGGCGCGTGCCGAGCGCGATCCGGTCCTGCTGAAGCAGAGCTGTTTCGGGGATTTTGAAAAACTGCTGGTACAGCGCCTGATGGAACATCGCCAAAAGGTAGCCAACCACCGCTCCCTGCATCAGGCGCTGACCCTGATGGCCGACACCCGCGATCTTTTAAAGCGCCGCCTGAACAGCGGCAGCGCCACCCTGGATCATCTGAAGCGCCACGGTGCCACCAATCCGGATCAGCTCGAGGAGCTGAAGCAGCTGCACCAGACCGCCAAGGAGCAGCACAAGTACTGCCACCAGGAGCTGCTGACACTCAAGTCCAGTCAGCGCATGCTGTCTCGCCAGCGCGCATCCTTGCTCGCCCCGGTTTCCAGCCAGCAGTTGCAGCAACTGATCGATGAAACCCGCAAAGCGCTGAACGAGCGCTGGTCGCCTCTCGGCCTCGCGCGGGCGATCGATAATTTCATGGGTGGTGTGGAGCATCAGCTCTCCAACCTCGAGCGCGAAGTGGATCAGACCAACCGCCTGGTCGACGCGATTTATGATCGCTCCACCCTGAACAACATCATCTCCGCGGAGCAGCATTTTGACATTGCCGGCTTCCGCGCGGCCCTGCGCGGGCTGCACCGTCAGGCAGCGCAGTTGCGCCGCTCTCCCCAGTTGCTGCTGGCCCGCCGCAATCGTTTGACCGAGCGCTTCGTGGCGACACTGGCCAATGAAGTGGGGCGCATGTACAGCCAGATGATCTCTTCCGTGGACGGTTGGCTCGATCAGGTGCTGGAACCGCTCAAGCAGCATGTGCAGTACCAGAAACATCTGCTCAACCGTCACCTGATCAAGCTCACCGAGCTGAAACAGAAAACCCAGACCAAGCGCACCGACTTGCGCGCGCTGGAAGAAGAGCTGGTGCGCAACCACAGTGCCCTGGGAAGCCTGGAAGACCTGCTCAAACAGACCCAGCCCTCCCCGCAGCCGGTTGCGCCTGCACCGGTGGCGACCATGGCCAGTAATGTGACGCCATTGAAATCGCCTGCCATTTCTTGATGGTGGGCTTGGGCGGTTTTGTGGTGATTCGGGCGGCGTGTGCACCCTTGTGAGACACGCCGCCCGAATCTTAGCTTCTCCCCCCGCTGTGTACTCCCGTCCCCACCTTTCGTAAACTTGGCGCCCCGCCCAATAACCACATGCGAAAGATTTTGACCACGGAAGCGCAATCTCCCAGTTCTCCGAAGCCGACAGGCCTGCCCGCCAATTCGGTCGGCATTGTCGAGCCCCTGAGCCACACTTTTCCCGGGCCGTTCAAGCTGGCCTGTGGCCGTGTGCTGGATGAGTACACCCTGGTGTACGAAACCTACGGCGCCTTGAATGCCGATAAAAGTAACGGCGTACTGATCTGCCATGCACTCTCCGGGCATCATCACGCCGCCGGTTACCACAGTGAAAGTGACAAACGGCCGGGCTGGTGGGATCACTACATCGGTCCCGGCAAGCCCATCGATACCAACAAATTCTTCGTGGTTGCGCTGAACAATCTGGGTGGATGCCACGGCTCCACAGGACCAGCCTCGATCAATCCCGAGACCGGCAAACCCTGGGGGCCGGACTTTCCTCCGCTGCGGGCGCGGGACTGGGTGCACAGCCAGGCGCAACTGGCGGATCACCTGGGTATTCACCAGTGGGCGGCAGTCGTGGGCGGCAGCCTCGGTGGAATGCAGGCCATGCGCTGGGCGCTGGAATATCCCGAGCGGCTGCGCCACTGTGTGGTGATTGCATCGGCGATGAAATTGTCCGCGCAAAACATTGCGTTCAACGAGACCGCCCGCCAGGCGATTACCTCCGACCCGGATTTCCGCGACGGACGTTACCTCGAAGCGGAAACCCTGCCACGGGATGGCCTCGCGGTGGCGCGGATGATCGGACATATCACCTATCTATCTGACGATGGCCTGGGCAAAAAATTTGGCCGCGAGCTGCGTTCTGGTACTTTCCAGCAGGGCGTGGAAGAGCTGGTGGAGTTCCAGGTACAGAGCTACCTGCGCTATCAGGGGGATACCTTTTCCAGCAGCTTCGATCCCAATACCTATATCCTGATGACCCGTGCGCTGGATTACTTTGACCTGGCGCGGGAATACGAGGACGACCCGGTAAAAGCCTTTTCCAACGCGCGCTGTAAATTCCTGCTGGTGTCGTTTACGTCCGACTGGCGCTTTGCCCCGGAGCGCTCGCGGGAAATAGCCGATGCCCTGATGCACGCGAATATTCCGGTGAGCTACGCGGAAGTGGAATCCCCCATGGGGCACGATGCCTTCCTGTTGCCCAACGAGCGTTACGAAAACCTGTTCGCCGCGTATATGAACAATGTCGCCCGCGAACACGGCGCTGCCAATGTAGGGGAGGTGTCGGCATGATGCGTAAGGACCTGGATATTATTCACAACTGGGTTGCCTCCAATACGCGGGTGCTGGACCTCGGCTGTGGTGATGGTGCCTTGCTGGAGCGGCTGGCGAAGGAAAAGCAGGTGAGCGGTTACGGCCTGGAAATCGATCCCGGCCAGATCCAGAAGTGTGTCGAGCGCGGGGTCAATGTGGTGGAGCAGAACCTCGACAATGGGCTGAAGAACTTTGCCGACCACAGTTTTGATACGGTGGTAATGACCCAGGCCCTGCAGACCCTGCGTTTTCCGCATCTGGTAGTGGAAGAAATGTTGCGGGTGGGGCGGGAGTGCATCATTACCTTCCCCAACTTCGGGCAGTGGAAGGCGCGCTGGCACCTGGCGGTATCCGGGCGTATGCCGGTTTCCGATTTATTACCATACGAATGGTACGACACGCCCAATATTCACTTTTGTACTTTCAAGGACTTCGAGGTGCTGTGCAGAGAGCACAGCTGGAAAATCCTGCACCGTCAGGTAGTCTCAGAGTCCCCTGTTTCCGGGGTGTTGAAGGATTTTTTACCGAATCTCTTTGGAGAGACGGCGATTTACCATCTGACTCGCTAATATAAAGGTCAGAAGGTTGTTTAATGCGCCGCCTCTGCGCGAGGAGGTTGCCGAAAGGATGATTGAGGAGAACGCCGTGAAACGTCTGTATGCTGCATTTTTTTCCATGGCCTTGTTGCTGTGGGCCGCTGCGGCCGCCGCCCAAGGCGCGAAAACCATTGAAAGTCATCAGGATTTTGGCGATTACCGGGTAACCTACTCGGTATTCAACAGCGATTTCATCCCCCCGGATATCGCCCGTCAGTACAACCTGGTGCGCGCGCGGGACCGCGCTTTCGTGAATATTTCCGTGAGCAAGAAAGGTGGCCTGAAAGGCATGAGTGCGGGGATTTCTGGCAATGCGACCAACCTGATCCAGCAGTCTCGCCCGCTGGAGTTCAAGGAAATCCGCGAGCAGGATGCGGTTTATTACCTGGCACCGCTGCGCTTTGAACACGAGGAGAGCCTCACCTTCAATATCGATCTGGTCATGCCAGACGGCAGTTCGCAGCAGCTCACCTTCCGTCGTCAGCTGCACAAGAACTGACAGACCGACAGAAACCTAATACAGCGGGCCGGTTGCCCGCTGTTTTCATTTTGGAAACTGAATTCTTCCTATGGATAAAATCGTTCTCGCCAGTGGCAACGCCGGCAAGCTCAAGGAATTCTCCCAGTTATTTGCCGGCTGGCAGATTGCGGTGCTGCCGCAATCGGATTTTCTGCAGCAGGAAGCGGAAGAAACCGGTCTCAGCTTTATTGAAAACGCCCTGATCAAGGCGCGTCACGCCAGTCGTGCCAGCGGCCTGCCGGCACTGGCAGATGATTCCGGCCTGGCGGTGGATGCGCTTGGCGGCGCGCCCGGCATTTACTCCGCGCGCTATGCCGGCGCCGGTGCCAGCGACGCAGACAACAACCAAAAGCTGCTGGACGCGCTGCAAGACGTACCCAGCGAGCAGCGTATTGCCAGCTTCCACTGCGCTCTGGCGTTTGTGCGCACCCCGGAAGACCCGGTGCCACTGGTGTGCACCGCGCGCTGGCAAGGGCTGATACTGAATCACACCGCCGGCGACCAGGGATTTGGCTACGATCCGCTGTTTTACGTTCCTTCGGAAAAACTCACCTCGGCACAGTTGCCGCGGGAAGTGAAAAACCGCCTCAGCCATCGCGCCCAGGCGGTGAAGAAGTTTGAAAAGCTGTGGCACGAGGAAATGGTGCTGCCGGAACAACAGCGGAATGCCGATGTGGGCAAGAAGCTGATCTGAGTTGATGCCATTGAATCCCGATTCCCCGCAACTGTCACTGCCGCCCCTCAGCCTGTATGTGCATATCCCGTGGTGTGTGCGCAAATGCCCCTATTGTGATTTCAATTCTCATGAAGTCTCCGCGGGCACAGGCGAGCATGTCGCCATCCGCCACTCTGTGGATAGCGAGCAGACCGATTCCCAGCTGCCGGAAGCAGATTATGTGGACCAACTGGAGCGGGACCTGCGCAGTCAGCTGGGTTGGATTCAGGGGCGCAAACTGGGATCCATCTTCTTTGGCGGCGGCACCCCGAGCCTGTTCTCGCCGCTGGCCATCGAGCGGATCCTGAACCTGGCGGAATCCCTGGTGGGCTTCGAGCCCGATATCGAAATCACCCTCGAGGCCAATCCGGGCACTTTTGAGCAGGCCAAGTTCGCCGGCTACCGCCGCGCCGGGGTCAACCGGTTGTCCATCGGTGTGCAGAGCTTCGATCCCCTGCAATTGCAGAACCTGGGCCGTATCCACAGCGGCTCCGAGGCGGAGACCGCGGCCACCCAGGCCCGTGCGGCGGGCTTCGACAATATCAACATCGACCTGATGCACGGCCTGCCCGGGCAGGGGGAAATCGATGCCCTGCGGGATCTTGAGCGCGCGGTGGAATTGGGGGCGGAGCACATCTCCTGGTATCAGCTCACCATCGAGCCCAATACCGCGTTCTACTCCGCGCCGCCGGTTACCCCGGGCTCGGAGCAGATCGCGGCCATCCAGCGGGCGGGGCGGGCGTATCTGGCCGGGGAGGGCTATGGCCGCTACGAGGTATCTGCCTACGCGCGCAGCGGTCTCGCCTCCCGCCACAACCTCAACTATTGGTCGTTTGCCGACTATATCGGCATCGGCGCCGGCGCCCACGGCAAGTTCACCCTGCCGGAGAGCGGCCGCATCATTCGCACCCAGCGTACACGCACCCCGCGGGATTACCTGGCGCTCGGCTGTCATGTGGGGGAGGGCGGTGTGCAATTCCCGCTGCCCAAGACCACCGATGTGGCCGAGGCTGAGCGGCCGCTGGAGTTCCTGATGAACACCCTGCGGCTGGCGTCCGGCGTGCCGGCAGGGACCTTCCCCGCCTATACCGGTCTTCCACTGTCGGTACTCGAGGGGCAATGGCCGCGATTGCAGGCCATGGAGCTGGTGGAGCCCCTGGGGCCGAGCATCGCCACCAGCGAATTCGGCTATGACTATGTGGACGAGATCCTGCAGCGGTTCCTGCCCGAGGATTGATCCCACCCTTGAAAACGGTGCCACGGCCCTCATATAGGGCGAAATGCCAACTGTTGCAGCAAATTGCCAACGGCGGCGAGCCCATTTGCCTTGCGGGGCCTGCTGGCCGTACTTATCATGTCAGCCGGCAGGTCCGCGGGGCCTGAAGAAACAGAACCACAGGAAAGCACTATGAGCGCGAACATCGTCAACGTAACCGATGCAGAATTTGAAGCCGAAGTACTGAAGGCGGAAGGCCCGGTACTGGTAGACTTCTGGGCACAATGGTGTGGCCCCTGCAAGATGATCGCCCCGGTACTGGAAGATCTGGCAGGCCACTACGGTGAGCAGCTGAAAATCGTCAAAGTAGACGTAGATGCCAACAAGGAAGCCGCAGCCAAGTACAACGTGCGCGGTATCCCCACCCTGTTGCTGTTCAAGGGCGGCAATGTGGAAGGCACCAAGGTAGGTGCACTGTCCCGTGCACAGCTGACCGAGTTTATCGACAGCCAGATCTGATCTGGTCTGTGCGGGGCGCCTCCTGTCGACGGCAGGGCGCCCCGAGTCGTTTCTGGCCCCTGCAATGCTTCGGGTACCCAGGCGGCTCACCGGTCCGGTAAATAGACCTTGCAGGATGCCGAACTACCGTTATACTGCCTATTAATCAAAGTAACTGTTCAGTCCAGACCTGAGCCAAGTCGCCAACCCCGCTGTCGTCACAGCCTCTCCGGCGCAAACTCCTCAAGTTGAACGATCTTCCCTCTGGCACCTTCGCCAAGCCTAGTGTGCCGATGCGAGTGGTAACCTGTGTTCAGGTGGTCTTCAATTGAGTAGCGTGCGGAAAGCTAATCCGTCGACTAGTCGATACGGGTATTATCAAGATCGAACTTTCAACTCCCCCCTCAAAAAATTCCGGTGCGTCCGCGCCAACTGACAGAAGAAACCTTAATAAAGCAATTGGTATGAACCTTTCTGAATTAAAAACCAAACCCATTGAAGAGCTGATTGAAATTGCCAAAGGCATGGGGCTCGAAAACCTCGCCCGCTCGCGCAAGCAGGACATCATTTTCAATATCCTCAAGCGCCACGCCAAGAGCGGTGAAGACATCTACGGTGAGGGGGTGTTGGAAATTCTTCAGGACGGGTTTGGCTTCTTGCGGTCTGCCGACTCGTCCTACCTCGCAGGCCCCGATGATATCTACGTTTCTCCCAGTCAGATCCGCCGCTTCAATCTCCGCACCGGCGACTCCATTGCCGGCAAGATCCGCCCCCCCAAAGAAGGTGAACGCTACTTCGCACTGCTGAAAGTAAGCGATATCAACTTCGACAAGCCGGAAAACGCGCGCAACAAGATTCTTTTTGAAAACCTTACGCCGCTGTTCCCGAACGATCGCCTCACCCTCGAGTGCGGCAACGGATCTTCCGAAGACCTGATCGGCCGCATCATCGACCTGGTCGCACCGATCGGCAAAGGCCAACGTGGCCTGATTGTTGCACCTCCTAAAGCGGGTAAAACGATCATGTTGCAGAACATGGCCCAGGCCATCACCCGCAACAACCCGGAGTGTCACCTGATCGTCCTGCTGATCGACGAGCGCCCGGAAGAAGTGACCGAAATGCAGCGCTCCGTGCGTGGCGAAGTGGTTGCCTCCACCTTTGACGAGCCGCCGGCCCGTCACGTACAGGTGGCCGAGATGGTGATCGAAAAGGCCAAGCGCCTGGTAGAACACAAGAAAGACGTGGTGATCCTGCTGGACTCCATCACTCGTCTGGCGCGCGCCTACAACACCACAGTACCCAGCTCCGGCAAGGTGCTGACCGGTGGTGTCGATGCGCATGCCCTGGAGCGCCCGAAGCGCTTCTTTGGTGCAGCCCGTAATATTGAAGAGGGCGGCAGCCTTTCCATCATCGCTACCGCGCTGGTGGACACCGGTTCGAAGATGGACGAAGTGATCTTCGAAGAGTTCAAAGGCACCGGTAACATGGAGCTGCAGCTGGATCGCAAGATCGCCGAGAAGCGCGTCTACCCGGCCATCAATGTGCGCCGCTCCGGCACCCGCCGCGAAGAGCTGCTGATGCCGGAAGGCGAACTGCAGCGCGTGTGGATTCTGCGCAAGCTTCTGCACGATATGGAAGATCTCGCCGCCACTGAATTCCTGATCGACAAGCTCAAGGACTTCAAATCCAACGACGAATTCTTCCTGTCCATGAAACGGAAATAATTCCGATACACAATAAAGGCCTGCGCAATGTGCAGGCCTTTTTTGCTTCTAATGGACAATTTTTGCAATGCGATGAATGAGGCGTGAAATTACGCCGAATTCAGTTGAAAAGGCCAAGCGTTAGGCATATAAAGGCTTTCATTGCGGTGTTGAACATACTTTCGACACCTACTGAATTGGTCTCGCCCGGCTGGGAAGTCGAGCGACTCTGGACCAATCTCAAATGGATAACTCGGTGGAGCTGGTTACCATTTGTGAATTGCTCGACAGCCCACTGACTCTAGTGAGACTTTTTTGTGAATATCTATATCGGAAATCTGGCCTACGGCGTAACCTCTGACGAACTGCACGAAGCTTTCGGTGCGTTCGGTGAAATCTCCCGGGCTACTGTAATCACTGACCGGGAAACTGGCCGTTCTAAAGGTTTTGGTTTCGTAGAAATGCCGAACGACGACGAAGCGCGTAAGGCAATCGAAGAAATGAATGATCAGCCGCTGTCTGGCCGTAACATCCGTGTTAACGAAGCCAAGCCGCGCGAAGACCGTCCGCGTCGTCCCCGCTTCTAAGACACGTTTTATCGTCTAGAAGTCCGGCAGCCCGCAGCGCCCGCTGCGGGTTGTTCAAAACCCCCTCCTTATTCTGCACTGCCGTACCCCTGGCAAGGCGCAAATTCCCCATTGTGTCCCGACTGTTTTACACTGGCCGCTGAACTTCTCGTCGACCGGTAAAACATGAAATACAAAGACCTGCGCGACTTCATCCGACTCCTGGAAAAGCGCGGCCTCCTCAAACGTATCAAACACCCCGTCAGTCCCTACCTGGAGATGACAGAAATCGCCGACCGCGTACTGCGCGCCGGTGGCCCCGCCCTGTTATTTGAAAACCCCACCGGCTACGACACCCCGGTTCTCGCCAACCTGTTCGGCACCCCCGAGCGTGTCGCACTGGGTATGGGGCGGGAATCCGTGAGTGAGCTGCGCGAAGTGGGCGAACTGCTTGCCTTCCTGAAGGAGCCGCAGCCGCCGGAAGGACTCCGCGACGCCTGGGAAAAACTGCCCGTATTCAAGCAGGTGATGAACATGGGCCCCAAGGTTGTCAGCAAGGCTGACTGCCAGCAGTTTGAAATCAACACCGGTGACATCGATCTCACCAAGCTGCCGATCCAGACCTGTTGGCCGGGGGACGCCGCGCCACTGGTTACTTGGCCGCTGGTGATCACCTGCGGACCGGAAAAGAAACGCCAGAATCTCGGCATCTATCGCATGCAGCTGATTGGGAAGGATCGCCTGATTATGCGCTGGCTTTCCCATCGCGGCGGCGCACTGGATTTCCGTGAGTGGCAGCAGAAGTTCCCCGGTGAGCCCTTCCCCGTTGCGGTGGCTCTGGGTGCCGACCCCGCCACCATCCTCGGCGCCGTCACCCCGGTGCCGGACACGCTCTCTGAATACGGATTTGCCGGCTTGCTGCGCGGCGCCAAGACCGAGGTAGCGGAAGCGAGGCTCAGCAACCTGCAGGTGCCGGCCAGCGCCGAGTATGTACTCGAGGGCTATATCTATCCCGACGACATGGCCGACGAAGGCCCCTACGGCGACCACACCGGCTACTACAACGAGGTCGACAGCTTCCCGGTATTCACCGTGGAGAAAATCACCCACCGCAAAGACCCCATTTACCACAGCACCTACACCGGCCGCCCACCGGATGAGCCCGCGGTACTGGGGGAGGCCCTGAACGAAGTGTTCGTGCCGATATTGCGCAAGCAGTTCCCGGAGATCGTCGACTTCTACCTGCCCCCGGAAGGCTGCTCCTACCGCCTCGCGGTGGTCACCATGAAGAAACAATACGCCGGCCACGCCAAGCGCGTGATGATGGGCGTGTGGTCCTTCCTGCGCCAATTCATGTACACCAAGTTCGTTATCGTTACCGATGATGATGTAAACGCCCGCGACTGGAAGGATGTGATCTGGGCCATGACCACCAGAATGGATCCCGTGCGGGATACCGTGATGGTGGAAAACACCCCAATTGACTACCTCGACTTCGCCTCCCCTGTCTCCGGCCTTGGATCAAAAATCGGATTTGATGCAACCAATAAATGGGAAGGGGAGACAACGCGCGAATGGGGACGGCCAATCGTAAAAGATCCGGATGTCACCAAGAAAGTTGACGAAATCTGGAGCAAGCTAGGACTTTAAACAGAAAATGCCAAGGAGGGCATATGAACATAATAAAAACCTTCAGGCCCGGAGATGACGGGACCAAAAAGTATTCAGATAAATACGGACAGCAACTCTGCGCTGTCCGCTACCGCCGGTCACAATGTAAAAAGACTGTATATACCACCGTAGAAATCATCGTTGCCGAACGCGAAGCTTACCCGCGGTCGCAAGCACACCGCGCAGCTAATGCGAAACCCACTGAATGGGTCGCCCTGAAAATTGCCTTTGATGAGCTAGAGCTACGCAATGAAGCAAAACGAATCGGCGGGCGATGGAGCAAGCTAGCCAAAGCCTGGGTGGTAAAGAGAAAGCTTGCAGAGGGCGCAGAATTACACCATCGAATAGTAGAAGGGCTTATCGATAAGTGCCTAGATGTAGACATGTAGAATGCTTCCAGATATAGGCATAATGCCTAAATATGGAAAAATATTGCCAGATCTAGGCATTATGCCTAGATCTGGAGCTTTTGAATAAAACTGTTAAGGCAAATTCAGTATGACGAAAAAAATTTCATGGGGTGAGCCATTCAAATTTGTAAAGGCTAAGCGAGCCGAGTATGGCTATGGAGGTATGAGAGCTCACATTTTTCTTTTCATCTTTTGCCTGATCATATTTTCAGCCTTGGGAGTGTTTCTCGGGAAGAATGGCAACATAATAGAGGTATTGATGGTATCTTTTATTGGTTCATTTTTATTCGCCTTCCCCGGGCTTTGGATTTTTAGCTTTATTCCAAATGCTATAACGGCCAACAAAAAAGGTATCGTTTCCGGAAAGAATTTAATTCCTTATAAAAAAATAAAAAACGCCATTGTTGGGCAAGCAGAATTTCAGAAACAAACGTTTCCAGTTTTGGTATTTACGACCACTGACAACGTTCAGTATATGTATGGGTTGTCCGAAAAAATTTCCCCAAAAGAGCTTAGCGACTACTTGGAGAGCTATGGGGTGGAGGTGCAGTAGCAGCCTTAACAAAGCAATGCAGCCGACGTCTTACTTTGTGCACATTTTGCACGGTCGCTGCGCTCCTATTTTCGTGCAAAAGGTGCACAAAGTAAGCCGCGGCTGATTGCGGCGTTATAGGTCAAAAGTAGTATGAGCTTTACTTTAGATTTAATACTCACAGATGTACCAATGGAAAATGATGAAGCTTGGAAATATATTGAAGAGCTTAGAGAAGAGTACTACGAGGATAAGTCTGGAGCCCATGAGAAATTGATAGCATTGCATAAAGTTCTGACAGATAAATATCCATGCTTGTGTAGCTATGAGGACGATGATCCTGAAATGGAAAATAGTCCGTGGGCAGATGGCCCAATGCTAAATAATTTCGCAAGCAAGATGGGAATGCTAGCAATTCTGTATTCAAGAGCCGATGAGCTTTTTCCATTCATATTAGAAAAAGCGTTACTTTTTGATATTACGGTCGCTGATGGGCAAAGTGAAAAAATTTATCGCCCTGGTCAGCCAGTTGTATCTAAAGCCAGGCCTTGGTGGAAACTTTGGTAAAAACCTATAACAAGGCGAGGCAATTCGTTCCGGCCCTGCGGGCCTCCACCGGACAGCTTACTTTGTGCACTTTATGCGCAGGTCGCTTCGCTCCCATTTTCGCGCATAAAGCGCCCAAAGTAAGCTGCCGCTGCTCGCGGCGTTAAGGCACACTATGAATAAAGTAATTGCGTTTTTTCTTGTTTGTGTTTCTTTTCACGCCGAAGCGTGGGAATGCAGCAACGAAAATAGATACAAGCAGTCAATAGGTGCGCATGCTGACCAGGCGACCGATGTATTTTTAGGTCAGGTAGTTTCTGGGACCTATGACCCAAATGAAAAATACGGGAATGAAACTGAAATTACTGTTGCGGTAAATCATTCTTTCAAAGGTGAAAATGGGAAGTTAGTCACTTTAGTAACTGGTTTTGAGTCGCTGTTTCAGGGAGTTACATTGGGTGAAAGTTATGTGTTCTTCTTGTTCTCAGATAGAGAGTTGACCTTTTGTCGAGAATTAATTCCGGTTGGTCCAAGTACGCGTAGCCTCGAAGATCTCAAGGAAATGTCTAATCGAGTGGATGTACACTCTGGATCTAAGATCAAGCATTTACTTCACCACTTTGGGAACCTGCCTTAACAAGCAGCGGCAGAGCGACAGCCAACGCTACG
The DNA here is from genome assembly GCF_050368945.1 of Microbulbifer sp. MCCC 1A16149. Classification (NCBI taxonomy): domain Bacteria; kingdom Pseudomonadati; phylum Pseudomonadota; class Gammaproteobacteria; order Cellvibrionales; family Microbulbiferaceae; genus Microbulbifer; species Microbulbifer sp. MCCC 1A16149. The sequence continues at coordinate 4,404,007 of NZ_CP185959.1, forward strand.
CACCTTTTGTGTTACTCGCTGGCGCTCAAACATTAACACGAAAGGTGCTCCGCGCTGGCTGCGCCTGCGCTGGGCGTTATGGAGCGAGAGGTATGAAAAAACTAATAGCCTTTATTCCATTACTATTTACGCTCAATTCCACCGCGAGCCAGGGAGATGACCCTTGCCCAGAAGTAGCTCTTTCTATTCCCGCGTCAAAGGAAATTCCTTCGGAAATGGAGCCGCCAAAATTTCCAACACATGGAGATCGCTTTTTACCTGGATGTGTAATTGTGTCTTTTGAGCTCGCTGAAGCTAGGGATAGTCACGGTAAAACACTTGTTCCTGTAAATTTAAAGATAGAGGCGGAAAGTCACAAGAAATGGAATAGATCAGCCCTGAATTCAGTAGCCAGTAGGAAATACGCAGCAGAAAATGTAGAGTTTCGGGGGCGCCAATGGTCCAAAATTATGTTTTACCTAGGGGCTCCATAACAAGGCCGGGCAATTTGCTACGTGCCTTCGGCCCTCCGCGGGACAGCTTACCTTGTGCACGTTTTGCGCAGGTCGCTGCGCTCCCATTTTTGCGCAAAACGCGCACAAGGTAAGCTGCCCCTGCCGGCGGCGTTATGTGTCAGTGAGATAGTGAGTACGATTAACATGGAATATCTAATAAAAGAAGGAAGGGAGTTACTTCAGAACCTTGAAGATCTCGCAAGCTCTTACCATGTGAAGTCGGATATGCATGAAAAATTAAGCTGGGAGACTGTCGGGATCGGCGGAATGCTAAGCCAATTAGTTTCAGGCAGTGAATTAACTTACTCTTTGATTTCAAGTAACTTGGAGAAAGAATGGGGGCAAGAGCTTGTAGATTCTCATCCTGATCTGTTCAAGAGAGTTTATAGGTTCCGTGATGCATACTACCGCGCGAAAAACACATAACAATCAGCGGCAGAGCGACAGCCAACGCTACGCACTTTTTGTGTTACTCGCTGGCGCTCAAACATTAACACAAAAAGTGCTCCGCGCTGGCTTCACCTGCGCTGGGCGTTATGAGTTCATATGAGAAGAATTGCATTCATTTCCTTGGCGGTGCTATTTCCAAGCTTAGTTTTTGCCTGTGGCAAAGAAAAAGTGGATGTATCGAAGTATGTTACCGACTCCAAAATAGCAGACACTCCCATTCTGGAGGGCTGCCTAAACATCAATTTTCTCTTGGCTCCTAAATACGTCAATGACGGCTTGTACTTGGCCGGCGTAATGGTAAATGTAAAGGCCCCATCAGGAGTTCTTATGGCAAGTGTTCCACTAGCCATTATCGAGGAACCTGGTTACCAAGTGGCTAATACTTGCCTTTCGGAGTCGGCATTAAAGGCGAGTGAGTTGGAGTTCGTATTCTTGCATAAAGCTCATGCAGAGTTATCCGGTGATGGATATCGTGTTTTGGGAGGCATGGGCTGCAATCATACTGAGATAGTGCAGCTTACCAGTCTGGTAGAAACTCATAACAAAGCCAGGCAGTAAAGCTTCGGGCCTCCGCGGGACAGCTTGCCTTGTGCACGTTTTGCGCAGTTGAGCTCTGAGAGTGTGGTAAAAATCTAAAAATGGAAGTCATAAAAAGCAAGAGTTTCACTGCGGATCGGGCTTGGGGATCAAAGCAAATTGCAAATATGCAAGGTATTACCACCAAGCTCCACTGGACCGATCAACCGTACAAGTGGCACATAAACGATGGAGAAGAAGTTTTCGTAGTATTAGATGGTGTAGTAGACATGCACTATCGCATAAATGGCGCTGAAGAAATCGCCGTGCTAGAGGTTGGAGACATATTCTTTGCTTCTGTCGGAACGGAGCATGTAGCCCACCCAAGAGGTGAAGTGCGGGTGCTAGTAGTTGAGAGCGAGGGCAGCGTATAACAAGCAGCGGCAGGGCGACAGCCAACGCTGCACACATTTTGTGTTACTCGCTGGCGCTCAAAAGTTAATACAAAATGCGCTCCGCGCCGGCTGTGCCTGCGCTGGGCGCTAACTGTAATAAGGAGAACAAACATGGGCGCTTGGGGAATGGGTGTTTTCGATGATGATACTTCTTGTGACATTATCGAGGACGCGATAGGCGATGAGACAACTATTCAGGCAATGGTTGAAAAGTCTACTTCGATCGATGAATCAGAATATCTTGAATATGACGATTGCCATCAAATTATAGTTTCCGCAGCCATGGTTGATTCTCTTTTAAATGGTGCAAGCCATTGTAAGTTGGAGGGCGCTGGAATCTGGCTGTCTCGTCAAGATCCAAACTCAATAGCTGAGAGCAAGATGAAGTTAGTATCTCTGCTTAAAAGAGTTATTGGCCCAAATTCCGAGTTAAATGAACTTTGGGAAGAGAATGAAGATGATTACCCAGAGTGGAAAGGTAATATCCAGGGCATCATCACTTCGCTCAGCAGTTAACAAGACGCTGCAGACCAACTTTGTGCACTTTATGCGCGGTCGCTTCGCTCCCATTATTGCGTATAAAGCACCCAAAATTGTCGGCGGCTGCGCTCGGCGCTCAGGTAATGATGCAGATTGAATATAAAGTAAATGAAGCGGTTTCGGTTGAGCAGTTCCGAAGCTTGCTGGATCGCTCTACTTTGGCCGAGCGCAGGCCCGTAGATGATGCTGCCTGTCTTGAAGGTATGTTAAAGCATGGCAGCCTGACTGTGAGTGCCTGGTGCGCAGATACTCTGGTAGGTATCGCGAGAAGCGTTACCGACTTTAATTACGCATGTTATCTGTCTGACCTGGCGGTAGACAGTAATTTCCAGAAAAGCGGCACTGGCCGTAAATTGCTGTCGATGACACAGGAGCAGCTCGGGCCGCAATGCAAGTTGATCCTGATCGCCGCGCCCGCGGCGAATTCATATTATGAGCATCTGGGTTTCGAGAATAACACGCGTTGCTGGGTGCTTGATCGCGATGTGTGTATCGCTGAGTAAATTGAGTGAAGCGACTGTTCAGTACCCGGTTCCCGTGGATTATGCGGATGGCAACCTATACTTGGTGGCTTACGATCAATGGTAACTGAGAGGGTGGATCAATGGAGGGATTACTAGGTTTACTGATACTGATCGCGGATATCTACGCGATCGTCAAGATATTGCAGAGTTCGGCCAGCGGGCTCAAGAAGCTGGTGTGGGTGTTGATAGTGCTGATCCTCCCGGTTATCGGCCTGATCGCCTGGTTCCTGATGGGGCCCGGTGGACGCTCCGGATGAGTATTCGCAAGCCGGTTTTGGAGGGTTTCCTTGCACGCTGACAATATTTTCGCAGCGCTGCCCGACGCACTGGATGGCGAGGTATTTGAAGATATTGTCAGTGCCGATAGCGTTCGCATCGAGCGCATAGTTTCCCGTGGTCAAGTGACGCCCCCCTCAGAGTGGTACGATCAGCAGGAGAGCGAATGGGTGATCCTGCTGAAAGGTGCTGCGCGCATGTTGCTGGAAGTGTCTGGTGATGCAAGTAGCGAAGGCGCGATGCGGGAGGTGCACCTGTCACCGGGAGACTATCTGAATATTCCCGCCCACTGCCGTCACCGGGTCAGCTGGACTGACCCGCAGCAGCAGACTGTGTGGTTGGCGGTGTTTTACCGCTGACAACCTGATCTTGTTCCAGTTTCGAAAGTAGTTAAGGCGTTGATTTAGCCTTGGTTTACTGCTGGTCGTGGTGGCAATGCTTCTTGGCTGGCCAGTTCTGCTGTTGGCGCGGTCAGGATGCTTTAGTACTTAGCATACTGGAGTTCTGCCCCGGCAGCGGCAATTGCGGCAGGTCGGAAACCGCCTGTAACAACCCCTGCTCATACAGGCGCGCGGCCTGGTCTTTTTCTCCCAGGGCGAACAGCAGGCGCGCCAGCTCGGCGGAGGTGACCGGGTCTGAGCGCAGCAGCAGGCTTTTTTCAAAATACTGCCGGGCCTTGCCCCAGATTTCATTGCGCAGGCACAGCCGCCCCAGGCAGGTGAGCAGGTCGGCGTTTTCCCCGTATTCCTTCTGCCAGCCATCTGCAACGGAGAGTTGCTGATTGGCGTCTGCGCCGGTGAGATGTCCGTACAGGCGCACGGTATCGCCGCGCCATTCCCGGTTCAAAATCCAGCGCAGATGTTTTTCCGCTTCCACGTCGTCATCGACTTTGTGCAGGGTCTCGCCGTAGAGATTGCGCAGTTCGATATTGCGTTGCCAGCGGCCGTTCAGGCTCTGCCAGATCTCGCGGAGTTTTTCCCGGTCTTTGCGGTTGGCGGCATCGCGCAGCAGGTTTTGATACACCTCGAGCTCCAGTTGCTGCAGCTGGGATTCCGGCATGGTGCCGTGCTTCTCCAGGCGCGGGAGCAATTCGCGGAGGCCGTTCCACTCGCCGATGTGGTAATAGGCCTGGCGCAGCAGCTGCAGCAACGCGGGGTGATTGGGCTCTTCCTGCATGGCACGCTGCAGGCTGGCGATGCATTGCTCGTAGTGTTTGTCGAGTAATTGCATGCGCGCCTGACTGATGGCGACGGCGAGCTGGGTATCGTCGCCGGTGGCCTCGGCCTTGGCGAGCAGCTCATTGGCTTCATCCCGGTAGCCGAGTTCGAACGCGCTGCGGGCGGCGGCCAGGTAGTTGATGATGGGGGCATCGGAGCGGGCCGCGCTTTTCAGCAGCAGGCGGCGCGCGCGGGCCCAGTTGCCTTCCATATACTCGACCAGTCCGTTGGTAAGGCGGCGGCGGGCCATACGGCTGCGACCAAAGCGGATGCGGCTCACGCTGCCCTCGATGGCGCGGGCGAGGCCGCGCAGTAGCCAGATCAGCAGGAACAGGGCGAGCATGCCCAGTACCAGTCCGCCAATGGCGACCCACAGGTTCATCTCGATCCGCTTGCCGCTATCGCCGCCCACCATCAGCAACAGGTAGCCGGGATAGGAGCGCATGGCCTCGGCGAGCAGGGCGCCGCCGAGCAGGAGTACCAGGGTGAAGAAGAGGAAGCGTTTCACTGGAAGCTGCCTCCGTTACCGCTGTCGTCCGACTGCCCGGCGGAGACCTTGTGCATGCGATCGATATAGTTGCGCAGCGCGCTCTGCGAGGCGCTCAGGTTGGGCAGGTCGGTTTTCACCTTCTCCTGGCTCAATTCCTCCAGCTCGCGCAGGATTACCTGGCGCTGGGGGTTCTCCACGCCGTAATCCAGCAGCAGCTGGCGCGCGTGGTTGAGGGATTCCTTGTATACGGTGTCGTCGGCGCGCAGCACGGCGAGTTCTGCCTGTTCCATGTTCAGGCGCAGGCTCTGGCGGAAGCGGGTTTCGCTTTGTGGCGACAGTAGTACCGGGTCTACCTCGCCGTCACGGATACGCACAGAGCCCTTGAGGAAGTCGACGAAGTTGTCCCAGCTGGAGCGGAAATGCGCGTCGCCCACATCGGCGTTATCCGCCTGGGCTTTGGCGCTGGCGGCATCCCGTTTGGCGAGATCGAACTGGGGCTGGATATTCAGTTTGACCATCTGCTCTTCCAGTGCGCGCAGGCGCAGGTAGAGTCCCTCGCGATCCACATTTTCCACCAGCTTGAGTTCGGTGATGTCCCGCGCCAACTGCTGGCGTACGCCAAACAGGTCCGGCAGGTCGACCTGGCGCATGATGGTGTCTACTTCCTGCAGCAGGCCGAGGGCGGCGCGGCTGTCCTGTTCCAGCATCAGGCGCTGGTTGGCGAGACGTAGCAGATAGTCCGCCTCTGCCAGCTGCCAGTCTTCCCGACTGGCGTTGCCGAGCTGGCTCAGGCGGTTGCCCTGGGCGGTGACATTGCGCTGCAAGCCTGCCAGCTGTTGCTGCAGCTGCTCAATGGTCTCGCCCTGTTGCGTCAGCTGCTGGTTCTGCTGGGACAGTTGCTGGCGCAGTGCGCGGATCAACTGTGCGCTCTGGTCTTGCGGTGGCATCGGAGAGGTGGCGGCCGGTGTGTTGGGAGATGATGTATCCGGTGATGGGCGGGACTCCTCCGGCTGCAATATCGGCTGTTCGGGCGTCGGGGGTTGTTGTGCGCTCGCAGTGGCATCCGACGGTAATTCGTCGCTGCTGGAATTGCCCTGGTTTGTATCTGCCTGATAGTCCGGCGTGGTAGCACCCCGGTTGTCGCTGCCGCTTTGCTGCGGCGAAATCGCGGTATCGGTGGTGCTGCTGCCGGCAGAGAAGTGTTTGCCGATTACCGGCAGTGTCTGCAGATGTTGCCCGACCTGCTGACGCACGCCGGGCAGCAGGTACCAGGCCGCGACCGCTGCGGCGATCAGCACCAGTAGCAGTAACCAGAACCAGGTCCAGCCGCGCCCTTTTTTCGCAGTGCCTGCCTTGGGGGGCTTTTTACCTGCACCTGCGGCGGATTTGCTGGTCGCCTTGTCGCCGCTTTTGCCGGATGTTTCTGCCGCTTTGGCGAAATTGCTCTTGGGTTCGGCTTTGCGGGTCACCATCGGCACATCTTTTTCATCGGCCTTTTTGTCGCCGTTGTTATCCGGGGTGGAGGGCGGCGGGGCTTTTTTATCGCTCATGGACTCGCTTGCTCAGAATGGATGCTGGGATGCTAGTGGCACCGGCTTTCTTCCGCGGCCAGACCGGTCGTGCGACGGGCTGGCGGACACAGCCGCGTCTGCCGAAAGAAATTTTGTCGCCAAATTATAGCGACTGAAGCGGTTCTTTATACGGAGTCTGGCGCGGAAATGAAATTTTTTACCGACTCTGGCGTGTAATCAGGAATCGTCGGCGGCCAGAGCGTCTTTCAGTGCGGCCAGCATCGCGCTGTCGCCGGCATTGTGCGCGGCGAGAACCCGGGTAAAGCCGAGTTCGCGCGCGCGCTCGGCGACCCGTGGGCTCGGGCAGATAAGGTGGCACTGGCGCAGGGCGCTGCGGCCACTCGCATCGAGTGCACGATGCAGATTGTCGAGGGTTTCGCCGCTGTGCACGGTGATTGCGTCGGGAATATGCCCGTAGGCGCGCAATTGCTCGGTGGCTTCCGCGGGCAGTGCGCGCTGGTAGAGCTCGCAGTAATCGAGGCGCGCACCGCGCTCGACCAGGGTGTCGCCAATCAGGGTGCGGCCGCCCTGGCCGCGGAAAATGATCACCCGCTCTCCTTGCGGATGCTGCAGCGGCGGCAGCGCCAGCAGTGCCTCCGAATCCATGGTGCTGGGAATTCCGTCACCGGCGTCACCGGTATTGCCGATTTCGGGTTCCGCACCCCGGGCGCGGATGGCGCGCGCGGTCGCGGCGCCAATGGCGTAGTAGCGCGGCCCCTGGGGCAGCTGCGGCCAGTACATCTCCAGCCAGTCAAAGCCGTGTTGCACCGCGTTCTGCGAGACGAAGATGGCGTGTTCGAACTGATCGAAATCCATCACCAGGTTTTTGATGGCCTGAATCGCATCGTCTTCTTCCACCGGTACGATATCCAGCAGCGGAATACAGTCGGTGAGCGCGCCGGCTGTGTGCAGCAGATCGCGCCAGCCGCCGCTCTGGTGAGCGGGGCGGGTGATCAGGATACGTCGTCCGGCGAGTGCCTCGGTGGCGCTGGTCATGGCTGCGGGGTGAGGGATCAGATGGCCGCGAGAATCTTGTCGGCGCCGGCATCGAGCAGTTGCTCGGCCAGACGGGTGCCGAGGACTTCAGCTTCCGATACGTGTCCGCGAATTTCACTGCTGAGCATGGTGGTGCCGTCGGGGCTGCCCACCAGGCCGCGCATATACAGCTGATTCTTGTCCTCGCCCTCGAAAATCGCGTAGCAGCCGATGGGTACCTGACAGCTGCCGTTGAGGCGGCGCACCATGGCGCGCTCGGCGACCAGATGATGGCTGGTATCGGTGTGGTGCAGGGGCGCGAGCAGCGCCTCGAGCGCAGGATCGCGACGGGATTCAATGCCCACGGCACCCTGTCCGCCAGCGGGCAGCAGTACTTCGGGTTCGATAAATGCGGCGATGCGCTCGCGCATTTCCAGGCGCAGCAGACCGGCGGCGGCGAGGATGATGGCGTCGTAGTCGCCGGCGTCCAGCTTTGCCAGGCGGGTGTTGACGTTGCCGCGCAGGAATTTCACTTCCAGGTCCTGGCGCAGGGCCAGCACCTGGCACTGGCGACGCAGGCTGGAGGTGCCGACCACGGCACCTTGCGGCAGCTCTTCGAGGGAGCGGTAGTGATTGCTCACAAAGGCGTCGCGTGGGTCTTCGCGCTCGCAGATCACCGGCAGGTGCAGTCCTTCAGGGAACTCCATCGGCACGTCTTTCATGGAGTGCACCGCGATGTCGGCGCGCCCCTCGAGCATGGCTTTTTCCAGTTCTTTAACAAACAGGCCCTTGCCGCCCACTTTGCTGAGCGGGATATCCAGCAGCTGGTCGCCGCGGCTGGTTAGAGGCAACAGTTCAACGGTGAGGTCCGGGTGGTGGAACTCCAGCTGTTGCTTGACGTAATTGGCCTGCCACAGGGCGAGGGCACTCTCGCGGGTGGCGATTCGGATGGTGGTGATTGTATTTTCGGTCATGCGCGCAACGGGGTAGAAGGGAATTTCCGCGCAAGTCTATCAGTTTGGGGCGCTGATTGGAGGAACTAGCTTTCGCCCTGCTGGCGCAACCAGTCCTCAAGAAAGATCCGCGCGGCAATGGAATCCACCGGCTGGTTGGCGTAGTCGCCGCGGTGGCCCCGCTCGCGCGCCTCGTCTTTTGCCGCGCGGGTGCTCAGGCGCTCATCGGCGTAGGCCACCGGCAGCCCAAGGCGGCCGTGCAGGCGCTGGCCGAACTTGCGCGCACGGGCGCCGAACTCACTCTCGCTGCCGTCCATATTCAGCGGCAGCCCTACCAGCAACACCTGCGGGCGCCATTCGTTGACGACCTTTTGCACTCGATCCCAGTCGGGCTTGCCGTCTTTGGCGGGCAGCGGGTCCAGTTCGCGGGCGCTGCCGGTGAGGCTCTGGCCGTAGGCGAGGCCGATGGAGCGGGTGCCGAAATCGAAGGCGAGGGCGGTTACAGGTTTGCTCATGCTTTTTGCTCAGGCGTGACCGGACTGGGTGCCTATCCCACTCAGGTCGATACCGTGGCGAGAGGCGGCGGTGTGCCAGCGTTTGTCCCACGGTGTGGCGAACAGGATTTCCGGCTCCGCCGGCAGGGTCAGCCAGGCGTTCTCGGCGATTTCCTGCTCCAGTTGCCCGGGCCCCCAGCCGGCATAACCCAGCGCAAGCAGCACGTCGTCCGGGCCGCGTCCGCAGGCGAGGGATTCGATAATGTCTTTGGAGGCGGTCAGGCTGATATCGTCAGAGACCTCCACGGTGGAGGCGAATTGCATGCCGCGCCCGTGCAGCACAAAACCCTGCTCCTGGGCCACCGGACCACCGACCAGCACCGGCTCGTCGCCGCGCAGGCTGGTGTCATCCAGGGATAACTGTGAAAACACCTCTTTCCAGGTCACCTTGCTGGGCGAATTGATCACGATCCCCATGGTGCCCTCCTTGCCGTGTTCACACACGAAGGCCACCGCCTGGTGAAAGCGCGGGTCTTCCATGCCGGGCATGGCAATCAGGAACTGGCCCCGCAGGCTGTTGTGGGTGAGGTCGCTATCGATACTGGATGGCTGCATGGGACACGTGAGGTTGGCGCATGAACGTTAAGTTTAGTGCGGTTGAGGGCGATGCGCGCTCAACCGCGGCTCGGGGCTTTACTGGCGGCGGTGGAAAACCCGGTCATTTCAAATCGCCAGGTGCGAATGATTTCCAGGCGATCGGCCTCTTTGCGGATCTCTGGCGGGAAGGGGGCGAAGGGGGCCGCCAGACGCACGATCTGCTGGGCGGCGTCATCGAGCACGCGCTCGCCGGAGGACTCCAGGATGACCACTTCTTCCACGGCGCCGCTCGGCAGCAACCGCACCATCATGCGCAGGTCGCCGGTGATCTGGCGGGCCAGGGCTTCTTCGGGGAAATTATCGTTGCCAATGGCTTCCACTTTCTGGCGCCAGTCGTGCAGATAGGCTGCGTCAGACGCGGCCTTGGTGGCTACCGACGTGAGGCGACGTACTCGCGGGCGCTGCGCGATGGTCTGGCGAATCTTGTCCAGGCGTGCCTGCAGGCTGGCAATTTCCGGGTTGCTGGGAGGCAGGTCTGTGGGTGCATCGCCGCGTTTTTCTTCCGAGCGCTTGTCTTCTGCGGGTAGCTCCGGCGCTTGTTGCGGGCTGTCACCAATGGTGGTGACCAGCTGGCGCAACTGATCGGCAGGGCGCGCTGCCTGTTGCTGGGGCAGCGGGTTGACCTGGCGGATGCTGGTATCGGCGATTTCCGCGCGGCGATCGGTGGAGAGTTCTTTGGGGGTTTCCGCGGTGCCGCTGGCCTGCTGGTTGTGTTGCGCCAGGTAGTCGGCGTCGTCCGGTGCGTCGACGGAGCGATGCTGGGCGAGGGTCACTTCCAGGGTGGGCGGTGCTTCCTTGGCTTCGGGAGTGGTAAATGCGACGCCGAAGATCAGCAGCGCGTGCAGCGCACAGGCCAGGAACAGGGCAAACGTAAATCGGTCCCCCTGGGACGGCGGTGTCGCCTGGGGTTGATCCAATGTGGCGCGCGTGGCGCTGGGTTGGCTGGCTGCTGCGGTCATTTTGGTTATTGCTTTTACTACTGCCGTGAAACCGCCGGCGCCCGGCAGAGCGACTTGATTCGCTCAATTCGGGCCCCGGCAGGAGTCGGACAGTTTACCCTTTTTGCGCCATTCGGTCTGTGATCGCGCGCATCAATAATCCGCCGATGTCGGTGCCGTAGGCGTTGTCGATTTCTCGTACACAGGTGGGGCTGGTGACATTGACTTCGGTGAGGTAGTCGCCGATCACGTCCAGGCCGACAAACAGCAGGCCTTTTTCCTTGAGGGTTGGGCCCACCTTGCGCGCAATCCACAGGTCGCGTTCCGAAAGCGGGCGCGCTTCGCCGCGGCCGCCGGCGGCGAGGTTGCCACGGGTTTCCCCGGCCTGGGGGATGCGCGCGAGACAGTAGGGCACCGGCTCGCCATCCACCATCAGGATGCGTTTATCGCCGTCTTTGATTTCCGGAATATAGCGCTGTCCCATGATCTGACGTTTGCCGTTATCGGTGAGGGTTTCCAGGATTGCGCCCATGTTGCTGCCGTCGGGTTTGACGTGAAAGATCCCGGTGCCGCCCATACCGTCCAGGGGCTTGAAGATCACATCCTTGTGTTCGGCGTGGAAGGCGCGCAACTGGGCGATATCGCGGCTGACAATCAGCGGCGGGCAGCAGCCGTCAAAATGGGTGGCGAAGATTTTTTCATTGCAGTCGCGCAGGGACTGGGGCTTGTTGGCCACCAGGGTGCCGGCGCGCTCGGCGGCTTCGAGTATGTAGGTGGAATAGATGTACTCGTTGTCGAAAGGCGGATCCACACGCATCAGCAGGACGTCGAGATCCCCCAGGTGCACAGGCTTGCGCTCGCCGAGCTTGAACCAGTTTTTCGGATCCTCGAAAACCTCCAGTGGGGAGCCGTTACCCATGGGTTTGCCGCCATCCAGGTAAAGGTCCGACTGCAGGAAGTACTGCAGCTTGAATCCTGCGCGCTGGGCGGCGAGCAAAAGGGCGAGGGTTGTGTCTTTCTTGTAAGCGATGTTGGCGATGGGGTCCATGACCACGCCGAGCGTGTGGCTCATACCGGTATCCGTCTTTCTGAAGGTGATCTGGGCGGGGTGCCGGCCGCGACAGCCGTTGTGCACGTATCGGCACGGGCTGGGGTCGCGATCCGCAATCCGGGTAAGGTAAGAGTAGTGGGCGCGCCGTGCAAGCCGCACACTCCTGTGAGCGGTGCACAGAAATGCGGCATTGCTCACAAACTGACCATGACTCGCTCGCGGGCTTCGCCGTCGCTAGATTCACTCTGGTATCTGTGATAAAAGTTTCATCCTGATCTGCGCCCGCTGGCCGGTGGCCAATGACTGCGACGATCGGACCCCGTAATGAGGTTGCACGAAGGGCGTCGCATCGGTTTCCACAACCGGCGCCTGAAAAATAAGTAAAGGGGATTCAGGAACACTATGGAACTCAACTGGGAAAGTCTCACCGTGATGGTGATTGACGACAGTAAAACCATTCGTCGCACCGCGGAAACGCTGCTGCAAAAAGCGGGTTGTGCGGTTGTGACTGCTACCGATGGTTTCGATGCGCTGGCGAAAATCGCCGATTCGCGCCCGGATATCATCTTTGTGGATATCATGATGCCCCGCCTGGATGGATATCAGACCTGTGCGCTGATCAAGAACAACAGCGAATTCCGCAGTACGCCGGTGGTGATGCTGTCCAGTAAGGACGGACTGTTCGACAAGGCCAAGGGGCGCGTGGTGGGCTGCGATCAGTACCTCACCAAGCCGTTCAGCAAGAGCGAACTGTTGGGCGCAATTTCCGCACATGCCAAGCCGCATCACGCCGCCTGAGAACGGCTTCACTCTCAGAGCGTGAAATATTCGGCATAAATGGCGTAGACTATGGCGACTTGCTGCTGTTGAGTCGCTCAATGCGTCAGAAAATGCATGAGATTCACGAAAGTCAGCAATAAATAACGAAGCGTGTGGCGGTCCAGCCTTTTTTGGGCGGCCGGTACCAACAACGATCCGCCCGATAAAAGAGTAATGATCGGCGCGGAAACACTATCTCGGGGGAAAAATGGCCAAGGTGCTTATCGTCGATGATTCGCCGACCGAAACTCACAAGCTGACCACCATTCTGGAAAAGAACGGTCACGCAGTGCTCACCGCTACCAATGGTGAAAACGGCGTCGACGTTGCTCGCGAACAGCGTCCCGACGTGATCCTGATGGATATCGTCATGCCGGGCCTGAACGGTTTCCAGGCGACCCGCCAGCTCAGCAAGGGCGACCAGACCAGCGGTATTCCTATTGTCATCGTGACTACCAAGGATCAGGACACCGATCGCGTGTGGGGCATGCGCCAGGGCGCTCGCGCCTACCTGACCAAGCCGGTAGACGAAGGCAAGCTGCTGGGCACGATCGAGGAGGTGTTGGCCTGAGGCCAGCGTTGAGTCTCCGTGCAACCAACTCTTACCCCTTATCTCGCGCTGGTTGATATCGCCAATCGCGCAAAGGCGCAGGCGCAGGGGCTGCCTGCCCGCCAGGAAATAAAACCCTACTGGACGGGCATCGGATTTTCTCTGCTGGGACAGCGGTTTGTGTCCGCCATGGAAGACGTGGTGGAACTGCTGGAAGTGCCCCAGTACACCTTCGTGCCCGGGGTGCAGCCCTGGGTGCGCGGCGTGGCTAATGTGCGTGGCCGCCTGCTGCCACTGTTCGACCTGGCCGCCTTCTTTGGTGGCCACCTGACCAGTTCTCGCCAGCGCCGTCGGGTGCTGGTGCTGGAGCATGAGAAAATCTACGTGGGACTGATCGTCGATGAACTGCACGGGATGCAGCATTTGGCGCTCGAGTACGGCAAGCTGCCACCCTCTGATTTGGCGGAACCCTTCGCGCCAATGGTGAGCGGCCAGTTCCAGCTACAACAGGGGCGCTGGTTGGTATTCGACCTGCAGGCCCTGCTTAATGATTTTCAGTTTGCAGACGCCGCGGCCCATTGAGCCGCGGTTTTCTGTTTTGTGCGTCCGCTCGTTCGGGCGCGCCACCTGTACTCGGGGTGGCTGAGGTTTAACCGGCTACGTGCGTTAAACCTTATTGAGGGAGCGGGTTTTACCCGTTGCCGCAGAATCCGTAACTGGCGTATGTCGGTTTGGGGGTGCTCACTTAGGTGGGTAGCGAAAAGGGGATGTGGAGCCACCCGGCTTCAAAAGTGGTGATAACAAGAATTGGCCTGGATCACAGGTCCGCCAGGAGTAAATTATGAAAACAGGCTCCCAGAGTTCATTTTCCGCGTTGCGCAGTAACCCTGCGGCGCTGTTTATGGGTTTGCTGGTACTCGCCACACTGGCGGGGCTGATCGTCAGCATCTACTTGGTGCAGACCCGTGCCGACCAGGACCAGGAATACCTGGAAGACGTGGCCGAACTGCGCGCCCTGTCTTACCAGCTGGTGTCCTACGCACCGGCGGCGACCGCGGGTGACGAACAGGCGTTCGCGGACCTGGAACAGACCGTCAATCAGATGGCTGCCACCTGGAACGAACTGCAGGGCATGGACGCCGCCAGCAAGCAGGCGCTGGACCAGGAACTGGCCTCCTACGGTCAGGTATGGCGCCAGCTGCGCGAGCAGGCCGACACCATTATCGGCAACAAGGATTCGATCATCTTCCTGAACGACGTGGCGAGCACCCTGAACGACTCGCTGCCGGAACTGCAGGCAGAGCACAACAACATCGTGGAAATCCTGCTGGCCAACAACGCCCCGGCCAACCAGGTAGAGCAGGCCCAGTTGCAGGTATGGCGCGCCGAGCGTATCGGCCGGAACATCGACAAGATGCTGCAGGGTGGTGACGACGCCGAATCTGCCGCCGACCAGTTCAATACCGACGCGAGCCTGTTCGGTAAAGTGGTTGAAGGCATGAAGAGCGGCGACGTGGTGATGGGTATTTCCCGCGTAACCGACACTGAGGCCCGTGAGTCCCTGGAAGAAATTACCGAGCTGTTCGAGTTCGTAAGTTCTTCCGTGCGGGAAATCTTTGAAGCGACTCCGGCACTGTTCGCCACCCGCCAGGCGGCGGATGGTATTGCGGCCTCCTCTCCGCAACTGCTGGAAGCACTGTCTACCCTGAACGACCGTATCGTGAGCCTGTCTGGCGAGCGTCAGCCGAACAACCAGACCATCGCGATCATCGCCGGTGTATTCGTACTGTTGATCTTCGGCATGATGATCACCGCATTCTCCGGTACCCGCCGTACCCTGAAAGAAGAGACCGAAACCAACGAGCGTAACCAGCAGGCGATTATGCAGCTGCTGGACGAGCTGGCCGACCTTGCAGACGGTGACTTGACCACCTCCGCCACGGTAACCGAGGCCTTCACCGGTGCGATTGCGGACTCCATCAACTACACCATCGACCAGCTGCGTGTACTAGTATCGCGAATCAACGGCGCGGCGCAGGAAGTATCTTCCCTGTCCCAGGAAACCCAGCAGACTGCACTGCACCTGGCCGAGGCCTCTGAGCACCAGGCCCAGGAAATTGCCGGGGCATCCGCGGCGGTGAACGAAATGGCCGTTACCATTGACCAGGTATCTGCGAACGCCGCGGAATCTGCCCAGGTAGCGGAACGCTCGGTACAGATCGCAAGTAACGGTGCCAAGGTGGTACAGAACACCATCAAGGGCATGGACACGATCCGCGAGCAGATTCAGGACACCTCCAAGCGAATCAAGCGACTGGGTGAATCTTCCCAGGAGATTGGTGACATCGTAAGCCTGATTAACGACATTGCCGATCAGACCAACATTCTTGCACTTAACGCTGCGATCCAGGCCTCTATGGCCGGTGATGCAGGTCGAGGCTTCGCGGTGGTTGCGGACGAGGTACAGCGCCTCGCAGAACGTTCCGCAGCGGCAACCAAGCAGATTGAAGGCCTGGTAAAAGCGATTCAGTCCGACACCAACGAAGCGGTTGTGTCGATGGAATCCACCACCACCGAGGTGGTGCGCGGTGCCCGTCTGGCACAGGACGCGGGTGTTGCCCTGGAAGAGATCGAAACGGTATCTACCAACCTCGCATCCTTGATTCAGAACATCTCCAACGCGGCACGCCAGCAGGCCTCGTCCGCGGGTCACATCTCCAACACGATGAACGTGATTCAGGAAATTACCTCGCAGACTTCTGCCGGTACCCAGGCTACCGCACAGTCCATTGGTAACCTGGCCCAGACCGCATCCGCACTGCGCGACTCCGTTGCCGGCTTCAAGCTGCCCAACGAAGACGAAGTGGACGGCGAAAGCGATCTGTACGATGGCGATCTGGCCGAACTCTCCGAAGAGTTCCCGATGCTTGAAGAAGATACCGCCGAAGGCGTGGCCGCTGAAGAAGACGGCCTCGCGGGTCTCTCTTCTGAGCGTTCCGATACAGAGCGGGCCATGGCCTGAACCACCGCATATACCGATAACGACAATGCGGACACTGCCGGGGCTCGCGGCCCCGGGGGTGTAAAGCAGCAGACAGGTGGCGCCAGCGGTTAACCGCCGCCTGTCAGCGAGCAACTTGAATTACCGAGGACTTGGCGTGAATCGCGACAATCCCAATTTTGTGGCCTTGGATTGGCTGATAGGCGAAATCAACGAGACGCTGGCCCAGGCGCGCCAGCAACTGGAAACATTTGCCTCCGATTCCTCCTCTTCCAGCCCCTCCGCAGACAGCGACTCCAGCGACGCCTCCGGACTGTTGAAAAACTGCCTCGACCTGATTCACCAGGTACACGGCAGCCTGCACATGGCGGAGCTCACCGGCGCCGCCATGCTCGCCGAAGAGATGGAGCAGCTGGTACACGCCCTGGCCAGCGGTGAAGTCGAAAACAGCGACGAGACCCGCGAATTCCTCATGCGCGCGCTGCTTGAGCTGCCGCTCTACCTGGAAAAAATTGCCTTCCAGCGCCGCGATAATGCGGTGCTTCTGTTGCCGTTATTGAACGACCTGCGCGCGGTGCGTCGCGAGCGTCTGATCACCGAGGGTGCACTGTTCGCACCGGACCTGAGCCCGCTGGACGAAGCCCACGGAAATCGCCAGCCGCTGCTCGCCAATCCCGACAAGTTGCAGGAACTGGTCGCCAAGCTGCGCAAGATGTACCACGTGGCTGCGGCTTCCCTGATTCGCGATGTGAACAGCGGCGAGAGCCTCGCCTACCTGAACAAGGTCAGCGAAAAAATGGCGCTGCTGTACAGCGGCAGCCAGCGTCAGCACCTGTGGGTAGTCCTGCAGGGATTGCTGGAAGGCATCGCCGATCATCGTGTCAACGTACTGCCGGCATTGCGCCAGCTGCTGCGCCGTATCGATGTGGAATTCCGTCTGCTCTCCGGGCACGGGGCGAAGGTGCTGGACCTGCGTCCGGACCGCGACCTGACCCGCAACCTGCTGTTCTACGTTTACCTGTGTGGTCCCAACGGGCCGCGCACCGAGGCGCTGTACAAGAAGTTTGCTCTCGACAAAGCGGTTCCCGGCACACCGCGCCCGGACACCGAAGACGCGCTCGCCATGGGCCCTGAAGCCATGGGTACGGCGGTGGCGGCGCTGCGCGAGGAGCTGGCTGGAGTGCGCGAGGCCCTCGACCCGAGTGTCGCCAACAGCGAGCGCCCGCCACTTGCGGACACTGCCATGGTGGCCAAGCGTATTGCCGACACCCTCGGCGTACTGGGGCTGGAAAACCAGCGCACCCGCGCGCGTAGCATTTACGAATACCTGCGGGATGCGTCCCGCGTAGCGTCACCGGACGACCTGCTGATGCAGGCCGCCTCGGAACTGGTGCAGCTGGATTCCGGGCTTGCCGCCGCGGCCGAGCGCGACAGGAAAATTGATAGCGACTCCCCGCTGATGGGGGAGGCTACGGATCAGGTGCTGCGCGAGGCGCGTATCGGTCTGGAGACCGTCAAAGAGGCGGTTGTCGAATACATTGCCAGCCACTGGGATGCGGGCCATTTGTCCCACGTGCCTCGCCGTTTGCAGGAAGTCTGCGGTGGCCTGGATATGGTGGGCTACCGGCGCGCCGCCGAAATCGTCGGTGCCTGTAAAAGTTATATTGAAGAGCGCCTGATCAGCGCCGGCGACCAGCCCGACTGGAAGCTGCTGGATACTCTTGCGGATGCGGTTACCAGCGTCGAGTACTACCTTGAGCGCCGCGCCGACGGTATCGAAGATGCCGACATGCTGCTGGCCCTGGCGGAAGACAGCGTCGCCACTCTCGGCTACTCGGTGGTCGATGACGGCCGTGAAGCCACTGAAGTAGAGCATGTCACCAACTCGGACATGCCCGTTGCGGAAGACGCTGCAGAGCAGTCTGCCGCTGATAGTGATATTGCCGAAGTTGAAGGCTTCGAAGTCGAGGCTCAGGCCGAGCAGCCCGCACAAGCCGAGCAGAGCGCGCTGGATAGTTTCGAATTCAACCCAGTAGCGGAATCTGCGGATAACGCCGCTGTGCAGGACGAGCCCTCGGAGAGCGACGACCCGCTGGCGGGTCTGTCTATGGGTGTGATCGATGAGCCTGCAGAAGTTGCCGAGGAGCGGCCCGCGCCCGAAATTTCAGCGGACGAGCCCTCACTGATCGAAGAGAGCTGGTTTGCCGGCGATGCTGCTGACAGCGAAGAGTCGGCGGTTGAAGGTGAACCTCAGTTCGTCGAGACCACCCGTGAACCGCAGGCCGGTACTGCGGCGCAGGCGCCGACCCTGGAGGAGGATGACGATACCAGCATCATCGACGATGAAATCGTGGAAATTTTCCTCGAGGAAGCCGGTGAGGTGCTGGACACCATTGGGCAATATTTCCCGCTGTGGGCGGAAAACTTCGGCAACCGCGATGCACTGGTGGAGTTCCGCCGTGGCTTCCATACCCTGAAAGGCTCCGGCCGTATGGTCGAAGCCCACGAGGTGGGTGAGCTGGCCTGGGCCGTGGAAAACATGCTGAACCGCGTGCTCGACGAAACTATTTCTCCTGCGCGGGCGCATGTGTTGCTGATCGAGCAGGTAGTGGCCAAGCTGCCGTCCATGGTGGATGCATTCCGCACCCGTACCGGTGATCCGGATCCCGCGCGCACTGCGGAACTGGAGGGCTGGGCGAAACAGCTGTCCCACGGCGAGGTGCCCGAAGCACTGCTGCAAAGCAGCGCCAATGACGCGGTGGCGGCAAGCCCCGTCGGTGAGATCGATAGTGACGTCGACTACGACACCGACGAGCAGACGCAGCTGTGGGAAATTTTTGCCCAGGAAGCGGAAACCCATCTCGTTACGGTGACGGAATTCCTCAACGAAATGGAACGCGCCGCACCGGTATACGGCGTGCCCTCCGATCCCCTGCATCGTGCGCTGCATACACTGAAGGGCTCCGCGCATATGGCGGACGTCACCCAGGTGGCGGAGTTGATGGCGCCGCTCGAGCGCTTCGCCAAGGAGCTGCGTACTTACCAGGTCGCGATCGACAGCGATATTTTCGAGCTGCTCAGTGACGCCCGCAGCTATGTACAGGGCGTACTCAACCAGATTTATCGCGGTGAACCTCTGTATGTGGAGCGCAGCGACCAATTTATTGCCCGTGTGGCTGAGCTGCAGGAGCGCGCGGTAGGGCATCTGATCCGCGAGCGTGAGGCCAATGAGCCGAAAGCAGTGGACCCGCAACTGCTGGCGGTGATCATGGCCGACGGCATGAAGGTGCTGCTGGACGCAGACCAGATGCTGAATCACTGGCGCGAACACCCGGGCGAAAATTCGATCCTGTTGCCAGTAGCGGAAGAGCTGGACGTACTCCAGCAGGCTGCCGGGCAGGCACAGTTGCCTGCTCTTCAGGAGTTGTCACTGTTGCTGCTGGCGGTTTACCGCCAGGTTATCGACGGGCATCTTGAAGAAGAGCCCGCTCTGTGGGCGACCCTTGAGCAGGGTCACAATGAGCTGCTGGATCTGGTGGATGCGGTTGCCGCCTCTACGGATCTGCCGCCGGTCAGTGAAGCGGTCGGCGAAGCCCTGCGTTACCTCGCCCAGGGCGACGACGGCGTCGACGACGAAGATATCGATCTGTCCGAGTACGGCATCGACAGCAGTGAATTTGGTTTTGTCGAAGACGAGCCCGCTGCGGTCGAGGAAAGCTCTGCTGTCGAAGTGCCGAATGACAGCGACGAAGAAGCATTCAGTTTCGACGATCTGGTCGCAGAAGAAATTGCAGCGGACGTGCCGTCGGTTGAAGGCGCGCAGGACGCTGCGGATTCTGCTGATTCTGCTGATTCTGCTGATCCGACGATATCCGATGCAGAAACCATTTTCGAACAGGAGCCGGTGGACGGTCTGGTCGAAGTGATTGCGGAAAGCGATGAGCCGGAGCTGACGGTCGAATGGCTCGAATCTGAGCTGTCATCGGCCGAGGAGCAATCCGAGGAGTTCCTGGAAGCAACGCCGGTGGTTGACGCCCCTGAGTTTGTCGCAGCGTCCCCAGCGGACGAACCAGAGCTGTCGCAAGATCTCGAATTTATCGAAGAGCCGGAAACTGCGCCCGAGCCAGTCGCCCCGGCGGCGGAGTTTGTCGAAGTTGCACCGCAGTCGGCAGCCGATGATTCCGCCGGCGGCTTGAGTGACGTCCAGCGTGCGCTGCTGGCGGATATCGATCCGGATGTAGTCGAGGTATTCCTCGAGGAAGCCAGTGACCTGGTTGACGAGCTCGAGGAGCTGATCCAGAACTGGGAGCAGGCACCGGAAGATGCCCAGTATCCGGAAGCGCTCAAGCGTGTGCTGCACACCTTCAAGGGTGGTGCGCGTATGGCCGCGCTGATGGGCCTCGGCGAAGTGGCGCACCGATTTGAAACCGTTATCGAAAACATGCAGAGCGGTAGCTCACCCTCGGCAGAGTTCTTTGCCGATGCCCACGGCATCTACGACCGCCTGGCTGCCGGTGTGGAAACCGCGCGCGCCTGGATGGCTGGAGAAGAACTTGAACCCTTCTGTGCCCTGCTTGAGACTCGCTGGGCCGACGAGCGGGTTTCCGAACACGTAAGTCCGGTCGATTACGGCATGGAGTCGGATCAGCCGCTGCCGGTTGCCGAGGAAACGCCGGAGGTGCAGGCCGAGGAGCCCGCGCCGGAAGATCGGGATGAGGTTTCGGCGAGCGATCCGCAGCCGCCTGCCGTGGAAATCATTGAAAAGAGTGCACCTGGGCAACCGACGGCCCCCGCCAGCAATGTACTGCCATTTGTGCGCAAGTCGCAGACAGTCGGCGAGCGCGACGGCGGTCAGCCGCGCAACCAGCCCCAGGAAATGGTGCGGGTCGCATCCGAGCTGCTGGAGGAACTGGTTAACCTCGCCGGTGAAACCTCCATCTCGCGGGGACGTCTTGAAGAGCAGGTGGGCGAATTCGGTCTCGCGCTGGACGAGATGGACTCGACCCTGTCCCGTCTCAACGAGCAGTTGCGTCGACTGGATAAGGAAACCGAAGCGCAGATCCAGTTCCGACAGGAACAGCTGGCCGAGCAGGACGTAGATTTTGACCCGCTGGAAATGGACCGCTACTCGTCCATTCAGCAGCTTTCCCGCTCCCTGCTGGAATCCACCTCGGACTTGCTGGATCTGAAGCAGACCCTGGGACACAAGGCGCGGGACACTGAAACCCTGTTGTTGCAGCAATCGCGGGTAAATACCGAACTGCAGGAAGGCCTGATGCGCAGTCGCATGGTGCCCTTCTCGCGGCTGGTGCCGCGCCTGCGCCGGATCGTGCGTCAGGTCAGTGCGGAGCTGGGCAAGCAGGTGGATCTGGTGTTCTCCAACGTCGAGGGTGAGCTGGACCGCTCCATGCTCGAGCGAATGGTGGCACCGCTGGAACATATGCTGCGCAACGCGGTGGACCACGGTATCGAATCCCCGGAAAAACGCCGCGAGGCGGGCAAGGCCGAGCGCGGACGCATTTCCGTAGCGCTGGCCCGGGAAGGTAGTGAAGTGGTGCTGACCATCAGTGATGATGGTGCCGGTATCAACCTGATGCGCGTGCGCGAAAAGGCCATTGAAAGCGGGCTGATGCGTCCCGATGCCGAGCTGTCGAACAACGAGATCATGCAGTTCATCCTGCACGCCGGTTTCAGTACTGCCGACAAGGTGACCCAGATTTCCGGGCGCGGTGTGGGTATGGACGTGGTGTCCGCCGAGATCAAGCAGATTGGCGGCGCTGTGAGTATCGCGTCCCAGGCGGGCAACGGCACTGAATTTGTGGTGCGACTGCCATTTACGGTGTCGGTCAACCGCGCGCTGATGGTGAAGGTTGGCGAGGACTTGTTTGCCCTGCCGCTGAACACGATTGAAGGTATCGTGCGCCTGAGCCCGTTCGAGCTCGAGCACTATTACCGCACCCCGGAAGCGCGATTCGAATACGCCGGTGAGCCCTATCAGGTGAATTATTTTGGCAGCCTGCTGCAGTCCAGCGCTCAACCGCGCCTGGCAGTGGAAGATATGCAGATGCCGGTACTGCTGGTACGTACGGAAAACTCGGCTATGGCGCTGCAGGTAGATGCCATCATGGGCAGCCGCGAAATCGTGGTGAAAAGCCTCGGTCCCCAGTTTGCATCCGTGCAGGGGGTTTCCGGTGCAACCGTGACCGGTGACGGTACCGTGGTGGTGATTCTCGATGCACACGCGCTGTTGCGTAAGCACGCCGCATTGCTGGCGCGTCCGGAGACGCCGTTGCTACAGGACTTGTCCGAACCCGTTAGCGGGCGTGAAGCGCCGATACAGCAGAAGCTGGTGATGGTAGTGGATGACTCGGTAACCGTGCGCAAGGTAACCACCCGTTTCCTCGAGCGTGAGGGCTACCGTGTAATCACCGCCAAAGACGGCCAGGATGCGATTATCCAGCTGCAGGATGTGATCCCGGATGTGATGCTGCTGGATATCGAAATGCCCCGTATGGATGGCTTCGAAGTAGCGCGCAATATTCGCGGTAGCCACCGTCTGCGGGATATCCCGATCATCATGATTACGTCCCGTACCGGTAAGAAGCACCGCGATCACGCGCTGTCTCTGGGGGTTAACCACTATTTGGGTAAGCCCTACCAGGAAGAGGTGCTGCTGAACGCCATTCGCGATTACAGCGACGTGGAGGCAGAGGCCTGATGCACAGCGTGACCGAGATTAACGAACGAACTGAAGCCGGAGCCTGCGGCGGAGAGTGCACACCATGAGCGGAGTAGACGCCCTGCCCACCACCGAAATACCCCAGGAGTTGAGCAGCCTGTTGCTGCCGCTGTCGGATGGCCAGCTGCTGGTGCCGGTAGATACATTGTCAGAAATCATCGCCCTGCAGAGCCCGGTGTCGGCATTTGACGCACCGGACTGGTACATGGGAGAGCTGCACTGGCGCGAGTTGCGCCTGCCGCTGGTATCCTTTGAGGTAATGCGCGGTAATCCGATGCCGACCCTGCGTAGTAACTGCCGTATTGCGGTGCTCAGCAGTGGGAATAGTGAGGGCGATCTGCCGTTCTTTGCTGTGGTGCTGCAGGGCACGCCGCGACTGGTGCGGGTCACGCCCGATGAGCTGGCCGGCCGTGAAGGAGAGTGTGCGCTCGGTGAGCTGATGCATGTGGCGCTCTCGGGAGAGGCAGCGGTCATTCCCGATCTGACCGCTCTGGAAGAGGCTTGCCTGGCGTACCGCAAGCGCCGTTGATTTTGCGCATTAATCGCCACCAATAAAAAAGCCGCTCAATTGAGCGGCTTTTTTATTGGTGGTGTCCCGAGCCCGGATCAGAACAGCTCTTCCGGCAGCTGTTCCTGAGTCTGTTCGCTGCCACTTTCCTGAGAGCCCGGTCCGTCGGAATAGATCGACGGGTAGTTGCCGTAAGTCTCGCGTCCCGGCACCCGGTCGGCGCGGAAAATCTCGAAGATGCCACCGCGGGAAGTGCGCAGCCCGGTGCGCGGATTGATTCGCATGGTGACGATATCGTCCGGTTGCGGCAGGTGTCGCTCGGGCAGACCGTCCAGTGCCGCGGACATGAAATCGATCCAGATGGGCAGGGCGGCGGAGCCACCGTATTCGTTGCGACCGATGGGTGTATTGTCGTCAAAACCCACCCAGGTGCTGGTTGCGAGATAGGGGCTGTAACCGGAGAACCAGGCATCGCGCGGACCGTTCGTGGTACCGGTCTTGCCGGCGATATCGCCGCGCTTCATGACCAGGGCCTTGCGGCCGGTACCGCGCTTGATCACGTCCTTGAGGATCGAGTCCATGATATAGGCGGTTTCCGCGGACATCGCACGGGGGGCACGCGGACGCGCTTGCTCATCGGCATACAGTGGCGCCACCGGCAGGGTGCGCAGTTCCAGCGGTTCATCTTCTTCCGCGGTCAGTGCTGCTTCCTGCTGGGCCGCCTGCAGGTCGATGGGTTCCGCCGTCGGATCGCGCTCCTCGCCGATCTCAGGGCAGTCGCGGCAAACAGTCAGTGGCAGGGCCTGATAAACCGCATCGCCGTGCACGTCCAGTACCTGGTCTACCAGGTAGGGCTCTACCCGGAATCCACCATTGGCGAAGGCCGCGTAGCCGCGCACCATTTCCAGCGGGGTCAGCGCCGAGCTACCGAGGGCGATGGACAGGTTGCGCGCGAGCTTGTTGCGCTCGAAGCCAAAGCCCTCCGCAAAGGTGAGCGCGCGCTCCAGTCCCAGAGCCTGCAGCAGGCGGATGGAGACCATGTTGCGCGAAAGATACAGCGCCTTGCGCAGGCGTGTCGGGCCGAGGAAGGTGCCGCCGTCGTTCTCGGGGCGCCACACATCTTCCAGATTGGTCTGTTCAAAGATGATCGGTGCATCGTTGATGATGCTGGCAGCGGTGTAACCGTTCTCCAGTGCCGCTGAATAGATAAACGGCTTGAAGCTGGAGCCGGGCTGTCGTGCCGCCTGGACTACTCGGTTGAAGTGGCTCTGACGGAAGTCATAACCGCCCACGAGAGCGCGGATGGCGCCATCCTCGGGCTCAAGAGATACGAGTGCGCCTTGGGCTTCCGGGATCTGGGTCAGATGCCATTCCTCTCGGGCCTGGGGCAGCTCATCCTCGGATTGCTGTTCCAGCCCCTCGGGGGCCGCGAACGGATCGTCGGTGATGTCGGTATCTGCCAGCGCTTCGGCGGCAGATTCCTTGGCTTGGTCCTCGGCCTTGCGCTGCTCCTGGGCGACTTCCTCTGCGGAGATGACTACGCGACGCAGCCGGATCACGTCGCCAGCGGCGAACATTTCCTCGGCAGAACTGAGGCGGGCGCCGCGGGCGTTCTCGGAAATGTACGGGCGGATATTACTTAGGCCATGCTCCCACGGGATCTCGATCACGCGGCGGTCGCGCAGCTGTACGCGCAGGCTCTGCGGCGCAACCTCGGTGACCACGGCGGGCTCGAGGCCGCCCAGCACCGGGATTTCCTTCAGCAGGTCCACCAGCTGGTCGTTATCCGCCAACAATTCCGGATCCAGGCGCTGTTCCGGGCCGCGGTATCCGTGGCGGCCGTCATAGGTTTCCAGTCCGTGCTGCAGGGCGTTGCGTGCGGCGTCCTGCAGGCGACTGTCGACGGTGGTAATCACCTGATAGCCATCGGTATAGGCGGCGTCACCGAACAGATCCACGGCTTCCTTGCGCGCCATTTCCGCCACATAGGGGGCGCTCAGGTCCAGATCGCGGCCGTGATAGCGGGCGGTGACCGGCGCGGTGATGGAATTCTTGTACTGGTCCTGGTCGATATAACCGAGGTCCAGCATGCGCTTGAGGATCCAGTTGCGGCGCACCAGCGCGCGGGAAGGGTTGGCGATCGGGTTGTAGGTCGAAGGCGCTTTCGGCAGGCCGGCCATCATTGCCCACTGGGCCAGGTTCAGCTCGTTGATATCCTGGCCGTAATACACGTGTGCCGCGGCCTGGAAGCCGTATGCACGGTTCCCCAGAAAGATCTTGTTGATGTAGAGGGCGAGAATTTCGTCCTTACTGAGTTCCTGCTCGATCTGTAGGGACAGCAGGATCTCATTGAACTTGCGGATAAAGCGCTGTTCCCGGCTGAGGAAGAAATTTCGCGCCACCTGCATGGTCAGGGTGCTACCCCCAGACTGGATGGAGCCACTGGCCACCAGCTGGCGCACCGCGCGCATCAGGCCCTTGATGGAGACGCCACTGTGGGAGTAAAAGGCGTCATCCTCCGCGGCGAGTATGGCCTTGATGAACATCTCCGGGGTCTGGTCGATGGTGATGGGGCTGCGGCGCTTTTCGCCGAACTCCCCGATCAGTTTCATATCCTGCGAATAGATCCGCAGGGGGGTCTGGAGGCGGATATCCCGCAGGCTCTCCACCGAGGGCAGGCCCGGCTTCAGATAGAGGTAAATGCTGGAAAACGCCATGGCGCCAGCGGCGGCGCCGGCCAGAACCAGCCACAGCAGGGATAGCAGGCGGTTGCGGGCTTTATCGGTCATGAATAATGCTTCTGTATACGTCTTAATCAATTATATCGGCACTGTTCGACAATTATACGAATAATGTGCACTGTTACCTATGCAAAAGGCGGTTGCGGCGGTAATTTAAAGTGCTATACCATCAAACCTCCATAACCCACGGAAAAGATAAGAAAAATGGGGATGCTCCCTTTTCTCAATAAGGGCCCGAAAGCAATGCTTGGGCTCGATATTAGCTCCACCTCGGTAAAGTTGCTCGAACTGAGTCGCAGTGGCGACAAATACCGCGTGGAAAGCTATGCAACCGAGCCCCTGCCTCCGAATGCGGTGGTGGATAAAAATATCAATGATGTGGGAGCCATCGCCGAGGCGATTCGCAAGGTAGTGCGCCGCTCCAAGACCCGGCTGCGGCAGGCGGCTGTGGCGGTTTCTGGCTCTGCGGTCATTACCAAGACCCTGGATATGCCCGCCGACCTCTCCGACGATGCGCTGGAAGCCCAGATCGCACTGGAAGCCGACCAGTACATTCCCTACCCCCTGGACGAGGTGAACCTCGACTTTGAAGTACAGGGGCCGTCTGAGAAAGGCGAGGGCCAGGTTGAGGTGCTGCTGGCAGCGTGCCGCAGCGAGAACGTAGAGCAGCGGATTTCCGCGCTCGGCGAAGCTGATCTCCAGCCAGGGGTTGTGGATGTGGAGGCCTACGCCATCGAGCGCGCTTATACCCTGCTGGATAACCAGTTCCCTCCCCAGGAGCAACTGGTTGTGGCGGTCATCGATATCGGCGCCACCATGAGTGCGCTGTCGGTGATGGTGGACGGCCGTACCGTCTATACCCGCGAGCAGTTGTTTGGCGGTCGCCAGCTCACCGATGAAATCCAGCGTCGCTATGGCCTGTCGGCGGAAGAGGCTACTCTCGCCAAGCGCCAGGGCGGCAGCGGTCTGCCGGATGACTACTACCCGGAGGTGCTGGAGCCCTTCCGCGATGCGGTAGTCCAGCAGGTGACACGTTCCCTGCAGTTCTTCTATTCCTCGACGTCCTACAGTGACGTGGATTACATCCTCCTCGGCGGCGGTGTCGCTGCCATGGACGGACTCGCCGAGTTGGTGGGTGAGAAGCTGAACAAGCCCACCATGGTGGCCAATCCTTTCCGGGATATGAGCGTTGCATCCCGTGTCAATCGTCAGGCGCTGGCCAGTGAGGCGCCCTCGCTGATGATTGCCGCCGGCCTCGCCATGCGCGAACGGGAGTTTTAACACATGGCAAAGATCAACCTATTACCCTGGCGCCAGGAATACCGTGCGCAGAAACAGAAAGAGTTCCAGCAGGTCGCTGTGCTGGTGGTACTCGCCACTGTCGCCTCGGTGTTTATGTGGATGAAGACCGTGGATGCGCAGATTGCGAATCAGAACGAGCGCAACCAGCTGCTGAACACGGAAATCGCCGCACTCAACAAGCAGGTGCGGGAGATCAAGGATCTTAAAAAGCGCCGTCAAGAGCTGATCGACCGCATGCGGGTTATTCAGGAATTACAAGGTAACCGCCCGTTGGCAGTGCGCTATTTCGATGAAATGGTACGCGCGGCACCGGAGGGTCTGTGGCTCACTCATCTAAAGCGCACTGGCAAGACTCTTAAAGTTTCCGGCGTGGCGGAGTCCAACAACCGGGTTTCCTCGTTTATGCGCAGCCTGGATCAGTCGGAGTGGTTCCAGTCGCCGAATCTGACCGGCGTTACCGCGAAGCCGGAATTTGGTGAGCAGGCAAGTGCATTCGAAATGACAGTCAATGTCAGCCGCCGCAAAAACGAAGATCAGAGCGCAGACGGCGCCAACAATGGAGCGTAACCGTGGCGCTTGAAGATACTCTCAAACAGCTCAATGAGCTCGATATCAGCGATATCGATTTTTCCCGTGTCGGTGTCTGGCCTTTGGCGGGGCGCGTGGCCCTGTTGATCGTGATTATCGCGGCATTGGTGGGTGGCGGTTATTTTGTCTTCGTCAAGGACCGTTACCAGCAGCTGGAATTCGCGGCCAACAAAGAGCGTGAACTGTTTGGTCAGTTTGAGCGCAAGTCTTTCGAAGCCGCAAACTTGGAAGCTTACCGTGAGCAGCTGGCGGAAATGGAACAAACTTTCGGCGCCCTGCTCAAGCAGTTGCCAAAAGACACCGAGGTGCCTGGCCTTCTGGAAGATATCGATGAATTTGGTCGCGGTAGTGGCCTGACGATCCAGAAGGTTGCACTGGAAGGTGAGCAGGTTGGTGAGTTCTACGTGGAGCTGCCGATTCGTATCGAGGTGCAGGGTGGTTATCACGAGTTCGGCGCCTTTATCAGTGGTATCGCCGGTATGCCGCGGATCGTCACCCTGCATGATTTCGATATCAAAGCCAGTAAAGATGGCGCAGCCCTGCTGAACATGGTGGTGAACGCAAAGACCTATCGCTATAAGGATCAGGGAGAGGAAGGATGAAACAATACTTCGCTCTGGCCGCGGCCCTACTGGCGCTTTCTGGTTGTAGCCTGGACGGCTCACACAGTGACCTGCGCGCAAAAATGGCGGCGGTAAAGCACAAGCCCAAAGGGCAGATCGAGCCTATCCCGACGTTTACCCCGTACAGCCCGTATGTATACAGTGCGGCTGCTCTGCGCAGCCCGTTTATTCGCCCGGTACTGGAAGCCGATCAGCGGTTGGTCGGGCGTAAGCTGGATGTGGCGCCGGATATTAATCGACAGAAAGAACTGCTGGAACGTTACTCCTTCGATGCGCTTTCCATGGTGGGGACTCTCTCCCGTGGAGGCCAGTTGTGGGCTCTGGTAAACGATGGTGACGGGGGGATTCATCGCATCACCATCGGCAATTACATGGGTAAAAATCACGGGCGTGTAGTCAACGCCTCATCGTCACAGATCGATGTACTGGAAATTGTGCCGGATGGCACCGGCGGCTGGATTGAACGGCCGCGGGCACTGACTTTGGAAGACAAGGACAACTAAAAATGATCACCAAGCATCTCGCCAGCGTATTGGCGCGGGTAGCCAATGCATTGCCGTGCCTGAAAGCGCAGCTGCTGGGCCTGCTTCTACTGCCGCTGGCAGCGCCAACACTGGCCAGCCAGTTGAACGATATCCAGTTTTCTGAACTGCCCGGAAGCCGTCTGCAGCTGCGTCTGACATTCAGCGATGTACCTCCGGAACCTACGGGTTACACCATTGAGCAACCAGCACGTATCGTGATGGATTTTGCCGGTGTGGAAAGTGTGCTTCCGGAAAAGAAATACGCACTCGACATCGGTACCGCGCGCAGCGCAGTGATCGTGTCCAGTGAAGACCGCACTCGTCTGATCCTGAATCTCGACGAGCTGCCGGTTTACACCAGCGAGCGCGTGGGTAATCAGGTGGTGCTCGAAGTGGGGGCCAATACCGCGACTACCGCAGCCGTTGCTGCGGCGCCGGTGAACAGCGGCATCAATGTCGGCGGCAATCCCCAGTTCAAGGCCGCGGGCAATGTCGCAATCAACAATGTGGATTTCCGTCGCGGTGAGGGCGGTGAAGGCAAGGTGATCGTCAGCCTGACCGATCCTGCGGTGAATATCGACGTGGAACGCACCCGTGGCAAGATCGTGCTGACCTTCCTCGGTGCCGAGCTGCCACCAGCACTGCGCCAGCGCCTCGACGTGACCGACTTCGCCACCCCGGTGAACAGTATTAGCGTCGACTACGACGGTCGCAACACGGTGATCTCTGTTGATCCCCACGATGGCGAATACGACTACCTTGCCTACCAGGCGGACACCGAGTACGTGCTCAGTGTAAAACCGCTGTCGGTTGCTCAGGTGCGCGAGAAGAAGAAAGAGTTCCAGTTCACTGGTGAGAAGCTGTCCCTGAACTTTCAGGACATCGAAGTGCGTTCCGTACTGCAGCTAATTGCAGATTTCACCGATCTCAATCTGGTGGCCAGTGATACCGTGCAGGGCCGTATTACCCTGCGTCTAGACGGTGTGCCCTGGGATCAGGCGCTGGAGTTGATCCTCAAGGCAAAAGGTCTGGACAAGCGCCAGGAAGGTAACGTCATCATGGTGGCGCCGGCGGCAGAGATTGCAGAGCGCGAGCGCCGCGAGCTCGAGACCCGCAAGCAGTTGGAAGAGCTTGCGCCGCTGCGTACCGAGTATATTCAGGTTCGCTACGCCGATGCGGGTGAACTGTTCACCCTCTTCGCGGGGCAGAAAGGCGGTGGTGGCGGTGGCCAAGGGAATTTTGCCGGTGGTCGTGAAGATCAGGAGAATCGCAGTATCCTTTCTTCCCGTGGTAGTGCCATCGTGGATGAGCGCACCAACACCATCATCCTGACTGATACCGAAGAAAAGATTGCCCAGTTCCGCGACCTGATCAGCGCAATTGATATCCCTATCCGCCAAGTCATGATTGAGGCGCGCATCGTGACCGCAAACACTGGTTTCCTGCGTGACATCGGTGTGCGCTGGAGCTATATGGAAGATCACAACGTCAGCGACGATGCGATCGGAATTGGCTCCGGTTCGCAGTTGCCTGGAATTTCCACCGGCGATGGTAATGGGCCGGACGTGTCTGCTCCCACAACCTTGCATGATCCGATGCTGGTTGACCTGGGTGTTGCCAACTCGGTGGGCAGCGTTGCCTACGCCATTCTTAAGAATGACTTCCTGCTCGGTCTTGAGTTGTCTGCTCTGGAAGATGTGGGCAAGGCGGAAATCGTTTCCCAGCCCAAGGTTGTAACCGGCGATAAGCAGGAAGCGAGTATCCGTTCCGGTGTGGAAATTCCGTACCTGGAAGCCACTTCCTCCGGTGCCGCTTCGGTAACCTTCAAGGAAGCGGTGCTGTTGCTGAATGTAACCCCGCAGATCACCCCGGATGACAATATCATCATGAACTTGAACATCGACCAGAACAGTGTCGGTGAGCTGTTCACAAACGTGATCACGGGCGCGCAGATTCCGGCGATCAATGTGAACTCGCTGCAGACCAAGGTGTTGGTAGCGAATGGTGAAACCATTGTGCTGGGTGGTATCTTTGAAGCACAGACTCTGGAAGGGGAAACCAAGGTGCCGTTCCTGGGGGATATTCCCTTCCTTGGCCACCTGTTCAAGCGCACCAGTCGAGAAGAAGACAAGCGCGAGCTGCTGATCTTCATCACGCCGCGTATCATGCAAGACGAGTTTCTCTCCTTCAGCAAGTGATCACGCAGCCTATCTTTCTGGTCGGCCCCATGGGGGCCGGCAAGTCCACCATCGGCAAATTACTGGCAGCCCAACTCGGGCTGCCTTTTGCCGATTCGGATAAAGTCCTCGAAGACCGCACCGGTGCCGATATTCCCTGGATATTTGATGTCGAGGGCGAGGCCGGGTTTCGTCGTCGCGAAAGCGAGGTGCTCGCTGATCTCTGCAATGGCCAGCCCCAGGTGGTGGCTACCGGCGGAGGAATTGTACTGTTGCCGGAAAACCGCGCGCTGCTAAAGGCGCAAGGCTTTGTTGTATATCTGCGCGCGAGCCTCGACCAGCTGGTGGAGCGTACCTCCAAGAATAGCAACCGACCGCTGCTGCAGGTCTCCGATCCAAGGAGCAAGTTGCGGGAGATTCTCCAGCAGCGGGAAGCCTTCTACAGCGAAGTCGCCGATCTTGTCTGCGACACCGACGACTGTACGCCACGGCAGGCCTCGAATCTGGTCTCAGAACGACTGCTGGCGAGTGCCGATCGCTGAGTCGGTATCGCCGCCAGTAAAACTTTGCTACCTCATCGCTCGCCACCTCCCGATACTCTGTGCAGTTGATTGTGCTGTCGCGCTATCCTATGTGTCCTAGCTGCTTGTGCTAGAGTGCCCACCTTTCCAATCTCAGAACTGTTCTATGTGCGCTAAAGGGAGTAGCCATGCACAGCCTTCATGTCGACCTGGGTGACCGCAGTTACCCCATCCTGATCGGTAGCGGCCTGCTTAAACAGTCCACTTATTTGCAAAAATCCATACGCGGCAGGCAGGTACTGGTTGTCACCAACGAGACCATTGCGCCGCTGTATCTGGAGACCTTGCTTGAGAGCCTGAGTGGCTTTGACAAGGTGGACACCGTGCAGTTGCCAGACGGGGAAGCCTTCAAAACACTGGATACCGTCAACCGTATTTTCGATACCCTGCTGACGGCGCGTCACGATCGCAGCACCACAATTGTTGCGCTCGGCGGCGGTGTGATTGGGGATATGAGCGGGTTCGCTGCTGCCTGTTACCAGCGCGGCGTGGACTTTGTACAGGTGCCTACCACGCTGTTGTCCCAGGTGGATTCTTCCGTTGGCGGCAAGACCGGGGTTAATCACCCGCTTGGCAAAAACATGATTGGGGCCTTTTATCAGCCGCAGCTGGTGCTGATCGATATCGATACGCTGACCACGCTACCGGATCGCGAGCTCTCCGCCGGCATCGCCGAAGTCATCAAGTACGGGATGATCTGTGACGCCGACTTTTTCCAGTGGCTGGAGCAGAACATGGATGCGCTACTGGCGCGGGATCCGCAGGCGCTGGCGTACGCGGTGGAGCGCAGCTGTGCGGACAAGGCCGCAGTTGTGGCCGAGGATGAGCGCGAATCCGGGCGCCGCGCCATCCTCAATTTCGGGCACACCTTTGGTCACGCGATCGAGGCTGTACAGGGCTATGGCAACTGGTTGCACGGTGAGGCGGTTGCTGCGGGTATGGTCATGGCGGCAGAGTTGTCGCGACTGCGAGGCTGGATCGGGCAGCAGGAAGTGGATCGGTTGCGCGCGCTGCTAAGCAAGGCCAGCCTGCCGCAACAATCCCCCGAAGATATGACCGTGGACGAATACTTGCAGGCAATGTCGGTGGATAAAAAGGTGCAGGATGGCAAATTGCGCCTGGTACTGCTCGCGGCCCTCGGCGACGCACAGATTGTCGCTGATACCCCCCGGGATCTGCTGATAGAAGCTTTGTGCGCCTGTGGTGCGAAGTGATGGAATGACTGGAATAGATGTTGCGTGAGGATTCTTTAGCGAACAAGCCGATCAAAAGAAGATAAATCGGTTAAACCTGCTGTCAACAGCGAAAAAAACTGACGAATCTTGCAATTGCAGGGGGGCACGAGTAATATTGCGCGCCCCCTCGGTGAAAGCCGGGGAAATGAGCTAATAACAACAAACGCAGGCTCGCATACAGCGAGACACACCCAAGCCCCTAACGCGGGCTTTTTTTGTCATTGGGGTACTGAAATCTCAGTGGAATCTGCGGCACCTTTGGCTCGAAAGTAGATAAATATACCCCCGTAGCAGCCTGCAGGCTGTGAACTGATTGTCACCGCAATAGATCCGCGGTGGGCCGTCGGAACCGGAGGGGTAGCGATAAAACTTTGAGGAATTCTATGGGTAGCGGTCTGTATCGATTGGATGAGTTCAAAGATAACTGTGGATTTGGTTTGATTGCCCACCTGAAGGGGCAGACTAGCCACAAGTTATTGCAAACGGCGATTGAGTCGCTGACTTGCATGACTCACCGCGGCGGTATTGCCGCCGATGGCAAAACCGGTGACGGCTGTGGCTTGCTGCTGCAGAAGCCGGACCGCTTTCTGCGCACCGTGGCAAAAGAGGCTTTTGGTAGCGAGCTGAGCGACCTGTATGCCGTGGGCTCCATCATGTTGCCGCTGGACGACGCCGAGGCGGCAGGTGAGCGCGCAATTCTCGAGAGCGCGCTGCAGGAGCAAGGCCTGCAGGTGGCCGGCTGGCGCGTGGTGCCAACCAATGAAGAGTGCCTGGGGCCGATTGCCCGCGAATCTCTGCCGCGCTTCGAACACCTGCTGATCAACAATGCCGATGAAGCCTACGAGCAGGCGCAATTCAACGCGCGTCTGTATGTGGCTCGTCGCAAGGCCGAGCAGCAACTGGGAGCGGGCACCTATATTGCCAGCCTTTCCACCGCCGTGGTGTCCTACAAGGGCCTGATGATGCCCGCGGACCTGCCGAAGTTTTTCCCGGATCTGGCTGATCCGAGCCTGGAAACCGCGATCTGTGTTTTCCACCAGCGCTTCTCCACCAACACCATGCCGCGCTGGCCGCTGGCGCAGCCGTTCCGCATGTTGGCGCACAACGGCGAAATCAACACCATCACCGGTAACCGCAACTGGTCTGTGGCGCGCACCAACAAGTTCGTCACTGAACTGGTGCCGGAATTGACCGACCTGCAGCCGCTGGTAAACCGTGTCGGCTCCGACTCCTCGAGCCTCGACAATATGCTCGAGCTGCTCACCGTGGGCGGTATCAATATGCACCGTGCGATTCGCATGCTGGTGCCGCCGGCGTGGCAGAACGTCGACACCATGGATTCCGACCTGCGTGCGTTTTACGAATACAACTCCATGCATATGGAGCCCTGGGACGGCCCCGCTGGCCTGGTTCTGACCGACGGCCGCTACGCGGTGTGTACCCTCGACCGCAACGGCCTGCGTCCGTCCCGCTGGGTGATCACCAAGGACGACTTCATTACCGTGGCGTCGGAAGTGGGTACTTACCACTACGATCCGGCCGATGTGGTTGCCAAGGGGCGCCTGGGTCCGGGCCAGATCTTGTCTGTGGATACCCTGAAAGGCGAGCTGCGCCATACCGCGGATGTGGACAACGAGCTCAAGCAGACCCAGCCCTACAAGAAGTGGATGAAGGAAAAGGCCCGCCGTATCCGCTCCACCCTGGTAACCGCGCCGGTGGACAACAATTTCTCCATGGACCAGTTCAAGGTCTACCAGAAGCTGTTCAGTTCCTCTCTGGAAGAGCGCGACCAGGTGATCCGCCCGCTGGCCGAAGCCGGTCAGGAAGCGGTGGGCTCCATGGGCGACGATACACCCATGGCGGTGTTGTCCGAGGGCAACCGCTGTCTGTACGACTATTTCCGCCAGCAGTTTGCGCAGGTGACCAACCCGCCCATCGACCCGCTGCGGGAAACCATCGTAATGTCCCTGGAAACCTGCCTGGGACGCGAGAAGTCTGTATTTGAAGAAACCGTCGAGCACGCCGACCGGGTGATCCTGTCCTCGCCGGTACTCTCACACATGAAGTACACCGCGCTGCTGGATCTGGGGCGCGATGAGTTCACCGCCAAGGTGTTCGACCTCAATTACGACCCGGCGCAGCTGGACCTGAAGAGCGCGATCGAAAAACTGTGCAGCGACGTTGCCGAGTCCGTGCGCAAGGACGGCACCGTGATCGTGGTGCTCTCCGATCGCGATATCGAAGAAGGCAAGCTGCCCATCGACGCATTGATGGCCACCGGTGCCGTGCATCACCACCTGGTGCACAACGGCCTGCGCTGTGATTCCAATATTGTGGTGGACACCGCCACGGCGCGTGATTCCCACCAGCTGGCGTGTCTGATCGGCGTGGGCGCTACGGCGGTGCACCCGTATTTCTCCTACAGCATCATCAACCACCTGATCGAAACCGGTGAGCTGCTGCTGGACGCCGCCACTGCACAGAAGAACTACCGCAACGGCATCATCAAGGGCCTGCTGAAGATCCTGTCGAAGATGGGTATCTCCACCATCGCCTCTTATCGCGGCGCACTGCTGTATGAACTGGTGGGCCTGTCCCAGGACGTGATCGACCTGTGCTTCCCGGAAGCGCCCGCCCGTGTAGTGGGTGCCGGCTTTGCCGAACTGGAAGACGACATGCGTGCGCGTGCACAGCTGGCGTGGAAACCGCGCAAAAAAGTTTCCCCCGGCGGCCTGCACAAGTTTGTCTACGGCGAGGAGTACCACGCGTTTAACCCGGATGTGGTCAAGGCGCTGCAGGAAGCGGTGCGCACCGGTGACTACGGCGCTTGGCGCGACTATGCCACCCTGATCAACCAGCGCCCGGTCGCCACCCTGCGCGACCTGCTGGGGCTGAAAAAAGACGTGCAGCCGATTCCGCTGGACGAAGTGGAGCCCGCGGAAAATATCCTGCGCCGCTTCGACTCCGCTGCGATGTCCCTCGGTGCACTGTCGCCGGAAGCCCACGAGGCACTGGCTCAGGCCATGAACCGCCTGGGTGGTCGCTCCAACAGTGGTGAGGGCGGTGAAGACCCGGTGCGTTTCGGCACCGACAAGGTCTCCAAGATCAAGCAGATCGCTTCCGGTCGCTTCGGTGTTACCCCGCACTATCTGGTCAATGCGGAAGTGCTGCAGATCAAAGTTGCCCAGGGCGCCAAGCCCGGTGAGGGTGGCCAGCTGCCTGGCGGCAAGGTGAACGAGCTGATCGCGCGCCTGCGCTACTCCGTGCCCGGCGTGACCCTGATCTCACCGCCGCCGCACCACGATATTTACTCGATTGAAGACCTGGCGCAGCTGATTTACGACCTCAAGCAGGTCAACCCGGATGCGCTGGTTTCGGTGAAGCTGGTATCTCGCCCTGGCGTCGGCACCATTGCCGCGGGTGTGGCAAAAGCCTATGCGGACCTGATTACCATCTCCGGTTACGACGGCGGTACCGCGGCGAGCCCGATTACCTCCATCCGCTACGCCGGCTCCCCTTGGGAGCTGGGCCTGGCGGAAACCCACCAGACCCTGCGCGCCAACGACCTGCGCGGCAATGTGCGCGTGCAGACCGACGGCGGTCTAAAAAGTGGTCTCGACGTGGTCAAGGCGGCCATGCTGGGGGCGGAGAGCTTCGGCTTCGGCACCGCGCCGATGGTGGCGCTGGGCTGTAAGTACCTGCGTATCTGTCACCTGAACAATTGCGCTACCGGTGTCGCTACCCAGAACAAGGATCTGCGTGACGATCACTACATCGGCACCGTGGAAATGGCGATGAACTTCTTCAAGTTCGTGGCCGAGGAAACCCGCGAGTGGATGGCGAGCCTGGGCGTGCGCACCATGGACGAGCTGGTGGGTCGTGTGGACCTGCTGGAAACTCTGGAAGGGCGCACTGCCAAGCAGAAAACCCTGGACCTGTCGCCGCTGCTGCACACTGATGCACTGCTCGACACCAAGCCGCAGACCTGTCAGCAGGCGAGGAACGAGCCGTGGGACAAGGGTCTGCTGGCCGAGCGCATGGTGGAAGAAACCCTTCCCTCTATCGAAAACCTGGCCGGTGGCGAGTTCAGCTTCAAGCTCACCAACTGCGACCGCTCCATCGGTGCGCGCCTGTCCGGTGAGATTGCCAAGCGCCACGGCAATCAGGGTATGGTCGATGCGCCGATCAAGCTGCGCCTCACCGGTGTTGCCGGTCAGTCCTTCGGTGTTTGGAATGCCGGCGGCCTGGAGATGTACCTGGAGGGCGACGCCAATGACTATGTGGGCAAGGGCATGGCCGGCGGCAAGCTGGTGATCCGTCCGCCCCAGGGCAGCAGCTTCAAGTCGGAAGAGACCAGCATTGTCGGCAACACCTGCCTGTACGGCGCCACCGGCGGCAAGCTATTCGCATCCGGGTGTGCCGGTGAGCGCTTCGGCGTACGCAACTCCGGTGCCTTCGCAGTAGTGGAAGGTGCGGGCGATCACTGCTGTGAATACATGACCGGCGGCATGATCGCGGTGCTGGGTAAAACCGGGGTCAACTTCGGTGCCGGCATGACCGGTGGTTTCGCCTACGTGCTGGATATGGATCGCGATTTCTTCGACAAGTGCAACCACGAGTTGATCGAGCTGCGCCGTATCAGCAGCGAGAGTCTGGAGGAATACCAGAGCCACCTGCGCGAAGTGATCGAAGAGTTCGTCGCCGAGACTGGCAGTGCCTGGGGTGAGGAGTTGCTCGACAACTTCGACGATTACCTCAACAAATTCTGGTTGGTCAAGCCGAAGGCGGCCAGCCTCGCCGGACTGCTGTCCGATGTACGCAAGCGCGGCGAATAAGGGGGATATTTACTTATGTCACAGCGTCTCAACAACGATTTCCAGTTTGTCGACGTGGGCCGAGTGGACCCCGCCAAGAAAGACATCATCACGCGCACCAATCAGTTCGTGGAGATCTACCAGCCTTACTCCGAGAAGCAGGTAGCCAGCCAGGCACACCGTTGCCTGGATTGCGGCAACCCCTACTGTGAGTGGAAGTGTCCGGTACACAACTACATCCCGAACTGGCTGCGTCTGATCAGCGAAGGCAACATCATGGAAGCGGCGGAGCTGAGTCACCAGACCAACTCCCTACCGGAAGTGTGTGGCCGCGTTTGTCCGCAGGACCGCCTGTGTGAAGGGGCCTGTACCCTGAATGACGGTTTCGGTGCGGTCACCATCGGCAACGCGGAGAAGTACATTACCGACACTGCATTCGCGCTGGGCTGGCGCCCGGACCTGAGTGCAGTGAAAAAGACCGACAAGCGCGTCGCGGTAGTCGGCGCGGGCCCCGCGGGCCTCGCCTGTGCGGATGTGCTGGTGCGCAACGGCGTGCAGCCGGTGGTTTTTGACAAGTACCCGGAAATTGGCGGCCTGCTGACCTTCGGTATCCCAGAATTCAAGCTGGAAAAATCCGTGATGCAGCAGCGTCGTGCGATTTTCACCGAGATGGGCGTGGAGTTCTGCCTGGAAACCGAGATCGGCAAGGACATCACCTTCGACCAGCTGATGGCCGATTACGATGCGGTGTTCCTGGCGATGGGTACCTACAACTACATGAAGGGCGGCTTCCCTGGCGAAGATCTGCCGGGCGTGTACGATGCACTGCCGTTCCTTGTGGCGAATGTGAATCGCAATCTGGGCTTTGAGAAGAAACCGGAAGATTTCATTTCCGTGCAGGATAAGCGGGTTGTGGTACTTGGCGGTGGTGACACCGCGATGGACTGTAACCGCACTTCCATCCGCCAGGGCGCCAAGCGCGTGACCTGTGCTTACCGTCGCGACGAGGAAAACATGCCCGGTTCCCGCCGTGAGGTGGCGAATGCGAAGGAGGAGGGCGTGCGCTTCCTGTTCAACCGCCAGCCGGTTGAGATTGTCGGGGACGGCAAGGTGGAAGGCGTTAAGGTGGTGACTACCAAGCTGGGTGAGCCGGACGAAAACGGCCGTCGTCGCCCGGAAGTGGTTCCCGGCTCCGAGGAAATTATTCCTGCGGATATCGTGCTGGTAGCCTTTGGTTTCCGCCCGAGCCCCGCCGAGTGGTTCGGTGACCATAATATTAAAGTTGCCGACTGGGGTGGTGTTGTTGCGCCGGAGAAGCAGGAATACAAGTTCCAGACTAGCAACGAAAAAGTCTTTGCCGGTGGTGACATGGTTCGCGGCTCCGACCTAGTTGTTACTGCTATCTGGGAAGGGCGTCAGGCTGCTGAGGGGATTCTCGACTTCCTCGAGGTTTGATTTTGGTTCTGTGGTCCCGATAGTTGGGTTCTGTGGCGGTGCTGCTACCGATAAAGGTTTGCCAGCAGCACCTTCGATTCGGAGATCTGTGTTTTATCGGTACCTCGAGGAATTTACCTTGTGGTTCCAGAATTAACCGAACTCTGAGGCACAGGCTTTGATACCGGGGATAGCTTTGTGGGACCGTCTGCGGCCAGGACGGCCGCAGTCGAGCCCCCATGGATGGGTTTACGGCGGGTCCCACAAAGCTCTCCCCGGTACCAAAGCCGCCACTTGGCTCAACTAACTGCGTACCCCAATACCCTCCAACAATAGCGAGCCTTAATCAGGCGGATAAATCCACTATTGACCCCACATCTGTCCTAAAAGTCCCCTCACGAGTACAATGGCCGCCCATTTACCCAACCGTTGCGCCCATGTCCGATACCAAGTTCGCCCCGCTTAAAAACGACCGATTCCTCCGTGCCCTGCTGCGCCAGCCCGTTGACCGCACACCCATGTGGATGATGCGTCAGGCCGGTCGCTACCTGCCGGAGTACCGCGCTACTCGCGCCAAGGCCGGTACCTTTATGGACCTGTGCCGCAACACCGAACTGGCTTGCGAAGTCACCCTACAGCCGCTGGAGCGCTATCCCCTGGATGCCGCCATCCTGTTCTCCGACATCCTCACCATCCCCGATGCCATGGGTCTCGGCCTGTATTTTGAAGAGGGCGAAGGCCCCAAATTCAAAAAGCCCGTACGCACCAGTGCCGATATCGCGGCGCTCGAAGTGGTGAATACCGCGAAAGACCTCAGCTACGTGACCGATGCGGTGACCACTATCCGCCGCGAGCTCAATGGCCGCGTGCCCCTGATCGGCTTCTCCGGCAGTCCCTGGACCCTGGCTACCTACATGATCGAAGGCGGTTCCAGCCGCGACTTTGCCCGCGCCAAGGAAATGCTCTACAACCGTCCAGAAGACATGCACCAGTTGCTGACCGTGCTGGCGGATTCCGTGATCGATTACCTAAACGCCCAGATCCGCGCTGGTGCGCAGACGGTGCAGATTTTTGACACCTGGGGTGGGGCCTTGAGCCACACGGCCTATCGCGAGTTTTCCCTGCAGTATATGGCGCGTATCGTTGACGGGCTGATCAAGGAGCAGGATGGCCGCCAGGTGCCGGTGATTCTGTTTACCAAGGGCGGTGGCCAGTGGCTCGAAGCCATGGCCGATAGCGGTGCTACCGCGCTGGGACTGGACTGGACCACCGATATTGCTCAGGCCCGTGCGCGGGTGGGCGACCGGGTTGCCCTGCAAGGCAATCTGGATCCCTCAATCCTGTTGGCGAACCCGCAGCGAATCCGCGAGGAAGTCGCTGCCGTGCTGGCGGGCTTCGGTAAGGGCAGCGGCCATATCTTCAATCTCGGTCACGGTATCACCCCGAAAGTCGACCCAGCCCATGCCGGCGCGATGTTTGATGCGGTAGTGGAGCTGTCGCCGCAGTATCACCAGTGACCCGAAATGCGGTCTGTGAACGCTTACTGACCGATTTAGTGTGACATGCATCACAAAAGCGGTGTCTACTAGAGAGTAGAATCGTGTGACAATCCGCCCCGCTTTGGCTTCTAGCGGGGTTTTAGTGTGTCGGCTGTGCCGTTATCTGGCTGACACCAGCATTACCCAAAACAAAAAAATACGCGGCAACTATCAAGTGGCAATCCAGCAGGCGAAAGTATTCGTTGAAGACTTGCAGCGAGGCATGTTTGTGTCTCGCCTGGATCGCCCGTGGACGCGTACTCCCTTCGCCCTGCAGGGCTTTTATATCCGCGATCTGGAAGAAATCCGCCAACTGCAAAAATACTGCCGCTTTGTGTATGTTGACGTTGCCAAGACCGTTGGCGACGTGGGCGTCAAGTTACGCAAGCTGACCCGCGCAGCCAACGAACAGATCGCAGCCCAGAAACAAGCTCAGGTACGCGGCGCCCCGCGCCGTATACCCGTCGCCATCAACTGCAAGCCGGTACAGGTCAAGCACGACAGCTACGCCCCCCCCGAGCCTGCGCGCAAGGAAGCGGCGAAAGCCAAGCAACTCCATGAGCGAATCATTCAGGGGATGCACGAGGTCATGGTGCAGGTGAAGTCGGACCGGCCTCTGCCCACGGCACAGGTCAGCCAGACGGTCACTCAGATGGTGGACAGTGTGCTGCGCAGCCCCGACGCTTATTCCTGGCTCGCGCGGGTGCGGGAAAAAGATGAGCACACCTACAGCCACTCGGTGCGTGCCAGTGTCTGGGCTGTGGTTTTCGGGCGGCACATTGGCTTGCGTCGCCAGGAGCTGGTGCAGCTGGGCATCGCCACCCTGCTGAAGGATGTTGGCAAGCTGTATCTTTCCGATGCCGTATTGAAGGCGGAAAAGCGCGATCCGCGCGACGAGCTGGAATACCGCAAGTTCGTGGATTACAGCGTGAAGTTGTTGTCCGCCGACGGAAATATCGATCCCCAGGTTGTGACTATTGTGCATTGCCACAAAGAGCAGCACGATGGCAGCGGCTACCCGCGCGGGCTCCGCGGTGGGCAGATTCCGGTGCTGGCACGTATGTGTGGGATTGTGACCTTCTATGATGAAGCGACCAACCCGCGCGGGGCTGAGTTTCCACTGGCGCCGTCCAGGGCGGTGGCGCAGCTGTATGCGCTGCGGGATTGCGCATTCCAGGAACAGCTGGTGCTGGAGTTTATCCAGTCCATAGGCCTGTATCCCACCGGTACTCAGGTGGAACTTTCCACTGGTGAGCTTGCGGTGGTGGTGGAGCAGAGCCACAAGCGCCGATTGAAGCCGAAAGTGATGCTGGTGACCGACGCCAACAAAAAACTGCTGGAAAAGCCGCAGCTGTTCGACATGGCGGCGGATGATGACCGCAAGCAGTCGCTGGTGGAAAAGGGCAAGAAATCCCTGCGCGATGCCGGTTTCATTACCATCCTGCATGATCTGGATCCGGTTCGCTACCCGCAGGTGGATGTAGCGAAAGTGCGCGACCAGTATCTCTTCGAGCAGCGTCTGCCCGCATTTATCGCGCGTTTTATTCCGAACCGCTGATTTCCCGACTCAGTGTCGAATTCCTTCTATTTTATTTTTCTCGATTGAAGCGCGTTTTCAATTGGCAGCTTGCTGTGGCTCCTGCTTTGCGGTCCAGGGTGCGAATACCGCAAGCAGGCAGCCGCCGAGAATGATTGCTGCCAGCAATAAGCTCACGCCGCGTACATCCATTCCCCGGTCCAGCAGAAAACCCAGTAACAGTGGCGACGCAGCCGTTGAGAAAACCATGCACGCCTGGGAAACGGAGCGGATCGCACCGAGATGGGTGCTGCCATAACGCTCGGGCCACAAAGCACTGCCGGCGGTGCCGGTACCGGCCTGGGCCACGCCAATCAGCGCGAGATAAACGTAGGGCACCCAGGAATCCTGGCGCAGGGCTAATAGCAGCAACGCGACAATCATCGGCAGCAGCGCCAGTGGCAGGCTGCGCTGTGCACCGAAGCGGTCCACCAGCCCCCCGGCAAAAAACAGGGCCAGCAGATGCCCGGCGGCATAGCCCCCGAAAGCGCCGGCGAGAACGCTCATCGACCAGCCCCGCTCGTCGGCAATGGCGGCCTGGTGAAACAGTACGGCAGTGACCACGAACGGGGTCATTAACACGGCTGGCAGCAGGCAATAAAAACCGCGATCCCGCAGTACCTGGGTGCGGGTGTAGTCGTTTTCGC
Organism: Microbulbifer sp. MCCC 1A16149; assembly: GCF_050368945.1. Classification (NCBI taxonomy): domain Bacteria; kingdom Pseudomonadati; phylum Pseudomonadota; class Gammaproteobacteria; order Cellvibrionales; family Microbulbiferaceae; genus Microbulbifer; species Microbulbifer sp. MCCC 1A16149. The sequence goes on from NZ_CP185959.1 coordinate 4,447,005, forward strand.
CGCTGATAGCTGCGCTCTCAATTTGACTATTGTCTTCCCCGGTATTGCCGGCGAGCCATAACAGGGTGGGTAACACCGCCAGCATCAGCACACCGGCGGCCAGCCACCAAACGCTGCGCCAGCCGCTATTTTCGATCATCAGCGATCCACCTGTGGGCAACAGGGCTTCGGCGATGGGGAATCCGAGCGCGGCCAGGGCGATCACCTTGCCGCGATTGGCTGTGAAATGGCGTCCCGCGGTGGTCATCCCCATATGGGTCATAAATCCCTGGCCGGCAAACCGCAACAGGAAAAATCCCGGCAATAGCATCCAGGCACTTTGTGCAGCGGCCAGGGTCAGGCAGCCGGCGCTCAGTAAAAGTATGCCCAGGGTGGCGACCCGTTTCAGTGGCCAGCGATCTACCAGAGTGCCCGCGCCCAGCAAAACAAATGCGGACAGTAGGGTGGCAACACTGTAACTGGCACCGTACCAGCTGTTGCTCAGCTCAAACTCCTGCCGCAGGGCGCCGCCGAAAATTGCGATAAAGAAGGTCTGGCCAAACCCGGAGGCAGCGACGGCTAATAGGGCAAAAAAAGCGAGCTTGGGATTACTGCGGATAAAATCTGGTACTGGTGGGGGCATGGCTTCTGCTGAAGTGGAACGCGAGTACGGGGTTTTGTGGCGCCCCAGCTACCGGATACTTGTTTGCGAGACACGCCGTAAACCCATCCATGGGGGCTTGTCGAAAAGGTCCCTCTTTTCGACAGTCTCGCAAACAAGTATCCGGTAGCTGGGTCTTCGCTTCGACGTTGTTATTACGAAACGACTATGAGGTTGTTGCGGAGAAATTAAATCAGGTCTCCGAAATGCTCACCCATTTTCACCGGAGTTTCCGCGGCGAGTTCTTCTGCCCATTTCACTTTGTCAGCACCGAACAGCAGTACCACGGTTGAGCCGAGCTTGAAGCGTCCCATTTCTTCGCCTTTTTTCAGCGCGATGGGTTTTTGTTCGTCGTAGCGGGTGGTGCGGATCTGACGCTTGATCGGTGCTACCTGGCCGGCCCAGACGGTTTCGATCGCGGCGACAATCATGGCGCCAACGAGAATCATGGCCATGGGGCCGGCGGCGGTGTCGAAGATACACACAAGGCGTTCGTTGCGGGCGAACAGGCGGGGTACGTTTTCTGCGGTGGTGTTATTGACGGAGAAGAGTTCGCCGGGCACGTAGATCATGCGCTGCAGTACGCCGTCGAGGGGCATGTGTACACGATGGTAATCCTTTGGCGACAGGTACACCGTGGCGAAATTGCCGCCGGTAAATTGTGCGGCGACTTCGGGATCGCCACCGACCAGTTCGAGCAGGCTATAGTCCTGGCCTTTGGCCTGGAAAATACGACCGTTGTGAATTTCGCCCAGCTGGCTGATGGCGCCGTCAGCACAGCCGGCGATGGTGCTTTCACCTTCGACGATGGGGCGGGCGCCGTCTTTGAGGGCGCGGGTGAAGAAGTCGTTGAAGCAGGTGTAAGCGGTGTAGTCCTCTTCGAGGGCTTCGCTCATGTCGACTTTGTATTTTTCTACAAACCACTTGGTGAAGGGGTTTTTGATTCCGCCGATACGGGTTTCTGCCAACCATCCAGCAGCGCGGGAGAGCAGGTGCTGGGGAGTGATGTATTGCAGGAAGATAAACAGTTTCGGGTGCATGTAAGTATTGTGGTCCCGTTAATTGAGGTTTGATGCCAGATTCTCGCAGTGGTCTGGCGGATTTTTGTAGCGGCCTGGCACCGGGGATTTATTTTCGAAACCGCTGTGAATACATCCCTGTACGCTGCGTCGGCGACGTCCATGTCGCCGACGCTTTCGAAAATAAATCCCCGCCGCCAGTCCTTCGCGTCAAAGTGTTTTGCTTTGTTCGCGTGCTGAATATCTCAGAATCAATTTTCAACCGGTGTGTCTGGCAAGTTTCCCCACTCACTCCAAGAGCCAGGATAGGCCTTGATCGGAAATCCGAGAGACTTGCCAACCAGCCAGGTAAATGCCGAGCGGTGGTGGCTCTGGCAGTGGGTGGCAATTTCTTTGCTGCCGTCGATGCCAAGCGCGGCGAGAAATTCCCTGGCATCGGTGCGAATACGCAGGTCCCGCTGTGGGTCCATCAGTTGTGTCCAATCGCAATTGATCGCGCCGGGAATATGGCCGCCTTTCATTGCCAGCAAGCGTTCGCCGCTGTACTCCGAGGGGGAGCGGGCGTCCCAGATTTGCAGGTTGCCCTGATTCAGGCGTTGCTGGATCTGATCGGCGTCGAGTATCGGCGCGTCGTCGGCGATCTGGATTTCTATATCACTGGGGGTGACGGTGACATTTTCTGTGGACAGCGGCAGGCCGGCATTTTTCCAGGCGTGCATGCCACCATTCAGGTAGCTGTATTTTTTGTGGCCGATGACTTCCAGGGTCCACAGCAGGCGTCCGGCCCAGCCGCCGCCTTCGTCGTCACAGGCGACGATATGGGTTTCCGGGGTGAGGCCCAGGGCGCGGAAGACTTCGGTGAGGCGTTCTACCGAGGGCAGTTTGCCGGCGGCGGGTGGGGTGCCGGCCATCAGGGCCTGGAAGGGCAGTCCGAGGGCGCCGGGGATATGGCCTGCGAGGTAGTTCTGCGGGCTGCTCAGGTCGACGACCCGTATTTCCTCGTGTTCGAGCAGTGGCGCCAGTTGTTCGGGTTCCAGGATCAGGGGTACATCACTCACGTGAGATTCCTTGTCGATGTGTTCTATTCGTTTTCCAGGCTGTTGCGCAGATGCAGGAAGCTGTCCATGCGTCTCTGGCTGATGTCACCGCGCTCCAGTGCTTCCTGAATTGCGCAGCCGGGCTCGCTCTGGTGACGGCAATCGCGAAAGCGGCAATAGCCGATAAACGGACGAAATTCCACGTAGCCTTCCAGCAGTTCCTGCTCGCTCATATGCCAGATGCCGAACTCGCGGATGCCGGGTGAGTCTATCAGATCGCCACCGCTGGGCAGATGAAACAGTTCCGCGGCGGTGGTGGTGTGGGTGCCTTTGCCGGTGGCTTCGGAAAGAGCGCCGGTGCGGGCGTCGGTCCCCGGTAAAAGGCCGTTGATCAGGGAGGATTTGCCCACGCCGGACTGGCCGACGAAGACGCTGGTTCCCTGGGCCAGTGTTTCCAGCAGCTCGCCGAGACCCTCGCCGGTTTTGGTGGACAATTGCAGCACCCGGTAACCGAGATCGGGGTAGGGGCGCAGCAGGTCTTCGAGCTGTTCGCGATTGCTGTCGTCGATCAGGTCGATCTTGTTCAGTAATAGCAGCGGTTGGATACCGGTGGTTTCGGCGGCGACCAGATAGCGGTCGATGGCGTTGGCGAAAGGCTCCGGGTAGGGGGCGATGACGATAAGGATCCGGTCGATATTGGCGGCGACGGTCTTCATGTCACCGTAGCGATCCGGCCGCTGCAGTTCTGAGTGGCGCGGCAGTCGCGCTCCGACGACGCCGAGGCCGCCGGTAGATTCACCGGTGGAGGGACGCCAGGCGACTTTATCGCCGGTGACCAATGTGTCGATATTGGCGCGAATATGGCAGCGTTGTCGCAATTCTGCCGCTTCAGACCCCTCGGTTTCGCTTTCTACCAGTACCTGGCTGCCGTAGTTGGCGATGACCAGGCCGGTCTGCTCCTGGCCGAGGTCGCCTTCTTCCTCCGCATGTTCAAAACTCTCGTCCCGCTTGCGCGCACGAGCCTCCCGTTCCTGCTGGATTTTGGCGATGCGCCACTGCTGGCGGCGATTGAGTTTGCGTTTGCTCATGGGAGTTCGCACTGTGGAAAGCGGCGGATTATAACTTGCATCGGTGGGGGATTGCGGTAACTTCCCCGCTATCCTCACGTTTATCCAATACTTGTGTAACTGCCACCGCCGCCAGCGGCTGTTAAGGAGGCTAATGTGGATCAGAATAATCTGATCTGGATCGATCTGGAAATGACCGGCCTGAATCCGGAGAAGGAGCGCATCATCGAGATTGCGACGGTGGTGACGGATTCGCGTCTGAATGTGCTGGCAGAGGGCCCGGTAATGGCGATCCATCAGAGCGATGCGCTGCTGGCTGCGATGGATGACTGGAATACGGAACAGCATGGCGGGTCGGGTCTGGTGACCCGGGTGAAGGAGTCGCAGATCAGTGAGCACCAGGCGGAACGGGAGACGATCGAGTTCCTGCAGCAATGGGTGCCCGAGGGAGCCTCGCCCATGTGCGGTAACTCCATCGGTCAGGATCGCCGGTTCCTGGTGAAGTACATGCCACTACTGGAGCGTTACTTCCACTACCGCAATCTGGATGTGAGCTCGGTGAAGGAACTCGCCCGCCGCTGGCGCCCGGATGTTCTGGAGGGGGTTAAGAAGACTTCATCGCATCTGGCTTTGGATGATATTCACGATTCGATTAATGAGTTGAAACACTATCGTGAGCACTTTTTTCGTATGAGCTGATGGTTTAGTGGTGCTGGGAACTCTGTTCGTATTTCTGTGGCGGTCGGGCAGCGGGTGCGGATTTTCAGGACCGCTGTGAACCCATCCCTGGGCGCTGCGGCGCAAACTTCCTGTTTGCGACGCTCCTGAAAATCCGCACCCGCTACCCGGCCTTCGCATTGAAATATGGGACTTCGTAAGCGGATAGGCCTCAGAGTTGTGTGCGGGCTTACGAAGTACAGAACGTGAAATTGAAGGTGGGGTGACGGGGATCTGTTTCCAAAAGCGTCGGCGACAGGGACGTCGCCGACGCAGCGTACAGGGATGTATTCACAGCGGTTTTGGAAACAGATCCGCGGCGCTCCGCCGCCAGTGTGCTAAAAACAGCGCACCCAATACCACCGAGGTAGAAAGCCACTACGAGGTCCGCTTAAGCTTCCGCTTTCGACGCCGCCCGCTACGCAATCGCTCCAAGGCCCACTCAATATGCTCCGCAACCAGCGGCGTTGCTGAAGCCAGCGAGTTCTCCAAAACCTCAAAAATCTCCGGTGCAGGATCGGCATTCCCCAAAGCAACCGCCAAATTCCGCTGCCACCGCTCAAACCCAATCCGTCGAATCGCCGAGCCCTCGGTTTTCTTCAGAAACTCCTCTTCCGACCAGCGGAATAGATCCACGAGAGCTCCGCTGTCCAGCCCGTGGCGGGGGTGGAAATCTTTTTCGCCGGTGGGGGCGGCGAACTTGTTCCAGGGGCAGATAATCTGGCAGTCGTCGCAGCCAAATACCCGGTTGCCCATGGGCTCGCGAAATTCTTCCGGAATCGGGCCCTTGTTCTCGATGGTGAGATAGGAAATACAGCGGCGCGCATCCAGCGTGTAGGGGCCGACAAAAGCATCCGTGGGGCAGACTTTCAGACAGGCTGAGCACTCGCCGCACTGATTCGGCTCCTCGCTCACATCCACCGGCAATGGCAGATTGGTGTAAATCTCGCCGAGAAAAAACCAGCTGCCCGCCGCGCTGTTGATCACCATGCAATTCTTGCCGATCCAGCCCAGTCCCGCCTTTTCCGCCAGTGCCCGCTCCATGACCGGCGCGCTGTCGGTAAACGCGCGGCCGCTGGCGCCAATGCCGCGTTCCTCGCAGTAGTGGTCGATCTGTTGCGCCAGCTGCGCCAGCCGCTTGCGGATCAATTTGTGGTAATCGCGGCCGTTGGCATAGCGGGACACGTAGGCTTTGCTGGAGTCCTTTAGCACCTGTACCGGTTGCGTGTCCGGTGGCAGGTAATCGAGGCGTACGCTGATAACCCTGAGGGTGCCTTCCTCCAGCAGCTCCGGGCGCCAGCGCTTTTCGCCGTGGGCACCCATCCACTCCATATCGCCGTTGTAGCCGGCGTCCAGCCACTGCTGCAGGCGCTCACCGTGCTGTTGCAACTGGCAATCGGTGATGCCCACCTGCTGGAAGCCCAGCTCCCGCCCCCACACTCGGATCTGTGCGGCCAGGTCTTGCAGGACGGAGGAATCGGGGAGGGAACTCATGGAAGATGGCGTGACCCTGTGTGCGGCGGTTCGTGGGTTGAAGCGGTATAATCATCGGTATTTTGCCACAGTTTAAAAATTGACCACAGCTGGAACGCAGTACACACCATGGATAGTCAGAATTCCTCACCACTTTCGGCCCCGCAAAACCTCTATACCGCCGAGGCCGTGCGTCGCCTGGACCAGCTGGTGATCAGCCAGCAGCAGATACCCGGGCTTGCATTGATGAAGCGTGCCGGGCGTGCGGCCTATGACTGCCTGCGTCAGCGCTGGCCGGATGTGAGTGGTATTCAGGTGTTCTGTGGTGGCGGCAATAACGGCGGCGATGGTTACGTGATTGCAGGCCTTGCCGCCCAGCGCCAGATCCCGGCGACGGTGTTTGTGGCGGTGCCAGAGGACAAGCTCAAGGGGGGGGCGCTGGAAGCCTACCGCTTCGCCGAACGTGAGGGCGCCACGCTGGTATCCAGCCTGGCGGACCTGCCCGCGCCGGAAAAGCACACCGTGGCGGTGGATGCACTGCTCGGTACCGGCTTCAGTGGTGAACTGCGCGCGCCCATGGACGCAGCGATCGCCCATCTCAATGCGTCGTCCTGTCCGGTCCTGGCGGTGGATCTGCCATCCGGTCTCAACGCGGACAGCGGCGTGGCAACAGAGGGTGCCGCGGTTGAGGCGGATGCGACGGTGACCTTTATCGGGCGCAAGGCCGGCCTGTATCTGGGGCGCGGTCCGGCGCTTACCGGCGAAGTGATTTTTGAGGATCTGGGGGCGGCCCCGGAGATTTATCCACAGGTGGCTGCGGCGCTGGTCCGCTATACCGGCAGCTCTCTAGAGAGATTGCCGGCGCGCCCCGCAGACAGTTACAAAAACCAGTTTGGCCACGTGATGGTGGTCGGTGGCGACCACGGCTTCGGTGGCGCCGCGCTGATGGCGTCGGAAGCGGCTGCTCGCGCCGGTGCCGGCCTGATTTCCCTCGCCTCCCGTCCGGAGCATGTCGCGGCAGCGCTGACCCGCTGTCCGGAAGTCATGGCACAGCCGGTGGTTTCCGGGCAGGAGCTGGAGCCGCTGCTGGAGGCACCGGATGTGATTGCGGTGGGTCCCGGCCTGGGTCGGAGTCCCTGGAGTGAACAGTTGCTGGCCCGCGCCGGTCGCGCAGCGGCAAAACTGGTGCTGGACGCGGATGCACTGAATATCCTCGCCGGTGGCCGGGTGCTTGCCGGTGTGCAGCGGGACGACTGGGTACTTACCCCGCACGTGGGTGAGGCGGCGCGACTTCTGGGTATTTCAAATGAGGAAGTCATTGCCGATCGTGTCGCAGCGGCGAGGGCGATTCAGCAAAAATTCAGCGGCGTAGTGATACTTAAGGGCGCTGGCACCCTGATTACACACAGTGACGGGGTCGACCTGATCAACAGTGGCAATCCGGGCATGGCCTCCGGCGGCATGGGTGACCTGCTCACCGGTATCGTTGCCGCCTTGCTCGGACAGGGGTTGCAGCCCGCGGCCGCTGCGCGCCTTGCGGTGTGGTTACACGGTGCTGCCGGTGATCGCGCGGCAGAAGCCGGTCAGCGCGGCCTGCTGGCGACGGACCTGTTGCCGCATGTGCGCGCCCTGGTGGATTGAGGAATCAACGTGAGCGAACAGTCTGTGGATAAAACCCTGTACCTCGCCGACGAGGCCGCCACCGTCGCCGCCGGTGAGGCGCTGGGGCTGGCGTGTATCGACAGCGGCATGGCGTCCGGCCTGGTGTTTTTTCTCGGCGGACAGCTCGGCGCCGGCAAGACCACGTTCAGCCGCGGGGTGCTGCGTGCGTTTGGTCACCGCGGTGCGGTTAAGAGCCCCACTTACACACTGGTGGAGCCTTACGAGTTCGATGTCGGCAGCGAGCAGGAGCGGCGGGTCTACCACTTCGATCTGTACCGGCTGGGCGATGCGGAAGAGCTGGAATACATGGGGGTGCGGGATTACTTCGGCCCCGGCAGCCTGAGTCTGGTGGAGTGGTCGGAGCGCGGCAGTGGTGTTTTGCCGCCGCCAGATATCGAGCTGAGCCTGCGGTTACAGGGTGACGGTCGCGCGCTGACGCTCACCGCGCTGAGCGACGCCGGTCGCGAAGTCCTGGCAAAAGCGGCGTTCGCTGGCTAAGAGTATTTAACAAGCTAAAGAAATGCGGTCGGGGACGGGAACTGCAAGGGAATCGACAGGGCAAAAAATAATGATTGGAGCAGGTTTGTCGGTGCGACTGAAAACAAAATTTATCGCCGCAGTGCTGGCAGCGATGTCGATGCTGCCGGCCTATCAGGCGAGCAGTGCGGAGGTTGAAGGTGTGCGCCTGTGGCGGGCCCCGGATCACACCCGTCTGGTATTCGACCTGGATGGTCCGGCCGAGCACAAGCTGTTTATGCTGACCAACCCCGATCGGGTGGTGATCGATGTAAGCGGTGCGAAGCTGGTCACCGGGATCGACGAACTGCCGCTCATAGATACGCCGATCGCCGGCGTCCGCCACGCGGTGAAAGACAAGCGCGACCTGCGCGTGGTGCTGGATCTGAAGCAGCCGGTTAATCCCCGCAGTTTCGCCCTGCGCCGCCATGAGCAGCTCCCGGATCGTCTGGTGATCGACCTGCACGACCGCGACAAGGTGGAAGAAAAAACCATCGAACAGGTGCAGGTGAGCGGCAAGCGCGACATCGTGGTCGCCATCGATGCCGGTCACGGTGGCGAGGACCCCGGTGCGCTCGGTCCCGGCGGCCTGCGGGAAAAGGATGTGGTGCTCGCGATCTCCCGCTACCTGCAAAAATCCATCGACCGCCATTCCGGCTTCTCCGCCAAGATGGTGCGTACCGGTGATTACTACATTCCCCTGCGCGAGCGGGTGAAGAAGGGACGCCAGCTGCGCGCGGACCTGTTTGTTTCTATTCACGCGGATGCGTTTACCCGCAAGGATGCGCGCGGAGCCGGGATCTATGCGGTGTCTTCCCGCGGCGCTACCAGTGAAACCGCGCGTTTTCTGGCACAGCGGGAGAACGAGTCGGACCTGATCGGCGGTGCCGGTAGCCTGAGTCTCAGCGACAAGGACGATACCCTGGCCGGAGTTTTGCTGGATCTGGCGATGACGGCGACCATGAACGCGAGCCTGGATATTGGCGGCAGCGTGCTGCGCTCTCTGGGTAGCTTTACCCATTTGCATAAAAAGAAAGTGGAGCAGGCCAATTTCTCGGTGCTGCGCAACCCGGATGTGCCGTCGATTCTGGTGGAGACCGGCTTTATCACCAATCCCCAGGAGGCCCGTCGCTTGCGTGACCCATCATTCCAGAAGCGCATGGCGGAAAAACTCAGCGAGGGTATAGTGGCCCACTTTACCTCCCGCCCACCGGCGGGCAGCTGGCTCGCCGCCAACGGCAATCGTATCGACCGCAAGCACACCATCTCTCGGGGTGATACCCTGTCTGGCATCGCTGCGCGCTACGACATTTCCGTGGCGGACCTGAAGAAGGCCAACGGGATGCAGACATCCATGATCCGGGTGGGCCAGACGCTGACCATACCGTCTGGTTGAGATCTGTGGACCCGTGCTGCAGAAACTGGGCTTTAGATTTTGCCCGGAGGCGCCAAAACACTGGGTATGGGTTTTCAAAACCGCTGTGAATACATCCATGTACGCTGCGTCGGCGACGTCCCTGTCGCCGACGCTTTTGAAAACCCATACCCAGCATTTTGGCTTCGCATTGAGTCCGCAGTTGGGCTTCATGTGCCGCTAACGAAGTAGTGTGATTCGAATTTAAACCGGTGCGCCGGCGCCACTGACTCTAAAAGAACCCCGAAGTATGTGGCAGCGGGGTAACGCCAAACACCAAGATCCCAATGCCTGAATATATCCAGTTACTATCCCCACGACTCGCCAACCAGATCGCCGCCGGTGAAGTGGTCGAGCGGCCCGCATCCGTAATCAAAGAGTTGCTTGAAAACAGTCTCGACGCGGGTGCAACACGGCTGGAAGTGGACCTGGATGCGGGGGGCACCAAGCGCATCATGGTGCGTGACAACGGCAAGGGCATCGAAAAAGAAGACCTGCACCTGGCGCTTGCCCGGCACGCCACCTCAAAAATCCACGCCCTCGAAGACCTCGAAGCCGTCGCCACCCTCGGCTTCCGCGGTGAGGCCCTGGCGAGTATCTCCTCGGTCGCCCGACTCACGCTGACCAGCAGCCGCGACGATACCGGCAAGGGCTGGGTCGTATCCGCCGAGGGGCGCGAAATGGAAACCCAGCTTGCGCCTGCAGCGCACCCCCGCGGCACAACGGTGGAAGTGCGTGACCTGTTCTTCAACACCCCCGCGCGGCGAAAATTTTTGCGCACGGAAAAAACTGAATTCAACCGTGTCGATGACACCATCAAGCGGCTCGCCCTGTCGCGTTTCGATGTCTCCATCAGCCTGCGTCACAACGGCAAGGGCGTGCACAACCTGCGCGGGGGCACCAGCCGGGCGGAAAAGGAGCGGCGTGTCGCCCAGCTGTGCGGGCCGGCATTTATGCAGAATGCCCTGCACATCGAAATGGAGCGCAGCGGCCTGCGCCTGTGGGGGTGGGTGGCCGAGCCCGCCTTCTCCCGATCCCAGGCAGACCTGCAGTTTTTCTACGTCAACGGCCGCGCCATCCGCGACCGCGTGGTAAGTCACGCAGTGCGTCGCGCCTTTGCCGACGTGCTGTATCACGGACGGCACCCCGCGTTCGTACTTTACCTGGAGCTGGACCCGGCCTCGGTGGACGTGAACGTGCACCCGACCAAACACGAAGTGCGCTTCCGTGACAGCCGCCTGGTGCATGATTTCCTGTTCGGTTCTCTGCACCGCGCACTGGCGGATGTGCGTCCGGGACAGAAAGACGAGCACGAGGAAGTGGCCCCGCAGGTCTCCGGCGTCAGCGCCGGCGAATTTGCCGGCCAGGAGCGGATGCCGTTATCCCAGGCAGCGCCCCAGGCCCCGACACCACCATCCGGCAGTGGATTTTCATCGCCCATGTACGGCGAACGCAGCTCTCCCGAGCGTCTTCAGCAGCAGATGCAGGGATATGGTGAGCTGCACAAACCCTATGGCGGTGGCGTGCAGGAAGCGCCCGCAGTAGCGGCGGGTCAGGGCGCCTGGGGGCAGTCGATCCCCGCGGCATCCGATGAGGAAACGCCACCGCTGGGATTTGCTGTCGCCCAGCTGCACGGGATTTATATCCTGTCGCAGAACCAGCACGGTATGGTGGTGGTGGACATGCACGCAGCCCATGAGCGGATTGTGTACGAACAGATGAAGGCCGCCCACGCCGCGGGCGGTATCCAGGCGCAGCCATTGCTGGTGCCGGTGAGTCTCGCAGTGAGCGAGCGGGAAGCGGATTGCTTTGAGGAGCGTGAGGAGGTGTTCACTGCCCTCGGCTTTGTACTGCAGCGCGCGGGGCCGGAAACCCTGATGGTGCGACAGGTGCCGAGCATGTTGCACAGCGCTCCGGTAGAGCAGCTGGTGCGGGATGTTCTGTCCGATCTGTTGGCAGAGGGCAGCAGTGACCGTATCGGTAACAAGATCAACGAGATTCTCTCCACCATGGCGTGCCACGGGTCCGTGCGCGCCAACCGCAAGCTGACCATTCCGGAAATGAACGCGCTGCTGCGTGACATGGAGCGCACCGAACGCAGCGGCCAGTGTAATCACGGCCGACCCACCTGGACGCAGGTTAAACTGGCAGATATGGATAAGTGGTTTATGCGTGGTCAGTAGAATGAGCAGTTCCGGTTCACCCGAGGTAAAACGGCCGCGGGCGATTTTCCTGATGGGCCCTACCGCCTCCGGCAAAACGGATTTGGCCATGGCGATCAGCGACCACTTGCCGGTGGAGCTGATCAGCGTCGACTCCGCACTGGTCTACCGGGGACTGGATATCGGCTCTGCCAAGCCGTCGCCGGAAGAGCTTGCTCGCTACCCCCATCGGCTGATCGATATCTGCGATCCGTCCGAGAGTTATTCCGCCGGCCGCTTTCGCGAGGACGCGTTGAGTGCCATGCAGGAAATCACTGAGCGCGGCAAAATTCCGTTGCTGGTTGGCGGAACCATGCTCTATTTCAAGGCTCTATTGCAGGGCATGGCAGAGATGCCCGAGGCCGATCCCGAATGGCGTGCACAGATTGAAGCGCGCGCCGCCGAGGAGGGCTGGCCCGCTCTGCACGCGGAGCTGGCAAAAGTGGATCCCGAGCTCGCCGCTGAACTGCATCCGAATCATTCGGTACGTATCGAGCGGGCGCTGGAGGTTTATCACCTCACCGGCAAGACCATGACCCAGCTGCGCGCGGAGCAGCAGAGTGAGTCGCTGCACGCAGACTACGATATCTGCCAGCTGGCCATAGTGCCCCGCGATCGGGCCATATTGCACGAGCGTATCGCACAGCGTTTCCAGCGAATGCTGGATAATGGCTTTATCGAAGAAGTGAAGGCCCTGCGTGCGCGCGGCGACCTGCACCGGGATCTGCCGGCGATCCGCGCGGTGGGCTATCGCCAGGTATGGGACTACCTCGAGGGGGAGTCCGATTACGACCAGATGGTGGCCGCGGGAATCGCTGCCACCCGCCAGCTGGCCAAGCGCCAGCTCACCTGGTTGCGACGCTGGCCGGACCTGGCGCCTATCCACGCACAGGAACCTGGCGGCAAAGTCCGCAAAATCGATGAAATGTTGGTTGAGGCCTTGAAATTTCTCGGTTCAGCAGCCATAACGTGAGTGGGCCGGTGTATCCGTCCCAGTTCAGTCAGTTATTCACAAGAGCCTTGGTTACATTTGGCTCATTTTATACGCCGCATCACCATGGCCGTTTCTTAGTCCGCGGGTTTCGCGGGCGCGATCGTGCGTCATCTGGCGACTTATCTTTTGGCAAGGAGAAAAAAGATGTCAAAAGGGCACAGCTTACAAGACCCTTACCTCAATGTTCTGCGTAAAGAACGTATCCCGGTTTCCATCTATCTGGTGAACGGCATCAAACTGCAGGGCCAGATCGAATCCTTCGACCAGTTCGTAGTGTTGCTGAAGAACACCGTGAGCCAGATGGTCTACAAACACGCAATTTCCACCGTTGTTCCGTCCCGTGCCGTACGTGTGCCGCTGATGAATCCAGCTGCACAGGGTGGTGAAGGCGGCGCCCCTGAGGGCGGTGAACGAGATACTTTCGGCTGAGTTTGATTCTGCCGTCGTGCTTCCACGGGTCCTGTACGCGCTTTCAATCTGCGCACTTGGGACTTTTATGGGGCGGGCGGTAAGCCGTTGTACAAAAAGTAGTTACTTACAGCGCCCCGGCCCGTCCGGGGCGTCTGTTGTTCGGCGCCAGTACACTGGCGCATTGATAGAGCCCAAGAGAATAATCCTTGTTTTTTGATCGCCCGGAAACCGGTGAACTGGCCGTACTGGTCCACCTGGAACTTTCCGCCATCGACAGCCCCGACGACCCACGGGAATTCGAAGAGCTGGCACTGTCCGCAGGTGCTGACCCGGTGGCATTTATCTTCGGCCAGCGTGCCACCCCAGATCCCAAGACGTTTGTCGGTCGCGGCAAACTGGAAGAAATCCAGGAGACTGTAAAAAAACACGGCGCAGAGCTTGTGATGTTCGATCACACCCTGTCACCCAGCCAGGAACGCAACATTGAGCGCGAGCTCAAGTGCCGGGTACTGGATCGCACCGGGCTGATTCTGGATATTTTCGCCCAGCGTGCGCGGACCCATGAGGGCAAACTGCAGGTCGAGCTGGCGCAGTTGCGTCACATGTCCACGCGCCTGGTGCGTGGCTGGACCCACCTGGAGCGCCAGAAAGGTGGTATCGGCCTGCGCGGCCCGGGTGAAACCCAGCTTGAGACCGACCGCCGTTTACTGCGGGCTCGTATCGATTCCATTGAGAAGCGTCTCGACAAGGTGCGCCGTCAGCGGGAGCAGGGGCGCCGCGCCCGCTCGCGGGCGGAAGTGGCGACAGTGTCACTGGTGGGGTATACCAACGCCGGCAAGTCGACCCTGTTCAATCGCATTTCCAGTGCCGAGGTGTATGTACGCGATCAGCTGTTCGCGACCCTGGACCCGACCATGCGCCGGGTAGAGCTACCCAACGTGGGCGCGATGATTCTGGCGGATACCGTGGGATTCGTATCCCACCTGCCGCACCGCCTGGTGGAGGCGTTCCGCGCCACCCTGGAAGAGGCGGCCAATGCGACTCTGTTATTGCATGTAGTGGACGCCGCGGCGGAAAACCGCCTGCACCTGATTGAAGAGGTACAGGCAGTACTCGAGGAAATTGGCGCGGCGGATTTGCCCCAGCTGCTGGTGTACAACAAACTGGATCTACTGGCCGACGCGGAGCCGCGTATTGACCGGGACGACCAGGGCGTGCCGCGCGCCGTATGGCTGTCGGCGGCCACCGGTGCCGGCTGCGACCTGCTGGTGGAGGCCATCGCTGAGCGTCTCGGTCAGCAAATGGTGAGTGGCTCACTGGTGATACCGCCGCAACATGCACGCCTGCGTGCGCAGCTGTTTGAAGGCAACGCCGTGCAGGGAGAAGATTATCGCGACAACGGCGACATTGAGCTCAAGGTGCTGTTGCCGCGTGCCGAGCTACAGCGCCTGATGGCGCAGTTCCGGGAAGTAGGCAACCCGCCACAATGGTTGCCGGAAGATCCCGACGCAGAGCCGAAACCTGAAGATTGGGAAGTCGACTGAGCAATCGCGGTCGATAGGCATACTGCCGGGTCAGTGAAATGCTAGAATTTCGCGACAGCTAACGATTAATAAGTTGAATGAGTTGGAGTAAATAAATGGCCTGGAACGAACCGGGTGGTAACAACAAAGATCCCTGGGGTGGCGGCAATCGCAACAATGATGGCCCGCCCGATCTCGACGAGCTGCTGCGCAAGATGCAGCAAAAACTGAACGGACTGTTCGGCGGCAAGCCGTCCGGCACTGGGGACGGACGTCCCGGTGGTGGCAGCTTCCCCTGGTCCCTGGTAATGATCGTGCTGGCGGTGGTTTACGGCCTGTGGGGTTTCTATCAGGTGGATGCGAACGAATCCGCCGTGGTACTGCGGCTGGGTAAATACCACAGCACCGAGACCTCTGGTCTGCACTGGAATCCGCCGCTGGTGGATCACGTCACCAAGGTGAACATGACCGAGGTGCGTACCGAGCGCACTACCGGCCAGATGCTGACCGAAGACGCGAGTATTGTGGATGTGGTGCTGCAGGTGCAGTGGCATATCGATGACGCCGAGTCCTTCGTGCTGCGCGTGCGCGACCCGCTGAAGAGCCTGCAGGAGGCCACCGACAGTGCGCTGCGCCACGTGGTGGGTTCGCAGACCCTGAACGGCGTGATTTCCCAGAATCGTACCCAGGTATCCGCGGATACCCAGGTGCGCTTGCAGGAATATCTCGATCTGTACCAGACCGGTATTCGCGTCGACGTGGTCAACCTCACCGATGCCAAGGCGCCGCGTGAAGTGCAGGACGCATTCGATGACGTAGTGCGCGCCCGTGAAGACGAGGTGCGTCTGCAGAACGAAGCCCAGGCCTACTCCAACCAGGTAATTCCGGTTGCCCGCGGTCAGGCCCAGCGGATGATTGAAGAGGCGGAAGCCTACAAATCCCGCGTTGTGGAAAGTGCCCGCGGTGAAGCGGCGCGATTCACTGCGCTGCTGACCGAGTTCCAGCGCGCGCCTGAAGTAACCCGCGAGCGTATGTACCTGGATGCAGTGCAGGAAGTGATGAGCAACACCTCCAAGGTGATGGTCGACGTGGAAGGTGGCAACAACATGATGTACCTGCCGCTGGACAAGCTGGCCGAGGGTAGTGCCACCAGTGCCGCTCAGCGCCCGCAGATTTCACCGCAGGTCATCGACGAGATTTCCCAGCGGGTGATCAACCAGTTGCGCACGGAAGTTAACAACAATCGTCGCAACCGCGAAGTGCGTTAAGGGGGTTGCTATGAACAACAACAAATCACTTTTCATCATCGCACTGATACTGATTGGCGTGCTGGTACTGTCCGGCAGTGCGTTTGTGGTTAAGGAAACCGAGAAGGCGGTACTCGTCCGTTTCGGTGAGGTAGTGCGCACGGATTACGGTCCGGGGCTCTATTTCAAGATTCCGCTGGTACACGAACTGCGCAAGTTTGACGCGCGTATCCAGACCGTCGACTCCCAGCCAGTGCGGATGCTGAACAGCGAAAACAAGTTCATGATGGTGGACTCGTACGCGAAGTACCGCATCTTTGATGTGGGCCGCTTTTACGTGGCTACCCGCGGTGACGAGCGCAACGCCGTACGCCTGCTGGCGGAGCAGATCAACAACCGCCTGCGTAACCAGTTTGGTGTGCGCGACCTGCACGAAGTGGTGAGTGGCCAGCGCGACGAGCTGATGGCCGAGATCACCACTAACCTGAATGAGACCGCGCGCAAGGACCTGGGTGTGGAAATCGTGGATGTGCGGGTGAAACGCATCGACCTGCCGCCGGAGGTTTCCGAGTCGGTATTCCAGCGTATGCGCGCCGGTCGTGAACTGGAAGCGCGGGACCACCGGGCAAAAGGTCAGGAAGCCAGTGAGCGTATCCGTGCCAACGCAGATCGCGAGAAAGTAGTGATTGAGTCCGAGGCCTACCGCAAGGCGGAAGAGGTGCGCGGTGCTGGCGATGCCGAGGCGGCCAAAATCTACGCCGAAGCCTACAGCAAGGACCCTGAGTTCTATCGCTTCTCCCGCAGCCTGACGGCCTACAAGGAGTCCTTCAAGAGCAAGAGCGATATGCTGTTGATTGACCCGGACAGCGAGTTCTTTCGCTATTTGAATGATCCGTCTGGCAAGTGATGCCAGGCTCCGCGCCGCCTCTGGAGGCGGCGCAGCTGGCGGGAAAGAGCTGTGATCCCTGATAGTGGCCACACTCCCGTCATTTAGTGGTAAAATCCCCAAAACCGGGCCGGCGCCCGGTTTTTTTGTGCCGGCCTGATTTGTTGAATCCCTGTTATTGAACCCAAAAGCGGAATCGCTGACTGGAGCTGCCAAGGTGTGGGAAGAGCTGGCCCGGGCCATCGGCCTGGTACTGATCATTGAAGGTATTTTGCCTTTTCTATACCCCCGCCGCTGGCGCGCACTGGTGCAGCAGCTGGCATCTGTGGATAATCGCAGCCTGCGCACGGCGGGGCTGGTATCCATGCTCGTCGGCACAGCCCTGCTAATGCTGATCGGCGGCACGCCGTCAGCGTGATCACAGAGGTTCAAATCGGCCCAGTGCCGCACTGTTAACTGTCGAACGCCCACACCATGACCCAAGCCGAACGCTGGATGCTACCGGATGGCATCGCTGAGATTTTGCCCGCAGACGCCAAGCGGGTGGAAACCCTGCGCAGAGACCTGCTGGACCTCTACCATCGCTGGGGGTATGAGCTGATCATTCCACCGATGGTGGAATTTACCGATTCCCTGTTGATTGGCATGGGGCGCGACGTGGACCTGAGCACATTTCGTGTGACCGATCAGTTGTCCGGTCGCAGCCTGGCTATCCGCGCGGATATCACACCGCAGGCGGCGCGTATCGACTCTCACAGCTTTCCCCGCAGCGGCGCCAACCGCCTCTGCTACGCCGGTCAGGTGCTCTACACCCGACCCCGCGCGCCCATGGGGCCGCGCGCACCGATTCAGATCGGTGCTGAACTGTACGGCGTAGAGAGCCTGCAGGGGGATATCGAGGTCATCAGCCTGATGATCGAGACCCTGCGCACCGCCGGTATCCGCGAAATCCACCTGGATCTCGGTCATGTGGCCATCTTTCGCAGCCTGGCACAGGCAGCCGGTCTCGACGAAGTGCAGAAGAGCGACCTGATCGCGCTGCTACAGAGCAAGGCAGTGGCGGATATCGAACGCTGGGTGGATGAAAATATTGCCTCGGTAGAGGCGGCCAACTGGCTGCGCGCCCTGCCGCGGCTGGCCGGTGGCACCGAGTGCCTGGCACGCGCACGGGACGTGTTCGCCGATGGCCCCGAAGCATTGAAGGCTGCACTGGAAGAGTTGCAGCGGGTGGCCGACGCGGTAGCGCGCCGTTACCCGCAGGTGGCGCTATTCTTCGATCTCGGTGAAATGCGCGGTTACGACTACGAAACCGGGCTGGTGTTCGCCGCCTACTCCCCGGGCCACGGTCAGGCACTGGCCAACGGTGGCCGCTACAACGGGATCGGCGCCGTATTCGGGCGCGACCGCGCGGCCACTGGATTCAGTACCGACCTGGCGGCAATCAATGCCCTGGGTGGCAATGGCCACAGCGAAGCCGGCGCGATCCTCGCACCGGCCAGCGACTGCGAACAGCTGTGGCAGACCGTTGAGTCCCTGCGCGCCGGGGGCGAGGTGGTGATTACGCTGATGACCGACGCCGGCAGCGATGACAGCGAAACCCTGGCCCGCTGTGACCGCGAGCTGGTGCAGGAAGGTACAACCTGGGTGGTGAAGCCACGCGCTTGAACCCTAAGCTTGGCAATTGGCCCTGGGCCAGTTGATCCGAATTTCAGGCCGCACGACGGGCGCGGCCGACACTTCTTTCCGCCCGTCTACTGAACTGACGACACGAGATTTACGCACATGGGCAAGAATGTAGTGGTGCTGGGCACCCAGTGGGGCGATGAAGGCAAAGGCAAGATCGTCGATCTGCTGACCGAAAAAGTCGCGCTGGTAGTCCGCTTTCAGGGCGGTCACAACGCCGGCCACACGCTGGTGATTAACGGCGAGAAAACCGTCCTGCACCTGATTCCCTCCGGCGTACTGCGCCCCGATGTGACCTGCCTGATCGGCAACGGCGTGGTGCTGTCCCCGGAAGCCCTGCAGAAAGAGATGGGCGAGCTCGAAACCGCCGGCGTGCCGGTGCGCAAGCGCCTGCGCCTGTCCCCGGCCTGTCCGCTGATCCTGCCGGTGCACGTGGCGCTGGACCAGGCGCGCGAGAAAGCGCGCGGTGAAAAAGCGATCGGCACCACCGGCCGCGGTATCGGCCCGGCATACGAAGACAAGGTGGCCCGTCGCGGCCTGCGCCTCGGGGACCTGTGCAACTGGGACAACTTCTGTGCGCAGCTAAAAGAGCTGATGGAGTACCATAACTTCGCCCTGACCGAGTACTACAAGGTCGACCCGGTGAACTATGAGGAGACCCTCAAGCTGGCGGAAACCTGGCGCGACGAGCTGGTACCGATGATCGCGGATGTCGCAGACATACTGCACAAGGCCCGCGAGAACGGCGAGCACATCCTGTTTGAAGGTGCCCAGGGCTCCCTGCTGGACATCGACCACGGTACCTATCCGTTCGTGACATCTTCCAATACCACCGCCGGTGGTACTGCCACCGGTTCCGGTTTCGGCCCGCTGTACCTGGACTATGTACTGGGTATCACCAAGGCCTATACCACCCGCGTGGGCAGTGGACCTTTCCCCACCGAACTGGGCTGCGACGTCGGTCGTCACCTGGGTGAAAAGGGCCACGAGTTCGGTGCCACCACCGGGCGCCAGCGCCGCACCGGCTGGTTCGATGCCGTGGCCGTGCGTCACGCCATCCGTATCAACAGTATTTCCGGCCTGTGTCTGACCAAGCTGGACGTACTGGATGGCCTGGAAGAAGTGAAAATCTGTGTCGGCTACCGCAACAGCGCGGGCGAGGAAGTGCCGGTGCCGTTCGATGCCGCCGGTTGGGAAGGTGTGCAGCCGGTTTACGAATCCATGCCGGGCTGGAGCGATACCACCTTCGGTGTGCGCCGCGAAGCGGAACTGCCGCAAGCCGCGCGCGATTACATTGCCCGTATCGAAGAGCTGGTGGGCGCGCCCATCGACATCATTTCCACCGGCCCGGATCGTGTGCAGACCATCGTGCGCGAAACTTCCGCCCTGTGTGAGATGGGTATCCACAACGCCAGCGTCTGATCTCCCTTCCCGCTGAGCACGGTCCGGGATTTCGGTAGTATTCCAGTACTCACCGGTCCCGGACAGTGCTTGCCTAGCGGCACCTAAACCTCGATCATGAGACTGCTTTTCAATTTGCGGTCACAAACATCTGCCATACTGGCACTCGTGTGAAGATCGGGGAATCAACATGTCCAGTAGCCTGTCCGTCGGTGTCGGCAACCGATATAGCCTGGCGGAAGAACTCGCCAACAGTATCACGCACGGTGTGGGCGCATTGCTCGCCATCGCCGGTCTCGGTGTGCTGTGTGGTTTTGCCGCGCTGCGTGGTGATGCCTGGCATATCGTCAGCAGCAGTATTTACGCGGCTACCCTGATCCTGTGCTTCGCTTCTTCCACGCTGTATCACAGCGTCACCCACGCTTCCGCCAAGCAGGTGCTGCGCACCCTGGACCACTCGGCTATTTTCCTGCTGATCGCGGGCACCTATACCCCGTTTACCCTGGTTACCCTGCGCGGTCCCTGGGGCTGGTCCCTGTTCGGGGTGATCTGGGGGCTCGCGTTGATGGGTTTGATCATCCAGTTCACGCCGCTGAAAAAAATACGCGCCTTGTCGATCACCCTGAGCGCCCTGATGGGCTGGGTGGTGATCGCCGCGATCAAGCCATTGATGGATAACCTCGCGCCGGGTGGTCTCTGGCTGCTGGTGCTGGGTGGCCTGTGTTACACCGGCGGTATTGGCTTTTATCTGTGGCGCAGCCTGCGCTTCCACCACGCCATCTGGCACCTGTTTGTGCTGGCGGGTGGCGCGCTGCACTTCTTCGCCATCCTGTTTTACGTGATTCCCCCGGCGAACTGAGTTTCGTTGGAGCGGCCCCGGCCCGGACTCGGTTGAAAAGAGTGTCGGGCCGGTCACAGTCAGAGTGACTGGCGGCAATCCTCCCTTTCCGTTACCTGCCATCCGTTCTACCCTTGAGCGAGCTGTTACTGCCAAGGAGTCGTTATGGGCCAGGTTGCCTTTCTGCCGGCGCGTCGCACCGGTTTTCTTTCCGTTTTGCTCTCTTTTTTATGTGCCCTGCCGCTACTGGCAATGCCCGCATTCGCCAGCGCCGCTGCGGATCCCGGTTTTGAAAAGTGGAAAAAGGAATTCCGCAAGACTGCAATGAAGGAGGGGATCACCGCGGAGACCTTCGATCGCGCGTTCAAGGGGATCGACTCGCCGGATCAGTGGGTACTGGACAAGGCTAGTTTCCAGCCGGAGTTCAAGGCGCCGGCGTGGCAGTATTTCGACAATCGCATCACCAAGTACGCAGTAAAGCGCGGTCGCGCGAAGAAGCAGGAATTGAAGCCATGGCTGGACAAGATCCAGAAGCAGTCGGGGGTAAATCCAAACATCCTGTTGGCCATCTGGTCGATGGAATCGAGCTTCGGTGCAATCCTGGATAACCAGACGGTAATGCGCAGCGTAGTGCGCTCCCTGGCCACCCTGGCTTATGCGGATCCCAAGCGCAAAAAATTTGGTCGCAGCCAGCTGCTGGCAGCACTGAAAATCCTGCAAAGTGGCGACATTGACGAGAGCCACCTGACCGGGTCCTGGGCGGGTGCCATGGGGCATACCCAGTTTATCCCGACCAGTTACCAGGCCTATGCCGTGGATATGGATGGAGATGGCAAACGGGATATCTGGAATTCGGTACCCGATGCGCTGGCGACGGCGGCAAACCTGCTGGATAAAAATGGCTGGGTCTCCGGGCAGACCTGGGGCTACGAGGTGACTATTCCGGATCGCAAGCTGCCGGCGGGCAAGCTGAAGATTTCCGAGTGGGAAAAGCTCGGGGTAAAACGCGTGCGCGGTCAGAAGTTCCCGCGTCCAGATGACATTGCCGAGTTGAAAGTCCCGGCGGGCCGCAAGGGGCCGGCATTCCTGATGCTGAAAAACTTCTTTGTGATCAAGCGCTACAACAATTCGGACCGCTATGCCGCAGCAGTGGGTATTCTCGCCGACCAGATCGGCGGCGCTGAACCGCTCACCAAAGACTGGAAGCGTCCGTTTACCAAGCTGGATCAGGACGAGGTCATCGAGCTGCAGACCAAGCTGAAAGAGAAGGGCTATTACGACGGCGAGATCGACGGCAAGGCCGGCGGTGGTACTCGCAAGGCCATCCTCAAGTTCGAGGAAGAGGCCGGGGTTGAGCTGCAGGGTTTCCCAAGTAAGGAAGTTCTTGAGCTCCTTCGCAAGCAGTAAAGCTTTTTATTGCCTCCGGTGGCGGACGGCCACCGGAGGCAGTTCCACTGCGCTCCGAATGTGTTCAATTAGAAATTCTCTTCTGGTAGCAACGTATCCTGCAATAACTCCAGATTCTCCAGCACCTCGTTTGGCTCCTGGAAATACGCCACGTGGTACATTGCTTCCCCCTCCTGTACCAGCGGAATGTTCTGTTTGCCGATAATAATACCGTCGGCATCCGCCAGTACCGTGTCCAGCTCATTGCCGTACAGATCGGCTATTGTGGCGAGGATTTCGCCCTTCTTTACATGATCCCCAAGTTGTTTCTTGTGGTTGACGATGCCGCTGTCGCCGGCGCGCAGCCAGCCGCTGCGTCGTGCCACGAAAGGTTCGATGCCCCGTCGGCCTTTTTTTGGCGGTAGCATTTCCAGTTTGCGCAGGACATTCAATACGCCGCGCACCCCCGCACGGATACACAGCTCATCAAACCGCAGGGCCTCACCGGCTTCGTAAAGCAGGATACGTACCCCCAGATCTGCAGCGGCCTGGCGCAGGGAACCGTCGCGCAGGGTGGCGTTGAGCAGTACCGGCACACCGAAGGCGCTGGCCATCTCCCGGGTTTCACTATCGTCCAGATTGGCGCGAATCTGGGGCAGGTTGCTGCGGTGGAGGGCACCGGTATGCAGGTCGATGCCGTAGTCGCATTTGGAAACGACTTCTTCGAGAAATACGTGGGCCGTGCGCGCCGCCAGGGAGCCGCGCGCGGAACCGGGGAAGGAGCGGTTGAGGTCGCGGCGATCGGGCAGGTAGCGGGACTGCTGCAGTACGCCATAGACATTCACTACCGGTACGGCAATCAATGTGCCGCGCAGGGATTTCAGGGATTTGCTGTTGATCAGGCGGCTGATGATCTCCACCCCGTTCAATTCATCCCCGTGAATCGCGGCGCACACAAACATGGTGGGGCCAGATTTTTTGCCGCGGTGGACATAAACCGGGATAGCCATTTCGGTATCGGTATACAGGCGCACGATGGGAAGTTCGATCTTGCGGGTTTCGCCGCGGGGCACTTCGACACCGGCAATGGCAAAGGAATCTGGCATATAGGTTTCAACAGTAAAAAATGACTTGTCGGTTATTGTAGTTGTGACCCTGTGATTCGTGGAAGTCAGGATTTTCCGCCCCCTTGGACTGCAGCCGCGTGCTGTTAGAATCGGGGCATGTTCGGGCAGTGCGGTCCGGCGGTACCTTCTACCTTCTTCTGGCTGTTGCCAACCGGAATACGAGAGCCCATGAAACCCGAATTGATCAAGATGGCCCTGATGCTCGGGCTGCTCAGTTGTGTCGGTCCCTTTGCTATCGACATGTACCTGCCGGCCATGCCGGCAATGGCAGAAGACTACGGTGTGCCGACGGCCATGTCCCAGTACACCCTGGTTTCTTTTTTCGTAGCCTTCGGTGTCTGTCAGCTGTTCTACGGCCCGGCGGCGGATATGTTCGGGCGCAAGCCTCCGCTGTATTTGGGCCTCGGAATTTTCCTGCTGGCGTCCATCGGCTGCGCTCTGGCACCCACCATCGAATGGCTGATCGCGCTGCGTTTTGTACAGGGTGTGGGGGCGGCTTCGGTCATGTCGATTCCGCGCGCGATTATCCGCGACCGTTACACCGGTACTGAGGCCACGCGTCTGATGACCACTGTGATGCTGGTAATCTCCATTTCGCCAATGCTGGCCCCGCTGGTTGGCAGCCTGTTGATGGCGCCATTTGGCTGGCCTTCGGTGTTCTATGCGGTAGCCATTGCCACGGTGGCCAGCCTGCTGTTGATCCGCTTTGCACTGCCGGAAACCCTGCCGACGGAAGAAAGAGTACCGTTGAAAGTTTCCGCCATGCTGAGTGCTTTCCGGGTACTGTTCCGGGATTCGTATTTTATGGGTATGACACTGATCGGCGGCATGGGGATGGCGAGCTTTTTCTCGTTCCTGTCCATCGCTGCGTTCCTGTACACAGACCACTACGGACTGACCCCGACCCAGTTCAGCCTGGCATTTGCTCTCAATGCCCTGGGCTTTTTCCTGGCCAGCCAGTTTGCCGCCAACCTGTGTGAGCGTTTTGGCGGTGTCGCGGTAGTGAAGTGGGCGGTCACCGGCTTTGCCGTGAGCGCCGCGGCAAACCTGCTGGTAACCCTCGCTGGTGTGGATAACTTTGCGGTGCTGGTGGGATTGCTGTTGCTGGGGAATTCCTTTCTCGGTCTTGTCGTGCCGACCACCATGGTGCTGTCACTGGATGATCATGGGCCTATTGCGGGTACCGCGGCCGCGCTCGGCGGCACCATGCAGATGATGCTGGGTGCGGCAGCCATCGGTATTGTGAGCGCGGTGTTTGATGGTTCACCGCTGATTCTGGTGGCCGCGATCGCTATTTGCGGTGTGGTGGCTGCGCTTTTGTTTGCGCTGACGTTGCGGCAGTCTCCCCAGGCGGTTGCGACCTGAGGGAATCCTCTTTACTGGAACAAAAATCGCCCGGCCTGTGCCGGGCGATTTTGTTTCGGGCTTTATCTCACAAGGGTGTTACAGCCTGATCCAGGCATCTCCCCAATTGCTGCCGGTGCCCGGCGCATAGTGATAGGGGCTGTTGATATTGCACCACTGACCCTCGGGAAAAGCGCGGCACTGATAGCGGTTGCCATCACTGCCCAGCACCACGGTTTGCCCGGGGGTATAGCTGCCAATGCCCTCCGGATAGGCGTGATCGTAGTCATTACCTCCGGAAGATTCCGGTGTGTGGGTGATGCTTACACGGCTGCTGGCACTGGCTTGACCGTCCGATACGGTGAGCTCTATCACCACATCCTGTGTCGCAACAGGCGCACTCAAATCCAGCACCACATCCTGTTCACTGACCGCGCTGAGGACAGCGCCGCTGCCTGCGACTACCTGCCAGTTGTAGCTGAGAGTATTGCCGTCGGGATCACTGGAGTCGGCTGCCGAAAGATTAGCGCTGCCAGCGCCGGTCACACTGCCCGGAGTAGCGGTAATAACCGCTGTGGGCGCGCGGTTTGTATCCGCGGGCTGAATATCCACTTCGTGGTTCAGGTTCAATTCCGCCTGGGTATACACGCGGTTTTCTGAGGCACTCTGCACCGGTGTAATCGTGTCGCTGGACGGGTCGAGAATACCGATACGCGCATACTGGGATTGGGTATTCACGGTATTGGCAAAAGCCAGGGCCCAGGCTTCGGCGGTGCTGTCCTGTTCGATCTGCAGGGTGATGGTTTCCAGGTCGTTGCCGCTGCTATTGAACAGGCGCAGGCGTACTTCGCTACCCGCCGCCAGGTCCGAATACGCCTGCAGCGCGCCTTCATCGGCCCAGATGCTGGGAGTACCGCCTCCGAGAATCACGTCTGTACAGGTGTAAAAGGCTTCCGGGCTGTCGGATCGCTGCCAGGTGGTGTAGATCACATGCTTGCCGGTCAGTTGCGGCAGAGGGCAGTTCAGGGTGTAACGCTTGTCCGCACCTACCGGTACATTGCCCAGGCGGCAGAATTCAAACAGGTCTCCCCACTTCAGCGGCTCGTCACCCGTATAGCCCGAGCGGGTGATGTAGAAAACCCATTCATTGGTGGAGTGGGGCGCAGTTGCCCAGAAAGTGAAATCAAAGGTGCCATCCGCCTTGGGGGTGATCGGGGTCGCTTGCCAGTCACTGCGCGCCAGGTCCATGCCGGCATATTTACTGCGTCCCCCTGAACACAGTTGGCCATCCGGGATCAGTGCGCGGTGGTCACCGGCAGCGTTTGCCTGGTTGATCTCGTTCCAGTCGTAGAACTGCTGAGTGCCGCCAACGGCTTTGGCCGCAGCACAGGCGGGGTCGGATGGGTTTTCCGGATTGTTCAGGAAGCAGTTGTAGATACGGCTTTCCGGGACCTCCATGGTGCCATGGGCGTGGGCATCGAGGCCCGGGAGCGCGCACAGTGCGAACAAAGTGAGCGCTTGCAGCGGGCCGGTGCCTTGCCGGCTGGTGGCCTGTGAAAGCCGCATTCGCGAAACTGCGGTAGTGTGATTCATGACAGATTTCCTCAGATTTATTGTTGATTATGTTTTTGGGGCGAAGGGAGAGCGCTTCGCGCAAAACAAATGACAGCGCTGTCTTCGCGGAGACATGCTAAAGGAATTTGTCGGGGTGGTTGGGGAATGGGGCGTCAAAACTTGTGGCACCCCAACTGGTGTGGACCAGTTGTGTGACGGGATGCCAGTTTTACCGGGGGAGGGACTGGTTGAGTGTGACCGGAGCAGCGCTGGATTTAACGGCTGTGGTCTGTCAGCGGTTCCGCAGCGTGGTCTGGATCCGCGCCCTGAACCGCGCCTGAGGCGCGGGCGGGCTGTGTGTTCTGCTGCAGTGCCATCAAACGGCCCTGGCCAATATCCAGAGGCGCACTGCCAGTTGGTGAGGGTGTCCCATCGGCTGGGTGCCAGTAGCTGAAACCGCGGTATACGAGCTGGGTTTCCACATCGAAGATACCCTCGCGGCCCCGGTAGCTACCGGGACTGCGTGGTGCATTTGCTGCGGGCTCCGATATTTCCCTCTGCCAGATTGGCTCGCCCGGTCCGCTATCGCCCAGCAGCGCCAGCAGCTTTCCTTCATCATCGGTAACATAGTACTGCAGCTTCCCTGTTTCACTGCCGGCGTCTGAAGTATCGAGTGCCCGCGCCACCAGTGCCGCACTGATGGGATGATGGAGGTAGTGGCAGCTACTTTGCTGGCCGTCGCGCACGGTCACTTCACCCCAAAGGCTGAGGCCTGACCAGTGGCTGAATACCCGCTGTTGCCGCCGCGAGCGGCGATGGGTGCTGATCTTTCCCACCCTGCGCCCAAATGGATCGTAGTGGAAATAGGTTTTGAAATCGCCGCATTCGGCACTGTGCAGAAGCCCCCAGCCATCGTACTGGTAATGGTAGCGCGGTGCTTCGCGCTGGCCGCTGCGCACTTCGTCGATCACATTGCCGCGCGGATCGAGTCCCGTGTGTTTGTCCACTGCGCGCAGCAGAAACTGTGCCGGTGCGCTCGGTATTCGAGTGGGCTGTTGGGGAAGCTGGGGGTGTAATTGGTGTTGCCCGTTCAGCGTAATGCACTGAAGTAGACCGGTTTCATACTGCTTAACGACTTCGTGTTCGCCCAGGCTCCAGGTCTCGCTGTTGTCCCGTTGCTCGCAGCGCAACACCATCTTGCCATTGGCATCGATACCGTAGAGGTTACCGCAAGCGGCGAAGGTGTAGATGACATTGAGGCTGTCGGAACTGGAGCTGCGCAGCCAGCCGCGGCTGTCGTATTGGTGGTTGATACTGAGGCTTTCACTGCGGTTTTCCTGCAGCAGGTCGCGGTGTTCGGCGATGAGCAAATCGCGCTGGTCGTAGCGGTAGCGCAGGGTACAGCTGTCGTTCGTGGCCTGCAGCAGGCGACCGTGAATATCGAAGTGGAAGCTGCACTGCTGCCCGTTGTTGTTGCGGATCTGGTCCAGGGTGCCAGTGGCGTTGTACTCCAGAAACCAGTGGTTATCACTGTCGCGGTACTCTGTGACGCGGCCGCCGTGATCGTACTGCCACTCCCGCTGTTGGTGATCCCCATCGCCGAAAAACTGATTCAACTGGCCGAAGGCATCGTATTGCCAGCGGAATTGCGAGTTGCCGGTGCGCAGCCCGTTGAGCCGTCGGCGGGGATTGTAATCCAGGTCCCAGGATATACCCGCAGCAAACCGGATGTGACGCACAAGTCCGCGATCGTCGTATTGCCACTGAAGCCGGGTTTCTCCGTCGCATTCGATGGCACAGGGACGGCGGTGATCGTCGCAGCGCAAGGTATAGGTTTGTGCCCCCAGTGTGGCCTTGCTCAAAGTGCCGTCGGTATCGTATTCCCAGCTGTTTGCCACCGCTGCACTTGCGTTAAATGCCTTTAGCCTTCCGCGCTCGTTGTACAGCCAGTGACACTGACTATCGCCGCGCTGCAATTCCCGCAGTTGTGACTGTGCGTCCCAGTGCAGGCTGACACAGCCATCTTCCGGGTCCTTCAACTGGCGCAGTTGCCCCTTGTCATCGTAGTCGCAGTGCCAGTGGTTACCCGCTGGGTCGATCACCCGCGTGGGTCGCGAATGTTCCTGGTAAGAAAATTTCCAGATTGCAGCGGGGCCGTCGGTGCTATTTATCCCGGCAGCCAGCAATCGCCCCTGGGCGTCGTAAATATAATGCTGGTGTACCCCGTGGCGGGTACGGCGCACAAGTCTGCCAAATTCATCGTGGCGAAATACGGTGTCTGTCCCTGCGCTGTTCACTTGCAGACACAGGTTGCGATAGTGATCGTAGCGACAACGGGTCTCGCGTCCTTGCTGGCGGCGGCTGATGGTATTTCCGCGGGTGTCGAACTGCCACTGGATATCGTGCTGGTCGTCACTCGACAGTGTGCAGGTGCGTCGCCCGGATGACCAACGCAACAGGTATTGCTGTTGGTCCATGCTAAGCAGGCGGCAGCGATCTATGCGGTCGTAGGTAAATGTGAGGTGACCGGTATTGTCGTTGCTTAACTCGCAGAGCCGTCCCTGTGCGTAGGAATACGTTTCACTGGGATGTGCGGCGTAGTTTGACCCGGTGCTGTGACTGCTGACTGCTGCGCAAAGATGCTGCTCGTCATCGAACTGGTAAGCACACAGGGGCGCGTACTCCGAGTTGCCCGGTGTATCGGAAATTTCCAGCAGAAGGCCTTCCCGGTAAACAAAGTCGAGGGTGCGTCCCCAGGATGTCACGATCTTGTGTGGCCGCCCTTCCTGATAATCGACCGTCAGTGTGTTGCCGAAGCTATCCCTGATTTCACTCAGTGGCACACTGCGGCCGGCACCATCTGCGCGAAATATTTTATCGGGCTGATCAAATGCCGAGATGCGGAAACTATGCAGGCTCTGGCGAAGCAGACAAAGCCGCTCGCTGCGATTGAAGCTGCCGTGACCGATGGCGGGAAGATCGAAAGCGATACTGCGCCCTTCGGCCGTATTTAGTACAACTTTGTTGTTACTGTCGGATCCCGATTCAGGAAGTTGCAGGTGCTCACTGAGTGTATGCCGCCATCCGTTGCCTAGGCCCTGATTGTCATCGGCGCTTTGCCGGTAAAAGCGCTGCCAGGAAAAGTTGAAAGGCCCGGGCAGAACGAAATCGGTGCGCGAAAAAGCGACCTCTCCGTTGGTTGCGATTACATGGCCACAAACAACGGTGGCGTGGGAAATTGTTGGCAGTGGCTCGCCGCTAAAGTTGGTGCCCGGATAGTTGCAGAACTGAACCGGTGTGTTTTCAGGAAGGTGGAAAATGGCCGGGCTGGAAAAATTTGCCAGGCAGTAATCGTTTGGCCTGATGGTCGGGGCGTCGGGCCACAGCGGGTTTTTAGTCTCAAGTGGTACTGATGTTCCATTTTCGGCGCTGCGCAACCACTCGCAGATGGCGAAGACATCGCCGGGGGAACGGGGCTGTCGCGGTGGGGCGAGGTCAGCGAGAACAGAAGGAATAAAACCGACCAGACTTTCCGGTGTCATTGGGCTTGCTCATTAAATGCGTTGTGGGCCGAAACTTGTGACGAAAATGATCAGCGCTGTGTCTTTCTTACGGTGATGTCTTCTTTTTGCTTCGGTTTTAGTGTGATTGGATCACCGGAGAATTCAACAACCGCGTCCGTACGATTGCAGAACTCGATAATCCCCGCACTGATATTGTCGCGCCCACCGCGCTGGTTGGCGTCATCGATAAAATGGTACACACATTCCAGAGCCGGGCGATAGGTTGCCATGACTCTCTCTATGGTGTGGTCACACAGGTATTCTGTCAGTCCGTCGCTACACAGGAGAAGCAGCGCACTTTCCTTCAGCGTCCAGCTATTGATGGTGGCTTCCACCTTTTCGGCAACGCCCAGCGCGCGGGTAATGTGATTGCGTACTTGGGACGATAGTGCCTGTTCTGGGGTCAGTTGCCCGGAATCGATCATCTCCTGAACCACACTGTGGTCCTTGGTCAATGGCTGCAGGCCATAGTTGTTCCAGAGGTAGGCGCGGGAATCACCGATATGCGCAACTACCAGGAAATCCTGCCAGATCACAGCGCTAACCAGGGTGGTTCCCATATGGGAGAACTGCGGGTGGGTCTGCTTTTGGTCGAGAATTTTCCGGTTGGCCACGCCAATGGCGTCTACCAGGGCTGCGCGCAGCATCAACTGCTGTTGCTGGGGGGAGCAGGAGAGAAAAGTCGTGTTGAGTAGTTCGTCGAGATGAACCTGAAGAGTGTCGGCTGCGATTCCACTCGCCATGGCGCCGCCACTGTATCCCCCCATGCCGTCTGCGACGACGACATAGGCAAAGGGGTGATCCTCGCTACTGTGGCAGCGGATACTGTCTTCATTTTCCTCTCGCACCTGGCCGATATCGGTGCGTCCATTGACAGCCAGCCTGATGGGCTCCATGTCTGTCATTACTCCATGACCTGTCCGTAAAAACGAGATTCCGTTCTGCGCGCGAGCGAAATTCCATAAATGTAATCAGTTAATGTTAACTTGCTAACGAGTAACGTTTGAATTTTTTTTAGTGGATTTGCAATAATGCCAACCCTTACCCAGTAACGGATGCGCAATTGGTACGGTTGTGCAAATTAAAAGGAATTATCGGCAAGATGCCCCGTCTCCCGAGACTCAATCTGATTGATATTCCCCAGCATATCGTTCAGGTAGGCCACAACAACCTGCCTTGTTTTTATGGTGAGGAAGATTATCAGTTCTATCTGACCAGCCTGCGCAATGCGGCAGACCAGTATCGGGTCGAGGTGCACGCCTACGTATTGTTGCCGAATATGGTTCAGATCATCGCTACCCCGAGAGTGCCCGACGGTATTTCGTCGATGATGCAATCGTTGGGGCGGCGCTACGTGCAGTTCGTAAATCACAAGTACAAACGTTCCGGTACGCTCTGGGCGGGGCGTTACAAGTCCAGCCTGATTGATTCCGATGCGTACCTTCTCACCTGCTATCGCTATGTGGAATTGCGGCCCCTGTACCTCGGCTTGGCGGATTCCCTGGGTGCTTATCAGTGGTCCAGCTTCAATCATCACGCAAGCAATGAAGAAAGTGACGTAATTACCGATCACCGTCTTTACCAGGAGTTGGGTGAGACCCCACAGCAGCGTGCCGAGGCCTATCGCAAACTTTTCCGCTATCGCTTCGATCGACGGCTGCTCGAGTACATTGCCGAAACCATCAAGCTGGGGCAGATACTCGGAGGCGACGTGTTCAAAGACAAAATCGAACAGATCGCCAACCAGCGGGTGCGCCCTCTGAAGCGGGGTAGGCCGCGGAAAAATACCAAGCGCAATAGCACCACAGATAGTCCGGTTACCGCTCGTGCCGATAGCGCTCCGGCTGTGAATACAGAATTGATACCACCGCTAAAAGAAAAGCCAGAAGAGGTGGGGCGCGCCACCGGGGAAGAAAAAACAGTGACTATGGATACCGGCGTATGAGCAGGGCGACGTTAAACACCTCGGGAACGATTTTTGGCGAGCAGGGTGAGGGCGATAACGGCTCCACTTTGCACCATGGTGCCAAATTAAAGGTTGCGATACTGGGTGACTTCAGTGGTCGCGGCAGCTGTAAGCAATGTGATCCGGGCAGTATTGCCACGCGCAGCGCACATCGATTGCGCAAGGACAATTTTGAACTGCTGTTCGAGCAGTTGCAGGTAAGCATCCGCCTTCCGCTGATGGATCAGCCATTGCATCTGCTGGAGTTCGACGACCTGCACCCGGATTATCTGTATCAGCGGGTGCCGCTGTTCAAGAAATTTATCGAGCTGGAAAAGCAGCTGCTGACACCATCGGACTTTTCCCGTGCCGCCGATGAAATTCAACAGTGGCGACCGGAGCTGGCGGCGCTGGATGCATCTTCGCCCAGTACTGCAGGTGGGCTGTCAGCGCGCTCAATGCTGGATGCCATTCTCTCCGGGCAGACGTACCAGGAGGAATACCAGTCCAGTGCCACGGGGCAAATCGATCAACTGATCAAAGACATCGTTGCTCCCTATGTGCAGCAAAAACCCGATGCCAACCAGAGCGTATATCTGGAAGCGGTTGCCCAGGCTGCCTCGGAAGCCATGCGCAAAATCATGCACCACAGTGATTTTCGTCAGATAGAAGCCAGCTGGAGAAGCCTGCATCTGTTGCTGCGTCGCCTCGAGGATCATCCGGGGCTGGAGCTTCACCTGATTGATATCAGCAAGGAAGAAATACTGGCGGACCTGGCCCAGGCAGAAGATGACCTGGAAAAATCGCAGTTATTCCAGCGTCTGGTCGCGGGCGAGGCAGTGGCCGGGGGAATCCCCTACAACCTGATCGTAGGCGATTTCTTCATCGAGGATGAAGAGCGGGATCTGCACATGCTGATCGATCTGGCTACCATTGCCCAGGCCGCAGGCAGCGCGTTGGTGATGGGGGGCGACAGCCGCCTCGCCGGCTGCGCAAGTCTCGCAGGTTCCATGGATCCCGATGACTGGCACTACCCACTGTCGGAAGAGTTCGCCAGCAGCTGGCAGGCCGTGCGGGAATATGACGCCTGTGCACATGTGGCACTGGCTGCTCCCCGGTTTATGTTGCGCCTGCCTTACGGTGCGGATACCGCACGTACCGAGACCTTCAAGTTTGAAGAACTCACTCCAGAGCTGGGCCACCAGTATTATCTGTGGGGCAATGGTGCCTACCTGCTGGGGCTGTCCCTGTGCAGTGAATTTGTTACTCGCGGCCAGCCCACCGCTGTTGCTTCCGACATCTACTCGGATCTTCCCCTGCATTTGCGTCGCCTGCCCCAGGGGCAGTGGATGACGCCCTGTGCGGAAGCCCTGATGACAGATACCGGCGCCGCGCGTTTTCAGTCTGCCGGACTTTCCACCCTGCGCTCGGTGCAGGGGCGGGATGAAATCCTGTTGCCAAAACTACAGTCCCTTGCCGGAACCCCGCTCAGCGGGCCTTGGAGTTGAACGTCATGGATTTAATGCTATCTGTGGTTGCCGACCCGGAAGGCGCCAACATGATCAAGCACACCAAATTGTTCAGTAGCGCCGGAGGCAGCTTTGGGCGCGCCGACAGTAATGACTGGGTGCTGCCCGATCCGCAGCGTGTGGTTTCGTCCCGTCACGGCGAGATCCAGTTTGCGGACAACCAGTTCTATCTGGTGGATCAGAGTACCAATGGGACCTATCACAATCAGTCTGGCGATCCGCTGGGTAAGGGTAACCGCGTTGCCCTGAGTGATGGAGATGCAATTACCCTGGGCGATTACCAGCTGAAAGTCAGTATTCGCCAGAACAAGGCCGAAGCGGGAATACCCGACGGCCTGGGTGGTGCCGATTTTCTCGACAGTGCCGACCGAACCACATTCAGCCCCGCAGCCGCGGCGAAAATGCAATCCGCACAGGAGGCCAAGCAGCTGGATAGCTGGCTGGAGCCCGCCGCTGGCAATGCTGGCGCAAGTATGGGGGCAGTTACAGGCGCTAGTAGCAATCCCAGTGGTGAGTGGGGATACCTGACTGATGGACAGTCCGGTGATTCGATGAGTGGCTTTCTTGGTCAGGAAGCGCCCAGTGACCCCTTGGAAATGTTGAATGCTTCTAGCGCGGGTAGTTCCGCCTCCGATCCCCTCGGCGCTTTCCCGGGCAGTGCTCCGGCTGGAGCCGCCGGTGATCAGTGGGGAGGCGACGATGCCTGGTGGAAAGAGGGCAGCTCCGAGGATCACGCGCCTGCGCACAGCCACGCGATGCAGTTTTCCGTACAGCAGCCGGCTCAGGCCGCGCCGCAGAACCCTCCAGCACCGCCAATGGGTGGAATGCTTCCGGATGTGGCTGCGGAGATTTCTCCGCCGCCGCAAACACCGCCGGTAGCTCCCGCACAACCCAATCCCATGGGGGGAATCGAGTCACATCAGTCTTTCGGTACCGCAGCCGAGATCCCGTCGCCCGCCATTGCACCGGAGCCCGCAGCGAACAACCCCTTCGCCGATTCGCTTTCTGCGCTGGTCAGCGAGCAGGTACAGGGCGCGCCGGGTTTTGATACGCCCGCAGCGCCCACTGTGGAGTCACCGGTTGCCGCACCGCCGACAGGGGCCGGGTTCGCCGGCGCTTCCCAGCAATTTGCGCCCGTGCCGGCGCCATCCCAGGGTGTTCAACCGCAACCGCAACCGCAACCGCAACCGCAACCGCAAGGTACGGTTCGTGGGGGCATGCTGGTGGAAAGGCTGGGTCTAAATTTGAGTGCTGAGCAACTGCAGCATCTGGATCAACAGTCCGCGGAGATCATCGAGGAAACCGTATCGCGCCTGATTGACCTGCTGCGGGCGCGTACCAGTATCAAAAACGAATTGCGCGTACAGCGCACCATGATCCAGACCGAGGCCAATAATCCGCTCAAGTTCAGTGCCAGCGCGACAGATGCGCTGGCTGCGATGTTTGCGAGCAACGGCGCATTCCTGCAGCCGGTGGAAGCGGTGCGCGACAGTTTTGATGACCTGTCGGACCATCAGGTTGCGGTGCTGTCCGGAATGCGCGCCGGCTACGATGCAATGTTACGTTTTTTCAGCCCTGAACAAATCGAGCGGCGCAATGGCGCTCAAGGTGGCGTCTTCTCCAGTAAGGGAGCGCGCAACTGGGACAATTTTGTAGAGATGTACCGGCAGCTGGTAAGCGATCCGGAAGCCTGCTACCGGCGCCTGTTTGGCGATGAATTTGCCGCGACGTATGAAAGCCAGTTATCCGAACTCAAGAGCGCGCGCAGTTTTGGCAAAGGTTAATTGCAGGAAAAGCGCTTTTTTCTAAGATCGTAATAATCAAAGGTACCCGCGTAGGGCTGCCGGAAAAAATATGGAGATCGCTGTGGAAAGTAAAAAAATTGTACAACTGCTGGTTGTGATAGCGCTGGTCGTGGGGCTTGCTGCCTGTCAGACAACCCGCCGTACCCTGAATCTCGATACCAGCATTGCACTGGCAGTGGAGATCGAAAATGAAGTAAACCCGGATAGCGACGGGCGTGCATCCCCGGTGGTTTTGCGGGTATTCATGCTTGCCGATGACCGCCAGTTTTCCCGGGAAGATTTCCTGAACCTGTATGAGAATGCGGATTCCCGTCTCGGCAAAGACCTGATCGATACCGTCATCCTCAAGGAATTTGCCCCCGGTGAGCAGCGGATCGAGCAGCTGGCACTGACCCCTGAGGTCAGATATATCGGCCTGCTGGCTGAATTTGTCCAGTATCAGGATGCCGACGCGCTGATGCTGTTGCCGATTACAGACCACAAAAAGAATGAATATGCGATCACCCTGGAGGGTACGCGCATGGCTTCTACAGAAGCCCTCGATATGCGTCGCCGCGCTGCGCGTGAAGAACCGAAAAAAGACAACACGGTAACCATTTCCAGTGCGGAGTATGAGCGTCTGCGCAAACTGCAGCAGTCCGGAAAATAACTCTGAATATCGATCCTATCCAATCCGCAAGGCAACAGCCTGGCGCCGCAACAAGGACAGCGTATGTCGGCGAATAATAAGGTTATCTGGAGCGAGGGAATGTTCCTTCGCCCGCAGCACTTCCAGCAACAGGACCGCTACCTGGAGCAGCTGGTCGAGGCCCGCACGGGCGCCCTGGGGCCCTATACCTGGGGGCTGCTGGAGCTCGCTATCGACAGTGAGCCGCTGGCCATGGGGAAAATTTCCCTGTCCCGAATCAGCGGTATCTTTCCCGATGGCACCCCGGTACTGGCGCCGGAGAATGAAAACCTGCCGGATGTGCTGGACGTCCCGGTAAATACCCGGGATGAAATTGTTTATCTGTGTGTGCCGATGAAGCGCCCGGGAAGCCAGGAGTCGGTCAGGGATCAGGAAGATTTTCCGCAGGCACGCTATCAGGCAAATAACTTCGATGCGCGTAACAGTGCTTCCACCTCCGGTGAAGCAGCGAGAATTCAGGTTGGCAAGCTGCGGGCCTGCCTGAAGCTCGGCAGTGACGATCTCAGCGGATATGCGGCAATCGGTATTACCCGTATTCGCGAGCGTCAGCCGGAAAAGCCGGTTGAACTGGATCCCGATTATATCCCGCCATTGTTAAACGCCGATGCGTCTCCGGTAATCAAGGCATATATCGAAGAAGTTAAGGGCTTGCTGGATCACCGCGGTACTGCGCTGGGCCATCGCCTGGCCGACAGCGGTCGCAGCGGTTCCGCCGAGATTGCTGATTATCTCTTGCTGCAGGTAATCAACCGATTCGAACCATTGCTCAAACAGGTCACCGGGCAGCCCCGGCTGCATCCGCACAGCCTGTTCCTGGAGCTGTTGCAGCTCGCTGGTGAGCTCTCCACATTTACCGCCGCCAACAAACGACCGCCAGAAATCCCGCGTTACATGCACGAAAACCTGCAGCAGAGTTATGTGGGATTGTTTTCTGCATTGCGCCAGTCGCTGTCTACAGTCCTCGAGCAGACCGCAATTGCCATGGATCTGGTACAGCGCAAGTTCGGCATTTACGTGGCACCGATTACGGATCCTTCCCTGGTCAAAACTGCGAGCTTTGTGATGGCGGCAAAGGCAGATATGCCCGGAGACCTGCTGCGCAGTCGTTTCCCCAGTCAGGCAAAAGTCGCGCCAGTGGAGGCTATCCGCGAACTCATTTCCGCGCAGTTGCCGGGCCTCTCCATCCGCGCCCTGCCGGTCGCGCCGCGGCAGATTCCTTACCATGCCGGCTTTACCTATTTTGAACTCGAGCGGACCGGTGAGCTGTGGCAGGCGATGCAGCGCTCCGGCGGTTTCGCGGTACATCTGGGGGCTGAATTTCCGGGCCTGACCATGGAACTGTGGGCGATAAGGAATAACTGAAAATGAGTAACGATGCTTATTCAGCGCCCGGCGCTGCAGATCGCACGGTAATGATCCCAACTCCGGGGGCGGCCGCGCCCGCGGGAGGACAGTCGCCTCAGCCCCAGCAACCCGCAGTCCCTGACATGGCTGCTGGAGACCTGCGTATTCGCAATAGCCTGAATCCGCTGATCTCTGCGGCTTCCAAGGTGCTCGGGGCCATCATCAAGCTCCGCACGACCATGAACCACGCCAATGTACCGGATCTGCACAAACGCCTGACGCGCGAGATTCAGAGCTTCGAGCGCGAGGCCAAGCAGCTGTCCCTCTCCCAGGAAACGGTGCTGACTGCACGATATCTGCTGTGCACGGTGGTGGACGAAGTGGTGCTATCCACTCCCTGGGGTACCGCGAGTGGCTGGAGCCAGCACTCCCTGTTGAGCCTGTTCCACAAGGAAACCTTCGGTGGCGAAAAATGTTTCCTGATTCTGCAGCGCACCCTGGAAACCCCTGGATCGCATATTGAATTGCTGGAACTGTTTTATCTGTGCCTCAGTCTCGGCTTCCAGGGCAAGTATCGTCTGGTACAGCGCGGCCACGAGCAGCTGGAACAGATCCGCGACAACCTGTATCGCACCATTGAAAGCCATCGTCCGGCCATGGACCGGGATCTCTCCCCGCGCTGGCAGGGTTGCGTGGATCGCAAGACAAAGCTGATCCAGTACGTGCCCCTGTGGGTGATTGCCAGTGTGGTGCTCGGTGTGCTGGTGGCAACCTTCAGCGGGTACCGTTGGTGGTTGTATCAGAGCGCAACGCCGGTAGCGGAAGAGATCCAGGCGCTGATGCCTGAATCGCGGGAAAACATTGCGCAGCCGCGCTAAATACGGTTGCTGATTGCCCGGCGCAGAATGGTCGCGGGGACTGGAGTAATTCATGAAACGACTGGCGAATTTTTTTACCAATAAATGGGTGCTGGGCCTGATTGGCTTGTGTGCGCTCTCGCTATTAATCTGGTTTGGTGCCAATTACATAAAATTTGGCAGCGACAATGCAACCTTGTCCACGGGTGTGCGGCTCACCATCATCGTATTTATGTTTGCGATCTGGCTGGTATGGAACCTGAGCCAGTGGCTGGTGGAGCGCCGTCAAAACCAGGCGCTGATTCAGGGTATTGAAGAGTCGCAGGAAGACGAAGCAGATCCGGACCAGGAGCGCAGCCGTGAAGAGCTGAATGCGTTGTCAGAGCGCTTCCGTGATGCCATGCAGGTGCTGCGCAAGGCGCGGTTCAAATCCCAGCGCGGCAACGTGTCTC
Source organism: Microbulbifer sp. MCCC 1A16149 (assembly GCF_050368945.1). Lineage (NCBI taxonomy): Bacteria > Pseudomonadati > Pseudomonadota > Gammaproteobacteria > Cellvibrionales > Microbulbiferaceae > Microbulbifer > Microbulbifer sp. MCCC 1A16149. The sequence continues at coordinate 4,485,328 of NZ_CP185959.1, forward strand.
TCTATCAGTTGCCCTGGTACATCATTATTGGCCCACCCGGATCCGGTAAAACGACTGCACTGGTCAATTCTGGCCTGGAGTTTCCTCTCGCGCAGAGTCACGGCAAAGAGGCCCTGGGTGGCGTAGGTGGTACACGCAATTGTGACTGGTGGTTTACCAATGATGCGGTTTTGATTGATACCGCCGGGCGCTATACCACTCAGGACAGCCACCGCGTACACGACAACAGTGCCTGGAAAGCTTTTCTGAATCTGTTGCAGCGCTACCGTCGGCGCCGTCCCATTAATGGCGTGCTGGTCGCAATCAGCCTGCAGGACCTGATGGTACAGACCACCGAACAGCGGGTGCATCAGGCCAAGACCATCCGCGCGCGTATCAATGATCTGCAGCAGCAACTGGGGATCCGCTTCCCGATTTATCTGACCTTCACCAAGTGTGACCTCGTTGCAGGCTTCAGCGAATATTTCGACAATCTTTCACAGGCCGAGCGCGAGCAGGTTTGGGGAATCAGTTTCCCGGCAGAAACACACACGGGGGCGGGTGCGCCACTGGATGACTTTGTCAGCGAATTCCAGGCGTTGATCCAGCGGCTCAACCAGCGGGTCCTGTGGCGTGTACACCAGGAGCGTAATGTCGAGAAACGCGCTCTGTTGCAGGGGTTCCCTGCGCGCATGGAGAGCCTGCAAAACGTATTGTCCGATTTTGTGAAGCAGGCATTCAGCGCCAATCGCTATGACACAGTGCCCATGGTGCGCGGTGTGTACTTTACCAGTGGCACCCAGGAGGGCAGCCCGATAGACCGGATGATGGCCTCGGTGAGTTCCGACTTCGGACTCGAGCGCGACGCGGCGCAGCGATTCCAGGGGGTAGGCAAGAGTTACTTCCTGCATCGCCTGTTGAAAGATGTCATCTTCCCGGAAGCCGAGCTGGTCGGAGTGAACCGCAAGGTTGAAAGTGTTACCCGTTGGCTGCGCGGTGCTGTCTACGTGGGATCCATTGCCGCTTTTGTTGGTGCTCTATTCCTGTGGACCGGCAGTATTGCGCAGAACAAGCGGTATATGGGGGAGGTCCGCGACAATATTGCGCTATACGAGGAAGCCAGGGAAAAACTGGGGGACCGCAAAATCTCACCAGCGCAAACCCTGGAGCTGCTCGAGCCACTGGAGGCGGCTTCTCGCGTATATCAGAAAGAAGAGCACCCCTGGCTGAATAATCTCGGTCTGTACGATGAACGAGTCGATGCCGCGGCGGATCGCCTTTATCGCGAGCAGCTGGAGCTCACCTTCCTGCCGGCACTGCAGCGTGCCCTGGAGCAACGACTGGTAAAACTCGACAGTGCGGATCCAGCGCTGACCCAGACGCTGAAGACCTATCTGATGCTGTTTAATCCGGAAAAGCGCAGCCTGGAAGATTTAACGGCGTACTTCAGTGATGAATGGTCGCAGACCCTGTCAGGCGAGGCCGGTAAACAGGAGCAGATGCTGACGCATCTGGAACGCCTTTTCTCCCGTCCGCTGCCGGAAAATCTCGAGCCAAACGAGCGGGTAATCGCAACGGCCCGCCAGCAATTACGTCGTATCCCGGTACCGCAGCGCCTGTATGCGCAGATGTTGCGCAGCGATCTGGGACAGACTCAGATCGATCTCTACGGCGAAGTGGGTGGAGACACCGCACAATTGTTCGGTGTTGACCCGGGTGACAGTCGCTTCCATATCCCTTACCTGTATACCAAGGCCGGCTATAAAGAGCTGGACTTCGATGCAGATTCCCCGCTACTGGATCAGCTGGCAGACGAACGCTGGATATACGGCGGTGACCTCAGTGGCGAAGATTTCAATGAGGATGATCGCAAGCGCCTCGGAGAGGACGTCAAGCGTATCTATCTCGGGGAATACCAGCAGCGCTGGCAGCAGTTCGTATCGGGCTTTTCAATCCAGCGGTTCCAGTCCACCTCTGAAGCGCTGGATGTATTGTCAAAACTTTCCGACCCGGTGTACTCGCCACTGCTGGCCATTGCTGAAATCACTTCGGACAACACGTCGCTGACCCCGCGTCCCGAAGTGCCCGTGGACGCGAGTGGCGTACCGCTTCCGGTTTCCAGTACAACCCGTCGACTCGGCACTGCTGCGGTCAGTGGTGCAGCCAGCAAGCTGGCGGAGAAATTCCAGCCGACCGTGGTAGACCTACGCTTTGAAGAGCTGCAAAGGCTGACCCGCAGTGAAAAAGGTCGACCGGCTCGTGTGCAGGATTACCTTTCCAGTATCACCCAGCTGCAGGAGTATCTGGCGGAAATTGATAGCGGTGTGGATACCGATGAGGTGGCTTTTAACAAGGCCAAGGCCCGCTTTAGTGGCGCTGGAGATGCAATCAAACAACTGCGGGTAAAGGCTGCCAATGCACCGGCACCCTTTGACCACTGGCTGGAAGAGATTGCAGACAGCACCTGGGGACTGGTGATGGCCAAAGCCAAGCGCCACACCGATCGCGTATGGCGGGAACAGGTTTACAGTGTGTACAGCCGCAGTCTAGCGGACCGCTTCCCTCTTCGAGCCAGCGGCAGCCAGGAAGCGCCGGTAATGGAGTTCAACAAGTACTTCAAGCCCGGCGGTATCGAGCAGCAGTTCGTACAGGAGTACCTGAAGCCGTTTGTAGATACGCGCAACTGGAAACTCAAAGCCCTCGAAGGTCAGACATTGGGTATTTCCAGTGGTGCATTGCGCCAGATGCAGCGCGCGGAGCGTATCCGAAAGACCCTGTTCAGTCAGGGTGAGCAGGCCGGGTATAGCTTCCGTATAGAGCCAACAAAATTGGATTCCGGTGTGAGGCTGTTTTCGCTGGAGCTGGGTAGTCAGCGGGTGCCCTATTCACACGGTCCGCGTACGCGCTCGAAGCTGGATTGGCGCGGCGGAGAAACAAACCGAGTACGGATTCTGTTTGAGGACCTGAATGAAACGGTGCACCGGCAGCATTTCGAAGGTGACTGGGCCTGGTATCGTTTGTTGCTGAATTCGGAACTGGAGTCTTCTCGCAACGGTTCTGAATATCTGGTTACGTTCCGCGAATCCGGGCGCTCGGCACAGTTCAAGCTTTCCGCTGCCGGCGTGAGCAATCCCTTCGATCAAGGCTTGCTGGGCGGTTATCGCTGTCCGCAAGTACTGTAAACGGAGCAGATATGTCACGCAGCGGACTGTTTGGAAAACTTCCGGGACACGGCGACTTTATTCAGCGGGAGTTACCTGCAAGTTTTGTGACGCCCTGGGACGAATGGCTGCAGCGCGCGGTTCACGGTTCGCGAGAGCTGGTTGGTGAGCGCTGGCTGGATTATTACCTCACAAGCCCAATTTGGCGGTTTGCAATGAGCCCCGGTGTTCTCAACCAGCAGGGCTGGGCAGGGATACTGGTTCCCAGTGTAGATAGTGTCGGGCGCTACTTTCCTGTCACGCTTGCGGCGCCGCTGGAAAATGGAACAAATCCGTTTGCTGTACAGATTGATGCCGAGGAGTGGTATGAACAGGCTTCTGCACTGGCAATAGATGCACTGCAAAATGCACTTTCCGCGGACCAGGTGCTGGAGAGGTTCCCGCCGCTGGCGGATTTACCGGGCAATGCCATCACTGCGGACAATGAAGGCGATCTGTTAACACTCAGTGGCGCCTCAAGAATTTCACAACATTATCCGTCGATGCTCGAAATTCTCATCAAGGATAAACATAACAGCTTCAGTCTGTGGTGGTGTGAAGGTTCACAGCACCTCGCCCCGAGTTCGTTGTTGAGCCCGGGGCTGCCAGATCCGGGGAGTTACTGCGGAATGCTTGGTGCGCCGAAATTTCACTGGTGAAAATTTTGGAAGAGTCTTCCGTCTAATTGGTATAAGCGTACCAATAAAAAGTCGGTTTTTCTGAGTATATACAGTTAAACCGGTGTTCAAGCGGAATTCTATTCCGATAAAATAATGGTTTGGTGCTTCAGTAATCGGTACGACCGTACCGATTTTGTGTGCGGATTGCGGGATAGCATTCGTTGTGCGTCTTTACCAGGTAGCGCAAGCACAGTTACTTAGTTTGTGTAAGTTTTTACAGGCTGTACATTGGAGTTCGGCCTCGCCAGGAATTCGTAAACAGGTTTTCTTGGCCGCAAGTTCAGGGATTGAAAATGTCAGCGAGGCAATGCCAGGTAGTTTTTACCGGTGTTCTTAGGGAAGGTTTTGATCGTCGGCAGGGCATCCGGTTGCTGGCCGAGAAATTCGGTCTGGATTTTGCCCGGATAAAAAAGCTGCTGGGTCGTCACTCTCCTGTGGTCAAAAATTGTGACCAGATCGCGGAAGGTGAGAAGCTGGTGCAGGCTTTCTGGGGGGCGGGGTGGCATGCCGAAGTCCGATGCAGCGATAACGCCGCAGAGAATTCGAGTATCGTTAGGCCCGCTTCGGCAACGGTCCGGCTGACCGCCGATGACGGCAGTTGCTCTGTATCAGTACCGGGCTGCTGGCAGGTGTTTGACGACCTGAACCAGCGAGCGGTCTTGCAGGCGGGTAGTCTGGAAAACAATGAATTTTTGGTTGTGCTGCCGCAGAGAGTAGAAGATTTTCCTTCGGCGCCAACGGTAGAAGAATACTGCCACGCGCAGTTATCCCAATGTGCTGCACAGCTCTATCAGGCGGCGGTAAGCCGTTTGCCGGAGAAGCTGCAGATCGAAGGTGGAACCGGGTTCTTTGGCGAGTTACTTGCCGAGGTAGATACCGTGCCGGTTCAGTACCTTGTGGCCTGTATCGGCTGTGATGACAGAATCTATACCCTGTTCCTGTGGTGTGAGCAGAGCGTATTTTCAGAGCGTAAACGCGAATTTGATCACCTGATCACAAGCTTTTCAGCCGCGGCGGGAAGTGATTCGTATGAAAATGCTACAGATTCGGAGGGCGCTACTCAGGTTGCGTTCTCCCAGGCTGCTCTGGCCTGAAAAAATTGCTAAACGATAGGCGCGTAGTAGAAACATTCTGCGCCCGATAATGAAAAGGAATTTTCATGGCATTTCCGAATGCGATAGAACTGGATTCTCTTCTGCAGGATATTCCCGGCGAGCAGCGGCAGGGCGAAGACATCCGCGCAGATCGCTCCCCTACCTCCGATTACTACACCATCAAGGATGCCCGCAACAGCGCGCGCGCCGCAGAGCGTTCGGCGATGTTCGACGAGAGCGACGCCGACCTGCTCGCACCTTGGCGCGAGGTAGCCAAGACTGCACAGAAGATTCTCAAGGAAAAGAGCAAGGATCTCGAGGTTGCCAGCTGGTATACCGAAGCGCTGATTCGCCTGCACGGCTTTCCCGGGCTGCGCGACGGATTTACGCTCATCGAGCGGTTGATCGCGGAATACTGGGATGATCTATACCCCGAGCCCGATGAAGACGGCATAGAAACCAAGGTGGCGCCCCTTACTGGCCTCAACGGCGACGGTGCAGATGGCACCCTGTTGATGCCAATCCGCAACGCCGATATCACCCCGGAGGGCGATTACGGCAGCTACTCCTTCTTCCATTATCAGCAGGCACGGGACGCAGACAAGATCGCTGACCCGGATGCCAAAGCCGCGCGGGTAGAAACACTCGGCTACAGCATCGGCGAGTTTGATGCCTGTGCCACCCCGGCGGCTCCGCAATGGGCATCGGATCTGGTGGATACGCTGGAAGAGTGCCTCACCAGTTTCAAGGCCACCAATGCTGCGCTGCGGGAATCCTGTGGCAGTGATGCGCCGCCCTCGACCAATATCACTACCCTTCTCGATGAAGTGCTGCGCACAGTCCGTTTTGTCTACAAGTCCCAGCTTGAATCGCTCGCCGCTGCCGAAGAGGCCGAGCCCGTTGACGTGGATGCCGGGCAGGCGCCTGCCGCCGTCGCCGAGAGTGGAGGAATCGCGATGCAGATGGTCTCTGTACCCACGGGTGCTATTACCTCCAGGGAAGACGCCCTGCAATTACTGGAAAAGGCCGCGAAATATTTCCGCACGTACGAACCGCATACGCCGCTGGCGCCTGGTCTCGAGCGACTGATTGGCTGGGGCCGCATGACCGTAGCCGAGCTGATGGGTGAACTTCTGCCTGACGACCAGTCCCGCGCCATGTACTCACAGTTGACTGGTGTGCGACTGGATGGCTCCGACAGCCAGCGTTATGTGGCACCACCAGTTACCCAATCTACCCCTGCCGAGCAGCCTGCTGCCAGCGCCGAGTCTCAACCCGCCCAGGAAGATGCGGGCTGGGCAGCCCCGGAGCCGACCGCAGAACCCAGTTGGTAAATCCCTAGAAAACACCACGATTCCTGTATTGAGGAAAGGAGACCCAGATGTCCGAGAGTATTCACAACAAACTGAAGCGTGTGCGTAAGCCGCGTGTCCATATTACCTATGATGTTGAAACCAATGGTGCGGAAGTAAAAAAAGAACTGCCTTTCGTGACGGGCGTCATGGGTGATTACTCCGGCGACAACATGGAAAATCGAAAGGCGTTGAAAGAACGCAAGTTCGTTCAGATTGACCGCGACAATTTCAACGATGTGATGGCCAAGGTTAATCCGAAGCTCGAGCTGCAGGTGGAAAACACTCTGTCTGACGACGGCAGCAAGATGGCGGTAAACCTCGATTTCAATCACATGGATGACTTTACCCCAGAGCAGATCGTGGAGCAGGTTGAGCCCCTAAAACAATTGCTCGAAGCGCGCAGTAAACTGCGTGATCTGCTGAGTAAAGCTGATCGCTCTGAGGAACTGGAAAAAGTTCTGGAAGACATTCTCCAGAGCACTGAAAACGTCACCGCAATCTCCGAGCAGCTGGGGCTGGGAGAAGACAAGGGAGAGGACGCGTAATGAGCACCGAAGTTGAAAATGTAGCGGAACAGGAAGCGGAAGAGCAGTCGGTAAGCCTGCTGGAGCAGGCCATTTCTGCGACCAAGCAAACTCAGCCAGATGAAGCTCAGGATCTGATCGCCAACCTCACCCAACAGGTTCTGCAGGGCACCGTGACCTGGGATCGTAACCTTACCCAGACCGTCAACAAGGCGGTTGCGGCAATTGATGCGGCAATGTCCAAGCAGCTCGCTGCAATCATGCACGATGAGAAGTTCCAGAAGCTTGAGGGATCCTGGCGCGGTCTGAATCATCTGGTAATGAACAGCGAAACCGGCGCGACCCTCAAGGTCCGCATGATGAACATTACCAAGCGCGAGCTTTTCCGCGATCTGGACAAGGCGGTCGAGTTCGACCAGAGCCAGACCTTCAAAAAGATTTACGAAGAAGAGTTCGGAACCGCGGGTGGCGAACCATTCGGCTGCATGATCGGCGACTTCGAATTCACCAGCCACCCGGAAGACATCGAGCTGCTGAGCAAAATGTCCAATGTGGCCGCTGCCGGTTTCTGTCCCTTCGTCTCCGCAGCTGGTGCGGGTATGTTTGGCTTCAATGATTTCACCGAGCTCTCCAAGCCGCGCGATCTGGGCGGTATCTTCGAGTCTGGTGAATACATCAAATGGCGTAGCTTCCGCGATAGCGATGACTCCCGTTTCGTAACCCTGGTGATGCCGCGCACCCTGGCGCGTACTCCGTATGGTGCAAACACCAAGCCGGTTGAATCCTTCAACTACGAAGAGTTCGAAGTAGACGAGGATGGAGTCTCCCGTCCGGCAAATCACGAACAGTATTGCTGGATGAATGCTGCATACGTGATGGGCACCACCATGACCAAGGCATTTGCTGAAAACTCCTGGTGTACTGCGATTCGCGGTGCGGAAGGTGGCGGTAAAGTCGAAGGCCTGCCGACCCACCTGTTCAAAAGTGACGATGGGGATCTGGACCAGAAGTGCCCGACCGAAATCGGTATCACCGACCGTCGGGAAGCGGAGCTCAGTGCCCAGGGTTTCCTGCCGCTGTGTCACTACAAGAACACCGATTACTCCGTGTTCTTTGGTTCCCAGAGCACCCAGAAGCCGAAAGTATTCGACAATCCAGATGCGACCGCGAATGCCTCCATCTCCGCTCGCTTGCCGTACCTGATGGCCACCTCACGTATCGCCCACTACCTCAAGGTAATGGCTCGCGACAAAGTGGGAAGCTTTATGGAAGCTGGCGATTGTGAGCGCTGGTTGAATAAGTGGATCTCCCAGTACACCAACTCCAACCCCGATGCCAGTGCCGAAATGAAGGCGAAGTATCCGCTGGCAGAAGCGCGCGTAGAAGTGAAGGAAATTCCAGGCCAGCCCGGTTGCTACAGCGCTGTTGCGTACCTGAAGCCCTGGCTGCAGATGGAAGAACTCACTACTTCCATGCGTATGGTTGCCAATATCCCGAGCGCTGGGTAATTGGCGAAGGGCCGATCACTTGATCGGCCCTTTTTCCAAATGCCTCCGTCTGTTAACACACCTCTCATACCCACTGGGGAGTGCCTGCCTTGCCCTCGAAGTCTTCCCACCAGAAGCCAGGTGACCCTATCCTGTTCGCCGAGTCATTGCTTCAGGGTGGTGGAAACCCGTTGCGGAAATTTCTGGACGAGCCGGATGACCTGTATGCATTTGAATATTGGCTGGATGCATTCAGTGGCTCTGGTGATACCAGTTATCACACTGTCCGCGAGTGGCTGAACCAGGTAATTGCGGAGCTCGATCTCCTGATCAGTGATCAGGTGAATGAAATTCTCCATCATCCCAAATTCCAGGAACTGGAAGCGCGTTGGCACGGCTTGTCGATGCTGATCTCCGAGACGCCGGCAGCCGACAATATTGTCATCAAATTGCTGGATGTCAGCTGGAAAGACCTTTCCCGAGATATAGAGCGCGCCCCGGATTACGATCAGTCTGGATTGTTTCATCTCGTTTACAACGAAGAGTTTGGTACCCCTGGTGGTGAGCCTTTCGGGCTGCTGATCGGTGATTACTATATTTCCCATCAGCCGTTTGAAGGTCACCCATACGACGACGTGTTTACCCTGCAGGGGATCGCCCATACCGCGGCCGCAGCTTTCGCACCTTTTATCTGTAGCGCGGCGCCGCAGCTTTTCGGGGTGGACAGTTTTGATGATGTCGCGCGGCCGATTGACTTTTCCGAGGTTTTTCGCCAGAAACAGTACATTCGCTGGAACAGCCTGCGCGATCTGGAAGATTCCCGATTTATCGGTGTGCTGCTGCCCCAGGTTTTGATGCGGCAACCGCACACCCGGGGGTTCTCCAATTACCGGGGCATTCGCTTTGGTGAAAGTGTTCAATCCTCGGACGCGAGAAACCATCTGTGGGGCAATGCGGTGTTTGCCATGGGCTGTGTACTGATTCGCGAGTTTGATGAGGTCGGCTGGTTCTCCCATATCCGTGGCGTGGCACGGGATCACTTGGGAGGCGGTCTGGTTACCCAGTTGCCGAATGTCCCCTACGGCGTCGACAGCAGTGCCCAGTCCATCAAGATGGCGACCTCGATCCTGATTACCGACTTTGCCGAGCGGGAACTCAGCGACCTCGGTTTTGCGTGTCTGTGCCACTGCTACGACTCGCCTTACAGTGCATTTAACAGCGTGCCGTCATTGCAGCGGCCAAAGCGGTACAGCTCCAAATCTGCCACAGCCAACGCCAGAATCAGCGGTATGCTGCAGCAGATATTGTGTGCTTCCCGCTTCGCCCATTACATAAAAGTGATGATTCGTGACAAGGTCGGCGCCTACATGAACGCTGCGGATTGCGAGCGACAACTTCAGCACTGGATGGATCGGTATACCACCGGCCGTGAGGACCTCTCATGGGAAATGCTCGCGCGTTACCCATTGCGCGAGGCACGGGTGCGGGTAATGGATGAACCCGGAAAGCCCGGGAGCTATCAAAGCGTCATTCACCTGAAGAGCCACTATACGGTCGACCATCTGGTGTCTGAATTGAAGTTGACTACTGCGCTGTCGCAGATTGGTGTGGGAGCGACCAGCTGATGAGCCAGTCCACACACGAGAAGCGATTGCTGGCACCGCTTCTGGATCGCCTGCTGGATTCCTCTGGCAACATGGATATTCACCGTCCCCACCAGGTGTTGCGACAGCTGCGCGAGGGCGTGAGGCGGGACCTCGAGTTCCTGTTCAATACCCGCTACCGATGCCTATCCGCCCCGGAGGGGCACGAGCATCTCGACGATTCAAATATCAATTACGGCCTGCCGGATTTATCCACGGTAAACCTAACTTCTGGCGAGAGTCGCCGAAAATTTTGCCGAGATATCGAGCGCACGATTCTCCGCTACGAGCCGAGAATCAGCTCGGTGAAGGTGAATACCCAGGAAAATATTGACGTCGAGGATCCCAGTATCCGCTTTCGCGTGGAAGCCGTTTTACATGTAAACCCGGCATCGGAGGTCATCGTGTTCGATTCTGCCCTGAATCCGGTCACGCAACTGGTCGACGTGTCAGAGGTGCGATAATGACAGAAAAACTGATAGACCTTTATGAGCGCGAACTGGCGTTTGTACAGCAGACTGCCGGCGAGTTTGCGCGTATGCACCCGGCCGCGGCTGCGCGCCTACAGCTGGATACCGACACGGTAGATGACCCGCTGGTAGCACGTCTGCTGTCCGGGTTTGCGTATATGAATGCGCGCGTGCAACAGAAGCTGAGCGATGATTTTCCGGAACTGACAGACGCGATTCTGGAAACCCTGTATCCCCATTACCTGCGTCCGATCCCGTCGTGCGCGATCATTCAGTTCGAACCAGAATCGGATCTGGATGGCATCGTCCAACTCGAAAAAGACCTTGTACTGGAATCCGAGAGCTTTCAGGGCCAGACCTGCCGGTTTACCAGTCGGTATCCCGTAGACGTATGTCCGTTTCAGGCAGAGAGCGCCAGCTTGATGCCGAGGCCATTTATCGCTCCGGGCTGTAATGACATCGCCGGTGCCAACGCGGTACTCAAGCTATCGCTGAAGACGTTCAGCGAGGATGTGAGCTTCGGCGAACTCAAGCCAAGCCGTCTGCGTTTCTTTCTGAAGGGGCAGCCGAGTCACATCTATGACCTTTACGACCTGATTCTGACGAAATGTGTAAAGCTCGTCGTTGCGACGGGTGAAGGGGATCCCAATCCGGTGTTTCTCGACGCGGATGCCTTGAAGCAGGTGGGACTGGGTCCGGATGAGGGCCTGTTGCCGTATCCGGACTCGGCGTTTCTGGGCTACCGCCTGCTCACCGAGTATTTCGCATTTCCCGAGAAGTTCCAGTTTATCGACGTGGATGGTCTTGCTGGGGCAATCAGCGATAAGTACGGCGACACACTGAACCTTTATATCTACCTGTCGGAGTCCCACGACGAGCTGGAAAAACAGCTGTCGCCCACCATGTTCTGCCTGGGTTGTACCCCGGTAGTCAATCTGTTCGACCACAGTGCTGATCCGATTCCGATTACTCAGGAAGAGTACAGCTATCACGTGATTCCCGATGTGCGGCGCAGTGATGGTCTCGAGGTATATTCGATAGATGCGGTCAGCTCCACCAATGCCGGAGGAGAAACTACCCGGTACCGTCCGTTCTATGGGATTCAGCACAGCAATTCTTCTGATGGAAAATCCGCATTCTGGTATTCGCGCCGACGGGATGTGATCGAGGGTGAACACCGCAATGAGCAGGCCACTGAAGTCGACATCATGCTGGTGGATCTGGATTTCAATCCGTATGACGCGGACCAGCAGACCCTGGGGCTGAAACTTACCTGTACCAATCGCAACCTGCCGAAAAAATTGCCTTCCGGGAATGCTCAGCCATATCTGTCTATCGTGGATGGCGATGCGCCGGCAAAACGGGTCAGTTGTCCAGTTGCCCCCACCGCCACCATTCGTCCACCGAGGCGGGATCGCGCTTACTGGAGACTGATTTCCCACCTGAACCTGAACCATCTTTCCCTGAGCAATACCGGTGGCGTGGATGTACTGAAAGAGATACTGCGGCTTTATGATTTCCGCAATTCCGGCAGTACCCGCAACATGATTGAATCGGTCCTGCAGCTCGAAACCCGTCCCATCACGGCGCCGATTCAGGTAGATAGCAGTGTGGTCTTATGTCGTGGTACCGAGGTCACCGTCGAGTTTGATTCGATGATGCTTGCAGGTACTTCGCCCCTGCTGTTCGCTAGCGTGATCGAACGCTTCCTCGGGCTCTACTGCTCAATTAATTCCTTTACCAGACTGATTGCCAAATTGAGCGATCGAGATGGAGAACTGAAAAGATGGCCTCCACGCGCCGGCGACAAAGCGTTAGTGTAATCCAGCGGCTTCGCGAGGAGCCGTATCGCTTTGAATTTTTTCAGGCGGTGCGGACCCTGGAGCGCGCGGTTCTTATCGAGCAGCAGAGCGAAGATTCCGATGTTGCCGCGGCGGGCGAAGTGTTTGCTCGCGAACCGTTAGCCAGTGCCGCGCCGCCGGCGCGGGAGATAGTGCGTTTTAAAGCGCAGTCCTCGCTGTCGTTTGTCGCCTCGGATGTAACCCGAATCGAAGAGCGTGAAATTGCCGCACCATTCTCCACCCGCCAGAGAGGTGATGCGGAGCGCGATAAGGACGGTCGGGACTCGCTGAACACTGAAGATGCGCTCCCGGTAAAGCAGTGGAGTATGGAAGTTGGCTTCGGTGGCCTCGTGGGTAGTCAGGGAGTTATGCCCTACTACCTGACCGAGGTGGTACACCGTGAACTGCGCGAAAAGAACACGGCGCTGCGGGATTTTCTGGATATTTTCCATCACCGAAATATCTCTTTATTTTATCGCGCGTGGCAAAAATACCAACTGCCGGTCAATTACGAGTCGGCAAAGTTACGCAAGGCGAGAGAGCCGGATTTATTCAGCCAGGCGCTGGCATCCATTGCTGGACTGGGTACCAGCGAGCTTCGATACCGGATGCCGATCCCGGACGATGTGCTTTACGGCATGGCCGGGCATTTGGGTAGACAGCAGTGCTCTGCGGCAGCGTTGGAAAGTATGATCCGCCAATATTTCGGCCTGAAGATTTCGGTCGAGCAGTTCCAGGGACAATGGGATGATTTGCCCGAAGATGTGCTCACCCGATTGCCAGGGCCACAGTATCCACTCGGGGTCAACAATCGTCTGGGCACTGACACGATTCTCGGAACCCAGTGCTTCCAGGCTCAAAATAAATTCCGCATCGTAATCGAGCCACTGGATTACGAGGAGCATATGGCCATTGCCCCTGGTTCTGAAAAACTGGAAGCGCTGAAATCATTTATCCAGTTGAGTGCAGGTATTGAAATGGACTTTGAAATTTCAGCCACCTTGTATACCAGCCAGGTATCGCCGGTTCAGCTCACTGGAGATGACAGCCACCAGCCACTATTAGGCTGGAATACACACATGGCCAGCGACCAGGACCAGGATGAGAAAGTGGTGGTTAGTTTGAGTGCAGACCAGATGTCACCGGAAGAGGCGTTGCCTGCGGCATAAAAGTGGAAGCCAAACGGCGACAGCGATTACTTGTGAAATAACAGGGAATAAACTGAGGGAAATAATATTATGATCAACGTGGATCTAAAAAGGCTCGTGGATACCATGACGCCCGTCATGCGCGAATCGCTTGAGGGCGCAGCGGGCCTCTGTCTGGCGCAGAGTCAGTACAATGTGGAGCTAGAGCACTGGTTGCTGAAACTCCTGGACCAGTCGGACACCGATTTCTACCACCTGCTGGAAAAACACGACGTAAACCCCTCGAATCTCGCCAAGCAACTGGCCGGTGCCATCGCCCGTTTCAAGTCCGGCAGCAGTCGGCCGGCGGCACTTTCGCCCAGTATTGTCGAGGCCGCGAAAAATTGCTGGATTCTGGCGTCGATCGATTTCGGCCACCGCGCAGTAAGCTCAGGACATCTGCTCGCGGCGCTGTTGCTGGAAGAAACCTCTCGTCGCCAGCTGTTGGAGTCCTGCCCGGAACTGAAAAGTATCGCTCCCGAGTCAATCCGCGAAACCGCTCGGGCCATGTTTGGCCACAGTGGAGAGTCCAGCGCGGTAGGCGGCGCAGAGCACAGCGCAGATGGCGCCCACGTTGCGGTTGCCGCGAGCAAGGCGCCGGCATTGGATAAATACACGGTTAACCTGACCCAGCGCGCTCGCGATGGAGAAATCGACCCCGTACTTGGGCGCGATGAGGAAATTCGTCAGTGTATTGATATTCTTACCCGCCGCCGCCAGAACAATCCGATTCTTACCGGTGAAGCCGGCGTGGGTAAAACCGCCGTGGTTGAAGGGTTCGCACTGCGTATCGCCAGCGGTGATGTTCCGACGCCGCTGCGCGATGTCACTGTACGAACTCTGGACCTGGGCCTGCTGCAAGCCGGCGCCAGCGTAAAAGGGGAGTTCGAGAATCGCCTGAAGTCCGTAATTGAAGAAGTGAGAGCCTCGGCATCACCGATCATCCTGTTTATCGACGAAGCCCATACCATGATTGGCGCGGGAGGCAAGGAAGGACAGGGCGATGCCGCCAACCTGTTAAAGCCTGCACTGGCACGGGGCGAATTGCGTACAATCGCTGCCACCACCTGGGCGGAGTACAAGAAATACTTTGAGCGCGACCCGGCACTTACCCGCCGTTTCCAGGTGGTCAAAGTCGAAGAGCCAGACGAACAGAAAGCCGTGGATATGATGCGCGGTATCGCGCCCAGCCTCGAATCCCACCACAAGGTGCGCATTCTGGATGAGGCCGTGGTCGCATCGGTCAAGCTTTCTCATCGTTATATTCCCGGAAGACAGCTACCTGATAAATCGGTGAGCCTGCTCGACACGGCGTGTGCGCGCGTCGCCCTGAGTCAGTCCTCCACTCCGGGTGCGATCGAGGACATGCAGCGCATTGTCGCCAGCAGCACCCGCACCATTGAAAAACTGCAGCGCGAAAATGCCGCGACTGGTGTGCACGAAGATGCGATTCAGCAACTGCAGCTGGAGCAGCAGGAAGCGCAGCAGCAGCTGGATCGTTTGCAAAGTCAACTGCAGCAGGAGCAGGAACTGATTGCAGAGATCCGTACCCTGCGCGACCAAATCGACGAAGAATATTCCAAGCAACTCTCTGGTAGTGATGGTGCCGTTGACGCCTCGGCGCTGGAGGATTTCAAGCAGCAATTACAAACTCTCACTGAGCAGTTGCAGGAGATCCAGGGAGAAACGCCACTGATGCAGTCGGCGGTAGATGAGCAGTCTATTGCCGAGGTCATTGCTAACTGGACCGGGATACCGGTCGGCAAAATGGTCAGTAATGAAATTGAAGCGGTGCAGACGCTTGCTGAGAGGCTCAATCAACGGGTCATTGGGCAGCCCCACGCACTGGATGCCGTTGCACAGGCGGTGCGCACTTCCCGCGCTGGCCTTACCGACCCGCGCAAACCCGTGGGTGTTTTCCTGTTCTGTGGTACCAGTGGTGTAGGTAAAACCGAGACGGCGCTGGCACTGGCCGATGAACTGTTCGGGGGCGAGCAGAATATCACTACCATCAACATGTCCGAGTTCAAGGAGGAGCACAAAGTCTCCATGCTGCTCGGATCACCTCCCGGCTATGTCGGATACGGTGAGGGCGGTGTGCTGACCGAGGCCGCGCGGCGCAAGCCATACTCTGTGATATTGCTGGATGAAATGGAGAAGGCGCATCCCGGTGTACAGGATATCTTTTACAACCTGTTCGACAAGGGCACCATCAAGGACGGTGAAGGCCGCGATATCGACTTCAAGAATACGCTGATCATCATGACTTCCAATGCGGGTGAGGATGCGATCCGCGCAATCTTCAATCAGGTTGAAGAAAAGCCGGATCCCGAGGTGCTGTTGGATAATATTCGTCCGCACCTTCTGCAGAAATTCAAACCGGCATTTCTCGGTCGCGCCAATGTGGTTGCCTATTATCCGCTGGATGATGAAAACCTGGTGGAAATCTGCAAGATCAATATGCGCCGTATCGAGAAGCGTGTGAAGGAGCATTACGGAGCCAGCTTCAGTTACGACGACGATGTACTGGTCAATATCGTTGCTCGTTGTCAGGAGGCGGATACCGGTGCGCGGAACATCGAGGTAATTCTCAACCGCACACTGCTGCCGTCACTGGCGAGTGAATGTCTGGATAGAATGGCGAAGGGTGAAGATATTCGTCAGGTGCATGTGGGGGCCACAGAGGAGGGTGACTTCAGTTATTCGCTTAGCTGAAGCCCTTTGAGCTGAAGCCAGGCCCCAAGAAAAAAATGCCCTGCTAAGCAGGGCATTTTTTTCGGGTCAACCGCCGATCAGTACCGTGGGGCAGCCCAGGATGATCACACCGCCATGAGCGGTGGAGTCACCCATTCGGGCAGCGGGCTTGTTGTTGATCAATACCGTACCGCTGCCGCTCACGATAGAGTCCGGTGGGCCAACACAGACACAGCTAGTCCCCATATTGGCGGCCGGTATATTACCAATCAGCACAGTGGGCGCACCGGGGCCGAGAATCGGCCCTCCCACGTGTGGCACGGTGCCGGTTACCATCGGGCAGGTGTGCATGTCGGTAAGCCGGGCTGCGGGTTTACTCATAAGCTTCTCCTGCACTCGGTTGAATAAAGTAGAGCATGCGCTGCTCGATAACCATCACGCGGACTTTCCAGTACCGCCGCGTGCCAGATCCAGCCCTCTCTGTAAAAACTGCGCGAGCAGTTTCTCCGGGCTGATTGGATCGGTATGTACAGCAGCCAAAGTAACACTGCCGGCCACCGCATGCGCATACAGATGTGCTGGCGGCTCAATGGCAGGTTCTCCGGCGGGCGACAGACTACCGTGAGACCAGGCCGCTGCGGTGGCCGCCCAGCTCGCCGCCGTTTTGTGGCGAGTCTGTTCCCCCAGCTGTCGACACAGCTGTCGTCTTTCTTCATTGGGGGTTCTCACCCAACCCTCTGTGGCCGCAAGCGCGTTGCGATTGAGTTCATCCGTCTGGGCGTTCTGGCTGTCTTTCGCGCACAGGCAGGCCCACCATACAGATTCACGCTTGGGTAGTCCCAGCGCCAGCAGTTTGATGGCATCCGGGTAGAAACCGGCATCGGCCAGCCGGTTGATACTCACTTCGGGCGCGGTATCGGGAACCAGTAAATGTTCAGCTTCCTCGCTGATCTCGAGAAATTGAAGTAGCTCGGCGGCAGTGGCAGCCTGCACTTTAACCAGGTCAGTCATGCTAACAATCCGTCAGTTAATTTTTGTAAGACCGCCTTTAAGAGTCAGTATTCCAGAGGCGCTGACTTCCGTAGTGGCAGAGCCCTTGCAAGTCACCTTGATTCCCTTGATGGTGATGCCACCTTGCTCGATCTTGATACTGTTACCACCTACCTTGAACTCGATTGACTTACTGGAAGTGACGGAAATAGCACCCTTTGCCTTGATCGTCTGATTTCCGCCAATATCGACGGACTGGTTTCCCTTGCCTAGTTTGATCGACTGATCCCCTTTATCAACCGAGATAGACTGATTGCCGCTTTTCAGTGTAACCGTCTCGTTTCCGTCGGTAATCGTGATTGCTCGATCATTCTTAACTTCCAGTGACTGATTGTTCTCTACCTTTCCGCTCTGGTCATTATGAATAAGGAAAGTGTGGTCCTTTCCCGCCTCCATATAGATTTCTTCGTTGTCGTGCTTGTCGTCGAAGCGAAGCTCGTTGAAGTTGCTGCTGTTGCTGTTGAACTGGGTTTTCCAGCCACTTTGTGTGGCCGTATAACCGGGCCCTGTATTGTCGCCGTTATATACGGCTCCGGTTACCAGCGGGCGTTCCATATCGCCGTTGATGTAGGTGATGACGACTTCCTGTCCCACCCTCGGCACAAAATTGGCCCCCCAATTCTTACCGGAAAACGATTGCATTACCCGTACCCAGCAACTGTTCTGCTTGGAATTCCAGGGGAATTTCACCTTGACCTGTGTATAAGGGTCCTTGGAGCTCGCTGACTCCGTGGCTTTCACGCTGAGCACTTCGGCCACCTGAGGTGCGTGTATTTGCTTGGTGCCGATAAACGGATCAGGACGAGGGGTTACCTTGTCCGGTATACAAGTGAAGGTGTTCTTGAAGTGGGTATCATCACTGTTGCTGTCCGTAGCGGTGATACGTACGGAAGTGAGCAGGTATTTTCCCTTTTCCGACTTTATGGTGTGGTCGAGCTGGAAAAAACCACCTGCGGCCAACGCCGGGCAGTCACTGCTGCCATGGCCGATGTCGAAACGACTTTCCTGGGCCTCAATAGCCCGTTTTGCAAGCTCCTTATGGTAGCTATCCTGGAAGGCGTGTTCGGAATCGCCGGAAACCTTAAAGTGATTTACACCGTATATATTTTGGATGTAATCGGAAACGCCGTTCAGTTTGCTGGCTGTTTTAACCGATTGAAGGTTGTCCTTGGCGGGGGTGTACTCATTGTAGTCCTTCAGTTCATAGCCGCCGCCATGATAGTTGAAGTCCCTGTGCCAGCTGCTCACTGAATTCTTGCGCGGATTACTGCCACCACCGTCGTATTCCACCTTGTCGGAGATGCAGTCATCGTAGTCTTGATATTTATCGCAGATAACCAGTTCGTGAGAGCCATTTTTTTGCGTGAAATAGTAGGAGATCCCTTCCTGCGCCATCAGACGGTGAATGAACTGGAAGTCTGTTTCATTGAACTGGGTGCAATATTCTCGGGTGATATATTCAGCATTCGTTTTATCGCTGAATTTGACCACACTGCTGTACTCACCGAGGACCTCTTTGATGATGTCCTTCGCTGATTTTTTCTCGAAAATTCGGTTTTTACCGCCAAGGTTAGTGAACCATAGCCCCGGCTGTATTACGGCAATGTACAGTCGCATCCCTTCCGAATTCACATCATGCATTGAGAAATGCGTGACATACCCGTCGATATACCGTTCTTTTTCTGCGTAGTGAATGCTGGCCGTGAATGCTTTTCCCACGATATCTGCCTGCTCGATATCGTGCTTCTTGGAGAGTAGCTTGAGCTGGTAGCGATAAGGTTTGGAGATGTGCTCTTCGCCATGTAATGCAGTGGCGATAAAAGTGTCTTTGCCGATCGAACAACTTGTCCGAATCATGCGTTTGTCTTGATTTATGGAAGACATAACAGCCCCAAATCCCTATAGGTGCCAGCAGGTACTTTGATTCAATTGCACAGATAAATCGTTGCACTATTGAAACGTGCGAACGTCAAAAACCGGTGCGCGTGGCAAATGCCACCCACACCGGCTCGAGTCGGGTATACCGATTACAGCGGAGTTGCGGTAGACAGGTCGTATCCCACGCGCATGTTTTTCGGGTTCTTGTTGGTCTTGTCGGCGTGGTTGAGGTCGGCTTCAATTTTGGAGAAGCTCAGGGAGATCGCCTCCTGAGGCGCGCCACCAGAAGAAGCGGAAATGCTGTAGGAAGAGATAATTACGTCTTCCAGGGTGTAGACCGCAAATTTCTCAACGGAGTTTGCACCGGTCTGCACTACGTGGATTTCAACCTTAACGCCTTCGTCACCAGTTACAGAAGCCTTGAACAGGCCGCCGGAAGCCGCATCGATGCGCTTGGTTACAGTGACTTCGCTCAGGCTCGGGCGAGAAGCTTCACGGTTGGCAACCGCGCCCGCTTCCATGCTGATGCCGCGGCCTACACCGAAGTTAAAGCTGTCAACTTCAATCCAGTTTTCATAGCCCTTGGCGGTTACGTTGCCGGCAGGAGCATTGCTGTTGAAGTTCATGTAAATAGCCATTGTTAATCCCTCAATATTTTATGGACACGATGGTGGATATTCCTTTACCGCCGTAAAGCAGTAACCTGGGTATTGCCGAATTGGCAAGCGGGAAGGATTTAAGCAGACGCAAATGCAAAAAAAAACTGTTAAACAAAATTTACTAATCGACTCTGGCACGAATTATTTGGCTTACTGCCAAAGGTCCACGCGGCATATGGCACAGGCTAAATGCACTCTGGCACGAATTAATTTCATCGCGTCTACTCGCCTGTTGGACATTTGGGGCGCTATCCGACTCTGGCACGATTTAGCGGGATTATTTGGTACGAATTTCCATGAAAAATGCGGGTTTACGGGTCGTATTGGTACGAATGTATCAGTTGTCGGCGCTTGCTACCGCACTGTAAGAATATGTAATGAGGTTTCTGTGCTTTATCGGCTTCGTTCAATTGTTGCGGGAATAGGCCTCCGTTATACTTCGCGCTTCTTTATACAGTCTGGACAGCCCGCACCGGTAGTCATTGCCCGACCTGAAATGGCAATTGATCGTGCCGGGTGTCACGCAAAAGTAGAAAAGGGATTTTCTGCAACGTTTACGCCAGGGAGATGGTAGTGAGTGACAAGACCCGAATAGTCAAAAAAGCCGGCGAGAATCTATCTGCGTGCGATGATTCTGATGTGACGGTTTTTGTCGGTCATGAAAATACAGGGGCCAATGATCACCCCCCGGTTGGTTCTAACCCGGGACTGATTCCCTCCGGAGCCCCCGAAGAATCCTCGCCAAGTGCCGATGCGACCGTAATCGTCGATTCCGGGAATCCGCCGTCTGCGCGTTCCAAACCCTATGGCGCCGTACACTTCGAGCCCTCCACCTCTCGGGAAGGGGCGGTGACCAAAACCGTCATCAAAGGCCGCTTCGAGCTGGACAAGCTGCTGGGTGTGGGTGGTATGGGGGCCGTGTACAAGGCGCTCGACCGACGCAAGCTGGAAGCCAGTGATAGTGATCCCTATGTGGCGATCAAGCTGCTGAACGAAGACTTCCAGAAGCATCCCGACGCTTTCATCTCGCTGCAGCGCGAGGCGCGGAAGTCCCAGACTCTGGCGCACCCCAATATCGTGACCGTGTACGACTTCGACCGCGAAGGCGACCGGGTTTTCATGACCATGGAGTTTCTCGAAGGGGCCCCCCTCGACAAGCTTTTGCGCGAGCACGCAGATGTGGGGCTCGACAAAGAGCGCGCATCGGCGATATTGCATGACGTATCGCAGGCCCTGATTTATGCCCACTCCCACCGGATCGTGCACTCGGACTTCAAGCCGGGAAACATCTTTGTTACCGAGAAAAAGGGCGCCAAGGTTATTGATTTCGGTATCGCACGCGCGGTATCCGAGGGTGGTATTGCCAGCAAGGCGGGAGAGCAGACCATATTTGATGCCGGCACGCTGGGTGCCCTAACGCCGGCCTATGCCAGTTATGAAATGCTCAAGGGCGGTGAGCCGCAACCCACAGATGACGTCTATGCACTTGGCTGTGTCGCGTATGAACTGTTCAGTGGCCGGCATCCGTACAACAAGGTCCCTGCTGACAAGGCGTTCGAGCGCAAGCTAAAGCCCAAGCGTATCCGTTCCCTCAGTCGCCGCCAGTGGCGCGCGCTGGAATCCGCGCTGGCGTTCGAGCGAAAGGATCGCACGGTCACGGTGGATAAATTCGTCCATCAGTTTTTCGGTAAGGCGGGCTGGAAATGGGCCTTCGGCGGCCTGTTCATAGCCACCTTGATAGCGGGTGGAGTCGGTTACTCCCACCTCGAGCAAGAAAACGTTGCCGAGCAGCAGCGGGTGAAGGTGGAGCTGGAGCAGAAGCTGCAGCGCGAGCTGCTCGAGCGCCGCATTGCGGACAAGCGCGAGGCGATCAATCGCCTGCTGGGGCTCAGTGTACTTACCGCATCCTGGGAGCGCGATCTGCGCGTAGAGCTTGATGAGTACGTCGATCTCAATCCCACCGATGTGGCATTCCCCGAGTCCGTGCATCGGCAGGTATCCGACCTCTTTATCGCTGCGGCCACCGGTCAGTTGACCCTCGGTAACCTGGAGCCAGCAGAAGAAATGCTCGGTCGCGCCGCCAGCTGGAACGAGCAGGTTGAGGGTGCGGAAGAAATCCGCGGCCAGCTGGCTCAGGAACGCGAGGAGCTGCGCCAGCGCCTGGAAGATGAGCGGATTGCCGCAGAGCGTGAAGCCGAACGCCTGCGCCAGCAAGAGCTCCGCGAGCAGCGGCAACTCGCTGCGGCCGCACTACAGCGCAAGATCGACGTTGTGCTGGATGATATGGAATCCGCCCTGAATTGCGGCTTCGGGATGCAGGTCTCAGCGATCGACAGTGCGCTTGGCCGTCTCGCAGAACTCGACAGTGCCAAGGCTGCGGTCCTGCGCCCGGTACTGGCGGAGGAGCTTACCGGGTGCTTTGGGCGCTTGGCGGTGAAAAGTCCCGAGCGTACCGCGGGGCTGCTTCAGGACGCCCGCGCCATTTTGCCTGCGCAGCGCCCCCTGGCTGAATTCGATATCGACTACTGCGCGCATCTGCGCCCGGGCAGCGGTGCTCGCGGCGACCGCTACACCTGTGCCGATCCCATGCAGGCTGGAGGGTACGGTCCGCAAATGGTCGTTGTCGCAGGTGCTTCCGGCCGGCCGCTGGCGGTGGGTCGCTACGAGATTTCCAACAGCGAGTTTGCGCGCTTCTGCAAGGCAACCGGCAGGTGTGCAGGTATGCAGCTTGATAACGGCGCTCTGCCTGTACATAACATTTCCCGCGAGCAGGCCGAGCAGTATATCCAGTGGCTGAGTGCTGAAACCGGGCGCAGTTACCGACTGCCCAGCGAAACCGAATGGTTTGCTGCCGCCAGTGCCAATGGCCAGCCGGAAGTCTCCGACCGCAACTGCTCATTGCGATACGGCGGTATCGAGCGAGGGCTGGAGCTGGTCGCCGCCAACGCGGGCAAGGCCAATCCCTTCGGTATCGTCAACGCTGTGGGTAACGTCCAGGAGTGGGTGATCGGCATGGACAAGCAGCTGATTGCGGCCGGCGGCAGCCGTCTGGATGCCATGAGCCGCTGTCTGGCCACTTCAAAAACACTGCACAGCGGTACTGGTGACGAGATTACCGGGTTCCGTATCGTGCGCGATCTGGTGCGCTGAGCACCGTATAAAAACATAGCGATCAGCCGTCGACAGAATAGCGCTGCGAGTGGCAAATCAGTCTGTGGATACATCTGGCATATTCCAAGGGGGGAAATGTGGCTTTGTTCAATAAGGGATTATTAGCGGTCTCGGTGGCGGGACTGTTGCTGGCTGCGGCAGAAGCGAGTGCGCAGGACGGCGACAGCGGTTTCCGCAGTCGGGTGCGCCAGGCTTTTGAACAGGATGTACCCCATGTAAACGACACCGATGTGTCGGAAGAATTCGAGCGTCGCGCCAAGGAGGCCCGGGACCCGAACCTGGATACCGATATTCCAGAGGTCTCCGGGCGTGAAATCGGCCCCCGTATCTCGGTCAAAAAATTTCGCTTCCACCGTCTGGAAGAGTACCCGGAATTCGGTATAGACCGCGAAACCGTGGAAGCGAAAGCCGAAGCGCTGCGCGTCCAATACATGAAGGAAGACAAGGTTGTTGCAGCCGGTTACACCGTCGACAATCTGAAGGAAATCGCGCTGTTGCTCGATGGTATGGGCGCGCGCTTTGCGCCGGAAAACCTGGGGCCGAGGGAACTGCGCAAGCTGGTCAATACGCTGGAGCGCCAGAACGCCCAGCGCGGCCTGAGCTATGTCGATCTGGAAGATATTGCGGCTGAACTGACCCGTTTCTATCGTCAACAAGGCTTGTTCTTGGCGCAGGTTCAGATTCCTGCACAGGAAGTACAGGACGGTGTGGTGACCTTTTCGGTGCAGGAAGGGATTCTCGGGCAGGTGTCGGTACACGACAACCAAAAGTACAGCGAAAAGCAGCTGGCTGCCGCTTTTTCTTCGCAAAAAGGCGAGCTGGTTAATCACGACAGTATCGAAGAATCCCTCTACCTGTTGAATGACCTCCCGGCACTGAACGTCACCGGATATTTCAGCCCCGGCGACAACCCGGGTGAGACCCGTCTTAACCTCAAAGTGCGCGATGAGAGCGACTGGCGCCTGGTCACCCGTATGGATAACCACGGTTCCACCTTTACCGGTGATAACCGGATTTTTACCGCCGTCGACTGGTTCAACCCCCTCGGGATCGGTGATGAGCTGACAGTGGGTTATCTGAAGTCTTCCGGTATTGATGAGTTCGACTCCGGTTTCGGATCGAATCTGGGGCAGCTCAAATACAGCCTGCCGCTGTTGAGCCCGCGCACGCGCGTGCAGCTTTCTGCCGACTACAACAAGTTCAAGATCCATAATTCTGAAAACGAAGACGACTTCATCAACCTGCTCGAGCTGGAAGGTATTAACGAGAACTACGGCTTGAGTGTGGAGCACAAGTTCCGGCGTTCGCGGGATTTCAATATCACCGGCAACTTCGCAATTACCGATAAAAAAACCGAAATAATGGCTGCGACCCCTATCCTTGAACGCTGGGATCAGGCGCTGGGGGGCGAGGCCGGTATCTATGTGGACCACCTCTCCGGTGGCAGCATTCCCATGCTAAACGTGGTCAACGCGAAAATTCAGTACGGCGAGCTTGCCAGCTACTCGGGTGAAACTGATCTGGAAACGGATTCCGAGTTTGAAAAATTTGCCGCAGAAACCAGTTCGCTGCTGTTCTTGCCGATGCCGCTGACCGATTCCCAGTCTCGTCTGATTGTAAAAAGCCGCTGGCAGTACAGTGAAAACACCCTGCCGTCCTTTGAGCAGTTCTCCCTGGGGGGCGCCAACGGCGTGCGCGCCTTTGATGTGCGGGATTTCTCTGCCGATCAGGCCGGTCTGATCTCCGCTGAGTGGTATCCGTCATTTCCCGATGCGATCAACCCCAGAATCTTTGGTAACCGCCTGAACGACATGCTGCAGGTGGCCGTGATTGCCGATGCCGGCTATGGCGTCGTGAACAACTTTGAAGAGGACCTGAACAATGACTGGGCGGCCCTCGCCGGAGCCGGTTTCCTGTTCAAGTTCAGCTGGAGTGAAAACTGGGCGAGCCAGTTGTCGGTGGCCTGGCCGACGACCTCCAAATCGTCCATCGAAGGCACCGGAGACGATGCCGACAATCCCACGGTATACGCAGACTTTTCCTACTTCCTGCAGTAATCAAACTTCGAATTTAATGATATCGGCAGCGCTGCGGCGCCGCCATGGAGCTAAGTGGCAAGAATCATGAATATGAAAAGAAATTTGCTTTCTGTTGCGGTGAGTGTAGCGGGAATGGGTATGTTCGCCTCGCAGCCTGTAATCGCTGCCCCGGGTACCATTGAAAATTTTACTGTCGACGGCGCTGAGCTGGATGGCGCCGCTATTACGGCCCTAACCGACAATAGTGTTACCGACAAAACGAAATACACGATCGATGGTGATTTTGCCAAAATTGATTGGACTACATTTGATATTGCTGAAGGGGAAATAGTCGAGTTCCTGTTTAATAATGGAGCCACCTTTGATCCTTCTGCAATGGTAATAAACAAAGTGCTAACTGGCACGACCACCATTGCGGGAGCAATTGATTCGAATGGTCACGTAGTATTGATAAACCCGCGAGGTGTACTTTTCGGGGAGAGCTCTTCAGTCAATGTTGCCGCGCTTACGGTGGCTGCGATGGGCGGGGATATTTCAGGTCCAGATGAGCCCGCCGAGTTCTATCTTTCCGACGTCGCTGGCGAGATAAGCGTGGCTGCGGGCGGCGAAATTTTCGCACCTAGCGGAATTACGTTAATTGGCGCCAGTGTGAATAATGCCGGAGATCTTTCCGCAGCAGAAAACGGAGAACTGGTCAGCGGCAATATAAATTTCCACGCCGGCGAGAAAATGACCCTTACCCTGGCAGGGGGACTTGTTACTGGTGTTTCTATCAGCGAAGAGGCCGCTGTAAACGAGTTTGGCGTTGATTTCGGAGTTCTCAACTCCGGCAATCTCAGCGCTGTACAAGTGGTGATGGAAGCACGCGCCGCTGATTCACTGTTAAGTGCAGCGGTAAACAACACTGGAACTGTATTTGCGACAGGTATCGATACCACTGGTGGCACGATCACTCTGGGTGCCTACGGCCCCGGCTCTGCAACGATTAACAATAATGGAACCCTCCAAGCCAGTAACGGTGAAGTTGAGAATGCCGTTGCCGGAACAATTAACGTTGCCGCCAAGGAAATTGTTCTGGGCGCGGATAGTGCGTTGATTGCGGACGCCAATACCTATACAGATACCGATACAGACCCGGATGCAGTGATTAATACGGTGGCGGATGGTGGTGATATCACCGTGAGCGCATCTCAGAGCCTTGCTCTGGACGGAGCTATCAGTAGTACCGGTAATGGTTCGGGTAGCACTGGCGGTACCGTTAAAACCATTTCTGATTCTTCCATCTCTGGCGCATCCTCTGTCTCCGTGGTTACCGATGATGGGGATGTTGCCAATGGTGGTGAATGGCGTGTTACTGCGCAATCCGTGGCGCTGGATGGAGTCGACTGTGTCGATAACTGTATCAGCTCTGGCGCAGTCGTTGATGCGCTGGCCGAAAACGGAACGGTAACGATTGATGCAAATGCTGAGGCCCTTTCCGTCGAGGATAGCGTGGTTTGGGCCGGAGAGTCCTCTCTCAAGCTGGAATCCGAAGGCTCAGTTGAATTGGTCGCTGGCCAAGCAGTAACTGCTGCTAATGGCACTCTGAATGTAATAGCAGTTAATGGCTTCACCAATAACGCAGATGTTGATGTTGAAAATTTCTCGTTGGATGTGGGTGCGCTAGGTGCAGCAGAAGCAAGCTCGCCTGCTGTTAGCAGTCTCGGCGATATCCAGTCTGCAAATACTCTAGATATAACCAACCTGGGCGGAAATCATCACTTTGATGTCAGCGCCATTTCCTCAATTTCGGAAATTGAATTGAACGGCGGTGTAACAAACCTTAAAAGTGATTCGTCAACAAGTGTCGCATCTATCACAGATGCCGATGGCGTCGTGGTTGGTGAAGGAGTGACGCTCTTTGGAAATAACGGAGCTGATGGTGTTGCCGACGATGCGTTCATCCTATCTGTCGATGGGAAAGTTGAATACGATGACGTGATTTTTGAGAACCTCGATGCTGTGAATGGTCTCGGGGGCCTGGATGCTATTGACGCTAGTGCCTTCAGTGCGGGAGTCAGTCTCACCGACACCACCGGTGAGCTGGACGCCGATGGACTGGTTATTACCGGCATAACAGAGATCACCACCGGCACATTGACTGGTTCAACGAACCAGGAAGCCTTCGATCTGGCTGCCGACGCTACTCTGAGCGTCGACACTTATACCGGGTATAACTTCTACGACGTTACGAACCTGAACGGCAATGGCGGCTCCGATAGTTTCCAGAGCGCTGCCGGTGGCGACTGGGTGCTGGCAGAAAATCTCGCCAGTGTCACCCACGGCGGAAATCTCACGGTTGAAAATATCAATGTATTTACCGGTGGTTCAGGAAACATTGTCGGTGATGGTAATAGCTACTTCTTCGATGTGGACAGTGGAACTACCGTTGCTGTTGCTAATAACGTGGAGTTTACTGGCAACACATTGACATTCAATGGCATCAGCAAAGTAGAGTCCGACGGTGAATTGAATGCGCTGGGTCTCTTAGGTATCTACCTTAAAGATGATGAAAATGTAGCGTCAGAGGTTTTTGTCGATACCGCCAGTGACGATAGCGGGATCAAATTTATTGGTTTGTCTGACGTCAGTGTATCGCTGGTAGATACTGCGCAAGCCGGTGGAATCGCTTTATCGGTGGTCGGAAATAATAGAGCTGATCTAACTGACCCCGATTTCTCAGAAGCCAAGTTGGAAATTTCTGACCTGGAAGACGTAATCGGTGCTTCTGGAAATACACTTTCTTCGACCGGTGACTGGGTAGTGGACGGTAGTGGCGCAAGTAATCAGGGGATCAATTTTACCGGGGATTGGACGGTTACCTCGAGTGGAGCAGACCTGGCCGCCGAAAAAAATATCGAAAATAACTTCTCTGTTAATAGCGAGGGTTATGTCGGCATTCATGAAATGCTGTTTACTGATTTGGCGACAGTGTCACCGGGTGGTGGGTCGAGTGTTAGTATTCTGGATGCTTCTGAATATGAATATGGAGTAGTCATAGGTTCTGATAACGATAGTGTCGCGCTCCTTACGGATTCAGAGGGCAGCACTGGGACAGTATTTTCCGGGCTGAGTAAGGTAAATACTGATGTTCTTGCGGCACGCAATGATGCCGGAACTACTACTTTTTCCATTAAAAACGATGGAATTAATGACTACTTTGATGCCAGTAGCAGCAATATCAGGTTCTATGATTTGCAGACGATTCTGGGCACTGAAAATGGAACAGAGGTTGTTAATTGGGATGACAACTGGACTCTGAATAGCACCGCTGAATCCGGTATTTATTTTTCAAGTAGTTCCGGCGTTGGTGTTATCGATTTCGATACCATCAACACTTCCGGCGGCACTCTGAATTTCAATATCGGTGAGAGTTTCACTATTGAATCTGACGGCGACGTCACCGTTGCAAATACCACTTTTAACGATCTTTCCCTGCTGCAGAAAGGTTTGGATTTTGACGGTAGTGTTGCCGGCGATCCTTCTCTGGATTCCACTGCCTTTTCGGATGGTTTGACTCTCACCGACAATGTGCTGGAAGTTGTCGCCGGTAACTTGACCATTTCTGGTATCTCCAGTATTTCCGCCAACAAAGTGGCCGCGTCTGCTAATGCGATTACCCAGCATAACTTCGTAATCGGCTCTAATAGCGATTCGCAGACAGTAACCGTTAACGAGATGGTTTTTAGTGCGCTGCAAGAAGTGATCTCCGACGGAAACGACAGTTTCTCGGAGGAGACCTCTGGTCTCGCGGTGTTGTATCTCGATGATGCCAGCGGCAGCAAGATTTATTCGCATCTCGCCGGGGCTGAAGATGAGCCCGGTTTCTCGGTCGACAGTGGCATCGTCTTCTCAGGTTTCGAGTCCACGAGTGTTTCAGCGGTTAACACCAACGGACAGAATGTTTCGCTGGATGTGAATTCCACAAACAACGCAGACCTCAATAGCGGCGCGTTCACATTTACTGGCCTTTCAAGTATCGAAGGGTCCGGGAGTGACCAAGTCACAGGTTCTGGTAGCTGGACCCTGGGCAGCGGCAGTGTAAGCAACGCGTCCATTGTTTTCTCGGGTTCATGGGACGTTGTTGCCTCCAATGGTGAACTCCAGGGTAGTGATGCGCAGGAAACCTTCACCTTGGGGAGCGACGGAGCGCTGGATGTTTCCGGATATTCCGGATATGAATTCAGTGGTTTCACCTCGGTTACTGCAGGTGCGAGTAACGATAGTGTTTCCAGTAATAGTGGTATCCACTGGACTCTTCTCGATACGAATTCCGCTGAGAGCAGCAATGGAATTACCTTCGACGGCTTCAGTAGCATCGATACGGATGCGGCCACGCTCACCGGCACCGCAGGCGACGATACCTTTACCCTGACCGGCAGCGAAGCCGATGGCCTGACCCTCGCATACGGGGACATGAGTTTTACCGGTTTGAGTGAGGTCGATGGCAATGGCTCGACCTATGATGCCGTTACCAATCCCGCCGGCGGTGACACACTGAATGCCACCAATAACGATGACACCATCGCCTTCGACGGTTCAGGCATTCTGGCCGTCAATGGCATTATCGTTGAAAATGTCACAACCATTGATGCGCGCGGTGGTGATAACGACAGCGTTACCGGCATGGATGGCCAGGACTGGCAGCTACTGAGTAGCACCAGTGCCGACAACAACGGCATCACCTTTATCAATGCCGAAACTCTGGCGGCTGTCAGCGGCGGACTGCTGGGAACCACTGGAGCCGATAGTTTCACTCTGAACGCGAATGGCAGTGTCACCTTTGCCGACAGCATAACCATCTCCGGCATGACTTCGCTGGACGGTAATGGTGATGTGGATACCCTGGATGCCAGCGCCTTCAGTGCGGGAATCAGTCTGACCGACACCGTCGGCCAGCTGGACGCCGACGGCCTGGGCATTACCGGTATCACCGAGATCACCACCGGCACCTTGACCGGTACAGCAAGCCAGGAAGCCTTCAATCTGGCTGCCGACGACACCCTGACCGTCGACACTTATACCGGGTTTAACTTCTACGGCGTTGCAGACCTGGACGGCAACGGCGGCTCCGATAGTTTCAATAGCGCTGCTGGTGGTGACTGGGGGCTGGCAGAAAACCTGGCCAGTGTTACCCACGATAGCGACCTCACCATCGCGGGCGTTAACACCTTCACCGGTGGCTCCGGGGTGATTAACGGGCACAACAGTGGGCACGCATTTGAAGTTACTGCTGACAATGCAGTGACCGTTGATGGCACACACCAGTTCAGTGGTATCAGCGATGTCGATGCGGGCACAGGCACGGACGATGTAACAGCCATCGCCGAAGTTACCCTGGCGGGATCCGACGGCGCTTTCAATACCAGCGTAATTGAGTTTACCGGTATTGATGAAGCCACTGCGTCCGACCTTCAGGGCAGCACTACAGCGGAAACCTACACCTTGCAGGGCAGTGGTGCCCTTGAGGTCGCAGGCGTTGAGTTCACCGGTTTGAGCAACGTCAACGCGGGCACCGGGGTCGATCAAGAGGACCAGGTGGTATCTCGCGGTGGTCAGGACTTTACGCTGAATGCGGACAAGTCGGTTGATCACGACGGCGTCCTGTTCAGCGAAGTCGAGAGCTTCAGTGCGCCGGATGATGCCAACCTTGACGCTAGTGCTTTTGTCGCAGGCCTGGTCCTCACTGGCAGCGCGCGGGAGGTCACTGCGGATGACATAACCTTCAGTGGCCTGACGTCCGCAGGCGCCACATCGCTCACCGGCAGCGCCGGGGACGATGTATTCGCACTGGCCAATAGCAATATCACCGCTCGCCTGATTCAGTTTACCGGGGTCACCAGCGTCACCGCCGGTGGTGACGGCAACAGCGTTGAGAGTGCCAGTGGTATCAACTGGGCGCTGGTGGATGCAGACTCTGCACAGAGCAGTAATAGCGTTACCTTTGACGGCTTCAGCAGTATCGATACCAATGCGGCCGCGCTCACGGGCACCGCGGGCGACGACGCCTTTACCCTGACTGGCAGCGACGCCGATGGTGCGACCGTCGGTTACGGAAGCATGGCATTTACCGGCCTGAGTGAAGTGCTTGGCAACGGCTCGACCTATGATGCGATCACCAACCCCACTGCTACCGGCGACCGGCTGGATGCCAGCGGCTACAGCGATGCGCTTTCCCTGACCGGCACCGACGGTGAACTGCAGGTCGCGGGCTCTCTGACCTTCGAGGCCCTGAATTCCGCAATCCTTGCCAACCTGACCGCAACTGACAGCGCAGAAGTTTTTGCGGTCAGCGGTTCAGGTGCGCTGACGGTTGCCGGGCTCAGCCTTTCCGGACTTTCTGAGGTGCATGGCGAAGGGGGCAACGACAAGCTGGTAGCCATCGACACGCCGACCATGGAGAGTGGCTTTGTCAGCAGCAGCGGCATAGATTTCTATGATCTGGGGACAATTGATGCGGCCAGTACCGCGAATCTTAATGCCACTAACAACGATGACACCATCGCCTTCGACGGTTCAGGCATTCTGGCCGTCAATGGCATCATTATCGAAAATGTCACAACCATTGATGCGCGCGATGGGGACAACGACAGCGTTACCGGCATGGATGGCCAGAACTGGCAGCTACTGAGTAGCACCAGTGCCGAAAACAACGGCATTACCTTTATCAACGCCGAAACTCTGGCGGCCGTCAGCGGCGGACTGCTGGGAACCACCGGAGCCGATAGTTTCACTCTGAGCGCGAATGGCAGTGTCACCTTTGCCGACAGCATAACCATCTCCGGCATGACTTCGCTGGACGGTAATGGTGATGTGGATACCCTGGATGCCAGCGCTTTCAGTGCGGGAATCAGTCTGACCGACACCGTCGGCCAGCTGGACGCCGACGGCCTGGGCATTACCGGTATCACCGAGATCACCACCGGCACCTTGACCGGTACAGCAAGCCAGGAAGCCTTCAATCTGGCTGCCGACGACACCCTGACCGTCGACACTTATACCGGGTTTAACTTCTACGGCGTTGCAGACCTGGACGGCAACGGCGGCTCCGATAGTTTCAATAGCGCTGCTGGTGGTGACTGGGGGCTGGCAGAAAACCTGGCCAGTGTTACCCACGATAGCGACCTCACCATCGCGGGCGTTAACACCTTCACCGGTGGCTCCGGGGTGATTAACGGGCACAACAGTGGGCACGCATTTGAAGTTACTGCTGACAATGCAGTGACCGTTGATGGCACACACCAGTTCAGTGGTATCAGCGATGTCGATGCGGGCACAGGCACGGACGATGTAACAGCCATCGCCGAAGTTACCCTGGCGGGATCCGACGGCGCTTTCAATACCAGCGTAATTGAGTTTACCGGTATTGATGAAGCCACTGCGTCCGACCTTCAGGGCAGCACTACAGCGGAAACCTACACCTTGCAGGGCAGTGGTGCCCTTGAGGTCGCAGGCGTTGAGTTCACCGGTTTGAGCAACGTCAACGCGGGCACCGGGGTCGATCAAGAGGACCAGGTGGTATCTCGCGGTGGTCAGGACTTTACGCTGAATGCGGACAAGTCGGTTGATCACGACGGCGTCCTGTTCAGCGAAGTCGAGAGCTTCAGTGCGCCGGATGATGCCAACCTTGACGCTAGTGCTTTTGTCGCAGGCCTGGTCCTCACTGGCAGCGCGCGGGAGGTCACTGCGGATGACATAACCTTCAGTGGCCTGACGTCCGCAGGCGCCACATCGCTCACCGGCAGCGCCGGGGACGATGTATTCGCACTGGCCAATAGCAATATCACCGCTCGCCTGATTCAGTTTACCGGGGTCACCAGCGTCACCGCCGGTGGTGACGGCAACAGCGTTGAGAGTGCCAGTGGTATCAACTGGGCGCTGGTGGATGCAGACTCTGCACAGAGCAGTAATAGCGTTACCTTTGACGGCTTCAGCAGTATCGATACCAATGCGGCCG